>JARYGO010000005.1:0-159358 GCA_033795485.1 Sphingobium sp.
AGGTGGGACATTTCTATATGGCACAGATAGTGACTTCTCTATTTAGCGAGAACATGGAGAGAAGCGCCGGGTATTGCCTGTTTCGCTTCTTAGCCAATCCCCGGTTCGATCAGTGAGTTGAGTGAAGCCATGACGTCGTTTTCCGAACCCGACTTCGATCCCGCCATTGATCCCGGCGATGCCGACATCATGCCGCTAGCGCGCATCATGGCTCGGCTGCGCGATCCCGATACCGGCTGCCCTTGGGACATTGAGCAGGATTTCGCCAGCATCGCGCCCTATACGATCGAGGAAGCCTATGAGGTCGCCGACGCGATCGGCCGGAACGACATGGCGGCGCTGTGCGACGAGCTGGGCGACCTGCTGTTGCAGGTCGTGTTCCACGCGCGCATGGCCGAACAGAGCGGCGCCTTCACCTTGCAGGATGTCATCGACGGCATCTGCGCGAAGATGGTGCGTCGGCATCCGCATGTCTTTGGCGACAGCGATGTCCGGCGCGAGGACGGCCATGCCCAATGGGAAACGATCAAGGCGGCGGAACGCGCGGGCAAGGAGCCGGATGGCAGCGCGCTCGCCGGGGTCGCGATCGCCCTGCCCGCGCTGTTGCGCGCGGAAAAGATCCAGAAGCGCGCGGCCCGGACCGGCTTCGACTGGCCTGACCTGACCGGCGTCACCGACAAGATCGCCGAGGAACTGGGAGAAATCGCGGCGGCCTCCTCCGCTGACGAGCGCGAGGATGAGGTCGGCGATCTGCTGTTCGCGGTGGTCAATCTGGCGCGGCAGCTGGGCGTCGATCCCGAAAGCGCGTTGCGCCGGGCCAATGGCAAGTTCGAGGGGCGCTTTCGCGGGATGGAGACATTGGCGGGCGACCGTTTCGCGGGCCTTTCCCTCGAGGAGAAGGAAGCCCTGTGGCGGCAGGTCAAGGGGCAAGAACGTTAGCTCATGGCCTCACACATCCGGTCGGCCGAACCGCGCGATCATGACGCCATCTGGCGGATATTGGAGCCGGTGATCCGCGCGGGCGAGACCCTCGCGATGCCGCGCAACTGCACGCGTGAACGGGCGCTCGCCTTGTGGCTTGCGCCAGGGCGGACGGTCCGGGTGTTGGAAGAGGATGGCGTGGTCCTCGGCGTCTTCTATATTCGCGCTAACCAGCAAGCTTGGGCGCCCATGTCGCCAATGCCGGCTATGTCACCGCCATGGAAGCGCGCCGCCGCAGCTTCGCGCGGCGCATGTGTGCGGCTTCGCTCGAACTCGCCTTCGTTCAGGGCTACCAAGCGATGCAATAGGCCGTAGACTCATAGACAAGGACGGAAATGGTGGGTTGCCACCCGGCAGCTTTAAGATGATGATCTCAAAAGAGCGGACGCCACGTGCGGTGGAGCGATATGGCGACTAGGGAAAATGTCACCCGAGCATTTCTTTGGCTCGCCGTGTTGGTGGGAGGACCGCTGCTCGGTGCCAAGTTGTTCGATCTTCTCGTTCTTGCTGGCGCGTGGAGCGCACATCCGCCCTCGTCTCTCGCAATGATGCCCTATGGCAAGGCTTGGCCCGTCGACACCGGCGTGTTCTTTATCCCGTTCTCGGCCGGCATGCTGATCGCGGGGTTCGGGGCGCTCGTAGCTGGGTGGCGCACCCCGTGGCGCTATCGATGGCTGCTTTGTCTGCCGTCAATTGGCATTCTCCTCCTGCTCGTCCTGACGGTAATCGCGTTCTGGCCCATGAACGCCGCGCTCTTCTATCACGGCATCGGCTCGCCCAAGGACACCATAACGGACGCTCAGTCGATCGCGATGGCGCGGCGTTGGGTAGCACTGGACTGGGTCCGGGTTGCGGGCGCGACCGCCGCCTTCGTTGCTCCCCTTTGGGCGCTCACCACCCCGTGGCCTCAAGACACAGCGCTAAGAGATCCGCCCATCGTCCGCTTTTTGCTTGCGCTGGCTCTTGTCGGAGTGGCCGCTTTCGTCGTGTGGTTCGTGTCCAACCTCTGACTGAAATTAGGCGTGCTGCCGCTCTCATTTATGGGTTCACGACCTAATTTCGTCATCTCGGACCAACATGGTGGCTGTCGAACTGGCACCATGCGATGGGCTTCGCCATCGTGGGGCGCCTGCCCTGCGCCTCCGACCACCCCGTGCAGGGCTTGGTCGACGCTTATGTTATGCACCGCCGTCTGACGCCAGGGGAACCCGAATGATCCGTCTTCTGCTCCGCCTCCTGCCTCTGCTCGCCGCTGTCATGGCGGCGCCCCTGCCCGCGCAGAAGCTGGACCGGGTAGCGCGGACGCCATCATGACCGCCTTTCCGCCGGAGCGCGCGGCGCTGGAAGCGTCGATTACGCATCGCAAGGACCGCAAGGTCAACGGCGTCACCGTAACGCTGGGCAAGCTGCGCGGCAGGAATGTGCTGCTCGTCGAAAGCGGCGTCAGCATGGTCAATGCCGCGATGACGACTCAATGGCTGATCGACCGCTTCCGGCTGCGCCGCATCGTCTTTTCTGGCATCGCGGGCGGAGTCGATCCCGCCCTGCATATCGGCGATGTGGTGGTCGCCGATAGTTGGACCCAATATATGGAGACGACCCTGGCGCGGCAGGGAGCCGATGGCCGCTACGCGCCCGCCTTCCGCACGCCCGGCAATGATCTGCACGGTTTCGGCATGATGTTCCCCCGCGACGCCCTCGTCACCAGCGCGACCAAGGACCGGCCTTTCGTCGCGCCTTCCCGGTGGACCCGCCCTGCTCGCCTTGGCGGGCAAGGTCGCGTCCGGCGCGCGGCTGGAGCGCTGTGTCGATGCGGGCGCGACCTGCCTGGAGCATGCGCCGCAAATCCATATCGGCGGCCGGGGCGTCAGCGGCCCCGCATTTCTGGTTAACGCGCCTTATCGCGCCTATGTGCGCGCGACTTTCGGCGCCCGCTTGGCCGACATGGAAAGCGCGGCCGTGGCGCATGTCGCCTTTGCCAACGCCGTGCCCTTCATCGCCTTTCGCAGCCTGTCCGACCTGGCTGGCGGCGACGCCGGGACCAACCAGATGCGCCTATTCATGGCGCTGGCGTCGGCCAACTCGGCGCGGGTGGTCGAGGACTTCGTGGCGGCGCTGCCGAACTGAAAATTATCGGTCCCGCTTGGCGAAGCGTGCAAGCGCGGAATCGGACAGACGCGCTTCCACTCGCACCAGATCGCCCTCGACCCGGCTTTCCAGCACCTCGCCATGTTCGTGCAGCCAGGCGAGCGCGGCCCCGTCGCCCACGGGCAGCGAGAGGCTATGGATGTGCGCGCCCGCGGTCAGGCGAGCGCTGACGGCGCGCTGCAAATCGTCGACCCCCTCGCCCGTCAAGGCCGACAGGATGACGACATCGCCCCGCCGCGCGGCAACTTCCCGCGCCAGCGCTTCACCCTCCGCGTCCAGCAGGTCCAGCTTATTCCATGCCTCGATCATCGGCACGGGCTCCCCCGCCTCGCCTTCGCGCTGCAAGGCCCCCTCCCCGGCAACGCCCAGTTCGCTCAGCACGTCCAGGACATCGTCCCGCTGGGCATCGCTGTCGGGATGCGCGATGTCGCGCACATGGACGATCAGGTCGGCCGAAAGCACTTCCTCCAGCGTGGCGCGGAAGGCGGCGATCAACTGGGTCGGCAGGTCGGACACGAAACCGACGGTGTCGGACAGGATCGCTTTGTCCAGCCCCGGCAGCGCGATCTGGCGCATGGTGGGGTCGAGCGTAGCGAATAACAGGTCTTCCGCCATGACGTCAGCGCCGGTCAGACGATTGAAAAGCGTCGATTTTCCCGCGTTGGTATAGCCGACCAGGGCGATGACCGGCCATGGCGCCTTCTGCCGCCGGGCGCGATGCAGGCCGCGCGTTCGCGTGACCTGATCCAGTTCGCGGCGGATCTTCGCCATGCGGTCCCGGATCATGCGCCGGTCGGCCTCGATCTGCGTCTCGCCGGGACCGCCCAGAAAGCCGAAGCCGCCCCGCTGCCGTTCCAGATGGGTCCAGCTTCGCACCAGCCGTCCCGCCTGATAATCGAGATGCGCGAGTTCCACTTGCAGGCGCCCCTCATTAGTCGCCGCGCGTTCGCCGAAGATTTCCAGGATCAGGCCGGTGCGGTCGATGACCTTGGCGCCGGTGGCCTTTTCCAGATTGCTCTGTTGGACCGGCGACAGGGCGTTGTCGACGATCACAAGTTCGGCCTCTTCCTGTGTCGCCAACGTGCCGATCTGATCGACCTGGCCGCTGCCGAACAGGGTGGCGGGCTTACGGTCGCGGACGCGGAAGCTTTGCGCCGCGCGCACGTCGATGCCGATCGCGAGCGCTAGCCCGCGCGCCTCCTCCAGCCGCGCATCGCTGTCGCGACGGTCGGCGCCGTGCAGTTCGGCATGAACGACGACGGCGCGCGCGCCGCGCGTCACCTCATCTTCGGAGTCGCGGTTGAATATGGCCATGGGGGTTGAACGCGTCGGGCCGGGTTCCGGTCCACCGATCGAGGACCAGACCCGGCCTGGATGCGTCAGTCGTCCTGCTCGTTCTCGCCCGATAGGTCGAGCGCGTGCAACGGCTGGACGGTCGAAATGGCGTGCTTATAGACGAGTTGCACCATGCCGTCGCGTTCGAGCAGCATGCAGAACAGGTCGAACGCCGCGATCTCACCCTGGAGCATGACGCCGTTCACGAGGAACATGGTGACCGGGCTGCCCGACTTGCGGACCGCGCTCAGGAAGATTTCCTGGAGCAGCTTGCCCTTCTTGTCGTTGCCCTCGCCGGCCTTCCGCAACTCGGTCAGGTCCATCGACTGGGCCGGCATCACCGTGGAAATCGCGTGCTTGTAGACGAGCTGCGACTGTCCGTCGCGCCGCAACAGGACCGAGAAATTGTCGAACCAGGTGATGATGCCCTGCAATTTCACGCCCTTGACCAGGAACATGGTGACCGGAGTCTTGGTCTTGCGCAGGTTGTTCAGGAAGATGTCCTGAAGATTGTTCACTTTTTCGGCCATGTGATCCAGCCTTCCGTTATTGGCGGGACGTTGCCCGCTCCTTGCATCCCTGGGAGGATGTCGTACCCGCCCCCCGCGTATCGGGGGGCTGCGGCAACGTCCTACCGCACTTGCGAACGAACGTCCATCGCGCGTTTTGGTTCTTCATTCCTTGCCGTCGGTAATCCCCAGGAGCTTGAGCTTGCGGTGAAGCGCTGAGCGTTCCATGCCGATGAAGGTCGCCGTCCGCGATATATTGCCGGAGAAACGGCGGATCTGGATGCGCAGATATTCCCGCTCGAAACTCTCGCGGGCCTCGCGCAGCGGCGCGCCCATGATGGCGGACTGACCGATGCCCTCCCCGCCGCCGCCGCTCGTCATCTCGGGCGGCAGCATGTCCAACTCGATCCGGCCGATACGGTCGCCGGGCGCCAGGATCATCGTGCGTTCGATCACATTGCGCAGTTCGCGCACATTGCCGGGCCATTCATTGGCCTGAAGCGCGGCCATGGCGTCACTGGCTATTTCCGGCGGCGCCACGCGCCTGTCGGCGGCGAACCGCGCGAGATAATGTTCGACCAGCGGCGGAATGTCGTCCCGCCGTTCAGATAATGAAGGAATAACCAGCGGCACGACATTAAGACGATAGAATAAATCCTCGCGAAACCGTTTCTCTTCAATCTCCACCGCCAGGTCGAGCGCGGTCGAGGAGATAACGCGAACATCGACCTTCACCTGGCGCTGCCCGCCGGCGCGCGTAAAGCTCTGGTCGGTCAGCACGCGCAATATCTTGCCCTGGGTCGTCAGGGGCATGTCGGCGATCTCGTCGAGATAAAGCGTGCCGCCATGCGCCTGCTCCAGGAAGCCTGGGCGTACGAGGCCACTGGGGTCCTCTATGCCGAACAGCTCCTCCTCGACCCGATCAGGGTCCATGCGTGCGGCGGCGACGACGACGAAGGGCGCATCGGCCCGGCCGCTCCAGCTATGGAGCATGCGCGCGGCGATTTCCTTGCCGACGCCGGCGGGCCCGGAAATAAGCACGCGGCTGCCGGTGCCGGCCACCTTCTTGATGGTGGCGCGCACGGCGTTGATCGCGGCGGAGGTGCCGGTCAGTTCGTCATCCTGCCCGACGCGCGCGCGCAGCGACAGATTCTCCCGCCGCAACCGCTCCGTCTCCGTCGCGCGGGCGACCAGATGGAGCAGGCGGTCGGCCTCGAACGGCTTTTCGATGAAGTCGGCCGCGCCCTTGCGGATCGCGGCGACGGCGGTGTCGATATTGCCATGGCCCGAGATCATCAGCACCGGAATGGTCGGATCGCGGCGCTTAATCTCGTCGAGCAGTTCGAGCCCGTCCATGCGCGATCCCTGAAGCCAGACGTCGAGCAGCACCAGCGAAGGACGGCGCGCGGCCAGCGCCTCCATCGCCGCGTCGCTATGCGCGGCGGTGCGCGTTTCGAACCCCTCATCCTCCAGCACACCCGCGACCAGATCGCGGATATCCTCTTCATCGTCCACAATTAGAATATCAAGCGCCATTGGCCGTCACTTTTCCTGCCATCTTGTTCTGGGGCATGGGAATCACCTGCCCGTCCTCCAGTCGATCGAGCATCGCTAGATCGAAGCGCAGGGTGACGGTCGCGCCGCCCCCCTCCGCGTCGTCGAACCGGATTTCGCCCATATGTTCCTCGACGATCTTCTTGACGATGGCGAGGCCCAGCCCGGTCCCCTTGGCCCGCGTCGTCATATAAGGTTCCAGCATCCGTTCGCGTTCCGGCGGCAGGCCTATTCCATCGTCGCGCACCAGGATGAACAGATCGTTTTCCTCCCGCCGCACGGTCATGCTGACATGGCCACGCGGGCCGCCGTCCGCAGGTTCCGGTTTTGCTTCAATCGCTTCAACGGCATTCTTGACGATATTCGTCAGTGCCTGCCCCATCTGGCGGCGGTCGCAGACCATCTCGCCGGCGCCATCACCCGCGTCGAACGTGAAACGGATGTCGGAGTGGGCGACTTCATGCAGGAACAGCGCGTGGCGAGCGATATCGACCACCGCCTCACGCCGGAAAACGGGCTTGGGCATGCGCGCGAAGGAGGAAAACTCGTCGACGATGCGCCGCAGGTCGCCGACCTGACGCACGATCGTCCCGGTCAGCCGCGTGAAGGTCGCCTTGTCGCTCGTTACCTCCCCGCCATAACGGCGCTGGAGCCGTTCCGCCGCGAGCTGGATCGGCGTCAGCGGGTTCTTGATCTCGTGCGCGATGCGTCGTGCGACGTCGGACCAGGCGGCGCGGCGCTGATCCGACAATTGCTGGGTGATGTCGTCGAAAGTCAGCACATGACCCGCCGCGTCGCGGGATACCTTGACCGCCAAGGTGCGCAGGTCCCCCTGCGCCCGGACCTGGACGATGCCCGCGCTTTCTCCGGTTTCGATAAGGTCCGCCAACTCGGGCGAGATGCTCGCCAGCGGGCGGCCGACCGGATCGTCCCCCTCCTCCACCAGGATCGCAGCGGCGGAACTGTTGAGCAGGGACACAAGGCCCTTTTGGTCGACGGACAGCACGCCCGCCGTGACGCCTGAAAGGATCGCCTCGATGAAAGCGCGGCGGTTGTCGAGCTGGCTGTTGGCGGCGACCAGCGCCCCGGTCTGCGCCTCCAGCCTCTGCGTCATGCGGTTGAAGGCCGATGCCAGCGTGCCGATCTCGTCATGCGCCGGCGGCGTGCTGACGCGCGCGGACAGGTCACCCGCCGTGATCCTGCGGGCGGCGTCGACCAGTTCGTTCACTGGACGCACCATCCAGTCGGCGACGGCGAGCGCGATATAGACGGCGATGCCCACCAGCAGCAGCGAGCCCACGAATAGCGCTATATTGAACCTTAGTTGAAGCTCGCGCGACTTGGCAGCGAAGGCGTCATAGTCGCCCAGCACCTTGCGCGCGCGCGCCACATTGCTGAAGGCCGACGACTGGGCGTCGCGCGTCGCGTAGAGATAGATCCGCCCCTTGGGATAGAGAAGCGTGACCGCGTCGATCTGGTTCGGCTTGGTGTCGACCACTACGTCCTCGCCCGCCGCCAGCCGCTTGATCGCCTCGGCCGAGAGCATTTCCGACGCCGGCCGGCTGTCAGGATCGACGGTCGCGGCGGTGCGGGCGACCCCGTCCTTGCCGATCTCGATGATCGCGGATCGGTTCAGCTTACGAGTGACGACCTGGTAGATATAGCCTTCCGCGAAGCGCGGGCTGGAGACGGCGGACTGGGTCAGATAGTCGCGCAGGTCGCCGGCCATGGTCAGAGTCTCGTCCCCGACCTCGCGCAGATTCTGTTCATAATAGCCGCGCGCGAGATCGCTGGCGTTCTGGAGCATTCCCCTGGCATTGTCCGAAAACCAGAATTGCACGCCATATTGGAACAGGAGCGAGGCGAAGATCACGACCAGTAGCATCGGCACGGAGGCAACAATGGAGAAGATCGCGACCAGGCGGACATGCAATTGACCGTCGCTGCCGATCGCCGACTGGGCCGCGCGCCGCTTGGCGACGCGCCGTCCCAACAGCACCAGCAGCGCGATCGCCGGCACCAGATTGGAGACCAGCAGCAGGGCCACGATCGGCGGCGTCAGCAGCGTGTAGGATTTACCCTGCTGGGCCAGCAGCCAATAGGTCAGGCCCGCCATGCCGACGAAGGCCATCAAGGTGACGGCCTCCACGAACGGCGCTATATCGCGTGTCCGGAGCGGGCGCGGCAGATAACGTCGCCACCCCCATCCCTTCTCCGGGCTCATCTCCGCACCATTCATAGTGGCTTTGTTACAACATCGCCGTGCCCGTTAATACACAGTATTTTTCGACTATATGACATTTGGTCGAACATGGCCGTCGGTTCGTCAGTCGCCAAGCCGCAGCTGTATCGGGTCCAGCCCGTAGTCGGTCAGCTTCTTGCGCAGCGTGTTGCGATTGATGCCCAATATGCCGGCGGCGCGAATCTGATTCCCGTCGACGCTGGCGAGCGTCTCCTGCAGCAACACCGGCTCGACGACGGACAGCAGGTCGTCGTGAAGGGCGCGCTGGGGGTGGCCCAGGCCCACGCCCAGCTGCCGCCGCGCCCATTCCCGTACCGCGCCGGACAAGTGATCGGCGGACAGCCCCTGCTGCTCGGACGGCATCATATCCACCGGCAGGGCCTGACGGATCACATCGGCGGCGATCATATTCTCGCGACTGAGCACGGCCAGGCGCTGCATGAGATTTTGAAGTTCGCGCACATTTCCCGGCCAGTGATAGGCCATCAGCAACTGCGCCGCATCATCGGACAGCGTCTTGCGCGGCAATCCTTCCAGCGCGGCGCGGTCCAGGAAATGCCGGGCGAGCATCATCACATCCTCCCGCCTTTCCCGTAGCGACGGCAAGGCGATGGGCACGACGTTCAGGCGATAATAGAGATCCTGCCTGAACCTATTCTCCTCGATCAGCGCGGGCAAATGCTTGTTGGTCGCGGCGATGATGCGGACGTTGACGCGAACGGGCTTCGAACCGCCGACGGTCGTCACCTCGCCCGACTGGAGGACGCGAAGCAAGCGGGTCTGCGCCTCTATCGGCATGTCGCCGATCTCGTCGAGAAACAGCGTGCCGCCCTGCGCCTGCTCGAACTTGCCCGCCGTGCGCGCATGGGCGCCCGTGAAGGCGCCCTTTTCATAGCCGAACAGCTCGGCCTCGATCAGTTCGCGGGGAATGGCGGCCATGTTGATCGCCACGAAGGGCTTGGTCCGGCGCTGGCCCAGGCTGTGGATCGCCTCGGCCACCAGTTCCTTGCCGGTGCCCGATTCCCCCAGCACCAATATGCTGAGGTCGTTGGAGAGCACGCGGGCAATCGTGCGGTAAACTTCCTGCATGGCGGGCGAGCGCCCGACGAGAGGCAGGCCGTCATGGACGAAATCGCTGCCCTCCACCGGCGCGCCGTCGGCTTCCGACGCGCGGCGGATGGCGAGGGCGTCGGCCACCGCGCGCGTCAGCTCGTTGAGGTCGAAGGGCTTGGGGAGATATTCGAACGCGCCCTTTTCGGTCGCCCGGATCGCCGTGTTCAGGGTGTTCTGCGCCGACAGGACGATGACGTGGATGGCCGGATCGCCCGCGATGATCGCGGCCACATCCTCCAGCCCGTCGCCATCGGGCAGCATGACGTCGGTGATGAGGATGTCGGGCGCAAAGCTCTTGAGCAGCGCGGCCCGCTCGCGGATCGAGGCGGCGGTCTTGACCTTATGCCCCTGTCGCCGCAGCGCCTCGCCCACCACCACGCAGATGGCCGGATCGTCATCCACCACCAGCACCAGGCCGGGCGATGGCAGGGGGGAAGCTTCGCCCATCATCCCATTCCCATCGGCAGAAGGATGCGGAAGGTCGACTCCCCGGCCTCGGCGTCGCGCGAATATTGGACGAAGCCGTTCATGTCGCGCACCAGCTTGTCGACGAGCGCCAGCCCCAGTCCCTGGCCGTCGCGCTTGCCCGTGATGAAGGGATTGAACAGATGATCGAGAATATGGTCCGGAACACCCGGACCGTTGTCGATCACCAATATCTCTATGGGCAGGACCGCGCTGCCTTTCCCGCCGCCGACCACGACCGACACGCCATGTCGGAAGGCCGTTTCCACGCGGATGCGGGGACGCGGCGTATGATCCAGCGCCTCCGCAGCGTTCTTCAGCAGGTTGATCATCACCTGCACCAGTGCGTCTTCATTGATGATGGCGAATGGCAGCGAAGGGTCATAATGCCTTCTGATCTTTACATGTTTACCAAAGCCGGCCGTGGCGATATTCACGGCCCGGTCGATCAGCGGATAAATATTCCCCGCATGGCATTCCAGATTGGTGTCGGTGGTGAAGTCCTGCATCCGGTCGATCAACGCCGCGATTCGGTCGACTTCGTTGCAGATGAGCTGGGTAAGGGCGGCGTCGCGGCCGTCATTGCCGGATTCCAGCAACTGGGCCGCGCCGCGAATGCCCGACAAGGGGTTCTTTATCTCATGCGCCAATATGGCGGCCGCGCCCATGGCGGAACGCGCGCCGCCGGCCGTGCTGCGGTGGCCGATCTTGCGCGCCTGGCTCTGGGTATGGATGGAAATGACGCGCCACCCCTCCTGATCGCTGATCGGCGCGATCATCAGGTCGACTTCCATGGCCGCCGTCCGCCCGGCATGAACCTTGATGGCATAGGCTGCGATCGGCTTGTTCGTGTGCCAGATGTCGAAGCGCGCGCCCACCTCCGCCATGCGGATGGTGCGGCTGATGTCGGAGCCGACGATCGCGGAGCGCGCCATGTTGAGCAGCGTCTCCGCACCGACATTGGCGTCATGGATGCTGTTGTCGGGGCGGATGATGAGCGTCGCCACCGGCAGCGCGGTCATGACCTCGGCCAATGAAGGCCCATCGTGCGAAAAGCGGATGCTGGGCGGCGACACCAGCGAGGCGTTCATGCCGCCCTGCGCGTCTCGACGCCGCCATGGATCAGGCTGTCGTCGGCCAGCAGCGGTTCGTAGAAGGCCGCCAGCATGTCGAGCACGCGATCGGCGTCCGGCTCCTGGTTCACGGCGTTGCGGAACTCGGCCGATCCGGGCAGACCCTTGGTGTACCAGCCGATATGCTTGCGGGCCATGTTGACGCCCGTATGGCGGTCATAATGATCGAGCATCGCACGATAATGGTCGGTAATCACATGATATTGTTCTTTGAGCGACGGGTCCGGCAACCGCTCGCCGCTTTCCAGCCAGCGCATGACCTGGCCGATCAGCCAGGGCCGGCCATAGGCGCCCCGCCCGATCATCACGCCGTCGGCGCCGCTCTGCGCCAGCGCCGTATCGGCATCCTCGATCGAGCAGATGTCGCCGTTGACGATCACGGGCAGGCGCACGGCGTCCTTGACCTTGCGGACGAAGGCCCAGTCGGCGGACCCCTTGTACATCTGGCAGCGGGTGCGGCCATGCACGGTAATCAGCTTCGCACCCAGATCCTCGGCGATATGCGCCAGTTCCGGGGCGTTCAGGCTGACATGATCCCAACCCATGCGCATCTTGACGGTGACGGGCACGTCCACCGCCTTCACCGTGGCGTCGATCAGCGCGGCGGCGAGCGGCAGGTCGCGCATCAGGGCGCTGCCGGCGTCGCCGTTCACCACCTTCTTGACCGGACAGCCCATGTTGATGTCGATGATCGCCGCGCCGCGATCGGCGTTCAGCTTGGCCGCCTCCGCCATCTCCTGCGGCGAGCAGCCGGCAAGCTGCATCGACACCGGCTCCTCCAGCGGATGCCAGGCCGCCTTCTGCAACGACTGGCGCGTCTCGCGGATCATCGCCGCCGATGCGATCATCTCGGTCACGTTGAGGCCGGACCCATAGCGGCGCACCAATGTGCGAAAGGGCATGTCGGTGACGCCGGTCATCGGCGCCAGCACGACCGGCATGTCGATGGTCACGGGACCGATGGAGATGGGAGCGAGTCTGCGCATGATGAAAGTGCCTAAAAATCAGGCAGCCCCTTAACCCGAAAGCGGCGTTTCGGCAAGCGAGGGGCCATGCCTCTGCCACTGGCGGGGGAGCCACGGGTCAGCTATGCGCATCGCGATGCAGGATCAGCGACAGGACGAGCGGCAGGGTGAGAGCGTGGCGCTGCTGGTCGCGGCTGGCAGCGGCAGCCGCGCCGGCGGCGGGCTTCCCAAGCAGTTCCGGCGCGTCGCTGGCCGACCCGTTCTGGCCCACGCGGTGGGCGCCCTGGCCGCGCATCCCGCGATCGGCCGGATTTTCATCGTTATCGGCGCGGAGCAGCAGGCGGACGCAGAGGCGGCGCTGGGGGACCGGACGGTGGCGGCTTTCGTAGAGGGCGGCGCGACTCGACGGGACTCGGTGCGCGCGGGGCTGGAAGCGATCGCCGCGCAGGGCGGCGCGGCGCGTGTGCTGATCCATGACAGCGCTCGCCCTTTCCTGCCGGCCAAGGTGATCGACCGGCTGCTGATGGCTCTCGACAAGGCGGACGGGGCTATTCCGGTGCTGCCGGTCGTGGACACTTTGGTGCGGGGGAGCGACGGCCGCTCCGGCGCGGTCGTTCCGCGAGAGTATCTGTATCGCGTGCAGACGCCGCAGGCATTCGCTTTTGACGCCATATTGACCGCGCATCGCGGATGGGACTTGGGAACAGAGGTTACTGACGACGCCCAGATGCTGCGTGCGGCAGGCCATGAGGTCGTGATGGTAGCCGGGGACGAGCGGCTGGAAAAGCTGACCTTCCCCGAGGATTTCGACAGGGTGGAGAGACGAATGGGCGCAAGGCGATCGACCCGGACGGGTATCGGCTATGACGTGCACCGGCTGGTTGCGGGCGAATCCCTGTGGCTGGCGGGCGTCCAGATCGCGCATGAGCGGGGACTTGCCGGCCATAGCGACGCGGACGTGGCGATCCATGCCGTGGTCGACGCTATCCTGGGCGCGCTGGCCGAAGGCGACATCGGTAGCCATTTCCCTCCGTCCGATCCCCGGTGGCGGGGCGTCGCCTCGTCCCGCTTCCTTGACCATGCGCGCGATCTGACGGCGAAGCGGGGCGGCGAGATCGAGCATGTGGACCTGACCATCATTTGCGAGGTCCCGAAGATCGGCCCGCATCGGGAGTCGATGCGGAGGCGGATCGCGGAGATCTTGGCGGTGCCGCTGGACCGGGTCAGCGTGAAGGCGACCACCACCGAAAGGCTGGGCTTCGCCGGGCGCGGCGAAGGCATAGCCGCACAGGCAGTTGCAACCCTCTCCCTGCCCGCGCTATCCTGCGCCGATGCCTGACACGATCCTCCCGGCCCCGCTGGTCGAACTGGCCGAAAAGGTGATTATCGCCAACCGGCGCGCCGGGCGCACGATCGCGCTGGCGGAAAGCTGCACCGGGGGTCTGGTCAGCGCGGCGCTCACCGAGATCGCGGGATCGTCCGACGTGTTCGAGGCCGGCTTCGTGACCTATTCAAACGACATGAAGGCCGAGATGCTCAAAATATCTCAGGACCTGCTGGAAACCTTCGGCGCGGTGTCGATCGCCACCGCCTGGGCAATGGCCCAGGGCGCGCTCGCCAAAAGCCACGCCCATGTCGCGGTGGCCATCACCGGCATCGCCGGCCCCGGTGGCGGAAGCGAGCAGAAGCCGGTGGGAACGGTCGTGTTCGCGCGGGCCGAACGGGGCGCGTCCGCCGACAAAATCGTCGCCGACATGCGCCATTTCGACAATGAAGGCCGTGGCGGCGTACGGCTTCAGGCGGCGCTGTGCGCGCTGGAACTGCTGCTGCCCGAATCGCCGGGGCTGTAAAGGGCGGCAGCGCGCGTCTCGAACGCGCCGATCATCTTGCGCAGCGCCTTGTCGAACATCTGGCCCGCCAGCATCTCGAACAATCGGTTCTTGAACTCGAACTCAACTTCGAAATCCACCAGCGTCCCGCCTTGTCCATCGTCGCGGAACGCCCATTGATTGTAGAGATATTTGAGGGGCCCATCCAGATAGTCGACGCGTACGCTGTCGGGCCGATGCTTGAGCACACGCGAGGTGAAGCTTTCCTTCAGCCCCTTGAACCCGACGATCATGTCCGCGACCATCTCCGTCTCGCTGTTAGAACGGACGCGAATCGCGCTGACCCAGGGCAGGAACTCGGGATAGGCCGCGACATCCGACACTAGATCGAACATCTGGGCCGGGCTGTAGGGCAGATGGCGGGTTTCGTTATGCCTTGGCATCGGCCTTCGCCAGCTTGGCCTCACGCGCGGCGCGCATCTCGGCGAAATCCTTGCCGGCATGATAGCTGGAGCGGGTAAGCGGGCTGGAGGCGACCTGAAGGAAGCCCTTGGCCCGCGCGATCGCCGCGAACGCGTTGAACGCGGCGGGCGCCACGAAGTCGATCACCTTAGCATGTTTGGGCGTGGGCTGAAGATATTGGCCCATGGTCAGGAAGTCGATGTCGGCCGAACGCATGTCGTCCATGACCTGATGCACCTCCAGCCGCTCCTCCCCCAGCCCCAGCATGATGCCGGACTTGGTGAAGATCGACGGGTCCAGCTTCTTCACCGACTCCAGCAGCCGCAGCGACGCATAATAGCGTGCGCCGGGGCGGATCGTCGGATAGAGGCGGGGCACGGTTTCCAGGTTGTGATTATAGACATCGGGCCGAGCGGCGACGATCGCCTCGACCGCGCGTTCATGCTTGTTGCGGAAATCCGGCGTCAATATCTCGATCGTGGTGCCCGACGTCGTGCGGCGCAGCGCCTCGATCACCTTGACGAACTGCGACGCGCCGCCGTCGGGCAGGTCGTCACGATCGACCGAGGTGATGACGATATGCTCCAGGCCCATCTGCGCGGCGGCGTCGGCCAGGTTCTGCGGCTCGTTTACGTCGACCTTGCGCGGCATCCCGGTCTTGACGTTGCAGAAGGCGCAGGCCCTGGTGCAGACATCGCCCAGGATCATCACCGTCGCATGTTTCTTCGTCCAGCACTCGCCGATATTCGGGCAGGCCGCTTCCTCGCACACCGTCGCCAGGCCCTTTTCCCGCATCAGCCTGCGGGTCTCGTGATAGCCGGGGCTGGTCGGCGCCTTGACGCGAATCCAGTCGGGCTTGCGGGCGCGTTCCGGCCGGGCCGGCGATTCGGCCAGTGCGGCGGCGATCGGGGTGATCTCGTTCATGCGCCTTCAGATAGCGATCGTTACGCGGACTTGCCAGCCCCCATCTTGTGCGGCACAGACCCGGCATGACCGACTTTACCGACATGCTCGCCGGCTACCGCCGCTTCCGCAGCACCGGCTGGACCCAGCAGCGCGAACGATGGGATGCGCTGTCCGAAGGGCAAGCGCCCCGAGTCATGGTGATCGCCTGTTCCGACAGCCGCGTCGACCCCGCCCAGATTTTCGACACCAGCCCCGGCGAGATATTCGTCGTGCGCAACGTCGCCGCGCTGGTGCCGCCGTTCGAGACCGCGCCCGGCCATCACGGCGTGTCGGCGGCGCTGGAGTTCGCCGTCCAGGTGCTGCAAGTCGGCGAGATCGTGGTGATGGGTCATGGCAAATGCGGGGGCTGCAAGGCGGCGCTGAGCCAGGAATTGAAGGACGCCCCCCCCGGCGAAGGCGGCTTCATCGCCGACTGGATCCAGTTGCTGGACGAGGCGCGGGAGGCCGTGGTCGGGCGTTTCGGCGATGATCGCAGCCGCGACGCGGAACGAGCGATGGAGCAGGAAGGGGTCAAGGTCAGCCTCGCCAATCTGCGCACCTTCCCCTGCGTCCGGTCGAAGGAGCGCAAGGGCGAGCTGAAGCTCGTCGGCGCCTTCTTCGCCATCGCCGACGGGCAGTTGCACCTGCTCGACGAGGAAAGCGGCGTCTTTTCGCCCGCAGCCTGAAAGGACGCGCCATGACGTCATCCGAGGCCCCGAGCGGCAATGTCGCCCTGTTGATCGACGCCGACAATGCGTCGGCCGCGCATTTCGACCCGGTCATGACCGTGCTGGCGGAACTGGGCACGGTGAACATCCGCCGCGCCTATGGCAATTGGAGCAAGCCGACGCTCAAGGCCTGGGCGAAATTGTCGGTGCAGCAGGCGATTGAGCCGCAGCAGCAGTTCGACCTTACCAAAGGCAAGAACGCCACCGACATGAAGATGACCATCGATGCGATGGACCTGATGGCCAGCGGACGAGTGCGTGGGTTCGGCCTGATGTCGAGCGACAGCGACTTCACGCCGCTCGCGACCCGTATTCGGCAGGAGGGTATTCCGGTCTACGGCTTCGGGACCGCCAACACGCCTGAGGGATTTCGCAGGGCCTGCACGCGCTTCATCGACGTCGCGGCGCTGGAGCCGGCCGTGGACATCTCCCTGGCGGACGCCAGCGCCGATGTCGCCCCTCTCGCCTCTCGTCCCGCGCGGAAGAAAGCGACGGCCGATCAGCCGGTCCCGCCGTCGCCAAAGTCGGAACCCAAGAAGGTGGACGCGGAACTCATCAAGCTGCTGATCGACGCCTATGGCGCGGTCAAGCGGGACGAGCGCGGTTTCGTGCGGCTGGGATCGGTGGGGCAACTTGCGGGCAACCGCTCCAGTTTCGACGTGCGCAACTATGGCTATAAGCGGCTGTCCGATCTGGTCCAGGCCATTCCCAATTTCATCACCGAAACGCGCGAAGGCGGCCAGGTGTGGATCAAGCGGATCAGTTGATGGCTGCCGTCGCGCGCCGCCTGTCGATATCGGGCCGAGTCCAGGGCGTCTTCTATCGCGCCTGGACTGTCGAAACGGCGCGCGAACTGGGTTTGGTCGGCTGGGTGCGCAACCGTCCCGACGGCAGCGTCGAAGCGCATGTCCAGGGCGAGGCCGCGGCGGTCGACCGGCTTGTGGCGCTGGCGCGACGCGGGCCGACGGCGGCCCGGGTGGACGCCGTCCATGTCACCGAGACGCCGGCCATCGACCTTGTCGGCTTTGAGAAGCGTCCGACCGGTTGAATCCACCTCATCAGCGATTTTACCTCCGCTTGCACATTGCGCACAGTTTCCACCCATGACGGGCGAAGCAGGGACCACCGAGTTGGGGCGTGCAGCATGAAAATGGGTGGACTAGTGTTGGGGATCGCGGCCGCTTGCCTGGCGGGGGCTTTGCTGGCGCCGTCCGGCAGCGCGTCCCCGACCAGCTGGCGATGGCCTGCCCTGCCCTCCGGCATTGTGCCGCCCCCGGTGCCCGACGACAACGGCATGAGCGCGGTCAAGGTGGCGCTGGGGCGGCGGCTATTCTACGAGCCCGCCTTGTCACGCGACGGCAGCCTGTCCTGCGCGACCTGTCACCAGCAGGCGCGTGGCTTCACCGATGGCGAAGCGACCCATCGCGGAGTGACCGGCGATCCGGGAGTGCGCAATGTGCCGGGGCTAGCAAATGTGGGCTGGCGCTCGGCGCTGACCTGGAGCGACGCGGGCCTGACCACGTTGGAGCAGCAGGCGATGGTGCCGATGACCGGCGAGCATCCGGTCGAAATGGGCATGACCGGCGGCGACGCCGAAGTTGCACGGCGGCTGAGCGCCGATCGTTGCTATAGAAGCCTTTTCACCCGCGCCTTCCCGGGCAAGGGAGACATCGGCATGAAGCAGGTCGTAGCGGCGCTGGGCGCGTTCCAGCGAACGATGATCGCGTTCGACAGCCCCTTTGACCGTTTCAAGCGCGGCGAGGGCAAGGCCATGTCCCCTCTCGCCCAACGCGGCGCGGCGCAGTTCGCTTCGGCGGGATGCGCGGCCTGCCATGGCGGCGCGGACCTAACCGACGGCAAGACCCACTATGTCGGCACCGCCGCGCCAAGCGAGCCGGATGCCTTCGCTTATGGCGGCAAGCCGCCACCGCCGGGTTTCGAGCCGCCGGTCGAACATTTCCGAACGCCATCTCTGCGCAACGTCGCCGTCACCGGCCGTGGCTGCATGACGGGCGGGCGCCGACGATCGAGGATGCGGTTCGACGCCATGCCGCGCCTTCGCTGGTGGGAGTGGACATGCCCGCCCTGCTCGCCTTCCTCAATGCGCTGACCGACGCGGCCTTCCTGAAGGCGGCGCATCTGGCCCCACCGGCAAAGGCGTGCCCGGTACCGGCAGCGGCATAGAATAGGCATCGTCCCAAGTCACGTTCAGTGTCGGCATGGGACCCAACCTCAGTTGAACGAAAAAAAAGGCCGATCCCGAAGGACCGGCCGGAAAGTTTTAGGAGAGGATGCCTGAAAGGCCTGCTCTATTTGCGGCTCGAGGCCTCTTGTTGCAAGTGCGAACGGCGCACCCGCGATTGCAAATATTGCAGGCGCATGACGGTGAGCCTGCGCCCGCCGCCGCAGATCAACGCGTCAGCTTTTTATAGGCAAGCCGCGTCGGGCGGTCGGCCGCATCGCCGAGGCGGCGGCGCTTATCCTCTTCGTAGGCCTCGAAATTGCCCTCGAACCACTCGACATGGCTGTCGCCCTCGAACGCCAAAATGTGCGTGGCGAGGCGATCGAGGAAGAAGCGGTCATGGCTGATGACGACCGCGCAGCCGGCGAAATTCTCCAGCGCGTCTTCGAGCGCGCGCAGGGTTTCGACGTCCAGATCGTTGGTCGGTTCGTCGAGCAGGAGGACATTGCCGCCCTCTTTCAGCATCTTGGCCAGATGGACGCGGTTACGCTCGCCGCCCGAAAGCTGGCCGACCTTCTTCTGCTGGTCCGGCCCCTTGAAGTTGAAGGCGCCGACATAGGCGCGCGTCTGAATCTCATGCTTGCCGATGGTCATGAGTTCATGGCCGCCGGAAATCTCCTGCCAGACATTATGATTGGGGTCGAGCGAATCGCGGCTCTGGTCGACATAGCCGAGTTGCACGGTCTCACCGATCTTGATGCTCCCCTCGTCCGGCTGCTCCTGGCCGGTGATGAGGCGGAACAGGGTGGACTTGCCCGCGCCGTTAGGGCCGATCACTCCGACGATCCCGCCGGGCGGCAGCAGAAAATCGAGATTTTCGAACAGCAGCTTGTCGCCATAGCTTTTGGTCAGGCCGTGAGCCTCGATCACTTGGCCGCCGAGCCGCTTGGGCGTCTGGATGACGATCTGGGCTTTGCCGGGCGCGCGGTTTTCCTGCTTCTCGACCAGTTCGTCGAACGCGCGGATTCGCGCCTTGGACTTGGTCTGGCGCGCCTTGGGGGACTGCCTGATCCACTCCAGCTCTTCCTTGATCGCTTTCTGGCGGCCGGCCTCCTCGCGCTCCTCCAACTCCATCCGCTTGGCCTTCTGATCCAGCCAGGCGGAATAATTGCCCTCATAGGGAATGCCGCGTCCGCGATCGAGTTCGAGCACCCAGCCCACGACATTGTCGAGGAAATAGCGGTCATGGGTGACCAGTATGACGTTGCCGCTATAGTTGATCAGATGCTGTTCCAGCCACTGGACGCTTTCGGCGTCGAGATGGTTGGTCGGTTCGTCGAGCAGCAGGATGTCTGGCTTTTCCAGCAGCAGGCGGCAAAGCGCGATGCGGCGCTTTTCACCGCCCGAGAGATTTTCGACCGACCAGTCCCCCGGCGGACAGCGCAGCGCCTCCATCGCGATCTCAAGCTGGTTGTCGAGCGTCCAACCGTCGACCGCGTCGATCTTTTCCTGGAGCGTCCCCATCTCCTCCATCAGCGCGTCGAAATCGGCGTCTTCCGGCGGGTCGCCCATGATCGTGCTGATTTCGTTGAAGCGGTCGACCAGGTCGGCGACCGGCCGCACGCCGTCCTTCACATTTTCCATGACGGTCTTGCTCGTGTCGAGCTGCGGCTCCTGCGCCAAATAGCCGACGCGCATGCCCTCGGCCGCCCAGGCTTCGCCCTGAAAATCGGTGTCCAGCCCAGCGATGACCTTCATCAGCGTCGATTTGCCCGCGCCGTTGACGCCGATGACGGCGATCTTCGTGCCCGGCAGGAATTGCAGGTGGATATTGTTGAAGACGGGCTTGTTGGCGCCGGGGAAGGTCTTGGTCAGCCCCTTCATGACGAAACTATACTGGACGGCCATGGGGTCGCTCTCTTTCGCGCGGATTAGGTGTCGGATTTTGGCGGCTGGTTAGCGGAGGCGAGCCGCATTGGCAAATGGGCGATGCTTGGCTAAGCCTTGACCCATGCAGAAAATCAGACCGGGCCAGCTTCCCGCCCTCATCCTCGGCAGCATCCTCACCCTGGCCCCTCCCGCCATGGCCGCGACGGCCGACAGCGCCGCGATTCGGGCCGCCGCGTCCCAGGACGAGGTGGCGATGGATTTCGTCGAGGGGTTGACCACGGAAGTCGGCCCCCGTCCGGCGGGCACGCCGCAGGAGGCGCGGGCACGGACCTGGGCCGTCAGGAAGCTGAAGGCGCTGGGCTTCGCCAATGTGCGCGAGGAGGGCTATCGCATGCCCGTGTGGGTGCGCGGCCGCGAGGAAGCGCGCGTGACCGCGCCCTTCCCCCAGCCCCTCGTGGTCGCGGCGCTGGGCAATAGCGGGTCGACGCCCGAGACGGGGATAGAGGGCGACGTCGTCTATTTCCCGACCCTCGCCGATCTGGAGGCCGCCCCGGACGCGGCGCTGAGGGGCAAGATCGCCTTCGTCGACCATGGCATGAAGGCGACGCAGGATGGCTCCTCCTACGGTTATTTCGGCGCGGCGCGGCGGCAGGGGCCCAGCATCGCGTCGAAGAAGGGCGCGATCGCCATCCTCATCCGCTCGATCGGCACCGACCATCATCGCGTCCCCCATACTGGGGTGCAGATGTGGGCCGACGGAGCGACGCCGATCCCGGCCGCGGCGCTCAGCGTGCCCGACGCGGAGCAACTGGCGCGCATCGTCGCGCGCGGCAAGCCGGTCCGCGTCCACCTGACGCTGACGTCGAAGATGCTGGAGGATCAGCCGTCGGGCAATGTCGTCGCCGAGATCGCCGGACGCGATCCCAAGGCCGGACTGGTGATCGCCGCCTGTCACCTCGACAGTTGGGACCAGGGCACCGGCGCGATCGATGACGCGTCGGGATGCGCGATCGCGGCGGCCGCCGCCTTGCAGGTTCGCAAGGGCGGACAGCCGCGCCGGACGATCAGGCTATTGCTGGCGGGGGCGGAGGAAGTGGGCGGCGACGGCGCGCGCGCCTATTTCCGCGCGCACGGGACGGAGCCGCACGCGCTGGTCATGGAATCGGATTTCGGCGCGGACCGCATCTGGCGCGTCAATTTCAAGCTGCCTGCGGGCCACGAGCCACTGGCGGCGCGCGTCGCCCAGGCAGTCGCACCGCTCGGCATCGGCGCGGGAAAGCAGGAGGCTGGCGGCGGCGCGGACATCGCGCCGCTCGTCAAGGCCGGCGTGCCAGTCATCGACCTCAATCAGGACGGCACACGCTATTTCGACCTGCACCACACGTCGGACGACACGCTGGACAAGATCGACCCTGAACAATTGCGGCAGAATGTCGCCGCCTGGGCGGTCGTGCTGAACGAAGTAGCGAATGCCTCGGAAACTCTAGCCATTAACTGAACTTCTATAGTAGACAACATTCCGTCGCGTGATTCTGTCGTTTCACCGATGCAGAAAAGCATTGATTTGTGCATCGCACACGTTAATGCGGGTCGCTCGCGTAGGGTCACATTAAAAGTGCCTGACGCGGCATATGCTATGGGAGCCGTACACAATGAAGAAGATCGCTGTTGTTTTCGCTTCGGCCGGCCTGATGGCCCTCGCCGCTTGCGGTGAGACCCCGGCCAACGAGACCGCGAACGCTTCGAACGCCGCAGTCGAGAACGTCGTCGAGAACGCCGCCGTGGCTGCCGACAACGCCGCCGACAATGCTGCTAATGCCGCTAACGTCGCCGAGAACGCTGCTAACGCAACGAACGCCATGTAATCTTCGCGTCGGCGAAGATTGAAAAGGGCGGCCCGCTTCGTGCGGACCGCCCTTTTTTTCGTGCGCTGTAATTTTCTTGCTCTTGATGGCGTCCCGCTGTTGCGCACCGGGAGACAAAGGTTCTAAGGACGGCACGTCGGGGAGTAGCGCAGTCTGGTAGCGCGCCTGCTTTGGGAGCAGGATGTCGCAGGTTCGAATCCTGTCTCCCCGACCACTTGTCCGCCCACTCCTCGCCTGATGCGGCCTGGTCCTGAACGGAAATAGTGGGTCCGTCACACCGATGCGATTGCGAGTGGACGCCCGGACCCGGCGTTCGCTTCTACGGGGAGGCCCGCATGATTTTCGACGATTTTCTACGGGGCCGACGTCGTAACGAACTGAGCGCCGATGATCTGAGTGCGCTGGAAGATGCCGCCGACGGCGTTCGGACCCTGCCCGCGCGCCATACCCTCGTCCGTCAATATGAGCTGGTCCATGGCAGCACCTATCTGATCGACGGGCTGATGTGCCGCTACATGGATGACAGGGAAGGCCTGCGTCAGCTCGTGGCGCTGCATGTGCCGGGGGATTTCGTGGACCTGCACGGCTATCCGTTGCGGCGGCTGGACCATGAGATCGCGACCCTGACCCCCTGCAAAATAGCGACCGTGCCCCATGAGCGGCTGGACCGGCTGATCGAAGCGCGGCCGCATCTCGCCAAGATGCTATGGTTCAGCACCCTGATGGACGCCGCCGTCCACCGCGAGTGGATCTTCACGCTTGGGCGGCTGGACGCGGTCGGGCGGGTGGCCCACTTCTTCTGCGAGATAGAGGCCAAGCTGCGCGCCGTCGGCCTTTCCAACGGTCGGCGCTTCGCCTTGCCGCTTACCCAGGCCGATCTGGGCGAAGCCTGCGGCATCACCTCGGTGCATATGAACCGCATGCTCCGCGACCTGCGCGAAGCCGGGCTGCTGCGCGTGGCGAGCGGCGAGGTGGAAATATTGGACCGCCCGCAACTGGAGCGCATGGCGGAGTTCAATCCGGCCTATCTATTCCTGGACACGCCGCCCGCCCCTATCGTGTGACGATCCACCCGTCGACGAGCTGTACCGGCCAAGCAGCGAGCGCTTGTCCGATGCAGGGGCCGGCCACGCAGCGGCCATCGTCGATCCGGAACAGCGCGCCGTGCCAGCCGCATTGGATCAGGGCGCCGTCGGGGCTTAGATAATCGTCCAGCGCGCGGGCCAGCGGAACCCCGGCATGGGGGCAGTGATCGACATAGCCGTGCAGCCCATTCCCCTGCCGCACGACGAATCCATGGAAGCGCCCCGCCCGCATCCGCAGGACAAAATTGCGGGCCGCGCCGTCCGCGATCGCCTCCAGCGGACATAGGCGCACGCCGGCGGGCGTGGCGAAGAGGCGCGCCTCCTCCATCGTCAGGCGTCGGCGTCCGGCTGGCGCGCGGGGTGCGCCGCCGCGACGGCGGGCAAGTCGCGCAAGGCCGCGCCGGCGGCAGATAGGCGTGGAAAGTCCGTCAGGTCGACGCCGAACCGTTCGGCGCTGTAGATCTGGGGAACGAGATAGCAGTCCGCCAGCGTCGGACGGTCCCCGAAGAGGAAGCCCTTCCCATAGCGCGCGGCCAATATCTCCAGCGCCGCGAAGCCCTGGCCGATCCATCGGCCGGCCCAGCCCTTCACCTGATCGGTCGAGGCGCCCAGATCGTGCCGCAAGGCGTCCAGAACCCGCAAATTGTTGAGCGGATGAATGTCGCATCCGATGATCGCCGCCATCGCCCTGACGGTGGCGGCCTGCTCGGCATCTTCGGGCAGCAGCGCGGGCGTGGGCCAGCGCGCCTCGATCCATTCCAATATTGCGGGGCTCTGGATCAACACGGCATCCCGCCACTCGACCGCCGGAACCAGGCCGTGCGGGGCCAGCGCCAGATAATCGGAGGCGCGTTGCGCGCCGGTCCGCAGGTCATGCGTCACCTGGCCATAGTCCAGTCCCTTCAGGGCCAGCGCGATCCGCACCCGATAGGCGGCGCTCGAGCGCCAATAACCATGAAGGGTGAGACCGGTCATGACGCGGGCAGCACGACGGCGCGGCATTCGCCAAAGCCGATCGGCACGAAGCCGGGAGCCTCAGCCGTGGCGCGCAGGATGACTTCGTCCCCATTCTCCAGGAAGAGGCGGCTTTCTCCGCCCGGCAGGTCGATAGGCTCCCGGCCTCCCGCCGTCAGTTCCAGCAGGCTGCCATAGCCATCGCACGTGGGCGCGGAGATCGTGCCGGTGCCCAGCAGGTCGCCGGGCATCAGGTTGCAGCCATTGCTGGCATGATGGGCGACGATCTGGTTGACGGTCCAATACATGTTGCTGGCCGAAACCCGGCTCAAACGCCGGGGGGCATCGCCCCGCGTCCGCATGGCGGCTGTGGTCAGCCAGGCCTCCAGCGTCACCGCCAGCGCTCCGCGCGCCTGATCGTCGGGATCGGACAGATAGGGCAGCGGCTGCGGATCGCCCGGCGGACGGGCCGGCTGGGCCATCCTGAAAGGCGCCATGGCCTCGGCCGGCACGACCCAGGGAGAGATGGTCGAGTGGAAACTCTTGGCGAGGAAAGGCCCCAGCGGCTGATATTCCCATGCCTGGAAATCGCGCGCCGACCAGTCGTTGAGCAGGCAGAAGCCCGCGATATGACCCGCGGCCTCCGCTATCGGGATCGGTGAGCCGAGCGCATTGCCCTGCCCCACCCACAGGCCCATCTCTACCTCATAATCGAGGCGGACCGTGGGACCAACGATGGGCATATCGGCGTCGGGCGGCTTGCGCTGGCCGCGCGGGCGGACCAGCGGCACGCCCGATGGGCGAATGGACGAGGCGCGGCCATGATAGCCGATCGGCACATATTTATAATTGGGCAGCAACGGATTGTCGGGACGAAACTGGCGTCCGACATTCTGGGCATGGTGGATGCCGACATAGAAATCGCTATAGTCGCCGATCGCCGCTGGCAGCAGCATGTCGCACCCGGCAGCGGCGCGCAGATGGGGTTCCACCTCGCTTTTGTGCGCCCGATCCGACAGCAGGTCGCTCAAGCGGCGGCGCAGGGCGAGGCGATCCTGCCCCGGCAGCGCCATCAGTCGGTTGAGCAGTTGGTCCGCGCAGACTTGGCCTGCCGCCGCGGGCAACAACTCCGCCTCGGCGCAAGCCCGCAGGTCCAAGACCTGCTCGCCTATAGCGACGCCAATGCGCGCTTCGCCCCCATCGGCCTGAAAAATGCCGAAGGGCAGGTTCTGGATCGGGAAATCGGCATGGCCCTGCGCGCTGTCGACCCAGCTCGTCCGGGCGGGGTCATGGGTTTCGTCTGTCCGCCACCAGTTCATCGGTCGTCCTTCATGGGAAGCTGCGCCTTGGCAAAGCCGGACCAGCAGGCGTCATAATCGGGCTGGAGCAGCGGCGTCTCCATGGCCCAGCGGGTGGGATGGAAGGCATGGCGGCTTTCGAACATGAAGGCCATGGTCCCGTCGATCCTGTGCGGCGCCAGCGTCGCGACGACCGCCCGGTCATGGCTCTCCCGATCCGGGCCATGTGCCGACATGCAATTGTGCAACGACGCGCCGCCCGGCGCGAAACCGCCGGCCTTGGCGTCATAGCTGCCTTCGATCAGCCCCATATACTCGCTCATGACGTTGCGGTGGAACCAGGGCGGACGGAACGTATCCTCCGCCACCATCCAGCGCGGCGGAAAGATCACGAAGTCGATATTGGCGGTGCCCGGCATGTCGCTGGGACTGGTCAGCACGGTGAAGATAGAGGGGTCCGGATGATCGAAGCTGACCGTGTTCATCGTATTGAAGCGGGCCAGGTCGTAACGGACCGGGGCGAGATTGCCGTGCCAGGCGACCACGTCGAAAGGGCTGTGATCCAGCGTCGTCGCCCATAGCGCGCCCCTATATTTCTGGACGATCTCGACCGGGCGTTCGACATCCTCGAACGCAGCCGGCGGTGCCTCGAAATCGCGGGAATTGGCTAGGCCGTTGGAGCCGATCGGCCCCAGTTCCGGCAGGCGAAAGAGGCTCCCATGATTTTCGCAGGCGTAGCCCCGCGCGCCATCGTCCAATAATTCAACCCGCAAGCGGACGCCGCGCGGAATCAGCACCATCTGCAACGGCGCGACGGTCAGCACGCCCATTTCGGTGACGATGCGCAGCCGCCCCTGTTGCGGCAGGATCAGCCATTCGCCGTCGGCGCTGAAGAAGGCGCGATCCACCATCGACCGGTTCGCCGCATAGAGATAGACGCCGCATCCCGTTCCCAGCGCGGGATCGCCATTGCCCACATGGCGGATCAGCCCGTCGATAAAATCCGCGCCGCTTTCCGGCAGCGGCAGCGGATTCCAGCGCAGGCGATTGGGCGTAGCAATCGCGGCCTCCAGCGGATCGGAACGCAGCAGGCTCTCCCCCTCAAAGGGCTTGTAAGGTCCGTGCGCGGCGCTGGGCCGCATTCGGTACAGCCAGCTCCGCCGGTTTTCCGCGCGGGGCGCGGTGAAGGCGGTGGCGGAAAGCTGTTCGGCATAGAGACCGAAGGGCACATGCTGCGGCGAGTTGCGCCCGACCGGCAGCGCGCCGGCCACGGCCTCGGTCGCATGATGGTTGGCGAAGCCCGACAGCATGTCCATGGCACCCCCCGTCATTCGTTGACCGTGATGACGCCGCGCCGGATCTGGTCGAGTTCGATGGACTCATAGAGCGCCTGGAAATTGCCGTTGCCAAAGCCCTCATTGCCCTTGCGCTGGATGATCTCGAAAAAGATCGGGCCGAACAGATTCTCGGTGAAGATCTGGAGCAATATGCCCTCCCGCTCTACGTCGCCGTCGATCAGGATGCGGTTCGCCTTCAGCCGCTCCAGATCTTCGCCATGGCCGGGCACGCGCTTGTCCACCAGCTCATAATAGGTGTCGATCGTATCCTGGAGCCGCACGCCGCGCGCGCGCAATCTTTCCACCGTATCGTAGATATCTCCGGTGGTGAGCGCGAGATGCTGAATCCCCTCGCCATTATAGTCGTGGATGAACTCCTCGATCTGGCTCTTGTCGTCCTGGCTTTCATTCAGGGGGATGCGGATCGCTCGGTCGGGCGCGATCATCGCCTGGCTGAAAAGGCCGGTCGCCTTGCCCTTGATATCGAAATATTTCTGTTCCTCGAAGCCGAACAGCGTCTTGTAGAAGTCGGACCAGACGCGCATCTGGCCGCGCCTCACATTATGGGTCAGATGGTCGAGCAGGTCGAGCCCGACGCCGTTGCGCTCCGCCGCCTCGCGCCAGCCCGGCAGTTCCGCCCATTCGGCATAAGGATCGCCGCCATCGGGCATGAAATAGAGATAAGCGCCGCCGATCCCCATGATGACCGTATCGTCCTCCTGCGTGCGCTGTCCGCCATGGTCCAGCGCCCATTCGAGCGCCGCTTGCGGATCGGCGACCCGGAAGGCCATGGCGCTGGCCGAGGGGCCGTGCGCGCCCCTGAAGGCTGCCACGCGCCCATCGGCGTCGCGGTTCAGCATCAGGTTGATGCGCCCCTGGCGGTAGCGGGTGATATTCTTCGTCGGGTGGCGGTGCGAGGGCACGAAGCCCAGTTGCTCGAACTGAGCGGCCATCGCCTCCGGATCGGGCGAGGTGAACTCGACGAACTCGAAGCCGTTGAGGCCGAGCGGATTGTCGGGGCTGGCGGTCATGGTTCAGGCTCCTCTGCTTTATTCGTCATCCTGGCCGGGGCCGGTCGCGCGCGGCAACTGCCCGCGCATGGGCCTGCGTGCCGCGCGTATAGACCCGGTCCTCGGGCACTATCGTGTCGATCGCGATGTCAGGCGCATCCGCCAGTTCGGCATAGAGCGGCGCGAAATCGGTTTCGAGCGTCCGGCGCAACAGATCCTCGAAACTGTCGATCACGAAATAGGTCTGTTGATAATCGTCGATCCGATAGCGCGTCCGCATCAGCCGCTTGAGGTCGAAACCCAGGCGATTGGGCGACGCATCATCCAGCGCGAACAGCGACTCCCCGTAAGAGGAGACGATGCCCGCGCCATAGAGGTTCAGCGCGTCGCCCTGACGGATGAGGCCGAACTCGACCGTATACCAATAGAGGCGGGACAATTGGTCGATGGCGCCTAGTTCGGCAGCGCGAAGCCCCCCCTCGCCATAGGCCTGCATATAATCGGCGAAGGCCGGATGGGCGAGCAGCGGCACATGACCGAACACGTCATGGAATATGTCCGGCTCCTCCAAATAGTCTATCTGGTCCGGCGAGCGGATGAAGCGCCCGGCGACGAAGCGGCGATTGGCCAGATGCTCGAAGAACAGCCGGTCCGGCACCAGCCCCGGCACGGCGACCACCTGCCACCCGGTCGCCGCCATCAGCCGGTCGGACAGTTCGGCGAAATCGGGGATGCCTGGCTTCGTCATGCGCAGCATGTCCAGCCCGCCCAGAAACTCCGGCACCACGCGGCCGCGCAGCATCGCGCTCTGACGGGCGAACAGCGTGTCCCAGACCGCATGCTCGGCGGCCGTGTAGCGATTCCAGTCCTGGGGGATCGTCCAGTCGGCCGCGGCGCCCGCCGGAGGATGCGTCTGCGCTGGAAGGGAACCGTTCTCAGCCATGTCGCATCATCGCATAAAAGGCATGAGATTGCATTTCAAACAGGCCCACTCTAACGCCTTTCCTTGAGAAAATCGTTCATGATCGGGCATGTAGATGAACCAGAAAGCCGCGTTGGATGCGATCGATCGGAGCATCATCGCCGAGCTGCAACGCGACGCGTCGATCAGCAACGCCGAACTGGGTGAGCGGGTGGGCAGCACCGGCCCGTCCTGCTGGCGCCGCATTCGCGCGCTGGAGGAAGCGGGTGTCCTGTCCCGGCCCGTGCGGATCGCCAGCCAGGAAAAGCTTGGCCACGCGGTCAACATTTTCTGCAACGTGCGGATGCGCAGCCATGAAAGCGACAGCATCGCCGCGTTCGAGGATTTCGCCGCCGCCCATGGTCAGATCATGGAATGCTATTCGGTGTCGGGCGAATGGGACTATCTGATGCGCGTGATCGCGTCCGACGTCGCGGATTATGAAGCCTTCCTGATGCGGACCTTGCTTAAACATCCTTCCGTGGCCGGGGCCTCCTCGCACTTCGCCTTGTCGGTGAAGAAATATACGACGGCGCTTCCGGTGTGACATGGGCCATCAGGCGGCGGAGGGCACCGCTACCTCGATCGCCTTTTCGGCCACTCGGACCGTGACCGGCGTGCGAGCCAGCACCTCTCCGTCGATCGAGATGCTCAGGCGCGGGCGGGTGTCGAGGCGGAAGCTGCGCGCGCGCATCTCGATCGTGTGGGCGTCGCGGTCGCGCAGTTTGAAGAATTTGGCATACCAGTCCCCGGCCAGGCGGATGCGGCTGCGCCCGACCACCGCCTGGATCATGATGTCGCCGCTTTCGACATCGGCTTCCTGAGACAGTTCGACCCCGCCATGATAGCGGCCGTTGAGGATGCGCACCTCGGTCGACCACATCCGCTTTTCCCCGCCGCCATCGTCGACGATCAGGCGAAAGGGGCGGAAGGCTACCGAGCATTTCACGGCCCAGAGCAGATAGCCCGCCCGCCCCATATAGCGTTTCAGCCGGTGCGGAACGGTCTTCCCGATCATCGGCGACAGTCCCATGGACGCCGCATTGACGAAATAATCATCGTCGATCATGCCCAAGTCGATGCGCCGGCGCTCGCCGCCGGCGATCACCTGGACCGCCCCGTCCAGATCGAGCGGCAGGCCGAGCGTCCGCGCGAAACTGTTGGCGGTGCCCAGCGGCAGGACCGCGAAGACGCAATCGCTGCCCACCAGTTCGTCAACCGTTCCCGACATGGAGCCGTCGCCGCCGCCGACGATCACCATCGGCGCGCCGGCCGCGACCTCCTGCGCGACGATGTTATTCATTCGGTCGGGATCGTCCACCGCGTGCGCGGCGATCAGCGTGACCCCGGCCGCCTCCAGCTTCGCCTTGGCCTCCCGAAACAGCTTCTGCCCTTTACGCGAATGTGCGTTGACGATCAGCGCCGCTTGTCGGGGAAGAGCTTTCGTAGCCATGGCTTAGCAACCCGCGATGGCGTGGGGCGGGTCCAAATATTTTTCGCCGCGCAACCGGAGGGGGCCGCCTGTCGTTCATCGGTGATGGCCCGCATCGCTCATCTGTCCGACCTCCATTTCGGCGCTCACGATCCCAAGGTCGTTTCCGCCACCATCGCTTGGCTGGAGGCGCGCCGCCCCGACCTGGTCATCTTGAGCGGGGATTTCACGCAGCGCGCGCGCGTCGCTCAGTTCCGGGAGGCTTCCGCCTATATCAACCGGCTGCGGTCGGCGGGCTTTGCGGTGCTGGCGGTGCCGGGCAATCACGACATCCCGCTCTACGACGTGGTCCGCCGTTTCGCCGCTCCCTTGGTCCGCTACGAACGCTATATTTCCAACGACCTGTGTCCTTGGTTCGAAAATGACGAACTGGCGGTGCTGGGGATCAACACGGCGCGATCGCTGACGATCAAGGATGGCCGGATCAACCGCAAGCAGATGGCGATGATCGAGGAGCGGTTCGCCGCCGTGCCGCGCGGCAAGACTCGCATTCTCGTCACCCACCACCCGCTGTTCGCCATGCCGATCGCGGAAGGGAATGAACTGACCGAAGCGGTGGGGCGGCATGAGGACGCGGTCGAAGCGGTGTGCCGCGCCGGCGTGCATGTCGCGCTCGCCGGGCATTTCCACCGCACCTATGCCGAGGCGGCGGCGAAGATGGTCGATCATGCCGGAGGCGCGCTGGTGATTCAGGCGGGCACGGCGACGTCCACGCGCTTTCGCAATAACGAACTGCAAAGCTTCAACTGGCTTCATGTCACGCGCGACGACGAACTGGAGCTTCAGGTGATCGCCTGGGACGGGCAGCGGTTCGGGCGCGGTAACCATGTCCGTTATCGTTATGACGGAAAGACGTGGGACGCGCATCCCGTGACCTTGCATGAAAGCGAGCCCATCTCGGCCAGCGCATAGTAATATTATTAACGCCTACCAGTTAGTTACCGCGCAGCATCGTGCAACCGGCGAGCGGATCGCGCGTTGATGCATCGGGCCCGGACAGATGGAGGCGTTGGTGACGATAGCAATCAGATTTCCCGACGGAACCGTTCGCGACGTTCCCGGCCAGCTTGTCGCGGACCCGGTGCAGGCGGGCCGCGTGCCCAGCTTCGTGCAGGTCCCCGTCAATTGCGATCCGCTTTGGCATTATCGGAAGGTGGAGGATTGCTGGCTAGCCTTCGCGCGCCACGCCAATGTGTCGGCATTCGCGCCGGCGGGCCGCGAATGGTGGCATTCCATCCCGCAGATGGACGATCGCGCGACCGATCCGGCGACCAACGCCGCCTGACGCCCCCGTCTGGGCTGACCGCTTCTGGACTGACCGCTTCAAAAGTCGGGCAGGCTTTGCTCGGCCTCTCCCCAGCCCTTCAGCGCATCCCCCTCCAGCCGCTCCAGCAGCGTGTCGACATCGCTGATAGTGAATGGATGCGCATCGTCCAGTTCCGCCACTTCTTCCCAGGTCACGGGAGCCGCGACCGGCGTTCCGGCGCGCGCGCGGGCGCTGTATGGCAACACCGCCGTCGAACCCCGCTCGTTGCGCAGCCAGTCGATGAAGATGCGCCCCTTGCGCTCCACCTTGCGCATATTGGCCGTGAAGCGATCGGCATGGGCCTCCGCCACGGCGCGTGAGAAGCGGCTGGCGAAATCCTTGACCTGGGGCCATTCGGCCGCCCCGTCCAGGGGCACGACGACGTGGATGCCCTTGCCTCCCGACACCATCGGAAAGCTGCGCAGCCCCAGTTCGGCGAGCAGGTCCTTGAGGTCTACCGCCGCCTTGCGCACGTCGCCGAAATCCAGTCCCTCATCGGGGTCGAGGTCGAACACCATCCGGTCGGGATTATCCACGGCGTGCGCTGGCGCGCCCCAGCCGTGGAACTCGATCGTGCCCATCTGGACGCAGGACATCAGCCCCTCGCCGTCGTTGACGACCAGATAATCCTCCTCCTTTCCGCTCTTTTCGCGGATCGCCACCTTGTCGACACGGTCGCCGAAACTGCCCGCGTCATGCTTCTGGAAGAAACAATGTTTGGCCCGCCCCTGGGGGCAGCGGACAAGGCTGACCGGCCGGTCGGCGAGCCAGCGCAAAATCGGCTCCGCCATGCGCGCATAATAGTCGGCAAGCGCGCCCTTCGTCACGCCGCCCTGCGTGTCTATGACGCGATCGCGGCTGGAGATGGCGATGCCGAAGGGCTTGTCGCTCAAAGCGCCAGCGGTCGTGGCGGCCGGCTTTTCCGGCACCACTTCGGCGGCCGGCTTGTCCTCGCGCAACCCCAAGAAGCTGGCGTGACGCACGACATTGTCGGCGGTGAACTCGGCATAGGCGACCTCGGCCACCAGTTCGGGCTCGACCCATTTCACCCCCCGCGCGGCGGCCCGAGGAACCTCGGCGGGGGCGGTCTTGCGGACCAGCGGCCGCAGCCGTTCCATCAGCATCGCGCGACTATCGGCCGTGAAGCCGGTGCCCACGCGCCCGGCATAACGCAGCGCGCCGCCGTCGTTCAGCCCAAGCGCCAACGAGCGCAGATCCCGGCCCTTCTTGTCGCTCTCGATAAAACCAATGATGATGAACTCCTGGCGGCGCGTGCATTTGACCTTCAGCCAGTTGCGGCTGCGCGTGCCGCGATAGGGCGCGTCGGCGCGCTTGGAGATGATCCCCTCATAGCCTTCCCCGCAAAGGCGATCGAACAGCGTCTCTCCGCCCTTCTCCACATGGTCCGCATAGTGGATCGGGGGAGCGACCCCTTGCAGCAGCGCGGCGAGCCGCGCCTTGCGTTCGGCATTGCTGAGGCCCGTCAGGTCGACCCCGCCCAGCTCCAGCAGGTCGAATGCGAAATAATGGAGGTCTCCGCCCGCCTGCAACGTGGCCTGCAAGGCGGAGAAGCTCGGCCGGCCCTTATTGTCCAGCGCAACGACTTCGCCGTCGATCAGCGCGCTGGCGGTGTCGATCGTGGCGATAGCCTTGACGATTGGCGCGAAGCGGTCCGACCAGTCGAGGCCGGTGCGGGTAAAGGCCTTCGCCTTCCCGCCGCTGACCGCAAGCAGGGTGCGATAGCCGTCATATTTGACCTCGTGCAGCCAGGCCGATCCGGCTGGCACGGCGTCCACCAGCGTCGCGAGCTGCACAGCGCGGAAGCCCGGCATCTTCCCGGCTTCCTTCGGCTTTGCCCTTGGCGGCTTGGGCGGTAATCTGCCGGGCGCGTTCGCGGCGCCCTTGTCGGCCTTGGCCTTCTTCGGGTCCGAATGCCAGACGGGATCGTCACCCTTGGCGATCTGCGCCATCGTGCGTCCTGTGGTCACGCTGGTCAGCGCGCTGTCGACCAATTCTCCCGACGGCCCGGCATGGGCATCCTCCACCTTGCGCAACAGCCAGTTTTCGCGCTTCTCGCCCGGCCGGGGCTTCATCCGCACGAGCAGCCATTCGCCCTTCATCCGCTCGCCGTGCAGGATGACATGGACATGGCCCTGCTCGATGGTCTTGGCCGGGTCCTTGCTGCCGACCGCTTCCCAGCTGCCGCTGTCCCACAGCATCACCGTGCCGCCGCCATATTCGCCCTGCGGGATCGTCCCCTCGAAGCCGGCATAGCCCATCGGATGATCCTCGGTCCGGACGGCAAGCCGCTTGTCGTCGGGGTTCGGGCTGGGGCCGCGCGTCACCGCCCAGCTTTTCAGCACCCCGTCCATTTCCAAGCGGAAATCCCAATGGAGCCGGGTGGCGTCATGCTTCTGGACGACGAAGAGATGGCCCGCCGTCTTGGCCGCCACGCCCTTGGGCTCGGCCGTCTTCTTGAAGTCCCGCTTGCGGTTATAGGTGTCGAGCGGATGGGCGCGCGCGGCCATGTCAGGCGCTCTTGCGGGAACGAGTCGTCGCGGCCTTCTTCACCGGGGCTTTCGGGGCGGACGCTTTTTGAGCCGGGGCCTTTTTGGCTGGCGCTTTTCGTGCGGTGGCTTTCTCCGATGCGGCTTTGGCGGCATCGGGCTTGTCCAGCGACCGTTTAAGCGCCGCCATTAAGTCGATGACGTTGGAGCCGTGCGAGGACGCCTTGTCCTCCGCATCCAGCGTCACCTTGCCGGTCTTGGATTTGCGCTTGCGCTCGATCAAGTCGCGCAGGGCGTCGACATAGCGGTCGTGAAACTCCGACGCATCGAACGTGCCCGCCTTCTTGTCGATCAGGCTGGTGGCCAGGTCCAGCAGGTCCTCGTCCGGCTTGGCGTCGCCGATATCCCGAAAGAAGCTGGCGGCCTTGTTCACCTCGTCGGCGTAGCGTAGCGTTTCCAGCACCATGCCCCGGCCGCAGGGCTTCAGGCTGATGACATATTCGCGGCCACGCATGGCCAATTGGCCCAGCCCGACCTTGCGCGTCCGGCGCAACGCCTCGCGCAGCACGATGAAGGCCTCCTCAGCCAGATCGTCGGCGGGGACGACATAATAGGGCTTGTCATAATAGATGGCGTCGACCTCGCCGATGTCGACGAACTGGGTCAACTCCAGCGTCTTCTTGCTCTCCAGCTTGACCCCTTCAATCTCTTCCTGGTCGAGCAGGACATATTCGCCCTTCTCATATTCGAAACCCTTCATGATCTCGTCGGGATCGACCGGGCCGATGCCGTCCACTACCTTTTCATAATGGATGCGCTTGCCCGACGGCTCATGGATCTGACGGAAGGACACGCTCGCGCCGCTCTTGGTCGCGGAATATATCTCGACGGGAATGGAGACGAGGGCCAGCCTGATCTGCCCCTGCCAATATGCGCGCGCGGCCATCGGTTCGCCCTTTTTGGTTTCTACGGCATAATAATCCGGGGCGAGGCGTGGGGTTCCCTGCGCGTGGGGTCAGCCCTCGTCGATCGTCCCGCGCCGGTTGGGGGGACTCAGCCGTTCGGCGTCGTCATTGCCGACATCGGGCGGGGGCGAGGGCATGAAGCGCTTCAGCAGCGAAAGGACAGTCAGCACCAACAGCGCCATCGCCGACGCCAGAACCACCAGCACGAACTGCCCCGCGCCCGCCGCTATGCCGACCGCCGCCGCCATCCACAGGCTGGCGGCCGTGGTCATGTTGCGCACGTCACCGCCGCGCACGAAGATGAGACCGCCCGCGATGAAGCCGATCGCCTGCGCCAGTCCCTGAATGGCGCGGACGGGATCGCTTTCCTGTCCATGATCGACTATCTCGCGGGAAATCAGCAGAGCGGAAATCACGATCATCGCGGAACTGAGCGCCACCAGCGCATGGGTGCGCAGGCCAGCGTCGTGGCCGCGCCATTCACGCTCGAACCCGATCACCAGGCCGACCAGCGTCGCGAGACCGAGCCGGATCGCGATCGTTAGCCAATTATCGTCGATCATCACCGGACCGCCCTCCTCCTGCCGTCCAAACGTTTTTGGCGGGCACGGGGTTCAAAGACGACGGGCTATCAGCTTATCGCGCCGTGACAATGCTTGTATTTCTGGCCCGATCCGCAGGGACAGGGCGCATTGCGGCTGATGTCCAGATTGGCGAACTCGCCGGGCGCCGTGTTGCCGATTGGCGGGCGCGGAACGCCGCCGGGAATACGACCGGTCTGACCCGCGTCGATGTCGGCGCTGTTATCGTCGCCCGAAAAGGGGTCAATATGGGTGGTGATGAAGTCGGGCAGCACCGGAAGCTCGAAATCGGGGAGCTGGAAGTCGGCCGGACCCTCCATCCGGAACTGCACGCGCGCGATCGACCCCGTCACATCCTCGCGGATATTGCCCAGCATCCGCTCGAACAGGGCGAAGGCTTCCTGCTTATATTCGTTGATCGGCGTCTTTTGCGCATAGGCGCGCAGATGGACCACCTGCCGCAGCGCATCGAGCGTCGAGAGATGCTCCTTCCAGTGATGATCCAGGCTCTGGAGCAGAATGCTCTTTTCGATTCCATGCCAGTCGCGGGCGTCGATATCCGCGACCTTGTCCGCCACCGCCTGGTCGGCCAGGGCGACGAGGCGCTCCTCGATCATCTCGGGATCGACCTGATCCTCCGCCAGCCAGGCGTCGAAATCGGGCTCCAGCCCCAATATGTCGGCGGTGCGCGCCTTCAGCAGGTCGATATTCCATTGTTCGGGATAGCTTCCCGGCGGGCAGGAGGCGCCGACCAGATCATTGACCGTCTCATGCCGCATGTCGGTGACGACATCATCCACCGTATCGGCATCCATGATGTCGGCGCGCTGTTCGTAGATGACCTTGCGCTGGTCGTTCATCACGTCGTCATATTCGACGACCTGCTTGCGGATGTCGTAGTTGCGCGCCTCCACCTTGCGCTGGGCGGTCTCGATCGCCTTGCTCAGCCATTTCGACGGGGGCAGCGCCTCGCCATCCTCCAGGTTGGAGCGGATCATCTTCGCGAACATCGTGTCCGGGCCGAAGATGCGCATCAGATCATCGTCGAGGCTGAGATAGAAGCGCGAGAGGCCAGGGTCGCCCTGACGCCCGGCACGGCCGCGCAACTGGTTGTCGATACGGCGGCTCTCATGCCGTTCGGTGGCGAGCACGAACAGGCCGCCCGCCGCCAGCACCTCGGCCTTTTCGGCGGCGATCTCGGCCTTGATCCGCTCGATCGCGGCGTCGCGCTCGGGCCCTTCGGGAACGCCGTTCAACTCGTCCTCGATCCGCATCTCCAGATTGCCGCCAAGCTGGATGTCGGTGCCGCGCCCCGCCATGTTGGTGGCGATCGTCACCGCGCCTTTGCGGCCCGCCTGCGCGACGATATGCGCCTCGCGCTCGTGGAAACGCGCATTGAGGACCGCGTGCGGTACGCCTTCCTGCTCCAGAAACTCCGAGAGCATTTCCGACTTCTCGATCGACACCGTGCCGACCAGCACCGGCTGGCCCTTTTCGGCATGGATCTTGATCGTCCGGGCGATGCCGCGAAACTTATCCTCCAGATTCTTGTAGAAGCTGTCTTCCTCGTCGATCCGCTGCACCGGCTTGTTGGTGGGGATGGTGACGACGTTCATCTTGTAGATTTCGTAGAACTCTGTCGCCTCGGTGGAGGCGGTGCCGGTCATGCCCGAGATCTTGGGATACATACGGAAATAATTCTGGAAGGTGACGGAGGCCAGCGTCTGGTTCTCCGGCTCGATCTGCACGCCTTCCTTGGCCTCCACCGCCTGGTGCAGCCCGTCCGACCAGCGGCGGCCGTCCATCATGCGGCCAGTGAACTCGTCGATGATGACGACCTTCCCGTCCTTAACGATATAGTCGATGTCGCGGCGGAACATGACCACGGCTTTCAGTGCCTGGTTCACATGATGCACGACCTGCGTATTCTCGAAATCGTAGAGATTGTTGCCCTGAAGCAGCCCGGCGGCCTCCAGCAGCCGCTCGATCTTCTCCGTGCCGTCCTCGGTCAGCGTGATCGAGCGCTGCTTCTCGTCCTTTTCATAATCGCTTTCGTCGAGCTGCTTCACGATCGCGTCGACCGCGACATAAAGCTCCGACTTATCGTCGGTGGGCCCTGAAATGATCAGCGGTGTGCGCGCTTCGTCGATCAGGATCGAATCCACCTCATCGACGATCGCGTAGTTGAAGGGGCGCTGGACCATCGACGCGCGGTCATATTTCATATTGTCGCGCAGATAGTCGAAGCCGAGTTCGTTGTTCGTCGCATAGGTGACGTCAGCGGCGTAGGCGGCGCGGCGCTCCTCCTCGCTAATATTGGGCACGACGACGCCGGTGGTGAGGCCAAGGAAACGATAGACCTGCCCCATCCATTCGCAGTCGCGGGTCGCCAGATAGTCGTTCACGGTGACGACATGGACGCCCTTCCCCTCCAGCGCGTTCAGATAGGTCGCGGCGGTGGCGACCAGCGTCTTGCCCTCGCCAGTGCGCATTTCGGCGATTTCGCCGCGATGAAGGACGATGCCGCCGATCATCTGCACGTCATAATGGCGCTGGCCGAGCGTGCGCCTGGCCGCTTCGCGCACCGTGGCGAACGCCTCGGGAAGCAGGTCGTCCAGCGTCTCCCCTTCCGCCAGCCGTGCGCGGAACTTCACCGTCTGCTGCGTCAGTTCCTCGTCGGACAGCGCCGAGATCGCGGGTTCGAACGAGGCGATCTGGTCGACGATCTTGCCCAGCGACTTCACGTAGCGTTCGTTGGACGATCCGAAAATGGACTTGGCGAGTGCGCCGAACATGCAGGTTCCTGACTTTCACGGGGACGCGGGCACCGCCAGACGGGCCGCGCGCGGATATGCGCCGCGATTTAGGGTTTGGGCCCAGGATAGTCAATTGAGGGCGGACGAGGGGCAATCAGCGCGGCGTGATGTGTGCTTCGGTTTTCATTTCCAGCCGTGCCTTGATGGGATTACCCTCCGCATCCAGCACCGGAATTAATTGCTGGCTACGTTTTGCCGCATCGCACGGGTCGACCGACCTGTTCAGTCTTTCAACAAATGTGGCATTGCCTGTATTTTCCAACACCTTGCAGCTTTCCACGCGGCCCTCCTCATCCACTTCCAAGGCCCAGTGCAGACGCTTAGGATAATCCGTGACGGTCTTTGGGTGATTGGCGGGAATTCGCCAATGTATCCTGTTCTTGTAGATGCCCTCTGTCGGGCGGTTTTTCCCATCTAGTGCAGGATTGAAGCGAGCGCGCTGTCGTAATACCAGGCAGGTCGTTTCGTCCAGCGCTTCCGAACCACTGCCCGTTGTAACTTGACAGTCGGATACACGGCCGTCGACGCCGACGGTCAAGGAAAAAGCAGTCATGCCTTCCACGCCATCGACCAAGGCGCTTACGGGATAATCATTGTCTGTAATCCAGTTTCCGGGATTGTCCAACGGCGTCGGCTCAGTCTTCAGCTTCGTAACATCTTTGGTCATGCCGGCCGATGAAAGAGCAAGGCCAACAGCAGCTGCGCAGGACCATATGCCGCCTATCCCGCGCAGTCTCGGACGCTTCCAATCACCAATGTCCTTCCGCAGCATTTTCTACCCCTTGATCATTCATTTGCGTTGCCGGCGCGGCATGTATCCTTATGGGGATAGACGACCCCGGATTTTGAAGAGACCGACCATGCAACGCTCTCCCCTCGCCCCCGCCGCTTTCCCGGACCTGCCCATGATCGGCGGCGTGACGCTACGCATCGCAAGGGCCGGATACAAGGCGTGGGACAGGTGCGACCTCACCTATGTCGAGCTGTCGCCGGGCACGGCGGTCGCGGGGGTGACGACGCAAAGCAAATGCCCCTCGCCGGAGGTGGAATGGTGCCGCGACGCCATCCCCCTGGGGTCGGCGCGGGCGCTGGTGGTGAATGCGGGCAACGCCAACGCCTTTACCGGCCAACGCGGGCGGGCCGCGGTGGAGGCGATCGCGGCGCGGGTCGCCAATCATCTCGACTGCCTGCCGAGCGACATCTTCATTTCCTCGACCGGCGTCATCGGCGTGCCCCTGCCGATCGACAAGGCGGAGGCCGGGCTGGACGCCGCCTTCGCCGCGCCGCCCTGTAGCTGGGAGGATGCGGCGAACAGCATTGGTACCACGGACACCTATGCCAAGGGCGCGCGGGCGGCGGCGATGATCGGCGGCGCGCGGGTCGAACTCGTCGGGATCATCAAGGGGTCGGGAATGATCGCGCCCGACATGGCGACGATGCTGGGCTATATCTTCACCGACGCGGCGATCGACCCCAAATTGCTCCAGCAGATGCTGTCGGCGGCCAACCGATCGACCTTTTCTTGCATCACGGTCGACAGCGACACATCGACCAGCGACACGGTGCTGGCCTTCGCCACCGGAGCCGCCGGGAACGCCGCGCTGGCGTCGATGGACGATCCGGGAGCCGACGCCTTCGCCTCCGCGCTCCACGATCTTTGCCGCCAGCTCGCGCATCTGGTCGTTCGCGACGGCGAGGGCGCGACCAAGTTCATCGAGATCGACGTGGCCGGGGCGGACAGCGACGAGAGCGCCCGATGCATTGGCCTGTCGATCGCCAACTCGCCGCTGGTCAAGACGGCGATCGCGGGCGAGGACGCCAATTGGGGCCGGGTCGTGGCCGCGATCGGCAAGGCGGGCGAACCCGCCGAGCGCGACAAGCTGTCGATCCGCTTCGGCGATACACAGGTCGCGACCGGCGGCCTTGCCGTCGAGGATTATGACGAAGCGCCGGTCGCCGCGCATCTGAAGGGACAGGATATCCGCATCGGCGTGGAGTTGGGGCTGGGCGACGGCCGCGCGACCGTGTGGACCTGCGACCTGACGCACGGCTATATCTCCATCAACGCCGACTATCGCAGCTGATGGCGCGGTCGGTCGCAGACGGGCTCGAACAGCCGGTCGCCGATCTGATGCGGCAGGTGGCGCGCGACGTGGTGCTGCCGCGCTACCGCAACCTGACCTCCGACCAGATCAGCGAGAAGGCGGCGGACGATTTCGTCACCATCGCCGACCAGGAGAGCGAGGAACGGCTGGCCGAGGGTCTGGTCGCGCTGCTGCCGGAGGCGGGCGTGATTGGCGAAGAGGCCTGCGCCGCCGATCCAGCCATATTGGAGCGCGCGGGCGAGGGGCTGAACTGGATCATCGACCCGATCGACGGCACCGGCAATTTCGCGGCGGGGCAGCCGCCCTTCGGCATCATGATCGCGCTTGCCGACGCGGGAACGACGATCGCGGGCTGGATATTCGATCCGCTGACCGGGCGCCTGTGCCATGCGGCCCTGGGGGGCGGCGCGCGCATCGACGGCCATCCAGTGCGCGCGCGCGAAAGCGGCGCGGCTTTGCCGATCGCCGCGCTGGCCGTCTATTTCATGACCGACCAGGAACGAGCCGACATCGCCCGGCAGGCCGAGGGGCGCTTCACGCTGGTGGACATTCCGCGCTGTGCCGCCGAGCAATATCCGCGCCTGGTGCTGGGGCAGAACGACGTGTCGCTGTTCGCGCGCTCGCTTCCCTGGGATCATGCCGCCGGAACGCTGCTGCTGAACGAGGCTGGCGGACGCTGCGCGCGGCTCGACGGATCGCCCTATCGCGTGGGGGATGCGCGGCGGGGACTGCTGGGCGCGTCGTCGCCCCGGCTGTGGGACATTGCGGCAACGACGCTGCTCGCCTGATGGGAGCGTGAAGAAGAGATGCTGACGATCTGGGGCCGCCTCAACTCGCATAATGTCAAGAAAGTCGCTTGGTTCGCGCGAGAGATCGGCCTACCCCATGTCCGTCACGATGTCGGCGGAGCGTTCGGCATGGACGCCGCTTATCTGGCGCTCAACCCCAATGCGCTGATCCCGACCATCGAGGATGACGGGCTGGTGCTATGGGAATCGAACGCAATCCTTCGCTATATGGCGGCCCGCCATGCACCGACCGCCTTCTGGCCCGCCGACGCGGCCACGCGGGCGGTCGCGGACAAGTGGATGGACTGGCAATTCGGCTTTGCCGACCTGCAACGCGACGCCTTTCTCCATCTCGTGCGGCGCAAGCCCGAAGAGCGCGATCCCGCGCTTATCACTGCATCGGCGGCCGCTTGCGGCAAGGCGATGGCCATTGTCGATGCCGCGCTGGCGCAGACGCCCTGGCTATCGGGCGAAGCCTTCGGCATCGGCGACATCCCCATGGGCGTCTATGCCCACACCTATTTCAAGCTGGCCATAGAGCGGCCGCCGCTCCCGCATGTACGCCGCTGGTATGACAGGCTACGCGAACGGCCCGCCTATGCCGACATGGTGATGATAGCGCTGACCTAAGTCAGAGCGCGCCCTCGATCCAGCCCTTGAGCGCGCTCTTGGGCGCGGCGCCGACCTTCGTCGCGCTGACTTCGCCGCGCTTGAACAGGATCATCGTCGGAATGCCGCGCACGCCATATTTGCCGGGCGCTTCGGGGTTCTCGTCGATATTGATCTTGGCGATCGTGACCTTGCCCGCCAGTTCCTCAGAAATCTCCTCCAGAGCCGGGCCGATCATCTTGCACGGGCCGCACCATTCAGCCCAGAAATCGACGAGCACGGGCTTGTCGGATTGAAGCACGTCCTGCGCGAAGCTGAGGTCGGTTACTGCCTTGGTCGCCATGATGAAAATCTCCTTCGTTGATGCGCTATCTAGGACGAGGGCGGGCCCGGCTCAACGGTCGGCGCCGACAAATTGTCCTGCGCCACGGCAAAGCCCGGCTTGTAGGGCGAGAGCAGCGCGTCGGGCAGCGGGATGAGGCGTGGCGCGGCGGTGTAGAGCAGCGCGGCCTCGACCCTGCGTCCGGGGAAGATCACGCCCAGCGCCGCCGCATAGGCCGCCATCTGCCGCAGATGCGCGACCGGCACCTGGTCGGCGGAGGATGGAACGGCGCGTCCCGTCTTAAAGTCCACGACCTGCACGACGTCCTTGCCGACGCATAGCCTGTCGACGGTGCCGGCGATCACCGCCTCTCCCACCACGGCCGCTACAGGCGCTTCCGCCAGCGCGTCCGGCCCGAACAGGCCGGCGAAGACCGGCGTGTTGATGACTGACAGAGCATGATCGACGATATCGGCGCGGGCACCGGCGTCGGGGATGCCCGCATTGCGCCTCAGCCAGTTGTCGGCGGCAGCGCGCCGGTCGGCCTGGGGAAGGGCGGGCAGGCGTTCGAACAGCGCGTGCAGCCAGCGCCCACGCTCGGCCGCCTGGCGCATCGCGGGCGTGGGCGGCGGGTCCGGCACGTCATCCTCGACCGGCGCCGATGGCGCGAGCGGGCGCGGCGGGCGCGCTTCGGCGGGGGCGGACCGGCGCAACCAGTCCGGCTCGGCGGGCGCGGCATCGACCCTGCCAGCACGCTTCTCGCGCGCCTTGGGCGGCAGCGGCTCGCGTCCCCGCCAGTGACGGCGCGCGCCCCAGATCATGTGCTCCTGCCAATCGGCCCCCAGCGCCTCCAGCGCCGCCTCGACCGCGGCGAACCAGCTTTCGGGCTTCACCTGTCCACGGGATCGGGGGCCAAGCGACCCCGCGATCACCAGCCGCTCCTCCGCGCGAGTCAGCGCGACGTAGAGGAGCCGCCAATGCTCCTCCCGCTCGATACGAGCCGCCTCGGCGACCAAGTCGGCGATCTCGCCCCCTGTCTCGGCCTTGCGCGGGGGCAGGATGGGAACCCCTTCCCATTCCAACTGGTCGCTGCGATTGCCCGCGTCAGGGTCGATCGCCGCGTCCGCCAGGATGACGATCGGCGCTTGCAATCCCTTGGCTCCGTGGACGGTCAGCAGGCGAACGGCGTCTCCTTGGGCGGCGGCGTCCCGGACGATCTCCACGTCGCCGCGATCGAACCAGTCGATGAATCGTTGCAGCGAGGGGCGATCGTTGCTTTCGAACGCCAGCGCCGCGTTCAGCAGTTCCTCGATCGGATCGCGCGCCTCCGCGCCAAGGCGGCGAATCAGCTTGCGCCGGCCGTCCATCGCCCCGGACAATATCTCCTCCAGATAGCGATAGGGCGTGGTGAAGTCGGCCCGGGCGAGCAGAGCGCGGAGCGGCTCCAGCGGCGCGTCGTCAACATGCTGCTGCAAGTGCCGCCACAGGCCGGACTTGCGGCCGAGCAACCGCGTCATCAGTTCGTCCTGGCTCCAGCCGATCAGCGGCGACACCAGCAGGTTGGCGAGGTTGAGATCATCCTCCGGCTGGACGACGAAGCGTAGCGCCGCCAGCAGGTCGCGCACGGCGAGCGGAGCGTTCAGCCGCAGCCGGTCGATCCCTGCGACTGCGACGCCTTCCTCATAGAGGCGCGCGACGATCAGCCGGGCCAGTTCGCTGCGGCGGCGCACCAATATCATGATGTCGCCCGGCGCGACGGCACGCCCTTTGCTCTCCAGCATCAGCCCATCGTCGATCCAGTGCCGTATCTGGCGGGCGATCTTCGTCGCCAGCGCCCGCTCCTGATCGTCCGCCCAATTCTCCTCGCCCTCCACATCCCCGGAGTCGCCGGCCGCCACCGCGCGCCATAGTTCGACGGCGCCGGGGAAGCGGTTAGCGCTGATGTGATGGACGTGGGTGTCGGCAAGGCCAAGGCGCTGTCCGGTCAGCACGGCGATGGTCCCGTCGACCACCTCCAGCACGGCGGGGGTCGATCGGAAGCTGCGGTCGAGGGAGAGGTCGTGGAACGGCTGCTGTCCGAACTCGGCGAACAGGCGGAAACGCTGCCGCGCGCGCTCGAACGCCTGCGGACTGGTCCCCTGAAATCCGAAGATCGCCTGTTTGAAGTCCCCCACGGTGAACAGGGTGCGGATGATGTCGCCCTTCGCCCCTTCGCCCGCGAAATATTCCCCCGTCAGCGCTTCGACGATGTCCCACTGGCTGGCGTTGGTGTCCTGCGCCTCGTCCACCAATATATGATCGATCCGCTGGTCCAGCTTGTAGCGGATCCACTCGCCCATACCGTCCTCCAGCAGCAGGGCGACGGCGCGGGCGATCAGGTCATCGAAATCGACCGCCCCGGCCAGGCGCTTGGCCCGCGCATAGGCCGCCGCATAGGCCCGCCCGGCTTGAAGCGCCTGCGCCAGCAGCGCCGCATAGCCGGCGCGGATCTTGAGGTTGAGCAACTCCGCGCAATGCCCATGGAGGCGGGCAACCGCCTCGCCATAGCCGTCCACCTGCGGCGCCCAGCCCTTCGCCAGCGACAGCGGCTCGCCATCGCCCCGCGCCCATGCGCCGTGCAGATCGGCCAGCGCCGCCGCCCGCGCCGCGCCGTCCATCGCGCGCCAGCGGGCGATCCGGTCGCAGCGCTCCAGCGCTCGCGCGGTGCCCCATTGGGCATTAGCGTCGGCGATCCAGGCGAGCGTCCGCATGTCGAACGCTTCGTCGCAACAGGCGGCCGCGAGATGCGCGTCTATGTCGCCGTCGGGCAAATGCAGGAGTTGCGCCGTCCATGCGGTCAGCTCTTGCGGCAGGGCGGCCAGCGCCTCATGCCGCCGGGCGCAGCGCGTCAGGAAGGCTTCCGCGCCGCCCTCGCCCAGCCGCAGGCTGAGCGCCTGCATCGCCGCCATCAGGGCTTCGTCGCCCCGCTCCTCCGCCTCGATCACCAGATCGGCGAGCGTCTGGCGCGCCAGCGCCGCCTGCTCGCGCGCCTCCAGCGGACGGAAGCCGGGCACCAGCCCCGCCTCCAGCGGAAAGGCGGCGAGCAATTGCTGGCAGAAGCTGTGGATCGTCTGGATGCGAAGGCCACCGCCCGTGGATTCGAGCACCTCGGCGAACAGCCGCCGCGCCCGTTCGCGCGGCTCCGGCCCGCCCTCCTCGCCCAGCGCCTCCAGATCGGCGAACAGGCTGGGATCGTCCATCTGCACCCATAGCGCCAGCCGTTCATGGATGCGGTCGGCCATCTCCGCCGCGCCCGCCTTCGTGAAGGTGAGGCACAATATATTTTCCGGCCGAACCCCTTTCAGCAGCAGGCGGAATACGCGCGCCGTCAGCACATGCGTCTTGCCCGTGCCCGCCGACGCCGACAGCCAGACATGGCCGTCGGGTGCGGCGGCGGTCGCCTGCGCGCCGGCGAGCGGCTTCAGCCCCGAAGGCGTCCTAGTCGCCCCGGCCATACCATTCCTCCAGCCGCATCAGTTGGTCATAGTCGCCATAGCTGGCGACTTCCGGATTGACCTCCGCCCGGAAGGGCGCGTCTCCGGTCAGCCAGGCCGCCGCCGCAGTGCTGAACTGATCCAGCACATGCGCGGTGAAATCGGCGCTGACCAGCTTGTCCCGCTTTCCCGCCGGATCGACCGGGCTGTCGCGATAGCCGAATTGGTCGGCCTTCTTGGCGAGTGACCAATATTCAAAGACGCTAGCGACCCGCCCCACACCGAGCGCAGCAAAGCCCCCGGCCTGCGCAATCAGGCCCAGCAGCCCCAGTTGCAGCGCATAGCCGTTGCGGACCTGCCGGGCGCTGGGGGGCTTGCCGGTCTTATAGTCGACTATGGCGATGCTGCCGTCAGGCATATGGTCGATCCGGTCCGCCTTGCCGGTCAGCGTCACTCCCGCGATTCTCGCCTTTCCCTCCTGCTCCACCAGCGCGATCGTTCGGCCCGCGACGCGATCGGCGGCGACCTCTGCGGCGATCCAGCGGACCGCCTCCAGCAGCCGGGGCTGCCACAACGCGCGCAGCAGCGGATGCGCGTCGGCGCTGCGGAACATGGCGCGGGCGCGCTGTTCCAGATCGGCCAGATCGAGCGCTCCGGACTCGCCCCATTGCTGCAATATCGCATGGACGGCCGTGCCGCGCCACGCCGCGCTGGGATCGGCGTCGATCGGATCGAGCCGGGCGAGGCGCAACATCCGCTTGGCGTAGAAGGCGAAGGGGTCCGCCTTCAGCCGGTCGACATCGGTGACGGGAATGACCTTGGGCCGCGCGTCCACCGGCGGGCACGGGGCGGGCCGATCGGCCGGAGCGTGCGCGCGCGGATCGTCGAGCGCGCGGGCGAAAGCCACGTAGCGGTCGGCCTCTCGCCATTGCGGCCCGGTCATCGCCCGCAGCCTCAGCCAGAAGCGGGAGGCCACCGCCGGGCCACTCGTGCCCCGGCGGGCGCGGGTGATGAGAACCTGCGGCGCACCCAGCGCGCTCGCGAAATCATGGGCGGCTAGGCCGATGCGCGTCTCCAGCCCCGGCAGCCCCAGTTCGCGCCGGATGCGCGGAGCGAGCCACGGGTCCGGCGCGGGCAGGCCGGGCCAAGTGCCTTCGTTGAGGCCCGCCAATATCATGCGGTCGGCCTGGGTCAGTCGCGCCTCGATCAGTCCCAATATGGCGATACGGGGATGGCCGCCCTGCGGCGGTCGCACGGCTTGCGCGCCCAGCAGATGGTCGAGCAGCGCGGGGAGCGCCCGGATATCGGCCTCGCGCGGTCCTTCCTCCGCCGCTGCCTCGATATCGCCGATCAGTGCGGCGGCGGCATGGCCCTGATGGCCAGCCCAGACCGCATCGCCGCTCAACGCGCCCGCATGATCGCGCAGCGCCCCGATCTGCCGGCCGAGCGTCGTCGCGGCGGCGAAGGCGGCTTCCACGGGTTCCAGCAGCGCGCGCGCCTGCGGCCACCAGGCAAGCACCCTGGCGCGCAGCCCCGCCTGCCGATCCTCTCCCTCACGGGGAAGCAAGAGAAGGTCGATGCCCGCGATCCCGGCAGGCGGGCGCGGGCCGCGCAACAGCAGGTCGAGGTTGCGCACCCCCTCCAGCCACGCCAGCCGCGCCTCGCCGCGCATGACCAGCGGGTGCTTGAGCAGCGCGAGCAGGGCGACGGGCGCGAATTTCTCCGACACCGCTTCGGCCAGCGCCATCAGCAATGTGCCGGGGGGCAGGTGGGAGAGCGGCTGGCCCGCGCTGTCGTCCGCCTCAATGCCCCAGCGGCGCAGATGCGCGGACACCCTGGTCGCCAGTTGCCGGTCGGGCGTCACCAGCGCAGCGGTCCGGCCGGGCGTCTCCATCGTCTCGCGCAGCGCGATGGCGATCGCCTGCGCCTCCTCGCCCGGCGTCGCCACCTCGATCGCCTCCACGCCGGCCAGCGCGCGGTCCGCGACCTTGAGGTCGCGCCAGCCCCCGGTCAGGCGGGGCGGCAGCATGGCGTGGGAGATGTTGCGCCCACGGACCGCGCGGGCGTCATGCTCGCTGCCCCATTTCCACACCGCCACTTCTTCCCGCGCCACGTTCATCAGGTCCAGCAGCCGCTTCAGCGCATATTGGGGATGGCTTTCGTTGGGCGCGGGCGCGCGGCCCGTGACCGGGTCAGGATCGAACGGGCCGATCGCGTCCCACTGATCCACCGACAGATTCTGGTCGAGCGCGGCGAACACCACCTGGCCGCGGGGCATCCGGGCGATGCGCGCGAGCAGGGCCGCGACGGCGGGCGCCGTGGTCGAGATGCCGGCGGCGACGACGAACCCCTGCGGCGGATTTTCGGCCCAGCGCGCCGCGATATGATCGAACAGCCGGTTGCGCCGTTCGCTAAGGTCGATCAGGCCGCGCCGCTCCAGTTCGCGCGGCCAGCGCTCGATCAATATCCGCAGCAGATCGAGCGAACGCTGCCAATGGCCCGACAGGTCGTCCGGCAGCGCCAGTTCATTGAGCGCGCCGACGGGCACGCGCTCCACCTGCATCTGGTCCAGCACCGTGCCCAGCGCCTGCCCCAGCCGGATCGCCTCGCCCGCGTCGACGGGCTGGCCATGATCCGCGCGCACCTCCTGCACCATCCGGGCAAGAATCATCTGCCGGCGCATCGGGTCGATCGCGGGCGGCAAGTCAGGCCCCGCGCCGATCGGGTCCAGCGCGCTGCCCAGGCGTTCGCCCAGATCCGGGTCGCCGATCGGCACCAACCGGGGGAGCAGCAGCCCGCCCTTCGACTCCCGGACGAAGGCGTCGCTCACGGCGCGGACCGCGCGGTTGTTGGGCAGCAGCACCATGCCCCGCGCGAGCGCCATGGGATCGCCGCCATGCTGGGCGATCAGGCCGATCGCCAACGCGTCGGCGAAGGCGCGATGCGCCGGTATCGTATAAAGCGCCGGCCGGGTCCGCTCACCCATGGGCCAGCATCGCCTCCACCACCGGGATCGCCTGGGGCGTGCCGACATCGAACCACAGGCCCTGATGAGAGACGCCGTAGAGCCGGCCCGCCTCGATCGCGCGGTTCCAGAAGATGTTGGTGGAAAAGACCTCGCCGGGCGGGTCGGTCAGCAAGGTCGGCGAAAGTATCTGGACGCCCGTGAAGACGAAGGGCGCGACATGGGAGGGCCTGCGCCGCGACAGCCGGCCACCGGGGTCCATGTGGAAATCGCCCATCCCGCCATGGCAGGTCGCGCGCGCCAGCGGCACCAGCAGCAGCAGCGCGTCCATTCGCGCCGGGTCCCACAGCGCCCGCATCATGGCGAAGGTCTCGCGTGGGCCGTCCACCCACAGATTGTCGCTGTTGGCGCAGAAAAAGGGCTGATCGCCGAGCAGCGGCCTGGCCCGCATCAGACCGCCGCCGGTCTCCAGCAATTTCGCCCGCTCGTCGGAGATGACGAACTCCATGCCGTCCTTGCGGGCCTTCAGATGCGCCTCGACCGTGTCGGCGAGATAATGGACGTTCACCACCACGCGGCGAATGCCGCCGTCCGCCATCCGGTCGAGCGCATGATCCATCAGCGGTTTGCCCGCGACCTTGACGAGCGGCTTGGGCCGGGTCGCGGTAAGCGGGCGCATCCGCTTTCCCAGCCCCGCCGCCATCAGCATGGCCGTGTCGATCATGCCGTGACGTGGTCCGCGAGCGCCAGATGCCGCTGGCCGGCGGGCACATTGGCCGCGAACCAGTCCGCCACCGGGGCGAGCGCCGGATGCGCCAGGTCACGCTCCAGCAGCGACCACATGCGGGGCAGATAGCTGAGATAGCGGGGTTTGCCGTCGCGCTTCCACAGGCGGGTGAAGATGCCGATGATCTTGGCGTTCCTCTGCGCGCCCAGGATCGCATAGGCGGCGTCGAAATCGCCGGCCGGTGCGGTAACCGCCTTGTAGTGCGCGAGCATCGCGGCTTCGGTCTCCGGCGGCACTTCGCGGCGCGCGTCCTGGAGCAGCGAGACAAGGTCATAGGCCGGGTGACCGACCAGCGCGTCCTGGAAATCGAGCAGGCCAAGGCCACGCGCCTCCGGCCGGTCGATCAGCATGATATTTTCGGCATGATAGTCGCGCAGGACAGTGACGGCGGGCGCGCCGGATCGCTCGACCAGCGGCAGCACCCGTTCCCAAGCCGCGACATAGCCGGCCTCATCGACCGCCAGGCCGATCGCCGGGCAATACCATTGGGTCAGCAGGCCCGCCTCGCGCAGATAGACGGCGCGATCGTAAGGCGGCAGGTCCGCCGCCGCCCGGCCGTGGAGATCGCCGAGCAACTCCACCGCCCGCGCATAGACCGGCAGTTCCTCCGCCGGATTGTCGTCCAGAAACTCCTTGACCCGCAGATCGCCGAAATCCTCGATCAGCACCAGACCCTCTTTCAGGTCGCGCGCCAATATGGCCGGCGCGGCGAAACCCTGGCCTGCCAGATGCTCGGCGATGGCGATGAAGGGGCGCGGGTCCTCATGCGGCGGCGGCGCGTCCATCAGCACGGCCCTGCGGCCACTGTCGATCACGCGGAAATAGCGGCGGAAGGACGCGTCCCCGGCAAGCGGCACGACGGCGGCGTCACCCCACCCTGCGGATCTAAGAAAAGCGGGGGCGGCGGCGGGCGGGATCATATCTGCGACCATCTCTCCCTCCAACCGTCCGGCACCCGCGCTGTCAAGCGCCGACCGCCCTGCGCGCCGTCCGACAGGGTCAGATGGAGGGCATGGTCCCACAAACCAGCGCCCAGCCGATCCGGCCACTCGATGATCAGCAGACTGTCGAGCAGATATTCGCCCAGGCCCAGTTCCCTCGCCTCTTCGGCATCCTCCAGCCGATAGAGGTCGACATGAGCCACGGGCAGCCGCACTTCGGGCACGTCATAGTGCTGGACGATCGCGAAGCTGGGGCTGGGCGCCTCGCCGGCAAAGCCGAGACCCGTCAGGATGCCGCGCGCCAGCGTCGTCTTGCCCGCGCCCAGCCCGCCCTCCAGCGCGATGACGTCGCCCATCCGCACCTGATCGGCCAGACGCTCGCCCAGCGCCAGCACCGCGGCCTCGTCCGGCAAATCCAGCGTCTCGACGTCGTCAGCCACGCGGCAGTTCCAGCATGGCGACCGTCCCCTGCCCCGGTTCGGACAGGATGCTGAGCGTGCCGCCATGGGCCTCCGCCAATTGGCGGGCCAGCGGGAGGCCCACCGCCACATTCTCGCCCCGCCGCGCCTGCTCCATGCGGCTGACCGGATCGAAGATCGCGGCCTGCTGCGCAGGCGTCATGCCCGGCCCGTTGTCCGAGACGATCAGGCGCGCGCGCGGTCCCTGCCCGTCGCCGTGCAGCAGCACCCGCGACCCGGCGGGGCAATAGCGGACCGCGTTGCCCAGCAACTGGTCCAGCGCCTGCCCCACGCGCCGCGCGTCGCACGTCGCACGGCCGAGCGAGGGCTGCAGGTCGACGGCAAGGTCGATCTTCTTTTCCTTCGCCGCCGCCATGATCCGGCCGGCGCTCGCGCAGGCGATATCGGCAAGGTCGCTCGGCTTCTTTTCGATCGGCAGCGTGCCCGCTTCGCTTTGCGTTAGGTCCAGCACATTTTCGATCAGCTGGGACAGGCGGCCCGTGCTTTCCATAATGCCCGCGACATAGTCCTTGGCCATGTCGCTCAGCTCACCGGCATAGCCGTGGCTCATCATCTCCGCGAAACCCGCGATCGTGGTCAGCGGCGTCCGCAGTTCATAGCTCATATTGGTGACGAAGGCTGTCTTGACCTTGTCCGCCTGTTCCAGCGCGTCGTTTCGGTCGCGCAACACCTGCTCCACCCGGCGGCTGTCGGTCACGTCAAGCATGGTGAAAAGCGCATTGCCGTCGGGCAGCGGGATCGCCGCGAACTCGAAGGTCCGCCCGTCCGCGAAGCCGACATGGCCGACGCGCTGCTTGCGCTCGACCGTCGCGGCGCGCACCAGCTCGCGGACCAGATTGGATTGCTGCGGCTTGGCGAGGCGCGATTGCACGGTGCGCATCAGCTCGTCGATGCGGGGGTGCGCGGCCAACTGCCCCTCGTCCACGCCCCATAGCGACATGAAGCGGCTGTTCCACAGATGAAGCCGGCCGTCGGACGAAAAGACGCCGATCGCCTCGAACAGATTGTCGAAAGTCGCGGTCCGCACGCGCAGCAGCGTGTCGCGGGCGCTCGACAACTGCACCTGCTCGGTGCGGTCCTCGAAGATCAACAGCAGCCCGCCGTCGGGCAGCGGCTGGGCGTAGACGCGCAGATGGGTGCCGTCGGCCAGCAGCCAATTCTCCTCGCGCGGGTCGGGCGAGAGGAACCAGTCGCGCCGCTCCGCGCGCCAAGCGGGGAAATCGCGATGCTCGGGGATGCGCCCTGCTTCGCGCATGCGGTCCAGCACTCGCTCGAACAGCGGATTGTCGGCCAGGTGAAGCTGTTCCAGCGCGAACAGGCTCATGAAAGGCTGGTTCCAGAAACGCAAACTCCGATCCGGGCCGAACTGCGCGACGCCCGCGGAGAGCCGGTCGAGCAGATCGCGCTGCGCCGCCTCGAGCCGGCGATGCTCCAGCCGCGCCTGCTCCAGTTCATGCCGGTCGAGCGCGAAGCCGGCGACCCCGGCCGCGCCCAGCGGCACGTCGATGACGCACATCATCCGCCGTTCGCCGTTGATCGTGGCGGGAACCATGCGCTCGGCCGGCAGCCCGGATTCAGCGACGGCGGCGGCGGCGCGCGCCGGCGTCTGCCCCTCCACCGACTCGACCAGCTCTATGCCCTCGGCGATGACCTGGGCCGCGTCTCCGCCGTCCACCGCCTCGACATAGGCGCTGTTGACGAGGCTGAGGCGCATGTCCGGAGTGCGATGCCAGATCGGCAGGGGAGCCGACTCCATCAGCCCCGCGATCGTCTCCAGCGCGTCGCGCAATTGGGCCACCTGACCCTGGAGCATATTGACTTCCGACTGGCTCTCGGTCGCGTCGAACAGCCAGAGCATGACGCTGCCAGAGCCGGCGATCGTCGGGCCCGCCGGAGCGCCGCGCACCAGCAGCAGGCGCGAGGAGCCGGTGGCGCGGACGGGGCGGGAAAAGCGCTTGCCCGCGCGCTGGGCGGCGGCGATGTCCCGCCCCAGCAATTCGGCGTCGCTCGGCTCCAGCCCGCCATCGGCGGCCACCAGCTCCGACGCGAAATTGGGAACCCGGTCCTTACCCAGCCACCCCGCCAGCCTGTCCGACACCTCCAGCCGTCCATCGGGGCGGATGATTGCGACGATCGCCGGCGCGGATTCAAGGATGGCGGCCAGCCGGTCGAGCTGCCCCTGGGCATGGGCGCCCTGTCGCCGCATCCTGTAGCCGGTCACCAGCGCCCAGACCGAGACGCCCAGCCAGAGAGCCAGCAACCCGCCCAGGACCAGCGCGGCAAATGGTGAAAGGGTCATCATCGCGGCGGGATCGAACCCGGCCGGGCTGGGAAGAAAGCCAACATGTCCCCCGACTAACCCAAAGCCGCGGCAGCGGAAAGCGGTTAACGCAAGGAAGGGAAGGTTCGTCGCCGAACCCTCCCTTCCGGATCGCTGACGATGGCGGAGCCGATCAGTAGCGGTAATGATCGGGCTTGAAGGGCCCCTCCACGCTGACGCCGATATAATCGGCCTGCTTCTGGGTCAATTTGGTGAGCTTCACGCCCAGCTTTTCCAGATGCAGTTCGGCGACCTTCTCGTCCAGATGCTTGGGCAGGACGAAGACGTCGTTCTTGTAGCTGTCGCTCTTGGTCCACAGCTCGATCTGCGCCAGCACCTGGTTGGTGAAGCTGGACGACATGACGAAGCTGGGATGGCCGGTGGCGTTGCCAAGGTTGACCAGGCGGCCCTTCGACAGGACGATGATCTTCTTGCCATCGGGAAACTCGACCTCATCGACCTGCGGCTTGATTTCGGTCCACTTCATGTTGGACAGGCCTGCAATCTCGATCTCGCTGTCGAAATGGCCGATGTTGGACACGATCGCCATATTCTTCATGGCGCGCATATGATCGACGGTCAGCACGGCTTCGTTGCCGGTCGCGGTGACGAAGATGTCGGCGCGCGGCGCAGCCTCTTCCATCGTCACCACCTCATAGCCCTCCATCGCCGCCTGTAGCGCGCAGATCGGGTCGATCTCGGTCACCAACACGCGCGCGCCGCCATTGCGCAGCGACGCGGCGGAACCCTTGCCGACGTCGCCGAAACCGGCGACGCAGGCGACCTTGCCGGCCAGCATGACGTCGGTGGCGCGGCGGATGGCGTCGACCAGCGATTCCTTGCAGCCATAGAGATTGTCGAACTTCGACTTGGTGACGCTGTCGTTGACGTTGATCGCCGGGAAGGGCAGCTTGCCCTTCTTCGCCAGTTCGTAGAGGCGATGGACGCCGGTGGTGGTCTCTTCCGAAACGCCCTTGATCGACGCCACGGTCTTGGTCAGGAAGCCCGGACGCTCGGCCAGCACGCGCTTCAGGACGGCGCAGAAGATTTCCTCCTCCTCGTTCGACGGGGTGAACAGCTCCTCGCCCGCCTCGACCCGCGCGCCCCACAGCGCGAACATGGTGGCGTCGCCGCCATCGTCCAGGATCATGTTGCACACGCCGGACTCATCGCTGTGCCAGTCGAAGATGCGTTCGACATAATCCCAATATTCCTGAAGGCTTTCGCCCTTCACCGCGAACACCGGCACGCCCGACGCGGCGATGGCGGCGGCGGCATGGTCCTGCGTCGAATAGATGTTGCAGGTCGCCCAGCGCACCTGCGCGCCCAGCGCGGTCAGCGTCTCGATCAGCACGGCGGTCTGGATCGTCATGTGCAGCGACCCGGTGATGCGCGCGCCCTTCAGCGGCTGCGAGGGCCCGAACTCCTTGCGCAGCGCCATCAGCCCCGGCATTTCGGTTTCGGCAATGTCCATTTCCTTGCGGCCGAAGGCGGCGAGTCCGATATCCTTGATGACGTAATCGAGGGCTGCTGTGGCCACGATGATCTCCATATGTCTTGCGAAAGCGGTCCCGGAACCGGTCAGGGCGCAGGGTTGCGATGGCCGGGCATTACCAACCCCGGCCGGACGGCGCAACAACATATAAAGATTTCTTTATGTGTCCCTTCGGACTGAAATCAGGCGGAGCCGGCCCCCGCGACCAGCATGGTGGTGTCGATCCCCGCAAGGGCGAAGGCGCCAGTCCATTTGCTCGCGGGGCGGCCGTCGAATAGCAGGTCGGGATCGGCGGGCGTCGTGAACCAGCCGTGGCGCGCCATCTCTCCCTCCAGCTGCCCCACGCCCCAGCCGGCATAGCCAAGCGCGACGAGGTAGCGGCTGGGGCCACGGCCCTCGGCGATCGCGCGCAATATGTCGAGCGATCCGGAAAGGCCCCACAGGCCGTTGACGTCGATCATATTCTGCCCGCCCCAGTCTAGCGAGTGCAGGACGAAGCCGCGCTGCGGTTCGACGGGGCCGCCGCGCAGGACTGGACGATCCGCCAAGTCGCCGGCGTCTATATCGAAATTGGCGAGCAGATCGCGCAGGCCCACGCCCTCCAGTTCCTCCCCCACCGCGACACCCATGGCCCCGTTATCGTCATGCGCGCACATCGCGATCACCGAGTGGTCGAAGCGTTCGTCGCCAATGCCGGGCATGGCGAGCAGGAAGTGACCGGCAAAATAGGGAGACTGAACCATCACGCGAAGCTATCCCGATCGTGCAGGCCCGGCAAGGACCCGCCGTCGCGCGCAGCGGGCCGCCCGTCGCGATTAGGGACAGGCGCTGCGCAGCGCCGCTCGATCGACCCGGTGGCCATGCCCGTTCGCTTATCGAAGTCTTTACTGCGCCGCCGCTATAGCGCAGATCGTTTCTGCTGGGACCCGTCATGCGCCTTTTGCCTTCTCTCGCCGCCCTGCCCCTGCTCGCCCTGCCGCAGCCCGCGCTGGCGCAGGTGGCGGTCGCCGACAGCGGCGACACTGGCTGGACGATCCTCTGCGCGCTCCTTGTCCTCCTTGCCGCCCTGCCCGGCCTTCTGCTGCGCCAGGCCGGCCTCGCCAATGCGCGCAACGCCCTCTCGGTGGCGGCGCAGGGTTTGGGGATCGCGGCCGGCGTGTCGCTCGCCTGGGCGATCGCGGGCTACAGCCTGGCCTATGCGCCGGGCGGGCCATGGGCCGGGGGCGCGGCCAATCTGTTCCTGGGCGATCTGGCCACTCTGCGCGAGGGGCTGACGATTCCCGAATCCGCCTTCGCCCTGTTCCAGATGAGCCTTGCCATTCTCGCGGCCTGCCTGATCGCCGGCGCTCTTGCCGGGCGGGCGCGCTTCGGCTGGATGATGGCCTTCGCGCCGCTCTGGTTGCTCGTCGTCTATGCCCCGGTCGCGCATTGGACTTGGGGCGGCGGGTGGCTCGCCCAGTTGGGCACGCTCGACTATGCCGGTGGCCTGACCATCCACATGACCGCGGGCTTTTCCGCGCTGGCCCTGATCCTCATCGCCGGCCGCCGCCGCGATGCCGCGTCGCCCGCCCATGCCCGCCTGCTGTCGCTCGGCGGCTCGGCGCTGCTGTGGGTCGGCTGGTTCGGCACGACCGGCGGCTGGGCCCTTGGCGCGACTGACGATGCCGCCGCCGCCATCCTCAACACCCATCTGGCCGCCAGCGCCGGAGCGCTTGCCTGGGCGTTGCTCGACCGCCTGTTCGCCGGCCGAGCCAGCGCATCGGGCATGGCGTCGGGCGCGATAGCGGGGCTCGTCGGCATTTCCGCCAGCGCCGCGCTGACCGGGCCGAGCGGCGCCATGCTGATCGGCCTGCTGGCCGCGCTGGTCTGCCGCGCCGCCGCCCTCCTTCTCGCCAGAATGCGGATCGACGATCCCGCCGCCATTGTCGCGCTGCACGGGGTGGGCGGCCTGCTGGGCACGGTGATGCTGGTGCCCCTCACCCTCCCATCGCTGGGCGGCGTTGGCTTCGATCCCGGCGTCAGCGTGACCGGGCTGCTGCTGACCCAGATCATCGCCGTCGCCGTGGTCGCGCTCTGGGCGATGCTGGGTTCGGCCATCCTCGCGCTCGGCATCTCGATCGTGCAGCCGCTGCGCGCCCATGAGAGCGACGAAGCCGAAGGGCTGGACGCCGCCCATCATGGCGAGCAGGGCTGGGATTTCCGCTGAACGGTCCCACCATGTCGCTGGCCGTCGCCATCTTCGCCCATCAGGAGGAGCGGCGCATCGGCGCCTGCCTCGCCTCCCTGCCGCTCGACCGTCCCCGCACGATCTTTCACGTCCTTGTCAATGGCTCGACCGACCGGAGCTGCGCGGTCGCCCGCGCGGCGGCGGGCGGACGCGCGAACGTGATCGTCCACGACCTTCACCCCGGCGGCAAGTCGCGCACCTGGAACCATATGGTCCACGATCTGCTGACGGGGGAGGAAAGCGCCGTCATCTTCCTGGACGGCGACGCCCGCATAGCGCCCGGCTCGATCGACGCGCTGGTCGCGGCGCTGGCCGGCGATCCTTCCGCCAATGCCGCGGCGGGCATGCCGCTCAATGGACGGCAAGCCGCCGCCTATCGCCGGAGCCTGCGCGATGAGCGGGGCCTGTTCGGCGACCTCTATGCCTTGTCCGGTCGCTTCGTCGGCGCCATTCGCGCGGAGGGCCTTCGCCTGCCGGTGGACCTAATCGGAGACGACGGGCTGGTGGCGGCCTGGGCCCATACCGATCTGCGCAATGACGCCCATTGGGTGCGCGAGCGCGTGCTGGCCTGCGAGGCGGCGGGCTTCCTCTGCGATCCGGTCAGCCTGCTTCATCCGGTGACATGGCGGATGCAATATCGCCGGATGGTCAATTATTCGGTGCGCCATTTCCAGAACAGGATCGTGTCCGACATCATGGGCAGCGGCGGGCCGCACACCCTTCCAGACCGGCTCGCCGACATCTATCCGCAATGGCTGGGCCGCTTCACGCCACGGCAGGGGCCGATCGGCTGGTTCGACCGGCGGGCTTTGTCTCATATGGTGAAAATCGGCCGCTGATGGGGCTTTCCGGCGCGAATATCCTTCCTGTCGGCGAAATTTTTTTACCTCGCATTAACAATGACGAGAACGCCATATTACGGAAATATGGCGCTATTTGCCTGTTGCATCGCGGTAGGAAACGGCCAGGCGCCGCAAAATGGCCGAAATGGCGGAAACCTTAGGGTTCATCGGTTGTTAATTCTGTAGTCATTGTGTAAAGAATGAGCAGCCGGCGACAGACCGGATTGTAAAGGAAAGAGGATCGCCGCCATGTTTGAGATTGCCGTTACCACGCCCTCCCCTGAAGGTCTGACCTCCGCATGGATGGATACCAGCCCATTCATGCAGCAGACCGGTTCGATGGGAGCCCCTGTTGCTGGGCATGGGCTTGGGCGCAAGGATGACCAACCTATAGAACAGGTGGTCAGCTTCGTTTCCCGTCTGATGGGCCCTGCCGCCCTGCTCGGCTCGATCGGCGTAGGGCTTGCGCTCATTCTCTGAGGCGCGCTCGCCTTATTTTCCGAGCCTTTGCTCGAAAGCGATCTGGTCGGTCAGGCATCCCGCTTGCCGGCCAGTTCCTTGTTGATGAACAGGGCGATCATCGTGCAAAGCGCGCCCGACAGCAGATAGGCGCCCGACGCGGCCAGCCCGAAACGGGTCGATAGCACCAGAGCGACCAGTGGCGCGAAGCCCGCCCCGAACAGCCATGCAAGGTCCGACGTCAACGCCGATCCGGTATAGCGGCTGGCACTGGAGAAGTTGGACGCGACCACGCCCGAGGACTGGCCGAACGACAGGCCCAGCAGCATGAAGCCCAGCACCATGAAGGCAACTTCGCCCAAGTCGCCGCCGTTCAGCAGCAGCGGCGCGGCGACGCTGAACAGGGCGATCCCGCCCGCCGAATAGGCAAGCAGCGACCGGCGGCCGATCAGGTCGGCGACGAAACCCGACACGATGATCGCCAATATGCCGACCGATGCGCCGATCATCTCAATCACCAGGAAACGCTCCAGCGGCTCACGAGTGAACAGCGCGATCCAGGACAGCGGAAACACCGTCACCATATGGAACAGCGCGAAGCTCGCCAGCGGAGCGAAGGCGCCCAGCACGATGTTGCGTCCCTCGCTGCGCAGCGTCGGCAGCACCTCCGAGGGTTGAAGCTCGCGCGCCTCGAACAGCCGCTCGAACTCATGGGTGACGACGATCCGCAGCCGGGCGAACAGCGCGACGACGTTGATCGCGAAAGCGACGAAGAAGGGATAGCGCCAACCCCAATCGAGGAAATCGGCGTCCGACAACATGTTGAGGAAGTAGGCGAATAGGCCGCTCGTCACCAGCAGCGCCAGCGGCGCGCCGATCTGTGGCATCATCGCATACCAGCCGCGCCTGTTCTGCGGCGCGTTCAACGACAATAAAGAAGACAGCCCGTCCCAGGTGCCGCCAAGCGCGACCCCCTGTCCCGCGCGGAACAGCGCAAGCAGTATCGCCGAGCCGTGACCGATCGTCTCATAGCCGGGCAGGAAAGCGATCGCCGCCGTCGATCCGCCGAGCAGGAACAGCGCGACGGTCAGCTTGACGCCCCTGCCATAATGCCGGTCGACGGCCATGAAGATGAGCGAGCCAACCGGCCGCGCCAGAAAGGCGAGCGCGAAGATGGCGAAGGAATAGAGCGTGCCCGTGACCGGGTCGACATAGGGGAAGACCAGGCGGGGAAAGACGATGACCGACGCGATCGCATAGACGAAGAAGTCGAAGAACTCCGATGTCCGCCCGATGATGACGCCGATCGCGATCTCGCCGGGGACCACCCGCTTGTCCCGCGCGGTGACGGCGCGCGCGTCCTTCTCCAGCGGCGTGGAGGATGGCCGGGGCGCCCTGTCGCCGCTCGCGGGGCGGGGCTCCGCGCCGGTGGTCGTAGATGTCATCGGGCCCTTTGCTCCTTCATGGCCGCACGCCGGCGCGCATGTTCAGGCCCCGGCTCGACTTGGCTGCGGGAACGATCGGCCGCGCCTTTCGTTGCGCCGCCGGAGTCCCCATTCGTCGTCGCGATCCTTCATGCCCGCTTTGCCGGCACGGCGGGATAGGACAAAAGGTCCAATGTCGATGCCCAGGAGGTGCCGGTAAGGGAGCGCCATGACCGTTCGTCGACCCCTGCCGATCCGTTATCTCGCGCCGCTCGCGCTGCTGCCGCTGTCGGCCTGCGACTGGGTGGTGATGAGCCCGGCGGGCGACGTCGCGATGCAACAGCGCGACCTCATCCTGATCTCCACCGCGCTGATGCTGCTCATCATCCTGCCGGTGATGGCGCTCACCGTCTTTTTCGCCTGGCGCTATCGGGCGAGCGCGCGGCGGGACGATTATGATCCGGACTGGGACCATTCGACCAGCCTTGAACTGCTGATCTGGTCCGCGCCGCTGCTGATCATCATCTGGCTGGGGGCGATCACCTGGACCAGCACCCATTTGCTGGACCCCTATCGTCCGGTCGCCCGGATCGACGCCGCGCGCAAGGTGACGCCGCAGGCCAAGCCGCTTCAGGTGGAGGTGGTGGCGATGGACTGGAAATGGCTGTTCATCTATCCCGAGCTGGGTATCGCCACCGTCAACGAGCTGGCCGCGCCGATCGACACGCCGATCCAGTTCAAGCTGACATCGGCCACCATGATGAACAGTTTCTACGTCCCCGCGCTGGCAGGGCAGATCTATGCCATGCCCGGCATGCAGACGGTTCTGCACGCGGTGGCGAACAAGCCCGGCAGCTATGAGGGCTTTTCCGCCAATTATTCGGGCGCGGGGTTCAGCCATATGCGCTTCCGCTTCCATGCGCTCGACCGTTCCGGCTTCGACCAGTGGGCGGCGCGCGTGAAGGCCAGCAAGGCGCCGCTGGACCGCGCGACCTATGTCAAGCTGGAGCAGCCGAGCGAAAAGGTGCCGCCCATGTATTTCGGCCAGGTCCAGCCGCGTATGTTCCACGCCGCGCTCAACATGTGCGCTCAGCCCGGCAAGCGGTGCATGGACGAGGTGATGATGGTCGACGCCCATGGCGGCGCGGGCAAGGAATCGGCGCATGACACCGCCGGACTGCGCCATGACGGCACGATCGACGTCGGCGGCTTCCATCCGCAGCAGCCGGGTCGCAAGGGCGAGATCGCCCAGCCCGCCGGCATGACCCCCGCCGCGACGCGCACGCCCGCCGAACAGGGCGATCAGGCGCCCGGCCAGAAGGACCATGACGGCCATGCCGGGCATCAGGGCCATGGCCCGACGCCATGACCGCATTCCATCCCGCCCTTTTTCTTCCTCCTCAAATCGCCTGAAGGCCGCAGCCCATGTCCCCCCATCCCGCCTCTGAAAATAGCGGCATCTGGAAGCTGATCTTCGGCCGTCTCGACTGGAGCGCCTTTCCGCTTCACGAGCCGATCCTGGTCGGCACCTTCGCGATGGTCGCGATCGGCGGCATCGCCGTGCTGGCGCTCATCACCCGCTTCCGCCTGTGGGGCTATCTGTGGAGCGAATGGTTCACGACCGTCGATCACAAGCGGATCGGCATCATGTATATGATCCTGGGCCTAATCATGTTCCTGCGCGGCTTCACCGACGCGATCATGATGCGGTTGCAGCAGGCGATGGCCTTCAACGGGTCGGAGGGCTATCTCAATGCCCATCATTACGACCAGATATTCACCGCGCACGGCGTCATCATGATCTTCTTCGTGGCGATGCCGCTGATTACCGGCCTTATGAACTATATGGTGCCGCTCCAGATCGGCGCGCGCGACGTCAGCTTTCCCTTCCTCAACAATTTCAGCTTCTGGATGACGACGGCGGGCGCGGTCGTCACGATGATGTCGCTGTTCGTGGGCGAGTTCGCGCGGACCGGCTGGCTCGCTTATCCGCCGTTGTCCGGCATCGCCTACAGCCCCGGCGTCGGCATGGACTATTATATCTGGGGATTGCAGGTCGCGGGAGTCGGCACCCTGTTGTCGGGCGTCAACCTGATCGCCACCATCGTCAAGATGCGCGCGCCCGGCATGTCGATGATGAAGATGCCCATATTCGTGTGGACCTCGCTCTGCTCCAACATCCTGATCGTCGCCGCCTTCCCCGTGCTGACCGCCGTGCTCGCGCTGCTGAGCCTCGACCGCTATGTCGGCACCGCCTTCTTCACCAATGATTTCGGCGGCAATCCGATGATGTATATCAACCTCATCTGGATCTGGGGCCACCCGGAAGTTTATATCCTGATCCTGCCGCTGTTCGGGGTTTTCTCCGAAGTCACCTCGACCTTTTCGGGCAAGCGGCTGTTCGGCTATTCGTCGATGGTTTACGCGACGGTGGTCATCACGATCCTCAGCTACCTCGTCTGGCTGCACCATTTCTTCACCATGGGATCGGGCGCCAGCGTCAACAGCTTCTTCGGCATCACGACGATGGTCATCTCCATCCCGACCGGAGCCAAGATCTTCAATTGGCTTTTCACCATGTATCGCGGCCGCATCCGTTTCGAGCTGCCGATGATGTGGACCGTCGCCTTCATGCTGACCTTCGTTGTGGGCGGCATGACCGGCGTGCTGCTGGCCGTTCCGCCGGCCGACTTCGTGCTGCACAACAGCCTGTTCCTGATCGCGCATTTCCACAATGTCATCATCGGCGGCGTGCTGTTCGGCCTGTTCGCGGCGATCAACTATTGGTGGCCCAAGGCCTTCGGGTTCAGGCTCGACCGGGTCTGGGGCAAGCGCAGCTTCTGGCTGTGGGTCGTGGGCTTCTGGGTCGCCTTCATGCCGCTCTACATATTGGGCCTGATGGGCGTCACGCGCCGGATGCGCGTGCTAGGCGATCCCAGCTTGCAGATATGGTTCCAGATCGCGGCGCTAGGGGCCGTCATCATCGGGGCGGGCATCGCCTGCATGCTCATCCAGTTCGCGGTCAGCATCAGGAATCGCGAGGCGCTGAAGGACGTGACCGGCGATCCCTGGGACGGACGGACGCTCGAATGGGCGACCTCCTCGCCCCCGCCCGACTATAATTTCGCCTTCACCCCCGTCATCCACGACGGCGACGCCTGGGCGGACATGAAGAAGCGGGGCTATGAGCGGCCGACCAAGGGTTATGCGGACATCCACATGCCCAGCAACACGGGCGCGGGCATCATCCTGGGCGGCCTGTCCATCGCCCTCGCGGTCGGCATGATCTGGTATATGTGGTGGCTCGCGGGCCTGAGCTTCGCCGGCATATTGGCGGTCGCGATCGGCCACAGCTTCAACTATAAGCGCGACTTCCACATCCCCGCCGATGTCGTCACGCGCACCGAAGAGGCGCGCACCGCGATGCTCAAGACGCAGCTCGCGGCGCAGGGATAAGGGGCCATGGCAAACACGACGACCTCCGACAGCGCCTTCCTGGACGCGCAAGGCAACCCGCTGTTCCACCTGGCGCGCGAGCCGCACCATCCCGAGGGCGCCAGCACGATGCTGGGCTTCTGGATCTACCTAATGAGCGACTGCCTCATCTTCGCCTGCCTGTTCGCGACATATGGGGTGCTGGGCGGCAGCTACGCGGCGGGGCCGGGTCCGCGCGACCTGTTCGACCTGCCGCTGGTGGCGGTCAACACCGCCATGCTGCTGCTTTCGTCCATCACCTACGGCTTTGCCATGCTGGCGATGGAGAAGAACCGGATCGCCGCGACGCAGCTTTGGCTGGCGGTCACCGGCCTGTTCGGCCTCGCCTTCCTCTGCATCGAGCTGTACGAGTTCGCCCACCTGATCCACGAGGGTGCGACGCCGCAACGCTCCGCTTTCCTCTCCGCCTTCTTCACCCTGGTTGGCACCCACGGGCTGCATGTCACCTTCGGCATTGTCTGGCTGGTGACGCTGATGGTGCAGGTCGGGCGGAAGGGCCTGATCCTCGCCAACAAGCGCCGGCTGATGTGCCTCAGCATGTTCTGGCATTTCCTGGACGTCATCTGGATCGGCGTCTTCACCTTTGTCTATCTGATGGGGATGCTGCGATGAGCGAGCCCGCCCACACGGCCGACGGCCATGACGATCCCCATGTCGAGCCCGGCGCGCATGGCAGCATGGGCAGCTATATGATCGGCTTCGGCCTGTCGGTGCTGCTGACGGCCATCCCCTTCTGGCTGGTGATGGGCAATGTGCTGGGCAGCGCGCAGACCACCGGCCTCGTCATCATGGGCTTCGCCGTGGTGCAGATAGTGGTCCACATGATCTTCTTCCTCCATATGAACACGCGGGCGGAGGGCGGCTGGTCGATGATGGCGTTGATCTTCACGCTGGTGCTGGTGGTCATCACCCTCTCGGGCTCCATGTGGGTCATGTACCATCTCAATCATAATATGATGCCGATGAGCGCGCACGACATGAGCCAGATGCCGTGACTCGCGCTCAGCCGGGGGAGCGCCGGTGGCGCGTCCCGGCCTTCACCCTCCTCGCTCTGCTGTTGTTCGCGGCGCTGATGGCGCTGGGCGTGTGGCAGGTGCAGCGGCGCGCCTGGAAGCATGAGTTGATCGCCCGGGTGGAAGCGCGCGTTCATGCCCCGCCCGCGCCCTTTCCCGCGCGAGCCGACTGGGCTAGTCCCAGTGCCGCGCGCGACGAATATCGGCGCGTCACCCTGACCGGCCGCCTCCTCCACGATCGCTCGGCGCTGGTGCAGGCCCTGACGGCGCGCGGCAGCGGTTTCTGGCTTCTTACGCCGATCGCCACCAAGGCGGGCATCGTCCTTGTGAACCGCGGCTTCATACCCACGCGTGAAGCATCCTACGGCCGTCCACCGGGCGTCGTCCGCGTCACCGGCCTTTTACGGATGACCGAACCCGGCGGCGGCTTCCTGCGCCGCAACGATCCCACAGCCAACCGCTGGTACAGCCGCGATGTCGCCGCGATCGCCCGCGCCCGCCACCTTCCCCCGCCCGTCGCGCCCTGGTTCGTCGATGCCGAACGCGCCGCCGATCCCGAAGCCCTGCCTGTCGGAGGCCTCACCGTCGTCCGCTTTCCGAACAACCACCTGGTCTATGCCCTGACGTGGTTTGCGCTGGCGGCGATGGTCGCGGGCGCCTACATCGGCTTCATGCGCGCAGCCGAACGCCAGAAGCCATGAGCGGGATCAGGATGCGCCGCTGGATGCTGCGCGACTGGCCCGCTAGCGCGGCCAGCCGCCGCAACATGCTGCTGCTGCTGCAGCTGCGTTGGATCGCGGCGGCCGGGCAGGTCGTCACCATCTTCATCGTCCATTTCGCCATGGGCATCGCCCTGCCCCTGCCCGCCATGCTGATCGTCCCGCTGGTCGCCGCCATCGTCAATCTGGTCAGCATGCCGCTGCTCGGCCGCCGCACCGACGTCGCCCATGCAGGGCTGTTCGTGGCGCTGCTGTTCGACGTGCTGTGCCTCACCATCCAGCTCTATCTAAGCGGCGGCGCGACTAATCCCTTCATATCCCTCTATCTGCTTCAGGTCGTGTTGAGCGCAATCCTGCTCGACCGGCGCAGCGCCTGGGGCACGGCGGCGGTTTCGGCGGCCTGCGCCGCCTTTCTGACGCTCTTCTACCGCCCGCTCGCGCTGCCGCCGACGCTGGCGGGCCGCCTGTTCGACCTGCATATAGCCGGCACCTGGGTTTGCTTCACCATGATCGCCACGCTGCTGGTGCTGTTCATCGGCCGCATCAACCGCAACCTGCGCGCGCGCGAAGCCTATCTGGCCGATCTGCGCCAGCAGGCCGCCGAAGAGGAGCATATCATACGCATGGGCCTGCTCGCCTCGGGGGCGGCGCATGAACTGGGAACGCCGCTCGCCTCGCTCGCCGTGATCCTCAATGACTGGCAGCATATGCCCCGGATCGCGGGCGACGCCGATCTGGCCGCCGACATCGCCGACATGCAGGCGGAGGTCGGCCGCTGCAAGGCGATCGTCACCGGCATCCTGCTTTCCGCCGGCGAAGCCAGGGGCGAAGCGCCGCAGGTGACCAGCGTCCACGCCTTCATCGAGGATATCGCGCGGAACTGGCGGGCGAGCCATGCCGACACGCCGCTGCTCTGCGACTTCGGGCCGCATGACTATCCGCGCATCGTCGCAGATCCCGTCATCCGCCAGGCGATCACCAACCTGCTCGACAATGGCGCGGAGGCGGGAGCCAACCATATCGACTTAATCGTCGGGCGCGACAGCGCGATGCTCAACATCGCGGTCCGCGATGACGGGCACGGCTTTTCGGAGGAAATGCTGGCGGAGTTCGGCAAGCCCTATCGGTCGACCAAGGGCAAGCAGGGCGGCGGCCTCGGCCTCTTCCTGGTCGTCAACGTCGTGCGCAAGCTGGGCGGCGACGTCACCGCCAGCAACGCGCCCGATGGGGGCGCACTGGTCCTGCTGCGCCTGCCGCTCGCCACGCTCGCCTATGGGAAGGACATGCATGGCTGACACCCCCACCGACCCCCCTGCCGATGGACGCCTGCTCGTCATCGTCGAGGATGACGAGGCTTTCGCCCGAACCCTCAAGCGTTCCTTCGAGCGGCGCGGCTATGGCGTGCTGCTGGCCCATAGCCGTTCGGCGCTGGAGGCGCTGCTCGACGCCCATCGCCCCGGCTATGCGGTGGTCGACTTGAAGCTTGGCGCCACCTCCGGCCTCGCCTGCGTGGAGATGCTCCATGCGGGCGACCCCGCGATGCTGATCGTCGTCCTGACGGGCTTCGCCAGCATCGCCACGGCGGTAGAGGCGATAAAGCTCGGCGCGTCCCACTATCTCGCCAAGCCGTCCAACACCGACGATATCGAAGCCGCCTTCGCAAAGGGCAAGGGCGACGCCACGGCCCCCCTGACCGAACGCTCGACATCCATCAAGACGCTGGAGTGGGAACGCATCCACGAGGTGCTGGCGGAAACCGACTTCAACATTTCGGAAGCCGCGCGCAGGCTGGGCATGCACCGCCGCACATTGGCGCGCAAACTGGGCAAGCGGCAGGTCAGCTGAACGGAGCGTGGAGCGGGTGAAGGGAATCGAACCCTCGTCGTAAGCTTGGGAAGCTTCTGCTCTGCCATTGAGCTACACCCGCGACGGCGCGGAGATGCGGCGTTTGGTCCGGCTTGTCAATAATCATTGCTGACGGCCGTGCTTGATGGAGCGCCCCATGGCGGAATACCGCCGCCCGTCCGTTCGTCCCTACGAACCATCTTGCAGCGGAGCATCGACATGGCGGCAGGCGACAAGGACAGACATGATCTTCTGGAGCGCGGTTACTCGCGGCGTCAGGCGGCACGGATCGTCGGCCTGCTAGGCGCGGGCATGGCGGTCGCCAGCGCCGGCCGTCCCGCCTGGGCGCAGAGCGACGGACCTGCCGAGGGCAATGAGCCAAAGGTCCGCATCGGCTCCAACGAATGCTGGACCGGTCCCTTCGCCCCGGCGAAACAGGCCGCCGCCGACATTATCGGCCACGCCAATTTCTATCATCCCGGCACGGAGGTGAGCGACTTCCGGAAAACTCTGGCAACCATCGAAAAAGTGCCCGCCGACTATATCCATGCCTGGCCGGGGTCGAGCGACCCGCTGGCCCGCATCGTCATCGCCTTCACCTCGCCCACGCGGGGCCTGGTCACGGCCGATGTCAGCTATGAACAGCCCTGGGGCGTTGCCCAGTGGGCGGGCGCGAAGGTCACCAAGGTGCCGCTCGGCCCCAACTACAAGCATGACGTAAGGGCGATGCTGGCCGCCGATCCCGATGCCGGCCTCTATTATGTCTGTAGCCCCAACAATCCCACCGGCACACTGACCCCGGTCGAGGATATCGAATGGCTGGTCGCCAACAAGCCCGCCGGCTCGGTCGTGCTGGTGGACGAGGCCTATCTGCACTTCGCCGAGAACGGCAAGTCCGCCGCCTATCTGGTGGCGCAGGGCAAGGATGTCGTTGTGCTGCGCACTTTTTCCAAATTGTTCGGCATGGCGGGCATGCGGCTGGGGGCCACGATCGCCCGGCCCGACCTGTCGGCCAAGCTGATGCGCTATGACGGCAAGCGCGTGTCGACCAACCTGCCCCTGCCCTCGCTCGTCTGCGGCACCGCCTCCCTGACCCGGTCCGACCTGATCGCCGCGCGCCGCACCGAAATGGTCGCCGCGCGCACGATGACCTTCGATCATCTGGAAAAGCGCGGGATCGCCTTCATCCGGTCCGACGCCAATATGTTCATGATGGACGGAAAGAAGCCGGCCAAGCAGTTGCAGGCCGAGTTCGCGGCGCAGGGCGTCGGCATCGGCCGCTCCTGGGCGCCGATGCCGACCTGGTCGCGCGTCACCGTAGGATCCATGGCCGACATGCGCGCCTTCTGCGCCGCGCTCGACAAGATCATGGTATAGGCCGGAGCGGCCGACCTATCACGAAGCTGCCAGGACGATCATTCCAGGCGAGACGCTTCAATCGCTAAAGACTGGCCTGCGTTTCTCCCGAGCGGCCATCAGCGTCTCGCGATGGTCCGGCCCGGCCAGCAGCGCCGTCTGCTCGCGCGATTCCGCAAGCAATATCGCGGCGTCGTCCGCGTCCCGCGCCAGGTTGAGCAGCCGCTTGCCCGCGCGCACCGCCGCCGGGCTGTTGCCCGCGATCGTCCGTGCCAGCGCCAGCCCCTCGGCATGCGGATCGTCGGCCGTCCGCGTGACCACGCCCAGCCGCGCCGCTTCCTCGCCGCTGATAGTTCGACCCGTATAGGTGAGCTCCCGCGCCACATCGTCGCGCAGAACGCCGCGGAACAGCGCGATGCCGGCAACATCGGGCACCAGGCCCCAGCGCGCCTCCATGACCGCCAGCCGGGCGTCCGGGGCGGCGATCCGCATGTCCGCGCCCATCATCATCTGAAAGCCGGCGCCGAAACAGGCGCCATACACGGCGGCGATGACGGGCACCGGCAGCCTGTGCCATCCCCAGGCGATCTGCTGGATCCGATTGGCTGCCCCATGGGTGCGCGGCATCAGGTCGAACGGCGCGCCGGCCGCGAACATGGTGACGTCCAACCCGGCGCAAAACGCCTCCCCCTCGCCTGACAGCAGGACACATCGCAGGCCCGGCATCGCCTCCAGCCGCGCAATAGCGGCGATGATCGCGTCGAATTGCGCCAGGTCCAGCGCGTTCAGCTTGTCCGCGCGCGCCAGCCGCACGTCGGCGACGCCCTGCTCGACATTTATCGTCACCCGGTCCGACATTTTCAGCCATCCTCCCTTGCAAGCACGGCCCATTTCGCCAAAGGGGTAGGCATCGCCGCCCCGATTTGCAACGATAGCGACTGGACCGCATGGACATACCACCCGCGCCGAACCCTACCTCGCATTATTTCACCTCGTTGCGGACCCGGCTCCACTATCTCGACTGGGGCAATAGCGCGGCGCCCCTGCTGGTCCTGGTGCATGGCGGTTTCGACCACGCCCGTAGCTGGGATTGGACCGCGCGCGCACTAGCACAGGATTATCATGTCATCGCCCCGAATCTGCGCGGCCATGGCGACAGCGGCTGGTCGACCGACGGCTCCTATGCCGCTCACCAATATGTCTATGACCTGGCCCAGTTAATCGCCATGCAGGATCGCGATCCGGTGACGATCGTGGGGCATTCGCTCGGCGGCTCGATCACCCTGCGTTATGCCGGGCTGTTCCCGGACAAGGTGCGCAAGCTGGTCGCGATCGAGGGGCTGGGCATGGCTCCGGCCGTCATGAAGCGGCAGCAGGAAAAGCCCGAGACGACTCGCTGGCTCGACTGGATCGCCGAGCGGCGCGCCAGCGCCAGCCGTCCGCCGCGGCGCTATCCGACGATCGAAGCGGCGATCGCGCGCATGCAGGAACGCAACCAGCATCTGTCGCTGGAGCGGGCGCTGCACCTGACCATCCATGGCACCAACCGTAACGAGGATGGCAGCTATAGCTGGAAATTCGATCCCTATCTGAAGACCATGCCGCCGCACGGGGCGCTGGACGAGCATTTGCCTGATTTCTGGGGCCGGATTAGCTGCCCTGTCCTGCTGTGCCTGGGCCTCGATAGCTGGGCGTCAAACCCGGTCAAGGACGGGCGCGCGGCTCATTTCACCGACGCTCGCCTGGCCGAATTCGCGGAGGCCGGCCACTGGCTGCACCATGACCAATTCGACCGCTTCATCACCGAACTGCGCGCCTTCCTTTAGAATTGTCCTGTTGAGGTCAAGCCATGTTCCCTGCGAGGCAGGGCCCGATCCTGGCGCTCAAACTGGACTCCTGCCTTCGCAGGAGCAGATCGCTTCATCATAGCGGGGAACAAGCTTCGGTCGCCATTGATCCGCCTAGCCGAAGTAGGGCTTTTCCTTAGGCGCGGCCCACGTTCGTCACGCCATGCGATGCAAGCCGCACAGCTTGTTGCCCGCCGGATCGCGAAGATAGGCGAGGTAGAGCTTGCCGAAGCTCGCCTCCCGGACCCCCGGCGGATTCTCGCATGTCGCCCCGCCCGCGGCCACGCCCGCCGCGTGCCAGGCGTCGGCCTGTTCGGGCGACGCCATCGTGAAGCCAATCGTCCCGCCGTTGGCGTGGCAGGCCGGCTCTCCGTCAATTGGCCGGGTCAGCATGAAGATGCCGCCGCCGTGCAGATATATGACGCGCCCGCGATCGTCGGTCACGCCTGGTCGGACGCCGATCACCCCCGAGAATGGCGTCGTAAAAGGCCTTGCAAGCCTCCATGTCCTTCGCGCCCAGCATCACATGACTGAACATCTACCGCGCTTTTTCTTCGTCGGCTCAATAGACGACGACGCTGCGGATGCTTGTCCCGGCGTGCATCAGGTCGAAGCCCTTGTTGATGTCTTCGAGGCCCATGACATGGGTGATCATCGGGTCGATCTCGATCTTGCCGGTCATGTACATGTCGACAATCCTGGGAACGTCGGTGCGGCCCTTGGCGCCGCCGAACGCCGTGCCGCGCCAGTTGCGCCCCGTGACGAGCTGGAAGGGCCGCGTGGCGATCTCCTTGCCCGCTTCAGCGACGCCGATGATGATGCTGGTGCCCCAGCCGCGATGGCAGGCCTCAAGCGCCGTGCGCATCACCTCGGTATTGCCGGTGGCGTCGAATGTGTAATCGGCGCCGCCATCTGTCATCAGCACGATCTTGGCCACGACCTCCTCGCGGCTCATGCCCTTGCTGTTGAGGAAGTCGGTCATGCCGAACTTGCGGCCCCATTCCTCCCGGTCGGGATTGATGTCGACGCCGATGATCTTGTTCGCGCCAGCGAGGCGCGCGCCCTGGAGCACGTTGAGGCCGATGCCGCCCAAGCCGAAGACGACGACATTGTCGCCGACCTGCACCTTGGCGGTGTTGATGACCGCGCCGACGCCGGTGGTGACACCGCAGCCGATATAGCAGCTCGTCTTGAACGGCGCGTCCTCGCGGATCTTCGCGACGGCGATCTCCGGCAGGACGGTGAAGTTGGAGAAGGTCGAGCAGCCCATATAATGGAAGATGGCCTGGCCCTTGTAGCTGAAGCGCGACGTGCCATCGGGCATCAGCCCTTGACCTTGCGTGGTGCGGATAGCGGTGCACAGGTTGGTCTTGCCCGACAGGCACGACTTACATTGACGGCATTCGGGCGTGTAGAGCGGGATCACATGATCGCCGGGCTTCACGCTGGTGACGCCCACGCCGACCTCGCGAACGATGCCCGCGCCTTCATGACCCAGGATCGAGGGGAAGATGCCTTCGCTGTCGAAGCCGTCCAGCGTGTAGGCGTCGGTATGGCAAATGCCCGTCGCCATGATCTCGACCAGAACCTCGCCGGCTTTGGGACCCTCCAGATCGACTTCGACGATCTCCAAGGGCTTTTTCGCTTCAAACGCGACGGCGGCGCGGGTCTTCATGACGGGATCACTCCTTGCCTGTCAGGGACGGAATGATCTGGTTCATAGCGGCGCGGGCGATGAACGCCAGCGCTAACGAGCGGAGAAAACGGCCAACCGGCCGAAGGATGAAATGGGCCCAGACTGGCAAACATCCTATGCTTGCCTGCTATTGGGCAATGCGGATCAACTGGCGTGGATCAGCCGATTATATTGTAAATGAACCAGCCGACGATCGCCATGCTGGTCACGATGCAGATCCGGTCGCCAAAAATATCAATTCTAGACATCTTCTCATCCTTCTACCCGGCGCTCTTTGTCGCCTTTCTAGGAAATGAGAATACATCAGTTGCGGCCACTAAGGAATAGAGCAATCACGACGAAATGGTTTGTATAAGCGACAGAAGGAAAATAACCCTCTTGTTTTTATGCTGCGCCGCATCACCCCGTAGCGCATCGCAACTGAAAAACATAAAGTCGGGATCAGGCGGAGCTGTCTAGGCCCTTCATATCGTTTAACTTGCGTTCACCCTACCCCGTGATGATGCAAATAGGACCGCGTGGCCTCGACCGGACCGCGATAGGCTTCTTGGAACTCGGCGCTCCAATATTTCAGGTCTTCCAGGTCGATTCGCTCGCCCGAAACGGCGCACAGCACATATTGCCCCGGCCGCACCACGTCGAAATGCGGGGTATCATAGCGTAGAACCGCCAGCCCCTGGATATCGGCCATCATCGCTCGCCTATCTCAGTCGCCGGTCAGGATGCGATCGACCAACTGCTTGACCGTGGGCACGAACCCGTTGGAATAGAAGGGGTCCTGTTTGAACCTGTAGGCGCCATGCCCGGCGAACAGCAGATTGTCATCCAGCGACCCGCCATGCACGGCCTCCTGAAGCGATTTCTGGATGCAGAAACTGCGTGGGTCGGCGAGCCGCCCGGTGGAGTTGGTCTCGCTGTCCATCCAGGACGAAAAGGCGCATTGGCTGAGGCATCCCATGCAATCGGCCTGATCCTTGCGGATGATCGCCTTGTCCCCCTCATCGACGAAGACCAGCGTATTGTCGGGCGTCTTGAGCGCGGCGGTGAAGCCCTGACCCGCCCATTCGCGCGCGCGCATCAGGTCGCCGCGCGTCACCCAGAAATTCTTGCCCTTGACGCCCACGTCGAGCTGATGGGTATGATCGCCCGCCTGCTCGGTGCTGAACGGGACCTGCCGTTCCGACCGCGCCTCCAGATGCCGCAGGAAGGGATTGCGGATCGCCGAGCTGTAGAAGCCGGTGGGCGAGAAGCGGTGCAGCAGGATATCGCCTTCGTTAAGCTGCGTCAGCACGTCCTTCCACCCCTGAGGGATCGGGCTTTCCTGCGTCAGCAGCGGCCGGGTGCCGAACTGGAAGGCGATCGTGCCCAGTTCCGGATTGTCGATCCAGTCGTTCCATTCCCGCAGATACCAGACGCCCCCGGCCATGACGATCGGCACCTCGTCGGAAATACCCCCCTCGCGCATCGTATCGCGCAGCGCCTTGACGCGGGGATAGGGATCTTCGGGCTTGCGCGGGTCCTCCGCGTTGGAGAGGCCATTATGCCCCCCCGCCAGCCAGGGATCTTCATATACGACCGCCGCCAGCCATTCCGACGCCTTGGAATAAGCGCGCTTCCACAGCGCGCGGAAAGCGCGGCCGGAACTGACGATCGGCAGATAGGATACGTTGTAGGAAGCCGCGATCTCCGACAGCTTGTAGGGCATGCCCGCGCCGCAGGTGACGCCCGCCACCATGCCCCTGGTCCGCTCCAGCACGCCATGCAGCACGCGTTGCGCGCCGCCCATCTCCCACAGCACGTTGATGTTGATCGCGCCCTTGCCCCCCGCGATCTCGAACGCGCGCTTCACCTGCTCGACCGCGCCCTCGATCGCGTAGGCGACCAGTTCCTCATGCCGCTCGCGGCGTGTGCGGCCGTAATAGATTTGCGGGATCGGGTTACCGTCCGGATCGTAGCTGTCGGCGTTGACAGCCGACACGGTGCCGATGCCGCCCGCCGCCGCCCAGGCGCCGGAGCTGGCATGGTTGGATACCGCCACGCCCTTGCCGCCCTCGACCAGCGGCCATACTTCCCGGCCGCCATAGACGATAGGCTTCAGACCCTTGAACAATGAAATCTCCCGCATGACTCAGAAGTGTTTCCTCGACCGGCCAGGCTCCACAGCCTAGCATCCCTCGATCGAAAAAACGAATAATGGCGCGCGCCCTAGCGCAAAATGGCGGGACGTTCCAGTGCCTCGCGGCCAAGGGCGTTCCGGCCCAGCGCTTCGTCGTAGAGACGCGCATAGGCGTCGACCATCGCCCCTTCCGCGAAGTCCCGCCGCGCCCGCAGCCGGTTGGCCGCGCCCAGCCGCGCCCGCAGCGCCGGATCGTCCGCCAGCACGGCCAGAGCCTCCGCCAGCGCCGCCCCGTCCGCTACCACGAAGCGGCGGTTTTCGGGCGAGACCATATGGGCGACGTCGCCGACATCGGTGGCGGCGACCGGCAGCCCCGCCGCCATCGCCTCCACCAGCGAGATGGGAAATTGCTCGCTATCCGACGACAGGGCGAAGATGTCGAACAGGCCGACATAGCGCCAGGGATCGGGTAGGAATCCGGCGAGGCACAGATCGTCCAGCCCCGCCGCCAGCGCCGCCTGCTCTATCGCCGCGCGTTCAGGACCCTCGCCCACGACGACCAGTTGCAGCCGATCCTTATGCGCGGCCACCCCTTCGACCAGCCGGGGGATGTTCTTGACCGCGCGCAGCCCCGCGAGGGTGCCCACCAGCAGCTTGCCTGGCGTCCGCCGCAGCGTGGGAATCGCGTCCGGCGCGGGCGCCACCGCGTAGCGCGCCACGTCGATCCCGTTGGGGATCAGCCTGACCCGGCGCGCAGGCTGTCCCCATCGCTCGCTCGCGATCCCCTCCAGCCGCACCGACGGCACCACCAGCGCATGCGCCGCCCCCAGCGCCGCCCGGCGGAACAGGTTCCGCTTGGTCTTCAGCCCGTCATTTTCATCGGCGTTGAAGCCGTCCTCATGATGGATCAGCGGCGGCAGCGCCATGAAGGGCGCGAAGGCGCGCCGCGCCATCACCCCGTCCATCGCCCCCCAATTATAGGTCAGGACCAGGTCGAAACCGCTCATATAGCGGGCCAGCCGCCGATAGCGCGCCAGCCCCGGCAACCCGGTCAGCGGGAGCGCGTCCAGCGGAAAATCCACCGGCACGCTGGGGTCGATCGCGTCCCGCGCGCTCATCGCGTCGGGATCGCCGCTCAGGATCACGTGCCGCGCCCGATCTCCCCACAGGTTCATCAGCCGGACGGCCCGCGCCTCCTTGCCGCCCAGCTGGAAGCTGCCGTGAAGATGGAGCAGCCTGGGCGGCCGCGTGCTCAGGGGATCAGCCAAGCGCATCAGCCACGCAGGACGCGCGCGAGCAGCCGTTCGATACCCGCCAGCGCCTGCGGCTCGTCCAGCACCGGCGCATGGCCGACGTCGGGCACCGTCACCAGCTCCGCCTGCGGGCCGATCTCGCGCACCATCCGCGCCGCCGTCGCCTCGCTGAGCAGGTCGGACATCTCCCCGCGCACGATCAGGGTCGGCACGGCGCGGAAGGCCGCCATGGCGGGCCACATGTCGACGCCCGCCTCCCCGCCCGCGACCCTCAGCGGCTCGGCGATGCGCATGTCATAGTCCAGCACGATCCGGCCCGACGCGTTCAGCCGATACACCCGCTTGGCCATCGCCAGCCAGTCTTCCAGGCAATAGCGCGGGTAGATGTCCCTATTGGCCTGCTGAAGCGCCCGCGCCGCGTGGACCCAGCTCGGATGCGTGCCGCCGCTCCCCACATAGGCGCGGATGCGGTCGAGGCCCGCCGGTTCGATCAGCGGGCCGATGTCGTTCAGCACCGCGCCAGCCAGCCGCTCCGGTCCGGTCGCCGCGATCAGCATGGTGATGATGCCGCCCAGGGAGGTGCCGACCGCGACGAAGCGCGTGAGCGCGAGATCGGCAAGCAGCCTTCCCACATCCTGCAAATAGGTGAGCGGCACATAGCTCATCGCATCCTTGGCCTGCGCGCTTTCCGCCCGGCCGCGCATATCGGGGCAGATGAGCCGCCACTCGCCCGCCAGCCGCGCCGCAAGCGGCTCGAAATCGCGGGCGTTGCGCGTCAGGCCGGGCAGGCACAGCAGCGGCGGCCGGCCGTCCGCCCCGCCCGTATAATCGCGATAATGCAGCCGCAGGCCGTCCGGGGACCACCAATATCCGTCGCTGAACCGGCTCAACCTTGATCCTTCCGACATGCGTCCCCCATATCGCCGCATGAGCATTTCCCCGCAACCCGGCATTTACACCCCCGCAACCGAGATCACGGTCCTTGGCGAAGGAATCGCCGACCCGGTTCAGGCGGCCCGCTTCCCCCAGACGATCCTGCGCTTCCGCAACGACCGCTGGGCGCGGGCGGTGGGGCTGGAGGGGCTGAGCGACGCGGAATGGATCGCCCATTTCGGCCGTTTCCAGCCCCTCGACGGGTCGTTGCCGCAGCCGCTGGCGCTGCGTTATCACGGGCATCAGTTCCGCGCCTATAATCCCGACATCGGCGACGGGCGCGGCTTCCTGTTCGCGCAGTTGCGCGACGGCGCGGGTCGCCTGCTCGATCTCGGCACAAAGGGGTCGGGCCAGACGCCCTACAGCCGGTTCGGGGACGGCCGCCTGACGCTGAAGGGCGGGGTCCGCGAGATTCTGGCGACTGAAATGCTGGAGGCGCTTGGCGTCAACACGTCCAAAACCTTCTCGATCATCGAGACCGGCGAGGCGCTGGAGCGCAACGACGAGCCGTCGCCGACGCGCGGCGCGGTCATGGTCCGGCTCAGCCACTCGCATATCCGCATCGGCAGCTTCCAGCGGGCGGCCTATGAGGATAACCGCCCACTGCTCGAACGGCTGGTCGACTACAGCCTCACGCGCCTTTATCGCGAGACGCCGTGCGACAATCCGCCCGCCCAGCTATTGGGCCGCGTCGTCGAACGCACCGCCGACCTCGCGGCCAGCTATATGGTCGCGGGCTTCGTCCATGGCGTGCTCAACAGCGACAATATCAACGTCACCGGGGAGAGCTTCGATTATGGCCCCTGGCGCTTCACGCCGCTGTGGGAGCAGGGCTTCACCGCCGCCTATTTTGACCAGAGCGGCCTCTATGCCTTTGGGCGGCAGGCCGAGGCGATCCACTGGGATGTCGCGCAGCTCGCGGTTTCGCTACGCCCGCTGATCGAGGCGCAGCCGCTGATCGAGCAACTCGAACGCTTCCCGGCTCTCTATGCGGAGGCGCTGACGCGCCGTTTCCTCTGGCGTCTGGGACTGGATCAGCGGGAGGGCGGCCCCGAGCTGGTCGAGGCGGCCGTCCGCGCCATGGTGGCGTCGGGGACGCCCATCGACCGCTTCTTCCTCGACTGGCGCGGCGGCCGACCGCGCGATCCCTCCGCCTATGCCGATCCGGCCTGGGACATGCTGCGCGAGCGGATCGCCATCTTTACGCCCGCCGCGCCCGACGACCATTCCTATTGGTCGGAGGCCGATCCCTGCTCCATGCATATCGAGGAGGTCGAAGCGATCTGGGCCGCGATCGACGAGCGCGACGATTGGGAGCCTCTCTATGCGAAGGTCGCCGCGATCCGCCGCATGGGCGAGGCTCATGGCGCGCCGCCGCCGCTGCCCTGACCCGGCCGACCGCCCCTTTCCAACCTCGATTATTTGGGCCATATCCGCTCAATGTCCGCCACGCTGATTTCCACCGAACCCGCAACCGGCGCGCATCTGTGGAAAGGGAGCATCAGCGATGTCGCGGAGATGGTCGCCCGCGCCCGCGGCGCCTGGGCCGGCTGGGCCGCGCAGCCCATTGCCGTCCGCATCGAAACGCTGCGCCGCTTCGCCAATGTTGTGCGGCGGGACGAGGACAAGCTGGTCGACCTCATCGCCCGCGAGACCGGCAAGCCGCTATGGGACGCGCGCGGCGAGGTGGAGGCGGTCATCAACAAGGTGGAGATTTCGATCGCCGCCTATTCCGAACGCACCGGGCAGAAGCGGCTGGACGCCGCGATGGGCGCGCGGCAGGCGCTGCGGCACAAGCCGCACGGCGTCATGGCGGTGCTTGGGCCCTATAATTTCCCCGCGCATCTGCCCAACGGCCATATTGTCCCCGCGTTGCTCGCGGGCAATGCGGTGCTCTTCAAGCCCTCGGAAAAGACGCCGGCGGTCGGCGAGAGGCTGGTCGCGCTCTATCATGAAGCGGGGGTGCCAACGGATATCGTGCAACTGGTACTGGGCGGCCCGGAAGAGGGCAAGGCGCTGACCGCCCATCCCGACGTCAACGGCATCCTCTTCACCGGCTCCGCCGCCACTGGCATCGCCATCAATCGCCAGTTCGCCGCCGATCCGGGCAAGATATTGGCGCTGGAGATGGGCGGCAACAATCCGATCGTGGTGTGGGACACGCCCGACATAGCCAGCGCCGCCGCGCTAGTCGTCCAATCCGCCTTCATGTCGGCGGGCCAGCGCTGCACGGCCGCCCGCCGCCTCGTCGTCAAGGACAGCCTGGCCGACATGGTAATCGCGGAGGTGAAGAAGATCGCCGACCGGCTAATCATTGACCATCCCCATGCCAATCCCACGCCCTATATGGGGCCGCTGATCGACAATCAGACGGCCGACGGGCTGACGGAAAGCTTCCTGATCCTGATGAGCAACGGCGGCCGGCCGATCAAGCATATGGTGCGCCCGGTCAAGGACCGCCCGTTCGTCAGCCCCGCGCTGATCGACGTCACCGCGATGGCCGAGCGGCCCGATATCGAGCTGTTCGGGCCCCTGCTCCAGATCATCCGCGTGCCCGACTTCGCCGCCGCCATCGCGGAGGCGAACAACACGCGTTACGGCCTTTCGGCGTCGCTGATCGGCGGATCGCCCGAACAATATAATCAGTTCTGGGCCAATGTCCGCGCCGGCATCGTCAACTGGAACCGCCCAACCAACGGCGCATCGTCCAAGGCGCCGTTCGGCGGCGTCGGCATCTCCGGCAACCACCGCCCCAGCGCCTATTATGCCGCCGACTATTGCGCCTACCCCGTGGTGTCGTCCGAAATCGAGCAGCCCCGCGCGTCCATCGGCGTGGGGTTGAAGGACATCGACGTCGCCGCGATGGGGGAATGACGGGTCGCCCAGCAAAGGCGGCGAGGGCCGGCCGCTCTCTGCCAGGAGAACATCCTTGCCACCCCAAAAACATTTCCTACCCCCCTGCCAACCCATTGTGGATTGAACTTCCGGCCCCTGTCCGCCATCTGCCCAGCATGGCCAATTCCACACCCGCCACCGTCTTTCTCGTCGGCGCGGGTCCGGGCGATCCGGACCTTCTGACCGTTCGGGCCGCGCGCCTGATCGCGCAGGCGGACATGGTCGTGCATGACGGCCTTGTATCCGACGCCATTCTCGCCCTCGCCTCGCCTGATGCGGACCTCATCTCCGTCGCCAAGCAGCGCAGCCGCCATTCGATGCCGCAGAGCGCGATCAATGCCCTGCTGGTCGATCTCGCCCGTGAAGGCCGCAGCGTCGTGCGCCTCAAGGGCGGCGATCCCTTCATCTTCGGCCGGGGCGGCGAGGAGATGGAGGCGTGCCGCGCCGCCGGCGTTCCGGTAGAGGTCGTTCCCGGCATCAGCGCCGCGACGGGCTGCGCCGCGCAGGCCGGCTTGCCGCTGACCCACCGCGATGCGTCGAGCGCCGTCAGCTTCGTCGCGGGCCAGTGCAAGGGGTTGTCGGATCAGGACTGGTCGGGCCTCGCGGGCAAGGGCCGTACGCTCGTCATCTATATGGGCGTCGCCACCGCGCCGGACATTGCCGACAAGCTGATGGCCGACGGCGTTTCCTCCGCCATGCCGGTCGCCGTGCTGGAAAAGGGCACGCGCGCCGACGCCCGTTCGCTCCGCACCGTGCTGTCGGACCTGGGCGCGCTGATCGTTCGGGAGAAGGTGGAAAGCCCCGCGCTGATCGTGGTGGGCGAGGTCGCCCGCTATGCCGATGCCATCGACCGTGTGGCCGAAATGTCCGAATCGACGGAGTGGAATGCGTGAAGATCCTGACCGGCAATGACCTGAAGTCCGGCGACGTCATCTGGTGGGCCGGCGACGGCTGGTCGCGCCGAGTCGCGGACTCGGTCGACATCGGCGACAAGGGCGACGATCTCGCACGTGTCGAGGAAGCCGCTTTGCGCGTCGTCGGCGCCTATGTGATCGACGCCACGCCCGGAGAGGACGGCCCCCGCCCCGCCCATATCAAGGACCGCATCCGCGCGTTCGGCCCCACCATTCGCCCCGACCTGACCCTCCAGCCCGCCGAGGCCGACATCGGCAAATGGGTGATCTGACATGTATCGCTACGACCAATATGACCAGTCGATCGTCGAGGCTCGGGTCGAGGAGTTTCGCGACCAGACCCGCCGCCGTCTGGCCGGCCACTTGACCGAGGACCAGTTCAAGCCGCTGCGCCTGATGAACGGCCTCTACCTCCAGCTTCACGCCTATATGCTGCGCGTCGCCATCCCCTATGGCACGCTGTCCGCCCCGCAGATGCGCAAGCTTGGCGAGATCGCGCGCAAATATGACAAGGGCTACGGCCATTTCACCACGCGCCAGAACCTCCAATATAATTGGATCAAGCTGGAGGACGCGCCCGACATATTGGCCGAGCTGGCGACGGTGGAGATGCACGCCATCCAGACCAGCGGCAACTGCATCCGCAACATCTCGTCCGACCAATATGCCGGCGTCTCCGCCGACGAAGTGGCCGATCCCCGCCCCTGGGCGGAACTGCTCCGCCAATGGTCGAGCTTCCATCCGGAGTTCACCTATCTGCCGCGCAAGTTCAAGATCGCCGTGATCGCGTCGGACGAGGACCGCTCGGCCATGCGCCTGCACGATATCGGCCTGCAACTGGTGGAGCGCGACGGCCCTGACGGCAAGGAGATCGGGGCGAAGGTCTATGCCGGCGGCGGCATGGGCCGCACGCCGATGGTCGCCCTGCTAATCAACGACTTCGTGGCCGAGGATGAGATCGTCTCTTATCTGGAGGCCTGCCTGCGGGTCTATAATCGCTATGGCCGGCGCGACAATAAATATAAGGCGCGGATCAAGATCCTGGTCCATGAGATCGGCGTCGAGGAATATCGCCGCCAAGTCGAGGAGGAGTTCGCCCATATGCGGACCCTGGGCCTCAATCCGCCGACCGCCGAACTCGACCGCATCCGCGCCTTCTTCGCCGCGCCGGCCTATAAGATCGGCCTGCCGGAAGAGATCGACCGCGCCGATCCCGCCTTCGGTCTGTGGGTCGATCAGAATGTCGCCGCGCACAAGGCGCCGGGATATGCGATCGTCAATATCAGCCTGAAGCCGCTGGGCGGCATCCCCGGCGACGCTTCAGCAGAGCAGATGGAGCTGGTCGCCGATCTGGCAGAGCGCTTCTCGCTGGGCGAGATCCGCGTCACCCATGCACAGAACCTGGTCCTGCCCCATGTGCGCAAGGCGGACCTTCCCGCGCTCTGGCGGGCACTGGACGAGGCGGGACTGTCGGAGGCCAATCTGGACCTCATCACCGACATCATCGCCTGCCCCGGCCTCGATTATTGCAGCCTCGCCAATGCCCGCGCGATCCCCCTGGCGCAGAAGATCGCGAGTCGTTTCGCCGATCCGGCGCGGCAGCGCGACCTGGGCGAGCTGAAGCTCAAGATTTCAGGCTGCATCAACGCCTGCGGCCATCATCATGCCGGCCATATCGGCATTTTGGGCGTCGACCGGCGCGGGGTGGAGAATTACCAGCTCTTGCTCGGCGGATCGGGGGCGCAGGATGCGTCGCTCGGCCAGATCACCGGCCCCGGCTTTTCCGAGGACGGCGTGGTCGACGCGATCGAGAAGGTGACGGACATCTATGTCGCGCAGCGCCAGCCGGGCGAACGCTTCCTCGACACCTATCGCCGGCTAGGCATGGCCCCGTTCAAGGAAGCGATCTATGGCTGATTTCCTGTCCTTCCGCGATGGCGATGCCGCGCAAGAGCCCGCCGTAACGGTCGAATCCTTCACCGGCCAGTCCAACGCCACCGCCGTCCGCATCGAGCCGGGCGAGGATGTCCGCGAACTGCTGCCGCATCTCGATCGCCTGTCGCTGGTGGAGGTGAATTTCCCTGCCTTCGGCGACGGCCGTGGCTATTCGGCGGCCCGCGTCCTGCGCGAATCCGGCTATGCGGGCGAACTGCGGGCGGTGGGCGACGTGCTGGTCGATCAGATCGTCGCCATGCGCCGCTGCGGCTTCGACAGTTTCCACCCCGACAAGCCGCTGGACGACGCCGCCGTCGACCGCGCGCTCAGTCGCTATGCCGACATCTATCAGCGCAGCATCGATGGACGCCCGCCCGTCTGGGCAAAGCGCCATCCGGAGACCGAAAATGGGTGAACCCGCCCGCAAGATCGACCTGATTGACGCCCGCCCCGCCTTCACGCAGGCGGACGCCGACGCGCTCAACGCGCGGTTCGAGGGGGTCGGCGCGCTGCCGATGCTGACGACGCTGTTCGCGGAAGGCACGCTCGGCCGGGTCGCGGTCGTGTCCTCCTTTGGCACGGAAAGCGCGGTGCTGCTCGATCTGGTGGCGAAGGCCGACCCGGCGACGCCGGTGATCTTCGTCGACACGCTCAAGATGTTCGCCGAGACGCTGCATTATCGCGACGCGCTCATCGCCCGGTTCGGCCTGACCGACAGCCGCACCGTGGCTCCGCTGCCCGAGGTTCTGGCGGCCAAGGACGAGACCGGCCTGCGCTGGTCCTACGATCCGGACGGCTGCTGCGACATCCGCAAGGTCGAGCCGATGGCGCGCGCCAAGCAGGGCCTCGACGCCTGGATTTCAGGCCGCAAGGCGTTCCAGTCGGTCACTCGCCAGAACATCCCCCGGTTCGAGGTTGAGGATGGCCGGATGAAGGTCAATCCGCTGGGCGACTGGACCAAGGCCGATCTGGAGGCCTGGTTCATCCAGCATGACCTTCCCCGTCATCCGCTGGAGGCGCAGGGCTATCTGTCGGTAGGCTGCGAGCCCTGCACGTCGAAAGTGCTGCCGGGCGAAGACCCGCGCGCCGGGCGGTGGCGCGGCTGGGACAAGGTGGAATGCGGCATCCACAGCCCCGTCACCCCCATTCCCACGGTCGATCCCGACGACCCGGCGAACCAGCCTGTATTCTGATCGGTTACGACCACGTAACTTTATTACGAGTTATGCTGGACGGATCGTGCGGGTGGATTAAGACACTTCCCATCAAAATAGATGAGGGAGTCGCTCCATGGACCGCCGCCATTTCCTTGCCACCACCGGCGCGACCGCGCTGGCTGGTTTCGTGCCGCGCGCCTTTGCGCAAGAGCCAGCCGCCGACGACGCGCGCCTTAGCGCCTTGTTCGAGGCCATCTTTCAGCGCCAGTTGGACGAGTCGCCCAACTCGGTGAGCAGCCTGGGACTGGACAAGGGCGCGCGCGCCGCCGCCAAGAGCCAACTCGACGACAATAGCAGGGCGGCGATGATGCGCCGCCTCGCCCGCACGCAGGATGCGCTGAAGCAGCTCGCGCCGTTCAAGACCGCCCGCCTGTCCGACACCCAGCGGCTGAACCTTGACGTCATCGCCTACCTGCTGGAGCAGCAGACGGTATCGGCGGGACGCTTCGAGCTTGGCAGCGTCCAGCGGCCCTATCGGATATTCCAGCAGGGCGGCTCCTATTTCTCGACCCCGGATTTCCTGAACACCGCGCATACGATCAACGATGCGGCCGACTGCGACGCCTATCTGGCCCGGCTGGAGGCGTTCGCCCGCAACCTGCGCACCGACACGCAGGTCCAGAAGGCGGAGGCCGCGCGCGGCTATCTGGCGCCGGCCTGGTCGCTCGACCTGACGCTGGCCCAGATGGCCAAGCTGCGCGGCCAGCCGGCCGCGACCAGCAGCATCGTCCAGTCTCTGGTCAAGCGCGCCGCCGCCAAGGGCATCGCCGGCGACTGGCAGGGCAAGGCCGCCGCGATCGTCGAAAAGAGCGTCTATCCCGCCCTCGACGAACAGATGGCGGTCATCAAGGCGCTGAAGCCCGGCACCGCTGCGGGCGACGGCATAGGGCGGATTCCGCGCGGCGGCGAGATCTATGCGGCCGCCCTCGCGCAAGCGACGACGACCGACATGACGCCGGAGCAGGTCCATCAGATGGGCCTGACGCAGGTCACCGAGATCAGCGCGCAGCTCGATGAGATATTGAAGGCGCAGGGCTATGCAAAGGGCGGCATCGGCGAGCGGCTGGCCGCGCTCAATGTCGATCCGGGGCAGCTTTATCCCGACACGCCCGAGGGTCGGAAGATCCTGATCGACAGCCTGAACGTCGGCGTGCGCGACATGCAGGCCAAACTTCCCAAGGTCTTTCGCACCGTTCCCAACACGCCGCTCGAGATCCGGGCGGTGCCGGTGGAGATTCAGGACGGCGCGTCCAACGGCTATTATAACCGCGCCGCGCTCGACGGCTCGCGCCCGGCCATCTATTTCATCAACTTGAAGGATGTCGGCGACTGGCCGAAATATGGCCTGCCCGCGCTCACCTATCATGAAGGGGTGCCGGGCCATCACCTCCAGATTTCGACCGCGCAGCAGGCGGGCGACGTGCCGATGCTGCGCAAGACCGCCTTCCTCAGCGCCTATGGCGAAGGCTGGGCGCTCTATGCCGAACAGCTTGCCGACGAACTGGGCGGCTATGCCACGCCGCTGGAGCGGGCGGGCTACCTCCAGTCCTTCCTGTTCCGCGCCGCGCGCCTGGTAGTCGACACCGGCTTGCACGCCAAGAATTGGACCCGCGAGCAGGCGACCGACTATATGGTCGAAAAGACCGGATTCGCCCGGCCCCGCTCCCTCCGCGAAGTCGAGCGCTACTGCACCCAGCCGGGTCAGGCGACCAGCTACAAGGTCGGTCATGGCGCCTGGACCCGCGCGCGTGCCAAGGCGCAGGCGGAACTGGGCGACAAGTTCGATATCAAGCAGTTCCACGCCGTTCTTGAGGAAGGCGCGATGCCGCTGGCCATATTGGAACGGCGGATCGAGGAACGAACGAAGGCGGCGAAGGGCTGATTACAGGAACGGCCCGGCCACCGCGCCGGGCGTTACCGCCCGTTGCTATTCATAATCGTCCATCGGCGCATAGCCTTCGGCCAGATCGCTGAACCGCGTGATCTTCGCGTCGAACTTTAATCGGATGCGGCCGGTCGAGCCGTGACGCTGTTTGGCGACGATCAGTTCGGCCAGGCCATAGATGCGCTCCATCTCCTGCGCCCATTCCATATGCTGGCTGCTTTCCTTGTCGCCCGGCTCCTTGGCGGCGACATAATAATCCTCGCGGAACACGAACCAGACCATATCGGCGTCCTGCTCGATCGACCCAGATTCGCGCAGGTCCGATAGCTGCGGCCGCTTGTCCTCGCGCTGCTCGACCGCGCGGCTGAGCTGCGACAGCGCCAGAACCGGGACGTTAAGTTCCTTCGCCAAGGTCTTGAGACCGCGGGATATCTCTGAAATCTCGTTGACCCGATTGTCGTTGCCCCGGCCGCTGCCCTGCAACAATTGCAGATAGTCGATGACGATGAAGCCGATGTCGTGTCGCCGTTTCAGCCGACGCGCGCGCGTCCGCAGCGCGGCGATCGTCAGGCCCGGCGTGTCGTCGATGAACAGGGGCAGTTCCTGCAACTCGCGCGCGGCCCGCGACAGGTTCTGGAAGTCGGCCCGGCTGATCTTGCCCATGCGCAGCGCTTCGCCGCTGATGCCCGACTGTTCTGCCAGGATGCGCGTCGCCAGCTGGTCGGCGGACATTTCCAGGCTGAAGAAGGCGGTCTTGGCGCCCATATTCTTTTCGCGCGGGATGCCGTCGGCCTCGTCCCGCACCCAGCGCGAGGCGGCGTTATAGGCGATGTTGGTGGCGAGCGAGGTCTTGCCCATGCCCGGCCGCCCGGCCAGGATCATGAGATCGCTGTTGTGCAGGCCGCCGATCTTCTCGTTGAGGCTGTTGATGCCGGTGGTGATGCCCGACAGATGGCCGCCGCTGTTGAGCGCGCGCTCGGCCACCTGCACGGCCATGGTGGAGGCAGTCAGGAAGCTCTTTACCGAGCCTGTCTCGCCTTCGCCCTCCGATACCTTATAGAGCGCGATCTCGGCCGCCTCGATCTGCTCGCGCGGATTGACGTCCTCGCTTGTATCCAAAGCATTTTCAACCAGTTCTCGGCCGACCCCGACAAGCTCCCTCAACAGCGCGAGGTCATATATCTGGCTCGCGAAGTCGCGCGCGCCGATCAGCGCAGCACCATTGCCGGTAAGCTGCGCCAGATAGGCCGCGCCGCCCAGTTCCTTGAGCGCCGGGTCCTGCTCCAGCATGGGCTTCAGCGTCACCGGATTGGCGACCATGTCGCGCTCCAGCAGCTTCATCACCGCGTCGTAGATGCGTCCGTGCAGCGGCTCGAAGAAATGATCGGCCCGCAACTTGATCTGCACATCCTCCGCGATTCGATTATCGATCATCAAGGCGCCCAGCAGAGCAGCCTCCGCCTCGACGTTGCGCGGCAACTGGGGAGCGGCGGCGTCGGCCGCGGGGTTCAAGATGGCAACGGGTTCGGGCATGCACGCGTTCATCGCGCCGCTGGGCGCGCGGCGCAAGACGCAAGCCTGAAACGATCTGGGGATAACTGGTTCCGGCGGTGGATTCGCTTGCAATTCGCCGCCCGCCGCCGCAGGGACGATAACCCCATGGCCGACCCGCGCATCATCGACATCACGCTCGACGAGCGGACGATCCTGTGGCGCAACGCCGATGTGGAGCAGGAACGGCGGATCGCCATATTCGACCTGCTGGAGGACAATCATTTCGAACCGCAGCGCGTCCATGCCGACGGCTATGCCGGCCCCTATAAGGTGCGCCTGCGCGTCGAGGAAGGCCGGCTGGTGATGGAGATCGACCGGGAGGACGGTTCGCTGCTGGAAGCGATAATCCTGGGCCTGGGCCGGTTCCGCCGCCCGATCCGCGAATATTTCGCCATCTGCGACAGCTATTATCAGGCGATCAGCAACGCCTCCCCCCAGCAGATCGAGACCGTCGATATGGCGCGGCGGGCGATCCACAATGACGCGGCGGAAATGCTGATCGAGCGGCTGGAGGGCAAGGTGAAGGTCGATTTCGACACCGCCCGCCGCCTGTTCACGCTGATCTGCGTCCTGCATATCAAGGGTTAGGGGCATGACCGGGGGGCTTACCATCGGCCAGCTTCTGGCCCGGGCCGGCGCGCTCATCCTGTTCTGCCTGCTGGCGGCGCTGGCGGTGTGGCTTTACGCCCGCCACTGGGCGCCCGACCGCGACGCCTACCCGGTGCAGGGCATCTCCGTCGACGCCGGCACCGGCCCGGTGGACTGGGGCACGGTCGTGGCGCAGGGGGCCGACTTCGCCTATATCCGCGCCGCCCGTGGCGCGGGGCCGCGCGACGGTGGCTTTGCCGAGAGCTGGGCTGGCGCGCGCGGCGCGGGCTTGCGCTATGGCGCGGCGCTGGACTTCAGCCTGTGCCGCAGCGCGAGCGATCAGGCGACGCGGTTCATGACCACAGTGCCCCGCGACAACGCCGCGCTGCCGCCGGTCATCCGCCTCGCCTTCGACCCGTCCTGCGCCCGGCTCCCGGCGCGCGATCATGTGCTGTCCGAACTCAACACGCTGGTCAATCTGGTCGAAAGCCACGCCGGAAAGCCCGCCCTGCTCAACGTCTCCCCCGATTTCGACGCTCGATACGATATCGGCAGCGGCATCAACCGGACGCTGTGGCTGGACGGCAATTTCTTTCCGCCCGATTATGCCAGCCGCCCCTGGGTGATGTGGACGGCGTCCGACATGCGCCATATTGACGGCATAGATGGCCCCGTCCGATGGAATGTAGTCGCCCCATGATCCCCGCTTCGCCCAGCATCACGCCAGAAACCGCCGCGCTGATCGCCGCCGCCCGCGCCGCGCTGGTTCACGCGCATGCCCCCTATAGCCGCTTTTCCGTGGGGGCGGCCGTCCGCCTGACCGACGGCACGGTCATCACCGGCTGCAATTTCGAAAATGCGAGCTATGGCCTCTCGCTTTGCGCCGAGACGGTCGCGCTGGCGGCGGCCAACGCGGCTGGCCGGCTGGCGGATGTCGAGGCGATCGCGGTCGTCGGCGGGCGGCAGGCAACTGACGGGTCGGTCGGCGGCGACGCCATCGTATCCCCCTGCGGGCGATGCCGCCAAATATTGAACGAAGCCGAGCAGATGGCCGGCCGTCCGCTCGCCATTTATTGCGCCCAGATCGAGGGGGACGCGGTGGTTGAACATAGCGTTTCCGCCCTCCTGCCCCATGCCTTCGGTCCCGCCGACCTTGGCATCACCGCCCACAGCAAAGGCTGACCCCATGTCGATCTTGTCGGATAAATGGATTCGCGAACGGGCGCTGGCCGACGCTATGATCGAACCGTTCGTGGAGAGCCAGCGGCGCGACGGCTGCATAAGCTACGGCCTGTCCTCCTACGGCTATGACGCGCGCGTCGCCGACGAGTTCAAGATTTTCACCAATGTCGACAGCGCGGTGGTGGACCCCAAGGATTTCGCCGCCAACAGCTTTGTCGATCGCAAGACCGACGTGTGCATCATCCCGCCTAACAGCTTCGCGCTCGCCCGGACGGTCGAATATTTCCGGGTGCCGCGCGACGTGCTGGTCATCTGCCTCGGCAAGTCGACCTATGCGCGCTGCGGCATCATCGTCAACGTGACCCCGCTGGAACCCGGATGGGAAGGCCATGTGACGCTGGAATTTTCCAACACCACGCCGCTGCCCGCGAAGATCTACGCCAATGAGGGCGCCTGCCAGTTCCTGTTCCTCAAGGGCAATGAGCCGTGCGAGACCAGCTATGCGGACCGGGCGGGCAAATATATGAGGCAGCAGGGCGTGACATTGCCCCGCCTGTGACCGCGTGGCATAGTCGACCACCTTCATTCGTCAGGTCGACGCCGTGCTGGATTTTTTGAAACGAAAGCCGGCCCCAGGGACGCGGCGGGCCAGCACCGGCCCCGGCGAGCGCGTCTATGCGATCGGCGACGTCCATGGCCGCGCGGACCTGTTGCTGCAACTGCTGGACCTGATCGTGGCCGACAATTGGCAACGAGGCGCGCTGCCGCTCCGGATCATCCTGCTCGGCGACCTGATCGACCGGGGACCGCGATCGGCCGACGTCGTCGAATCGATGATGCTCGCCAAGGACAGCCCCCATATCCGCTTCCTCAAGGGCAATCATGAGGAAGTGTTCGTCCGGGTCATGCGCGGGGATATCGGCGCGGCGCGCTTCTGGCGCCAGATCGGCGGGGTGGAGACGCTAGCCAGCTACGGCCTGCCCCCTTCCGACCAGGACGAGATGAGCGACGCGGCGCTCGTCGAATGGATGTTTCAGCATATTCCTCAGGCGCATGTCGATTTTCTCGACGGTTTCGAGGACAGCATAGAGATTGGCGATTATGTCTTCGTACATGCCGGGTTGCGGCCCGGTGTTTCGATCAGCAACCAGAAGCCCGCCGACCTGCACTGGATTCGCGAACCATTTCTGAACCATGGCAAGCCGTTCGAGCGCGTCGTGATCCACGGCCACAGCATCAGCGAGACCATCGACGAGCGGCCGAACCGCATCGGCATCGACACCGGCGCCTATCATAGCGGACGCCTGACCGCGATCGGCCTCCAGGGCGAGGAGCGCTGGTTCCTCAACACCGGCGATCCGCTTTGACCGGGTCCGAACCATGGTGGATGCGGCGGAAGGCTTCACTTTCCGCCAGCGAGAAAGCCGTTCCGGCGATGCGGGAGAATGTCCCGACGCGCCGCCCTTCCCTTGCCTTACTTCAGCTCGCTCTCCTCGTCGCGGGCGCCCTGCTCTCTTCGGCCGCCCTCGCGGCGCCTGCCTCCTCGTCGGTCCAGCGCCACAAGTTCGCGATCCCAGCCCAGCCGCTGAGCGCCGCCCTGCGGCAGCTCGCCAAGCAATCGGGCGTCCGCATCCTGTTTCCCTATGAGGCCGTCGCCGCGATCCGAGGACCAAGGGTGGACGGATGGCTGACGGCGCAAGAGGCGCTGGATCGCCTGATCGCCGACACCACCCTTCGTCAGACCAGCGCGGGCGCGGGCGTGATCGCGCTCATCGCTCCAACGTCAGACCGTGGCGAACGGTCGCCGCGTTCCCGATCAACGCGGTCAGATGAATAGAGGCTTCTGGCCCCGGCACCATAGGTCGCGCGCAATTGCTGATCCCACGCCTCCTCGACAAGCTTGAAGGCAACTCGAATCGAACGGCTGTGGTCCTGATTTAACGCTGGACGCTCAAAAGGCGGTGCGCGCGGCAATATTCACATGCTCGGCAGCGGGACCATCGACGAATTTGTTCATGTCCAACCCGACCGGAGCGCGCGCGCCATAATCAATATGCGCCCACCGATCAGCGGCCCTATTGCGGCCAGCCGCGCTTCAATCTTCGAGGCATCCAACGGAAAAGGCCGACGATCCTATGGGATCATCGGCCTTTCCACCCCCTGTAGCTGTCGCCCCCGCGATCTTAATCAGGCGACCTGCGCCTGCAATTCGATCGCTTCGTCCGGATCGCGCAGCACATAGCCGCGGCCCCAGACGGTTTCGATATAATTGTCGCCGCCGCAGGCCAGCGCCAGCTTCTTGCGCAGCTTGCAGATGAACACGTCGATGATCTTGAGTTCGGGCTCGTCCATGCCGCCATAAAGATGGTTCAGGAACATTTCCTTGGTCAGCGTGGTGCCCTTGCGCAGTGAGAGCAGCTCCAGCATCGCATATTCCTTGCCGGTCAGGTGCACGCGATTGCCGTCCACCTCCACCGTCTTGGCGTCCAGATTGACCGCCAGCTTGCCGGTGCGGATGACCGACTGCGAATGGCCCTTGGAGCGGCGCACGACGGCATGGATGCGCGCCACCAGCTCTTCGCGATGGAACGGCTTGGTCACATAATCGTCGGCGCCGAAGCCGAACGAGCGGACCTTGCTGTCCATTTCGGCGATGCCCGACAGGATAAGGACGGGGGTTTGCACCTTGGCCGCCCGCAGCTTCTTCAGCACGTCATAGCCGTGCATGTCGGGCAGATTGAGGTCGAGGCAGATGATATCATAATCGTAGAGCTTGCCGAGATCGAGGCCCTCTTCGCCCAGGTCCGTCGTATAGACGTTGAACCCTTCGGTCGTGAGCATCAATTCGATGGCCTTGGCAGTCGTCGGTTCGTCTTCGATAAGCAGCACGCGCATGTGGAGCCCCTTCGTGTGGCAGGTCCGTTTCACCCCTTAAGAACGGCGACTGCTGAATTTCATTAACCAAAAAACTTCTGAAGGACAAAGGTTAATTTTTCGCTAACCCGCAGAAACGCGCGAGTCGCCTTAAAAACGAATCCATTTACAAAGGGTTGAAGCCGAAACGATCGGCGGCGTATCGCTATCGCTTCACACCCGAAACGAGGAAAAAGCGGCGGATCATTCCGCCTCAGCAGCCATGTTTGGCCGTTAAAAAATCGAGCAGCGCATCGACCCGCGCCGGGCGCAGGCGGGACGGCGGGGTAACGAGGTGCAGGCCGAGCGGCGGCGGCCGCCAGTCGATCAATATCTCCTCCAACTCGCCCTTGGCCATCGCGTCGCCAACGATGAAGTCGGGCAGCATCGAAATGCCCACGCCCCCAAGCAGGGCTGGTAGCATCGCCTCGCCGCTGTTGATGGTGATGCGCGGACGGACCTGAACGGCGACGGTCTGCTGCCCTGGTCCGGTGAAACGCCAGATGTCGGGCGTGGTCGCATTGGCATAGCACAGGCAGTCGTGCGTGCCGAGGTCGGATGGATGGCTGGGCCGCCCCCGCGCGTCGAGATAGCCGGGCGAGGCGACGATGTGGATCTGCACGTCGGCCAGCCGCCGCGTGCGCAGCGAGCTGTCGGGCATGTCCGCGATGCGCAGGGTCGCGTCCAGCCCCATCTCGACGATGTCGATCCGGGCGTCGGACAAGTGCAGGTCGACGTCGACGCCGGGATGCTGCTTCACGAACTCCGCGACCAACGGCGCGACCCGGATGAGGCCGAAGGTCATCGGCGCGCCCAGCCGCACGGTGCCCGCCAGCTCCGCCGTCTCGTCGCGCGCCGCCTCCTCGGCCGCCTGTCCTTCGGAGAGGATGCGCCGGGCATGATCGGCCAGCCGCCGGCCGCTCTCGGTCAGCGCCAGGCGACGGCTGGTGCGGCTGAACAGGCTTGTGTCCAGATGCTGCTCCAGCCGCGAGACCGCCTTGGAGATGGTCGCCTTCGACACGCTGAGCGCCTTGGCCGCATCGGTGAAGCTGCGATGTTCGACGACGGCCGCGAACATGGCCCACGCCTCGAAATCCGGGAGTCGCATAAGGAAACAATCCGTTTCAATGCTGCCTATTCAAGAAACGATTCTGATCGCTAGATTGTCGGAAAGCAAGCCGGAAGCACCGGCTCAACAGGATAGAAAGGACAGTATCATGACCACCGCTGTCGAAACCCGTATCGAACGGCGCCCGTTCGCTTCGCTCGGCCATGCCGATCATGGCTGGCTGAACGCGCGCCATCATTTTTCCTTCGCCGACTATCATGACCCCGCCCGCATGGGCTGGGGCGCGATCCGGGTGTGGAACGACGACGAGATCGCCGCCCGCTCCGGCTTTCCGCCCCATCCCCATGCCGACATGGAGATCATCACCTATGTCCGCACCGGCGCGATCACGCATCAGGACAGCCTGGGCAACAAGGGCCGCACAGAGGCCGGCGACGTCCAGGTGATGAGCGCGGGCACCGGCATCCGCCATGCTGAATATAATCTGGAGGACGAGACCACGACGCTGTTCCAGATCTGGGTCCATCCCCGCGCGCGGGGCGGCAGTCCGAGCTGGGGCGCGCGCCCCTTCCCCAAGGATGACCGCGCGGGCGCGCTCGCTGTCCTGGCCAGCGGCTATGACGAGGATCGCGAAGCGCTCCGCATCCGGGCCGACGCCCGCCTGCTGGGCGGCACGATCCCGGCGGGAAGCAGCGTGACCTATGACAGCGGCGAAGGCCGTCACCTCTATCTGGTCCCGGCGACGGGGCGGGTCGAGATCGACGGACAGCTGTTCGAGGCCCGCGACGGCGCGGCGATCATCGGCGGCGGTCCCATCACCATCACCGCGATCGAGGATAGCGAGATCGTCCTGGTCGATAGCGAATAACGCCGACAGCGAATAAGGCCCGCCCTCCCACGGGCCTTGCCGCCCGCGCTCCCTTCCCTCCCCCGGCGCGGGCGGCTACTTTTTCCCACCCTCCACGACAGGAGACATTCCATGGCTAAAGTTCTGGTTCTCTATTATTCCTCCTACGGACATATCGAAACCATGGCGAACGCGGTGGCCGAAGGCGCCCGTTCGGCCGGCGCGACGGTCGATATCAAGCGCGTGCCGGAAACCGCGCCGCTGGAAGTCGCGAAGAACGCCCATTTCAAGCTGGAACAGGAGGCGCCCATAGCGACCATCAACGATCTGGCGGACTATGACGCGATCATCGTCGGCACGGGCACGCGCTTTGGCCGCATGTCCAGTCAGATGGCGGCTTTTCTGGACCAGGCCGGCGGCCTGTGGATGCGCGGCGCGCTCAACGGCAAGATCGGCGGCGCCTTCACCTCCACCGCCAGCCAGCATGGCGGGCAGGAAACCACGCTCTTTTCGATCATCACCAACCTGCTGCATTTCGGCATGACCATCGTCGGCCTCGACTATGGCTTCCAGGCCCAGATGGGCGTCGACAAGGTGCGCGGCGGCGCGCCCTATGGCGCGACCACGCTGGCCGATGGCGACGGCAGCCGCCAGCCGGGCGAAGAGGAACTGGACGGCGCCCGCTACCAGGGCCGCCGCATCGCCGAGGTGGCGATCAAGGTGCACGGATAGTCGCTGCTGGATCGTCTCAGCATTAGCCAGCAGAAGCCTTCGGTTCTGCATGCTGGCGGGGCCGGCGCACGTTAATAGATGCGCCGGCTCCGTTCATTCCTACAGGAATATCCGCGCCGCCGGTTTCCAGATCCGAATGACGCGCCAGACGGCGAAGGGCCCCAGCAGCGCCAGCGCCGCCAACACCGGCTTGCTCGTCCAGGGCGAGAGATAGTGGATCAGCGCGACGTGCAGATACATGACGACCAGCGAGCCGCGGCCCAGCGCCGCCAGCCATGACGCCCGCTGCGCGATCGCTCCGGACAGGCGGAAGATCAGCAGCGACGTCGCGATGGCCGACCCGATCGACACCAGCGGCCAGCCATAGGAAGCGGCCTTCATATTGAGGGTCGGGACCAGCCCGGCCAGCCCGGCGAGGGATAGCAGCGCCAGCGGGGCGATCATTCCCATCCGCCACCGCGTCGCGCGCCACGCCGCCCCGACCCATAACAGGAACAGCGCCATCGGCAGGGCGACGAGCCCCAATGGCGACACATGCGTCCAATGCCCCACCGCATAGGCGAGACCCAGCGCCAGCGCGGCCAGCATGACCTGCGCCCACCCGAGCGGATCGGGCCAGCGCGCCAGCACCATATTCTGCACGATCCGCGCGGCCATCAGGCACGGCACGAACCAGAAGATCGTATAGGGGCCACGCAGCGCCGAACCCCCATAGGCCAGCACGGCGAGGTCGGCTGGCCAGTCGTGGAAGATCGGCCTGCGGCCCTGCAACGGCTCGACGATCTGGTCGATCAGCACCAGCAGGGCAAGGAAAGCCAGATAGGGCCGCATCTGCCCGCGCAACAGCCGCCAGGCGAAAGCGCCGGGAGGATGCGGCCGGCTGAGCAGGCCCGACAGCAGGAAGAAAAGCGGCATATGGAACGAATAGACCGCATCGCGAAAGGGGCCGCGCGTCCAGACATGGCCAGACACGACGGCCAAGATGCCGATTCCGCGCGCGACATCGACCCAGTCGAGCCGCGCCCCGCCGCCACCGCCGATCACCCGCCCCGGCGCCTGGTGGTCCCCGCCGTCAACGATGCCGCCCCTTCCGCCCATGGTGGACAGGCCCTATAGGAAGCGCGCGCCGCGTCAATTCTTCTCCCCTTCGCCGTTATAGACTGGATTACCCCCTTGGCCCTGCTTTCCGACCGCGTCCTGTTCCTCGACGGCGAGGCGCTGATCCTCGACAAGCCCGCCGGCCTGCCGGTCGACGCGCCGCGCGACGGGTCGATGGCGCTTGAAAATCATCTCGCCTCGTTGACCTTCGGTTTCCAGCGCTGGCCGCTGCCGGTCCATCGGCTGGATCGCGACACCAGCGGCTGCCTGCTGCTTGCTCGCAATCCCAAGGCGCATAAACGCTTCGCCGCAGCGTTCGAGGAGGGCACTGTCACCAAGCGCTATATCGCGGTGATCGACGGCGTGCCGGCGGAAGATGGCGGCCGCATCGTCCTGCCGCTACGCAAGGTCAGCAGCGAAGCGCAAGGATGGCGCATGGTCCCCCATGCGGCGGGCAAGGCCGCGTCCACCGACTGGGTGAAGATCGCCGTTCGGGACGGACGGTCGCTGATCGCCTTCACGCCCCAGACCGGCCGCACCCATCAGATTCGCGTTCACGCGCTCCACGGCCTGGGCTTCGGCATCGTCGGCGATCCCGTCTATGGCGCGGCGGCGGGAGACGCCATGCTGCTTCACAGCCGCTTCCTGTCCGTCCCGCGCGGCGCGAAGCCCCCAGCGGAAGCGACCGCGCCCCTGCCCGAGAGCTTCGCTCATGCCGGTTTCGCCCCGGACCTGCTGGACGCCGCGGGCGTTTAGCGCGCCATGGTCGCCATTCCCATCACCCGCTCGATCGCGATCGACAGCGATGAAATAGTGGAGAGCTTCGCCCGATCGTCAGGCGCGGGCGGCCAGCATGTGAACACGACCGACAGCGCCGTCATGCTGCGCTTTGACGTGGCCAATTCGCCGAGCCTGCCTGACGCCGTCAAATATCGCCTCGCCGAACTGGCGGGGTCGCGCATGACGCGCGAGGGGGTGCTGATCCTGCGCAGCGAGGGATCGCGCTCGCAACTGCTGAACCGGCAGGAGGTGCGCGAGCGGCTGATCGCACTGATCCAAGAAGCCACCATCGTCCCTAAGAAACGCCGCCCGACCAAGCCCACCAAGGCGTCGCAAAAGCGGCGGGTCGAGGGCAAGAACAAGCGCTCGGCGGTCAAAGCCGGTCGTGGAAGGGTGTCGCTGGACTGAAGCTTCTTGGGGGTTTGGGGGGCCATGGGTCTTGCCCGATCTTCCGGCTTTAACCCTCTCTTCACCATGTCGCGCGTAAGCCCAACGGATATTCTTCGGGAAATCCCATGCGCCATTTCGCCATCGACACCTACGCCATCCAGCCGGTCCGCGCGCTCGAACTCAGCGTTATCGTCCCGACCCTGAATGAGAAGGATAATGCCCCTCGCCTGTTCGAGCGGCTGGCGATCGCGCTCGCAGGCATTGAATGGGAGGCGATCTTCGTCGACGACGGGTCGCGCGACGGCACCGCCGAGGTGGTGGAAGGGCTGGCGCGCGACGATCGCCGCGCCCGCCTGATCCGCCGCGTGGGCCGTCGCGGCCTGTCGTCCGCCGTCATGGAGGGGATGCTGTCCAGCACCGCGCCCGTCGTGGCCGTAATCGATGCCGATCTTCAGCATGACGAAGCCATATTGCCGGACCTCTACGCCGCCGTGGCGTCAGGGGAGAAGGACATCGCGATCGGCACCCGCTATGCCGCAGGCGGCTCGATCGGCGACTGGGCCAGCCACCGCGCCAGGATCAGCGGCGCCGCCACGCGCCTAGCCGGCCTTGTCATCAAGACTCCGCTCAGCGACCCCATGAGCGGCTTTTTCGCCGTGCGCCGCGACATCGTTCTGGACGCCGCGCCGCGCGTAACGGGCATCGGCTACAAGGTCCTGCTGGACCTCGTCGCCTCCGTCCCGCGCACGCTCGCCGTCGCGGAGATCCCCTACCGCTTCCGCAGCCGGGACACGGGCGAGAGCAAGCTCGATTCCATGGTGGCGCTCGAATATCTGGAACTGCTGCTGGAAAAGTCTGTCGGGCGCTGGGTTCCGGTCCGCTTCCTGCAATTCGCCTGCGTCGGCGCTCTCGGGCTAGGCGTTCATCTGGCGATGCTGGCGGCCGCGACCCAGTTCCTGGGCGCGGGGTTCGCGCTGGGCCAGACCATCGCGGTGCTGAGCGCCATGACCTTCAACTTCACCCTCAACAACCGTTTCACCTATCGCGACCGGCGGCTGAAGGGCTGGCGCTTCCTGACCGGCCTGCTCAGCTTCTCCCTCGTGTGCAGCCTGGGCGCGGTCGCCAATATCGGCGTCGGATCGTTGTTGTTCGCCCAACGCGAAAGCTGGTGGGTGGCGGGCGCGGCCGGCGCGGTGATCGGGTCGGTCTGGAACTATGTGATGGGCAGCCTCATCACCTGGCGCAAGAAATAGGTCCCCGTCATTTGAGATAGGTGCTGGGACAGGCGATGGTGCGGGTTCCCGGCTTCACGAGCGCGCGCAGCGCGTGGACCTGAAAGGTCCGCCCCACCGTCGGCACTGCCGCAACGCAGACATAGTCGCGATCCAGGACCTGGCTGACCGGATGCGCGGTCAGCGGGTCCATTCCGGGCAGGACTCCCAAATCAGCGGTGACGATGGCGCCGGGCCGGGTCGCCAGCACGCGGCGCACCTCCGCCTGCGTGTCCACGCCGACCGAGTGGCGCTCGACCCGATTGCTGAGATGATCGGGATAAGCGTAGCGAGTGGGGATGCAAGCGCCGGTCAGATGATAGAGGATCGACGGCCCGTCATAGATATAGAGGCACCGTCCCCCCGCGACATAAGGCCGGATCGCCTCGGTAAGCCGCTCGATCGCGATGCGCTTGCGCCGGTGCAAGGCGATATCGGGGAAATGCGACGCCAGGACCGATTCGAAGATCAGGAACAGGCCGATGCCCGTTCCCACGAGCGTCCGCTGGAACAGGGGCGCTGCCACCAGAAAGCCCGGCAGCAGGCAGGGAATGAAATAATGGTCATAGAAATTGCCGACCATCGCGAAACCCAGCAGCGCGGCCGCGCTCCAGCCCGCCAGCATGATCGTATCGGTCCGGGCAAAGCGCAGATCGGCCTGCGCGCGCCGGATGAAGCCGAACAGCACGACCAGGACGAAGGGCGGCGTCGCGTAGGAAAAGAAGGTGACGACTCGCGCGTTCATCTCCGCGCCCAGTTCCCCACGAGTGAAGATCGACAGGAAATTGGCGTAGAAGAAGGCGTCGAACTGCCCGATCGCGGCGTAGAAGGCGGCGACCGCCAGCGTCGGCGCCAGCCCCAGCAGCGCGAACTGCGCGCCCGCCGCCAGCAGCCCGGTGATGCCGCACCCGCGCCGCCACAGCGACCAGAGGAACCATAGGCCGAAAAACATGCCTTCGGGCGCGGCGGTATATTTGATCTGTAGGATGCAGCCCCATAGCAGCATCGCGACCCGCCCGCGTCGCATGATCGCCCCGGCGTCGTCACTGTCGTTCGCCTGGAACGCCAGCAGGGCGGTGATCGCGGTGATGAGGTTGTAGAGCACTGGCGACTGCCCCGCGCCGCCCGAAAAGATGGTGAGCCAGAAGATATAGATGAGCCCCGCGAAGGTCGCGGCGAAATTGCCCGTGATCCGTCGCGACATCAGCCAGATGAGCCCGGCGGTCCCGCCCGCGCAGAGCGAGGCGACGATCTGATACTGGATCACCCCATCGCCGCCCAGCAGCCGGATCGCGGCATAGATCAGGAACAGGCCGATGGGCTTCCTGTCCCACAGATCGACATAGGGCAGCGCCCCATGCCACATCCGGTCCCCCACCAGCAGATAATATTGCTCATCCAGATAGACGTCGGGATTGCCGTAGAAGGGCGCGCGCACGACCAGCGCGGCCAGGACCAGCGCAAGGAAGGGCCACCATGACGCCAGGCGCGCGCTCTCCCCCTTCCAGGTGGCGGGCGCGGGGCCCGATGTCGTCGTCATATACCCCAGCCGCCCCCTTAGAACCGCGCGGCGATACCCCAGTCGGGGAGCAGCGTCGAGAGTGATGGACCCATGGCCCCGAACTGCCTAAGCATCCGCGCGATGCCGCCATCCGTCCCCCACTCCACGCCTTCGCTAAGCCGGTGGTTGCCGTGGATCATCCTGCTGGGCGCGGCGCTGCGGATCGCCGCCGCCCTGCCCTGGTCGATGCACCATCCCGACGAAATCTTCCAATATGTCGAGCAGGCGCATCGACTGGTCTTCGGATATGGCATCGTGCCTTGGGAATATCGGTACGAGATGCGCAACTGGGCGGTGCCGCTGATGCTGGCGGGGCCGATGAAGCTGGGCGCGGCGATCGCGCCCGACGGCGACCTCTATCTGATGCTGCCACGCCTCCTGTCCGCCATGCTGGGCCTGCCGATGATCTGGGCGGCTTGGGCGATCGGCGCCCGGCGGTCGCAGGCCCATGCGCTGATCGCGGCGCTGGTCATCGCCCTATGGTATGAGCAGGTCTATTTCGCCGCCCATATTCTGACCGAATATTATGCGACCGCGCTGTTCCTGCCGGGCGCGGCGCTGATGGCGACGGATTCCCCACGTCGCCGCGCCCTGGTCGGCGCGGGGGCCCTGTTGGGCGCGTCCGTGCTGCTGCGCTTCCACTATGCGCCGGCCGTGGGGCTGTTCGTGCTGGCGAGCGGCTGGGGACGGTTGAGGCAGGTCCTGCCATGGCTGATTATCGGTGGCCTTTGCGCGGCGCTTGCCTCCGGCGCGATCGACATCGCCATGGGACAGACGCCGTTCCGCTGGATCGTCGAGAATATACGACAGAACCTACTGGTCGGCCGCGCCACCGATTACGGCGTCAGCGGCCCTTTCGCCTATCTGGAGATGATCGGCGTCTATTGGAGCTTCGCCATATTCCCGCTTCTGCTGCTGCTGGCACCGGGAATGCGCGGCCATGCGCCCTTGCTGATCGCGGCGGCCGCCAACATCGCCGTCCACATGGCGATCGGGCACAAGGAATATCGCTTCATCCTGCTGTCGACGACGATCCTCGTGCTGGTCGCGGCGATCGGATCGGTCGACATGCTGGAGCGCGCGCGAAGGGCGCGTCCCTCGACCGGCGCGGCCCTGGCCCTGCTCGCGGCGCTATGGGCGGGAACCTCCGCGACCCTCGCGGCCATTCAGCCGATGCGCGAAGGCTGGACCAACATGTCGCCGCAATTGTCGCTGGCCCGCGCCACTGGCCGCACGCCCGGCCTCTGCGGGCTCGCCCTGTTCCGCACGGCCTCCTGGGAAACGGGCGGCTATGCCTGGCTGCATCGCGACATCCCCTTCTATTCGATGCTCACGGCCAGCGAGGATGCGCCGATGACGCCGCCTCTGTCGGCCGCCGCGCCCGCCTTCAACGGCATCATCGCCCCGACATCGGAGAGCCAGGCCCTTCCGCCCGGCTATCGCGCCGCGACCTGTCGTGGCCTTGGCGTCGATAGCCGATGGGGGATCAGCCGTCCGGTCTGTCTGTATGTCCGCCCCGGAGGCTGCGCCCCCCAAGCGGCGCGTGGCTGGGACATCCAGACCGCGCTCCAGCGGCGCGATCGCTAGGCAAGCGCCCCGACCGCCCCTATATCGGCGCCATGTATGATTTCGCCCCCGCCGACGCCACCGACAAGGCGACGCTTCATGCCGACCTGCTATCCGCCGTCGACGCGATCACCGCCGGCGAGCCCGACGCGGTCGCCAACATGGCCAATGTTGCGGCGCTGATCTGGCAGTTCCTGCCCGGCCTCAATTGGGCAGGCTTCTACCGCATGGTGGACGGCGAGCTGGTGCTGGGGCCGTTTCAGGGCAAGGCGGCCTGCATCCGCATTCCGGTAGGGCGCGGCGTGTGCGGCACGGCGGCGGCGACGCGCGACACGCAGTTGGTCGCCGACGTCCATGCCTTTCCCGGCCATATCGCCTGCGACGCAGCGTCGGCGTCGGAGATCGTCGTGCCGATCGTTCATGACGGCGACCTGATCGGCGTCCTCGATCTCGACAGCCCGCATGTCGCCCGTTTCGATTCGGATGATGCGCACGGCCTTGAGGCGGTGTGCGCGCTCATCGCGCCCCGCATAGCGCGCTCGCGTTAATCATATAGCCCCGCCTATCGCACCTTTCTGACCCGTTTCGGGACGCGCGCGAGGGCGAGCACGCGTGGAAAGCGGCGGAACGTCCTGCTAAAAAGCCCGTTGAGCGATGCCTATCGCGCGGCCGGCGGCCTCGCGGAACTGACAGGAGTGTTAACCATGGCGACCCGGACATCCCTGAATATCGGCGCGGCGTTCGCCTTGGCCACCCTGGCGACGCCCGCCATGGCCTCCAGCGGAACGGGCGATCGCGTCGGGGCTCAATATGACGATGACGTCAGCTATGGCCGCCCAGAAAGCAGGACCGACAATGGCGTCGGCGGCGCGGCGGTCGGCGCGGTCGTGGGCGGCGTCGCGGGCAATCGCATCGCCGGGCGGGGCAACCGGACGGCGGGCACGCTGGTCGGCGCGGGCGCCGGCGCTGTCGCGGGCGCGATCATCGACAAGGCGGAGGATCGGCCGCGGCGCGTCCGCCACGCACCGCCCCCGTCCCGCCATGGGGGGACCTATGACTATGCCGGCGGACCCGGCCCCGCCTATGACGATGACGGCGTGACCTATGGCGGCCGCTGGGTCGGGACCTGGTATGGCCGGGATGGCACCACCTATAATGGCGAATATGAGGGGGAATATCGCGGCGACGTGCGCAGCGTCACCTATGACGCGCCCCCTGAGCGGGACCCCCGCTGGTCCGGCGGGCCACCGCCGATGCAGGGCGGCTATGTGGCGAACGGCTGGTATTATCCCGCGCCGACGGTGACCACCGTTACCGTGCAGCCCGGGACGACGACCACCACGACCACGACCACCTATGTCACGCAAACGGGTCGCCACCGTCGCCACATGCGCAAATGACCGGCTGACGCAGGCCGCGCTCTCCACCACACGTTCTGCGCTGGCCGGGAAACCCGGCGGGCGTTGCCGCGTTCCCGATCAGGACCCCTGAAGGAGCGCACAGCCCATGATCCATCACGTCTCCGTCGGCACCAACGACGTCGCGCGCGCCCGCGCCTTCTACGATCCGGTCATGGCCCTGCTGGGATTTCGGCCGCTGAAGAACAATAGCGAGTCCTGCGACTATGGCATCGGCGACATCCAGTTCAGCGTCGAAACGCCGGTGGACGGGAAAGCCGCCACGGCAGGCAATGGCGTCCATATCTGCTTTCAGGCGCTCGACCGGACCATGGTGCAGACCTTTCACCGGCTCGCCCTGGCCCATGGCGGAACGGATGCGGGCGCGCCCGGCGTCCGCCCCAAATATGACGCGCATTATTATGGAGCGTTCGTGCTCGACCCGGACGGCAACAAGATAGAGGCCGTAACCTTCTCCGCCGAATAACGGCGGCGTCGCCTATTTGCGGAACATGGCGCTGAGTTCGACGGGCAACGGCGGTTCGTCCCGGCCGACGGCGGCCACGCCGCGAATGGCGCTCGCCTGCTCGTCCGGATCGAAACGGACCCAGCCGCCGCGCCCCAGCTTCTCCAGCGGCCGATAGCGGATCTTATATTGCATCCGCGGCGATCCATCGACCCAATAGCCCAGATAGACATAGGGCAGATCGGCGGCATGGGCGCGCAGGATATGGTCCATGATGATGAAGTTGCCCAGCCCCTGCCGCGTTTCCAGCTCCGTGTCGAAAAAGCTGTAGATCATCGACAGCCCATCGCTCTGCCTGTCCGTCAGGCAGGCGCCGACCAGCCGGCCGACGCGGCCGTCGACGCCCGGCTCGCGATATTCGACGATATGGCTGTCGACCGGAGTCTGCTCGACCATGTCGGCAAAGTCCATCTCGTCCATCTCGGTCATGCCGCCGCCCGGATGACGGGACCGCAGATAGCGCTGGAGCAGAGCGAACTGTTCTTCGGTCGACCAGGGCTTGCAGGCGGTGACGACCAGATCGCTATTGCGGCGGATCAGCTTGCGCTGGGTCGCGTTGGGTCTGAACTCGCCCGCCACGACCCGCACCGAAACGCAGGCCGAACAGTCGGCGCAGCTTGGGCGATAGGCGACATTCTGGCTGCGGCGGAACCCAATCCGTCCCAATGCGTCATTCAGTTCGGACGCATTCTCGCCGCTCAGTTCGGTGAACACCTTCCGCTCGCTCTTGCCCGGCAGATAGGGGCAAGGGTTAGGATTGGTGACGAAGAAACGCGGGAAGCGAAAGGGTGCGCTCACGCTTTTCCTCCTGTCCGACGCTGGCGGGAAGCTCGATTCATGGGCCGACTATGCCGCCCGGACGGGTGCATGAAAAGCCCATTTACCACGAAAGCCGAGCGTTCGGCCCCATGCCCCCCAAAGCGCGATGATCAGGCGGATTCGATCAGTGACGTCTCATATCCCGCGCCCCGCAGCGCGGCCATCAGCCGCTCCAGATGGCCGGCGTCGCGCGTCTCGCACTCGACGTCCAGCGTCAGGCTCTTGGCCGGCAATTTTGTGAAGATGCGCTGGTGCGACAGCTCCAGTATGTTGACGCCCAGTTCGTCGAAGATGCGCGACACCTGGAACAGCGTGCCGGGCCTGTCCTGCAAGCGGACGCGCAGCCGCGCCAGCCGACCCGACCGCGCCAGATCGCGCAGCAGCACATTGGCCAGCAGGCGGGTGTCGATATTGCCCCCGGTCAGGATCAGCCCGACGGTGCGGCCGACAAATCGCTCGCGATGGATGAGCAGCGCGGCGAGGCCCGCCGCCCCCGCGCCTTCGACCACGGTCTTCTCGATCTGCAGCAGCAGGCTCAGCGCCTCCTCCAGCGCGCGTTCCGTCACCAGCAGGACGTCGTCGGCCAGCCGCTCGACGAAGCGGCGGGTCAGCAGGCCCGGCTCCTTGACGGCGATGCCCTCGGCCAACGTGTCGCCGTCGCAGGGCAGGTCCGCGCCCTTGATATGGTCATACATCGACGGATAGAGTTCCGCCTGCACGCCAAACAGGCGGATGTCCGGCTTCATCGCCCGAGCCGCCGTGCCCATGCCGGAAAACAGGCCGCCGCCGCCGATCGGGATGACCAGCGTGTCGATGTCGGGCGCATCCTCCAGCATCTCCAGCGCGACCGTGCCCTGCCCCGCCATGATGTCGGGCTCGTCGAACGGATGAACGAAGGTCAGGCCCTGCTCGACCTCCAGCAGGCGCGCATGGGCATAGGCGTCGTCGAATTTCTCGCCATGCTGGACCACGGTGGCGCCATGCCCTTCGGTCTGCATCACCTTCACCGTGGGCGTGGTCGTCGGCATGACGATGGTGACGGGCACACCCAGCCGCCGCCCATGATAGGCGAGACCCTGCGCATGATTGCCCGCCGACGCGGCGATGACGCCCTTGGCCTTCTGCGCATCGGTCAGTTGCGACAGGCGGTTGAGCGCCCCGCGCTCCTTATAGGCGGCGGTGAACTGGAGATTTTCGAACTTGAGATAGACCTTGCAGCCCAGCATGGCGGACAGGGTCTGGCTCACCAGCGTCGGCGTATGCACGATCGCGCCGGCGATCCGCACGCGCGCGGCCAATATGTCGTCGACGGACACGGGCAGCGGCAACGCGCCCTCGATCTTGGTCAATGTGTTCATCGCGCGCCCCTAACGCAAAAAGCGCCGGGAAGGAACTGGCACTTGTCCGAAAGTGGCTCTATTGCGATCGCCCACGCAATTTCCCTTCAGGATGCGGCGCAGCACTTATGGCACATATCGCGTTTATCGGCCTTGGCATCATGGGCGGCCCGATGGCCGGGCATCTGGCGAAGGCGGGGCACGACCTTACTGTATATAACCGCTCGATCGGCAAGGCGAAAAGCTGGGCGGAGGCCTATGGCGGCACCGTCGCCACCAGTCCGGCCAAGGCGGCCGAGGGGGCCGATGTCGTCATCAGCTGCGTGGGCACGGACGATGATCTGGCGTCCGTCACGCTCGGCCGCGATGGAGCATTCCGCGCGATGAAGCCGGGCAGCCTGTTCATCGACCATACGACCGTTTCGGCCCGCATCGCCCGGCAATTGTTCGTCGAGGGGGAGAGCCGGGGCATCCACAGCGTCGACGCGCCGGTATCCGGCGGCCAGGCGGGCGCGCAGAAGGGCAGCTTGTCGATCATGTGCGGCGGCATCGAGCCGGCGGTGGCGGCGGCGAAAATCGTGATGCAGGCCTATGCCGCGCGGGTCGTGCATGTCGGCAGCGCGGGTGCGGGCCAGACCACCAAGATGGTCAACCAGATTTGCATCGGCGGCGTGCTCCAGGGCCTTTCCGAAGCGCTCCGCTTCGCCCAGGCGGCCGAACTGGACCTCGACAAGGTGTTCGAGGCGATCTCTGGTGGCGCGGCGCAAAGCTGGCAGATGGACAATCGCTGGAAGACGATGGCGCAGGACAGTTTCGACTTCGGTTTCGCCATCGACTGGATGCGCAAGGATTTAGGCCTGGCGCTGGACGAGGCACGCGCCAATGGCGCGACGCTGCCCGTCACCGCCATGATCGACCAGTTCTACGCCGACGTGCAGGCGATGGGCGGCAACCGCCAGGACACCAGCGCGCTGGTGCGGCGGATCACGCGCGCATGAGGCATCTCGAGTCGCCGTTCGTCCTCAAAGCCCTCGCCCTGGCGCTGACGGCGGCCAGTACCCCCGCGTTCAGCCGAGGCCTGGTCGACAATGTCAACGGCATCACCGTCGATGCGACCGGCAAGCTCATCCACTTCGACGCCATGCTCATCGACGACGAGGGCAAGGTGGAGAAGCTGGTCGAGGGCAAGGTGGAGGAGCCCGCGCCGCCGCCGCGCAGGAAAAGAAAGCGGGGCGAAGCGGAAGCCCCTCCCGCCCCCCGCTACAGCTTCCGGCTGGATGGCAAGGGCCGCACGTTGATCCCCGGCCTGATCGACGCGCATGGCCATGTCATGGGATTCGGCCTGTCCCTCGTCACGCTGGATCTGTCGCAGACCCGGTCGCTGGCTGAGGCGCAGGCGAAGATCCGCACCTATGCGCAGGAAAACGCCGGGCGCAAATGGATCATCGGCACCGGCTGGAACCAGGAAGCCTGGGGCCTTGGCCGCTTTCCCACCGCCGCCGAACTGGACGCCGCCGTCGCCGATATTCCCGTCTGGCTGGAACGGATCGACGGCCATGCCGGCTGGGCGAACAGCGCGGCCATGAGGGCGGCGGCAGTCGGCGCGGCCAGCAAGGCCCCGGCGGGCGGGCGGATCGAGATGGCAGGCGGCAAGCCGTCGGGCGTGTTCGTCGACCAGGCGATGAGCCTCATCACCAAGGCCGTGCCGCCGCCCGCGCCCAAGGACCGCGACATCGCCTTTGAAAAGGCGCAGCGCGCGCTGCTGGCGACCGGCATTACCGGCATCGCCGACATGGGGACCAGCATCGACGACTGGCAGGCGTTCCGCCGCTCCGCCGATCGCGGGGCGTTGCGCATCCGCATCATGGCCTATGCGGCGGGCGTCGATCAGATGGTGACGATCGCCGGGCCGGCGCCCACGCCCTGGCTCTACGACGATCGGCTGCGGCTGGGCGGGGTGAAGCTGGTGCTGGACGGCGCGCTCGGCTCGCGCGGGGCGTGGCTGAAGGCCGACTATGCCGACGCGCCGGGACAGAAGGGGCTGCCGATGATAGGCGAGACCCAGCTTCGCAACATGATGAGCCGCGCGGCGATGGACGATTTCCAGATCGCTGTCCACGCGATCGGCGACGCGGCCAACAGCGCGCTTCTCGACGCGATCACTGAATTGTCGGAAACCTACAAGGGCGACCGGCGCTGGCGCATCGAACATGCGCAGATCGTCGCTCCGGCGGACCTGCCGCGCTTCGGGCAGAACGGCATCGTCGCCTCGATGCAGCCGGTGCATCAGGCGTCGGACTGGAAAATGGCCGGCGCGCGCATGGGCGAAGCGCGGCTGAAGGGCGCCTATGCCTGGAAGTCCATGCTCGACAATCGCGTGCCGCTGGCGTTCGGATCGGACGTGCCGGTCGAAAGCCCCAACCCCCTCCCCGGCATCGCCGTCGCCATGAGCCGGGAGGATGCGGCGGGCCAGCCCGTGGGCGGCTGGCTGCCCGAGCAGCGCGTCGATTTTCGGGCGGCGCTGGACGGCTTCACGCGGCAGGCGGCCTATGCGGGTTTCGCGGAGAAGCGCTTCGGCAATCTGGCGGTCGGCCAGCGCGCCGACTTCCTGTTGATCGACCGCGACATCTCGCTTGCGCGGCCCGTCGACATCCGCGCGACGCAGGTGCTGGAAACCTGGATCGGCGGGAAACGAGTCTACGTCAAGGAATAGCGGGCACCGGCCGCTCGCCGCAGCGCAGCCGCGTCATGCGCCGGCGCAGGGCATCGCTGTGCCCGTAATTCCAGCGCGCCAGCGGGATGCCGATGGGCCGGAACTCCGTGCGGTCGAACAAGGCGACGGCATAGGTGGCGCACAGCCGGTCGATCTGGTCGAGCGTCAACATGCCAAGGTTCATCACCATCGGGCGGCCCGGCACGCCGTCATGCCCCCGCACCAGATCGGTGACGAACAGCCCGCCGCGCGGATCGACCAGCACGACGTCGGCGCTCGACGCCTGGATCATCCGCGCGCCCCGCGCATAGGGGGCGACGAACTCATGCGTGCGCCAGACGAGAAAGCCCGTCGCCAGCAGCGAGAGGGCGCAGCCGATCAGCACCGGACGCAGCGCGCGCCGCCGCATCCTGATCCAGCCGAAGCCCGCCAGCAGGCATAGCGGCCCGATAAAGCCATGAGCATAGCGATAGCCCCAGCCATAGCCCTGCGCCAGCGCCAGTCCGCAGCCCGCCAGAACGCCCAGCGCCAGCGGCAGCGCGACCGTCCCGCCCCGAACTGCCGCGCGCCAGTCGATCGCCGCCATGCCCAGCAGCGCCAGCGGGGCGAGCAACAGATTGTTCCAGGCCGCCAGCCGGGTGAGGTTGACCAGCGGCTGCCATTTGGCGCTCAAGCGGTCCAGCAGGCTGCCGACCTTGTCGGCGACGCCCGCGCTCGGCCGCACGTCGGCGGGAGGGCCCAGTTCGTGCAGCAATAGCCCCGGCCACAGCTTGGCCCAGAGGATGACGATCGCCGCCAGCACCGCGACATGGAAGGCCGCCGCCGCCCAGCGCCGCGCCAGCAGCAGCCACAGGATGAAGGGCGCGATGAAGATCGGCGGGAAATGCCATTGATGCAGCCCCGCCGCCGCCAGCGCCACCAGCCCCGCGCCGAGATGCGAAGCCCACCCCCCACGCAGCACCAGCGCCAGCCAGACCATATTAAGCGCGAAATGCCCGGTCATCGCATAGGGGGTCATGGCCGTGACCCACAATTGGGTGGAGGTGAATCCCATCAGCAGCGTCACCCACACGGCGTCCGGCCGGCCGGGGAACAGGCGCAGCGCCACGCGCCACAGCGCGGCGAGGCCGGTCATCAGCAGCACCGCGCCGGCGGCGTTGGGATCGCCCAGCCGCCAGAACGATGCCTGGATCGCGCTGTTGACCGGCAGATAGGCGGCCGTCCACCAGCGCGCCGCGCCGAACGGGGCGAAGAACTCCGGCATGATCGCTCGGCGATAGGGTATCCATTCGTCCGGGATCGGCCGCCCGATCATTCCCTCGCGCAGATAAGCGGCGGCGAAGCGGGCGACCTCCTCGTCCCTGGAAAGCGCATAATCCTGGAACAAGGCATAATGGCCGGCCCAGGCGGTGAGGCCGAGGGCCAGGATGATCGGCACGACCGCGCGGGCGCGCGGCGCCGGCAGGGCGGGCCCCTCCCCCCTCGTCAACGGCGTGGCCAGCGCGAGCGCCAGCGCGCCCGCCAGCAGCAGCGGAAAATCCTGGTCCAGCAGCAGGATCACCGGCAGGCTCATGCCCCGGCCATAGGTGACGTGCCACAGGAAGGTCGCGCCCAGCCACAGCGTCAGCCCCATCGCCGCCGCCAGGAACAGGCGCGCCGGGTCGATACTGCGCGCGCCGGTCATCAGGCGGCGGGGGGCAACAGCGCCCGGTTGACGAAGATCCCGTCCATTTCGACCAGCAGCGGGAAATGCCCCTTGTTGTTGGCGAAGAAGGCCGACGGCGCGAAGCCGCGCGCGTCCAGCAGGTCGATCATCGCCCGATATTCGGTGCCGCCGTCATAGATGGGCCGCACCGCAAGTTCGGTCTGCACCCCCGCCATCATGTCCAGCGCGTCGCCCGCTCCGGCGCAGACCGATCGGTCATGCCCCTGCGTATCCATCTTCAGGAAGGGCCGGGCAAAGCCGTGGGCGCGCCGCAATTCGGGCAGCAGCCCATCCAGGCGGCGGCACTGCATATCGACGGTCCTCGCCACTCGGTTCCGCTCGACGAAAATCGCATCCTGCCCCGCCGCCGGCCGTTCGAGCGAGCTGAACTGGTTGGCGGCCATGATGTTGAAAGCGGCCGTGCCGTCGAAATCCGACAGGGCCATGTTGAACGCATGCCAGCGCCGGTCCGACGCCGCGCGCCGCTGCAATGCGGAGAAGACGTCAGGATTGGGCTCGAAGGACAGGATGATCCCGCCAAAGCCGACATCGCGGCGCAGCGTCGTCGCATATTGACCCTGATTGGCGCCCACGTCGATGACGCAGTCCACCGCCAGGCCGGTCAGAAACTTCCGCAGCGCCTGGATTTCCGGATATTGATGCACCTGGCCCCGCAGCGCCAGACGCGTCGCCAGCCAGCGGTCGCGCAGCTCACGGCGATAGCGGTTCATTGTCATGCGGCCCGTTCCATAACCGCCCGATAGACCGCCCGCGTGGCCAACGCCATATCCTTCCAGCCGCCCATGGCCGCTCCGTGGGCGCGCGCCCGCTCGCCCGCCGCCTGTCTCGTGCGGGCATCGTCGATCAGCGGCGCCAGCGCAGCGGCGAGCGCGGGCGCATCTCCGGCGGGGACCCGCGCCGCCACCCCTTCGGGCAGCGCCGCGAACATGCCGACGTCGGACGCCACCATCGCCTTGCCATGATGGAGCGCGGACAGGAACGCGCCGCTCGAGTCGATGTGGCGATAGGGAAAGACGAGGATGTCGGCCTTGCGCAGATGCGCGTCCAGCCGCTGTTCGCGCAGGAATCCCAGGTCCGCGATCAGCCGGTCGGCGAAACCCGCGGCGTCGACCTTCGCCAGCAGCGGCGCGATGCCCATGAACGGCTTGCCCGCCAGCGCCAGTTCGAAACGATGCCCGGCCCGCCACAGGGACAGGCATGCCTCGATCAGCAGATCAACGCCCTTATAGGGCCTGATGGTGCCGAAGAAGAGCAGGCGCGGCAGCGCCGGGTCGGGCACCGCCGCCAGATCGTCCGGCCCTGCCTCCGCCAGCCGCATCGGGGGATGCGGGACGATGTGGATGCGCGCTGGATCGACGCCGCGCGATACCAGCGCCGCCCGCGTCGTTTCCCCATGGACGATCAGCGCCGCGAACCGATCCAGCAACGCCGCATAGCCCCGCCCCTGCACCCCGGCATCGTCATGATAGGCGTCTGCATTGTGGACCGTGTGGACCAGCGCCGCCCGCTCCGCGAGGCGCGCCAGCAACAGCCGATCGGCCGGCGGCAGCGGGAGCCACTGGACATGGACGACATCGGCGTCGACCAGCCCGCGCAGCGATCCCAGGGCGCAGGTTGCGCCATATTCCAGCGCCTTGGCCGCGCGGAAGGCGCGTCCTTCTCCCAGCAGCCCGCGCAGCCCTTCGCTCCGGCGGAAGAAGCGCGGGGCATAGGTATAGCCGCGCGGCGCGATCGCGTCAGTGTCCCTGAGCGGCCGGGCGAACAACGTCACCGCCTCCCCCGCCCCGCCAAGGGCCGCGCACAGGCCGTCGTCATAGCGGCCGGTGAACAGCGACGGATCGATCATCGCCACCTTCACGGCCGCGCGCTCCGCACGAGGCGACGGAGCGACAGGCCGTGGAGCGCGGCTGTCCCGAACAGCGTCAGCCCATAGAAGGCCAGGAACAGCAAGTCGAAGCGAGCGCCGCCCAGCATCGCCAGCGGCACGCTCGCCAGCGATCCGGCGAGGAAGGGGATGGAGCGGCCCAGAAGATGTCGGAAGCGTCCCAGCGCGCTCTGGACATAGACCGACACGCAGACCAGCGCGAGCGCCGCCAGCGTGGCGCAGATAAGAGCGATCTCGACCATTCCGATCTCCGCCTTGCCGTCGAACAGCAGGGCGAACAGTTCTCGCCCTCCCAGCAGCAGCGCCGCGCTCGCGCCCCCGGCGAGCAGCAGCCCCGCCGCTAGTGCGCGCGTGACGATCTGGCGCAGGCGCATGGCGTCGCCCGCGTGAAAGGCGCGGGTGATGCGGGGCAGCGCCGCCTCCACCATCGCCCGCACCGTCATCGACAACGCGCGCGCCATCTTGAAGAGGAAGTCGAACACCAGCATCGGCCGTGCGTCGCTGGTTGCCAAAGCGATCGTGAAATAGGGGCCGTTATAGGCGACGATCTCCGTCAGGGTGAAGGCCGCCGACGCGCCGATGTCGCCCAGATAATGAGCGCGGACATGGCGGCTGCCGGCGCGAAAGGCGGTCCAGTGCCGCGCGCTCATGCCCAGCCGGCGGTGGAGAAGCGCGATCGCATAGCCGATGACGAGAATGCTGACCGCCACTTGCAACGCGACCGACAGCCGCGCGTCCAGGCCGGCGAGCACCGCCAGCAACAGGGCGATCGTTATGAGCCGCCGCCCGCAGTCCAGCAATTCCCACAGCAGATTGCCGTCGATCGCGGCCAGCGCCCGTTTGGCGAGCAGAGCGGGCAGGTTCAGGCAGGCGGACAGGAAGAAGAGCAGGAACAGCAGCGGCATGGCGGTGTCCAGCCACCCGAGCAGGATCGCGCCGACCAGCAGCGCGCTCGCCCCGGCGATCAGGGTGGCGAGAAACAGGAACAGGACGCCCATCTCCTCCAGCCGGAAGCCGCCCGGCGCGCCGCTTTCATCCAACCAGTGATGCCGCAGCCGGGCGTAGATGATGCTCGTCAGGCCGAACTCGGCGGAAATGGTGAAATTGCCGAACGCGACCAGCAGCAGGAACGCCTGGAACTCGACCAATGGCAGGACCCGCACGAAAACGAAGGTGACGGCGAAGCCCCAGATCAGGATCAATCCGACATTGGCGAGCTTGACGAGGGCCAGCATCCGCGCCGACCCTTCCAGCCGGGACAGCAGCCCGCCCCCGCCTGTCGTCATGCCGCCGCCGGGGACAAGGGCCTGCGCGCCCGGAAAAGCCGGTCATCGAGAGCGAAGCGCCGCCGCGCGGCGGGGTCGAGGTCGGCGGCGGCGATCTCTTCCAGATCGAAACCTGCGGCGCGGATGCGATCGGCGAAATCGCGGCCATATTGGCGCACATGGTCCCATTGGCCGAACCGGCGCTCGCGCTCGCGCGGGGACATGGCGAAGCTGCCGTCCTCGGTCGGGCGGTCCCAAAGCGGCACGATCAGCCAGGCCTCGCCGCCCGGCTTCAGCGCGCGCAGGATATTGTGCAGGACTAGCCGATCGTCGGGCACATGCTCCATCACATGGCTGGCGTAGAACAGGTCGAACCGCTCCTTCTCCGCCAGCGCCATCAGGTCGACGCGCGTGACGTCGGGCACCTGGGCATAGACATCCGGGAACAAATCGGCAGGCACATAATCGGCGGCGACGGCGGCATAGCGACGCACCAGGCTGCGCTCGTTGGGCGCCATGTGCAGGATCGCCCCTCCCGCCGGCAGCGTCAACGCGCCGCTGTCGATCAGATGGTTCATCAGCCGCTCGCGCGGGGACGCGCCACAGGCCGGGCAGCCCCACTGCGCATTGTCGCCATAGCGGAAGAAGCCGACGACATCCCGCCCGCAGGCCGGGCAGGCACGGTCCTTAGGCGCGCCCAGCGCCGCGCGCGCGCGCAGGGCAGTCCGGCTCAGATGCTTGCCGGCGGCCTTGGCCACCCGCTGAAAGGTAATCACGCAGCGCTCCGCATAGTCTCGTGCCGCCGGGCTATACAAGATGACGCGGCTTTTGCGACCCCGATTCCGGGGGACCTAGCCCGCGCGCCTAGCGCGACTTGGCCGGGTTCCACACCGTGAAAGTCCGTCCCGACATGGCTTGGACGATGCCCTGCAAGGTCGCGGCATAGGCGATCAGCACGTCGACCAGCGCCGCCACCGGCCCGCGCTGCGACCGCATCCCGATCCCCAGCAGGATTGCGCCGGCGGCGATCAGCGCCAGGCACAGCCATGGCGACAGCCGCCAAGCCAGCGCGGACGCCGCGAGCGCGCCGGTCAGCAGGAACAGCCCGCCGAACCAGCGAATGATCTTGCGCGATCCATATTTGAAGCGATCCAGCGCCCGCATCCGCCGCAATTGCGGCCGCAGATGCCGATGCGTATGCCAGGATCGGGCCGCTATCCGCACCTTGCGCCAATATTCGTCGCCCCGCGCCGTCACTAGCCGCTCGCGCGCGATCACGTCGGTCGCCTTGATGAGCCGCTGTCCGGCGAACACCACCGCCATCGACACCGTCAGATCGTCCAGCACCGTATCGGGAAAGTCCGGATACAGTGCCCGCCGGATCGAGAAAATCGACCCGTCCGCGCCCAGCACGTTGCCGGTGCGCGATTCCGCGTCCTTCAGCGATTCCTCGATCCGCCAATAGAGCGAGCCCACCGACGCGGTCGCGCTTTCCTGCCCGCCCATATAATGGAGCGACCCCAGAACCCCGCCGATATCCGGGTCCGCATAGCGGCGCAGCAGATTGTCCACGGCGTCTAGGTCCAGCAGCACATTGGCGTCGGTGAAGATCAGCACGTCGCCCCGCGCCTGCGCCGCCAGCCGTTTCATGCCGTGCGCCTTGCCGCTGCGCCCCGGCCCCCTGACCAGCGTGACGAGATCGCCTCGCGCGGCAATCTGAGCGGCGGTGTCGTCGGTCGACCCGTCGTCGAAGGCCAGCATCTCCAGTGCAGGATAGCGCGCCTTGAGCGCCGCCAGATTGGCGAGTTTTTCCGGCATCGCCGCACCTTCATTATAGGCGCAGAACAGCAGCGACGCGGATGGCGCGGGTCCGGGGATCGGCCGCTCCATGCGCGTGGGCAACAGCCGCAGGACCAGCGGATAGCCGAGGAACGGCCATGCCAGCGCCAGCACCGACAGCAGCAGAACCGCCCATAGAATGAAGTCGATCGCCACCGCTTCAATACGCCTTGTGATGGACGAGCACGCCCATGGTCGCGACGATGATGCGCAGATCGCGCCAGATCGACCAGGCAGTCACATATTCAAGGTCGGACTGAAGCCGGTCGATCAAGTCCTGATGATGGTCGGTCGCGCCGCGATGACCGCGCACTTGCGCCAGACCGGTCATGCCGGGCTTGATGCAGTGCCGCTCCCAATAGCGGTCGTCCACTTCCCAATAGAGGCTGTCGCCCGCCTTGGCGGCAGCGGCGTGCGGGCGAGGGCCGACAATGCTCATGTCGCCGCGAAGCACGTTGAAAAGCTGGGGCAGCTCATCAATGCTCGTCCGCCGCAGGAAGGCGCCCATCGGCGTCACCCGGTCGTCGTCGCGCCTGGTCAGCGTCTCCGCATGCCTGTCCGCCCGGTCGGTGCGCATCGAGCGGAACTTGTAGATGTCGAAGGGGCGCGCGTCGCGGCCCAGGCGGGGCTGGCGGAACAGGACCGGCCCCGGACTGGTCAGCTTCACGCCGATCGCGGCGGCGAGCAAGATCGGCGACAGCAGGATCGTCGCCACACTGGCCACGGCCAGGTCGAACAGCCGCTTGATGATCCTGTCGCGGAACAGGAGCGGGCCGCCCGCCACGACGATGGTCGGCTGCCGGTCGAACTCGTCGACCCGGGCGGGGGCGAAGCGCAGCATTTCCGGCACGACGATCTCGCCCCGCGCAGACAGGGATTTGAGCGCCACCGACCAGTCGTCCATCCGCTCCAGCGGGCAGGCGACCACCACCCGTTCGGCCATGCCAACGGCGGCGGCGAGGCGCGCGGCCATGCTGGCGTCGTGGCGCTCGGGATGGAGACCGGCCTCCGCCGCCTCGATCAGCAGGACGTGCGGTTCCGTCTGGATCGTCACGCCATCCATGATGACCGCGGTCAGATTGGGTACTTCGCCCAGCAGCCGCTCGCCCAGCCGGACGACGGCCAGCCGGACCAGCGTCACCGCGCCCGCCGAAAAGACGAGGCCGGCGACGAAGGTCAGGCGCGAGAGCTTCTCCGCGATCTTGCCGAAATAGACGATCAGCAGCATCAGCAGCGCGGCCTGCGCCAGCGCCAGCAGCGCCCGCCGGACCCCCTGCCCCATATTGTCAATCATGCGGATGCCATAGGCGCCGCCCTGCACCGCCAGCAGGACATAGAGCGGCGCGATCATTGCGAACATGACGATCCCGTGGGGCTTGCCCGGTTCGCCCCACAGCGCGCCCAGCACCAGCCAGTTCGCCAGCATGAAGGACAGCAGCAACCCCGCCGCGTCGCCCAGCAGGCACAGCAGATACAGCCGCAGCCGCACGATTTCCTTGGACACCTTCACGTTCACGACGCGCGCACTGCCAGACCCTGCCCTGCCGCCGTCACTGGCGGATGCACGGCGTTGGCACTACCGGGCGACGCTGGCAAGGGTCGTCAGCGCCGGGCTCCGTTCAGCTGCCCATATGATAGTCGTAGTCGCCCGTGCGAAGCGGCTGCTTGGTCAATATGGCGCCGATGGCCAGCGCGCCGGCGCGGCGAAGCCGATCCACCGCGACCCGCAGGCCGCCATGATGGTTGCGCCCCGATTCGACCACCAGCACGGTCGCCTGCACCTTCGCCCCGATCAGCGGCGCGTCGGACAGGCCCAGGATTGGCGGCGCATCGACCAGGACGGTATCATAGCGCTCCTTCATCTCGGCCAGCAGCGCGTCGAGCGCGCCTGTCGAGAGCAACTCGGCCGGGTTGGGCGGGACGGCGGCGCAGGGCAGCAGCGCCAGATTGGCTTCGCCCGTCTCCATGATCGCCTCCTGGGCGCGGGCCTGGCCGGTCATCACCTCGCTGATGCCGATGGTGGGCGTGACGCGCAGCAGCCTGTGCTGCACCGGGCGGCGCATGTCCGCGTCTATCAGCAGAACCCGCTTGCCAAGCCGCGCCAGCGCTATCGCAAGCGCATGGACGCTGGTCGACTTGCCCTCGTTCGATTGGGCGCTGGTGACCAGCAGCGACCGGGGAAGGCCGTCGACCGACGCCAGCAGCAGCGACGCCGCGATCGGCGCGAACGCCGCCTGCGTGGCGGCCGGATCCTCCTGCACCGCCACAGGCACCGCGCCCAGCAGCGGCAGGTCGACTCGCTCGGCCAGCGTGTCGGCGGACGTCACCGCGTCGTCGAACACATGCCGCGCGCCGACCAGCAGCAGCCCCAGCAGCAGCCCGCCGAGCGAGGCGAGCAGCATGATCGACCCGATATTGGGGGATGTGGGCCGCGCCGGAACCGCCGCCCGGTCGAGCGGCTGGATGCGGCCCGACTGGAAGCCGGCCTGGCTCGCCATATCGCGATAGCGCTGCAACAGGCTGTCGTGCAGGGCGCGATAAGTGTCGACTTGCCGTTCCATGATGCCCAGTTGCACGTCGCGGCCACGCCCCGCCCGCTCGTCCCGCTCCAGCTCGGCGATTTCCCGGTCGATCTGTTTCTCGCCCCGCATCGCGACGTCATATTGCGTGCGGACGGACGCGCGGATCGCGATCGCCATGGAGTCGATCTGGTCGTCCAGTGCCGCCAGCTTCGCCCGCGCTTCGCGCATTTCGGGGTGCGCGTCCTTGCGGAACTGACGCTGTTCGATCAACGCCGCCCGCGCTTCGGCGCGCTGCGCCATCAACTGCTGCATGGCGCCGTTGGCCAGCACTTCGGGCAGCGCGGTGGCGTTGGCGCCGCGCGCGCTTTCCCATTTCTTCTGCGCGGCGATCCTTTCGGATACCGCTTGCGCGCGAAAGCCATTGAGCTGCGCGAGCCGCGTTGCGATCGACTGGCTGTCGGCAACGACGTCGCCATCCTCGCCATTGTCCGCCGCTCCGAACCGCGCGGCATAGACCGCCAGGTCGCGTTCGGCCCGTTCGAGGTCGCGGCGCGCGCCGTCTAGCTCGCCCAGAAGGAAGCGCCGCGCCTGCACGCCCGAATCGAATCCGCGTTTCAGATCCGCGCGGATCAGATTGTCGGCATAGCTGTTGGCGATGCGCGCCGACAGCACCGGATCGGCGCTGGTGAAGCCGATCGACAACACCCGCGAGCGGCCGGGCAGGGTCACGTCCAGATTGCGCTGGAGCAATTGAACGATCCGCTCCACCTCCACCTGCCGCTGCGTCAGCGATCCCGCGCCTTGGGCCGGACGCCGCTCGTCCATACCCTGCCAGAAGGTCGCGCTGCCGATCAAGGCCAGCTCCCGCGCGACATCCTCCGCCAGCGCGCGGCTGCGCAGCACCTCCATCTGGGTCTGCATCAGCGATTCGGTGTCGGTCGGTCCGGTCGCCCGAACGCTGTTGCCCGCGCCCGCCACGCCGGCGGGCACATCGACCACCTCGACCGAGGCGGTCGCCTTATAATCGGGCGTCGACAGCAGGATGAAGAAAAAACCCGCCAGCACGCAAAGCGCCATCGTGACGAACAGGATGACGCGTTGACGCCGGATGACCGTGCCGACCGCTCGCGCCGCCGCCGCTATCCGCGCGGCCAGGCTGCCGTCGGTCAATCCGTCGCCGGTTCCCGCCCGCGCCAGGGCTATCGGACCAATGCGCTTCATCAATGACCGTCCAGGGCGATGAAGCCGGTCGTCAGCGCGGGCGCGGCCAGCAAGGCCCCGGCCAGGATGGCCTTGGCGCGCGACAGCCCCACGATGATCGAGTCGCCGGGCAATATCTCCGGGTCGTCGGCCTTCCCGGCGCGAATGGCGTTCAGGTTGAACATCGCCGCCAACCGCTGCCCGTTCGCCGTCCTGACGACAACGATCTCGCCCAGGCTGGCAAGCCGCGTCGGTCCCTTCGCCATGGCGACCGCCTGCATCAGCGTGATCCGCCCGTCGATCGGGAACAGCCCCGGCTCGCGAACCTCGCCGTCCACGGTGATACGGCGTGACACGGCTTTCTTTATGAAGACGGTGACCTGCGGCGACACCAGATAGCGCTCGCCCAGCCGCCCGGCGATGACGTCTGCGGCCTCGCTGGTGGAGAGGCCCGCGACCGGCACATCGCCGATCAGCGCCATGCGCAGATTGCCCGCCGCGCTGACCGTCGCCTCTTCGAGCGACAGGCCCGGCTCGCGATAGACCTCGACCTTCACTATGTCGTCTGGCGCGATGTGGTAATCGACGCCCACCGGCGCCGGCGCGGGCATCAGCGCATAGGCCGCCTTGCCCGAAGCCGCATCGGGCGCGGTCGCGCAGGACGACGACAGCATCGCCAGCGACAGGCAGAGGCCGACAGCCGACATGCGCTTGGTGGCGCCATTCATGCCCTGGTCCCCCTTGCCTCGATCGCGCGTCCGGCGGGGACTAGCGCTGCGGCAAGAGGATGGCAACCGGAGGAAAGACGACTGCGACGATAGGAGGGGCGATCAGACGGCGATGCGGCCGGGCGCGGGCGCGGCAACGCGGGGCGGCTGATCGGGCCAGATGCCGCGCGTATCATAGACCGCCTTGCCGGCGCGCTCGTCGATCGGCACGGACTTGAACATGTCATGATCGACAAGAATGACGAAAAGCCCGCATTGTTCCAGAGCCGTATCAAGATCGACCAGTTCCGCGCCCGTCCCCGCGAACTCCATCGGCAGGGCATGGGCATAGGGTTCGACCAGCTTGACTCGCCGTCCATAGCGGCGCGCGAGCCGCGCGGCGACCTTCACCGCCGGGCTTTCGCGAAAGTCGTCTATATTGGCCTTGAACGCCAGACCCAGGCAGGCGACCTCCTCGCCCGCATGATCGTCGATCATGTCGGATGCCTTGGCCACGACATGGTCGGTCTTGGCGTCGTTGACTTCGCGCGCGGTGCGAATGATCCGCGCGTTTTCGGGGTCGCCATGGACGATGAACCAGGGATCGACGGCGATGCAATGGCCGCCGACGCCGGGGCCGGGCTGCAATATGTTGACGCGCGGATGGCGGTTGGCGAGGCGGATCACCTCCCATACGTCAATGCCCATTCCGTCGGCGATCACCGACAATTCATTGGCGAAAGCGATGTTGACGTCGCGAAAGCTGTTCTCGACCAGCTTCACCATCTCGGCCGCGCGGGCGGTGGTGGTGATGCACTGGCCGCGCACGAACTGGCGGTAAAAGCCCAGCGCTTTCCGCGCGCAGCGGGGCGTGATGCCGCCGATACAGCGGTCATTGTCGATCAGCTCGACCAGGATACGCCCCGGCAGAACCCGCTCCGGGCAATAGGCGATGGCGATGTCTCCCGCGACGCCGGTGCCCGGCATCTTGAGGTCCGGGCGCATCCCACCGATCACGTCGCGCATCCGCTCCGTCGTGCCGACGGGCGAGGTGGATTCGAGGATGATCGTGTCCCCGGCCTTCAGCACCGGCGCGACCGTGCGCGCGGCCTTCAGGACATGGCTGATGTCGGGCGCGCGATCCTCGGCCACCGGCGTCGGCACGGCGATGATGAACACGTCGCTCGGCTCGACCGCCAGGCTGGCGCGCAGATTGCCGCGCGCGACGACGCCCTGAACCAGCCCGTCAAGATCGACTTCCTCGATATGCACGCGGCCCGAGTTCACCGTCTCCACCACATGGGGCGACACATCGACGCCAACCACCTGCGCCCCGCCCCGCGCGATCAACGCGGCGGTGGGCAGGCCGATATAGCCAAGGCCGATGACGGAGACTTTCTGCTTGGTATCGACGGGCATGGACGATCCTGACGTAAGATTATGCCCGGCTTTCTGCGTGAAAATGCTGAAGATTTCGGTAACGGAGCCTCATCCCGCCGCGATCACGTCCGCGATCCGATCGCTCGCCTGTCCGTCGCCGAAGGGATTATGCGCCTGCGCCATCGCGCCATAGGCGGCCTCGTCATCCAGCAGCGCCAGCGTTTCCGTAACGATCCGCGCGCGGTCGGCGCCGACCAGCCTCGCCGTGCCGGCCGCGACGCCCTCGGGCCGCTCGGTCGTCTCGCGCATCACCAGCACGGGCTTGCCGAGCGAGGGCGCTTCCTCCTGCACCCCGCCGCTGTCGGTCAGGACCAGATGGCTGATGTCCAGCAGGCGCACGAAATGGGGATAGTCCAGCGGCTCGATCATCGCGACGTTGGGCTTGTCGGCCAGCACCGCGTCCATGACGGGGCGGACATGGGGGTTGGGGTGGACCGGGAAGATCACGGCCACGTCGGAGCGCGCGGCGATGTCGGCGATCGACCGGGCGATCGCCTCCATGCCCCCGCCGAAATTCTCGCGCCGGTGGCTGGTGACGGCGACGATCCGCTTGCCCGCGAAGCGCGCCGCCAGATCGTCGAGGCCCGCCGCCAGCGAAGGCTCCGCCGCGATCCGCGCGCGGGTCGCCAGCAGGGCGTCGATCACCGTGTTGCCGGTGATATGGATGCCGGCCGGCTCGCGGCCTTCCTTCAGCAGCGCGTCTGCGGCGGCCTGCGTCGGCGCGAAGTTCATGTCGGCGATGCAGGCCACGACCCGGCGATTGACCTCCTCCGGCCAGGGATGATGGATGTCGCCGCTGCGCAGCCCCGCCTCGACATGCGCGACCGGGATCTTGCGATAATAGGCGGCGAGGCTCGCCACCATCGTCGTCAGCGTGTCGCCATGCACGACCACCCGGTCGGGCCGTTCGGCGTCGAACGCCTTGCCCAATTCGACGATCAGCCTGGCGGTAAGGCCGTCCAGCGTCTGGTTGGGCGTCATCACGTCCAGGTCGATGTCAGGCACGACGCCGCTGATCTCCAGCACCTGGTCCAGCAGCGCGCGATGCTGCGCGGTCACGATGACGCGCGTGTCGATCCCCTCCCGGCGCTTGAGCGCATGGATCACGGGAAACAGCTTGATCGCTTCGGGACGGGTCCCGAACACCAGGGCAACCTTCATCGCATGCCTTTACAACAGGATCGAACTGGTGCCTTCCCTGACAGCAATTGGTAACGATGCCCTGAACGCGCTAAAGGCCCACGGATGAAAGACGCACAAGACGCCCCCCGCCTGCGTCACTGGATACAGGCCGCCGCGCTGCTTTTCGTCACCTGTCTGGTCGTGCCGGTGGTAGCCGGGCTTACCTAAGCCTTGATCTTCCAGCCCCGGCGCAGAAGCGCATAGCAAAGGCCGCCCAGCACGATATTGAGCGCCAGCAGCACCAGGCTGCCGATCGCCACATTGACGTCCGCCGCCGCGACGAAGCCATAGCGGAAGCCCGATATGATGTAGAAGAAGGGATTGGCGTGGCTGATCCCCTGGAAAAAGGGCGGCAGCCTGTCGATCGAATAGAAGGTGCCCGACAGCAGGGCCAGCGGCCCGATCACGAAATTGGTAACCGCCGCCCCATGGTCGAACTTTTCCGCCCAGATCGAGGTCAGCACGCCGAGAAAGGCGATGAAGCTGGTGCCGAGCAGGCCGAACCACAGCACCGCCCAGCCATGCACCGGCGTCACGTGCACGCCCGGCCAGAGCGCCATCGCCAGCCATAGCGCGAAGCCGACCAGAACCGCGCGCGTGACCGAGGAGGCGACCAGCGCGAACAGCAATTCGCCGACCGAGATCGGCGGCATCAGATAATCGACCAGTGTGCCCTGCACCTTGCCGACCATCAGCGCAAAGCTGGCGTTGGCGAAACAGGCGTTGATCATGCCCATAACGATGAGGCCGGGGGCGATGAAGTCGGCGAAGGGCACCGCCTCGCCGCGCAGCACCACCGTCCGGCCGCTGCCGCCCAGCGCGACGATGAAGATGATGAGGAACATCAGCGTCGTGATCGCCGGCGCCCAGACGGTCTGGAGCTGCACCTTCATGAAGCGGCGCACTTCCTTCATGTAGAGCGCCCATGTCCCCGCCCAGTTGACATTGCGGATCACGGGCACGCCCGGTTCGGGAAAGGCGGGCGCGGGCGCGGAACGCGCGGCAATTTTGGACTGGTCGTTCATGACGGGATCGACTATCGGCTGGTCCGTTGTGCTGCAAGGGTTCATTCACGGATTTGCACCCGCGCCGCCCGCTCCCCATATAGGGTGCACTTAAGAGATTTGAGGAGTTTTTCATTGTCCTGGACCGACGAGCGTATAGACCAGCTCAAAGGCATGTGGGAAAAGGGCCTGACCGCCAGCCAGATCGCGGACGAACTGGGCGGGGTCAGCCGCAACGCGGTGATCGGCAAGGCGCATCGCCTGGGCCTGCAATCGCGTCCTTCGCCCGTCAAGGCGACCGAAGCAGCGCCCAAAAAGCCCGCCCCGCCCCGCAAGGCCGCTCCCACGCCGGAGGCTGAGGCCGAACCCGTAAGGGCCGCGCCCGCCGCCCTTGCCGCCGAGCCCGTGGCTTCGCGCGCGCCGGCCGCGCCCGTCGCTGCGGCGACGTCCACTCCCGACGAGGCGCCGGCGGAACCCAAGCCGCAAGTGCGGATCGTGTCCGTCGGGCCCGGCGGCTTCCTGCGGCAAGGACCGGGCGATCAGCAGGCGCCAATCCCGCCCGCCCCGCCCCGCCGGCTGGTGCCCGCCAAGCCCAGCGCGGAAATCGCCGACAAGACGAGCCTGCTCGACCTCACCGAGCGGATCTGTAAATGGCCGATGGGCCATCCGGGCGAGCCGGACTTTCATTTCTGCGGCGAGGCGGTCAATCCCGGCTTTCCTTACTGCGTCGAACATTGCGGCCGCGCCTATCAGGCGCAATTGCCGCGCGGCACCCGCCGCCCGCCCCCGCCGCTGCCCTTCGGCGGGCCGCGCGTCCGCTAAGGCAGGTTTTGCCGATCCAATGAAGGCCGCTCCGTGCGAACGGGGCGGCCTTTGTCATGGGCTTGCATAGCCCGCGCATCCCCGTCATGCTCCGCGTTCAACGAGGAGAATGCGTGCAGGCACCGGAAACGATCGAAGTCGGCATGCCGGGCGACGGGGGCGTTACTCTGCCCGCCCGTCCCGAAGCATTGCGGCTGAACCCGGCTGAAACGGCCGTCATCGTCATCGACATGCAGAACGCCTATGCCTCGCCGGGCGGCTATGTCGATCTGGCGGGGTTCGATATCGCGGGCGCGGCGGGCACGATCGACCGGATCGCCGCCGTGCTCGACACCGCGCGCGGCGCGGGCCTGCCCGTCATCTTCCTCCAGAACGGCTGGGACGCCGACTATGTTGAGGCCGGGACGGCGGGCAAGTCGCCCAATTTCCACAAGTCCAACGCATTGAAGACCATGCGCGCGCGCCCCGACCTGTCGGGCAAGCTGCTCGCGCGCGGCGGCTGGGACTATGCGCTGGTCGACGCGCTGGCGCCCAGGCCGGGCGACATCTGCCTCCATAAGACTCGCTATTCCGCCTTCTTCAATTCCCAACTCGACAGCATATTGCGAGCGCGCGGCATCCGCACGATCGTCTTCGTCGGCATCGCCACCAATGTCTGCGTCGAATCGACGTTGCGCGACGGCTTCCACCTGGAATATTTCGGCGTGATGCTGGAAGACGCGACCCATCATCTGGGTCCGCCGGCGATGCAGGACGCCACCGTCTTCAACGTCGAGCGCTTCTTCGGCTGGGTCTCGACCGTCGCCGACTTCTGCGGCAGCTTCGGCCAGCGCGCCAGCGACTGAAAGGAAAGCCATGCCCTTCGAGCCGATCAATCCGCCGCAATTCCCTACGCCCATCGCCCCCTATTCGGCGGGCGCCAAGGCCGGCGGCACCGTCTATGTCTCCGGCGTTCTGGCCTTGGGCGAGGGCGGCGCGGTGCTCCATGTGGGCGACGCGGCCGCTCAGACCAGGCATGTGCTGGAGGTCATCCAGACGACGCTTCAGGCGGCCGGCGCGAGCTTGGCCGACGTGGCGATGAACCACATCTTCCTCAAGGACCTGGGCGACTATGCCGCCTTCAACACCGTCTATGCGGAATATTTTCCCGGCGACAAGCCCGCGCGCTACTGCATCCGCGCCGACCTGGTGAAGCCGGAATGCCTGGTGGAGATCGCCAGCGTCGCGCATATCTGATGCCGCAAAGCGCCGGCATTTATTGGGAAAGCCATGGCCCGGCCGATGCGCCACCCATCATCCTTTCAGCCGGCCTGGGCGGATCGGGCCATTACTGGCTTCCGAACCTCGCTGCTTTGACGGCCGCGGGGTATCGCGTCATCCTCTACGATCATCGCGGAACCGGGCGCAGCGACCGCTTCCTGCCCGACAGCCTGAGCGTCGAGGACATGGCCGACGACCTGATCGCGCTTATGGACGGGATCGGCCTGCCCCGCGCGCATCTCATGGGCCACGCGGCGGGCGGCGTCGCCGGCCTCGCGCTGGCGCTGAAGGCGCCCGAGCGAATCGACCGGCTGATCGTCGTCAACGGCTGGGCGCGGCCCGACCCGCATTTCGCCCGCTGCTTCGATGCTCGTCTCACCATCCTGCGCGGCGCGGGCGCGGAAGCCTATTTGAAGGCGCAGCCGATCTTCCTGTTTCCGGCCACGTGGAACTCCGAACATGATGCCTTGCTGGAGGAGGAAACAGCCCGCCATCTGGCCCAATTCCCAGGCGTCGTGACGATGGAAAAGCGGATCGCCGCCCTGCGCGCGTTCGACATCGGCGAGAGGCTGGGACGGATCGCCCTTCCCCTGCTCGCGCTGGCGGCGCGGGACGACATGCTGGTCCCGTGGACCGCTTCGGGCTTTGCCGATCAGGTGCTCGGCGCACGGATCGCGATGATGGATTGGGGCGGCCACGCCTGCAATGTCACCGATCCCGACCGCTTCCACCCCCTCGTCCTCGATTTCCTCAGGAGCTGAACCGCATGCAAGTCGGCGTCTTCGTTCCCATCAACAATAATGGCTGGCTGATTTCGGAGAACGCGCCGCAATATAAGCCCAGCTTCGATCTCAACAAGGAGATCGCGACGCGCGCCGAAAAATACGGGCTCGACTTCCTTCTCTCGATGATCAAGCTGCGGGGCTTCGGCGGCAAGACCGAGTTCTGGGAATATGGGCTGGAAAGCTTCACGCTGATGGCGGGGCTGGCGGCGGTGACGGAGCGGATCAAGATATTCGCCACCTGCCCGACCCTCATCATCCCGCCAGCCTTCGCCGCGCGCATGTGCAACACCATCGATTCGATCAGCCACGGCCGGTTCGGCCTGAACCTCATCACCGGCTGGCAGCCGCCCGAATATACGCAGATGGGCCTGTGGCCAGGCGACGAGCATTTCCGCAACAGATACAGGATGCTGGACGAATATGCGCATATCCTGCGCGAATTATGGGAGAGCGGATCGTCCGACTTCAAAGGCGACTATTACCGGATGGACGATTGCCGGGTCTGGCCCAGGCCATCGGGCGAGATGAAGATCATCTGCGCGGGCTCGTCCGACGAGGGTCTGGCCTTCTCCGCCAAATGGGCCGACTATGCCTTCTGCCTTGGCAAAGGGGTGAACACACCGACCGCCTTCGCCTTCAACAATGAGCGCCTCGCCGCCGCGACCGCCAGGACGGGGCGCGCCGTATCCGTATTCGTCCTCGTCATGATCATCGCCGCCGAAACGGACGAGGAGGCGATGGCGAAATGGCGCAGCTATAATGACGGCGTCGATGTCCAGGCCATCGCCTGGCTCGCTGACCAGGGGGCGAAGGACAGGGTGAACAAGGACACCAATGTCCGCCAGCTTGCCGCGCCCGAAGGCGCGGTCAACATCAATATGGGGACGCTGGTCGGCAGCTATGCCAGCGTGGCGCGGATGCTGGACGAGATGGCGGCCGTGCCCAATACCGGCGGCGTGCTGCTGACCTTCGACGATTTCGTCGAGGGGGTCGAGGCGTTCGGCACTCGCATCCAGCCGCTGATGCGGTCGCGCGCGTGAAGGAAAAAGGGCGCGGGCCGTTGCCGGCCCGCGCCCGTCTTGCCCACGGAAAGTGATCAGAAGCGGAAGCTGGCCGTCACCATCGTGCTGTGGACGTCGAACTTGTCCCCACGATTAACGTCCGTATAGCCCGCCGGGGTGATGATGAACGGGTTGGTCGCCGCCGCGCCGCCGCGCTCTACCCGCACATTATAGTCGCCGACATTGTAGCGCGTGAACTTGTAGAGCAGGCCGATCGAGAAATTGTCGGCCACCTTGGCTTCCACGCCGCCACCCACGGTCCAGCCCCAGGCATCCTCCTTGGAATCGGTGGGAATGAAGCTGTTGGCCGTCGCCGAGGCTTGGGTGTGCGAAAAGCTGTTCTTGACCTTCGCATAGGCGATGCCGCCCGTGCCATAGGCCATGATGCCGCTGTCGGTGGTGACGCCCAGGCGCACGCGGCCCGCCGCGTCCCAGCCGATCCGGCGGGTCATCGTATAGCTGGCGGGCGTGGTGCTGAACCCGGTCACGCTGTCGCTGATATATTTGTCGCCGCCCTCGACCACGACGCCGGCGACGATGTTGCCGAACTGGCGGTCGTAACCGGCATGGACGTTCCAGCCGATCGCGTCCTTGTCGCCGTTGCAGCGCCTGCGCGGCTCGCCGACCCCGGAGGTGGAAGCGCCGCCGCAAAAACCGGGGGAGAAGGCATCCGCGCCAGCACCGGTGCGCACGACGTCATTATAGGTGCCGTCCCCATTCGTGTCGAAGCGCAGATTTTCCTGATTGTCGCGCGACTGCCAGTTATAGCCGAAGGACAGGCCGACATAGGGACCGGTCCAGTCCACCTTGTCGCCTTCCTGAGCCATGGCGGGCGTCGCCAGAACGAGCGCCAGGGTCGCGCCGAGCGACGCCGATATAGCTGATTTCATGAGGCTATCCTCCACCATTGATATTATGTGTGACGGCGCGGAAACGAGAATACCGTGTAATTTGTTTCACATAACGGTCATGTTTTTTTGTTGCTGCAGCTTCGGGACGCGGCCGCTTGCCTACGGCCCCCGCGCGCTCCTATAGATTTCGCCATGTCCGACGATCTTTTCGCTACCCAATCCAGCCCACCCAACAGCTATGACGCCTCAGCGATCGAGGTTCTGGAAGGGCTGGAGCCGGTCCGGCGTCGTCCGGGCATGTATATCGGCGGCACCGACGAGCGGGCCTTCCACCACCTAGCGTCCGAGGTGCTCGACAACAGCATGGACGAGGCGGTCGCGGGCCACGCGACCCGGATCGAGGTGACGCTGGAGCCGGGCAACCGCCTGACCATCATCGACAATGGCCGTGGCATCCCAGTCGATCCGCACCCGAAATTTCCCGGCAAGTCGGCGCTGGAGGTGATCCTGACCACCCTCCATTCGGGCGGAAAGTTCAGCGACAAGGCCTATGCAACCTCCGGCGGCCTGCACGGCGTCGGCATCAGCGTGGTCAATGCGCTGTCGGCCGACACGGTGATCGAGGTGGCGCGCAACAAGGAACTGTTCCGCCAGCGTTTCTCAAGGGGGCTCCCCACCGGCGGACTCGAAAAGGTCGGCGCGGCGCCCAACCGGCGCGGCACGTCGGTCAGCTTCGTGCCCGACAGCGAGATTTTCGGCGAGCAGAAGTTCAAGCCCGCCCGCCTTCACCGCCTCGCCCGGTCGAAGGCCTATCTGTTCGCCGGGGTTGAGATTCGCTGGAAATGCGCGCCCGACCTCATCACTGACGACACGCCGGCCGAGGCAGTGTTCCAGTTTCCCGGCGGGCTCGCCGATCATCTGAAGGAGCAGGTGGGGACTCGCGAATGCGCGACCAGCCAGTTTTTTTCGGGGTCGCAGGATTTTCCGGGGACGGCGGGCCGGGTCGAATGGGCGGTCGCCTGGCCGCTCTGGTCGGACGGCTCCTACAGCTGGTATTGCAACACGATCCCGACCCCGGACGGCGGCACCCATGAAGCGGGTCTGCGGACCGCGCTGGTTAAGGGCATCCGCGCCTTTTCCGATCTGGTCGGGCAGAAGAAGGGCAAGGACATCACTGCCGACGATATCATGACGTCATCGGAGATCATGCTGTCGGTCTTCATCCGCGATCCCCAGTTCCAGAGCCAGACCAAGGACCGGCTGACCTCTCCGGAGGCCGCCCGACTGGTTGAAAATGCGGTTCGCGACCATTTCGACCATTTCCTCTCCGACCATATGGACCGGGGCAAGGCGCTGCTCGCCTATGTGCTCGACCGCATGGACGAGCGGCTGAAGCGCCGCCAGGAGAAGGAGATCAAGCGCAAGACGGCGACGAGCGCGCGCAAGCTGCGCCTGCCGGGGAAGCTGACCGACTGTTCGACCGACGATCCCGAGGGCACGGAAATCTTCCTGGTCGAAGGCGACAGCGCAGGCGGCAGCGCCAAGCAGGCGCGCGACCGAAAGACGCAGGCGATCCTGCCCCTGCGCGGCAAAATATTGAACGTCGCCAGCGCCAACAACGCCAAGATCCTGGCCAATCAGGAAATCGCCGACATGATCCTGGCGCTGGGCTGCGGCACGCGCAAGGATTGCAACCCCGATCAGCTGCGCTACGACCGCATCGTCATCATGACCGACGCGGACGTCGACGGCGCGCATATCGCCACGCTGCTGATGACCTTCTTTTTCCAAGAGATGCCCGAACTGGTGCGGCGCGGGCACCTCTACCTGGCGCAGCCGCCGCTCTACCGGCTCGTCGCCGGGGGCAAGAGCCTCTACGCGCGCGACGACGCGCACCGCGCGGAACTGACGGCCAGGGAGTTCAAGGGCAAGAAGGTGGAAGTCAGCCGCTTCAAAGGGCTGGGCGAAATGAACCCGATGCAGCTTCGCGAAACCACCATGGACCCCAAAACCCGCAACCTCATCCGCATCACCCTGCCCCCCGATGTCGAGGATCGCGCGGCGGTGCGCGACCTGGTTGACCGGCTGATGGGCAACAATCCCGCCCATCGCTTCGCCTTCATCCAGGAAAATGCGGCGGCGGTGGACGAGGAAGCGATCGACGCCTGATGCGGGCATGGGCGCTCCTTCTGGCGCTGCTCGTGCTTCCCTCGCGCCCCGCCACGGCGCAATCCCCCTCCCCCACGCTACAGGCGCGGGCTGAGCAACTGGTGAAGCTGCTCGGCGCGCCGGGGGATGAGGAGCGTTTTTTCTCCCCGGTCTTCCTGAAGGCCGTTCCCGTCGCCCAGTGGCGCGCGCTGGCGGAAAGGCTGCGGGCCGAACATGGAACGCCGGGCGCGCTCGTGCATCTGCGCGCGCAGAGCGCCACCATCGGCGCGGTCGAGATTCGCTATGCCCGCGCGACCGTGGGGTTCCAGATCGTCGTCGCGCCCCAGGCTCCCAATCAGGTCGTGGGCCTGCGGATCACCGGCGCGCGGCGGGCGGATGATAGCCTGGCGAAGCTGTCGGCCGATTTCGCCGCGCTGCCCGGCCGATCCGCCTTCGCCCTGGCGCGGCTGACGGATAAGGGGCCGGTTTCTATCCTCTCCCGCGACCCGGACAGGATGATGGCGACCGGATCGTCCTTCAAACTCTATATGCTGGCCGAACTCGCCCGCGCCGTCGCCGCGAAGGAACGGCGCTGGAGCGATGTCGTCCCGCTTGCCGCGAAAAGCTTTTCCGGCCGCCTCGCCCAATGGCCGGATGCCGCGCCGATGACGCTCCACAGCCTCGCCACCGCGATGATCGCCGAAAGCGACAATAGCGCGGCCGACACGCTGCTGCTGGCGCTCGGCCGCGATGCCATCGATGCGCTGGCTCCGCCCGCCGCCCGGCCGTTGCTGACCACTTCCGAAGCCTTCGCTCTCAAGATGCCCGCCAATGCCGACCTGCGGGCGCGCTACATGGCGGCTTCGACCGAGGAGCGGCGGGCGATCCTGCGGGCGGAGGCCACCCGCCTGCGCGCCGCCGCCGTGGACGTCGGCGCCGTCGCCACTACCCCGACCGCGATCGACAGCATCGAATGGTTCGCCTCTCCCGCCCAGACGCTCGCCCTGCTCGATCGGCTGCGGACGGCGGGCGAGGACGCGCTGCCGATCATGGCGGTCAACCCCGGCATCGCGCCGGGCGACGCCGCGCGCTGGCGCTTTTTTGGCTACAAGGGCGGATCGGAGCCCGGCGTCATCGCCATGAACTTCCTCGCGCGGGCGAAGGACGGCCGCTGGTATGCGCTGGCGGCCGCGTGGAATGACCCCCGCGCGCCGGTGGACGAGGATCGTTTCGTGGCGCTGGTGACTCGTATGCTGAACCTGGTCGCGGAAAAGGGCGGATGATCCACGCCGCTTTGCTTTTCCGCGCCGCCGCGATATAGCCGCCCGATGATCCTGGTCATCGACAATTATGACAGCTTCACCTGGAACCTGGTCCATTATCTGATGGAATTGGGCGCGCAGGTGGAGGTGGTGCGCAACGACGCCATTTCGGCGGGCCAGGCGTTGTCCACCGGCGCGCAGGCCTTCCTGCTGTCGCCCGGCCCCTGCACCCCCAATGAAGCGGGCGTCAGCCTGGACTTGGTCGCCGCTTGCGCGGACGCGGGCAAGCCGCTGCTGGGCGTGTGCCTGGGCCATCAGGCGATCGGCCAGCATTTCGGCGGCGCGGTCGTGCGCGGCGGGCTGATGCACGGCAAGACCTCTCCGGTGCGGCATGACGGCAGCGGCCTGTTCGCCGGCCTGCCCTCCCCCTTCATCGCGACCCGCTATCACTCGCTAATCGTCGAGAATATCCCGGACAGCCTGGTCGTGAACGCGACCAGCGACGACGGCTCGGTCATGGGCTTCCGCCATCGCGAATTGCCGATCCATTCGGTCCAGTTCCACCCGGAAAGCATCGCAACCGAACATGGCCATGCGATGCTCGCCAACTTCATGAGCATCGCGGAGATCCCGGTGCGCCAGCGCGAAGCGGCCTGAACCCACCTCGACTCCGGTCCGTTTCCCCGTCTAAGGGGATGGCGATGTTGACCACCCTGCCCGATCCGTCCGCGCCGCTCTCCCCCGGCGACGCCGCCCTGGCGTTCGATCTGCTGTTCGACGCGGACCTGCCTGAAGCGGAGATCGCGGCCTTCCTGATCGCCCTGTCTGAGCGGGGCGAGACCGCCACCGAAATCGCGGCCGCCGCTCGAGCGATGCGGGCGCGCATGACCCCGATCAGCGCGCCGCCGGGCGCAATCGACGTCTGCGGCACCGGCGGCGACGGGCACCATACGCTGAACGTCTCCACCGCCGTCGCGCTGGTGGTCGCGGCATCGGGCGTTCCGGTCGCCAAGCATGGCAATCGCGCCGCCTCTTCCAAGGCAGGAGCCGCCGACACGCTGGAGGCGCTGGGCCTCGACCTCGACCGCGCCGCCGACCGGGCCGAAGCCTCGCTCGCCGACCTTGGCATCTGCTTCCTGTTCGCGCAGACCCATCATCCTGCGCTGAGGCGCCTGGGCCCCATCCGCAAGACGATCGGCCGCCGCACCATCTTCAACCTGATGGGGCCGCTCGCCAATCCGGCGAATGTCCGCCGGCAACTGGTCGGCATCGCCCGCCCCTCCTATGTCCCCATCTATGCCGAGGCGCTGGGGCAACTGGGCGCGGACTATGCCATGATCGTGTCGGGGGACGAGGGGCTGGACGAATTGTCGCTGGCGGGCGGCAACGATGTCGCCGAAGTGGCGGGCGACGGCGTCGTCGCGATGCGCCGCATCCACGCGGCGGACGCGGGCCTGCCCAGCCATCCGGTCGATGCGATACGGGGCGGCGATCCCGCCCATAACGCCGCCGCCCTGCGGGCGCTGCTTCTGGGCGAACCGGGGCCTTATCGCGACGCGGTGCTGCTGAACGCGGCCGCCGCCCTTGTCGTGGCCGGCGCGGCGCACGACCTTCGCGAGGGGGCGGCGGAAGCGGCCGAGACCATCGACAGGGGCCTTGCCCACGCCCTGCTCACCTGCTGGATAGGCTTTTGACATGACCAACAAGCTGACCGAGATCTGCGATTTCAAGCGCGAGGATGTCGTACGGCGCAGGGCAGCGACGACCATCGCTTCGCTCCACGCCCGGGCGGCCGAACAGACGCCCCCGCGCGGCTTCCGCAAGGCGCTGGACGATGCGGCGCGCTCGGGCTTCGGCCTGATCGCGGAGATCAAGCGCGCCAGCCCGTCCAAGGGACTGATCCGTCCCGATTTCGATCCCCCAGCCCATGCCCAGGCCTATGCGGCGGCGGGCGCGGCCTGCCTGTCGGTGCTGACCGACGAACCCTATTTTCAGGGGCATGACGATTATCTGATGGCGGCGCGCTCCGCCTGCGCGCTGCCGGTGCTGCGCAAGGATTTCATCGTCGACCCCTGGCAGGTGCTGGAAAGCCGGGCGCTGGGGGCCGACGCCATCCTCATCATCGTCGCCGCCCTCGACGATGGGCAGATGGCGGAGATTGAGGACGCGGCCATCGGCCTTGGCATGGATGCGCTGGTCGAGGTGCATGACGCGTCGGAGCTGGAGCGCGCGCTTGCGCTTCGTTCGCGTCTGATCGGCGTCAATAATCGCGACCTGCGCGATTTCAGCGTCGATTTCGCCCGCACCTACGAACTGGTCGGCGGCGCGCCCGCCGGCTGCACCTTCGTCGCCGAAAGCGGCCTCAACAGCCATGATGATCTTACGGCTATGGCCGCCCGTGGCGTGCGCTGCTTCCTGGTCGGGGAAGCGCTGATGCGGCAGGCGGACGTGGAGGCCGCGACCCGCGCGCTGCTCGTCGGCGCGTGACGATGGCGCAGGATGCCGAAGGAACGCGTGGCCTCACCCATCTGGACGTGGACGGATCGGCCCATATGGTCGATATTTCGGCCAAGGCGGCCACGGTGCGCGAGGGGGTCGCGACCGGCCGCATCGACATGAGCGCGGAGGCCGCTGCCGCCATCGCCGCCGGTCATGTGAAGAAGGGCGACGTGCTGGCCGTCGCGCGGGTCGCCGGGATCATGGCGGCCAAGCGCACGTCCGACCTCATCCCGCTCTGCCATCCGCTGCCGCTGAGCGCGGTAACGATCGCGTTCGATCTCGACGCCACCGGCGTCACCGTCACCGCCACCGCGCGGACCGCCGCGCAGACCGGCGTGGAGATGGAGGCGATGACCGCCGCCAGCGTCGCCCTTCTCACCATCTACGACATGGCTAAGGCGCTGGACAAGGCCATGGTGATCGGCGGCGTCCGCCTGCTCGCAAAGTCGGGCGGCAAGTCCGGGGAGTGGAAGGCGGCATGAGCCTGCTGCCGGTCGCGGAAGCGCAGGCGCGGCTGCTGGCGCTCGGCCGCCGCCTGCCCTCCGAACAGGTCGCCATTGGCCAATGCGTCGGGCGCTGGCTGGCGGAGGACATGGTCGCTCTGCGCGACCAACCCTGGGCGGCGCTGTCGGCGATGGACGGCTTTGCGATCCGCGCCGCCGAATGGCCGGGCCCGTGGGACGTAACCGCGCAAAGCACGGCGGGAGACACCATTCCCGCGCCGATCGCTCCCGGTCAGGCCTGCCGCATCTTCACGGGCGCCCCGCTGCCACCCGGCGCCGACGCGATCCTGATCCAAGAAAATGCGACACGCACGGGCGACCGGATCACCGGCCTGCCCGATGCGCCCATCCCCGGCAAGCATGTCCGCCCCGCCGGGTCCGACTTCGCGCGCGGCGCGATGCTCCTTCGCGCCGGCCTGCGCCTCAACGCCGCCAGGGTCGGGCTAGCGGCGTTGAGCGGCCACGGCGTGCTGCCCGTCACGCGCAAGGTGCGGGTCGCCCTTCTTTCGAGCGGCAACGAGCTGGTTCCCGTGGGCGCGCCCGTGCCGCCGGGGCGCCTGCCCTCATCCAATGCGGTCATGCTGGCCGCCATGCTCGCCGACCTTCCGTGCGAAGTCACCGACATCGGCATCGTCCCGGACGATCTGGCCGCCATGACCGACGCTTTCGCGCGCGCGGGCGACGCCGACATCATCGTCTCCACCGGCGGGGCGTCGGTGGGCGATCACGACCTCGTCCGCCCGGCCTTCGCCGCCGCCGGCGGCACGCTCGATTTCTGGAAGATCGCGATGCGGCCGGGCAAGCCGCTGATCGCGGGGACGCTGGGCGAGGCGGTATTTCTCGGCCTGCCCGGCAATCCCGTGTCCGCCTTCGTCACCGCCTTCCTCTTCCTGCTACCGCTGGTCCGGCATCTGAGCGGCACGGCCGACCCCCTGCCCCGCCGGATCGAGGCGGCCATCGACAGTCCGCTGGATCCCACGCCGGAACGCGACGACTATCTGCGGGCCTTCCATCGCGGCGACCGGGTCGTGTCCCTGATCGCACAGGATAGCGCCGCCACGGCCTCGCTCGCGCAGGCCGACTGCCTGATCCTGCGACCCGCCGGGTCGCCCGCCGCGCCAGTAGGCGCTATGGTCACGGTGCTGCCGCTACAATGAAGCGCGAGGGCGCTTGACGCAGCTTCTTATGTTTCCTATGCGTTCCTCATTCGTTCCGTGTGAGCAGAGGGACTAGGCGATGTTGACGGCCAAACAGCAGGAACTTCTTCTCTTCATCCAGAAGCGGCTGGAGGAGGGCGGCGTGTCGCCTTCGTTCGAGGAGATGAAGGAGGCGCTCGACCTGCGCTCAAAATCCGGTATCCATCGCCTCATCAACGCGCTTGAGGAACGCGGCTTCATCCGCCGCCTCGCCAACCGCGCCCGCGCGCTGGAAGTGCTCAAGCTGCCGGACGCGATTCAGCGGGGAACCAAGCCGGTCGCGATCCCGAAGCCGCAGCCCGCGCCGCAAATCCCGATCGCAGCCAACGACGTGATCGAAATCCCGCTTCACGGCCGGATCGCGGCCGGCGTACCGATCGAGGCGCTGGAGGGGCAGAATATGCTCTCCGTGCCTGCCGCGCTGCTGGGCGCGGGCGATCATTATGCGCTGGAGGTTTCCGGCGATTCGATGATCGAGGCGGGCATATTGGACGGCGACTTCGCCCTGATCCAGCGCACCGAGGTCGCGCGCGAGGGGCAGATCGTCGTCGCGCTGATCGATGAGGCGGAGGCGACGCTCAAATATTTCCGTCGCGAAGGTCCGCGTGTGCGGCTCGATCCCGCCAATAGCGCCTATGAGCCGCAAATCTACGATCCGCGCCAAGTCCGCATCCAGGGCAAGCTCGCGGGCTTGCTGCGCCGCTATAACTGAGGCTCAGCCGCGCTTCTGGCGAGGCGGCATCACCGACATCGGCGTCTGAATTGCCTTTAGTCCGACGCAGGCGGGCGTTATCCTGTTCAATGGAAGCCGTGTTCCTGCGAAGGTAGGAACCCAGTTCCGGTGTTTGAGCTAGGCTCCTGCTTCCGCAGGAGCACGGCGCGCTGCCGTTTCATCAGGAACTCCAGCTTTGCTTTCACGTCCCTTTACCGGAAGCGCCTCCGCTTTCCTGCTGCTTTAAGGGCGGCAGCCAAGGATGGGCGTCGCCCTCCGCCCGCACGCGATTGATCCGGCCGGTCGACAAAGTGAGCGCGACCCCACCCGTCCGCGCGAGCATCCGGCGGTCGATCTTCAGCCATCGCGGCCGGCAGGACCGGGGAAGCCATCGGTCGCTGACGACGATGTCGGCGAGCGCGCAATCCCGCGCTAGCACGGCTGGGTCGACAAGGTCCCGGCTGCGCGTCACCAGCAGGCGCCAGCGCCGTCCTGCCCGGTCCAGCGTCGCCGCGCACATGTCGGCACTGCATCGCGCCTGGGGCAGATCGGCGATTGCCGACAATGCGCCGTCATAGCCCGCGCTTTCCGACAGGACATCCCGCACATAATCACCCGCCCGCGCGCGCAGCAGCGCCATGCCGCCGTCGGGCAGGCGCAGCGCGACATGCCGCCCGTCGCCGGTGACCAGCAGATCGGGCGGCGGCGTCGTGACGATGGCCGCCATCCCCATCAGCAGCGGCGCGACGCCCAGCCATCGCCAGCGCCCGCGCCACAGCAGGCACCAAAGCCCGCCGATCACCAGCGCGGCGAAGACCCAAGCGGGAAAGGCCGGCGCCAGCATGACCGCGATCGGACTGGCCGCCACCCGATGCGCCAGCGCCAGCAGCAGCCCCAGCGCCTGCCCGACCACCCACCAAGCGGGATCGCCCAGCTCCAACGGATCGAGCAACAGCGCCAATGCCTCGAACGGCATGACGATGAAGGTCGTGAGCGGGATGGCGATCAGGTTGGCGAAGGCGCCCAGCAGCCCGGCCTGATGGAAATGATAGAGCGCGATCGGCGCCAGCACGATCTCCACCGCGAAGCCGGTCAGCAACAGCGCGCCGATTCCGCGCGCCAGCTTGCGCGGCCAGCCTTCGTCCCGCGCCATCGTCAACTCGCGGTGGCGGCGGCTGGACGACAGCGCCACGATCGCCACCACGGCGGCGAAGCTCATCTGGAAGCTGGGGCCGACCAGGCTTTCGGGCCAGAAGGCGAGCACCACCAGCGCCCCCGCCGCCACCAGGCGCAGGGTGACGGCGTCGCGTCCCATCGCCATGCCGCCCAGCACCAGCAGGGCGGCGACGCAGGACCGCACGGTCGGCACCTCCGCGCCGGTCAGCACCGTATAGCCGATGCCCGCCAGCGCGCCCACACCTGCCGCGATCAGCATCAGCGGCAGGTGCAGCGCCGCCCGGCTGCTGAGCGCCGCCAGCCGCAGCGTCAACAGCATGACCGCGCCGATCAGGGCGGTCACGTGCAGGCCGCTGATCGACAGCAGATGCGCCAGACCGCTCCGCCGCATCGCCTCCGCATCGGCCTCCGGTATCGCGCCCTGATCGCCGGTCGCGAGCGCGGCGGCGATCCCGCCCGCGCCGCCGCTCAGGCGCGTGCCGATATGCGCCGACAGCCGGGCGCGCACGCTTTCCGCTCCGCCGGGCGCGGGGCGCATCACCTCTATCGGCGCCAAGGCCCTACCAGTGGCGCCAATGCCCTGAAAATAGGCCCGCCGGGCAAAATCATAACCGCCCGGCACGGCGGCGGGCGCGGGCGGCATCAACCGCGCGCGAAAGCGGATCACGGCTCCGCGCCCAAGCCCGACCGGCACGTCGCCCTCGCCTACATTGACCCGGATCAAGCGCGGCAGGTCCGGCCGGTCGAGCGGGCGGACCATCAGCCGCACCATATGTTGCGCGGGCATCGCCGCGACCGCGCCGACCTCCCCCGTCATCTGCACGAACCAGGGCCGCGCGAGCGGCGGCTGGCCCACCATCAGCGCCTTGCCCCAGACGAGGACACAGCCCAGCGCCATCATCACGCCGCCGGTCACCAGCATGTGCCGCGACCGCGCGCCGGCGGGCAACAGGCAGGCCGCGCAGGCGATGCCGAGGGCCAGGCAGCAGAAGCCCAGCCACCCCGCCCGATCCGGCAGCGCAAACCAAGCCGCGATTCCCGCGCCCAATGCCACCGGCGCCCACAGGCCGATCTGCTCGCGCTCCGCCTCCAGTCCACGCTCGAGAGCCGCGAAGGCCATGGCGAGCACGGCTTTCCCTCTGGCCCCAACGGAGGTTTGTCGTGGCTCGAAAGCCATGCTAGGGGGCGTCGCATTCATGGGTTCGGCAAAGATTTCGAGGAAGAACAGGGTGAACGCAAGCGGCGACAGCAAATCCGGCAACGGACGAAAGGTCGTCACGCGTTTCGCGCCCTCACCCACCGGCTATCTGCATATCGGCGGCGCGCGCACGGCGCTGTTCAACTGGCTGTTCGCCCGCCATCATGGCGGGACCTTCCTGCTGCGGATCGAGGATACGGACCGCGCGCGCTCGACAGAGGACGCCGTGGCCGCGATCTTCGACGGGCTCGACTGGCTGGGCCTTGGCGGCGACGAGGAGCCGGTGTTCCAGTTCGCCCGCAGCGCCCGCCATGCGCAGGTCGCCCAGGCGCTGCTCGACGGCGGCCATGCCTATAAATGCTACGCCACGGCCGAGGAACTGGCGGAGCTGCGCGAACGGCAGCGCGCGGCCAAGCAGCCGATGCGCTATGACGGCCGCTGGCGCGATCGTCCCGCTGGGGAAGCGCCCGAAGACGCTCCCTTCGTCATCCGCATCAAGGCGCCGCGCGAAGGCGAAACCGTGATCGAGGACGCGGTGCAGGGGCGCGTCACCGTTCAGAATGCGGAGCTGGACGACATGATCCTGCTGCGTTCCGACGGCACGCCCACCTATATGCTGGCGGTCGTGGTGGACGATCACGACATGGGCGTCACCCACGTCATCCGGGGGGACGATCATCTGAACAACGCCTTCCGCCAGCTGGCGATCATCCGCGCCATGGACGCTATCGAGGGGGGCTGGCCCGAACCGACCTATGCCCATATCCCGCTGATCCACGGATCGGACGGCGCGAAGCTGTCCAAGCGCCACGGCGCGCTGGGCGTCGACGCCTATCGCGACGAGATGGGGATGCTGCCCGAAGCGGTGCTCAACTATCTGCTGCGCCTGGGATGGGGCCATGGCGATGAGGAGATCATCCCGATCGAGCGGGCGATCGAGCTGTTCGATATCGGCGGCGTGGGCCGGTCGCCGTCCCGCTTCGACATCAAGAAGCTCGAAAATCTGAACGGCCATTATCTGCGCGAGGCCGACGACGCGCGTCTGGCCGCGCTGGTCGCGCCGCGGGTCGCCGCCCAACTCGGCATCGTGCTGCCCGACGGCGCCGGTGCGCTGCTGACGGCCGCCATGCCCTCGCTGAAGCCCCGGGCCAAGACGCTCAACGAGATCGCCGAGGGCGCACAGTTTCTTTTTAAAACCAGTCCGCTCGATTTTGACGAAAAGGCTTTGCTTCTGCTAGACGACTCGGCGCGCGTGCTGCTGGGTCAGACAGCCGACGCTCTCCAATCCGTCCAGTCCTGGACGGTCGAAGCGGTCGAGGAAGCGATACGCCGCGTGGCGGAGGATGCCGGACTTGGCCTGGGCAAGGTCGCTCAACCCCTGCGCGCGGCGCTGACGGGTCGAACGACGTCCCCGGGCATCTTCGATGTCCTCTTCCTGCTCGGGAAAGAGGAAAGCTTGATACGACTGGCCGTGGCGGCGAACGCCCCGGTCGGCTGAGGACGAAGGAGAACATGATGTCGGATAACAAGGCCACTCTGACGGTGGGCGGCGACGCCAAGGACTATGCCATCATGGACGGCACGGTCGGTCCGCAGGTCATCGACGTGCGCAAGCTCTACGCCAATACCGGCATGTTCACCTACGACCCCGGCTTCACCTCGACCGCGAGCTGCGATTCGGGTCTGACCTATATCGACGGCGATCAGGGCGTCCTGCTGCATCGCGGCTATCCGATTGGCCAGCTCGCCGAACAGTCCAGCTTCATGGAAGTGTCCTACCTGCTGCTGAACGGCGAGCTGCCATCGGCCGAGGAGCTGGAGGATTTCACCCACACGATCACGCGCCACACGATGGTGCATGAACAGCTCACCACCTTCTACCGCGGTTTCCGCCGCGACGCGCACCCGATGGCGATCATGTGCGGCGTCGTCGGCGCGCTTTCCGCCTTCTACCATGATTCGACCGACATCAACGATCCCGAGCAGCGCAAGATCGCCAGCCACCGGCTGATCGCAAAGATGCCGACGATCGCGGCCATGGCTTACAAATATTCGGTCGGCCAGCCCTTCGTCTATCCGCGCAACGACCTGTCCTACACGGCCAATTTCCTGCGCATGACCTTTTCGGTCCCGGCCGAGGATTATATTCCCGATCCGATAGTCGTCGACGCGATGGACAAGATCTTCATCCTGCACGCCGACCATGAGCAGAATGCGTCGACCTCGACCGTGCGTCTGGCGGGATCGTCGGGCGCCAATCCCTTCGCCTGCATCGCGGCGGGCATCGCCTGCCTGTGGGGTCCGGCGCATGGCGGCGCGAATGAGGCGGCGCTCAACATGCTGCGCGAGATCGGCACCGTCGACCGCATCCCCGAATATATCGCCCGCGCCAAGAACAAGGACGATCCATTCCGCCTGATGGGCTTTGGCCATCGCGTCTACAAGAATTACGATCCGCGCGCGACCGTGATGCAGAAGACGGCCGAGGATGTGCTGCGGACCATGGGGGTCACCGATCCGGTGTTCGATGTCGCCCGCGAACTGGAGAAGCTGGCGCTCAACGATCCCTATTTCATCGAGAAGAAGCTGTTCCCCAATGTCGATTTCTACTCGGGCGTGATCCTGTCGGCCATCGGCTTCCCGACCGAGATGTTCACCGTCCTCTTCGCGCTCGCCCGCACCGTCGGCTGGGTCGCCCAGTGGAACGAGATGATCTCCGACCCCGCGCAGAAGATCGGCCGTCCGCGCCAGCTCTACACCGGCCCGGCCGAGCGCGATTATGTTCCGGTCGACAAGCGCTGATCCAGGGCTTCAGCATTGATGGAAACGGCGTCCCGAAAGGACGCCGTTTTCGTTTGGACCTCAAGCCGCCGGCAGGGTCAGCACGAAACGCGCGCCCTGCCCCGGCGCGCTTTCTACGTCGATGTCGCCGCCCATCGCCTGCGCCAGCCGCCGGGAAATATAGAGGCCAAGGCCGCTGCCGCCCGATTCCTCACGCCCCAGCCGCTCGAACTTGTCGAATATCCGCGCCTGATCTTCGGCGGCGATGCCCGGCCCTTGATCGGTTACGATCACGCGCGCACGATCCCCATGTCGATCGACCCGCACCTCAATGCGCGATCCTTCCGGCGAATAGCGCACGGCGTTGCCGATAAGATTGACCAATATCTGTAGCACCCGGCGAAACTCGCCCGTTGCCGGCAGGCTTTCGTCGGCGCCGGGCGTATCTATGGCGATCCGACGGTCGAGCGCCTTGACCCCCAGCAGGCCCGCGGCGCGGCGGGCTATATCGGCCAGGTCGACCTCTTCGGTCTCCACGGTGAAATCCGGCCGGTCGATCGCCTGTAGGTCGGCAAGATCGTCGACCAGCGCCAGAAGGTGCCGCCCGGCCGCCGCGATATCGCTGGCATAGCCGGCATAATCCGGTCGCAGCGGTCCTTCCAATTGTGCGCTGATCGTGTCGGCATTGGCGATGATCCGCCCCAGCGGCTGGCGCAACGATCGATCGAGCCGCCGGCCGAACGTCAGGGGATAGGCGGCCGCCGGCACATCCTCCCCAGACGCCGCATTCTTGGGCGGGTCCTGCGGGATTGTTGCCGCCTTTCCCCGATAGCCCGACAGCCGCCCGGCCATGTCGAACAATGGAAAGCCCGAAAGCATCAACCGGGTCGCGGGGTCGTGAATCAGCGTGGCCGCCTGGCCGTCGAAGGCGGCGCGCCGTGAAAAGGCTTCCAGGATCGTCAGGTCGCCCTCCGCATCCGGCTCCAGCCGGACATAGCGGGTCAGCCGACTGCCGATGGCCGGCGGCGGCTGGGGCAGCGCGTCTTCCTCCGAATCGCCATCGGTCACGGTCTGGAAGCACAGGCTGGTATCGACCTGCCAGTTCCATCCCGCTCCGGCGGCGGTAAAGTCGGCCGGCCGGTCAGCCGCGTGGCCCACGGCCGCAAACGCCGGCCGTTCACGCCAGTCGATGATCGACAGGTGTACCTCGCCGTCATCCTCCGGCCGCGCCTGGACCCACATGTCGATGTCGCGCGCGCCGGCCGCCGCGACCACTGGGCGCGACACCATAATCCCTAGCCGCGCCGCCAGCCGCGCTATCGCCGCCAGTTGCGGCACCGCGAGCGGGCCGTCGGGCGGCCCGCCGGCTTCGGCCTGCAACGCGGCGATCGGCGCATCGGCGTCCAGCAGCGTGCCGTCCGCCGCCACCCGCGCGCGCATTATGGAGGAAGAGGCGTCAGTCATCAGCCGTCATGCCGCGCGAGCAGCGCCATTCCGGCATTCAACAGATGCGGCGCGCGCATCCGCGCGACGACGGCATCCGCCTCCGCAGCGTCCAGGGCCGCATAATCGGCCGCCAGCTCGACGATCCTGCCGTCGGTCAGCGTGGGGCGCACCGGCTGCAAAGCTAGCAACAGGTGCCGATAGTCGGGCCGCGATCCGCCCAGAACATGGCACAGGGCCGCCACCTGCCCGATCGGGCCGGCCAGCAGCGCCTTGATCAGCCGGCCGGTGTCCATGCGCACATGCCGCGCGGCGAGGGCCGCGAACAGCAGATGCCGGCGCTGAACCAGCGCCTGTCCCAGATGGTCCGGCTGATCGGCGCGCGGCCCCAACTGCCTGACCAGCCGATCCGCGAGGGCGATCGCCCCTTGCGCCTCGTCATGCTGCGCCAGCAGTGCCTGGCCCGCCCGCTGCAAGGCGTCGGTCGCCGCCTGCGCCGACACCAGGCCGTTTCGCGCCATCGCCGCCGCCAGCGCCGCCGCCGCCATCCAGACCAGCTCGACATATTGCTCGGCCGGAACATCGGGGCGCATCGGCCGGTCTTCCGATCCCGCCGCCACCCATCGTCCTTCGGCCAGGGCCAGCGCGACCGCGGCGTCACGCACCTGCGGATCGTCATCGTCGGTAAAGTCGATCGCCGTCGCCGCGTCGACGGCGTCCGCGTCAGGGCCGGCGCGACCGACCTGCCGCAGCAGGATCGAAAGCCCCGCGCGCAGCCGCATGTGGTGCAGCAGGCCGGGACCGATCATGCCGGGGTGCAGCAGCACCATCGGCCATACCAGCCGATCGGGCAAGGCGTCGATCGCGCCCGCCATGCGCTCGTCCCGTCGGGTGGCCAGACGCAGCCCCGTCTCCACGGCGTTCAGGCATCCGCCCAGATGACGCCGGGTTTCGCTGATCAGCGCGTCGGGCCACGCATCCGCCTGCCCGCCGAACAGCCGCGCCAGATCGATGGCATGGCGAAAGGGCGCGGTGGACGTCCCGGCGACGATCGACAGCATCGGCCAGTCTTCTGCCGATACAGGGCCAATGGACGGGAAAGCGCTCATGAGGGCGAGCATAGCCGCGCGTCCTTAATATGCCCTAAACCTCGTCTGCGGCGATCGTTCCTAGGCGGAGCGGGCTCGCAATATGATCAGGCCGATGCTGCTGATCGCCGCCAGCATGGACAGCATCAACCCTTCGGGCAGGCTGCCCACCAGGCTGGCGGCCAGCAGCAGCAGGGCGGCGCTGCCCGGCGTGAACAGCATCCAGGGGCGCGCCTCGCCCACCCGGACCAATCGCACCGCGACCATCAAAATGCCCAGCAGCAGGATCAGGTACAGCACGGTGAAGCCATCCGTTAGCCCGATGCCAGCCAACACCAGGGCAGGCACGGCAAAGGCGATCGCCCCCCTCCGCCGAGCGCGCAAGGCCATATCCTCCAGCCGGTCGGCGGTCAGATGCAGCACCAGACTGACCAGCAGCACCAGCAACCCCGTCGCCGGCCAACCGAGTTGGATCGGGACCAGGCCGATCGCAGCCAGCGCGATGCCGGCGATCCGCGTCTGCGTCGCGGGCACCTGGCCGCGCATCAGGATCGGGGCGATCCTGCGCGCGATCGGCGCTAGAAGATAATGGTCGATCCCGCCCTCCAGCGGCCTGCCCGTTCCCGCCGCGCCATTGACGGCGGCCTGGGCGGCGAGGTCCGCCTGCTGCTGACCCTCGACCAGCGCCACCCGGCCTTCCAGCAGATCGTCCTGCGGCACCGTCACCCGGCGCGCCCCCGCCTGAACGGCGGCGCGCACCAGGGTCAGTTCCAGGTCCCAGTCGCCGATCATGTCCAGCGTGCCGAACAGCAGGTCGGGCGTCACCCGCGCTAGGCCCGCCCAGCGCTGCCCGGCGTCGATGCGCTCGAAGGGCGCGCTCGCCCGGCTGTCGTCCGTCACCAGCAGCGCGTTGCCCGCCTGCTCCGCGATCGCCGTGAAATAGGATTGCGCCACCGCCGCGCCGTCAGCGACAAGCAGCATGTCGCGATCGCGCGGCGCTTCCCGCACCAGCGTCACCATGTCGCGGATCAGCGTGACGGCGATCCCGTCCGCGCTCAGCCTGTCGATCGCCTGGCTGAGCGGCGGAGTGACGGCGCTCACCAGAATCAGCACCGCGTCGGCCCCCGCCCGGCTGGCCTGCCGCGCCTGATATTCGACCAGGCTCTGGCCCGCGAAATGAAGGCCGGCGCGCAGCCCGCCGCCGGAATCGCTGGACGGCTTGCTGGCGCAGATAATCGCCGCGAAGGACATGGATGAAGCTGACCCGATCATTGTTGGACGGGTCTTTTCGCAAGTGCGATGCGATCACGCAAGCGGTCGCTGTCACCGGCGAGTCGGCCGATGGGCTCGCGCCCGTCAGTCCAGGTCGAGCGCCGCCAGCGCCGCGCGCAGGCGACGCAGCATCGCCGGGTCGCCGGGCGCGCCCGCCGCCGCCTCGTCGGCAAGGGCGATCAGCCCGGTGACGCCGAAGCTCGCCGCCAGCCCTTTCAGTCGCCAAGCCGCCAGTTCCCAGTTCGCGTCGCACCGCGCGCGCGCCATCAGGTCGATCTGCCGTGCGGCGCTTTCCATGAAAGCGACGCGCAGATCGGCGATCAGCGCGCTATCCTCGCCAACGGCGGCCGCCAGCGCGGCGTTCAGGGCTCCGGGATCGTAAGACATGGGCTCGGCCTATCGCATCTCCCTTAACTTTTCGTAACAAGGCCGTTTCGGCCCCGCGAAAACATGATAGTGTCATATCCATGACCGGGGGAAAGATCGTAGAGTTCTGGCGTAACGAGGACGCGGCGACCGCCGACCCGGCGCGCGAGGAAGAGGTTCTGCTGTTGGAAGAGTCCGTTCCGGACCTCGACGACGGGGATGAGGCGGACCGGGTGATGCGTTCGCTCCGTCGCACGCGCATCCTTCTGGGCGGCGCAGCGCTGCTCTGGATCGCCTTCAGCGGCTGGGCGATGTTCGGCCACGGCCAGCCCCTACCCGCTCCCGCCGCTTTTCCCTCCATCGTCGCGACGATCCTGGTGCCCCTGATCCTGATTGGCGTGGGCTATCTGCTGCTGGTCCGCAACAGCCGGACCGAGTCGGGCCGCTACCTCGATACCGCCCGCGCCCTGCGGACGGAGGCGGACCTGCTGGAGCTGCGCCTCGGCCGCATATCCGATCAACTGGAGGCAGCGCGCCAGACGATGCAGGATCAGGCCGCGCAGCTCGATAATTATGGCGCCGCCGCCAGCAGCAATATGGAGGCGTCGGCGGACCTCATCGCCACGCGCGCCGCCGTCACGGCCGAGCACGCCGGCGCGGCCCAGCAGGCGGGGCTGGAACTCGCCGCGCGCATGGACGGCCTGATCGCCATCATGCCCGAACTGGAGGAACGCGCCGCCCGCATGGCCGCGCAGCTGATGGACAATGGCCATGCCCTGTCGGAGCGGATCGACACGCTCGAAACGCGGCTCCATGCGCTGACCGAACTTGCCGACGACGCGCGGTCGCGTACGCTGGCCGCGACCAAGAGCCTGACCAGCCAGTTGTCGCAGGTCCAGGAATCGACCCGCGCCGCCTCCGACGAGGTGACCAGCCTCGCCGACCTCGCCGCCGGGCGGATCGACATAGCGCTCAAGGGCGCGCGCCAGGCGCTCGACACCACCAGCAGCGGCCTCCAGGCGCAGGCCGACGCGCTCGACCTGCTCGTCGCGCGGTCGAGCGAGGCGGTCGCCGCCGCCGGAAGCGAGGCGGTCACGGCGCTTGCCGACACGGTGAACGACGTCGAGGGACGGCTCCACCAGATCAATGGGCTGATCGAGGGGCAGCAGACTTTGGTGGCGGGCCTCAACACCACCCTGATCGGCGCCATTTCGACGGCCGAGGCGCGGTTCGCGGCGCTGGAGGACGACGCGCTGGCGCGCAGCGAGCGGCTCACCGGGGCGCTCGCCCGCCTGACCGCCGAGACCCAGCGGATCGACACCGCCCTCCAGTCAGGCGGCGCGAACACCGAAAAACTGATCGGCTGCACCGAAAGCCTGCTGGTGGCGCTCGATTCCAGTGTGCGCGAACTGGACGAGACTTTCCCCACCGCGCTCAAGCGGTTCGACGATCGGCTCGATCTCACCCGCTCCCTGCTCGACAGCACCGCGCCCGAGTTCGAACGACTGGAGGCGATCTCCGAGGCGCTGCTCGGCCGGTCGCACGAGGCGGAGGAACTGCTGCGCGGCCAGGGCCGGCGGCTGACCGAATGGCTGGAAAGCACCGAAGGCGGCCTTGAGGCCAATCGCGGCAAGGTCGAGGAACTGCGCCTCGCGCTCGACGAGGCTCATCAAGGCGTGACCCGCCTGACCGAAGGCGCGGGACCGCTGCTCATCACCGCGCTGCTGCGAGTCAAGGACACCGCCGACCAGGCCGCCGAACGCGCGCGCCACGCGCTGGGCCGCGCCATCCCCGAGGCCGCCCAAGCGCTTTCCGACGCCAGCGAAGAGGCGATGCAGCGCGCCATCGGCGACCGCGTCACCGCGCAGATCGAACAGGTTGCCAAGGTCGCCGAGGAAGCGGTGAAGGCCGCGCATCAGGCGTCGGATCGACTGATGCGCCAGTTGCTGACCATCGCCGACACCAGCGCCACCATCGAGCAGCGGATCGAACAGGCGGAGCAAGCCTCCGAAGCGCGCGACCGCGACAATTTCGCCCGCCGCTCCGCGCTGCTGATCGAATCGCTGAACAGCACCGCGATCGATGTCGCCAAGCTGCTCTCCAACGACGTCACCGACTCAAGCTGGGCCGCCTATCTGAAGGGCGACCGGGGCGTTTTCACCCGCCGCGCGGTCAAGCTGCTGGATGCGGGCGAATCCCGCGAGATCGCCGCGCATTATGACGCCGACACCGAGTTTCGCGACCATGTGAACCGCTATATCCACGACTTCGAATCGATGCTGCGGATCATCCTCTCCGCCCGCGACGGCAATGCGCTGGGCGTGGCGATACTCTCCTCCGACATGGGCAAACTCTATGTCGCGCTGGCCCAGGCAATCGAGCGGCTGCGGCAGTAGGTGCGGGACCGGCGACCGCGATCACTCATAATGTTTGCACCTGGCGATCGCTTTGATCTATGCAATACCGAGAATTATTGCAGGGGTGATAATGTCCGATTCACGGGGCCAAGTCATATACGTGCAATATCTGCGCGGCGTTGCTGCGATGTTGGTGGTCCTGTATCACATGCTAGTGCAGGAAGACTGGCTCTATAATCCTCTTCCACCTCTCTTGTTTGGCGCCGGCGGAGTCGATATTTTCTTCGTTATCAGTGGCTTTGTCATGTTCGTGGCCGCCCGGCACGAAAGTCCGGGCGAGTTCTGGCTGAAACGCATCATTCGCATTGTGCCCCTCTATTGGCTCGCGACCCTGATATTTCTAGCCATGCGTCACGCACATTTCGGGGAGCCGGGTATCGACGGCGCCTCGATATCTAAGTCGCTATTCTTCATCCCCTATCGCGTCGGGCCGCCGACCGCTCCAGTTTACCCGTTTCTCGTTCCGGGATGGTCGCTGAACGTGGAAATGTTCTTCTATTTCCTGTTTGGAATCGGACTGATGATAGGCCGGCCAGCCCTGTTCAGCGGTTTAGCGGTTGTAGCGGTCGTTCTCGCCGGGCAGGTATTTCCCTATCACGGGCCTGCATTCACCCTCTATACCAAGCCAATCCTGCTGGAATTTTCCGCAGGCCTGCTCCTGGGTTGGTTGTGGACTGGAAATCGCCTTTCATCGCGATTCTGGCCGTTGCTGGTGATCGGGGCAACCCTGTTGCTGGTCAGCGATATGTTCGGCGAAGCGACGCTTGTAGTTCGCGGCATCGGCGGAGTGCTGGTGATGGTCGGCGCCATAGCGGCCGAAGGGGCAAAATGGCGAGTGCGCAGTTCACTTTTGAAAGCGCTGGGAGACGCCAGCTATTCGATCTATCTGGTGCATATCCCGATCCTGCTGATTTTCTTTGCCATCATGAAACGCATACCGCTTCATGGACCGGTTCAATTCATCATCTATCTTGCTTTAGGCCTCACCCTGTGCGCCGTCGGCGGCATCGTTTCGCATCATTTGGTCGAGCGGCCGCTCACCAACGCGCTTCGCCGCTTCGTGCCACGCTCCTCACGCAAGGACCCCACAGCGCCGATCAGCCAGACCGCGCAGCCCACCGCATCGACTTGACGGCAGCAGCCGCCTCTCGCCAATGTTTAAAGACGGATTTAGAGTAGCGCTGCCATTTTAGCGCGGCTTTTGAAGGGAATGAACACGACCCTTCACCCCCGCGCCATATGGCTGAACCGTTCCAGCGTCACCCAGCCTTCGACATAATTGGCGTAATAGAGCCCGAACAGCGCCGCCGACAGGATCGTCGCGCGGAGCGCGACGCGGCCGGGGCGGAAGTTGCTGGGGGCGCTGTCGGCCTGGCCCTTCACCAGCGTCTCGCCGCTTTCATGCGGCGTTTGCAGGCCGAAGGGCAGGACGATGAACCCGCTGATCACCCAGAACAGCGCGTAGATGGCGAATATGGCATACCAGTTCATGGGAACCGATTACGCCCGAACGATCAGCACGTCCACTATCGGCTTCTTGCCGGTCCAGCGCGACGCGGTGCGCCGCACCGCCAGCCGGACGCGTTCGCGCAGCGCCTCTGTCTCCAGCGCGCCCTTGGGAATGGCGGCGGCGGCCTCGTCGGCGGCTTCGGCGAGGAAATTGAGCTTGTCCTCCTCCACCGGTACGCCCTGCGTGCGCAGGGCCGGCGCGCCGATCAGCCGACCCTTGCCGTCGATCGCCACCGCCACGCTGATCTGGCCGTGCAGCGCGACCTTCCGCCGCTCGTTCATCGTCTGGCCGTCGGCGGGCAGGATGACGTCGCCGTCCAGCACCAGCCGGCCGGTTTCCTGATGGCCGATGATCGCCGGCACGCCCGGTGCCAGACGGATCAGGTCTCCGTTGGACTGCACCAGCGCCCGGGCGATGCCGCTCTCAAGCCCCAGCCGGGCCTGCTCGGCCATGTGCCTGCGCTCGCCATGGACGGGCAGCAGCAGTTCGGGCCTGATCCACCCATACATAGCTTGCAACTCGGGTCGGCCCGGATGGCCCGACACATGGACCTCCGCCTGCCGGTCGGTCACCATCAGCACGCCCGCCGCCGCCAGCGCGTTCTGGATGCGGCCGATCGCGATCTCGTTTCCGGGGATCTGCTTGGAGGAAAAGACGACCAGATCGCCCTCGTCCAGCTTGACCGGATGATTGTCGAACGCGATCCGCGCCAGCGCCGCCCGGGCCTCCCCCTGCCCGCCCGTGGCGATGATCATCACCTCGTTGCGGGGCAGGCGCATCGCCTCGTTCCAGTCCACCGTCGGCGGGAAATCCTTCATATAGCCGACCGATCGCGCCGCGCCGATGATCCGATCCAGCGAACGCCCGGCGACGCACAGCTTGCGTCCCGTCGCCCGCGCGACCTCGCCCAGCGTCTGCACCCGCGCCGCGTTGGAGGCGAAGGTCGTCACCAGCACGCGCCCCTTGGCGCCGGCGATGGTCTGCATCAGCCCCTCGCGAACGTCGCCTTCCGACCCGCTGGCTTCGGGGTTGAAAGCGTTGGTGCTGTCGCACACCAGCGCCAGCACGCCCTGATCGCCGATCGCGCTCAGCTGCTCGGGGGTCGAGGGCGCGCCCAACAGGGGCCGTTCATCCAGCTTCCAGTCGCCGGTGTGGAATATCCGTCCATGTGGCGTGTCGATCAGCAGCCCATTGCCCTCGGGTATCGAGTGGGCGAGCGGCACGTAGCGAAAGCTGAACGGGCCCAGGTCCAGGCTACCCTCATTGTCGATGACGTTGAGTTCGACCTCTTCGGTGAGCCCTTCCTCCTCCAGCTTCATGGCGATCAGATGCGCGGTGAAGGGCGTCGCATAGAGCGGCACGCCAAGATCGGCGGCCAGATAGGGGATGGCGCCGATATGATCCTCATGCCCGTGGGTCAGAACGATGCCCAGCAGGTCGTCGCGCCGATCCTCGATGAAGGACAGGTCGGGCAGGATCAGTTCCACGCCCGGATAGGCCGGATCGGCAAAGGTCAGGCCAAGGTCGACCATGACCCATTTGCCCTGGCAGCCATAAAGATTGACGTTCATGCCGATCTCGCCCGACCCACCCAGGGCCAGGAAGAGCAGCTCATCTTTGGGTGTCATTATGCTTGTTTACTCCGTTCGTGCATCAGCGCGAGGCCCTGAACCGTCAGGTCCGGCGCGATCGCATCGAAAATATCGCTGTTGTCGTTGAAGAGGACGGCCAGTCCTCCGGTTGAAATTACCCGCGTCGGACGGCCGATCTCGCTTCGCATTCGCGCGACCAGTCCCTCCATCATCGCTACATAGCCCCAGAATACGCCGATATGCATCTGCGCTTCGGTAGTGCGCCCGATCACCGACCGGCTTTCGGGCGGCGCGATCGCGATCTTGGGCAGCTTCGCCGCCGCCGCGACCAATGCGTCGAGCGACAGGTTGATGCCCGGCGCGATGATCCCGCCCTTATAGGCGCCCCTATAATCGACCACGTCGAAGGTCGTCGCCGTGCCGAAGTCGATGACGATCAGATCGCCGTCATAAAGATGGTGCGCCGCGAGGGCATTTACAACGCGGTCCGCGCCCACAGACGCCGGTTCGGCCACATCCAGTTCGATGCCCCATTCGACCGGCGGCTGCCCCGCGATCAGCGGCGTCGTCCTGAAATATTTCTCCGCCAGCACCTGAAGATTATGGAGCGCGCGGGGCACGACCGTGGCGATGATGACGGCACTGACGTCGCCGATCGTGAACCCCTCCAGCATCAGAAGCTGGTTCAGCCACACCGCATATTCGTCCGCCGTACGGCGTGGATCGGTGGCGATCCGCCAGCGCGCACGGATGTCCCTGCCCTCCAGCAACGCAAAAACGACATTGGTATTGCCCGCATCAATGGCGAGAAGCATGGGAAACTGGCTCCGCTGAGGTCATATCAGGAAAATATCGCCCGCATGAATGGCATGGGTATCGCCATTCGCCAAGCGCAGGATGAGCGTGCCGCGCCGGTCCATGGTTTCGAACCGGCCTTCGACCGTGGCGCCGTCGGGCAAGCTGGCGCGCATCGGCGTTCCCGGCGCGTGGGCGTTGGCCAGCCACTGGCCCCGGACGGCTTCCAGCCCCTGCCCGCGCCAGATCGACAGCCAATGCGCGAACAGTTCGGCCAGCCGTTCGGTCAGCCCGCCCGCGTCCGCCGCCACCGCCACCGCGCCTTCGCGCCAAAGGCTGGTCACCGGCCGGTCGAGCGTGGCGGGCGCGCCGGTGACATTGATGCCGATGCCGACGATCACCGCGTCCCCCGCGCGCTCCAGCAATATGCCCGCCAGCTTGGCATCGCCCACCATGATGTCGTTGGGCCATTTGATCCGCGCGCCGCGCGACAGAAGAGGCGCGACCAGCGCATGGACCGCCACCGCCGCGACCAGCGCCAGCGTCGGCGCGGGCGGATCGCCGGGCCGCAGCCGCACCAGCGTGGAGGCATGGAGATTGCCCTCCGGGCTTTCCCAGCTGCGCCCCAGCCGCCCGCGCCCGCAGACCTGCCGGCCCGCGCGCAGCCATGTTCCTTCCGCCAGACCCTCGCCCGCCAAGGCCATCAGATCGGCGTTGGTGGACCCGGTCTCCGCAACGAAGCGAATGTAGATCAGAAGAGCGCCGCCGCCGCCGCCGCGCTCGCCCTGTCGAGGAAGGGGTTCAGCAGATAGCCGAACACGATCACGACGGCGCAGGCGGTCATCAGGATATTCTCGACCGCCCCGCCCTTCGCCTCATAGGCGTCGGCCGGTTCGTCGAAATAGATGGTCTTGACGATCTTCAGATAATAATAAGCGCCGATGACCGAGGCGGCGATGCCCACCGCCGCCAGCGCCGTCAAATCGGCCGCCACCGCCGCGTCGAACACCAGGAACTTCGCCCAGAAACCGAACAGCGGCGGGATGCCGGCCATGGAGAACATGAAGATGGCGAAGGCCGCCGCCAGCCCCTTGCGCGACTGGGACAGGCCCGACAGGCTGGCGATCGTCTCGACCGGGCGACCTTCCGCGTCGCGCATCTGGAGCGTGCAGGCGAAAGCGCCGATGGTCATCACGACGTAGATGGCCATATAGCTCATCGTCGCCGCGACGCCCGCGGGGGTTCCGGTGGCAAGGCCGATCAGGGCGAAGCCGACATTGTTGATCGACGAATAGGCCATCAGCCGCTTGATGTTGGTCTGGCCGATGGCCGCCACCGCGCCGAAGATGATCGACACCAGCGCGACGAAGATCACGATCTGCTGCCAGGCAAGGCCCGCCGGGCCCAGCGCCTCTATCGCGACGCGGACGGTGAGGCCAATGGCCGCGACCTTGGGCGCGCTGGCGAAGAAGGTGGTGACGGGGGTCGGCGCGCCTTCATAAACGTCGGGCGTCCACATGTGGAAGGGCACCGCGCTGATCTTGAACGCGAGGCCCGACAGCACGAACACCATGCCGAATATCTCGCCCTTCGACAGGCCGTCCGCCATGGCGAGCGCGATGCCGTCGAAGCCGGTGGTGCCAGTGAAGCCGTAGAGCAGCGAGACGCCATAGAGCAGGATGCCGCTCGCCAGCGATCCCAGAACGAAATATTTAAGGCCCGCCTCGGACGAGCGCTCGTCTTGCCGCATGAAGCTCGCCAGCACATAGGCGGCGAGGCTCTGCATTTCGAGGCCGATATAGAGGGTCAGCATGTCGCCGGCCGACACCATCATGCCCATGCCGATGCTGCTGAACAGGATTAGGATCGGATATTCGGGGCGCAGCGCCCCGCCCAATGCGAAATAGCGCGGGGCAAGCAGGATCGACGCGGCCGCTGCGCCATAGATCAGCGCCTGAGCAAAGGCGGCGAACGCATCGGCGCGCACCAGCCCGTCGAACGCGACCGGGCCATGCGCGACCGAGATCGGCAGGACCAGGCCAGCCGCCAGCAGCGCCAGCACCGAAAGCCAGTTGGTCAGCCGGGCCGCGCCGTCCCCGGCATAGGCCGCGATCATCAGCAGCACCAGGCCCGCGGCGGTCAGGATGAGTTCGGGCAGAACCGCCAGAAGGGAAGCATGGTCGATCATCAGTGCGCCTCCCCCGATACGGCATGGCTGGGCGCTGCATGCTCAGGCGCGGCCGCCTCCCCATGATGCGCTTCAACCGAGGGCCGGGGCGCACCCATTGTGATCCGGGAATCTCCCGTCGGGGCGGCGGGGGCGAGGCGCGCTTGGAGCGCGTGGATGTCGGCACGCATGGGTCTTAGGAAACTTTCAGGATAAACGCCCATCCACAGGACGACGGCGGCGATCGGCGCCAGCAGCCAGAGTTCGCGGCCCGACAGGTCGGGCATGGCGGCGGCGTCGGCATTCTTCTGTTCGCCATAGGCGACGCGGCGGTAGAGATAGAGCATATAGGCCGCGCCCAGGATGATGCCCGTGGTGCAGACCAGCGCCACCCAGGTCGACGCCTGATAAATGCCCATCAGCGCCAGAAACTCGCCGACGAAGTTGCTCGTCCCCGGCAGGCCGACCGAGGCCATGGTGAAGAAGAGAAACAGCACGGCATAACGCGGCATATTGATGCTGAGCCCGCCATAGCGCGCGATCTCGCGCGTATGCAGCCGGTCGTAGATGACGCCGACACACAGGAACAGCGCGCCCGCGACCAGGCCGTGACCCAGCATGACCATCATCGCGCCCTCGATCCCCGGCTGGTTGAAGGCGAATAGGCCGACGGTCACGATCGCCATATGCGCGACCGAGGAATAGGCGATAAGCTTCTTCATGTCGCTCTGCACCAGCGCGACCAGGCTGGTATAGACCACGGCCACCATCGACAGGCCCCACACCAGTGGGGCAAGCTGGGCCGAGGCTTCCGGGAACATCGGCAGCGAGAAGCGGATGAAGCCATAGCCGCCCATCTTCAGCAGCACGCCCGCCAGGATGACCGAACCGGCGGTCGGCGCCTGGACGTGCGCATCGGGCAGCCAGGTATGGACCGGCCACATCGGCATCTTCACCGCGAAGCTGGCGAAGAAGGCAAGGAACAGCCAGGTCTGGATGCGCGGATCGAAATCATAGGCCATCAGCACGGGGATCTGCGTCGTCCCCGCCTCATGCACCATCCACATCATCGCGATCAGCATCAGCACGGAGCCGAGCAGCGTGTAGAGGAAGAATTTATAGCTGGCGTAGATGCGATCGGCTCCGCCCCAGATGCCGATGATCAGATACATGGGGATCAGGCCGGCCTCGAACATGATGTAGAAGAGGTAGAGGTCCTGCGCGGTGAAGACACCGATCATCAGCACCTCCATGAACAGGAAGGCCGCCATATATTCGCCGACGCGCTTTTCGATCGCGCTCCAGCTCGCCCCGATGCAGATCGGCATCAGGAACACGGTCAGGACGATCAGCATCAGGGCGATGCCGTCTATGCCCAGCGCCCAGGCGAAACGGCCGAAGATCGGCGCATATTCCTGGAACTGCCATTGCGGCGCGCTCGGCCCCTGGTCGAAATTGGCCCAGAGGGCGATGCCCAGGACGAAATCGACCAGCGTCGCCAGCAGGGCGATCCAGCGGGCCCTGTTCGCGTCGACGAACAGGCAGGCGAGCGCGCCCGCCATGGGCACGGCCATCATCAGGGAAAGGAGGGGAAATCCGTCCATTATCGTGTCATCGCCCAGGTTGCGGCCGCGGCGAGCCCGATCAGCATCACCAGCGCATAGGTGTAGAGATAGCCGGACTGGAGCCGACGGGTGATTTTCCCGCCCTGCACCACCAGCGCGGCCAGCCCGTTCGGGCCGAAGCGGTCGATGAGCCCCACGTCGCCGAACTTCCAGAAGAAGCGGCCGAGAACGAAGGCGGGTTTCACGAACAGCACATTATACAACTCGTCGAAATACCATTTGTTGAGCAGGAACTGATACAGGACGCCGAACTGCGAGACGAAGCGCTGCGGCCAGTCGGTGTGCCTGATATAGCTGAGCCAGGCGATGATAAGGCCGGCCAGCATCACCGCGAAGGGCGAGAATTTGACCCAGGTGGGCACTTCATGCGCGGCGTGCATCAGATGGCTGTCGAACGAGATCGACCGGCCCCAAAATTCGATCCCGCCCTCCGGACCGATGAACTGGTCGTGGAAGACGAAGCCCGCCAGCACCGCGCCGACGCTCAGCACCAGCAGCGGGATCAGCATGACCCACGGGCTTTCATGCGGATGATAGCCGCCCGTGCCCGTCAGCGCGCCGTGATGCGGGCCCGCCTCATGCCCGTGCGGATCATGGCCGGCATTTTCCTGCGCGGGCGCATTGTCCGCTTCGCTGCCATGGCCGTGCGTTCCGTGATCGTCATGGCCATGTTCGTGGCCATGCGCGTCATGGACCGCGTGCTGAATATGTTCCGAAGCGGCCCAGCGCGGCTTGCCGAAGAAGGTCAGGAAGACCAGCCGCCACGAATAGAAGCTGGTGAGCAGGGCCGCGAACACGCCGACCAGGAAGGCGCCGACGCCCGCCCCGCCGGACGCATAGGCCGCCTCCAATATGCCGTCCTTCGAAAAGAAGCCGGCAAAGCCGAAGCTGGTGAGCGGGATGCCGACGCCGGTAATCGCCAGCGTGCCCATAGTCATCGCCCAAAAGGTGATCGGGATTTCCTTACGCAGCGCGCCATAATAGCGCATGTCCTGCTCATGGTGCATCGCGTGAATCACCGACCCCGCGCCCAGGAACAGCAGCGCCTTGAAAAAGGCGTGGGTGAACAGGTGGAACATCGCCGCGCCATAAGCGCCGACGCCGGCCGCGAAGAACATATAGCCAAGCTGCGAGCAGGTCGAATAGGCGATCACCCGCTTGATGTCGTTCTGCACCGTGCCCACGGTCGCCGCGAACAGGCAGGTGGCCGCGCCGATGAAGGTGACGAAGCCGAGCGCGGTCGGCGAGGTTTCGAACATCGGCGACAGGCGGCACACCATAAACACGCCGGCGGTCACCATCGTCGCCGCGTGGATCAGCGCCGACACTGGAGTAGGGCCTTCCATCGCGTCCGGCAGCCAGGTGTGGAGGCCAAGCTGCGCCGACTTGCCCATCGCTCCGACGAACAGCAGCAGGCAGAGCACGGTCATCGTGTCGAAGCGATGGCCGAGAAAGCCGATGGTCGATCCGGCCATGGACGGGGCCATCTCCAGTATCTCCGGGATGGAGATGGTCTGGAACACCAGATAGGTGCCGAAAATCCCCATCATGAAGCCAAGGTCGCCGACCCGGTTGACCACGAACGCCTTGATCGCGGCGGCGTTGGCGCTGGGCTTCCTGAACCAGAAGCCGATCAGCAGATAGGAGGCGAGGCCCACGCCTTCCCAGCCGAAGAACATCTGGAGCAGGTTGTTCGCCGTCACCAGCATCAGCATCGCGAAGGTGAAGAGGGAGAGATAGGCGAAGAAGCGCGGCTGGTCCGGTTCCTCATCCATATAGCCCCAGCTATAGAGGTGGACGAGGCTGGACACGCTGGTGATGACTACCAGCATGACCGCCGTCATCGTGTCGACCCGCAGCGCCCACTGGGCGTCGAAATTTCCCGACTGGATCCAGGTGAACAGCGGCGCGACATAGCTGTGCGCATCGCCTGCCACGAAGGACAGGAAGATCGGCCAGCTCATCGCGCAGGAGGCGAACAGCGCGCCCGTGGTCACGATCTTGGCCGGCAACTTGCCGAGCGCCTTGTTGCCAAGGCCGGCGATCGCGGCGGCGAGCAGCGGAAGAAGGACGATAAGCTGGATCATATGAGGAGGCTCAGCCCTTCATCCGGTTGACATCGTCGACGGCGATGGTGCCGCGACCGCGGAAATAGATGACGAGGATGGCCAGGCCGATGGCCGCCTCTCCCGCCGCGACGGTCAGCACGAACATGCTGAATATCTGGCCGACCAGATCGCCCAGAAAGGCGCTGAAGGCGACAAAATTGATATTCACGCTGAGCAGGATCAACTCGATCGCCATCAGGATGATGATCACATTCTTGCGGTTGATGAAGATGCCCAGCACCCCCATCACGAAGAGGATCGCGCTGACCACCAGATAATGCTGAAGGCCGATCATGACGGCTTCCTCCAAAAGAAAGCCGTCACCCCAGCGAAAGCTGGGGTCTCAGGCCTCACGCTCTTCCCTTGCGGCACGAGATCCCGGTCTTCGCCGCGATGACGCGGTTGTGCCTGACCCGTCACAGCTCCACCCCCTGCCCACTCGGCTGATCGACGTTGCGCACCGCGTCTTGCGGACGGCGGCGGTTCTGCTTCGCGACATTCTGGCCCTTGACGCCGCCACGGGCGCGGTGGGTCAGCACGATCGCGCCGATCATCGCGACCAGCAGCACGATGCCCGCCGCCTCGAACAGGAAGATATAGCGGGTGTAGAGCACGCCGCCGATCGCCTGGATGTTGGACAGATCGGCGCTGGCCGGCGCGGCGCGCTGCGCCAGTTCGATCGGCCCGGCGCTCCAGATGCCGATGCCCAGCACGATCTCCGCCAGCAGCACCAGCGCGATCAGCAGGCCGAACGGCAGATAATCGACGAAACCGGCGCGCAGTTCGGCGAAGTCGATGTCCAGCATCATGACGACGAACAGGAACAGCACAGCGACCGCGCCGACATAGACGATGACCAGCAGCATCGCGACGAACTCTGCCCCCAGCAGGACCATCAGGCCCGCCGCGTTGAAGAAGGCGAGGATCAGCCACAGAACCGAATGGACCGGATTGCGCGACAGGATGGTGAGCGCGCCGCTGCTCACCACCAATGTGGCGAACAGGTAAAAGGCAAGCACGTGAATCATGTCAGAGAACAAGCCCCTTTGCGCGGTCTTGACCAACCGCCGTTCGTTTGAGCGCGGTCGAGAAACGCCGCGCCAGATCCCGTTTCCCGACCGCGCTCGAAACGAACGAAGCTGAGGATGATGCCGGATGCGCGCGCATTACCGATATGGCGCATCGGCGGCAAGGTTTGCGGCGAGCGCGCGTTCCCATTTATCGCCATTCTCAAGAAGCTTGGCCTTGTCGTAGATCAGCTCCTCGCGGGTTTCGACCGAGAATTCGAAGTTCGGGCCTTCCACGATCGCGTCCACGGGGCAGGCTTCCTGGCAGAAACCGCAATAGATGCACTTGGTCATGTCGATGTCGTAGCGCGTGGTGCGGCGGCTGCCATCGTCGCGCGGTTGCGCCTCGATGGTGATGGCCAGCGCCGGACACACCGCCTCGCACAGCTTGCACGCGATGCAGCGCTCCTCTCCGTTCGGGTAGCGGCGCAACGCATGCTCGCCGCGAAAACGGGGCGAGATCGGGTTCTTCTCGTAGGGGTAGTTGATCGTCGCCTTGGGCTTGAAGAAATATTTCAAGGTCAGGGCGTGCGCCTTCACGAACTCCCAGAGGGTGAAGGACTTGATATAATAGCCGAGGCTCATTGTGCGCCTCCATAGCGCGTCAGCATGAGGAAGCCGGACACCAGGAACACGAAGAACAGCGAGGTCGGCAGGAATATCTTCCAGCCCAGCCGCATGAGCTGGTCATAGCGGTAGCGGGGCACGGTCGCCTTCACCCAGGAGAATACGAAGAAGAAGAACAATATCTTGGCGAACAGCCAGAGAATGCCGGGCACATAATAGAGCGGCGCCCAGTCGAACGGGGGCAGATAGCCGCCCCAAAACAGGATGGCATTGAGCGCGCTCATCAGGATCACGTTCGCATATTCGCCGAGCCAGTAGAGCGCGAAGGACATGGACGAATATTCGGTCTGATAGCCGGCGACCAGCTCGCTCTCCGCTTCGGTCAGGTCGAAGGGCGCGCGGCCCGTCTCCGCCATGGACGACACGAGGAACATCAGCGACATCGGGAACAGCAGCGGATTGAAGCCGTGCCCGTTGATGAAGCCATAATAGCCCTTCTGGCTTTCCACGATCGCGCTCAGATTGAAGCTGCCGGCCCAGAGCACGACACAGATCAGGATGAAGCCGATCGAGACTTCGTAGGAGATCATCTGCGCGCTGGCGCGGATCGCCGAGTAGAAGGGATATTTGGAGTTGGAGGCCCAGCCCGCGAGCACAATGCCGTAGACGCCGAGCGATGAGATGGCGAGGATGTAGAGCAGGCCGACATTGATGTTGGCGAGCACCACGCCCGGCTGGAACGGGATCACCGCCCAGGCGATCAGAGCGACCGTGAAGGTGATGATCGGCGCGACCAGGAACAGCACCCGGTTCGCGGCCGAGGGAATAATGGTTTCCTGGAGGAAGACCTTCAGCCCATCGGCGAAGGATTGCAGCAGGCCGAAGGGGCCGACGACGTTCGGCCCCCGGCGCAGCGCCATCGCCGCCCAGATCTTGCGGTCGGCATAGATGATCATCGCCA
>JARYGO010000001.1:0-556912 GCA_033795485.1 Sphingobium sp.
CTCGTCAGGCTCATAACCTGAAGGTCGCAGGTTCAAATCCTGCTCCCGCAACCAAATACCCACCCACATAAACAGCCCCGCCAAACGCGGGGCTTCTCGCGTTCCAAAAACAATCAGGGCCTCTCGGCTCCGTGGGCAGGGCTTCGCGCAACACCCTCGGCCCGCCCAACGCGGCAAAAGGCCCCGCTGCCAACTTCGCCCCGCCGAGGTGGAAGTCCCGCGAAGCAGGCATCCAATCCCCCGCGCCTCGACGCAGACGGATCGGATATGCTTTTCCCCGCGCAGGAGCACAGCGTGCCTCCATCCACAGCAGGCTAACTCCAGGCAGCCGTCCGCGCCGCAACCCGCACCGTTCCGTCCTTCAGATCCCAACGTCAGAACATCTGGGCTCTCGTTTGGCGGCGCTGGGAGCCTTGAGCAACATTGCCTTAACCCATCGCTCCGTCAGTCACCGGCCAGCAAGGCCAATGGCGCATCCACCTTATCGCGCCATGCCCAAAGGCTCGATCCACCAGCCGCCTCGTCGGTCGACCGATAAAACAGCCTCATGACGGCGAGCCCCTTCTCGAAGGTGAGCATGCATCCCACGCTCTGGACAATGGCGGGCCGGTCAGGCACCTGCCGAAGGCCCTAATTCTACGCGAACGCCGCCGCCTTGCGCAGATGTCCATAGGCCGCGATCACGCCCTGCAACGCGCTCTCGTGACTGCGGTCGCCGCCATTATGGTCGGGATGATAGCGGCGCACCAATTCGGTATAGCGCTGGCGCAGCGCCTTGCGGTCGGCGTCGATGGCAAGGCCCATGATGTCGAGCGCCTTGCGGTCCTCGGGCGACAGGAAACGGCCGTCCTCTCGCAGCTTCTGCTCGCGCGCGGCGCGCTCCATCCGGCTGCGGAACTTCGCCCCGATCGCCTCCAGAGGGTCGGAGAAGTCGGCCCATTTGGGTGGCGGGCTCGCGGCGTTGGTCGAGAAGGCCCGGGTTTCCCGCTCCCACCCGGCATAGGGACGCTGCGCCGCCTCTATCTCGTCCGGGGTCATGCCGGTGAAGAAATTATAGCCCTGGTTGAAGGCGCGGACATGGTCCAGGCACAGCCAGCGCCAGCGCGGCCCCTCCTGTCCCGCCGGGCCGCCGCCGCCTTCCAGCGGGGGCGCGCGAAATTCGCCCGCTTCGCCGCATCCCTCGACCGCGCAGGGGCGGCCGCTTTCCACGCGGCCGTGGAAACGGTTGAAGCGGCGGTTGGAAAAGGGATCGGTAGCCAAGTCTGTCCTGATGCAAGTCGCGGGGGATCAGCCTATATAGGGGCAATGACCCAGATGCTCAAAGGCCCGGTGGCCACACAAATCGAGGAACGGCTGCGCGCCGCCCTGAACCCGCAACAACTCGCCGTGATCGACGACAGCGAAAAGCATCGCGGCCATGCCGGCCATGACGGGTCGGGGGAAAGCCACTTCACCGTCGATATCGTCGCCGACAGGTTCGCCGGCGAAAGCCGGGTGGGCCGCCAGCGCCTGATCAACGCGGCGCTGGCCGACCTGCTGCGCGACAAGGTCCATGCCCTGGCGATCAGGGCGCGCGCGCCGGGCGAATAGGATCGGCGGATAGGGCGGGCGGCGGCGGGACCTTTCGCGCCCCCACGCGTTCCCCATGTCTCCCGCGCAGGCAAGGTAGCGTCATGGCCTACGACCTCTGGTATTGGCCCAGCATTCAGGGACGGGGCGAGTTCGTCCGCCTGACGATGGAGGCATGCGGCATTGCCTATCGCGACCGGGCGAGGGAGGAAGGCGGCGACGCGCTGATGCGCGACATGGCCGATCATGAAGCGGGGCCGGCCTTCGCCCCGCCCTATCTCGCCATCGACGAGGCGACCATCGCCCAGACCGCCAATATCCTGCTGTTCCTGTCGGAACGGCACGGATGCGGGCCGAGCGACATGCAGTCGCGCTTCTGGCTGGCGCAGGTGCAGCTCACCATCATGGACCTGGTGGCGGAGGCCCATGACGTCCATCATCCGCTGGGCGCATCGCTTTATTATGAGGAGCAGAAGGCGGAGGCGGCGCACGCGGCCGCGCCGTTCCGGAACGAGCGCATCCCTAAATATTGCGGCTGGTTCGAACGCTGCCTGTCCGCCCGCCCCGGCGACTGGCTGACGGGCGTACGCTGGAGCTATGCGGACCTGTCGCTGTTCCAGGCGGTCGCCGGGCTGCGCTACGCCTTTCCCCGGCGGATGGCAGGAGTCGCGGGCGACTATCCGCTGCTGACGGCGCTGCACGACCGCGTGCTGGCCTTGCCGGAGCTGGCCGACTATCTTGCCAGCGACCGCCGCCTCGCTTTCAGCGAGGAAGACATATTCCGCCATTATCCCGAACTGGACGCGCCATGACCCTCGACGACATCGTCCTCCAGACGATCACGCCCAGCACCCATGACCTGGGCGATTTCCGAGTTTATCGCGCGCTTCCGGTCCGGGACCGCACGATGGTCGGGCCGTTCATCTTCTTCGACCAGGCGGGTCCCGCCCGCATCGCGCCGGGCCAGGGTATCGACGTGCGCCCGCATCCGCACATCAACCTCGCTACCGTCACCTATATGTATGAAGGCGCGTTCCTACATCGCGATTCGCTCGGCACCGAGCAGGTGATCGAACCGGGCGCGGTCAACCTGATGACCGCGGGCAAGGGCATCGTCCATAGCGAGCGCTCGCCGGACGAGGACCGGATAAGGGCGTCGAAGCTCTCGGCGATCCAGACCTGGCTCGCGCTGCCCGACCGCGACGAGGAGATGGACCCCGCCTTCGAGCATGTGGGCGAGGGCGGGCTGCCGATCGTCGATTGCGGCCATGCGCGGGCGCGAGTCATCATGGGCACGCTGTGGGGCGAGGCCGCGCCGGTCACCACCTATGCCGACACCATCTATGCCGACATCATGCTCCAGCCGGGCGGCGGCGTGCCGATCGACGCGGCGGCGGAGGAGCGGGCCCTCTATGTGTCGGGCGGCGACGCGGCGCTCGACGGCATGGCGCTGACCCCCCAGACGCTCTACGTGCTGCGTCCAGGGGTCGCCGCCAGCCTCTACAGTGTCGATGGCGGGCGGGTGATGCTGTGCGGCGGCGAAGCGTTCCGCACGCCGCGCCATGTGTGGTGGAACTTCGTGTCATCGACGAAGGAGCGGCTGATGCAAGCGCGCGAGGATTGGGAGGCGATGCGCTTTCCGCTGATCCCCGGCGACGACCGGGAGTTCATCCCGATCCCCCAGGGGCGGCCCAAGACGGTCAGCTATCCCTGAACCGCTAGCGGGGGGACGTCGATCGAAGGCTCGCATTGCCCTTTGGCGCGCGCGCCGGTAAAGCGCCCGCATCATGACGCAGCCGCTGACCCTCGCCATCCCCAAGGGCCGAATCCTCGAAGAAGCGCTGCCGATGCTGGCGCGCGTCGGGATCGAGCCGGAGGCGGATTTCCACAACGGCAAATCGCGGGCGCTGCGCTTCGCCACCAATCATCCCGACATCTCGATCATCCGCGTGCGCGCGTTCGACGTCGCCACCTTCGTCGCCCATGGCGCGGCGCAGATCGGCATCGTCGGATCGGACGTGGTCGAGGAGTTCGACTATTCCGAACTTTATGCGCCGGTCGATCTCGACATCGGCCATTGCCGCCTGTCTGTCGCCGAACCCGAGGGGCTGGCGGGCGAGGACGAGGCGGCGATGAGCCATGTGCGCGTCGCCACCAAATATCCGCACCTGACGCGCAGACATTATGAGGCGCGCGGCATCCAGGCCGAATGCGTGAAGCTGAACGGCGCGATGGAGCTTGCCCCGTCGCTCGGCCTGTCGCGCCGGATCGTCGATCTCGTCTCGTCGGGGGCGACGCTGAAGGCCAACGGCCTGGTCGAAACCAGCGTCATCATGCAGATCAGCGCGCGCCTGGTCGTCAATCGCGCGGCCTACAAGATGCGCTCGGCCGACCTCGTGCCGCTGGTGGAGGCGTTCCGCCGGGCGGTGGGAGCCAGGGATGCCGCTTAGGCTCGACAGCCGCGACGCGGACTTTTCCGCCGCCTTCGCTGCGCTGGTCGACGCGCGGCGCGAGGCGGACGAGGATGTGTCGCGCGACGTGTCCGCCATATTGAAGCGGGTGCGGGCGGAGGGCGACGCGGCGCTGGCCGACTATACGCGGCGCTTCGATCGCCACGACCTCGACGTCAGCGGCTGGGCGGTGGCGCCCGCCGATTGCCGCGCCGCGCTAGAGGCGACGCCGGCCAAGCTGCGCGAGGCGCTGGAACTCGCGGCCGACCGCATCACCGCCTATCATGAAAAGCAGCGTCCGCTGGACAGCGACCAGATGGACGCCGCCGGGGCCCGGCTGGGCGCGCGCTGGCGGGCGGTCGATGCCGCCGGCCTCTATGTGCCGGGCGGCCGGGCGGCCTATCCCAGTTCGTTGCTGATGAACGTCATTCCCGCCAAGGTCGCGGGGGTGGAGCGCATCGCCATGGTGACCCCCACGCCCGATGGCGAGATCAATCCGCTGGTGCTGGCCGCCGCCGCCATCGCGGGAATCGAGGAGATCTGGCGCGTCGGCGGGGCGCAGGCGATCGCCGCGCTGGCCTATGGCACCGGGCGGATCGCGCCGGTGGACGTCATCACCGGTCCCGGCAACGCCTGGGTCGCCGAAGCCAAGCGCCAGCTTTACGGCGTGGTAGGGATCGACATGGTCGCCGGGCCGTCAGAAATCGTGGTCGTGGCCGACGGCGGGAATGAGGCGGACTGGATCGCGGCCGACCTGCTCAGCCAGTCCGAACATGATCCCACCAGCCAGTCGATCCTGTTCACCGACGACGCCGCCTTCGCCGATGCCGTCGCGGCGGCGGTCGAGCGGAAAATCCCGCAATTGCGCACCGCCGCCGTCGCCCGCGCGAGCTGGGACGCCAATGGCGCGATCATCTTGGTCCGCGACCTCGACGAAGCGATGCCGCTTAGCGACCGGCTCGCGCCCGAGCATCTGGAGCTGGCGGTGGACGATCCCGACGCGCTGTTCGCGCAGGTGCGCCATGCCGGATCGGTCTTCCTGGGCCGGATGACGCCCGAGGCGGTGGGCGATTATGTCGCCGGGCCGAACCATGTGCTGCCCACCGGCCGCCGCGCCCGCTTCTCCTCGGGCCTGTCGGTGCTGGATTTCATGAAGCGCACCAGCTTCCTTAGCCTCGACGCGGCGGCGGTCCGCGCGATCGGCCCCGCCGCCGTGGCGCTGGCGGAAGCGGAAGGGCTGCCCGCTCACGCCGCCTCCGTCGCCTTGCGCCTGGGCTGACGGCGGCGTAGGGCCTTCCCATGAACGAACGCTCCCGATCCCGCTCCGCCGCGCGCCTCGGCGCGGTGCAGGCGCTTTACCAGATGGAGATGGAGGGGACGCCGCTCGCCACCCTGCTCCACGAGTTCCACCAGCATCGCCTGGGCGCGACGATCGAGGACGTGACTTATGCCGCGGCGGAGGAACCCTTTTTCGACGATATCGTGTCGGGCGTCGACGCCCGCCGCGAGGAGATAGACGCGCTGATCGCTGGGCGGCTATCGGCGGGATGGAGCCTCGACCGGCTCGACCGGCCGATGCGCCAGATATTGCGCGCCGGCACCTATGAACTGCTGGCGCGCAAGGACGTGCCGGTCGCCAGCGTCATCAGCGAATATGTCGACGTCGCCCATGCCTTTTACGACAAGCGCGAGGCGGGCTTCGTCAACGGCCTGCTCGACGCGGTGGCGAAGGGCGCGCGGCGCTAGGCGCGCGCTTGCGCGGGCGGGCGACATCTGCGCTCATGGATGCTGAAACGAGTTCAGCATCACGGGTTTACGCATGTCCGCCGAGTCGCAATTCCTAAACCTGCTGCGCGGCATCGCCACCGACCCCGCCGCGCGCGGACTGGCCGATGACGCCGCGCTGCTGGAGATCGGCGGGGCGCGCCTGATCCTGACCAGCGATACTTTGGTCGAGGGGGTCCATTATCTGCCCGCCGATCCGCCCGCCGATATCGGGTGGAAGCTGGCGGCGACCAACCTCTCCGACCTGGCGGCGAAGGGCGCGCGGCCGGTGGGGTGCCTGATGAACTATGCGCTGTCGGGCGACCCGGCCTGGAACGCGGCGTTCGTCGCGGGACTGGGCGAGGCGCTGAACCGTTTCGCCATGCCCTTGCTGGGCGGCGACACCGTGGCTATGCCGGCCGGCGCGCCCCGCAGCTACAGCCTGACCGCGATCGGCGAGCCGGTCATGGCGGCCGTGCCCTCCCGCGCCGGCGCGCGGCCGGGCGACCGGCTCTATGTGACCGGGCCGGTCGGCGACGCGGGCGTGGGGCTGGAGCTAGCCCGCGCCGATCCCGCCGCCTCCGGCCCGCTGGTCGAAGCCTATCGACGCCCCCGGCCGCGCATGGCCGAGGGCGCGCTGCTGGCGCCGCATGTTCATGCGATGATGGACATATCGGACGGGCTGCTGATCGACGCCGCCCGGATGGCGCGGGCGAGCGGGATCGCCGTCACGATCGACCATGTTCCGCTATCCACCGCGTTGATGCGCGTGCGGGTCGCCGGCCCGGCGACGATGCTGGCGGCGGCCCGCGCAGGCGACGATTATGAACTGCTGTTCGCGATGCCGCCCGGAACGCCGCCGCCGGTCGCCGCGATTCCCGTGGGGCGGTTCGGCGAGGGCGCGGGACTGACGCTGCTGATCGACGGGGCGGAAATGCCTCTGCCTGAAACGCTGGGTTGGGAGCACGGATAGCAACGCCGTTTATATTCCAGTGGGATCGAAAAGCCGCTTGCACATCGCCTGGACCGGCTTCTTGACCATACTCGAATGAATGGAGGGCTGGACGCTGCCTGCTCAGATTGAGCCAACCTCCGTTCGCTTCGAGCGCAGTCGAGAAGCCTTCGTGCCCCTGCCTTCGCAAGCAGGCGGGGCGCTCGATACGAACGGGGCAGACTGTTCCACTCATCAGGACAGCCTCTATTTCAGGGCCGCGTCCACAGTTCCGTCGATCGCGGCGCATCCGCCGGCCAGCGCCGCGCCCGGCCGACGACCTGCGCGGCCGCCTTCGCGACCCATCCCAGTTTTTCCCTCCGAGGCGTGACGACGCGGCTGTCCCACGCCTTTGTCCCCCGCCGCGCCACTTCGCGCGCGATATCGCCATAGATGCCGGCCGCCGCCAGCACGGCCCAGGCGGCGCGGGGCGGCAGCGCGCCGGTCCCGTGCCGGGCGCTGCGTTCATAGGCGGCCGCCATGTCCGCCAGCCGCCGGGCCAGAACGGCAAGGCGCGGCCGCACCCAGGGCTTCATATGCTCGCCGGGCGGGATGTCCATCTCCACCAGCCATATCTCCGGCAGATAGCAGCGGTCCGCCGCCTCATCCTCGGCTATGTCGCGGGCGATGTTGGCGAGCTGAAAGGCGAGGCCAAGGTCGCAGGCCCGGTCGAGCGTCGCGCTGTCCCCTGGGTCGACGCCCATCAGCACCGCCATCATGCAGCCGACCGCGCCCGCCACATGATAGCAATAGCGCAGCATGTCGTCCTGCGACCGGGGCCGCCATTCGCGTACGTCGAGCGCGAACCCTTCCAGCAGGTCATGGGCGAAGCGGTGGGGGATAGCGCATTCGCGCATCACCAGGCCGAAGCCGTCGAACGCAGGATCGCCGGTCGGCTCGCCCTTCAGCGCCGCGTCCGTCAGCACTCGCAGCGTCGACAGCCGCGCCTGCCCGTCGGCGACCCAGCGCATCGCGCCGCCATGATCCTGCCCGTCAGCGATGTCGTCGCATTTGCGGCACCAGGCATAGAGCAGCCAAGCGCGCTCGCGCGTCCGCCGATCGAACAGCTTCGAGGCCATGGCGAAACTCTTCGACCCGCGCGCGATGCTGGCGCGGGCATGGGCGACGAGCGCGGCGCGGTCGGGGGCGGCTACCGTCATCTCATGTGGATTCGCGTCTCGCGGCGCAGGCCACCGCGCTTGAAACAGCGCTCTCTATCTTCATCGTCCCGAATTTGTTTCGGGGGCCATTCCTTCGCGCCGACCGGCATTCGTGATGGCGAAATGGATGCTGAAACAAGTTCAGCATGACGGGGAGGGCGAGGCCGTGCCATGGCCGACGGCGCGGCCCGACCGAGAAGGATGGCGGAAGCGCCTGACTTCAAAGATTCGCGGCCTTCATGCGCTCGATCGTCTCATGCGGTTCATAGGCGGCCATGCGGTCGAGCAGCCGGCCGAGATCGGCCTCCGCGATCATGATCCCCTTATGCTGCGGCCGGATGAAGCCGACCTCGATCATATGGGCGTTGAAGGCGATGAGCTGGTCGTAGAAGCCACCGACATTGAGCAGCCCCACCGGCAGTTGATGGTAGCCGATCTGCGCCCAGCTGATCGCCTCCCACAATTCGTCCATCGTGCCGACGCCGCCGGGCAGAGTGATGAAGCCGTCCGACAGGTCGGTGAACATCTGCTTGCGCTGGTGCATGGTCTGGACGACGTGAAGCTGTGTGCAGCCGCGATGCGCGACCTCGGCCGCGACCAGCTTTTCGGGGATCACGCCGATCACCTCTCCCCCCGCCTCCAGCGCCGCGTCGGCGACCGCGCCCATCAGGCCCAGCCGCCCGCCGCCATAGACGACGCCGATGCCGCGCTCCGCCAGCGTCCGGCCCACGACCCGCGCGGCCTCGACATAGCGTGTGTCGGCCGGGCTGGCCGACCCGCAATAGATCGCCAGACGGCTGAGGCTCACCATGAATAGTCCGTCATCGTCTTTCCTCCAGCATCAGCGCGGCGGTCGCCTTGGCGCTGCCCACCACGCCGGGGATGCCCGCGCCCGGATGGGTGCCGGCCCCTACCAGATAGAGATTGGGTATGACATCGTCGCGATTATGCGCGCGGAACCAGGCGCTCTGGGTCAACAGCGGCTCAAGGCTGAAGGCGCTGCCCAGATGCGCGGCCAGATCGGCGCCGAAGTCGCGCGGGGCATAATGGAACTGGGTTACGATCCGCGAGCGGATGTCGCGGATCAGCCGGTGTTGGATCTCGTCCAATATGCGTTCGGCGTAGAGCGGCCCGACCCTGTCCCAGTCGATCGGCAGCTTGCCCATGTGCGGCACCGGCGCCAGCGCGTAGAAGGTCGAATGGCCGTCTGGCGCCATCGACGGATCTGTGACCGTCGGGTGGTGCAGGTAGAGCGAGAAGTCCTGCGGCAGCACGCCATGCTCGTAGATGTCGGTCAGCAACCCGCCATAGCGCGGGCCAAACAGGATCATGTGGTGCGGGATGCCCGGCCAGCTTCCCTTGATGCCGAAATGGACGAGGAACAGGCTGGGCGACCATTTTTTGGCGGCGAGCTTCTGCGCCTGCCGTGCCCCGCGCGGATGCTGGGCCAGAAGGTCGCGATAGCTGTGCATCAGGTCGGCGTTGGTCGCGACCTGATCAGCCTCGCCCCGCCAGCCGCTTTGCGTGCGCACCGCGACGGCGCGGTCGCCGAACGTCTCGATCTCCACCACCGGGTCGCCCAGCCGCAGCACGCCGCCCAGCCGCTCGAAATGCGTGGCCATGCCCTGGACCAGCCGGTTTGTGCCGCCCTTCGCGAACCACACGCCGCCCTCTTTCTCCAGCTTGTGGATCAGGGCGTAGATGGCGCTGGTGCGCATCGGATTGCCGCCGACCAGCAGCGTGTGGAAGGACAGCGCCTCGCGCAGCTTCTCGCTCTTCACGAAGGAGGAGACCATCGAATAGACCGACCGCCAGGCTTGATGGCGGGCGAGCGCCGGCGCGGCGCGGACCATCGAGGCGAAGTCGAGGAAGGCGACCGCGCCTAGCTTGCGATAGCCTTCCTCGAACACGCCAGCCGAATAATCGAGGAAGCGTTCATAGCCCGCGACATCGCCCGGATCGAGCCGGGCGATCTCCGCCCGCAGCGCGGCTTCGTCATTGCCATAGTCGAAATTGGTCCCGTCGGGCCAGTTCAGCCGGTAGAAGGGCGACACCGGCATCAGCGTCACATCCTCGGCCATGTCGTGCCCCGACAGCCGCCACAATTCGGCCAGGCAGTCGGGATCGGTGATGACCGTGGGCCCCGCGTCGAAGGTGAAGCCGTCCTTCTCCCACATATAGGCGCGCCCGCCGGGGCGATCGCGCGCCTCGACCAGCGTGGTGGCGATCCCGGCCGATTGCAGGCGGATGGCCAGCGCCAGGCCGCCGAAGCCCGCGCCGATGACGATCGCCCTGCGGTCCATCAGACCGATTGCTTCCATAATGCGCGCATGGCGCTCCTTATGGGCACGGGGGGCTTGCCGCACAAGATGGCCATGCGGTCCATCATCGTCGATCGCCCGCCATAGAAGCGCTGGATCAGCGGCGCGCGCGATCGGTAGAAATGTTCGAATATGCGGTAACGCCGATCGGGTTCGGCAGCGCCGAACAGCATCTTGCCCAGCATCCGATAATAGCGGCCCCGCCGCCAGTGCGCCGCCGCATAGGCGCGGGTCGATCGGGCCAGATCATCGAGCGGCCGGTCCGCCAGCCACAGGGCGAAGGCGACGGCGTCGGGCAGCGAATAGCCGGTCATCGGCTGGAACAGCCCGGCGCGCACCCCCGCGCGCGCGATGGGATCGTCCCTTGGCCAAAAGCGATCGAAATCGCCGCCATGGACGACCGGCAGCACGCCGGTCTCGCGATGGCCCATGGCGTCGACCGTCCACCCTTGCGCGGCGGCATAGGCGGCGATCCGCGCGTCGAGCGCCGCTTCGTCGAGAACGGGCGAATCGCTGTAATAAGTGTCCTCGACAAAGATCGTGCGCGTGTCGAAAGGCAGCAGATAGACGAAGCGATAGCCGTCGATCTGATCGACCGTGGCGTCCATGATGACCGGCCGGTCGAGACCGTGCGGCCCATCGAGCCGCAACGCCGCGCCGACGAACTTCTGCCAGCCGCAGCGCAGCGCCGACAGGTCGCCCGCGCCCCGCGCGTCGATCACCGCCCGCGCGGCAATGGTCCGTCCGTCCGCCAGCGTGACAGAGGTAGGAGCGAGCGCCCGCACCGTCGCGCTGTCGATCGCGCGCTCGCCCAGCACCGCGCGCAGGCGGGCGTCCAGCCGGGACGAGGGCATACTGTTATAGGGCGTCGCCAAAGTCCGCCGATAGGCGGGGAAGCGCACCTCATGCCCCTTGTCCCACCGATGCCCGACCAACGGATCGACCAGCCAGCGGTCGGCGTCGGGGACGTCGCCGTCGAAGAAGGACCAGAGATGGTTGCCGCCGAACATCGCGCCCTGCTCGATCAGCAGCAGGCGGACGTCCGGCCGCCGCTCGGCCAGCGCCAGCGCGATCAGCCCGCCCGCCAGCCCGCCGCCGACGATCGCCAGGTCACAGCTTCGATCCTTGCTCATGTCTCTATGTGTCCGGCCAACGTCCTGCTGGCAAGCCGGGCCGATCCGTCCTAGCCTGCGGCGAACCGCACAAGGAAAAGCCGCCCCATGCCCCTTTCCCTTCATGCCCTCGCCGTGCCGCCCTTCCGGCAGATGCTCGGCAGCATCCTCCATCTGCTGGACAAGGCGGAGGCGCATTGCGCCACGCACGGCGTCGCGCCCGAAACGCTGATCGACGCTCGACTCGCCGACGACATGCAGCCTTTCGCTTATCAGGTGAAATCGACCGTGGTTCATTCCGCGGGCGCGATCGAAGGGCTGAAGGCCGGCATCTTCCGCCCGGACATGACGACCCCGCCCGACAGCTTCGCGGCCCTGCGCGAGCGGGTCCAGGGCGCGCTCGACAGGCTCGCCGCTTATGATCCGGCGGAGATCGACGGGCTGGAGGGCGGCGATATGCGCTTCGCCTTTGGCGAGTCGCATATCGACTTCGTCGCCGAGGATTTCCTGCTGTCCTTCAGCTTCCCCAATTTCTTCTTCCATGTCACGACCGCCTACGACATCCTTCGGGCGCAGGGGGTGGCGATCGGCAAGCGCGATTATATCGGCCGGTTCGCTAAAAAGCGCTGAGTCTTGTGGAAGGGGCCGCTATAGGATAGGGGGGTATCCTATGCATATCCTCGCCGATCGCCAGAAGCTGCTCGACCGCGTCCGCCGCATCGCGGGGCAGGTGGGCGCCGTTGAAAAGCAGCTGGCGGGGGACGCGGGCTGTTCGGAGACGCTGCAACTAGTCGCTTCGGTGCGGGGCGCGGTCGGCAGCCTGATGGAGGAACTGATCGAGCAGCATATGCGCGAACATGTCGCCCGACCCGGCCTGACCGATGCGCAGCGCGAGGCGGCGTCCGAAGAGATGCTGGCGCTCATCCGGCGCTACGGCAAATGACCGGGCATGGCCATCACGCGCACGGCCGTGCCGACGATGCCCGCGAGGCGGACGAGGGCGAGCGCCATTATTTCGACCATATCTATCTGTCGGCCGGGCATGACAGGAACGCCCGCAAGACGCTCTGGGTCGTCTGGCTGACCGCCGCCACCATGGTAGTGGAGATCGTCGTCGGCTGGACCACCGGGTCGATGGCGCTGCTGGCGGACGGTTTTCACATGGCGACCCATGCGGGCGCGCTTGCGGTCGCCGCGGCCGCCTATGGCTATGCCCGCCGCCATGCGCGCAATCCGCGCTACAGCTTCGGCACCGGCAAGGTCGGCGACCTGTCGGGCTTCGCCTCCGCCCTGCTGCTGGCGGTCACCGCCCTCTTCATCGCGGTCGAATCGGTGACGCGCCTGTTCCAGCCGATCAGCGTCGATTTCGGCGATGCGACCATCGTCGCGGTCGTCGGCCTGGCCGTCAATCTGGCGAGCGCGCTGCTGCTGGGCCATGACCATAGCCATGAACATGAGCATGATCACGAACATGGGCATGACAACGGGCACGGCCACGGGGCGGGCCATGCCGACAATAATCTGCGCGCCGCCTATATCCATGTGCTGACGGACGCGCTGACATCGGTGCTGGCGATAGCGGCGCTGCTCGCCGGGCGCTATCTCGGCTGGCTGTGGCTCGATCCGGCGGTCGGCCTGCTGGGCGCGGTGGTCATCGCCCGCTGGGCCTGGGGGCTGATGCAGGACACGGCGGCGATCCTGCTGGATACCGCCGAGCCCGCGCTGATGGCGCGGGTGCGCGCGGTGGCGGAGGCGGAGGGGGCGGTGATCCGCGACCTGCATGTCTGGCGCATCGGCCCCCACGCCCATGCGGCCATCGTTAGCCTGTCGCCCGGCGCGGAAGGAGGTTCCGGCATCGGACCGGACGTGGGGGCCATCCGCCGCCGCGTCGCCGCCCTGCCGCGCATGGAGCATGTCACGATAGAATGTAGCTGACCGGCGACTCCAGCCGCTTGGCCCCGCAGGCTCCCTCGCGGGCGACCGTTAACCGGCTTGACGCCGCGCGCGGGGTCTGTAGCCTGCCGCGCTGACAGTTTTTCAGTCGGTTGAACTGCCCCATGCGCGCGACCCTGACGATGCTGATTGATGCGGCCCCCGATGCCGGAGCCTTCCTCCCCGGCCGCGCCGCGCCCTGGCTTTCCGCTTCGCGCCCTTCCGACCCATGCCCTTCGCCCGCCCGTCATTCCCTGCGGAGCGGCCGATGAAATCCATAAAGGGGGGAGAGGAACACTCATGCAGATCGTCTATATCGCCATAGGGTGCGGCATCATCGCCATACTCTACGGCCTGCTGACCAGTCGGCAGGTTCTGGCCGCGCCAGCGGGCAACGAGACCATGCAACAAATCGCCGGCGCTATACAGGAGGGCGCGCGCGCCTATCTCGGCCGGCAATATACCAGCATCGCGATCGTCGGCCTGGTCGTCGCCGCGCTGGTCTTTTTCTTTCTCGGCCTCACCTCGGCGGTCGGCTTTCTGATCGGCGCGCTATTGTCGGGTGCGACCGGCTTCATCGGCATGAACATCTCCGTCCGCGCCAATGTGCGCACGGCCGAGGCGGCGCGCGGCACGCTTCAAAACGGGCTGACCGTCGCCTTCCGCGCGGGCGCGATCACCGGGATGCTGGTGGCGGGCCTGGCCCTGCTCGCGATCGCGGTCTTCTTCTGGTATCTGACCGGCCCCGCCGGCCATGCGCCCGACGACCGGCTGGTGATCGACAGCCTGGTGGCGCTGGCGTTCGGCGCCAGCCTCATCTCCATCTTCGCGCGGCTGGGCGGCGGCATCTTCACCAAGGCGGCCGATGTCGGCGCGGACCTGGTGGGCAAGGTGGAGGCCGGCATCCCGGAGGACGACCCGCGCAACCCCGCGGTCATCGCCGACAATGTGGGCGACAATGTCGGCGACTGCGCGGGCATGGCCGCCGACCTGTTCGAAACCTATGTCGTCACCGTCGGCGCGACCATGGTGCTGATCGCGCTGCTGGTGAACGGCGTCGACAACGCGTTCAAGATGCAGCTGATGGCGTTGCCGCTGATCGTCGGCGGCGTGTGCATCATCACCTCGATCATCGGCACCTATTTCGTGCGGCTGGGCAGCAGCCAGTCGATCATGGGCGCGCTCTACAAGGGTTTCTGGGTGACCGCGATCCTGTCGATCGGCGCCATCTACGCCGCCGCCGCCTATACGCTGGGCGACCTCAACGCGCGCTTCGGCACCGATCTCGACGGCACCGGCGGCTATACCGGTATGGCGCTGTTCTGGTCGATGCTGGTCGGGCTCGCCGTCACCGGGCTGCTGGTGGTCATCACCGAATATTATACCGGCACCAACTATCGCCCCGTCCGCTCCATCGCCCGTGCGTCGGAGACCGGCCATGGCACCAACGTCATCCAGGGGCTGGCGATCAGCCTGGAATCGACCGCGCTGCCCACGCTGGTGATCGTCGCGGGAATCATCGTCGCGCATCAGCTTGCCGGCCTGATGGGCATCGCCTTCGCCGCGACGGCGATGCTGGCGCTGGCGGGCATGGTGGTCGCGCTCGACGCCTATGGCCCGGTCACGGATAATGCGGGCGGCATCGCCGAGATGGCGGGCCTGGACGACAGCGTCCGGGTCAAGACCGACGCGCTAGACGCGGTCGGCAATACGACCAAGGCGGTGACGAAGGGCTATGCGATCGGATCGGCGGGGTTGGCCGCGCTGGTGCTGTTCGGGGCCTATACCCAGGATCTCGACTATTATGGCGCGGCGCTGGGTTTGGTCGCGCCGGTCGATTTCTCCCTCGCCAACCCCTATGTCATCGTCGGGCTGCTGCTGGGGGCGCTGCTGCCCTATCTGTTCGGGGCGATGGGCATGACCGCCGTCGGCCGCGCGGCCGGCGACGTGGTCAAGGACGTGCGCGACCAATTTCGCGCCAATCCCGGCATCATGGACCGCAGCTCGCGGCCGGACTATGCCCGCACCGTCGACTTGGTGACCAAGGCGGCGATCAAGGAGATGATCGTGCCCAGCCTGCTCCCGGTGCTGGCGCCGATCCTGGTCTATTTCGTGATCGCGGCGGTCGCGGGCGTGCCCAACGGCTTTGCGGCCTTGGGCGCGCTGCTGCTGGGCGTCATCGTCTCGGGCCTGTTCGTCGCCATCTCCATGACCTCGGGCGGCGGCGCGTGGGACAATGCCAAGAAGTTCATCGAGGACGGCAATCATGGCGGCAAGGGATCGGAAGCGCACAAGGCGGCCGTGACCGGCGACACGGTGGGCGATCCCTATAAGGACACGGCCGGGCCGGCGGTGAACCCGATGATAAAGATCACCAACATCGTTGCCCTGCTGCTGCTGGCGGCGCTGGCGCACGGGGCCTGACCGGCAAAGTCCCTCCCCTTGGGGGAGGGACTGGCCTTGAGGGGGCGAGCTATTTCCCGCCCTTCTTCGTCGCTTTTTCCTTCTGGCTGAGCGCCGATCCAGCCGCCGTCTTCGATGTCTTGGCAGTGCGATCATCGCGCAATGTCTTGGATGCCGCCTTGGCTGCTTTGTCGAAAGTTGTCTTGCCTGTCATGGAAACTCCACAGCTAATTAAAGAACATACGCGTGCCGCCTTAGATTGTTCCCTGTTTGTTCACAGGGTGAGGCTGCCGCGACTTGTAACCCTACCTGCGGCCCTTGCCCCTCCACCCGGCCCGCGCCTATATCGCGCGCCATGACCGCCGAACCCTTCCGCTCCCAGCTCGCCGCGCTTGAAGAGCGGGGGCGGTTGCGGCGGCTGGTCCCCAGGGCCGGCCGGGACTTCGCCTCCAACGACTATCTGGGTCTGTCGTCCGACCCGATGATCGGGCAGGCGGTGGCCGACGCGGTGGCGCGTGGCGTGCCGGTGGGATCGGGCGGATCGCGGCTGCTGCGCGGCAACGCGCCCGAGCATGAAGGGCTGGAGGCGAAGGCGGCGGCCTTCTTCCGCACCCAGGCGGCGCTGTTCGTCGCCAACGGCTTCGTCGCCAACCTCGCGCTCTACGCCACGCTGCCCCAGCGCGGCGACCTGATCGTCGCGGACGAGCTGATCCACGCCAGCGCCCATGACGGCATCCGCCAGTCGAAGGCGGCCGCGCTGTTCGCCCGGCATAATGACGTGCAGAGCTTCGACGACCTCATCGGCGGCTGGCGGGCCGAAGGGGGCAAGGGCCGGGTGTGGATCGGCGTCGAGACGCTCTATTCGATGGACGGAGACACGGCCCCGCTCGCCGATCTGGCGAATCTGGCGGCCCGGCACGACGCGATGCTGCTGCTGGACGAGGCGCATGCCACCGGCGTCTTCGGCGCGAGCGGCCGGGGCCTGTCGACCGGCCTCGACGGGCTGCACAATGTCGTCACCCTGCACACCTGCGGCAAGGCGATGGGGGTAGAGGGCGCGCTGGTCTGCGGGCCGCGCATCCATGTCGACTATCTGATCAACCGGGCCCGCGCCTTCATCTTCTCCACCGCGCCATCACCGCTGATGGCGGTCGCCGTGTCGGCCGCGCTCGACCGGATCGAGCAGGCCGACGACCTGCGCGCGCGCCTCGTGACGCTCCGCGACGATGCGGGCCAAGCGATCTGCGCGCCGCTGGGCTTGGCCAACCCGCGCAGCCAGATACTGCCCGTGATCCTGAACGACGACAAGCGAACGATGGCCGCCGCCGCGGCGCTGCAGCAGGCGGGTTTCGACATCAGGGGCATCCGTCCGCCGACGGTGCCGGCCGGGACCAGCCGGCTGCGGATCTCGCTCACCCTCAATATCGGACGCGCCGACGTCGCCGCGTTGGGCCGCGAACTGGCGCGCGTCCTGTGACGCAGGCGATCGTCGTCACCGGCACCGACACCGACATCGGCAAGACGGTGTTCGCCGCCGGCCTCGCCGCCGCGCTGGGCGCGCGTTATTGGAAGCCGGTGCAGGCGGGGACCGATCCGGAAGGGGACCGGGAGGTCGTAACCCGCCTGTCGGGGCTGCCCGCCGGCCATCTGTTGCCCGAGGCCTATCGGCTGACGACGCCCGCCTCCCCCCATCTGGCCGCACGCATCGATGGCGTCGCGATCGATCCCGAGCGGCTGGCGCTGCCCGGCGGCGCGGGGCCGCTGGTGGTGGAAGGGGCGGGGGGCGTGCTGGTGCCGCTGACCGACACGCTGCTGATGGCCGATCTGTTCGCCCGCTGGGGCGCGCCGGTGATCCTGTGCGCGCGCACCGGCCTTGGCACCATCAACCACAGCCTGCTGAGCCTGGAGGCACTGCGGGCGAGGAGGGTGCCGGTCGCGGGCATCGCCTTCATCGGCGACGCCCATGGGGAGAATGAGGCGATCATCCCGCGTCTGGGCAATGTCCCATCCCTTGGCCGGCTGCCGCGCCTCGATTCGCTGACGCGGCAGTCGCTGGGCCAAGCCTTCGCCGCCCATATCGACCTGCGGCCTCTCGCCGGTTACTTGTCCGACCGCCGATAATTTTCGACTAACGACATGGACTTGGCCGTTGATGACGGTTTGAAGTCAGCCATTGCGGCGCGGCGAAGAACCGCGCCCCTCATGTCGCAAGGGAAACTTCCATGAAATATGCTCTGCTGTGCGCGGCCGCGTCCGCGCTGGCCCTTGGCGCTTCCGTCGCGCGCGCCGACGATGCGCCGCCCGCATCCGCCGCCCCCGCTTCTTCCTCGCCCAAGCCCACCTATGGAACCTATGGCTTCGACGCGGCGGGCATGGACCCGTCGGTCAAGCCGGGCGACGATTTCTACCTGTACGCCAATGGCGGCTGGGCGAAGGCGACGCCGATTCCGGCCGACAAGTCCAACTATGGCGCGTTCAACACATTGGATGACCTGTCGCGCGAGCGCACGCGCGGCATATTGGAAGCGGCCAAGGCCGATCCGGCCAGCAAGATCGGCGCGGCCTATGCCAGCTATATGGACGAGACCGCCGTCGAGGCGAAGGGAATGGCGCCCGTCAAGCCCTGGCTGGACGAGATCAGGGCGGTGAGGGACAAGGCGGCCTATGGCGTGCTGGCGGCGAAGGCCGCGCGCGCCGGCGTCGCCGGGCCGTTCCGCCATTCGGTCGGTCAGGACGACAAGGACCCGCAAGCCTATATATTGTCGATGAGCCAGGGTGGCCTCGGCCTGCCCGATCGCGACTATTATCTGCAGGCCGACGACAAGATGGCGGCGATCCGTGCGGCTTATGTGACGCATCTGGAACGGATGTTCACGCTGGCGGGCGAACGCGACGCCAAGCCGCGCGCCGCCGCGCTGATGGCGCTGGAGACTGAGATCGCCAAGGTCCACTGGAGCCAGATCGACAGCCGCGAAGCCGACAAGACCTATAATAAGATGACGTTGGCGGAGTTGCAGAAGGCTGCGCCGGGCTTCGACTTCGCGGCTTATTTCGGGTCCAACGGATTGAGGCCCGCCACGCTGCTGGTCGCGCAGCCGAGCGCCGTCGCCGGCATCGCGGCGCTGATCGCCAGGACGCCGCTGCCGGTGCTGAAGGACGCGCTGCTCCAGCGCTCGCTCCACGCCTATGCCGACTATCTGCCCGCCAGCATCGCGAACGCCGACTTCGCCTTCTACGGCACCACCCTGTCGGGGACGCCCGAGCGCGAGGCGCGGTGGAAGCGCGGCGTCGATTTCCTGAAGGACTCGCTGGGCGAGGAGGTCGGCCAGCGCTATGTCGCGCAATATTTCCCGCCCGAAACCAAGGCGGCGATGGACCAACTCGTGAAGAACGTCATCGCCGCGATGGGCCGCCGCATCGACGGCCTCACATGGATGAGCGACTCGGTCAAGGCCCGCGCGCACAAAAAACTGGCGGCCTTCACGCCCAAGATCGGCTATCCCGACACATGGCGCGACTATGCGGGCTTTGCCGTCCGCGCCGACGACCTGCTGGGCAATGCGCGGCGGTCCAAGCAGTTCGACTATGATTTCAACATCGGCAAGCTCGGCAGGCCGGTCGATCGCGGCGAATGGTTCATGACGCCGATGGAGATCAACGCCTATGCCAATTTCGGCATGGTGGAGATCGTCTTCCCCGCCGCCATCCTGCAACCGCCCTTCTTCGATCCCCATGCCGACCCGGCGGTCAATTATGGCGGCATCGGCGCGGTGATCGGCCATGAGCTCAGCCATCATTTTGACGATCAGGGCGCGAAATATGACGAAACCGGCAAGCTCAGCCAATGGTGGACCGACGCCGACGTCGCCGCCTTCAAGGGGCTGACCGATAAGCTGGTGGCGCAATATGACGCCTACGCGCCCTTTCCGGGCGCGCATGTGAAGGGCGCCTTCACGCTGGGCGAGAATATCGGCGACCTGGCCGGCCTGTCGGTCGCGCTCGACGCCTATCACGCCTCGCTCGGCGGCAAGGCCGCGCCGGTGATCGACGGCACGACCGGCGACCAGCGCTTCTTCCTGGGCTGGGCGCAGGTGTGGCGGCGCAACTATCGCGAGGCGAACCTGCGCCAGCGGCTGGTCACCGACCCCCATGCGCCGTCGCAATATCGCGCCGACATCGTCCGCAATTTCGACGCCTGGTACGATGCGTTCAAGCCCGCGCCGGACGGCCGGATCAGCCTTCCTCCCAAGGACCGGGTGAAGATCTGGTAAGGCGAAAAGGGTCGGGAGAGGGGCGGGCCGCGCCGCGCCTTTCCTGCCTTTCCTTGACTTTTTGCGCGATCAGGCGCACATGAGTCCCGCTAAACGTCGCCGCGACGGAACTTGACGCCCCCAAAAACGGCGGTTGATCCTTCCTTATCCACGCTACTTGGCTCCGCCTGCACAGTGCCGGCGGGTACACCCTCGTTTTCGTGAAAGGAAACATCCCATGCCGATCGGCACCGTAAAATTCTTCAATTCCGACAAGGGTTATGGCTTCATCTCGAATGAAGATGGCTCGGGCGACGCGTTCGTCCACATCACCGCCGTCGAGCGCGCCGGAATGGGCACGCTGAACAAGGACGACCGGATCAGCTACGAGCTGGAAACCGACCGCCGGGGCAAGACCTCGGCCGTCAACCTCCAGTCGGCCTGACGCATATCCCCCGGCCCGCATGATGCGGGCCGGGGGAACCGCCACCGGACAGGTGGACATCAAACAGACGGGAGCGCCCCCATGTCGGCCACCAGCGATTTCTACCTCGCCCGCGCGGAGGATTGCGCCCGCGACGCCGCGGCGTCCCCGCTCGACAATGTGCGCAACCGTTTCCTGCGGGCCGAGGCCGCCTGGCGCGTCATGGCCCTGCGTCTGACCCAGGCCGAGGATCATCGCGCCGCCCGCGCCGCCGCCAACCCGGCCGATTAAGGGCGACAGACGGGCCGCGCCCTGCTAAGGCGGCGCCATCGCGCGACACCTGCCCGCAAGCGTTCGCCGCGACCGAGAGACACTATTCGCGCTCCCGCTTGCCGCCCGAGGAGCCATGCCATGAGCCGAGCCGTCAACACCGCCGAAGCCCCCGAAAAGGTCCGGGCGCTGTGCGACAAGCATGGCATCGCCATTTCCGTGCTGGAACCCCTGCCCTCCGGCGGAACGCGTGTCGTGCTGGTGACGCCCGACGGCGCCGCCGCGTTCCGCATGAAGGGCAAGGACAAGCTGCTCGACGGCCCGGTCGCCCGCTCCGGCCTCTATCTCGCCCGGCGGCCCGAACCGACCTACCGCTGATCCGCCAAAGCCCCGCGTCGTCGGCGATCCGTTCCGGCGCGCGGGCCCCTTTCGCCATTCTCTTTTCCGCGCCTGTCCGCACTTGCCCTTCCTGGTGGTGCGGATAAAGCCGCGTCCATGACCTCTCCCGTCTGGCACCCCTTCACCCAGCATGGCCTTAACGAGCCGATCCCCCGCGTCGTCCGGGCGGAGGGCGCGCTGTTGCACCTGGCCGACGGCGGCACGCTGATCGACGCCATCTCCAGTTGGTGGGTGACGACTCACGGTCATTGCCATCCCCCCATCGCCGCCGCCATCGCCGCGCAGGCGGGGACGCTCGATCAGCTGATCTTCGCTGGCTATACCCATGATCCGGCCGAAGAGGTGGCGCGCGGCCTGGTTGAGATCGCCCCGCGATCGCCCGACCGCCCGCCGCTGGCCCATGTCTTCTTTTCCGACAGCGGATCGACGGCGGTGGAGGTGGCGCTCAAGATGGCGCTCGGCGCGTGGCACAACCGGGGCCAGCCCGAACGGCACCGCATCCTGGTGCTCCAGCACAGCTATCATGGCGACACGATCGGCGCGATGTCGGTGGGCGAAAGGGGCGTCTATAATCGCGCCTGGTCGCCGCTGCTGTTCGATGTCGGCACCATCCCCTTTCCCGCGCCCGGCCGCGAGGGCGAGTGCCTGGCCGCGCTGGAAGCCGCCTGCGCCGCCCGGCCAGCGCCCGCCGCCTTCATCGTCGAGCCGCTGATCCTGGGGGCGGGAGGGATGCTGCTCTATCCGCCCGAGATATTGCGCGCCATGGCCGGCATCTGCGCGCGCCACGACGTCCTCTTCATCGCCGACGAGGTGATGACCGGCTGGGGCCGCACCGGCACCCTCTTCGCCTGCGAACAGGCGGGCGTCGTCCCGGACATCATGTGCGTGGCGAAGGGCATCACGGGCGGTGCCGTCCCGCTGGCGGCGACATTGGCGACCCCCGCGATCTTCGACGCGCACCGCTCGCGCGACCGCGCCACGCTCTTCTACCACAGCAGCAGCTATACCGCGAACCCGATCGCCTGCGCCGCCGCCGCCGCCAACCTTGCGATCTGGCGCGAGGAGGACGTGCGCGGGCGGATAGCGGCGCTGTCCGCCGCCATCGCCGAGCGGCTGGCGGATCTCGCCGCCCATCCCGCCTATGCGGAGGCGCGCCAGATCGGCACGATCGCCGCGATCGACCTCATCGCGCCGGACGCGGGTTATCTGTCCGACCTCGCGCCTGCCCTGCGCGCCTTTTTCCTGGAGCGCGGCCTCTTGCTGCGGCCGCTGGGCAACACCATCTACCTCATGCCGCCCTATTGCATCGACGCGCGGCAGCTCGATCGTCTTTTCGCGGCTTTGATCGCGGCGGGCGAGCGTTTCGGCCCGCCCATGTGACTTTTCGCCGCCCGACTTTCCATTTGCGGCGTTTGGCGCTATGGCGGCGCGATTTTTTCGTTGTTTCGGGATATTATGGCAAAAGAAGAACTGCTTGAGATGCGTGGATCGGTTGTGGAGTTGCTTCCCAACGCGATGTTCCGCGTCCGGCTTGAAAATGATCATGAGATTTTGGGCCACACCGCCGGCAAGATGCGCAAGAACCGCATCCGGGTATTGGTGGGCGACGAAGTGCTGGTTGAACTCACCCCCTACGACCTGACCAAGGGTCGGATCACCTATCGCTTCAAGTGACGGGCCGCTTGCCGTGACGGTTGAGCGCTGCCGTCTGATCCTGGCGTCGGCGTCGCCCCGCCGGCTCGACCTGTTGCGCCAGATCGGCGTCGTCCCCGACGCGATCGACCCGGCCGACATCGATGAAACCCCGTTGAAGGCGGAACTGCCCCCGGCCTATGCCGCGCGCGTCGCGGCGGCCAAGGGCGCAATCGTCGCCGCGCGCCACCCCGGCGCGCTGGTCCTGTCGGGCGACACCGTCGTCGTCGCCGGCCGCCGCATCTTGCCCAAGGCGGAAAGCGAGGCGGAGGCGCGCCATTGCCTGACGCTGCTGTCTGGGCGCCGGCACCGGGTCTATAGCGCCCTGGCCCTGATCGCCGCGGACGGCCGCGCGCGCCACCGGCTGTCCGCCAACATCGTTACTTTCAAGCGGCTCTCGCCGATGGAGGTCGACGCCTATGTCGCCAGCGGAGAATGGCGGGGCAAGGCGGGCGGCTACGCCATTCAGGGGCTGGCTGCGGGCCTGATCCGCGCGATCCAGGGCAGCCATTCGGGCATCATGGGCCTGCCGCTTTACGAAACGCGCGCGCTGCTGATCGCGGGAGGCTATCCGCTTGGCTGAGTGGCTGTATGAAGAGGGGATCGGCGAAGCGCGCGCTGCGCTGGTCGAGCGCGGCCGGATAGCAGAGGCGCTGATCGAGCGCGAAGGGCCGCAGGCGCGCGCCGGCGCGATCGCCGCCGGGCGGCTGATTCGCACCGTCATTCCCCGGAGGCGCGGCATCGCGCGCTTGGACGGTGGGGAAGAGATATTGATCGAGCCGATCCCGCCCAAGGTCGCGGAGGGCGCGGCTGTGCTGATCGAGATAATGCGCGAGGCGATCCCGGAAGAAGGCCGGGCCAAGCTGGCCAAGGGCCGGATCGCCCAAGCCGGCGCCAAGCCGCGTCCCGGCCCCAGCCTGCTCCAGCGCCTGCGCGCGACCGGTACGCCCATCATCCCCTGCCCCGCGCATGAGGAGGACCGGCTGGAAGCGCATGGCTGGAGCGAGCTGCTGGACGAGGCGCAGCGGGGCGAAGTGGGCGGCGAAGACGCGGCGCTGCGCATCTTTCTCACGCCCGCCATGGTGCTGATCGACGTGGACGGCAGCCTGCCGCCCGCGCAGCTTGGCCCCAAGGGCGCGAAGCTGGCCGCGCTAGCGATCCGGCGCATGGGGCTGAGCGGCTCGATCGGCATCGACTTGCCGACCATGAACAACAAGGACGAACGGCTGATCGCCGCCGCCCAGATCGATAAATATCTGCCCCTTCCCTTCGAGCGCACGGCCGTCAACGGCTTCGGCTTCATCCAGATCATCCGGCGGCGCGAGCGGGCGAGCCTGATGGAAGTGCTGCGCGCCGACCCGGTGCGGACCGCCGCGCTCGCGCTGCTGCGCCGGGCCGAGCGGCATGAGGGCGCGGGCGGCGGGGCGGGGGGCCTGACGCTGACGGCGGCGCCCGAGATCATCGGCCTGCTGCGCCGCAACCGCGACTGGATCGACAGGCTGGAGCGGCGGCGGGGCGGGCCGGTCACCTTGCAGGACGACGCCGGCATCGCCATATCGAGCGGGTATGCGCGCTAAAGCTTCCGCTTCCTGCCCGATCTGCGGCCAGCCGTCCCGCACGGAAACGCGCCCCTTCTGCGGCGAGCGCTGCCGCGACCGCGACCTGCTCCAGTGGCTCGGCGAAGGCTATCGCGCGCCCGGCCCGCCGGCCGACGAGCCCGCTCAAAAAACCCGCGATTATGGGGTGGACAGCGGGCGCGACTGACGCTTATAGGCATCCCTCCCTCGCCGCCGACGCTCGTCGCCAGCGCGCGATGCCCGGGTAGCTCAGTTGGTAGAGCATGCGACTGAAAATCGCAGTGTCGGCGGTTCGACTCCGTCCCCGGGCACCATTTGTTCTCTTTTCAACATCCAACGGCGTCTAGAGACATCCAAAATGGCTGAAACGTAGGTTTTGAACAGCCCATCATCCCTGCACGGCCCCGGGAGTACGCTGTCGGCACCCCTCAATCATGGTATCCTTCGGAGATACCATGATGGCCCTCACAGTAACGGCAATAAATGTGGCAAATCAAATGATTAAGCCCAATAAACTGATCGATAGGCTCGGCCTCTATCTGCTTCAAGCTGAACGCTTCAGTGCTCGCAACGCATCAACCGGATAATTCCCCCACCCCTCTAGCGCGTCCGCGATCCGGTCGAAGCCCACTGTTTGGCCCCAATACATCGGCCCACCGGTGTGGGTTGGCCAACCGTAGCCGGTGGTCCACACCACATCCACGTCGGACTGCCTTTGCGCGATGCCCTCTTGCAGAATCAGCGCGCCTTCCGCGACCATCGGCCAAAGCAGCCGCTGGACGATCGTCTCGGCATCGATCTCACGTGGCTGGGCGCCCTTTTCGCGCGCGAACGCCTTGATGATCGCCATCGCTGCAGGTGACACGCTTGCGCGCCGCTTCTCGTCATAATCGTAGAAGCCCGCGCTGGTCTTCTGACCTCGCCGACCCGCCTCGCAGAGCCGCTCGCGGATCGTTTCGCCCGCCGAGGCCTCCGCCGACCAGCCGAGGTCGAGGCCGGCGAGGTCGCCGATCTTGAATGGCCCCATGGCGAAGCCGAAGCCTTCGATCGCAGCGTCAATCGAATAGGGAGACACGCCCTCGGCGAGCATCGCCTCTGCCTCGCGGCGGCGGACCGCCAGCATCCGGTTTCCGATGAAGCCGAAGGCGTTGCCCGAGACAACCGGCGTCTTGCGAATGCGCTTTGCGAGCGCCAGCGCTGTCGCTAGTACGTCGTCCGCGGTCTCGCGACCGCGCACGATCTCGAGCAACTTCATGATGTTGGCGGGCGAGAAGAAGTGCAGTCCGATCACATCGGCCGCGCGTCCGCTCGACGCAGCAATGGCATCGAGGTCGAGATAGGAGGTGTTGCTCGCGAGGACCGCGCCCGGCTTCGCGATCTTGCCGAGAGCAGAGAAGATCAAGGTCTTGACCTCCATCAGCTCGAACGCTGCCTCGACGACAAGGTCGACGGTGCCTAGATCGTCCATCGCCAGCGTGTGGCCAAGCAGGCCATGAGCCATGTCGGCGGCCTTTTGGCTGATGCGGCCGCTGGCGGCGCTCTGCGACAGCGTCTTCTGAATCGTAGCGATGCCGCGGTCGATCGCCGCCTGATTCGCTTCCATGAGCGTGACGGGCAGCCCCGCGAGCAGGAAGTTGATCGCGATGCCGGTGCCCATGGTACCTGCGCCAATTACCCCGACCGTTCGAATCTCGCGCGGGACCGTGCCCTCAAGCCCGGCAACCTTGGCCGCTTCTCGCTCGGCGAAAAAGAGATGGCGCAGCGCCGCGCTCTGCGCGCTTTCACGAAGCGCCAGAAAGGCTTGGCGCTCGTGCATGGCGCCTTCATCGAAAGGCCTCTCGATCGAGGCGCGCACCGCCTCCACGATTGCCGGCGGGGCGTCACGGCCACGGAACTTGCGAGCGTTGGAAGTCAGAAAATCTTCGAAGAATTGAGGATACGACACCACTGCGGTGCGATCACGCGTGCGCTGTAAAGGCCGATCGACGACTGACATTGCAAAACTTATGGCCGTCTCGACCAGATCCTCAGAGGCGATGAGGTCGAGCAGGCCAAGGGAGAGCGCCTTTGTTTCATTGATGCTGGTCCCAAAAGCTATCATTGGTAAAGCTTCGTCGGCGCCTATAAGGCGCGGCAGACGCTGGGTCCCGCCTGCGCCCGGCATCAATCCAAGGTTTACCTCGGGAAGACCCAACTGCGTGCCTGGCGATGCAATACGATAGTGGCAGCCCATTGCCAGCTCCAGGCCGCCGCCGAGCGCAGTGCCATGGATCGCAGCGATAATCGGCTTTGCGCTTGCTTCGAGCAAATCGACCAGAGCAGGCAGCAAGGGCTCCGTCGCGGGCTTGCCCAACTCGCGGATATCGGCGCCGGCGATGAATGTGCGGCCGGCGCAGGCGATCACCAGTGCATCGATCGCTTCGTCCCCAGTGATCCGCGCCACCGCATCGGCGATGGCGGCGCGGACCGCCTGCGACAGTGCGTTGACCGGCGGATTGTCGAGGGTGAGCAGCGCGATCCGGTCGCGGACCTTGAAGGTGGAGACTTCTTTCACAGCGCGGCGACGGCGTCGAGCGTAGTGGGGGCGCCCTGGATGGCGGTGCGCTGCATGTAGTGGCCCATGCCGATCAGCCCGCCGAGTTCTTCGCCGCCACCAGCGCGACCGGGGCCGCCATGGACCATGTGCGGCATCGCCGCGCCATGGCCGGTCGAGTCAGCGGCGCTGTCGCGGTCGACGATCAGCAAGCGGCCATGGGTCGACGCCACTTCCGGGACAAAATCACTAATGGTCTTGATATCATGGCTGAACAATGAGCACACGAGCGATCCCTCCCCCTTACGCACAATCGCGGCGGCGTCGGCGATCGTGTCATAGGGCATGATCGTTGACACGGGGCCGAACGCTTCGACCGCGTGGATGATCTTGGCGCCGAGCGGCGTCTCGCAGCGGAGCAGGGTAGGGGCGAGGAAGGCGCCCTTTTCGCTATCCGCGTCGATCAGCGCGGGCACGCCGCCGCCAGTGACGATGGTGGCTTCGGCTGCGAGCTTGACGATGTTCGCGCGCACGTCTTCGCGCTGCTGGAGCCCGGCGAGTGCGCCCATGCGGACGCCCTCCGCGCGCGGATTGCCGACCTGTGTCTTGGCGAGACGCGCGACTATCGCGTCCTGCACCGCATCGAGAAGCGCGGCGGGAACGATCGCGCGGCGAATGGCGGTGCACTTCTGCCCCGCCTTCTGCGTCATCTCGCGCACGACTTCTTTGACGAACAGGTCGAACTCGGGGCTGTCTGGCGTGGCGTCGCCGCCAAGTACCGAGGCGTTGAGGCTGTCCTGTTCGGCGGTGAAACGTACCGCGCGACCAATTACGTTCGGGTTGGCCTTGAGCTTGGCGGCAGTCGTGGCCGACCCAGTGAAGGCGACGACATCCTGTCCGTCGAGCTGATCAAGAAGATCACCCGACGATCCGAGCAGTAGTTGCAAGGCGCCCGCGGGCACAACGTCTGCCTCGATCAGGATGCGGAAAGCGGCTTCGGTCAGATAGGCGCCGACGGTTGCCGGCTTGACGATCGCCGGCACGCCCGCAAGCAAGGTCGGCGCGAGCTTCTCGAGCATCCCCCATACCGGGAAGTTGTAGGCATTAATGTGAACTGCCGCGCCCCGCAGCGGCGTAAGAATATGCTGACCCGCGAAATTCCCCTTCGACAGCGCCTCGCGCCCGCCATCGGCGAGGACGTGGGTGTCGGACAAGCCCTTCGCCTTCGAGGCATAGACGAACAGCGTGCCGATGCCTCCATCGATATCGAACGCGCTGTCACCCCGGGTCGAGCCGGTCTCGTAAGAGAGTTCGTAGAGCTCTTCCTTGCGCGCGGTTAGCGCGTCGGCCATCGCGCGCAGCATCTTGCCGCGCTGCTGGAAGGTCATCGCGCGCAACTTGGCTGAGCCGGTGCTGCGGGCGTGGTGGAGCATCGCCGCAGGATCGATCGAAGGGGGCATCTCGGCGACGACATGGCCGTCAACCGCAGATACTAACGTGGCGCCGCCGCCCGCCGCCAGCCATTGATCCTCGGCATAGGACGCCAAAGCGATCGCGCTCATCTCAATTCCTCCCGGTGAATTTTGGGGTAAGTTTGCTGGTGAAGGCGGTGACCGCCTCGCGATAATCATCGGTCGCGCCGAGCGCCGCTTGCGCCGTTTGCTCCGCGGCGAGAGCGGCTTCCAGGTTGGTGGGCAGATCGGTGCGCAGTGCCCGCTTGATAGCCAGCGTCGCCTGTTTTGGGCCGGTGGCGAAAGTCCGCGCAATCTCGGCGGTGGCGTCCTGCAGCGCCTCATCCTCGACAACACGGTCGCACAGGCCGATCGCTAACGCATGTTCGGCGTTAATGACCTCACCGGTCAGCGCTAGCGCGAGGGCGCGACCCTCGCCGACGCGCCGGGGCAGCAGCCAGCTCGTCCCAGCGTCTGGCCCGAGGGCGACGCGGAGGAACCCGAACTGGAAGCGTGCCGATGCTCCCGCGATCACGATGTCGGCGGCGATCGCCAGCGCTGCGCCCGCGCCCGAGGCGATACCGTTGACCGCGGCGATCACGGGGCAGGGGAGAGCGATCAACCTGCGTATCAGCGGATTGTAGTTCTCGGAAAGCGAGCGGCCAAGGTCTGGCGTTTCGCCGGCCGCGAAGGTCGCGGCGCGCTCGCCTAGATCCTGCCCGGCGCAGAAGGCACGACCGTTCCCGGTCAGCACCACGGCGCTGATCAATTGGTCCGCCTCGATCACGTTCAGCGTCGCGCGCAGGTCGGCGTGAAGCTCCGCGTCGAAGGCGTTAAGACGGTCCGGGCGATCGAAGCGGACCGTGGCGACGCCATCGGCGATCGCGAGCTCGACCTTGCCCACCACTGCCCTAGGCCCGCGTGAACTCGATGGCGCCTTGTGGCAGAAGATAAAGCACCAGCGCCTTGCCCCCGCGCACCGTCGGGCGATGGGTCGAGCCGGGCGCGTAGACTTTCCAGCCGCGCGGCACGCCGTCGAAAGTCGCGTGCGCGTCGATCGGCATCACCATGTCGATCTCGCCATTGGGATGGCTGTGGTGCGGGCCTTCGATGTCATTCATTTCAACGACGTCTACCGAGAAACCATGCGTTTCGGGACCAGGCTTGATCGGGCGCCCGAACTTGATTCCCCCCTGCTCACGCGCGCAGAGCCACCCGTCTGCCACGCCCTGGTGACAGAGCGCCTCGATCTCATCGAAGACCGTGCTGCCTGGGGGGAATTTCGCGGTGAGCGTCGCGGCGAGCGGGGGCGCAATCGGCTCGCCCTCGATCGCGCCCGTGACGGTGGCGATCAGCTCGATGAAGGAGGACGGAACCTGCGTCATGTCATTCAGGCAGCCATCGAGAGCGTGCCGGCCCAGCCGGCGGCCCATTCGCCCGCTTCGTCCTCAGCGAGCGTGCCGGCCGAGGCGTCATGGCGCTCGAGCTGAGCGATCCGTGTCGCGCCCTTATCGGCAAACAGCGCGTCCCACTTCTCGCCGGCATGGCAGAAGGTGTCCATGTAGGTACGGTCGCCAAGCGCAAAGACAGCGAAGCGCTTGCCGGCGAGGGTGTCGACGGTTTCCAGCGCCTCGTAGAGGGCCTGGCCGTTGTCGGGGATGTCGCCGTGGCCATAGGTCGAGGAGATGATCAAGATCGTGTCGAAGTCGTCGAGCGCGTCTGCGCCGAGCCCGTCCATCAGCAGCGTTTCCGAGGCGACGCCGGCATTACCCAGCGCAGTTTCGACCTCTTCGGCGCAGATCGCCGCGAGTCCGGTCATTGTTGCGACGAAAATTCCAGTGCGTCCGCTCGACATCGTTCTTACTCTCCGGCATTATGATTCCCCGTGAATATGCACTATATAGCAGGCTTGCAAGAGGATTTCAAATTTGGCGGAAGTGCAGATTGCGGGTGAGGATAGCGGAACCCACGTCGGTGCACGGCTGCGTGCAGCGCGGGCAAAGGTCGGGCTAACCCGTCGCCAGCTGGCGAGCGCATCGGGTACGTCCGAACGCTACCTTGCGCATATCGAGGCGGGAACGGGCAACCCGACGGTGGCGGTGCTGGAGGCGTTGGCAGGCGCGCTCGACATGGCGCCCGCCGAACTGCTGCCGCTGGGGGGCGAGCGCAGCGAGGCGCGCGCCGACGCAGCGGGGGTGCTGCGCCGGCTACCCGAGGCGCAGCTTGGCCAGATCGTCGAGCAGATGACAATCCTCGGCGGGGTGAACGGTTCGAAGGGGCGGCGTGTCGTGCTGCTCGGCATGCGCGGCGCGGGCAAATCGTCGCTGGGCAAGGCGCTAGCCGACCGGTTGCGCGTGCCTTTCTTTGAGATGTCGAGGGAAGTGGAGCGCGCTTATGGGGGCGAGATGGGGCTGCTGATCGAGATCGGCGGCCAGAGCGCGCTGCGCCGCTACGAGCATGAGGCATGGGAGGCGCTGGTCGCGACGCACGAGTCGGCGGTGATCGCAACGCCCGGCGGCATTGCCGCCGATCCGGTGCTGTTCGACCGCCTGCTCGCCACCGCGCACAGCGTCTGGCTCGAAGCCTCGCCAGAAGATCATATGCAGCGCGTGATGGCGCAGGGAGACTTCCGGCCGATGGCGAGCAACCGCAGCGCCATGGAGGACCTCAAGGCGATCCTGCGCGCGCGCGCCAGCGAATATGCCCGCGCGCAGGCCCGGCTCAATACGTCCGAAGGAAATTTCGAGCAGACGGTCGATCGGCTTGAAGGTATAGCGAAGCGGCTCGTGGGGCTACATGCAATATAGTGCTTGCCAATCTTGGTCATGCGCTATATTGCAGGAACCGAGAGGAGTTTCCCATGGCCACACAGATTGCCCCGGCGCCCAGCGCAGCCGTCGATCGCCCGATCTTCACCTATGACCGCTCGCCGGATAGCTGGCGTCATTGGAAAGTCAGCGTCGATGGCCGCATCGCAACCGTCACGATGGCGGTCGATCCCGAAGGTGGGCTCATCGAGGGCTATAAGCTCAAGCTCAACAGCTACGATCTCGGCGTCGATATGGAGCTGCACGACATCGTCCAGCGTCTCCGCTTCGAGCATCCTGAAGTCGGCTGCGTTGTCCTCACCTCGGGTGCCGAGCGCATCTTCTGCTCGGGCGCGAATATCTACATGCTCGGCAAGTCGAGCCATGCGTGGAAGGTCAACTTCTGCAAGTTCACCAACGAGACGCGCAACGGCTTCGAGGATTCGAGCGCGAATGGCGGCTTCAAGTTCCTCGCGGCTGTAAACGGCACCTGCGCCGGCGGCGGCTATGAGGTAGCGCTGGCCTGCGACGAGATTCTTCTGATCGACGATCGCTCCTCGGCGGTGTCGCTACCTGAAGTGCCGCTGCTTGCAGTCCTGCCCGGCACCGGCGGACTCACCCGTGTGGTCGACAAGCGCAAGGTGCGCCGGGACCTCGCCGACGTTTTCTGCACCTCGGAGGAAGGCGTGCGCGGCCGGCGCGCTAAACAGTGGAACTTGGTCGACGATATCGCTGCGCCGGGCCGCTGGGCTGAAGCGGTGAAGGCCCGCGCGGAGGCGCTCGCCGCGCAGTCGAAAAGACCGACGAATGCCGAGGGCGTCAAGCTGACCCCAGTCGACCGGACAATTGACGAGACGGGGTTTCACTACAGCCTAGTCGACGTGGTGTTCGATCGCGCCCGCGGCTTCGCGACGATCACGCTCACCGCGCCGACTGATGCGCCGCCGGCCGATGGCGAGGCGATGCGCGCCCAGGGCGTCGACTTCTGGCCGCTCAAGCTCGCGCGCGAACTCGACGATGCAATCCTGATGCTCCGCACCAACGAGCCCGAACTCGGCCTCTGGGTGCTGGAGACGGTAGGGGAGGGTGCCAAGGTCGCAGCCTATGACGACGCGCTCGCCGCCGCCGCAGACCATTGGTTCGTGAACGAGACCATCGGTATGCTTCGCCGTACGCTTTCGCGCCTCGATGTGTCGAGCCGCTCGATGTTTGCGATGGTCAAGCCGGGCTCGGCGTTTGCTGGTTTGTTCGCCGAGATCCTGTTCGCCGCTGATCGGGGCTACATGCTGGAGTTGATCTCGAACCCTGAGAATAATCCGCAGCTGCTACTGTCGGAGGCCAATTTCGGTCGCTATCCTATGTGCAACGGGCTCAGCCGCCTTGAGAGCCGCTACCTCGGCAACCGCTCACAGCTAGAGGAATTACGCGGACTGATCGGTTCTCCGATCCCAACCGGCGAGGCTTACGACCTTGGCCTCGTCACCTTCGCCCCCGACGACATCGACTGGGACGAGGAGGTTCGCCTCGCAATCGACGAACGCGCCGGCCTCTCGCCAGACGCTCTGACAGGCATGGAGGCAAGCTTGCGCTTCGCTGGCCAGGAGACGCCTTGGTCGAAGGTCTTCGGCCGGCTGTCCGCCTGGCAGAACTGGATCTTCATTCGCCCGAACGCGGTAGGCGAGGGCGGTGCGCTCAAGCTGTTCGGTACCGGCCGCCGTGCCGACTTCGACGCCAAGCGCGTCTGATCCCCCTTTCAGGAGTATTTCCCATGGCGATCGACTATCAGTCCCGCATTCCAAATAACGTCGATCTTTCGACTGACCGCGGTCTCCAGCGCGCGCTGGAGCATTGGCAGCCCGCCTTCCTCGACTGGTGGAAGGAGCTAGGCCCCGAGCATTATCAGGGTCATGAGGTTTATTTGCGCACCGCAACCTCGGTTGATGCCAAGGGCTGGGCCACCTTCGGTCACGTGAAGATGCCCGATTATCGCTGGGGCATCTTTCTCGCCGACAAGCAGGACGAACGCACGATCGGCTTCGGCGATTTCAAGGGCAGGCCGGTGTGGCAGCAGGTGCCCTCGGAGTATCGCTCGGTGCTGCGTCGCCTGATCGTGACCCAAGGCGACACCGAGCCGGCCTCGGTCGAGCAGCAGCGCATGCTAGCGCTCACCGCACCGTCACTCTATGACATGCGCAACCTGTTTCAGGTGAACGTCGAGGAAGGCCGCCATCTCTGGGCGATGGTTTATCTCCTTCATGCCTATTTCGGCCGTGACGGCCGCGAGGAGGCCGAAGACATGCTCTATCGCCACTCCGGCGACATCGACAATCCGCGCATCCTGGGGACGTTCAACGAGCCCATCGATGACTGGCTGAGCTTTTTTATGTTCACTTATTTCACTGATCGCGACGGCAAGTATCAGCTTAAGAGCCTCGCCGAGAGTGGCTTCGATCCGCTCGCGCGGACCTGCAAGTTCATGCTGACCGAGGAAGCGCACCACATGTTCGTGGGCGAGACTGGCATCGGCCGTGTCGTCAAGCGCACGCTCGAGGAGATGCAGAAGCTAGGCACCGATGATCCCATAGCGCTGCGCAAGGCGGGCGTGATCGATCTGCCGCTGCTCCAGCGCTACATCAATTTCTGGTATTCGTCGGCGCTTGACCTGTTCGGCGCGGAGATTTCGTCCAACGCGGCGAATTATTTCGCCAATGGGCTCAAGGGCCGGCCGGACGAGGAGACCTTCGCTGACCATGATGCCAGCACCACTATCGAGCTGCTTGAGACGCCCGAGGGCACGCAGGAGATCCCGACGCGCAACGCGATGAACTACATCACGCGCTTGGCCTATATCCGCGACTGCCAGGTCGGCTTCACGCGCTGGAACCGTTTGATTGCCAAGGCCGGCTTCAACTTTGAGCTGGCGCTTCCGTCCGAGCGCTTCAACCGCAACGTCGGCGTTTGGGCCGGGCTCGATTTCGGCATCGATGGCAAGCCGGCCTCCCGCGAAGCGATCCAGGGCGCGCTGCCGAGCGAGAGCGATCGCGGCTATGTCAAGTCGCTGATGGTGGCGGTCACCGACATTGGAAAGGTCGCGAACTGGATCGCGGCCCCCGACCGCGGAATCAACAACAACAACTTCGACTTCGATTACGTCCGCGCGGCCTGACTGCGAGCCTAAGGGTGGCCTTGGACGCGGGGCCACCCTTCTTCCTTCAAGGCATTGACAGCGACGCCGGCCGACGGCGCGATGTTCCGGAGAAAGATATGGATAGCGGCCTCGCGCGTACGATCGAGGATTTACCTGAGCGCTTCAACGCGGCGGCCGATCTTCTCGAGCCCAACATCGCGGCAGGACGGGGGGCCAAGACCGCTGTCATCGATTGCTGGGGTGAGACGAGCTATGATGGCGTCGCCGATCGCGTCGCGCGAATGGCAGGTGTGCTTGAAGAACTGGGCGTGCGGCGAGAGCAGCGTGTGCTGCTGTGCTTGGTCGATACCGTTGATTTCTCATCTGTGTTTCTCGGCGCGATCCGCGCGGGCGTCGTGCCGGTGCCGCTCAATACTTTGCTGACCGCTGACGATTATCTTTGGATCCTCGCCAACAGTGAGGCGGCCGCGGTATTCGTCTCGAACGAACTCGCCAGCCAATGGACGGGCATCGCCGCCGATTTCCCGCATGTGCGCTTCGTTTCCAGCGGCGGCGGACCTTGGAAGCCTCTGGCCGATCTGCTCGCCGCGAGCAACAGCGCCGGAGGCACAGCCGCCGACACGCATCGCGACGACGTCGCCTTCTGGCTCTACACGTCGGGCTCGACCGGCCGCCCCAAGGGCGCGATGCACACGCACGGCTCGATCCGGTTGACCGCGAACCTGTTCGGCATAGGCGTTCTGGGGATTAACGAGCAGGATGTGATCCTGTCGGTCGCCAAGCAATTCTTCGCCTACGGCCTCGGCAATGCGCTCAGTTTCCCTTACGCTGCCGGTGCGACCGTCGTGCTGCACGAGGGTCGCGCGACGCCAGATGCGATCACGGAGCTGATCTGTCGCCATAAAGTGTCAGTGCTAGGCGGCATACCGACCTTCTTCGCGAGTTGGTTCGCGAGCGATAAAGCACCGTCGCGCGAGGCGGCGCCATGGCTGCGGATCGCCACTTCGGCGGGCGAAGCTCTGCCCGCGCACATCGGGGAGGCATTTCGGATGCGCTATGGTGCCGACATCATCGACGGGCTTGGCTCGACCGAGATGCTCCACGTCTTCCTGGCCCAGCGGCCCGGCGAGGTACGCTACGGTTGCACCGGCAAGGCCGTCCCCGGCTATGAGCTGCGCATTGTCGGCGATGCGGGCGAGCCGGTCGGACCCGGTGAATTCGGTGAACTGCAGGTGCGCGGGCCAACCAGTGCGATCGGCTATTGGCGCAACCGTCCTAAATCTCGTGCGACCTTCCTAGGTGAATGGCTGCGCACCGGCGACAAATATTCGCGCGATATCGACGGCTGGTACACCTATGGCGGGCGCGGTGACGACATGCTCAAGGTCGGCGGCATCTACGTCTCGCCGATCGAGGTTGAAGAGGCACTGGCCTGCCATTCGGCAGTGCTCGAATGCGCGGTGATCGGTGCGGCCGACGCGGACGGGCTCATCAAGCCGCGCGCCTATGTCGTTGTTCGCGCTGGCGAGACGGTGGGTGAGGCGCTCGAGAAGACACTGAAGGCGCACGTCAAGGCGCTGCTCGCCCCGTTCAAATACCCGCGCTGGATCGAATTCCGCAACGAATTGCCCAAGACTGCGACCGGTAAGATCCAGCGCTTTCGGCTGAGAGAGCCGGCGTGACGGCGAGTTCTGTCACCGAACGGATCACGATCGACAACATCGGCCTTGAGGTCCGGCGCTGGCACGGCACTGGGGTGCCGATTCTTCTGCTCCATGAAGGATTGGGCTCCGTCGCGATGTGGCGAGACTTTCCCGACCGGCTCGCCGCAGTGACCGGGCGGCCAGTGATCGCCTGGTCGCGGCAAGGCTATGGCATGTCGGACCCGCTGCCCGTGTCGCGCGAGCCTAACTACATGCATGACGAAGCGGCCCGCGTGCCGCTGGCGATGGATGCGCTGGGTGTGGATCGGGCGATACTGTTCGGACACAGCGATGGAGGGTCGATCGCGTTGCTGGCGGCCGCGTTGGTTCCCGATCGCATTGCCGGGCTGATCCTCGAAGCCCCGCACGTCTACGTCGAGCGGCTTACGATCGACAGCATCGCGAATGTGAAGCAAGTCTATCTCGCCAGCGATTTGGGCGCGAAGCTCGCCCGCTATCATCGCGATGCCAAAGAAGTCTTCTGGCGTTGGAACGATATCTGGCTCGATCCGCGCTTCGAGGCCTGGAATATCGAGGCGATGCTCCCCGCGATCACTGCCTCGGCGCTGTTGATCCAGGGGCTCGATGACGAATATGGCACGCTCGACCAACTCGATCGGATCGAGGCCGTCTTACCGCGATCCGTCCGTGTCGAGCTTGCCGATTGCGGCCATACCCCGCATCGTGATCAGCGCGAGGCCGTGCTTTCCGCCACCGCCGATTTTCTGAAGGATGATGATCTTGGTTGACGCCTTCATCTGTGACGCGCTGCGCACTCCGATCGGTCGCTATGGCGGCGCGCTCTCGTCGGTGCGTGCCGACGATCTGGCTGCAATTCCGATCGCCGCGCTCAAGGCGCGGCATCCCAAATTGGACTGGGGGGCAATCGGCGATGTCATCCTCGGCTGCGCCAATCAGGCGGGAGAGGACAACCGCAACATCGCGCGCATGGCGGCGCTGCTCGCTGGTTTGCCCGAGAGCGTCGGCGGTTCGACAGTGAACCGCCTCTGCGGCTCCGGGCTGGACGCAGTGGGCACCGCTGCACGCGCGATCCGCGCGGGCGATGCCGCGCTGATGATCGCAGGCGGTGTCGAGAGCATGAGCCGTGCACCCTTCGTCATGCCCAAGGCCGACGCCGCCTTTTCGCGGGGCAACGCGGTCTATGACACCACGATCGGCTGGCGCTTCATCAATCCGGCGATGCGCGCGGCCTACGGTGTCGACTCCATGCCCGAGACGGCCGAGAATGTTGCCGACGACTTCCACATCACGCGCGAGGACCAAGACGCCTTCGCACTTCGTAGCCAGCATCGGGCTGCCGCTGCTCAGACGAGCGGCCGGCTGGCCGTGGAGATCACGCCCGTCATTGTTGCTCGCAAGAAAGGCGACCCGCTCGTGGCCGATCGCGACGAGCATCCGCGCGAGACGACGATTGAAGACCTCGGCAAGCTGAAGCCGGTGGTTCGGGCCGATGGCACCATAACCGCCGGCAATGCATCGGGCGTCAACGATGGCGCGGCGGCTATGCTGGTCGCCTCGGAGGATGCAGCGGCGGTTCATGGTCTCACCCCCCGCGCCCGGATCGTCGCGATGGCGACAGCTGGCGTGGCGCCGCGGATCATGGGGATCGGCCCGGTGCCGGCGGTGCGCAAATTAGTCGAAATCAGCGGGGTAGCCCTCGACAAGGTCGGCGTGATTGAACTCAATGAGGCGTTTGCCGCTCAAGGCCTGGCGGTGTTGCGCAACCTTGGCATTGCCGATGACGACGCGCGGGTGAACCCTAATGGTGGTGCGATTGCGCTCGGCCATCCGCTCGGCATGTCAGGCGCGCGGCTCGCGATGACCCTCGTGGAAGAGCTGCAGCGTCGCGGTGAGCGCTACGGCGTCGCTACTATGTGCATCGGCGTCGGGCAGGGCATCGCGATGCTGCTGGAGCGCGTGTGATGCGCCATCGCCTGCTCGGCGGCAGCGGCCTGCGCGTGTCCGAGCTCTGTCTCGGCACGCTGACGTTCGGCGAACGCAAGGATTGGGGTGCCGACGCCGATACCGCATTCGCGATCCTGACCCGTTTCTCCGACGCTGGCGGCACGTTCATTGACATGGCCCCCAACTATGGCGACGGCGCCGGCGAGGAAATCGTTGGCGCGTTCGTCACAGGGCGGCGTCACGATTTCGTGCTCGCAACCAAATTCACCGCCGCGACGCAGCGCCATCCGCTGGCCGGGGGCAACAGTCGCAAGGCGATGATCCACTCGGTCGAGGCGAGCCTCCGGCGGCTCGGCACCGATTATATCGATCTGCTCTGGCTGCACTTCTGGGACGGCACGACGCCAATTGATGAGATCGCGCGCGGGCTCGATGATCTCGTCAGCTCGGGGAAGATCCTTTACGCCGGCTTCTCGGATACGCCCGCTTGGTTGGTCAGTCGCGCGGCAACGATCGCCGAACTGCGTGGCTGGGCACGGCCGGTGGCGATCCAACTTGAATATAATATTCTCGCGCGGACGCCAGAGCGCGAACTGCTGCCGATGGCCGAGGCGATGGACCTCGGTCGCGTCTGTTGGGGGCCGCTGGCTGCCGGAGCGCTGACAGGGGGCGAGCACACCCGACTCGCCAAAATACCGCCCAGGCTCGCCGAAGGTGCAGCGGCTTGCGTCGAAATTGCAACTGCTGCCGGGTCCTCGCCGATTGCTCTGGCACTCGGCTGGCTGATCTCCCGCGGCTGCGTGCCAGTCGTCGGGGCGCGGCGGCCGGAGCAACTCGACGAGGCACTCGCGCTTGAGACCATCGCTCCGGATGTCCTTGCAAAACTCGACGCGATCGCCACCCCCGATCTCGGCTTTCCGCATGCGCTGATCGGGTCGTCCTATCTGCGCCGCTTCGCGCTCGGCGAACCAGATGGGCTAATCCCGCTCGCCCGGCCACGCTGCTGATGTTCACGCATGTCTATCGCCGTACGATCGAATGGGGCGAGTGCGATCCCGCAGGTATCGTCTTCTATCCCCGCTTCCTCGAAATGTTCGATGCAGCGACGGGCTGTCTGTTCGAGGCCGCGAGCGGCCTACCGCGCGCGGCGCTGATCCGCCACTATGATATTCTCGGCTGGCCGATGGTAAGCAGCCAAGTCGATTTTCGCGCAACCGCCAGCTTCGATGATCGCGTCGACATTCATAGTGTAGTGAGACGATTGGGGCGGACCAGTCTGGAGATCAACCATGAACTGCGCCGCGGCGACCTGCTTTGCGTGGCGGGAACCGAGGTGCGCGTCTGGGCGAGGCATGGGGTGGAGGGCCAGCAGGTCATCCCGACGCCCCTTCCCGATCTGCTGCGTCGGCAGTTGAGCGGCCTTGAGGAGAATGAGGCGTGAAGGATCGTTACGACATTCTGATCGTGGGCGCAGGCCACGGCGGCGCACAGGCCGCCATGGCGCTGCGCCAGCAAAGGTTCGAGGGCACGATCGGCCTGATCGGAGACGAGTCCGAACTGCCTTACGATCGCCCACCCCTCTCCAAGGAATATCTGAGCGGCGACAAGCCTTGGGAGCGTGTCGTATTCCGAACGGCCGAGGCCTGGGCAGAACGCAGCGTCGATCTGTTGCTCGGCAAGAGAGTGATCGCGGTCGATCCCGATGCGCACCTCGCTACAGCCGCAGACGGCGCCCGAATCGGTTATGGCAAAATGATCTGGGCGACGGGCGGCTCGCCGCGGCGGCTGACCTGCGACGGCCATGATCTTGTCGGCGTCCACACCGTCCGCAACCGTGCCGATGTCGATCGCATGATGGCGGAATTGCCCGCGGTCGAGCGCGTCGTCGTGATCGGCGGCGGCTATATCGGGCTCGAGGCGGCGGCCGTGCTGACCAAATTTGGCAAGCATGTGACTTTGCTTGAGGCGCTCGATCGCGTGCTAGCTCGCGTCGCGGGTGAGCCGCTGTCGCGCTTCTACGAGGCCGAGCACCGCGCGCATGGCGTCGATGTCCGCTTGGAGGCGCGGGTCGATTGCATTGTGGGCGCGCAGGATAGAGTCACCGGCGTCCGGCTTGCGGGCGGCGAGGTGCTGGCGGCGCAGATGGTGATCGTCGGCATCGGCATCATCCCCGCCGTCGAACCGCTGATCGCGGCAGGCGCGGAGGGTGTTAACGGGGTCCGCATCGACGGCCAGTGTCGCACGTCGCTGCCCGATGTCTTCGCGCTGGGCGACTGCGCCGAGCACCGCAACGCTTATGCGGGCGACGCCTTCATCCGCCTCGAGTCAGTGCAGAACGCCAATGATCAGGCCGCGATCGCTGCGCAGGTGATCCAGGGCGGGACGGCTGAATATTCGGCCATACCTTGGTTCTGGTCGAACCAATATGACCTCAAGCTGCAAACCATCGGCCTGTCGCTCGGCTACGATGACCTCGTCGTGCGCGGCGATCCGGCGACGAGGAGCTTCTCCGTGATCTATCTCCGCCAGGGTGCGGTGATCGCGCTCGATTGCGTCAACGCCGTGCGCGACTATTCTCACGGTCGCCTTCTGGTGAACGGATCAATCAAAGCTCCTCGTGCCGCTCTGTCCGATCCGTCCGTACAGCTGAAATCTTTGGTATGACCCTGCTCGGGGCGAGCCCCGCGTCGTCGGCGCTCTTTCTGCTCCCCTCGAGCCGTAGACCGCCTGACAAGTTCCGAGGATGAGAACGCAAGCTTTTGAATATTGCTTTCTTCTATTTTCATTGCTTCACATCGAGCCTTTGACAGTGGTCAGTTCTTGGTCCTACCAATGGCTCTCATAATCATTACAAGCTTTGGAGCGATGGTGTGGATCTCAAGGTAACGCGTTTGCAAAAGGAAGACACGGGCGTTGCGATCGTAACGCTTGACCGTCCGGGACGCGGCAACAGCTGGACCAGCCGAATGAATGCAGAGTATCGCTGGATCATGGCGCAACTGGACGTCGATCCGGATGTTCGGGTTATCGTTCTAACGGGTGGTGGAAACCAGTTCTGTGTTGGAGCCGACTTCAAGGCGCTCGATTTCTACAAAGAAGGCGACAAGGACTATGTAGCAACAGTTCGCGCCGATGAGATGGCGAAGCCAGGGTATGGAATCGATGCAGCCTATGACCATGACCTGGTCTGGCACTGGGGACTGACCAAGCCGGTGATCGCCGCCATCAATGGCGCGTGCGCGGGTATCGCGATGGGCCTGGTGTCTTTTTGCGACCTGCGCTTTGCCGTTGAAGGCGCCAAGATGACGACCTCGACGCCCCGCCTCGGCTTGCCAGCGGAATATGGACTTGCCTGGCTGCTGCCGCGGATCGTCGGCGTGACCAACGCCGCCGATATATTGCTGACGGGCCGCATCATCGTCGCTGAGGACATGCGGCGCATGGGTTTCCTCAACGATGTCTTTCCCACAGAAGGCTTCCTCGATCGCGTGCTTGAGATTGCGCGATCGATCGCGACGACCGTTTCGCCGGCCGCAGCGGCAGTATCAAAACATCAGCTCTATGCCGAACTGATCACACTTGATGTCGGCGAGGCGATCGAGGACAGCAAGCGCCGGATTGGCGCGATGATGCGCAATGCCGACTATAAGGAGGGCGTAAAGGCCCTGACCGAGCGTCGTCCCGCCAAATTTGCTCCTCTCGACAAAAGCGTTGACGCTCTTCTCAACCATTAAAGGCCCGATCATGGTGCTGACCGACTTCATCCGGCGTGCCGACACACTGGCTAATTATTCGGTCGAGGCTTTATGGAAGCTGTTCGACGGAACGCCGGACGCCATCAATATCGCACATGAGTGCGTCGACCGGCACGCCCACGGCGATGGACGCACCGCCATCAGCATCGCTTATGCGGACGGAAACATTCACAGCCTCAGCTTCGATGAGCTGGCGCGCGCGAGCGGACGTTTCGCGAACCGGCTGGCTGAAGCTGGGGTCGCCCAAGGTGATCGTGTGGCCGTGATGCTCGATCCCTCGCCGGCCTTCTATATCGCCCTGTTTGGTACCTTGAAGGCGGGTGCGTCGGTCGTGCCGCTTTTCACGCTATTTGGCCCCGATGCAATCGCGGCACGCATGGAGGACAGCCGGGCCCGATTGCTGATCACTAGTCCAGCCAAGGCCGCCGACGTGGGAAGTTTCGAGGGCTGCGCGATCTGGTCTGTCGATGACGCTTTCCTGTCCGAACTCGAACTCTACCCCGCGGATTTCACAGTCAACACCGCTGGTACCGACGTCGCGGTCTTCCAATATACCTCGGGGACTACCCGTCAGATGCCGGCAGCCGTGAAGATGCCGCACAAGTCCATCGTCCTCACCATGCTGCCGGGGCTCTATGGCGTTGGCTTGCGACCGGGTGATCGCCTGTTCTGTCCATCCTCACCGGCGTGGGGGCACGGCCTTTGGCAAGGCACGCTGGCGCCGCTGGCGCTCGGGATCACGACGGGCACCTATTCGGGCAGATTCGATCCCGTGCGAATGACAGAGGCGCTCGAGGGCCTCGGAGTCACCAATTTAACGGCAGCGGCAACGCACTATCGCATGATCCGGACCGCCAATGCCCTTGAGGGGCGGCATATTCCCCTCAAGAAGCTGTCCTTTGCCGGCGAACCCATTGATAGCGAGACCGAGGCTTTCCTGGCGCGGGAATTCGGTCTGCGGGTGTGCAGCATATTCGGCTCTACCGAGGTCGGAGCGGTCCTGGTCCACTACCCCGAAGCCCCTGACGTGGCAGACAAGCCGGGGTCGCTGGGACTGCCTGTTCCGGGCGTCCATATGGAAGTCCAACGCGAGGATGGCAGCCGCGCTGATCCAGGCGAGATCGGGGAGATCAAGATCTGGCGGCGCGGTGGCTGGGTGACCACGCGCGACCTCGGCAAGGTCGATGCTGACGGGTTTTATTATCATGCCGGTCGCGCCGATGACGTGATCGTCTCAGCGGGCTGGACATTGAGCGCAGTCGAGATCGAAAACGTGATGCTGCGCCATCCCGACATCAAGGAAGCCGCGGCGATTGGCGTTCCCGACTCAGTCCGGGGGCAGGTCGTAAAGGCCTTTGTCGTGTCGGCACGCTCGGGCGACGAGGCATTTGCCGAGGAAATCCAGAATCAGGTCCGGGCGGCGCTTGGCAACCATGAATATCCGCGTAAGCTTGCTTTTGTCAGCGAACTTCCAAAAACCCCGGCTGGAAAGATCAATCGCAAGATCCTTCGTGATCGGGAAGTCCACGCCGCATGAAATGACGGCATCCAACGGACGTGAAGCAACGATGTCGAACCGCTGCGTCGCCGCCAGGCGACTGTTCGAAGACGTGGCGGATCTTATTCGTGAGCAGATCGCGGATGGAACGCTACGGGAAGGCGATCGTCTTCCCACCGAGCGCGAACTCGCCACAAGTTTAGGCTATAGTCGAAACACCGTTCGCGAGGCATTGCGGGCGCTTGAACATGCCGGGCTCCTCCTGCAGCGGCCCGGGGTGAACGGTGGTGCGTTCGTGCGATCAAGCGGCCGCGACGTCATCCGGATCGCATTCGAGGATCTCGTGCGTCTGGGAACGATCCGGCCGGTCGACCTGATCGAGGTTCGGATGGCAACCGGACGCGAGATGGTACGGCTTGCCGCCGAGCGAATGCAAGCAGAGGATCTAGAACAGCTCGATCAGAATATGGCGGCCATGGTCCAGGCGGCAAGCGATGGCGATCAGGAACTGCGCGTCCGTCATAGCCTGGAATTTCACAAGCTGCTCGCACGCGCGACGCGCAATCCGGTTCTCGTGATCATCACCGATGTGCTGACGGACATAACGCGCGAGTTCGTGCGCGCGATTGGTCTCCAGGCGAATTCCTTTGCCGTGGAATCTCAGCAGCGGCTGCTTGGCCATCTTCATACCGGCGACGCAGAATCGGCTATGCGAGAAATGGACTATTATCTTCGCACAACTCTGAGCGCTTATTTGGACAAGGATTAGGCAATCTGCCGCAAAGGACCGCTGCCAAGCCTCCTTCAAGAAAGCTCGTGGCTAAAAGCCGATGCTATGTTCGGCCGAACTAGGGGCAGGATGTTCCTCGGCTGCCATGCGCTTGCCGCTTCTGTCCTGGAGTTCCGCCAGCACGTCGTCCAAGTCAGCTCCCAGCACCGGCGGCGCTGTGCGGATTTCCGGACGCTCACCATCGAAGCAAATCGGCGTGCGCAACAGCTTCAACTCGCCGCCGCTTCTATGTGGCAGTGCCGTTACCATCGGCTCGCTGACCAGCGGATCGGCGAAAACTTCTGGAAAGGTTCGGATCGGCGCGGCCGGCGCGCCGGCCGCGTCGATCTTAGGTCCCCAATAGGCCAATGGGTGGGCCGCAAAAGCCGCCGCGATGCGACTGTCAATCTCCTCGCGCTGTTCCAGCCGCTGTGCGTTTGTAGCAAACCGGTCTTCGGCGAGCACGGGATCGCCGAGCATCTTAACCAACACCTGCCAAAATTTGTTGCTGTGAACAAACAGGTAAATCTGACGCCCGTCCTGGGTCAGGTAGGTATTGGCCGGGACCATCTGACTGTGGCCATTGCCTCGGCGGACCGGCTGCTTGCCGTTCGCGAAAAAGGCGCCCTCCCGAGGGATCATCGAGAACACCATCGCATCGAGCATCGAGACATCCACGCGCTTGCCGAGGCCGGTTGACTTGCGCTCGAACAATGCGGCAAGGATTCCGATAGTGGCAAAAAGCGGGCTGACATAGTCGCCCAAAGGAAAGCCCGTCTTGAGAGGTCCAGACTCTTCCGTTCCCGTCAGTTGCATAATGCCCGAGAGCGCTTGGATGATGGGGTCGACGGCCGGCTTGTGCGAGGCGGGCCCGCTGGGGCCGAAACCCGTGACCGATGCATAGATGAGGCCAGGATTGGATTCCTTGAGGCTTTCATAGCCCAAGCCGAGACGGTCCATCGTCCCAGCGCGGAAATTTTCAACGACGACATCGGCATCGGCAATGAGCGATCGGATGATCTCCAGGTCGCGGGGTGACTTAAGATCCAGCACGATGCTGCGCTTGTTTCGGTTCAGCGCCAGGAAATAATCGGTATCCTCGCCAACGATCGGTTCGCCGAGGTGACGTGAAGTCTCGCCCTCGGCAGGTTCGATCTTGACGACGTCCGCTCCCAAATCGGCCAAGATCATCGTGCTAAGCGGTCCCGCAATCATGTGGGTGAAGTCGATGATCCTGATGCCCTCAAGCGATGTCATTAGCTTTTCCTCTTTGCGCGGTCCGCCCGGCGCGTGCGTCTCAAGTCCTCTGCTATGCGGCATGGGATTTCAGTCAATCGGGCTGGGCATTGCAAAGCCAACAGTTTTCATATGGCGCGCACGCCGCTGAACCCCATTAGATTTGGCGCCACAGGATCGCTCAGAAAGAAGCTGGTCGAATCTCCGAGGGGCCAGCCGGGCAAGACGATTTTCATATTTCCCGGTGCACGGCTTTTGCGCGAAAGCGAGGCCGAGAAACCAATATCGCTGTTCTGGGGATGCTGAATGAAGATCGCGAGTTTCGACGGGGGCCGGATTGGCGTGATCATTGGCGAAGAGATCATCGAGATTTCCGCCGGGGATGCGGAGGCGCAGTGGCCTCCTGTTGCCATGTTGCGCTTCATTGCGCGGTTTGAGGAGGAAGGTGAACGTCTGCACGCAGCGATCGCGGATGGCCCGCGCCGGCAACTGACCGACGTTCGCCTGGAAACGCCTGTCGCCTGGCCAAACAAGGTGATTGCCTACCCCGCCAACTATCACGCCCACATAGAGGAGATGGGTGATAATCTTGTCTCCACGTTCAAATCGGGTGGTCAGGGGTTCTTTCTGAAGGCGAATAGCAGCCTCTCGGGCCCATCAGATCCGATTGTCCTGCCCGCGATTCCTGATCGGGAAATCCATCATGAGTGCGAACTCGCCATCATCATCGGGAAAGGCGGGCGCAACATCGCCCGTACCGATGCCCTCAGCCACATTTTCGGTTATTCCTGCCTTCTCGATATCGTCATTCGCGGCAAGGAGGAGCGTGTGATGCGCAAGTCCTTCGATAGCTTTTGTCCAGTCGGGCCCTGGATCGTGACAGCGGATGAAATCGATAACCCCGCTGATATCGACCTGGAACTCACCGTGAACGGCGACCTACGACAAAAGGCGAACACCGGTGCGCTCATTGTCGACATACCCGATATGATCGCCATTGCGTCCAGCGTAATGACCTTGTTCCCAGGGGATATCATTGCTTCAGGCACGCCAGCTGGCGTGGGACCTATCGAGGATGGCGACGAACTGAGAATCCGCATCGCGCATGTAGGCGAGATGAGCCTCTCTGTCCGGCGCGGAGAGGGGGGTGACCACCAGATCTGGAACAAGCCGGTGGCATGATCCTGACTATTATTTAGCAAAAAACAATAACTGCAATACGTGATGAAATAACCCAATAACGCCTACAAGTTGCGATCATTGGCATCGCATTTCTCGCCTAATTATCCCAATTTCTGTTGGTAGGACCAACATAGACCGGGATAGTCTCGTGCTATCTGCAAACCATATTTGTAAGGGCGCTTCTGGCTCATTAGTCGATAATTCAAGATCCGCCGTTGAACCCTTTGAGCGGGGGCGGGGATTAAGACTCGTGAGGGATACATGGTAGATCGAATTCCTGTTTTGATCGTTGGCGCAGGGCCGGTGGGCCTGGCCCTGGCAGGTGATCTCGCTTGGCGGGGCACGTCATGTTGGCTGGTGGAGCAGGGCGACGGAAGCGTTACGCAGCCCAAGATGGACATGGTCGGCATCAGGACCATGGAATTCGCCCGACGCTGGGGTATCGCCGAGTGGGTGCGGAACTCACCTTACCCACGCGATTATCCGCAGGATAATGTCTACCTTGAGTCGCTCACCGGCTTCGAATTCGGGCGCGAGGTCGTGCCGAGCAAAGACGAGGAGCCCAAGCCTCCGCAAAGCCCGGAGAAACGGGAGCGTTGTCCTCAAGATATGTTCGATCCCATTCTCCAGCGTTTTATCGGCCAATATCCGCAAGTCACATCAAGGTTCAAAACCCAGCTCGTCGACTTCGTCGAAGAGCAGGACGGCGTGACTGCGACATTGAAGGATCTCGAGACCGGGGAAACCTATGAAGTGCAGGCCGACTATCTGGTAGGGGCGGATGGCGGCGCCAGTTTTGTCCGTCAACGCGCCGGGATCGGGATGACTGGCAAGCCCGTGCTTACGCATACAGTCAATATCATCTTTCGGACGCCTGACCTGCCGTCGCAGCATGATAAGGGCAAAGCCTATCGGTTCATCTTCATTGGGCCTGAGGGTACTTGGCTCACTATCGTGGCCATCAATGGCCGCGACCGGTGGCGCATGTCCATCGTGGGAGATGAAACCAAGCGCGAATATTCCGAGGAAGAGATTCGCGCCCTCATCGTTCGCGCCGTGGGCAAGGAAATTCCCATCGAGATCGAGTCGATCATGCCCTGGGTTCGCCGGGAGTTGGTGGCCGACCACTATGGGACACGGCGCGTCTTCATCACCGGTGACGCGGCGCATCTGATGTCGCCGACCGGCGGGTTCGGCATGAATACCGGCATCGGCGACGCGGTCGATTTGGCCTGGAAGCTCGATGCCGTGCTCAAGGGTTGGGGAGGGACAGCGCTGCTGCAGTCCTATGAGGCGGAGCGGCGACCCGTTGCGCTGCACAATGTGCGAGAGTCGAGTACTAACCTCAAGCTGATGCTGGAGCCGCGCAAGACGCCCCCGCCACCGGAAATCTTCATGCCCGGCGCCGAATATGATGCGGCACGCCAAAAATATGGCGCTTGGTATGGCGATATGATGAAACGAGAATGGTACACCATTGGCGTTCATCTCGGCTACATCTATGGCCAGTCGCCTGTCATCGTTTCCGATGGTACGCCCATTCCAGAACAACAAACCGCGACCTATCGCCAGACCAGCATTCCGGGCGCCCGTGCGCCGCATGTATGGCTCGCTGACGGCAGTTCCACGCTCGACCTCTTCGGAGAAGGTTTCGTCCTCCTGCGATTGGGGGCAGATGCCCCGGCCGGAGCCGGGCTGGCCGAGGCTGCCAGGAAGGCCGGCATCCCCTTCAAAATCGTCCAGCTTGAGGAGCCAGAAGCGATCGAGGCCTATGAGCGCAAGCTGGTGCTTGTCCGCCCGGATGGACACAGCTGCTGGCGCGGCGATGCCGAACCTGTGGATCCAGCGGCCGTCATCGACATAGTAGGTGGCAGGGCCGGGGAAGCTATACTCAGTTCAAGCGTCGCGGCCTGAAGGAGGCTGACATGACATCGACCCCGGAGATGATCCCGCCTCCCGGATTTTTCGAGGCTTTGGGAGAGAAGGCCTTTTCTCCCGGCTGGGCGAAGCGCGAGCCGGCGATGTGGGCAAGCGCGCACTCGATACACCGGCCGATGGTCTGGCGCTATGCCGACGCGCTGGAGGCGCTGACGAAAGCTGCCGATTTCGTTTCTCCGGAATTTGCCGAGCGCCGCAACCTCATCCTCGTCAATCCGATCGAAAACAATCATTACCCGACTTGTCGGCACCTGGTCGCGGCATACCAACTGGTGCTCCCGGGCGAGACGGCTCGATCACATAGGCATTCGCCCAACGCCCTGCGGCTCGTTCTCGACGCGACACCTGGCGTTTACACGCTGGTTGATGGAATGCAGGTTGATATGGCTCCTGGAGACGTTGTCCTCACCCCGCAATGGCATTGGCATGGGCATGCCAATTATAGCGACAGCCCTGCCTTCTGGATCGACTTCCTTGACGTTCCTCTGGTGCAGAATCTTGAGAATATGTTTTTCGAACATCATCCCGATGTCCTGGAAAGCGTGAAGGGCCACAGCCCCGATTCCAGCTTTCGCTTCCATGGCCTTTGGCTTTCCGAGCGCGTCCAGGCGGAGAAGGATGTCCGCATCGCTGAGGGACAGTTGCCGACGATCGGCTTGCATATGCTCCACTTCAGCCAGGGACAGGTGGCCACTCACGCCCCGCGTATCGACAACAATATCTTCGCCGTGACCGGGGGCGAAGCGATAGTCACCCTGGAGGCGCTCGGGAGTCTTTCCTTGACCCGGGGAGACGTGATTGTCGTGCCTAGCTGGAATCAATTCGAGATTGCGGGTGGGCGCGATGGCGCCACATTGCTCCGCGTTACGGATGAACCGGTATTCGAGAAACTCGGCTTTCGTAATCTCGCCTCCTAGGCAGGAGTCTCCCAATCAGCCTTCGCGCTTTCGCGAATCCTTTCCAGCAGCCAGGCTACCGCCGGGCGGCGGCTGAAGTCTGCGTGATAGAGCATCTGGATGAGCAGGGGCGGCGATCGGTAAGGCGGATCGAAGATCGCTAGTCCAAGTTTGGCAGCATCGCGCGCTGCAATCGCCGCAGGGACGAAGCAGATCGAATTTGTCCGGGCGGCGATCTCCATCCCCGCGGCGGCGCCCGGCGCCGTGTAGCGGACCTGTCGCGTGAGCCCGGCCCCACTAAACGCGTCTTCGGTCGCGCCCATGCTGTTCTGGATAACAAGGCGTTCGAGGCCTTGGCGCACATCATAGCTCTCAATCGCATTGGTCACGGCGCCTCCGATTGCCAAGTCTACCTGGGGCATCGCAGCCAACATCTGAAGTGTGAGCTTGCGCCGCGCGGCCGGATTGTCCTGGCGGATGACCCATACATAATGGTCTCGTACGATCTCTTCGGCAATTAAGCGCGACGGCGTTCTGCGGAAATTCCCAATCGCTACGTCCAATGCGCCGCTGTCGAGATCGTCGACCACGCTATAGTACAAGTGCGTCACATCGAGCCGCGCATGCGGCGCGGCTCGGCCGAACCGCCACGCCACGGCAGGGACCAAGGTCGACGACAGATAGGGCAGGCAGCTCATCTTGAAGACGCGCTCGCTGCGGCTTGGCTCGAAATCCTGACTCGTCACGACCTCATAGAGTTGCGGAAGGAGCAGGTTGAGTTCCCGCGCCACTTCATGCGCGCGGGCCGTCGGAACCATGCCGCCCGGCCCGCGAACGAAAAGATCATCACCTAACAGATGGCGAAGGCGGCGCAGCGCATGACTTACGGCCGAGCGGGTGATGAAGAGCCGTTCCGATGCCCGCGCAACGCTCCGTTCTTCATAGAGAACCTGCAATAGGCGAAACAGGTTGAGATCTATTTTCTGAACATTAGCCATACCGATTTCCTATGCCGCCATGTTGGTGAATTTAATTCACCTTGGCAAGCGCCTGATATCACTAGGACGTCAAATATCTTGTAATTATCAAAAGGCGTGTCGGGCTGCGGAAGCGTCATCACATACGCCGCAAAATCCAAAGATGCTGCCGGTTAAAGGGATGATGTGATCCGACGAACAAGAAAGGCGAGGGTGAAGGCATGGTTGATGAGAGAGCAAGTGCCGCTCAGGTGGACGGCAGAGCCGCTCACGTGATCCTGCATCCGGCATTTCAGCCTAGCCACTCATTGACTGCCCCACCACTCCGGCAGCGGCCGATCGGAGTTGAAGAATTTACCCGCACGTCGTCTGCACGCGTTGCCGTGGCCGGCCGCTCTATTGACCTCGTGTGAGCGGCGGAACGTTTAAATTAAAGGAGAGGAATATGTCTATCGACACCGTGGATGCCCCACTCTTCCCGCTTAAGCGTGACGCGCGCTGCCCATTCGATCCGCCGCCTGAATATTCCGAGTTTCGTGCCGCTGGGGGTCCGAAGAAGATGCGGCTTTGGAACGGTCAGCATTGCTGGATTTTCACGTCCTTCGAAGATGTGCGCAAGGTTATGACCGAGATGCGCTTCTCCAGTGCGCCAACCACCCCCAATTTCCCGATGCTTTCGCCTTCACGTGAGGCGGTATTGAGCACCCAGCCTACCTTCATCCGCATGGACCCGCCGGCGCATGGCCCTCTTCGGCGCATGTTCACCCGCGAGTTCATGATCAAGAGGGTAGAAGCGATGCGTCCTCGCATCGAGGGTCTCGTCAGCGAACTATACGACGAACTCGAGGACAAGGGGGCGCCCGCTGAGATCGTCCACGAGTTCGCGCTGCCGCTTACGTCGACCGTCATCTCGGAGTTTCTTGGCGTTCCGGCGGAGGACCGGCTGTTTTTCCAAGAGCAAAGCCGGCTCAAAATGCTGATGGACGTCGGACCAGAAATCCCGCGCGACGCATCGGCCCGTCTCATCGACTATTTCGACCAGCTCCTGAAAAAGAAGGAGGCTGACCCACACGCCAATGACGACATGTTGAGCCGGCTGGTGATCGATCACGTGCAACCCGGTCATCTCAGCCATGAGGACGCCGTCGCACATGCCGATCTCCTCATCATGGCCGGCCATGAGACGACCGCCAATCAGATTGCGCTCGGATTGCTCACTTTCCTCCAGAATCCCGACCAGAAGGAATTGCTTCTGGGAGAGCCGGCCTTGCTCAAGAGCGCCGTAGACGAAATGCTCCGCTACCATAGCATCGTCCAGTATAACGCGCCTCGGGTGGCGCTGGAGGATGTTGACATCAACGGCCATATGGTGCGTGCCGGTGAGGCCGTCTTCGCGCTTGTCGCAGCAGCTAACCGCGATCCCGACGCGTTCGAATGCCCGAACAAGTTCGATATCACGCGTAACCCGGACAATCATCTGGCCTTCAGTTACGGCGTCCATCAGTGCTTGGGCCAGCCGCTCGCCCGCACCGAACTGCAGTCTGTTTTCGGCACCATCTTCCGCCGCTTCCCTGGCTTGAGGCTCGCCGTTCCCTTCGAGGAAGTGGAGTTCAAGTTCGACCATTTTGTGTACGGCATCGAGGCGCTGCCAGTAGCATGGTGAAGAGATCAAGAGAGGGAGAGGACCAATGCTGAAGGTGACGATAAACCAGAATTTGTGCGTTGGCGCTGGAATGTGTGTCCTGTCCAGCGCGGAGGTGTTCGATCAGCGCGACGAGGATGGTGTCGCGGTTGTGCTGGAACCATATCCGCCGGAACGGCTCAGCGATGTCGTCCGCGGCGCCGCACGCAAATGTCCGGCGCTGGCGATCACGGTTGAGGAAGTGACGGATGCTGGGGCAGCCGGATGAGCGGCGTCGTCATTGTCGGAGCGGGGCAGGCCGGATTACAATTGGCGGCGTCCTTGCGGGAACTGGGCTATGGCGGTTCCATCCGGCTGATCGGTGACGAACCGCACGCGCCCTATCAGCGTCCGCCGCTGTCAAAAGCTTATCTGGCGGGCACTGCACCCGACATGATGCTGTTCATGCAGGAGCCGAACTGGTTCGCGCAGCACGAGATCGACTTTCTTCCCGACGAGACGGTGGTCTCGGTTAACCGGGAACTGCGACAGGTGGACCTCAGGTCCGGCGCCTTTCTCGACTATGAGCATCTGGTCTTCGCGACGGGAACTCGAAACCGCCACTTGCCCTGCGTCGAGGGCGCAATCGAGGGCGTCCTCTCTCTTCGCACGCTCGATGACGCGCGACAGCTTCAGGCCGCTCTACAGAAGGCGGATCGTATCGTGATCGTGGGGGCGGGCTTTCTGGGCCTGGAAGCCGCGACCATCGCGGCGGCGGCTGGCCGGCACGTTCGAGTTATCGAAGCGGGGCCGAGAGTGCTTGGCCGCGTGGCGAGCGAGCCCGTCTCAACGATTGTGCGCCAATGTCATGAAGAGGCGGGGGTCGTTTTCGACTTTAATGAGTCCGTGGTGGCGGTGCATGGAAATGTCGGCCGCGTAGAAGCGCTGGAATTGCAGAGCGGAGAACGCGTCCCCGCTGACCTCGTCCTCATATCGATTGGCGTCGTTCCCAATGCGGAGCTGGCGGCTGCCGCGGGGCTGGAGGTCCATAACGGGATCGTAGTCGATCGTCAGATGCGGACGGAGGATCCCTGCATTTCAGCCATAGGCGATTGCGCCGCCTTTCCCTTCATGGCGGACAGGGACAGGATGGTGCGCCTGGAATCAGTCCAGAACGCCGTTGATCAGGCACGCTGCCTTGCGGAGCGGATCATGGGAAGGGGGCGCGACTATGATGCCGTACCCTTGTTCTGGAGCGATCAGGCGGGCCTGCGGCTTCAGATGGCCGGGCTCACAAAAGGAGGAGAAACAGCGGTCATCAGAGGCGATCCGGCGAGCCGAGCCTTCTCTGTCTTCTGCTATGACGGGGACAGATTGGTCGCCGTTGAGTCGGTCAGCCGGTTACCTGATCATATGCAGGCGCGTAAGCTCCTGCAGGCGCGCATCAGTCCCACTTCTCAGCAGGCGGCGGATTCCGGCTTCGACCTCAAGACCCTGATTTCGGTCCGGGCGGCCGCGTGAACGACCGGCTGAAGGATCGCGTTGTCATTGTCACGGGCGCCGCGCAGGGCATGGGTCGCGCCATCGCTGTCCAAGCGGCACGGGAAGGGGCGCGCTGGGTCACCGTTGCCGACATCAAAGATGGTGAAGCAACCGTCGAGGCGGTGCGGAGTGAAGGCGTGGATGCCCGATATATCCGCACGGACTTGCGTGTAGCTCAAGACATACGCGCGATGGTCGAGATGACCGCCGAGAGGGGAGGCGGGATCGACGTGTTGATCAACAATGCTGGGATAACCGATGATGCCGTGGCGCATGGTGTCGTCACCGTAGAGACTCTCACCGAGGAGATCTGGGACACGGTGATGGCGGTCAACCTCAAGGCAATGTGGCTCGCGATCAAATATGCCGTGCCGCATCTGAGGCGTTCCGCTCTGTCCCCGGCAATCGTCAACGCCGCCTCGGTTGCCAGCACCGTCGCCTATCCAGGCCTTCCAACCTATGGCCCCAGCAAGGCGGGCGTAATGCTCCTGACGCAGACGGCGGCGATCGACCTCGCGCCCGATGGCATTCGCGTGAACGCTTATGCGCCAGGCGCGATCGACACGCCGATGCTCTCGCACAGCTTTGCATCCTTCGATCTGGATGAACGGGATGCCGCTGCTAAGCGCTTGTGGGGACCCCATCTCATCACCAGACTGGGACGCCCCGAGGAGGTGGCCAGACTTGCTTGCTTCCTGGCATCGGAAGAGGCCTCCTTTTCTACAGGCGCGGTTTTCCGCGTCGATGGCGGCACGCTTGCTTGGCGGGGCGTTCAGTGAAATCGCGGGTGGTTACGCTCGCGCTCCAGCCCTTCAGTCGTGAACAACGATCGCGAGCGTCGGACATAGGCGCGCAGCTGCAATCGCGGCCTCCTTCCGGTCATCGGACGCGTCATCCCGAAGCAGATAGACGATACCGTCGTCGTCATTCTGTTGGAACAAATCCGGCGCAGCAAGTACGCACTGTCCTACGCCGATGCACTTTTCCGGAAAAATTTCGATGTGCATTTGGAGGCCTCCTCTCCTTCATTGGCCAAAACTGTTCTCTGGATGGCCAATACTTGCGGGTGAGACAAGTGACGTTTGCTGAGTCGGACAGTGAACGAAATTCACCATCACGATGAGCAAAGCTCTGGGCGGCAATCAGGGCTATGAAACGAAAAAACTATTATCTCAACAGCTCACCCTCAGCATAATTGCAGCGTGAGAGGACCCGAAAGGATTGTAGCGGCCATGAGTTTCCACGAAAAATTGTCTTCGTCCGCCCGTGACTTCATAGCGCGGCCGCACCGCATGCTGATCGGTGGCGAATGGGTCGAAAGTGCTTCGGGCAAGCGCACCGACATCATTGATCCTGGAAATGGCGAAGCGTTCGCAACCGCTGCGGAGGGCGACGCGAGCGATGTGGACCGTGCCGTTGCCGCTGCACGCCGGACATTTGAGGGAGCCTGGGGGCAGACCAAGCCCAATCAACGCGCCCGTCTCATGTTTCGTCTTGCCGATTTGGTGGAGGAGCATGCCGATGAGCTCGCTCAGCTCGAAAGCATCAACAGCGGCAAGCCCCTTTCATTCTGCCGCAACGTGGACGTGCCCAATGTCGCCGAGATGATCCGATATATGGGGGGGTGGGCCACCAAGATAACGGGTCAGTCTCCGCAACTCTCGCTCCCTGGCGAATGGGCTGCCTACACCATCCGCGAAGCGGTTGGCGTGGTCGGGCAGATCCTGCCGTGGAATTTCCCGCTTAATCTCTTCTCCTGGAAGATTGCTCCAGCGCTTGCCAGCGGCTGCACCATCGTGCTGAAGCCGGCGGAGCAGACACCGCTCAGTGCTCTGCGTATGGCCGAATTGATCCTAGAGGCGGGTTTCCCCGAAGGTGTCATCAACATCGTCACCGGCTACGGAGACCCGGTGGGAGCCGCGATCGCGCGCCATCCAGACATCGACAAAATTTCATTTACCGGCTCGACCGCGACTGGCAAACGGATCGTCCAGGATGCCACGGGAAATCTGAAGCGGGTCACGCTGGAACTGGGTGGGAAGTCGCCCTTCATCGTATTCCCCGATGCCGATTTGGACATGGCGGCCGCGGGAGCGGCGCGCGCGATCTTCTTCCACGCGGGGCAGGTGTGCTCCGCCGGGTCCCGGCTCTTCGCGCATGAAGCGATCCACGATGATCTGGTCGATCGAATCGGCGTCATTGCCCGCAAGATGAAGGTGGGTTACAGCCTGGACGACGGGAATGATCTTGGCCCCGTCATTTCCGAAAGACAGCTTCAACGCGTTACCAGCTATCTTGAAGCAGGGCTGGAGCAGGGCGCCAAGGTCCACACTGGCGGCAATCGCATCGGCGACAAGGGCTATTTCGTCGAGCCGACGATCCTGACCGGCACCCGGCCGGGCATGTCGGTGGTCGACGAGGAGATTTTTGGTCCCGTTCTGTCGACCCAGACGTTCCGTGATGAGGATGTCGATGCGCTCGCGGTACGGGCTAATGCCACCTCCTATGGCCTTTCCGCGAGCATCTGGACGAATGATTTGCGTACCGCCCACCGCATGGCGCGGCGCATTCGCTCTGGCGCGGTGGGTGTCAATGTCCATTCGGCCGGAGATGCCACGCTTCCCTATGGAGGCTTCAAACAATCTGGCTGGGGCCGCGAACGTGCCTTCGACGCGATTGAAACCTATACGGAGGTGAAGGCGGTCACCTTGAACCTCAATTGAGCCGTGGGGCGCGCACGATCGGTTCAGGATAGGTGTTCGTGAGCCCGCCAAGGCACCCCTTCGCAATTGCCCGGTTCCGCCAACTCTGGTTGCTGACCATCGTCGCGAACATGACGGCGCTTGTGCAGGCCGTTGCCGCCGCCTGGATGATGACGGCGGTGGGAAGCCCGGTTCAGGTCGCATTGATCCAGTCGGCGATTGCTTTACCGGCATCGGTCCTCGCTTTATTGGCGGGCGCTCTGGCCGACATGGCGGACCGGCGGCGAATGATGCTGGCGTCCTATATATTCATGCTCCTTCCGGCCGCAGCCCTTGCAATCCACCAGCAATGGGGCGGCGCCTCGCCAGGCGCTCTCCTCATCGCCTGCTTCCTCTTCGGCTGCGGCTCGGCGCTGTTTGGTCCGGCGGCCATGGCGCATGTCGGTGAGAGTGTGCCGGAGTATATGCTCGCCGAGGGCGTGGGCGCCTATGGCATCGGATTCAATGTCGCGCGGATCTTGGGCCCGGTCGTGGGCGGGTTCCTTGTCGGCACGGTTGGGCCGGCCGCCACATTGGCACTCAATGCCATTGCATGCGCAGCCATGATCATGCTCCTTCTTCCGCTCGAGCCTGGCAAGGGATGGCCTCAGCCTCGCCGGATTGTCGCGGTTCTGAAGGAAGGGATCGGCTTTGTCGGAACGGAATCCCGCCTCTGGCCAATCCTTGCCCGCAGCTTCGCCTTCACCGTGGCCGCCTCTCCGATATGGGCATTGATCCCGCACCTTTCGCGTGATCGGCTGGGCGGGAACGCTGTCTTATACGGCATGCTCATGGGGGCCGTGGGGATCGGCGCGATACTCATCTGCATTTTTTTGGGACAGGCGCGCCGGCGGATAGGTGTTGAAGGCATTCTCGGCGTCAGCGCGGTTGCGAACGTCCTGTGCCTGATGGGTCTCGCGGTCGCCGACAATTCGATCGTGGCGGCGCTGTTGCTGTTGCCCCTGGGCGCAGCTTGGGTAGGCTGCCTCAACAGCTGGAATATCGCTGTCCAGCTTCTATCGCCAGCCGCACTAGCCGGACGCGTAATAGGAACATATTACACTGCGCTGTTCGCCGGCGTCGCCCTGGGCAGCTGGCTGTGGGGCGAAACCGCAGAGCGCTTTGGCCTCACGATAGCGTTCGCCGCCGCCGCTGTCCTGTCTGGGCTAGCCGGCCTCGCTGGCCGGCGATGGCCGACCACCGTCGATATATGTGGCGAGAAAAAGAACAAGGCTATGGGAGGATCCCTATCGTGAGCAGCGTTTCTGAACGCCCTTGGTATCGCTGGTATGTACTGGCTGTTTTGGTGATCGTTTACACGTTCAGCTATGTCGATCGACAGATCGTGACCGTGCTGGCGCCCTATCTCAAGGCTGACCTCAACATCACTGACACGCAGCTCGGTCTTCTCTACGGAACAACCTTTGCGCTGTTCTACGGCCTTTTCGGCATTCCGCTGGCGCGCTTGGCGGATGGATGGAGCCGGGTGCGCACGCTGTCGCTCGGCTTGTCCTTCTGGTCTCTGATGACGGCGCTTTCCGGCGCTGCTCATAATTTTGCTCAACTCGGGATAGCGCGGGTCGGTGTCGGTGTCGGCGAGGCCAGTTCCACGCCGGCCGCTGTTTCCCTATTGGGAGACTATTTCGACAAGTCGAGGCGCGCGACGGTGTTGGGCCTCTATTCCGTCGGCGTCTATGTCGGAGCAGGCGTGTCGCTGATGATCGGCGGCGGCGTCGTCGCCTTCTGGGAAAGCCACTTTGGCGGACCGCAAAATGCGCCGCTCGGGCTTTCAGGCTGGCAGGCAGCGTTCATGGCCGTCGGCATTCCCGGCCTGCTTCTTGCCTTGTTGATCCTGCTCACCATTCGCGAACCGGCGAGGGGCCGGCTGGAAATTGGTCGACACGTGGATGATCCCGCACCCTTCCGCAGTGCGCTTCGGGTTCTCTGTGCCATGATCCCCCCCTGGAACATCCTCCAGATGCTGCGAGATCGGCAGCCTTTCCGCGAGATCCGACGAAACTTGCTCTGGCTGATCCTGGCAGTCGTCGCCTGCATTGCTCTGACATCTCTCACCGATTCTGTCCTGTCGCCGACGCGACGCGCGGTGCTGGGCCGGGTTGCTGGTCACGAAGTGACCAGCAACCTTGTCCAGTGGATCGCCATGATGCTCGCCTTGTATGCATGCGCCAGCTGGTTCCAGTCGGTGCGGCTGCAGGACGCCGTCGCCTCGCGCTTACTGACGGGGTCGCGGACATTTCGGGCGCTGACCTTGGCCGCGGCTTTCCTTGCCTTTTCCATGAACGCGACCACTGGTTTCGTCTTCGTCTATGCAAACCGCTATCTGGGCTTTACCGCAGCGGATGGTCTCCATCTCGGCGTCATCGCAGCAGTGTCCGGAGGGTGCGGAATCACGCTTAGCGGTTATGTATCGGATTATGCCCGCCGCTTCAGGCCAGACGGACGGCTCATGTTCGTCTGCATCACGGCGAGTATCTACACCCTGGCGAGCATCGTCCAGTATCTGACCACCGACGTGACGCTATTCTATATCGCCTTCGGCGTCGCGACCTTTTTCGTGCCGATGTGGTTTGCACCCAATCAGGCGACTACGCAGGACCTGGTCATACCCCGACTGCGCGGCACTGCGTTCGCGATGTATTCGCTCGGGGCCAATATTCTTGGCTTGGGCCTTGGCCCTTATACGGTGGGACTGTTGAGCGACGCGACCGGCGATCTGCGCTTCGCGATACTTTGTGCGCTCGCCACGCTGCCATTCACCATAGCGATCCTGTTCTATGCTGCACGCCATCTAGTCGCCAGCGAAGAGGCTGCCCAGGAAGCAGCACATGCCTAACTTTTCCCAACTCAAAAGGAGATGAACCATGAGACTGAAGAACAAGCGCTCGATCATCACGGCTGCGGCCTCGGGCATGGGGGCGGCAGGCGTTTCCCTCTTCGCACAAGAGGGAGCAAAGGTCGCAGCTCTGGATCGTGATGAAGCCGGACTGGCCAGGCTGGTCGATGAAGTCAGCAGCAAAGGCGGCGAAGTGCGCGGGTTTGTCGTCGACCTTCTGGACCGAGAAGCCACGCTGCGGGTTCTCAAAGAGGCGGCCGACTGGCTCGACGGTGTGGATGTAGTATGGAATCATGCTGGTTTGCCGGCGCCCACCGATATCGAAAATTTCGAGATCACTGACTATCAACGATCTGCCGATCTCAACCTCACAGCGGCCATCACTATCTCGGCCGCAGTCATCCCGCTGATGACGACTGCGGGAGGATCGCTCATCTTTACGTCTTCGACCTCGGGTCTGGTAGGCTCCGCACAAAGTCCCCTTTACTCAGCCCTGAAAAGCGGTGTCATCGGCCTCACCAAGGGTCTCGCAGTGCGATATGCTGCACACAATGTCCGAGTAAACGCTTTGTGCCCCGGACCGGTGTCTACGCCGATGCTGCACAATGATTTCATGACCAGCGATCCACGCTTCACGGCGGAAGAGGGGCTCGCTCGGGTGCTCACCAATGTTCCCATGGGGCGGGTCGGGGAAGCCGCGGAGATTGCTCAAGCCGCACTGTTCCTCGCCTCAGAAGAAAGCTCTTTCATCACCGGCGTCGCGCTTCCGATCGATGGCGGATTGACCGCGCGCTGAGTTCAGTGCGCAGTCAATCCGCTGCGCACTCCACCTTCATCCATCCATATGAAATGCATATTGGATGTCGCGGTCTCCCATTGGGTACATGCAAGATAATTCATATAAAGAAGCTAAGGAGGGGATGGACATGGTATCGAAGGCATCTGTTACTGCAATTTTGTTGTCATCTGCCGTTTTAATGCCGTGTGCGGCGTTTGCTCAGGCGGCGCCCGCCATACAGGAAACGTCGCCGCAGGATACACAACGCAATTCGGCGATTGGTGATATAGTTGTCACTGCGCAGCGCAGGGAGCAGCGGCTCCAGGACGTTCCGGTTTCGGTGAATGTGACGACGGGTGAAACTCTCGCCAAGACAGGCACGACGGATCTGGTCGGGCTTTCCATTCGGTCTCCGGGATTCAACTTGGGCGTGGGTCCGCAGTCCAACTTGATCAATATTCGCGGTGTCGGCTCTGGATTGAACGCCGGCTTCGAGCAATCCGTTGGTACTTTCGTCGACGGCGTTTACCGCCCCCGTTCGCGCATGATCACAGCCGGCTTGTTCGACGTGGAGCGCGTCGAGATTCTGAATGGCCCGCAAACGACGTTCTTTGGCAACAACACGGTTGCCGGTGCCATCAATATCACGTCGAAGAAGCCTTCGAACATTTTTGGGTATGAAGCTCAGGCGCTCTATTCTCCCTCAGACGGCGAATATGTCGCGATGGGTGCTGTCACAGGTCCGATTAGCGACACGCTTTCTGCCAGAGTGGCCGCCCGAGCATCGGGCATGGACGGCTATATCTACAACAGCGTGTTCGACAATCATGGGCCGCACATGCGTGACTTCGTCACTCGCGGATCGCTTCGTTGGGAACCGACTGACAAGTTCCAGTCGAATCTGCGAGTTGAATATGCCCGCAACCGGGACACCGGCACCTTCAATGTCGAGGCAACCGGTTGTCCGGCCGATGCTCCCTTTCCCGCCCCCAGCGCACGTCCCAACGGCCCATGCGCCGTCTATCTCGGAACGCTGCCGGGGGGGGGGGGGAATCCCGACAACAGCTATAATTTCGTGTCGCAGGAACCGGGATCGGACTTCCGCCTGGATGCGGTCGAGGCCGCCTGGACGAATGCCTTTACATTCGACTGGGGCACGCTCACGTCGATCACGAGCTATTCGCATCAACGCTCGCGCAGCTTTCTGAATGCGACGCCCTTGCCCTCCACCGGCGTTGCCGGCTTCTACTATTCGCCCTTCACACAAGCCGAAACCTACGGGATGTTCGCCCAAGAACTCCGGCTGGAAGGGGAGGCCACCGACTGGCTCGACTACATGGTGGGCGCCTATTATTCCCACGGTGATTTGACGAGCCGATCGGTCTCGTCGCTCTACAATCTACCTGGTGCTGCTGGTGCTGCTGGTGCGCCAGTCACCAACGCCTCGACGCCTATCGAGTCGAATCGCAATCTCTTCCAGAAGGATCAGACGCGCTCTGTCTTCGGACAAATGACCGTCAGGCCTGCCACCGGCCTTCGCTTGAACCTGGGTGTTCGCTATACGAGCGTCAAGAAAGACGCTTCTCGGACATTCCGCGCGGGCATCGGCAATGCAAACGCCGTTTTCGAGGACTTGATTTTCGTCGATCCCGCGACCGAAGCCAAGCTGGTCACCGCTGCGGGAGGGAACACGGCGAATTTCTCAGATCCCCACACCACATACAACAAGCTCATGCCATCGGCGAGCTTGCAATATGATATCATTCCCACGATTACGGCATATGGCTCCTATACCGAGGGGTTTAAGGCCGGGGGGTATAGCGACTCAAATACGCCGAACCAGTTCGACTCGGAATTTGTCGATTCATACGAAATTGGTCTCAAGGGCTCGCTGTTTGACCGCAGATTGTTCTTCACTCTCGATGCCTTCTATCTCGACTATAAGGGCCTGCAGCAAGCACTGACCATCATCGGGCCGACAGGCGCGAGCATCACTACGGTCGGCAATGCCGCGGCATCGCGTTCTAAGGGTATCGAGTTTACGGGCTCTCTCAAAGCGAGCGATTTCCTGACATTCAACGTCGCTGGCGCCTATATCGATTCTAAGTTCAAGAGCTATGTGAATGCGGGCTGCACGGTTGCAGGTGCGATCCTGGGTGCGCCATATTGTGTTGCCAACGCCCAGGACGTGTCGGGCCGTCCTACGCCCTTTGCGCCCAAATTCTCCGGGAGCGTCTCGGCTACCGTGACGATACCAACCAGCGCCGACTATGCGATCAAAGTCGATCCCAATGTCTTCCATTCGACCGGCTATTATATGACGCCGACCATCGATCCTCTGCTGCAGCAGGGACATTATACGACCTTCGATCTTCGGGTCGGGTTCGGTCCCACGAACGGCAAATGGGAGTTCGCGGTTATCGGAAAGAACCTGTCCGACGAGTACATCAAGTCGACGGGCTCGAGTGTGGGGACGTCGCCGGGATTGGTATATGCCCTTCCGCAGCGCGCCCGATCCGTGGCGTTCCAGTTCACCATTCGCCATTGAACCCACGCTGTTGTGATAAAGCTTCCGTGCGGGGTTCATGAGAACTCCGCACGGTCGCGCATGGCTATTCTGGATTTCAGATTGCACTTTGACAGTTTGGAGGCGGAGCTGCGGCAATCCGTGCTCCTTTCGGCCTCCGATCGCTAATTCTTAAGAATGGCTGATGCTCGCCGAGCCCGCCTACTGACACCGATATTCTGCCGACTGGGTGATGTTGATCGACGATAGATCAAAGCTTTTACATAAATCAGCGTGGAACGATTTCAATCAGGCTTCCGGGGAAGATGCGGGCAATGAGCGGCGATCGGACCAACTATGTGCTGGTTCATGGAGCATTCCATGGCGGTTGGTGCTGGCGCCGAGTGGTGGATCGTATAGCCGAGCGGGGCGGGCGCGCCCTGGCGCCTACGCTGACCGGGCTGGGCGATCGTTCGCACTTGATCAATCCTGACATCGACCTCTCCACCCATATAGCTGACATCGTCAATTTGGTGCTGTGGGAAGATCTGCACGACATCATATTATGCGGGCATTCCTATGCAGGGATGGTGATCAGTGGGGTGGCGGAGAGAATCCCGGACCGGATCGCCGCCTTGATCTACCTCGATGCGCTGAAGCCCGCTCCAGGCGCGTGCCTATGGGATTATCTTACGCCCGCCGGGCGCGACGAGTTCGAGCGGTCGACCTTTGATGGACTGATCCATCCCAAGTCCGCTGCTGCATTTCTGGTGAACGCCGCCGATCGCCAATGGGTGGACAGCAAATGCACACCGCAGCCAAGAGCAACCTTTCACGAGCGATTGCCCAAAACCGAGCACCGCAGCCGCATTCCGCGCACCTATGTCTGCGCTTCTGCCTACGGCTCTGCGATGCTGACGCGGTTCGCCGAGGAAGCGGCGGCCGATCCGGCCTGGCGGCGCATCGATTTGCCCTATGGGCACGACCTGATGATTGACGCGCCGGATGAGGTGGCCGACCTGCTTTTGGAAGCGGCCTGATCGGACACCGGTCGCGCTCCGCTGCGCTCGCGCTGACGTCCCAACCAGGTCATGATAAAGTCTGGCGATCGCAATGGCGTAGAGCGCCCCTCTGCGTCATCGCGGTCGGGCGATCATGCCGACCTTGGTCAACTCACCCATCGGACCGCCTGCTGAATAGGAAAGAGTGTTCCGCAAGCATTTCCTGCGCACTGCTCCGCGCGGCCTTCAAGAACATATCGACGATTGGCGAGTCCGTGTCGCGACGAAGCGCCACAGCGAATGTGACTCCGTTCGTCTCTTCGAGGAGCCTTCGATATACGACGCCTTTGGTCTGCATCGTTTGGATGATAGCGGGCACGATCGAAATGCCCATCCCGGCGGCAACGAGACAAACTGCGGTATGCATGTCCGAAACTTCGTGGGCGATCATGGGCTCTAGGTCATGAGAATCGAACACGTCGAGTACGCGGTCGCTATAGCTCCTGCTCGAACCTCGAGCGACCGCGACCAACGGATGCCTGGATATTTCCCGGATGCTGACGGGGTCGCCGAACTCATCTGCCTGAGTGGACGGGATCGCGACAACGAGTTGCTCGCGATAGAGGATCTCGGTCCGCAGATCCCGTTGATGGATGGGCCCGCGCAGCAAGCCAATTTCGATAACGCCTTCGTTCAAGCCAACGATTTGCTGCGCCAGGGTCATTTCCCGCAGGCTGACTTCGACATTAGGTGCCATGGCGTTGAAGTGGCGCAACAGTTTGGGCAAAAAGGAATAGATCGCCGTGTAGATGGCGCCCACGGTGATGTTTGCCCGCGCACCGCGCTCTACGAGCCGAACCGCATTCTCGGCTGCCGATGCGGCATTGATCACCCGGTGGGCGTGGTCGACAAGGATTTCTCCCGCAGCTGTCAAGCGGATGCGGCGCTTGTCACGGGTAAAAAGCGCGGTGCCTAGCTCCTGTTCGAGAGCGAGAATCTGCTGGCTCAGCGGCGGCTGAGCGATACCGATTTTCTCCGCGGCGCGCGTAAAGTTCAGTTCTTGTGCGACTGCCAGAAAATAGCGCAACTGTCGTATGTTCATACCCTCTTCTAAGCCTTCAGAGCTTATGATGTCGAGGGTTCAAGAGGTGAGGGGATCAGAACGCGGCCTTCCATGAGGCGGCGGGCTGTGCGGAAGACGGTCACCGAATGAGCCTGCCCATCGCGGACATCGGCATCGACGGGGAGTATTCCCGATGCATGCGCTATGCGGATCGCTCTGTCCGGCAGCAGCGGGCCAGTTATCTCCGCAGCAAGGGTGCCGGGCAGCCGGGCCGCCACCGCCAGGCACATTGCTCCCGTCAAGGGCGTCGCTTTATGGGGTTGACCGGCGGAGATCATGCGGACACGGATGTCCGCGTCCTCATCCTCGCACTGCGACAGCAGCGCCACCAGCGGGAGGTTCGGAACCTTCGTCTTGGCTTCCTCAAACGTCTCGACGATTCCCATCGCTACCGCGGCGGTTGCGCGCGCATCGTCCAGCCGTTCAAGCAGTTTCCGATCGGCATTGATATCGCCGGGTGTCTCATTGCCCTTCAGGCCGAAACTATCGGCGCGTACGAACAGCACCGGATTGGCGGCATCTACCAGCGATACAGCTAGCCTGCCTATCGCGGGGATGTCCAGTTCACTCGTCGCCTCGTCTACAGGCAGCAGCTTTCCAGTCGTGGCGCCGCCCGGGTCAATGAAATCCAGCCTGATCTGCGCTCCGCTACCGGCGACGCCCTGAATAGTGAAGTCGCCCTCCACTGCCGCCTGTCCGCCGATCAGGGGAAAACGCGCATGGATCAGCTTGTTCGTGTTCACATTGTGAATGCGGACCAGAGCTTCGTCGCCCTCGACCGTCACCAGCCCTTCATCTATAGCATATGGCCCCACTGCGGCGGAGATGTTCCCACAATTGCCGCGGTAACTGACATTGACGCTTCTGATGGCGGCCTGTCCGAACAGATAGTCTACGTCGGCGTCCAGCCGCGTGGACGGGCGGACGACCGCCACTTTCGAGAGCGAGGATATCCCGCCGCCCAAGCCGTCAAGTTGTCGTTCGCCGGGGTCGGGGCTGCCAAGCGCCGCCGCGAATATTCCATCCCAAAGATGGGGCTGCTCCATCGTCCCTCCCAGATCCCGCTCATGGAAGAGCAAGGCGCGGCTGGTTCCCCCGCGGGCATAAACAGCTGGAATCGCGATCTGGGGCCGCCGGATCATGCGAACAGGTCGTTATGCTCGCCCAGTGCCGGGGCGGGGCCGCGAGGCGTCAGCTTGCGCCCATCCACGGTCATGGGGTAGCGGGGCGCGCGCACGGTGCCGAGCGGCGTTTCCATCTCGCTATAGATCTCGTTGTGGACAACCTGGGCGTCGGTGAGTCCCTCGTCGGGGCCGTTGACCGGCGCCACCGGTACATCGAGAGCACCGAAGAGCGGCAACCACTCGGCCGTCGTCTTCGTCTTCAACGGCTCCGCGATGATCTCGAAGAAGCGATATGTGCGCGCTCGGCTGTCAGCAATGCCGCGCAACTCATCCTTCTGGTCGACCTTGTCTACGACCTGAAGCGTGGCGCTCAATTGCTTGCCGGTGACGGGGGAGAGAACCATATGCCCGTCCTTCGTCTCGACAACGACCTGCGGCGGTGCGTTCCAGTCGCGCGTATCGTCCAGAAACGTGCGATGCTGGAGCATATCGGGAAAGTTGTAATAGGTCATGATGTCCAGCATCGACCCTTGCAGGTGCATCCCCTCTCCAGTGCGCTCGCGCTGATAGAGGCCAGCAAGCGCCATCTGACAGGCGAAAGCGCCGCCGATCTTGTCGGCCAGGAAATGGTTCGTCGCGCGCGGCTTTCCGTCCGCGGCTTCGAAGGCCAAGAGGCCGGTACGGCCCTGAAGCAGCGCGTCATAGACGGGCTCGCTCGACAGGGGCCCGTCCGGGCCGTACCCCGTAATCGAAAGACGGATCAGGCGCGGATTGACCTGCCGCACGACATCCTGGCCAAGGCCGAGCTTCGCTGTGACCTGGGGCTTGCTGTTCTCGATGAAGATGTCCGCATCTCGCAAGAGGCCCTTCAGCTGCTCCAGCCCCTTGGGCGTTTTGAGGTCGATGGTCACCCCACTCTTCCCATTGTTGCCGTTCAGCCAATAGATGCTGGTGCCGTTGCGTGTGGGGCCGACATTCCGGTAAGGATCTCCGCTCGGCATCTCGACCTTGATCACGTCGGCGCCCAAGTCGCTGAGCATCTTTGCGCTGAACGGACCAGCCAGATAGGTCGTCATATCTATGACCTTCACGCCCATGAGCGGCCGTACGAAATTTTCCGATGCCTGTGTCATTCTATGCTCCCTGATAGGGCGAGGTGCGCGATCGCAGGGCGATAAGCGATAGCAACGCTTCGATTTTCGGCGTCTCGACGCCGGCCAATGTTCGGACAGCTTCGATCGAGCGCGCCAGCGCGTCGACTTCCATCGGTCGCCCCGCCTGAAAGTCCTGAAGCATCGACATCTTATGGCCGGGGGCCGAGCTTGTCACGGCGATCCGCTTTTCAGGAGCGACGCGAATGTCGATGCCGAGCGTGCGGGCAACCGCATCCGCCTCCTCCATCATCGCCCTGACGGTGCCGATCGCTTCCGCGTCGCCAGAGATGCCGCCGATGGTCGCCTCCGTCAGCACCGCCACTGGATTCCAGACCAGGCTGTTGACGAACTTCACCCAGATGTCGCTTCTTATGTCCTTGCGCACCGGCGTTTCGATGCCGCTGGCAGTCAAGATCTGTCCCAAACGCGTCACACGTTCGCTTTGCGACCCGTTGAATTCGCCGACCATGCAGCTGGCTTTCGGTCCGTCCTGCGCGACATGGCCGGGCGCGATGCCATGCGCTCCGATCCAATATACGATGCCAAGTGTCTGCGCGGGAGGCATCGTCGCGATCTGGGCACCGTCCGGGTCAACGGCGGTCAGCGGCCGGTCGCCGAATGTACCGGTCAGACCGTGAAGGAAAGCGGCCGGAAGGCCCGTAGTCGGAGGCAGCAGGACCGTGGCAGGACCGATGAGCGACGGAAGCTGCGGGAGCGATGCGGGAAGCTGCTGCGCCTTCAGCGTCAGCAGCACATAATCCTGGGGGCCAAGGGCGGCGGGATCATCGGTCGCGTGAGGATGGGTGGTAAAGCGCCCCTCTGGCGTCTCGACGATCAGTCCCCTTTCCTTGATGGCGCGGAGGGCTTCGCCCCGTCCGACGAGGCTGACCTCGCAATGCTGGGCGCGAGCGAGATGCCCGGCAATATGGCCACCAATGGCGCCCGCCCCAAAGATACAGATTTTGACCATGTTTTCTCGTGCTCGCCTATAATCTGTCTCTGACGCGCGAGGCGACGGATTTGAAGCCGCTAGACGACAATTGTCTGATGCAAGCTGTTTGCGCTCTGATGGCGACAGACCCAAACAGTTTGGATCGATTGTCAATCCATATTGGTGCGCATGCGCGCTGAGCGATAGGACCGGCTAAACTGGGGTCCTCTGCGCGATCTGTCAGCGGGCCAGAGAGGAGAAGTGCGTGCATTTTGGGGAGGAGAAGGAGTTTTTCCGCGACACGATCCGTCGGTTGACCGAGGAAAAGCTCGCGCCGCTGGTGCCTGATCTGGAACGGACTGATCGGTTTCCCGGGGAGCTTGTCGAGATATTCGGTGATCTCGGCCTGTTACAGCTATGGATACCTGAAGAATATGGCGGTCCTGGCGGCGACCTTACGACCATCTGCATAGCCAAGGAGGAAATCGCGCGCGGCAGCTCGCTGGCCATTTCAACGCTGTGCGCGAACAATTCGGTGGGGCTGGTCCTGCCGCTCCTGCATTTTGGGACCGAGGATCAGAAGCGGCGTTACCTGACGGAAGCAGCGGCGGGGCGGACCGTCGCCGCTGTCGCCATGACGGAGCCGCAGGCTGGCTCCGATGTGGCCGCCATGCGCACGACGGCCCGCAAGGACGGCGACAGCTATGTCATCAACGGCCAGAAGAACTGGATCACCTGGGGAGCCGATGCGCACTACACGCTCGTCTTCGCGCGTACGAGCGGGGAGCGGGGCCATGACGGGATCAGCGCTTTCCTCGTCGACACCAAGACGCCGGGCTATGTCGTGGGCCGCAAGGAGGAGAAGCTCGGTCGGCACGGCGCGCCGACATGCGGGCTGTTCTTCGAGGATATGCGCGTACCGGCAGACTGCATGATCGGACCCGAGGGCACCGGTTTCAAGAGTTGCATGCGGATCATGGACTTGAACCGGCCGACCGTCGCCGCGTCGGCCCTCGGCATGGCTCAGAGCGCGCTCGACATCTCCGTTGCCTATGCGCGGGAGCGCGTCCAGTTTGGCCAGCCGATCTCCAAACTCCAGGCAATCCAGTTCAAACTCGCCGACATGGCCATGAAAGTCGAGGCCTCGCGGGCGCTCCTCTACACCAGCGTCGGGGAGATCGACAGCGGTGACTTGTCGCGGCTGCCTTATCTTGCATCCACCTGCAAATGCTTCATTTCCGACGTTGCGATGGCAGCCGCGCTCGAGGCGGTTCAGATTCTCGGTTCCTACGGATACTCGAAGGAATATCCCGCCGAACGCCTGATGCGCGACGCGAAGCTAAACCAGATCCTCGAAGGCACTAACGAGATCCATCACCTGATTGTGGCGCGCCGCTTGTTGGCGGCCTCCTGATTCACACGCGAAAAGAGGGTTATTTCATGTCCGAAGCCGCAAGTGTCGATTATGTCGCCCGTAATGGTCGAGCCTATATTACGCTCAATCGCCCCTCGAAGAAGAACGCCATGTCGAACGACATGTGGGAACAACTCATGCGGGCTTATGACCAGGCCGAAAGCGACGACGATGTGCGATGCATCGTTCTGTCGGGCGCTGGGAATGATTTCTGCACAGGCCATGACCTGTCGGAGGTCGGCAATCAATATGGCCCCACAACTACCGACGCCAAGGGGCGTCCGCGGCGCCCAAGCCAACGTGCCCGGCTGCGCTATGACAAGAAATATGTCGAGCGCTTCCAGCGCATCTTCACCTGCCTGACCCCCACGCTCGCGCTCGTCCGTGGCTATTGTCTCGGCGGGGGACTCTATCTTGCCGAATCCTGCGACTTGGTGATCGCCGCGGATAGCGCGAAGATGGGTCATCCCGAGCAGAAGCTCGGCTTGTCGGGTGCGGCCTATTTCGATGCGTGGGAGATGATGACGCTGGGCGTGCGGAAGGCGCGCGAACTCCTGCTGATGGCTGATGTCTGGGACGCGCAGACCGCGCTCACCAATGGTCTTATCAACAAGGTGGTTCCCGAAGCGGAGCTCATCGAACGCGGAGAGGAATGGGCGGAACGTATCGTGCGTCTGCCGCGGGACGGGATCGCCATCGGCAAGAGCGCAACCATACTCGCCATGCAAGCGCTGGGCATTAACAACCAGTTCGCTTATGGTCCGGTCTATCATACCATTGCCTCGAACATGCGCTGGGAAGAGGATGAGGCGAACTTCTTCAAGGAAAAGCGCGACAAGGGCGTTTCTGCCGCCAACAAGGCGCGTGAGGAACGCTATGTGGTGAATTCGGACCAATGAGCGGCGCACTCACGGGCCTGCGCGTCCTCGATTTCACCCAGATGATGACTGGGCCGATGGCGACGATGCTGCTCGCCGACTATGGCGCCGACGTCGTGAAGGTCGAGCAACCTGCTGGCGATCCGTTCCGCAAGTCAGGCGAGACGGGGATAGAGGGCGACGGCGCCTTCTTCCTCGCCATCAACCGCAACAAGCGCGGCATCGTGCTGGACCTCAAGACGCCCGAGGGGCAGGCCAAGGCGCGCGAGCTGGCAGCGGATGCCGATGTTCTGGTCGAGAATTTTCGGCCAGGCTTCACGGAGAAGGCGGGAATCGACTATGATCAACTCAAGGCTCTCAACCCGCGGCTGATCTATTGCTCGATCACCGGCTTTGGCCGTACCGGCCCCAATGCCGGAAGGCCCGCGCTGGATCAGGTCATCCAGGCCTATTCCGGTTTGATGCAGGTTACCGGCACACGCACGTCCGGCCCGCTGAAGATCGGTTTTCCCTTCAGCGATCTCGTGACCGCGCTTTTCGCTACGATCGGCATCGTCACCGCTCTTCAGTCGCGGGAAAAGACGGGAGAGGGGCAGCGCGTCGATCTTTCCATGATGGATGCTTCCCTTTTCAGCCATGTGCCGAGAGACGTTTACTTCTCCCTTACCGGCAAGACGCCGGAACGCTGGGGCAATGAGCATTGGGATATCGTTCCGAACAATGTCTATGCCACCGCCGACGGCCATGACATCATGGTCATCACCATCAATGACAAGTTCTGGAAGATCCTGTGCGAAGGCATGGGCGATCCGGACTTCGCCAGCGATCCCCTGTACGCGACAAAGGATGCTCGTATTGCCAACCGAGAAAGCCTGGATCGGCGGCTGGCGGCTCTGTTCAAAAGCCGTACGCTTGCCGAATGGGATCCGATTCTCAAGCAGGCCGGCGCGATCTATGGGCCTGTTCGAACCTGGCCGGAGGTCTTTTCCGATCCTGAAATCCGTGATCACATGATTCACGAAATGCATCATGTCAGTGGCAAGAGCTATGAGGTGGTCGGCAATCCGCTCCTGTTCTCGGGAACGCCCGCCGAAATCCGGACGCCACCGCCTCTGCTGGGTGAGCATAACCCACAGCTGTCGCTGGAAAGCATCTGGACCGTCGAGTGACGCAACGATTTGCAGGGCGGGTAGCGATCGTGACCGGCGGCGCCGCAGGCATCGGCGAAGCGATCGTGCGGCGCCTTGTGATCGAGGGAGCACGCGTGGGATTCTGCGATTTGGATGGTCCAGCGGGCACCATCCTGGCCAAGGAACTAGGCGATGCGGCATTGTTCAGGGCGCTGGATGTGGCCGATGGTAATGACCTCTCTTCCTTCGTGAACGAAGTCGCCGCGCATTTCGGCCGGCTGGATATTCTTTGCAGCAATGCCGGGATGTCGGGGCGCGGAACGACTGAGGAAACCGACCTTGCCCTCTGGCGAAAGGTAATGGCAGTAGACGTCGAGGCCGTTTTTCTAGGCGCCAAGGCAGCGATCCCGCACATGCGCGCGGCCGGTGGCGGGGCGATCGTCAATACCGCGTCCACAGCAGGCTTGGGTGGTTATCTTGGCATGGTCGCTTACAGCACGGCGAAAGGTGCGGTCGTCAACTATACGCGCTCGCTGGCGCTCGACTGCGCCGCGTATGCTATTCGCGTGAACGCTGTGTGCCCGGGGCTGGTGGAGACCGCTATGACGACGGTGCATCGCGCCGATCCAGCACGCCGTGAACGCATGCTTTCCACTATCCCGCTGGGCCGGCCTGCACGCCCGGACGAAGTCGCCGCCGTTGTCGCCTTCCTCGCGTCTGAGGATGCGTCCTATATGACGGGTTGCATCGTGCCGGTTGACGGCGGAACAGTCGCCGCCGTCCGGCCTGGCGTTTCGGGCAACAACTGACTCCTTGATTGCGAGAGCATCCAGCTAGCAATTGATAGTGCGATCATATTTCCAGTCGCCGCGTCTTCGTGCCAGCAAGGCGAGACATACATGCTGACCGTGAGGGGGCGATTGCTCGATGGATTTCAATTTACCCGCAGGCGATGATCCGCGCCGCCTGGAAGTTCGGGCTTGGCTGGAAGCGCATCCAGATCCAAGTTACGCCGATCTGTTCGAGCAAGGCTATACCGTGCCGCACTGGCCGCGGCCCTGGGGTCTCGGCGCGGATCCCGAGTTGCAGCTCATCGTGGATGATGAAATCGCCCGCTCCGGATTGCGCGCGCCCAATCACGTTAATCCGGTCGCGATCAACAACTGCGCCCAGTCGCTCCTTAAGTTCGGCACGGATGAGCAGCAAGAGCGCTTCCTGAAGCCGGCGCTTGCTTGCCAAGAAATCTGGTGCATGCTCTTCAGCGAGCCAAGCGCAGGTTCGGATGTCGGAGCGCTCCAGACTATAGCACGGCGTGAAGGCGATCATTATATCGTCAATGGGCGCAAGATGTGGACGTCGCTCGCCGATCGTTCGCAGATCGGCGTTCTCGTCACCCGGACCGACCCCGATGTTCCCAAGCATCAAGGTCTTACCCAGTTCCTTGTCGACATGGATTCCCCTGGGATCGCGATTCATCCGATCGTGGACATGTCGGGCACTAAAAGCGAATATTTCGAGGTTTCCTTCGAGGATGTCGTCGTGCCCGCCGATCGTCGCCTGGGTGCGGAGGGAGATGGCTGGAAGCTCTGTATGCTCCAGCTCCAGACCGAACGGGTAGCGCTGTCCAAGCCGGGGTCCATTTGGGGTTCGGGCCCCACGGCCCGGGATCTCATCCATGGCCTGATCGCTTCTGGAAGGAGCGAGGATCCGCTCCTGCGGGATGAAGCGGTAAAACTCTATATCGAAGGCGAGATACTTCGACTGCTGGCGTTTCGGTCGTTGAGCGACAGGATGAACGCCCGCCCGGCCGGTCCCGAGGGCGCGATCCGCAAGATGGTCGCGGCACCGCACGGCCAGCGTGTGCTCGACCTGGCCAAGAGGAGCCAGGGCGCCTGGGGATTGGTGCGGGACCGGGACGTGCTGCCCATGGAGCAAGCGGAGCGTGGTCCCTACAGCAACTGGGACACGGCGTTCTGGTTCAGTCCAGGGGTGACGCTGGGTGTAGGGACGCAGGAAATTTTGAAGAATGTGGTGGCCGAGCGCCTGCTCGGTCTGCCTCGCGACAAGGATCCGACCGCCAAGATTCCTTGGCGCGAGGCGGCTAAGGTTTGAAGAGGAACGCAGATGGATTTTGCCCTCAGTGATGAGCATCTCATGCTGCGCGAATCCGCGCAGGATTTCCTATCGGCCGAAGTCGACCTTGGACCCCTGCTTCTACCCGGCGCAACGGTCTCCGCCGCGAAACGCGATGCGTTGTGGGCGAAGATGGTGGAACTCGGTTGGACCGCTCTGGTCATTCCGGAGGACGATGGCGGCTATGGCATGAGCCATGTCGACCTCATGATGATCATCGAACAAGTCGGCCGCAGCCTTGCTCCATGCTCTCTCTTTGGAACGCTGGCCGGAACATGGGCAATATTGGCGGCCGGCTCCCCCCCGCAGCGAGAAGCCCTTCTGCCTGGAGTCGCCAGTGGCGAGCGCCGTCTCGCCCTTGCGGTCGCGGATCGACGTGGCCGCGTCGGACCGCTCGACATGGTCGCTCGTCAGGCAGGCACTGGCTGGCGGCTGGAAGGGCATAGTGCGCTTGTGCTCGACGCAGGGGAGGCCGATCAGATCGTTGTCGCAGCGAAACTTGATGGCGTGTCCCGTTTGTTCCTCGTCGATCGAAATGCCTCCGGGCTGGCCGTCGACCTGCTCGAATGGCGCGACATCACCAGAGCGGTCTATCGACTTGAGGCGAGCGATACTGCTGCCGAACTCATGCCAGGCGACTTCACCGTCGTCTGGCCCTGGATTCGCGATCGGCTCTATCTGCTGCTCGCCGCAGAAAGCTTGGGAGGGCTCGCCCAAGTGGTTGAAGCCACCGTCGACTATGCCAAGGAAAGGGTGGCCTTCGGGCGGCCGATCGGAGCCTACCAGGCCATCAAGCACCAGCTTGCCGATATGAAGGGCGACCTGGAGTGCGCGTCAGCGGCTGTGCTGTACGCTGCATGGGCGCTCGACGCCGATCCCGAGGCGGCAAGCCTTGCCGCTGCCATGGCCCAAGCCTTCACCGGTGAGGCCTATGCCAACGCCGCCTTTCGCAGCATCCAGATATTCGGCGCAATCGGTTTCACGTGGGAGATGCGCAATCACCTCTATTTCAAGCGCGCCCGAGCCAATGCCGAATTGCTGGGTTCGCCCGCCCAACAGCGGGCGGAGATATCCGACGTTCTGCACGCCCGGCAGCAAATGGCGAACGTATGAACACGCCGTTTCCGATTTGGCGGTGGAAGGAAATCGGCGAAGTCGTCGCTATCGAGCCCATCGGTAATAACAAGTTCCGCAACATTGTCGCTCAGCGCAATACCGGTGGGCAACTGTTCGGCGGTCAATGTGTTGGCCTTGCCCTCAACGCGGCATGTCGCACTGTTCCAGAGCGATCCCTGCACGCTGCGCACGGCTATTTTCTGAGGGCCGGGTCTGTTGAGCGTCCCGTCGAATGCCATGTGGAACATATATTTGAAGGCCGTAGCTTTTCCAATCGCCTCGTCCACCTCATGCAAGACGACGAGGTGATCTTTACCCTCCAGGCCTCCTTCCAAAGGCAAGAGGATGGTGCGGAACACGCGGAGGCGCCGCCCGCTGCGCCAGCGCCCGAAACGCTCCCGTCAATCCAAGAATTGCTCCCTGAATGGCGAGGCAAGGTGCCCTCGGGCATTTTCGAGAGACTGGGGGTAGGAAGGGTTATCGATCTTCGCCCCATCGACGCCGAAGCATATATTTCAGGAAAATCGGGAGAGAAGCGCATTGCATGGGTGCGGACACCCAGCGCGGCGCTGCTGGACGGAGCCGGCGAGCATTGCGCGATTCTCGCCTATCTCACAGACTATTGGTTGGCGGAAACTGCGATCCAGCGGCACCAGACGAACGAGACAAAGCTGCGCATGGCGAGCCTTAATCAGGCGATGTGGTTTCATCGGCCCTTTCGCGTGGATGATTGGCTGCTGGTGGTATGCGACAGCCCGGCGGCCCAGAATGGTCGAGGATTGGGTCGATCGCATATCTTTGATAGCCGCGGCCGGCTTGTTTCCCACGCATTACAGGAAGTGCTGTTTCGAATATGCGAATGAATGGGGCGCTATTCCTGCGCAGCGACGATCGCTTCGGCTGCGCGGTAGGTCCGTACTTCGTACCAGCTCAGGATCAGCGTCGACCCGATCACGACAGCGCCACCGATCAGGGTGGAACTGCTTGGCACCTCGTCGAAAAGTAGCCAGCCGATCGCGGCTGCCATCAGCAGGCGGCTATAGTCCAGCGGTACGATGGCCGCCGCTTCACCGATCGATACGCCTTTGATGTAGCTGGCCTGCGTTGCGACACCAAGCACACCCATTATCGCAAGGAGCAGGAAATCGACAAGGCTGGGCCAGCGCCAGACGAATAAAGCCGGTATCGCCGAGAAGAGGAAACCGACCGTCGCACTCCACGCCATGATGGTGGCGAGCTTATGCTCACGCATCAGCGTTTTCATGCAGATGATGACGATGGCGGCCATCAGGCTCGCTGCCAGGGCGGCCAGTTCTCCGATTCCAAGATGAAAGCCTTGGCTTGGCTCGAGCATGATCGTGACGCCTATAAAACCCGTAAGCGCCGCGCCGCCGCGCATCCACCCTATTCGTTCGCGCAAGACGAGAGCGGCGAGAGGAACCAGCCACAGAATGCGGCTGAATGAGAGCGCATTGGCATTCGCGAACGGAAGGAGTTGATAGGAATAGAGACTGAGGACGAGGCCGAGCGTGCTCAACGCCATTGTGAGGATGATGAGCCCCGGGCGACGTGAGGCGAGCGCCCCCCGAGGATCGTGGATGATGATGGGCGCCATCATGACCAGGCTCGCCATTTGTCGATAAGTGGATTGGACGGCGGCGGGATAGTCGTTCCCCAGGAACTTCACGAGCGTCATCATCGCCGTGAAGGCGATCGCCGAAGCGATTATCCAGAGCCCACCGACCACATTGGGGGGAAACCTGTTGTGGTGAGGCTGCGCCGGAGTTCCTGACCCTTCAGCCTCCTCCATTCGCACGCGCCTGCAAATCGCTGACAATCTCTCTGTGCTTGCGTGCATTGACGCGAAAACCCAGAACCAGGAGGCCGGAAATAGTGACCAGCAGGGCCGGCAGCAGGCCCGCCATGATCCGGAGCCGCTCGATCGTCTCCGGCGTCTGGACGCTGTTCGCGACGAAACCGGACCAAGTCAGGGCTAAGCCTACGATCGCACCGCCCATACCGTAGCCGACCTTGGTCATGATCGAGAGCAAGCCGAAGCTGTAGGCCTCCGCGCGGCGACCGTGCCTCCAGTGCCCATAATCGACGGCGTCCGCAGTGATCGCGAAATAGTTCATCTGAATCGCGCTCTTGCCCATGCCAGCCACGACATAGGCGACGAGGATCAAGGCCAGCGTAGCTTCCGAAAACAACCAGAGGCTTAAGCTTGCAACGCAAATCAGCGCGCAGCCGATCGCCCATACGGCTGCTTTACTGGTCCTGCGTACTATCGGCGTCCAGAAGAGGGGCATGACGATGCCGCCCAGCGACACTGCCAGCAAGGCCATCTTGGCCGCATCGCTCGCTTCACGCACATATTTGAAATAATAGAGGATGGCGCTGTTCAGCACGAGGTAGGCTGCAAAATAGAAGGCGGTTGCGGCCAAGGCGAACAGCAACTGGGTATTGCGTCCGATCAAGCTCAGCGCCGGCAGGATTGAACCAGTCTCTTGATCCATCACTGCATCGTTCACATCCCTTTCCTTTGACGCGATGCCTGAAAGGCACACCGACAGGAACACCAGAAACCCGAAGACCAGCCCAAAATAGGTGAACCCGACCCTATCGTTGCCATTGCCGAGCCATGCCACCAGCCCGAGTCCCACATAAGCCGAGCAGAGCACGCCCAGGTTGCTGCCGATTGTCTTGACCGAACCTATCGACGCGCGCTCGTCTGCGTCGCTCGTCATGCGACTGATCAGAGAACTGTGCGGGGTCAGGATGAACCCATAGGTGAAACGGTAAGCGAGATGGATGCAGAGCGCATAGACGAAAAGCTGTGCAGGCGGCAGGTCAGGCCGGATAAACATTGCGCCGAAAGCGGCACCGAAGAAGATCGAGCCGAAGATGACATAGGGACGATAGCGGCCAAGCCGGGTCTTGGTCGCCGCAGTCAGCGACGGGATCAGAAGATTGACAGCAATGTCGATGAAGGATCCAACGAAAATGATCGTGCCAGCCTGTCCTGGCGTCAGACCGAAAACATCAGTATAGCAATAAACGAGCAGCACAGTGAAGCCGGTCTGCGCTATGGCGATGCCATAGAGCCCAAGCGCATAGCCGATCTTGATTCCAAGGGAAACCCGCGTCACGGATCCGGTTTGTTCCACTTTTACGTCGCCTTCTATGCTGCTGAGGAACATTCGGCAGGGGATGCCACCTTAGTAATGGACACCGGCACAGCACTCATTAGAGGCATGCCGGTGATGGGATCCAGGCGGTCGAGCCCGATCAGCCCTGTCACGGAGGAGCCCGTGAAGGCATTGCATGCATTCGCTTGATCCGGGCGATGCCCAAATCCCTGCCAAGTGGTGACCGTGCCAGGTTTCAAGCTCGGGTCGGCACTGGCGGCGCCCAGCATCTCGCCATTGGCCGATGCAAGCCGGACCAGCTGGCCTTCCCCAACGCCTATGGCCGCCATGTCGGAGGGGTGAAGATGCACTGGATTATGATGGGTTCCCTTGTGTAGCGGGGGCAATGTCTGTCCGACCGAGTTCATAAAATTATTGGATCGGCGCGGCATCAGCAGGAACGGATAACGCGCCCTATCCGGCCTGTCGCTGGCCTCATCGTAAACGTGGGCGAGGTCATCCATCATGAGCGGATCGCCCAGTTGCAACATGGCCGTGCAGTCCGGGTCGCGCGGCGCGATCCGAACGTCGATCTCGTCATAGAGATGGCCGTGCTTATGAGACCGGACGTCGTCCAGGGGCACCCGACTCTCCGAACAGGCCATCTCGATCATTTCAGCCACGCTCGGCGGCCGGCTCATGTCCAGGCGGAATTTGCGAGGCGGGCTTTCGATATGCGGGCCAAAGCCTGCATTGCTGACCCATTCCAGTTGCAGATTCAGCGCCTGCGCAACCCGAAACAGGAAGCTGCCATCGTCCATCAGGTCGGAACCTGCCGGTTCCACTGCCACGGCATCGGCATATTGCGCCCAGGGTATTTCATAGCCGCGCGATACGCCCATATATTTTAGTGACTCCACCCGGTAGGTCGCGCCCGGAATTTCCAGCGACAGGGGTGGTGGTATGACATAGTGCGCGCTTTCCGCAGTAAGCGTCATTCGGTAGTCGAACACCACCAGAAGTTCCAATGCCTCCAGCGCTGCGCGTGTCTTTTCCGGCAGCGGCCAGGATTGCATCGGATTTCCGCCCACGCAGAACAACGCCTTGATCTGGCCATCGCCCGGCATCAAAATCTCGTCGGCAAGGGACGAGGCGGGCAGGCCGCTGGCATTCTGTCTTAGTCCATGGACGCGCATCGCCCGCGGGCCAAACACGGGGTAGGGCGGGTAAGGCTGAGCCTTGGGCGAATAAGCGGGGAGAAGGATGTTCTGATAGGCGGCTCTGTCACCAGCCCGGCCCCAGCGGCCACAGATCGTGTTAAGACAAAGCCCCAGATAGAAGCTCAGATCGCCATACTCGGCGAAGTTGGGTCCAGTAGAACAGACCACGCCACCCCGCGGTCCTGCGGCAAAAGTGTGGGCGGCTCGCAGGATGTCGTTCAGCGGTACATCGGCGCGCTCAGCCGCATAGCGAGGCGTGAAGGGGGCGACTGCTCGGCGCAGTTCATCCAGTCCTTCGGCATTCTCGGCCAGGAAATCGCCGTCCTCCAATCCTTCGGTCAGGATGATGTTGATGATGGCCGCGAGGAGCGTAGGGTCCTCGCCTGGTTTGGGCTGGAGGTGCAGCCATGCACGTTTCGTCGTTTCGGTCTGGCGCGGATCAATAACGATCAGTTTCAGCCCACGCTGCTGCGCTTCCTTCAGGCGGACGCCGGGGTTGTGAAAGGGGACGCCGTTGGATTTGGCGAGCACCGGATTGGCGCCGACGATCATCCAAGTATCGGCCGTCTCGAACCGTTGCGAGCCGGCCATCCAGTTCCCATGAAGCGCGGTGGATGTGTGGGCCGCCGGCTTGTCGAGCGTGGCCGAAGAGAAAGTCGACGATGAGCCGAGAGCGCGGAAAAAGGCATAATCCAGGATTTGGCCGGTCGGATTGGAAACCGGTCCGGTGCCTGTATAGAGCGCAATGGCGTCGGGGCCGAAGCTATTGACTAGATCGCGTAGCCTCTCCGTCACCTCCATCACCGCCTGATTACTAGTGACCGATACGAACGTGCCGTCGGTATTGCGCCGCAGCGGCTTCAGCAGGCGGGCCGGGTCGTTATGCTGCTCAGGCAGAGCCCGACCCTTGGGGCATATATAGCCGCCATATGGCGTGCCGATCGGATCGCCTACCACCTTAACAGGTCGGTCATTCTCCAAGGTCACGATGATCGGGCAATAGGCAAGGCAGTTGCGGCAAATGCTTGGCTTCATCTCGAGATTGATCCTTGGCTGGATCATCCGAAGGCGCCACCCGCACGCAACGCGGCTATCCGATCGGTGGAATAGCCGAGTTCGGCTGACAGGATCGCCTCATTGTCCGCACCCAACGCCGGCGCCGGCTGGGCCGGTGCCAAGGGGCTTCCCTCAAGCCGAAATGGCGGCGCAACATTGGCCACCTCGCCCAGTTGCGGATCCGCGATGCGGGTGAAGATGCCCCGATCCTGAGCTTCCGGTGACTCAACCGCTTCGGCGATCGAGCGGACGGCGCCGGCAGGAATACCGGCAGCGAGCATGCTTTCCACCCATTGTGTGCGTGTCTTCGTCGCGAAAATGGGATCAAGTTCTGCGAGTAATATATTATTATTCTTAAGCCGTTCGCTATTGGTGTGGAACTCGGGGCGCTCGCAAAGCTCATCCCGATGAAGAACGTCCCGCGCGAGTTTGACGAACATGCGGTCCGTCGAACAGGACATGAAGAAGTCGCCATCCGACGCGGAGAAGAGTCCGGCGGGCGATCCCACCTGACTCTGGTTGCCGGAGCGTTCTTGAAGCGCACCGTTCATCATATAGGTAATGGGAAAATAGGCTGAGAGCGCCACGCCAACATCAAACAACGCGACCTCGACGCGCTGGCCTCGTCCGGTACGATACCGGCCCAGCAGAGCTGCCTGAATGGCCGCAAGCGCCGTCATTCCAGAGGCGACGTCGATAACCGGCGCAGCAACCCGGACAGGGGGGCGATCTTCATAGCCGTTGAGCGAGAAGAGTCCGCAATCCGCCTGAGTCACGGGGTCGAAGCCCGGCCGGGTGGAAAAAGCACCCTCATGCCCGAACGCTGTCACCGAGCAATAGATGAGGCCGGGGTTGCGTTGCGCCAGAGTATCGTAACCAAGCCCCAGCCGGTCCATGACTCCGCACAGAAAATTTTCGACCAGCACATCCGCAGTGTCGATGAGGTCGAGCGCAACCTCCCGGCCCGCATCGCTCTTGAGATCCAGTTCGAGACTGCGTTTATTCCGGTTGTTACCGATAAAAACGCTGCTCCGGTCACCGAAGCGAGGCGCGAGGCGCCGACTGTCGTCTCCGCTGCCCGGTTGTTCGATCTTGATGACCTCGGCTCCCAGATCGCCAAGAAGCATGGCCGCGTAGGGCCCGGCGATCTGCCGAGAAAAGTCGATAACGCGGATTCCCTTGAGCGGGGGTGGAGCGGATGAAGGCGCGTTCATGCCGACACCCCCGAACTCGCTCTGCTTCGCGCCCATCCTTGTTCGGCGTCAAATATCTGGATGATCGTATCGGCAATCAGCGCGAGTTTTTCCTGCCCTTCAATCTCTATACGATTGCGACACCGGATTCGGGTTGCGCCATCCACCCGATCGACGCCGGCGATCTCCTGGCGCGCACGCAGACGTGCGCCGCTGGGTACGGGCGTGATGAATCGAACCTTATCCATGCCATAATTGTAGCTGCCGCCGCGCGTCCGCACGGCCCACATGTCACGCGTCAGCGCCGGGATGAGCGAGAGAGACAGAAATCCATGGGCGATCGTGCTGCCGGTTGGCGTCTCTCGCGCACGTTCGGCGTCGACATGCATCCAATGGAAATCCTCTGTCGCCCTCGCGAAGTCATCTATCCTGGACTGGTCGACCGAAACCCATGGTCCAGGCCCCAACATAGCGCCGATATGATCGACCATATCTTCCGGACGCTCGACCATCAGCACGCCATCATCTCCTTTTTCGCCTGCATCGGCCTAGGCCGCGGCTTTCTAGCGCGATCATGAGTGAGGTGGGGCCAATTTCAAAATATGTAGTGGAACTTAAATCATATGGTCGCCCAGCCCTTCCAGAGGCTTCGCGTCTGTCTTGTCCCAGTAGAATATATTGGATCACCGTTTGAACCGCTTCTACCCAGAGGCAAGGCCCATCCGCGGGCCAACATGGAGCAAAGCAAGGCATGGCGACAACGAACATTCTCTCGAATGTCCGCATCCTGGATATGACGACAGTGATGTTCGGCCCATATTGTACCGAAACGCTCGCAAATATGGGCGCAGATATCATCAAGCTTGAGCCGGAGTCTGGTGACGAAGTCCGGCGCGTTGGCAAGCCGCGGGTAAGCAGGCGTATGGGGCCGGTGCATCTCACCATGAACCGCGGCAAGCGCTCCGTCATCTGGGATTTAAAGAGCGCAGAAGGTCGCGGCGACTTCGACGCGCTTGTCCTGGAGTGCGACGTCATTATTCACAATCTGCGGCAGGAGGCCGTTGACCGTGCCGGCCTGAGCTATGAACGACTCTCCATGCTGCGACCCGATCTGATCTATGTCCACTGTACAGGCTTCGGAACGGGAGGCCCTTACGCTGGCCGTCCGGCCTATGACGACATCATACAGGCCACCGCTGGGGCCACGAGCCTGATACCCCGCGTCACCGGTTCCGATGACCCGCGTTTCCTACCCCTTGCGATCGCGGACAAGGTCTCTGGCCTTCATGCCGTCTACGCGGTGCTCGGCGCGCTTTACCATCGCGAAAGAACAGGGGAGGGGCAGGCAATCGAAGTCCCGATGCTCGAATCCTTCACGCATTTCCTCTTGCAGGAGCATCTTCACGACCGTGTTTTCGTGCCGCCCACAGGCCCTGCCGGCTATCCCCGGCAACTCGACCCTGACCGGCAGCCAATGCGGACCTCGGACGGCCATATCGTTGTAGCCCCATATACGGATGAACGCTGGCTGCGCTTCTTCGAAATGGTGGGTCGCGAAGACATATTGACCGATCCCCGGCTGGAAACTCCGCTGTTGCGTCTCAAGAACGTCGCGATCATGCAACGCGCGATGGCGGATATCGTCGCAAGGGACACGACCGCGAATTGGTTGGAATGGCTTGCGGCAGCAGACATACCGGCCTGCCGGGTCAACAGTCTCGATGATTTGCCGGAAGACCCGCATCTCAAGGCGGTTGGCTTCTTCGAGCCTCTGGAACACCCCACGGAAGGGCCCTATCTGGGACTCAAACCGCCGGTGCGGTTCGGCGCGGGAGAACCGGTCTCCGTCCGGCACGCCCCCATCATGGGAGAGCATAGCGAGGAAGTACGCCGGGAAGTCCGCGGCGCGATGGAGGCAGACGAGGCATGAGCGGCGGACCTCTCACTGGGATCAAGGTGGTGGAGCTAGCAGGCATAGGTCCCGCCCCATTTGCTTGCATGATGTTGGCCGATATGGGGGCCGAGGTCATCCAAGTCGAGCGGCTCGAGCCGTCGGGCTTGGGCTCAGCTAGCGATCCACGCAAACGTATCTCGAACCGCGGCCGGCGGTCGATTGCGCTGGACCTCAAGAAGCCTGAAGCCATCGCCATCGTCCAGCGCTTCGTCGCCGACGCGGACATATTGGTGGAAGGCTATCGGCCCGGCGTCGCGGAGCGACTGGGGATGGGACCCGATGAATGCCTTCAGCGCAATCCGCGCCTCGTCTATGGCCGAATGACAGGTTGGGGACAGGACGGGCCGCTCTCCCAAAGCGCTGCACATGACCTCAATTTTATCGCCGTGACGGGTGCGCTGCATGCCATTGGCCCGGCCGGCGGTCCTCCGGTGTCACCACTCAACTATGTCGGCGATTTCGGCGGCGGATCGCTGTATTTGGTCGCGGGCGTGCTCGCCGCGCTGGTTGAGGCGCGCTCGTCGGGTCGCGGCCAGGTCGTGGACGCAGCGATCGTCGACGGCGCCATGTCATTGTCTTCCTTCATGTTCACGCAGATCGCCAACGGCACATGGTCGCATGAACGCGGTAGCAATCTCGCCGATGGAGGCCGGCCCTGGTACGATATCTATGAAACTTCCGACGGCAAATTCGTCTCTCTCGCTGCGATCGAGGGCAAGTTCTACAACCAATTTCTTGGCCTCGTTGGTTTGAATCCGGCGACGCTGCCCGCCCAGAACGATCCGGCCGGCTGGCCCGAATTGCGGGAAAGGCTGGCGGCTTTGTTCCGCTCCCGCACCCGGGAGGAATGGGCACAATTGCTCGAAGGTACCGACAGCTGCTTTGCGCCGGTCCTGACGGCGGAGGAGGCGTTTGATCACCCCCATGTCCGGGCGAGGGATATTTTGGTGGATCGCGGCGGCGTGATACAGCCTGCACCCGCCCCTCGCTTCAGTCGGACCCCCTCCCGCATCGGTGCGGAACCGGTGCCGGCCGGGACACATGGGTCGGAGCTGCTGGTCCAAGCGGGCTATACTGCACAGGAAATTGACCGGCTCAGGTCCGAGGGTGTCGTCGCCTGATCGCCGCGGAAGCGCCTATTGCGCGTAACGGCTTTCCAATTCGTCAAAAAAGGGCTTGTTCACCAGGCGCTGGCGTTCCTTGAAGCCGGTAACGGGGCCGGTTTCGTCCAGACGGCCGTCCTTCTTGAGCAGACTGAGTGCCGTCTGCATTCCATAGACGGCGCCCTGCAGCGCCGCATTGGCATAGAGCACGAGCGAAAAGCCCATGGCGTCCAGATCGGCCAGATCGATGATCGGAGTCCGACCACCCACAACCAAGTTGACCAATTGTGGCGTGCCGGGCAACCGGGCCGGAATGGCCTCCACCTCTGCAACACCTTCCGGTGCCTCCACGAAGGTAATGTCGGCGCCATCCTCGATGAACATCTCTGCGCGCTCTATGGCGGCATCGAACCCTTGGGTGGCGCGGGCATCGGTGCGCGCCACGATCAGAAGGTTGGAATCCTGGCGGGCATCCGCGGCTGCCTTGATCCGGCTCCGCGCTTCAGCGATGTCGACGACATCCTTGCCCGAAAAATGTCCGCACCGCTTCGGGTTTACCTGATCTTCGATCTGAACGGCACTGGCGCCGGCACGTTCGAGTGTGCGGATCGTGTGGCGGACATTGAGCGCATTGCCGAAGCCGGTATCGGCATCGACGATGATGGGAAGGTCGGTTGCATCCCGGATTGCGGCCGTATGCTGCGCGATTTCCGGCAAACTGACGAAACCAAGGTCTGGCAGCCCAAGATAGGTGTTCGTAAGACCCGCTCCCGAAAGGTAGATTGCCTCGAACCCCAGATCGGCGATGACGCGCGCGGCCAGCGCATTTGCGGCCCCCGGCATCAAAATCGCGCCTCCCTTGTTCAAGCGTTCGCGGAAAGTGCGGTTGATCTCATAGTTCATCATTTGGTCCGACTCCAAATTCTCAAATCGGGCATGCGGCCCCGCACATTTTCGCCTGGACCATCCCTTCAAGACGATATGTGGACGCTTTGGAAGGTCGGTTAACCTCAGGAAATAATGCTGTCTACGATGGTCGACCCTCCCAATCAGGTGAGACCAAAATCGTCTATACCCATAGGCAGCATAGGTAGACCCGGCTCGCGCGTGCAACGTCCGCCAGCGCCGCTCGTACCACGTCGAGCAGATCCACCGAGCGCACATCGGTTCGGTCCAGCGCCGCCAATGCCAGATGCTGTCGTCGGCAGGCCGCTCTTCGCCCTCGACCGGGCGTTCCAAGCCCTCGATCAGCTTCGCAACTGCTTAGGCGCGAGCGGTGCGACTGAGCGCAGGAAGCCGAGCGCCCGGTTGAGGTCGTCGGCTTCGCTTGCAAGCCAGCCGTCGAGTACGCCCTGGGCGTGCAGCAGATCGAACCAAGGCCTGCGCTCGAAGATGACATTGCCCGCCTTTACCGGCAGTCCGTCGCGCTCGGCATAGCGCGCAATCAGCTCGCATTCAGCGAGCGCCGGGTCAGGATTGTCGCTAGCCAGCGCACGATCGTCTCGCGAATATGCGGACACACACGCGCATCGCTCAAAATCGTACCTAGATCGGCAAGATTGCCGACCCGCTGGCCGCGGACGACGATCAGTCCAGCACGCTGGAGGATATCGATCGCACCTGCACAGGCATCAAGCCATGCCGGCAGGATCAAGCCGACCTTGGGCCTTTCGCCTTCATCATCGGACAAACCGGACATGCCGTGTCGCCGCAGGCGGTGGCGATCAGCGGCTGAGGTCCGGGATGGTTGCCCAGCATCGGCTGCCGGCTTTGCCACGCTAGCGCGAAAGGCCGCCGATCGCGCGGCGCTGCTAAGGAATTATGCTTCTGCCTCGTTCAGCTTGATCGAGTTTAGTGCAGCTTGTGAAAATGAAGCCAAAGACGGTTTCGGGCGTTCTGCCATCGTAACGACACCGGTCGAAACGGTAATAGAGGAAAAGGTTGACAGGTGGCAGGCAGTTGTTTCGCCGAAAGGCTGGGCAAGCATGTTCCGCTTTCGGAATCGGAAAGCAAGGCGCTGGCGCGCCTGGAAGAAACACAGCGCAAGGTCCGGCGCGGCGCGATGATCCAGCGGGTCAACGAGTCGGTGACCGAATTGTTCGTCCTGCGCGAGGGCAGGGTGATGAGCTTCGTCATCATGCCCGACGGAAGTCGGCAGATATTGCGGGTCTATTTCCCCGGCGACTTCATCGGATCGGCCAGCACCGTCTACAACAAGGCGCCTGAATCGCTGGTCGCGCTCGAGGAATCGGTCATCTGCCCGTTCGACAAGCATGCGCTGCGCCGGCTTCTGGAGGAGCATCCGCGCGTCGCGGCGCTGCTGTTCGTCCTGTCCAACACCGAACGGGTGGCGCTGACCGACCGGCTGGCGTCGCTGGGCCGGACTTCGGCCAAGGCGCGCGTCGCGTCCTTCCTGCTCGACATTTTCGACCGGCTGCGCGTCACCAACGACGAGATCAGCGACAGTTTCGACCTGAAGCTGACGCAGGAAGAGATTGGCGACGCCATCGGCCTCACATCGGTCCATGTGAACCGGATGATCCGCCAGATGGAGCAGGAGGGGCTGATCAGCCGCGCCAATGGCCGAGTCACCCTGTTGGACATCCCCCGGCTGGAATCGATCGGCCATTATACCAACCGGCACAAGCATCTGGACCTCGACTGGCTGCCCGCGCCTTCGTGAGGTGGGTAGGGCGGCTCTCGCCGGCCAGCCCGCCGTTCAGGCGAGCAGTTCGACGTCCCAATAGAGCCAGTCATGCCAGCTTTCATGGAGATAGCCGGGCGGGAAGGCGCGGCCATGTTCCTGCAACTGCCAGGTGGTTGGTCGGATCGGCTGGAGGTGCAGGCGCATGCCCGCCTCCTTCGGCGTCCGGCCGCCCTTCTTTAGATTGCAGGGCGAACAGGCGGTCGCCACATTCTCCCAGGTCGTGCGGCCGCCGGCCCGGCGCGGCACCACATGGTCGAAGGTCAGGTCGCTCTGCGTTCCGCAATATTGGCAGGCGAACTTGTCGCGCAGGAACAGGTTGAAGCGGGTGAACGCGGGATGCTCGGAGGGCCTCACATATTGTTTGAGGGCGATGACCGAGGGAATCTTCATCTGGAAACTGGGACTATGCACCTCCCGCTCATAGCTGGCGACGATGTCCACCCGCTCAAGGAACACCGCCTTGATCGCGGTCTGCCAGGGCCAGAGGCTCAGCGGATAATAGCTTAACGGCGTATAGTCGGCATTCAGAACCAGCGCCGGGCAGTTTTCCGGGTGCCGTATCAGGTCGGGATGGTACATAGATGCGCTCTACCCCCTTTGCCGACGCCGCTGATCGACCAGCAACGTGACAAGGGCATGACAGCATTAACTAATATCCGTCGTCAACCTCTATTCGACAACAAGAGCCGGTATGACTCCGCCGCCCGCGCCACAGCATATGGTGACCCGCTTCGCCCCCAGCCCGACCGGACGCCTGCATGTCGGACATGGCTGGTCGGCGCTGCTGGCGCGGGACATGGCGCGGGCGGGCGGGGGGGCGTTCCGCCTGCGGATCGAGGATATAGACGGGGGACGCAGCCGCCCTGAGCATGTCGCCGGGATCGTGGAGGACCTGCGCTGGTTGGGCGTGGAATGGGACGGCGACATCGTCGTCCAGTCGGAACGGCTGGCGCTGTACGACGCCGCGCTTGATCGGCTGAAGGCGATGGACTTGCTCTATCCCTGTTTCTGCACGCGGGCCGATATCGCCGGGAGCGCGACCGCGCCCCATGGCCCGGAGGGGCCGGTCTATCCCGGCACCTGCCGCGCGCTGTCCGTGGCGGAGCGGGAGGCGCGGATGGCGACCCGTCCCCATGCCTGGCGGATCGACATGGGCAAGGCGGTTCGTCAGGCGGGCGATCTCATGTGGACGGCGTTCGCGCCCTGGATGCCTTTCAGTTGGGGCGGAGGCAGCGAAGGTCCGGTGCGGGCCGATCCGCTGCGCGCGGGCGACGTCGTCCTCGCGCGCAAGGACGCGCCCACCAGCTATCATCTCGCCTGCACGATCGACGATGCGGCGATGGGCGTGACCCATGTGCTGCGCGGCGAGGATCTGCGCGCCGCGACCGACATCCATCGGCTGCTCCAGGCGTTGCTGGACCTGCCCACGCCCCTTTATGGCCATCATCCGCTGCTGGTCGGGGCGGACGGGCGGCGGCTGGCGAAGCGCGACGGATCGATCGCGCTCGCCGACCTGCGCGCCGCCGGAGCCGATCCCCGGCTATTGGCGGACGACCTTCGGGCCGGCCGCTTTCCATTTGGCATATCGGCCGCGCGCGCCTAGATTGCACCCATGAACACCATCCTCGTCATCGCCCTGATCCTTGCCATGGCCGCGACGCTGTTCGCGCTGATCCGGGGCATCGTCTCCTTCCTTCAGACCACGAAGGAAGAACTGAACGCGCCGGACAAGGGGCCGAGCGCCTCCAGTCTTAAGCAGAACAAGATGATGTTCAACCGCATCATCTTTCAGGCGGCGGCGGTGCTGATCATCGTGCTGATCCTGATGATGAACGGCGGCAGCCAGTAATTTGGTCAAGCTCAACAAAATCTACACCCGCACCGGCGACACGGGAACGACCGGCCTGGTCAACGGATCGCGCCTGCCCAAATATGCGCCGCGCATGCAGGCGGTGGGCGATGTCGACGAAGCCAACAGCGCCATCGGCCTCGCCATTGTCGCGATCGGCGACCGTCCAGAGGCCGACTGGCTGCGCTCGATCCAGAACGACCTGTTCGACCTGGGCGCCGACATCGCCACCCCTGTTCCGGAGGGAGCGGACGAACCCTGGGCGCTGCGCATCCTGGCCGGGCAGGTCACCCGGCTGGAGGTATTGATCGACGAGGTGAACGCCGATCTCGCGCCGCTCGACAGCTTCATCCTGCCGGGCGGGTCGCCCGCCGCCGCCGCGCTGCATCTGGCGCGCGCCATCGTCCGCCGCGCGGAGCGCAGCGCGACCGCCGCCGCTGCCGAAGTGGCGCTGAACCCGCCTGCGCTCGCTTACCTCAACCGGCTGTCCGACCTGCTGTTCGTCCTCACCCGCCGTCTGAACGGCAATGGCGCAGACGACATAAAATGGGTGCCCGGCGCGTCGCGCTGACCAGTATGTCCGGCGCGGGCGAAGCGGTTCCCCAGGACGATCGAATGCGGGCGCTCTGGCTTGGAATGCCTTAGATTGAGCCAGCTCCACCGGCGGACAGCAAGCTCTCTAGCGCGATCGGGAAACGGCGTGGTCGAATGCCAGTGGCGTGCCAGACCGCGTTGGCGATCGCTCCGGCGGTCCCGGTGATCCCGATTTCGCCGACGCCCTTGATGCCGAGCGGATTAACATGGGGATCATGTTCGGGCACCTGGATGGACTCGATCGAGGGGACGTCGGCGTTCACCGGCACATGATATTCGGCCAGGTCGGCGTTCATGATGCGGCCCGAGCGCCGGTCGACCACCGCCTGTTCGTGCAGCGCGAAGGAAACGCCCCAGATCATTCCGCCATTAAGCTGGCTATCGACCATGCGCGGGTTGATGATCCGACCGGCCGCGAAGGCGCCCACCAGCCGCGTCGCGCGGATTTGGCCAAGGTCCGGATCGACCTTCACCTCCGCGAATACCGCGCCATGCGCATGGAGCGAATAGGCCTCGCGCGCCGGGTCGGGCGCGCCGGTCCCTTCGCCTTCGACCTGCGTCCTGCCCGCGCGGCGGAGGATGTCGGCATAGCTCTCGCTGCGGCTTTCGTCGTCGCGGCGGTGCAGCCTGCCGGCCTTGGCGATCACGCCGGCGTTTCCCGCGCCATATAGCGGCGAGGCCTGGTCGCTGGTGGCGAGCGCGGCGAGCGCGGCGATGGCGGCGCCGCCCGCCTCGTGGATCGCCATGCCCGCGGTCGCGGTATGGCCCGATCCGCCAGCGATTCCGCCGTCGGGAAGATCGGAGCTGCCCGAGCGGAAATCGGTCGCCTCGGGGTCGAGCCCCAGGCTGTCGGCGGCGATCTGCGCCAGCGCCGTCCACGCGCCCTGGCCCATGTCGTGCGCGCCGATTTCGACCGAGCCGCGCCCGTCGTCGCGGATGACGGCGCGGGCATGGCCCTCGAACATTGTCGCCGGAAAGATCGCCGTGCCCATGCCCCAGCCGACCAGCATACCGTCCTCGTCGCGCATCGAGCGCGGCGCGAGCGGCCTGCCCGCCCAGCCGAAGCGCTCCGCCGCCTGGGCGTAGCATTCGCGCAGCGCCTTGGACGAGAAGGGCTTGCCCGAGATCGGCTCGACCTCCGCATAATTGGCGAGGCGGAAGGCGAGCGGGTCCATGCCGCAGGCATAGGCCGCCTCGTCGATCGCACATTCCAGCGCGACCGATCCGCTGGCTTCCCCCGGCGCGCGCATGAAGCCCGGCGTGCCCGAATGGACGCGAACGACATCATGGCTGGTGGCGATGGCGGGGCTGGCGTAGATCGAGTGGGAGGTGTTGGACGCGGGCTCGAAAAAGTCGTCGAACATGCTGGACGACGTGCGGGTGTGATGGCTGAGCGCCGTCAGCCGTCCGCCGGGTTCCGCGCCGATGCGCAGCGTCTGGCGGGTCTCCGCGCGATGGCTGACGGGACCATACATCTGCTCGCGCCTCAGCACCAGCTTCACTGGCCTGCCGACCAGCCGCGCGGCGAGGATGCCGAGCAGCATCGGTCCCGCGATCAAACCTTTGGAACCGAAGCCGCCGCCCAGGAACGGGCTGCGGATATGGATATTCGCGGGGTCGATGCCAAGCAGCCCGGCGATCCGCTGCTGCGCCATCGCCATGCTCTGGCTCGGCATGTCGATGGAGAGCCTGTCGCCGTCCCAAGCGACGACGATCGCATGGGGTTCCATCGCATTATGATATTGCGACGGCGTTTCGTAGGTCGCATCGACCCGGACGGCGGCGTCGGCAAGCGCGGCCTTGAAGTCCCCAACCTCCATCGCTGCGGGCTGGCCGGGGCCGACCACGGGCGGAACGAACGGTTCTGCCGCGTCGAGACCGACCAGCGGCGTTTCTTCCTCATAGGTCGGCGCGAGCAGTTCGGCGCCATGCGTCGCCGCCTCCAGCGAGGTGGCGATCACCACCGCGATCGGCTGGTGCGCGTAGCGGACGCGGTCACTCTGGAGCAGGTCCATCCGGAACATGAACGGGTGCGACTTCTCGTCGGGGTCCTGCGCCAGCGCCGGGCGGTTCCGGGGCGTCATCACCTCGACCACGCCGGGATGCGTCTTGGCGGCCGCGATGTCGAGCGTGGCCACGCGCCCGGCGGCGATGGCGCTGACCGCCAGCACCGCATGGAGCATGCCGTCCGGATGATTGTCCGCCGCATAGGTCGCGCGGCCGGTCACCTTCAACGGCCCCTCGGCGCGAGTCATCGGCTGGCCGATGCTCGACCCGTGACGCCGGTGCAGGGGTGAGGCGTTGAGCGCGATATCAACCATGGTCGATCTCTCCGGCAAGGGCGGCGAAGGGCGAGGCGGGAAGGGCGGGCAGACGTTCGGGCGTGCCCGACGCCGCGCGGACGAGGGCGCGCACGACGATCCGCCGCGCCAACTCGATCTTGAAGCCGTTATCGCCCGACGGGATGGCCTCCGCGAGCGCGATCTCGGCCGCTCGCGCGAAGCTGGCCCGGTCCGGGACCGCGCCGACCAGCGCCGCTTCGGCCGCCGTGGCGCGCCATGGCTTGGCCGCGACGCCGCCCAGCGCCAGCCGCGGTTCACGAATCCTGCCGTCGTCGGCCATGTCGAGCGCGGCCGCCGCGGAGACGACCGCGAAGGCATAGGAGGTCCGCTCGCGCAGCTTGATGTAGCGGGCATGGGCGGCGAACGCCTTGGCAGCGGCGGGCAGGCGGATCGCGACGATCAGGTCGCCCGGAGCCAGCACGGTCTCCGCCTCCGGCGCGTCGCCCGGCAAGCGGTGGAGATCGGCGACCGGCAGTTCGCGCCGGCCCGACGCGCCTTCTATCTCCACCACGGCGTCCAGCGCGACCAGGGGGACGCAGAAGTCGGAAGGATGGGTGGCGATGCACCGCTCGCTCCAGCCGAGCACCGCGTGCAGGCGGTTCTCGCCATCCCGCGCGTCGCAGCCCGAGCCAGGCGCGCGCCGATTGCAGGCGCTGGCGATGTCGTAGAAATAGCTGCATCGGGTGCGCTGAAGCAAGTTGCCGCCGACGGTCGCGGCGTTGCGGAGCTGCGGCGAGGCCCCGGACAGCAATGCCTCGGCAACCGCCGGAAACTGCGCGGCGAAGGCAGGATCAAACGCCAGGTCGGCGTTCCGCACCAGCGCGCCGACGCGGACATCCCCATTGGCGAGCGTCTCTATCCGGTCAAGCCCCGGAAGGCGCGTGACGTCCACCAGCGTGACCGGCGCGGCGGCGCCGACCTTCATCAGGTCGAGCAGGTTCGTTCCCGCGCCCAGATAAGCCGATCCCTGTCGCGCGCCGGCCGCGATCGCTTCGGGCAGGGTCGCCGGGCGGACATAATCGAACCGGTTCATGCGGCCTCTCCCACATCGGCGGCCGCTATTTCGCGCTGCGCCGCCTGCACCGCCTGGGTGATGCCGATATAGGCGGCGCAGCGGCACAGATTGCCGCTCATATTCTCACGGATACGCTCCGGATCGTCGCCGGCCTGCGCTTCCTGGATCAGCCCAATCGCGCTCATGATCTGCCCGGGGGTGCAGAAGCCGCATTGGAAGCCGTCATGCTCGATGAAAGCCCGTTGCACCGGATGGAGCGTGTCGCCGGTCGCCACCCCTTCGATCGTCAGCAGGTCGGCGCCGTCGTGGCTGACGGCAAGCGCCAGGCAGGAATTGATCCGCCTGCCGTCGACCAGGATGGTGCATGCGCCGCATTGCCCACGGTCGCACCCTTTTTTCGTGCCGGTCAGGTGCAGGCGCTCGCGCAGCAGGTCGAGCAGCGTGACTCGCGGATCATCCAGCGTTAGCGCGTGTTGAACATGGTTGATCGTCAGGCTGATGGAGAGAGTCATGCCAAAGCTCCGATCAATGCTATCATAGGGGAATGTGGATGGTTTATACGGAGGACGTCTCCGTTTTTCAAGAGAGCCCGGCCGAGGAATGATGGACGCTGCGGCGAACCGACCCAAGCGCAAGACGCGATCGGACGTGGCGCGCAACCGGGAGCGGCTCCTGATCGCCGCCAAGGCCGCGTTCGCGCAAGATGGCGCGCGCGCCACGCTGGACGCCGTTGCGCGCAAGGCGGGATTGGGCATTGGCACGCTCTATCGGCACTTCCCCACTCGCGAGGCGCTGTATGAGGCGGTATACCGGCGCGACATCGAACAGTTGGTCGCACTGAGCGACGACCTGTCCGCCGTCGCCGATCCGGTTGAAGGGCTGCGGCGCTGGCTTCACGCCGCCATCGACATGATGGCGACGAAGAAGGGCATGATCGCCGCCTTCGCACTGGGCGCCGACAAAACCTTACCGATATCGGCGCGGTTCAACGGGACCCTGACGGCGGAGCTTGATCGCCTGCTTGGCCGCGCGGTTGATTCGGGCCGGCTGGGCGAGAGGATGACCGCCGAGGAGCTACTGCTCGCGGTCATCGGCATGTGCATGCTGCGCGATCAGCCCCATTGGCAGGCGAGCGTCATGCGGCTGATCGACACGCTGCTGGACGGCATGATTCAAAAGGGGCGCGCTGCCCCCGACGGATAGCGGCCGAACGGGAACGAATCGCACGCCCGACTGTATTGGATTGTCATACGTCTTTTGGAGGACCCATGGCCGACCGGCAGGTCCGCACGATTTCGCCCGATCGCGGATGCGACCGCCGCATCGCGGCCGAGGCGGCTTCAGCCTTTCCCGCAAATGCCAGCGCAGTGAGTCGCGCGCCCTCTTGCTCGCTCGTCACGCGAGAGGCGGCTGAACATCCGGTCGAAACAGGCAAGACGAAGAAGACGCCAGCATGATCGACGCCGCGCTCGCCCAGAAAATCGTCGAAAGCTCGACCGATTTCGCGATCATCACCCTCGATCCCTCGGGCCAAATCACCAGCTGGAATCCGGGCGCGGAGGATCTGCTCGGCTGGTCCGCCCAGGAAGCGATAGGCCGGCACGGTCGAATCTTCTTTACGCCCGAAGATCAGGCGGCGGGCTCGCCCGAGGATGAGATAGCCCGCGCAGCGACCGATGGCCGGGCGCTGGACGAGCGGTTCCACATGCGCGCCGACGGCAGCCGCTTCTGGGGCTCGGGCCTGCTCATGCAGCTCAAGAACAGCGATGGCTTCGTCAAGATCGTGCGGGACCGCACCGCCGAACGCGAGGCGGAGCGCCGGGTGGTCACGCTGACCGACGCGCTGCCCGGCTTCGTGTTCGAGGCCGACAGCGACGGCCATCTCGTCCAGACCAATGCGCGCTACCGGGACTATACGCGCAGGGACGATCCCGAACTGCTCGGCGACCGATGGCTCGACGCCATCCATCCCGATCATCGCGCGCGAGTGCGGGAGGCCTGGGAGGAAGCGGTGCGGACCGGCGCGACCTTCGAGCAGAGCTTCCTCGTGGCCGACGGGGAAGGCGCCTATCGTTGCTTTGCCTGTCGCGGCATTCCGGAGAAGGATGGGGGACGCGTGCTGCGGTGGATAGGCACCTGCATAGATATCGAGAATGAAGCGAAGGCCCGGGCCCTGCTGGAGGGGCTGAACCTTTCGCTCGAACATCGAGTGACCGACCAGACGGCGGCGCTGACGGAATCCTATCGCAACCTTCAGGCCGAGGTGGCGGAGCGGGAGCGGATCGAGGAAACGCTGCGCCAGAGCCAGAAGATGGAGGCGATCGGCCAGCTGACGGGCGGGGTCGCGCATGATTTCAACAATCTACTCACCGTGATCCTGGGCAGCATCGACCTGCTCCGGCGGCCGAACCTGGCCGAGGACAAGCGCGAGCGCTATCTCGACTCGATCGCGGAGACCGCCACCCGCGCGGCTAAGCTCACCAACCAGCTGCTCGCCTTTGCGCGCCGCCAGCCGCTTCAGGCCGAGGCGTTCGACATCGCCGACCGTCTGCGCGCGAGCGACGACGTGCTGCGCACCGTGTCAGGCTCGCGCATCGCCATAGAGCTGGACGTCCGGTGCGAGCCGTGCATCGTCGAAGCCGATCCGGTCCAGTTCGATACGGCCATCCTCAACATGGCCGTGAATGCGCGCGATGCGATGGACGGCGAAGGCAGGCTGACGATCACCGTCAGCGAAAGCAACGGCGTTCCCGCGACGCGCGCGCATGCTGCGGTCACGGGACGCTTCGTCACCATAGCGGTCAGCGATACTGGCGCCGGCATCGCCGCGGCCGACCTGCCGCGCATCTTCGAGCCTTTTTTCACGACCAAGGATGTCGGCCGGGGAACGGGACTGGGGCTTAGTCAGGTCTTCGGTTTCGCCAAGCAGTCGGGCGGCGAGATCGCCATCGAAAGCGAGCCCGGCGAGGGCGCGACCTTCCGTCTTTACCTGCCGCATGCGGAGGCGAAGAACCTTCCGCCCGAACCGGAGATGACCGAACCGAGCGGCGACGTGGTGGGGACGGGCGGATGCGTGCTGCTGGTCGAGGACAATCAGCTAGTCGGCGAGTTCGCGGCGCAGTTGGTCGGCGACCTTGGCTATGGCAATATGCTGGTGTCGAGCGCGCAGGAGGCGCTCGCGCTGGTCGAGGCCGATCCCCGGAAGTTCGACATCGTCTTCACCGACGTGGTGATGCCGGGAATGTCGGGCGTCGAATTCGCCGAGATATTACGCGCCCGCTATCCCCATCTGCCCGTCATCCTCACCAGCGGCTACAGCCATGTGCTCGCCGCCGAGGGAACGCACGGCTTCGATCTGCTCCAGAAGCCCTATACGGCCGAGCGGCTGGCGCGGGCGCTCAGGATGGCGCGTGGGGGGAACCAGAGGAGCGGCTAGAGCTTTTATTTTCCGCTGGTGCCCGCTGCCCAAGCATGAAGGCGTTAGCCATGCTCGCAGTCCAGGGTCGCCGGCCAGTCGTCGGCGGGGAGCACGGGACGGTCGGCGAGTTGCTCGGCGCTTAGCCGGCAGGTCGCGAGGCCCTGGGCGAAGACGATCTCGCCCGGCGCCAGCGCATGGAGCCGCTCGCCGATGCCGCCGACGCCGCCCTCGCTCACGACCACATAGGAGAGGCGCGAGTCGGAGCAGCGCATCATGGCTTCTATCACCGTCCCGATCTGTGCGCCGTCCCGGCCCATCAGCTTGGCCCCGGCCATCGAGCCGGCGGCGAACAGGGTCGGCAGGCGCGCGATCGCGGCGCTGCGCTGCGTCGCGGCCGCGCCGCCCTCGTCGTAGCGCGCCTGACGCCCAAGCCACCGCCAGATGCCGATCCCGTTGACCAGGGTCAGAAAGCCGTTGGTCCAGAGCAGGTTCTGCTGGCCGGTCGAGATGGCGACGATCGACCACGCGATCGAGCCGAGCGTGAACACGACAAAGCCCCAGCCGGTGACGCGCGCGCCCAGATTGGCCGCGGTCATCACCGCCGCGATCATGGTGGCTATCGGCGCCACCCAAGCCGCTATGGATTCCATGCCGGACTGTCTTTCCGCCCGTCGCCAGCCTTGACTATCAGCATCGCGGCGCTGAACGGCAGTCGCTCAAGTCGCCGGCGGCGCGCAGCGCGGCCGCTCAGACGGTCACTTTCGTCATGGTCGACAGTTCGGGCTCGGGCAGGCCCGAAGCCTTGTAGGTCGCAACCAGCTCGGTCTTGCGGGCGCGTAGCTGCTCGCCGAGAGCATCCATGTCGAGGCCGGCCTTGCGCGCTTGGGAGAACATGCCTTCCATCCGCTTTTCCTCCTCCTCGACATGATGCTTGATCTGCTCGGAGAGGACCGTGACCTTGGCGTCATAATATTCGTCGTCCGGGCTGCCGGCTTCGATCTCCGCCATCAGTACCTTGGCGCCGTCATGCTCGACATAGGCTTCCTTGAGGAGATCCTCCTCGACCTTGCCCTCGCAGGCCGGGTAGAAGATTTCCTCCTCGATCGTGGCATGGACTGTGAGTTCCAGGCAGATCTGGAGCGCGATCTTCTGCTTCTTGGCCGGGCTCTTGCTGTTCTCGAACTGCTCGAACAGTTCCTCGACCGTGCGATGATCGGCCTTGAGAAGGGCGATCGCGTCCTGCTTGGGGTCCGCCATGTGCATGTCTCCTGTTTCGCAGAAGAACCACATCAGCGAGACATCGTTCCGCCTTTGGACAGTTGCGAGTCGTTAGCAGGACTCGCGCTGCTTAGCGGTCATCTCAATGGCGCGCCCTCCACAAGCGCCTGCCATATGGTCGGCGGCACTTGCGGAGAGGCAGGCATCTCCATTGGTTGGGGCCGGTCCTCAAACGACCAGCCCCTCTTTGTTTACGCGATGCTGTGCTTCAGCGCGCTCGCGCGGTCATGCCCGGCGCGCACGGACTGATAGGCCTGCTCCACGACCGAGCGGGACGAAGGATCGAGGTCGTCGTCCTTGAGCGCGGCTTCGAACTTGCCCTTGATATAATCCTCGCCGCGCTCGACCTCCTGGATGATCGCCTTGTCATCCTTGCCGCTAAAGGCCTGCTTCAGATCCATGAAGCCCCGGTGCGCGGCGGCAAGGAAGCTGCTGTCGTCTTCGGGATTGCCGCCAAGGCGGCTCACTTCGGCTTGAAGCGCTGTCGCGACCTGGCTGCGGTCACGGGCGAAATCCGCGAACAGGGTGGCGAACTGCGTGTTCTCCGCATCCTGGGCCGCGTCCTCGAAGCCCTTCATGCTGTCCAGCGTCGTCTTGATGAGGCTGTTGAGAGTGGAAATCGTGCTGTCGGTGCTCATGCTGATGCTCCTAATCCTGGAGCCCCCCAAACGGCCAGGCCGACAGAAAGGTCCGTGGCTAGCCCCACTCAAGGGTCAGCGGTTGGCTGGACAGGCTGGATCGAACGTAAAGCTTGTCGCGGCGATCCGGGAACGCAATGCCATTCCCCATGTTCTGTGAGCGGGAAGCGGCAGCCCCCCTTTGGTTTGCGGCTTCCCTACCAAAGCCCTTGGGGAGAAGCCGATGCGCCTCGCGCCGCTATTGATCGCCTGCATCGCGCTCGCCGGTTGCGACGGCGGCGGCGGTCCGACCGTCATAGACGGGAGCAGCCAAGATGCCTTTGAGACCAGCCTGGCCGCAGCCCGGCGCGATGTCGGGCCCAGGGACCGCCTCAAGCTGGAAGCCGCGATTCGCGAGCATCAGGCCCGGATGTTCGCCAAGGCCGACGATCGGCGGGAATATCAGCGGCTTGTCCGGGAGGGGATGGACGGGCTGACGGCGCCGGTGATCGTCGCGCAGTTCGACAAGGATGTCGATCGGGTGAGCGGGCAGGCGGCGGACGCCGTCTTCACCGCCAAGCGCGCGCTGACCGGGCGATAGAAGCGCTTAAGAACGGAGCGGCAAAAACACGCCCTTTCAGGTCGTTCCCGCCGCCAGTGCGTCCATGATCTGGCGGACCGGGGACAGATCATATCCCGCCGCCCCCGCCTTCGCGGAAAGCATGTCCGCGTTATCGCCCGCCCGCGCGCGGGTCAGCGCCCAAAGCAGCGTGCTGCGCGTGCCGGAGCGGCAATAAGCGAGCACCCCGCCCTCGCCGGCCTGCTCAAGCGCGGCGGCCATGCCGTCGAGCTGCCAGGGCGCGAACCCGCCATGCGCAACCGGCACCGCGACATAGGCGAGGCCGGCGGCCTTGGCCGACGCCTCGATCTCCGCGCCGTTGACCTGGCCCGGCTCCTCATCGTCAGGGCGGTTGTTGACGATGACCGTCACGCCCAGTTCCTTCGCCCGCGCCACATCCTTGACGCTGATCTGGGGCGAGACATAGAGTGTGTCGGTTAGCTGGCGGAACATGGGGCTGGGTCCTTTCGATGGGGCACGTCATGCCCGATGGAGGGCGGCGGGTTTAAGCGCTAGAGCAGTTTCAAGTCAGGTGGAATCACCTGACGGCTCGGAAAGTGCGGAACAAACGAAAATAGCCCGGGCGGATCAGGCGAACGGCCGGATCGCCGCGAGGAAGGCGTCGCCATAGGCGTCCAGCTTCTTCTGGCCGACGCCGCTGATGCCCCCCAATTCGCGGATGGAGGACGGGCGCTGCTCGGCCATTTCGCGCAGCGTGCTGTCGTGAAAGATGACATAGGGCGGCACCCCCGCCTCCTGCGCCAGTTCGCGGCGGCAGGCGCGCAAGGCGTCGAACAGCGGGTCGCCGACCGGATTGTCCGCTTGGCCGGCGCGGCCGCTCCGGCGGCGCTCGCGCCGGGGCGGCAGGACGATCCGCACCTCTTCCTCGCCGCGCAGGATCGGACGGGCGTTCGGCCCCAGCATCAGCCCGCCATGCTCGGTCGTCTCCAGCGCGTCGCGCACCAGCAGCGCGCGGCTGACCGGGCGCAGCAGCGCGCCTTCCTCGCCCGACACGATGCCGTGGACCGATATGCGGTCATGGCCGCGCTCGCGAACCTTGTCGTTGGGCGCGCCGGTCAGCACCGCCTCGATATGTCCGGCCCCGAAACTCTGCCCGGTGCGATAGACGGCGGACAGATATTTGCGCGCCGTTTCCGTCGCGTCGACGCTGGCGGGCGGGGACAGGCAATTGTCGCAATTGCCGCAGGTCGCCGGTGGCTGCTCGCCGAAATGGCGCAGCAATATGGCGCGGCGGCAAGTGCCGGTTTCGACCAGCGCGCCCAGCGCGGCGATGCGCGCGCGCTCGCCCTGCTGGCGCGCGGGCTCCAGCTCCATGATGCGCTGGCGGGCGCGGGCGAAATCCTCCGCGCCCCAAAAGAGGTGGGCGACCGCCGGTTCGCCGTCGCGGCCCGCGCGCCCGCTCTCCTGATAATAGCCCTCGATCGACTTGGGCAGGCCCGCATGGGCGACGAAGCGGACGTCGGGCTTGTCAATGCCCATGCCGAAGGCGACGGTGGCGACCATCACCATGTCTTCGCTGGCGATGAAGGCGGCCTGGTTGGCGGCGCGCACGGCGGGATCGAGGCCGGCATGATAAGCGCGCACGCTACGGCCCGCGCGACCCAGCGTCTCCGCCAGCTTCTCGGTCGCGGCGCGGGTCTGGGCATAGACGATGCCGGGGCCGGGATTGGCCACGACCAGATCGGCGAGCTGGCGGGTCAGCCCGTCGCGGGGGTGGACGGCATAGCGGATGTTCGGCCGGTCGAAGCCGGAGATGATGAGGCCGTCGCGCGGGATGCCGAGCTGCCGCAATATGTCGTCGCGCGTATGCGCGTCGGCGGTGGCGGTCAGCGCCAGCCGGGGAACATGAGGAAACTCGTCCAGCAGCGGGCGGAGCAGGCGATAGTCGGGGCGGAAGTCATGGCCCCATTCGGAGACGCAATGCGCCTCGTCGATGGCGAAGAGGGCGATGTCGGCCGAACGCAGCAGGTTCCGGAACCCCTCTCCGCTGGCGCGTTCCGGCGCGACGTAGAGAAGGTCGAGATCGCCGCCGCGCAGCCGGTCCTGCGTCTCCCGCCAGTCCGCGTCGACGCTGGTGAGGCTGGCCGCCCGGATGCCGACGGCGGTGGCCGCGCGCAACTGGTCGTGCATCAGCGCGATCAGCGGCGAGACGACGACGCAGCAGCCCTCCAGCGCGACGGCGGGCAGTTGATAGCAGAGCGACTTGCCCGCCCCGGTCGGCATGATGGCGAGCGTCGGCTGACCCGCCATGACGCGCCCGACCACCTGCTCCTGTACGCCGCGAAAGGCGGTGAAGCCGAAAATATCGTGAAGCAGCGTCGGGATGTCGCGGGGCATGGCAGGGCCTTAACGGAGGCGGGCCCGTGGGGAAAGGGCTGCGGCCCCGCTTCGCTCAGGCGATCTGCAACGCCTTGGCCGTCGCCTCGTCCAGCTCCCCGCCGGCCGCCTCCAGCAAGCGCCGCTCCAGCGTCTGGAGCCGGCCCTTGCCCTCCACCTTTCCGCCGAGTAGGTCGGTGACGTAGAAAGTGTCGACCGCGCGCTCGCCATAAGTGGCGACATGGGCGGAATGGACCGTGACCTTCGACTGGAATAGGGCGTTGGCGAGCGCGAACAACAGCGCTGGGCGGTCGCGGGCGTTGACCTCGACCACGGTGAAGCGGTTGGACGCCTTGTTGTCGATCAGCACGTTGGGCACGATGTGGAAGGCTTCGGCCCGGGTGCGGGGCAGCGGCCGCGCCTCCAGCTTGGTGATCAGGCGATGGCGGTTGGCGAGCGAATCCTCGATCGCATTGCGGATGCGGGTAAGCTGCTCGGGGCTGTGGAACGCGCCGCCCAGCGGGTCCTGGACCAGGAAATTGTCGATCGCGACGCCATCGCGGGTGGTGTGGATGCGCGCGTCGATGATGTTGCCGCCCGCCAGATGGATCGCGCCCGCGATCCGGTAGAACAGCCCCGGATGGTCGGCGGCGTAGACGGTCACCAGGGTCGCGCCGCGCTGCGGATAATATTGCGCGGCGATCGACAGCGGCGCGTCGCCCGCGTCCAATATGTGCCGGGCGTTGTGGATCAGGATATCCTCGGGCTCGGCCACCCAGTAGGATTCGGGCAGCCGCTTCTTCAGCCCCTCGAATATGGGTTCGGGCAGCCCCATCGCCTGTTGGAGCGCCGCCTGCTTCGCCAGCACCCGCTCGGTCCGGCCCTTCTGCTTGTGGCCAAGGCGCAGCACTTCCTCCGCCGCTTCGTAGAGGTCGTTCAGCAACTGGCGCTTCCAGCTGTTCCAGACGCCCGGTCCGACGGCGCGGATGTCCACCACCGTCAGGCAGAGGAGAAGCCGCAGCCGCTCGGGGCTCTGCACCACGTCGACGAAATCCAAGATGGTCTTGTAATCGGCCAAGTCCCGCTTGAAGGCGGTGGCGGACATCAGCAGATGATAGCGCACCAACCAGGCCACCGTCTCAGTCTCGGCGGCGGTCAGGCCCAGGCGTGGGCAGAGCGACAGCGCGATGTCCGCGCCCAGCAGGCTGTGGTCGCCGCCGCGCCCCTTGGCGATGTCGTGCAGCAGCACCGCGACATAGAGGACGCGGCGCGAGATCAGCTTGCCCATCAATTCGCTGGCGAGCGGATGATCCTGCTCCAGCTCGCCCTTCTCGATCCGCGCCAGCAGGCCCACGGCGCGGATCGTATGCTCGTCGACCGTATAATGATGATACATGTCGAACTGCATCTGCGCGACGACGCGGCGGAAATCGGGCACGAAACGGCCGAACACGCCGCTCTCGTTCATCCAGCGCAGCACGGTTTCGGGGTCGCGGGGACTGGTCAGCACCTCCATGAAGGCGGCGTTGGCGCGCGGGTCCTTGCGGATCTTCGCGCTGATCAGCGCCGCGTCGCGGGTCGCCGCGCGCATGGCGCTGGGGTGGATGGCGAGGCCATGCTTGTCGGCGAGCGCGAAGATCTCCAGCATCCGCACCGGATCTGCGCGGAAGAAATCCTCGTCCGGCAGCGCCAGCCGGCCCCGGTCCAGCACGAAGCCGTCCAGCTTCTTGGGCCGGCGGAAGAAGGCGGGGACATAGCGCCGCCCCTTCGCCGCCATCTGGTCGTCGAGATGCGCCAGGAACACGGCGGTGAGGTCGCCCACCGTCTTGGCGTTGAGGAAATAATAGCGCATGAAGCGCTCGACCCCCGATCGCCCCTGCCGCCCGGTGAAGTGCATCCGGGTCGCGATCTCCAACTGGAGGTCGAAGGTCAGCCGATCCTCCGCGCGGCCGGTGATCATGTGCAGGTGGCAGCGGACCGCCCACAGGAAATCCTCCGCCTTCTGGAACTGGCGCAGTTCCGCCTGGGTCAACAGGCCGGCTTCAACCAGTTCGGCGATCGACTTCACCCGGTGGACGAACTTGCCGATCCAGAACAGCGTGTGGAGATCGCGAAGCCCACCCTTGCCTTCCTTGACATTGGGCTCGACGACATAACGGCTGTCGCCCATCCGCTTGTGCCGGGCCTCGCGCTCGGCCAGCTTGTCGGTGACGAAGGCGCGGGCGTTGTCACGCTGGATCTCCGCATCGAAACGGGCGGCGGTCTCTTCGTAGAGTGCGCGGTCGCCCCAGATGTAGCGCGCTTCCAGAAGGGCGGTGCGGACGGTGAGGTCGGACTTGGCCATCCGCATCGTCTCGTCGATCGAGCGGCTGCTATGGCCGACCTTCAGCCCCAGGTCCCACAGCGAATAGAGCATGGATTCGATCACCTGCTCGGTCCAGCCGGTCGGCTTCCACGGGGTGATGAAACCGATGTCGACATCGCTGTGCGGCGCCATCTCGCCCCGGCCATAGCCGCCGACGGCGATCAGCACCACCCGCTCGCCGGTGCTGCGGTTGCCCGCCGGATAGAGATGATGGGTGGTCGCGTCGTAGAGCAGGCGCAGCAGTTGGTCGATCAGGAAGGCGAAGGCGGTGACAGCCTCGCGCCCGCGCGTGGGCCTGGCCTCCAGCCGGCGGGCGACTTCCCGCCGGCCCTCGTCAAGCGCCGCCTTGAGTTCGCGGACGATGTCGGCCCGCAGCGCGCCGGGGTCGCCTGCCGACGTGGCCGCCAGGGCGTTGATCCGGTCGGACACCGCGCGCCGGTCGATGATCGCGCGGCGGCTGCCGAGGGTGGGAAATTGCATGACCACGGCGCTTCTCTAGTCCCGCGCGCCGTCGGCGGCCAGTTGTTTAAGGCGATATATGTGATCGAGCGCTTCGCGCGGGGACAGGGCGTCGGCGTCGATGGCCGCCAGCGCGTCGCGCAGCGCGTCGACCCGTTCCTCCTCCTGCTGCGCGGCGGCGGCGAACAGCGGCAGGTCGTCGAGGCCCGCCGCAATCCCACCGGTTCTGGCGCGCCCCGCCTCCAGCCGGGCCAGCACGTCCTTGGCGCGCTTCAGCACCGCAGGAGGCAGGCCCGCGAGCCGCGCGACCGCCAGGCCATAGCTGCGGTCGGCCGGACCCTCCGCCACCTCGTGCAGCAGGACCAGGTCGCCCTTCCACTCGCGCGCGCGGACATGGTGGAGGGACAGCGCGTCCAGGCTCTCGGAAAGCCGGGTCAGCTCATGATAATGGGTGGCGAACAGGCAGCGGCAGCGATTGACCTCATGCACGGCCTCCACCACCGCCCAGGCGAGCGCCAGTCCGTCATAGGTGGAGGTGCCGCGCCCCACTTCGTCGAGGATGACGAAGCTGCTGCTGGTCGCCTGCGCCAATATGGCGGCGGTCTCCACCATCTCGACCATGAAGGTCGACCGGCCCCGCGCTAGATTGTCCGACGCGCCCACCCGGCTGAACAGCCGGTCGACAAGGCTGAGGGTGGCGCTTTGCGCGGGCACGAAGCTCCCCGCCTGCGCCAGCAGGACGATCAGCGCGTTCTGGCGCAGGAAGGTCGATTTGCCGCCCATATTGGGGCCGGTGACGAGCCAGAGCCGGTCGTCCGTCCCCAGGCGGCAATCATTGGCGACGAAGGGCTGGCCCCGGCGGCGCAGCGCGTCCTCGACCACCGGATGGCGCCCGCCCATGATGTCCAGGCAGGACCCCGCGCCCTCGGCCGGCACGAAGCGGGGCCGTGCCCAGCCGTCCTCCGCCGCGCGTTCGGCGAGCGCCGCGCCCACGTCCAGCCGGGCCAGCGCGTCGGCGGCGCGGGCAATGGCGTCCTTGCGCGCCAGCACGGCGGCGATCAGCTCCTCCAGATGCGCGGCCTCCGCCACCAGCGCGTGCGCGCCCGCCTGCGCGACTCGCCCGGCCTGCTCGTGCAGGTCGACGGAATTGAACCGCACGACGCCGGCCAGCGTCTGGCGGTGGGTGAAGCCGCTATCCTCGCGCATCAGCGGGTCGGCGGCGCGGGCGGGCACCTCGACATGATAGCCGAGCACGCCATTGTGGCGGATCTTGAGCGACGTGATGCCGGTCTGCTCGCGATAGCGGGCCTCCAGCGCGGCGATGGCGCGCCGTCCGTCGCCCGCCAGCCGCCGCAGCTCGTCGAGCGCGGGGTCATGGCCATCGGCGATATAGCCGCCATTGGCCGTCTCGGTCGGCGGGCTGGGTACCAGCGCGCGTGTCAGCGCGTCGACCAGCGCGCCATGGCCGTCGAGCGCGGGCAGCAGGGCGGCGAGCAAAGCCGACCGGTCGGCCATGTGCCCAAGCCGCTCGCGCAGGATGCGCGCGCCGCCTAGGCCGTCGCGCAACTGGCCAAGGTCGCGGGGCGATCCGCGTCCGGCCACCACGCGGCCGAGCGCGCGGCCGATGTCGGGCAGGGCGCGCAGGGCGGCGCGCAACTGGTCGCGCAGGGTCGCGTCGTCGTGGAACAGCGAGACGAGCCCGAGCCGCGTCTCGATTGCTCCGGCGTCCATCAGCGGCGCCGACAGGTCCTGGGCCAGCAGGCGCGCGCCCGCCCCCGTCACCGTGCGGTCGACCGCGCCCAGCAGGCTGCCCGCGCGCGCGCCGCCGGCGGTGGCGACGATCTCCAGGCTTTCGCGCGTCGCCGCGTCGATCGCCATATGGCTGCCGCCGGGACGCTGGACGGGCGGGGCGAGGAAGGGCAGGCGGCCCTTGCCGGCATGGTCGAGATAGGCGAGCAGGCCGCCCATCGCCGCCAGCTCCGCGCGGCCAAACTGCCCGAAGCCTTCGAGCGTCGCGACGCCGAACAGGCGCTTCAGCGTCTCTTCGGCCCGCGCGCTCGAAAAGGCGGCGCGGTCGAACGGCCGGGCGTCAGGCAGGTCGAGGGCGGCGTCCTGCGCCACCACCGTCTCGCTCGGGCGCAGCCGCGCCAGTTCGGCGGCGAGATCGGCGCGCGCGCAGACCGTGGTTTCGAACCGGCCGGTGGAAATGTCGGCGGCGGCGATGCCGACCTCGCCCTTCGCCTCGCCGCCCACCTGCGCCAACGCGACCAGCATATTGTCGGCCCGCGCGTCGAGCAGCGTCTCCTCGGTCAGCGTGCCCGCCGTCACATAGCGGACGATGGCGCGCGCCACGAGCGCCTTGCCCCCGCGCGCCTTGGCCTGCGCCGGGCTCTCGGTCTGCTCGGCGATGGCGACGCGGTGCCCGGCCTTGATGAGCCGCGCCAGATAGCCCTCGGCGCTATGGACCGGGACGCCGCACATCGGGATCGGCTCCCCGCCATGCTCGCCCCGGCTGGTCAGCGCGATGTCGAGCGTGGCCGCCGCCGCCTTGGCGTCGTCGAAGAACAGTTCGAAGAAATCGCCCATGCGGTAGAAGAGAAGGCAGTCCTGCGCCTCGGCCTTCAGCGCCAGATATTGCGCCATCATCGGCGTGGGCGTCGAGGGGGAGGGCGCGCTGGACATGGCAAGCCGGATAGCGGCTCGGCCGGCGTCATGGAAGAGCAACGAAAAAGCCTCTTCTCGCACTTGCCCACAAAGGTGCCATGGCCGTAGGGCCGGGCTGACGAATTGCAGGAGGCGCGCGCATAATGGCCGACAAGTCGAACGTGGATTTTTCCGAGCGCGAGGCGCTGTTCTTCCATTCGACCGGCCGCCCCGGCAAGATCGAGATCATCGCGTCCAAGCCCATGGCGACGCAGCGGGACCTGAGCCTTGCCTATTCGCCCGGCGTCGCGGTGCCGGTGCTCGCCATCGCCCAGGACCCGGCCACCGCCTATGACTATACCGCCAAGGGCAATCTGGTCGCGGTCATCTCCAACGGCACGGCGATCCTGGGCCTCGGCAATCTGGGCGCGCTGGCGTCCAAGCCGGTGATGGAGGGCAAGGCGGTCCTCTTCAAGCGCTTCGCCGACGTCGATTCGATCGACATCGAACTCAAGACCGAGGATGTCGAGCGCTTCATCGACGCGGTCGAGCTGATGGAGCCGAGCTTCGGCGGCATCAACCTTGAAGATATCAAGGCGCCTGAATGTTTCATCATCGAGCAGACGCTCAAGGAGCGGATGAACATCCCGGTCTTTCACGACGACCAGCACGGCACTGCGATCATCGCGGCGGCCGGCGTCATCAACGCGGCGATGGTGACGGGCCGCGACATGAAGGACATGAAGGTCGTGGTGAACGGCGCTGGCGCGGCGTCGATCGCCTGCACCGAACTCATCAAGGCGATCGGCGTGCCGGCCGACAACGTCATCATGTGCGACAGCAAGGGCGTCATCTACCAGGGTCGGACCGAGGGGATGAACCAGTGGAAATCGGCCCATGCGGCGCGGACCGACGCGCGCACGCTGAAGGAGGCGATGAAGGGCGCGGACGTTTTCCTGGGCCTGTCGGTCAAGGGCGCGGTGACGGCCGACATGGTGCAGGACATGGCGCCCCGGCCGATCATCTTCGCCATGGCCAATCCGGACCCGGAGATCACGCCGCCCGACGCGAAGGCCGCGCGCCCCGACGCGATCGTCGCCACCGGCCGATCCGACTATCCCAACCAGGTCAACAACGTCCTGGGCTTCCCCTTCATCTTCCGCGGCGCGCTCGACGTGCGGGCGACCACGATCAACGAGGCGATGAAAGTCGCCGCCGCGCAGGCCATCGCCTATCTGGCGCGCGAGCAGGTGCCCGAGGAAGTGGCCAAGGCCTATGGCACGCAGCACAGTTTCGGCCCCGATTATATCATCCCCGCGCCGTTCGACCCGCGCCTGATGGAGGTCGTGCCCGCCGCCGTCGCGCAGGCGGCGATGGACAGCGGCGTCGCGAAAAAGCCGATTCCCGACATGGCCGCATACCGCCAGTCGCTGAAAGCCCGGCTCAATCCCACCACCTCGGTCCTCACCACCGCCTATGAAGTGGCCAAGGCCGCGCCCAAGCGCGTGGTCTTCGCCGAGGGCGAGGAGGAAGTGGTGCTGCGCGCGGCCATCCAGTTCCGCGACCTGGGCTATGGCATCCCCGTTCTCGTCGGCCGCCAGGACGTGCGTGAGAAGCTCAAAGGCCTGGGCGTCGCCAATCCCGACAGTTTCGAGCTGCACAACAGCGTCAATTCGCCGCTGGTGCCGCAGATGGTCGACCTTCTCTACGCGCGGCTCCAGCGGCGCGGCTATCTGCGCCGTGACTGCGAGCGGATGGTCAATCGCGACCGCAACATCTTCGGCGCGCTGCTGGTGAAGATGGGCCAAGCCGATGCGATGATTACCGGCACGACCCGGCCCTATGCGCAGACAATGCGCGAGATCAAGCGCGTGATCGACCCTGTGCCGGGCCGCACCCCCTTCGGCATCCACGTGCTGGTCGGCAAGAACCATACCGTCTTCATGGCCGACACCACCGTCAACGAGCGGCCGAGCGCGAGCGAACTGGCCGACATAGCGGAAGGCACGGTCGCCGTTGCGCGGCGCATGGGCCATGATCCGCGCGTCGCCTTCCTCTCCTATTCCAGCTTCGGCAACCCCACGGGCATGTTCCTGGACAATATCCGCGACGCGGTGATCGAGCTGGACGCGCGGAAGGTCGATTTCGAATATGAAGGCGAAATGGCGCCCGACGTCGCGCTCAACCCGACCGTGATGAAGAATTATCCGTTCAGCCGCCTGTCCGGCCCGGCCAATATCCTGGTGATGCCGGGTCTCCAGTCGGCCAATGTTTCGGCCAAGCTGCTGCGCGAACTGGGCGGGGATTCGGTGATCGGGCCGATGCTGGTCGGCATGGAGCGATCGGTGCAGGTCGCGACCATGGCCTCCAACGCTTCGGAACTGCTGACCTTGGCGGTGCTGGCGGCGGGCGGCATCGCGCTATAGGGATGTGGGCGGTGGTGGCGCGTGCCGTCATGCCGGCGCGGGCTGGCGACGCGTAAACTTACCGGCCTTGGCCTCCTAACGCGCCTTGGACTTTGTCCTGTTCAGGTGGAGGCGGTGTTCCTGCGAAGGCAGGAACCCAGTTCTGGTGTGCAAACTGGCCCGGCGTTCGAACTCGGCTCCTGCCCCGCAGGAGCACATCGTGCTCCATATCAGGACAAACTCTATTGCACGAAGGTCAGTGATAGATTTTCGGCGTTTTTGGGAATGTCGATCCGGCTTTCGTTGATCGACGCTTCCTCGCCCGGCTTCAGGCTGGCGCGGTCGGCCTTGGTCGTCCAGCTGAACACCAGCCGGTTCTGCCGGTCACGCAGTTGCACGAGCACCGGCGGCACGGGCAGCACCTGTTTCCCGCTGTTCACGATCCGCGCGCCGAAGGCGAAATATTCCTCCCCGGTTGGCAATTTGCGCCGCTCGGCGGGCTTGGAGAGGTAGAAGAGCAGGTTCGGGTCCCCCTCGTCCGCCACCAGCCCCAGATTGACCGCCCAACTGGGCGGGCCGAAATAATAGAGCGCGCCGCCGGCCGCGCCGACGATCAGGAAAAAGCCGATGGCCGCCCAGGTCCACAGCTTCGCCGGATTGCGGCGCGGGCGGAAGGGTGGGGCGGCGTCGAAGCTGCTGTCGACCGGATCGACGGGCTCGGGCGGCGCGAAGAGGGTCGGCTCGGGCGCGGCGATGGCGGGCGCGGGGGACTGGATCGGCGCGGGCGCGTCGGCTTCCGCCTCCGCGACCCTGGGGATGGGCGCCGGCGCCGGATTGGCGGCGGCTTCTTCCGGCTCCGCTGGCGGCGGCGCAGCCGATGGGGGCGGGGGAGGCGAGGGCGGGTCAGGCGCGATCGGGGGCGTTTCCGCCGGGGCGCGGGGCGCGGGGACCGGGCCGTCCTGGAACCAGCTATGCTTGCAGGCCGCGCAACGCACCTGCCGTCCCGTCGGACCGACGGCGCTGTCCGGGACGATGTAGCGCGTCGCGCAATTCGGGCACACCAGGATCATGTCGCTTCCTTGTCACGCCATGGAGTCGAGGGCAAGCGGGACCGTCATGCCGGCGTCATCCGCGCGCGGCGATCCGGCGGGCTTTACGGTCCCGACCGGCTGTGCGATGGCTTCCCCCAAGGGGAAAAGCCAAGAGGAGCGCGCGGGGCCGCACGCCATGTCCACGATCGTCCAGTTTGAGAATGTGGGCCTGCGCTATGGTCTGGACAGCGAGACGCTGTCCGACGTCAGCTTCTCGCTGCGGGGCGGCGGCTTTTACTTCCTGACCGGGGCGTCGGGCGCGGGCAAGACGTCTCTGCTGAAATTGCTCTACCTCGCCCAGCGGCCCAGCCGGGGCGTCATCCGCCTGTTCAACGAGGACGTCGTCACGCTGCCGCGCAAGCGCCTGCCGGGCTTCCGCCGCCGCATCGGCGTCGTGTTCCAGGATTTTCGGCTGGTCCCGCATCTGTCCACCTATGACAATATCGCCCTGCCGCTGCGGGTCGCTGGCATGGAGGAAGCGGAGATAGAGGCGCCGGTGGCCGAGATGCTGAACTGGGTCGGCCTGGCCGACCGGGCGGAGGCGCGGCCCGCCACACTGTCGGGCGGCGAGCAGCAGCGCGTCGCCATCGCCCGCGCGGTGATCGGACGGCCCGAGATATTGGTGGCCGACGAGCCGACCGGCAATGTCGACGCCGACATGGCCCGGCGGCTGATGAGCCTGTTCGAGGCGCTCAACCGCCTGGGGACGACGATCGTAGTCGCCACCCACGACCTGCCGCTGATCGCGCAGGTGGATGGCGCGCAGATGATGCGGCTGGACAAGGGGCGGCTGGCCGATCCCACGGGATCGCTGCGCTATCCGCCGCGTGGGCCGGGGGCGGCATGACGGCCAGGGACGTCGCAAGCCGGAGGATGGGCGCGACCGCCGCCGCCGCGCGCAACCGGCTGCTGCCCGAGGGACGGGTCGCCGGGCCGATGCCCTGGGTGATCGCGATCATGATGTTCCTGACGGTGCTGGCGGCGGCGGCCGGGCTGGGGCTGGGGGCGGGGGTGCGATCGATGGGCGCGGACCTGGCCGGCCGGGCGACCGTGCAGGTCGTCACGGCCGACGCGCAGGCGCGCGACCGGATGGCGGCGCGCGCGGTGCGGGCGCTGCGCGCGATCGGCGAGGTGCGGTCGGTGAAACTGGTGGACCCGCGCACACTGGCGGACCAGTTGCGCCCCTGGCTGGGCGAGGAAGCTGCCAGTGTCGACCTGCCGGTCCCCGCCCTAATCGACGTGGAGTTGAGGCCGGGATCGTCGCCCGCCCAGATAGACGCCCGGGTGGCGGCGCTGCGGCGGGCGATGGCGGCGATCGACGGCGCGATCCGCGTCGAGCCTCATGCCGCCTTCCTCCAGCCGCTGGCCGGGCTGCTGTCTGCGCTCGGCTGGCTGGCGGCGGCGCTGGTCGCGCTGATGGCCGTGGCGACGGCGGCGGTCGTGGTGCTCGCCGCGCGGGCGGCGCTCGACGGCCATCGCGGGACGATCGACGTGCTGCACCTGATGGGCGCGACCGACGTGCAGATCGCGCGGCTGTTCCAGCGGCGGATCGCGCTCGACGCGCTGCTCGGCGGCGTGGCGGGATTTTGCGCCGCGCTGCTGGTGATACTGGCGCTCGGCAGCCGGCTGGAGGCGACGGGATCGGATCTGGTGCGAGCGATCGGCCTGCCGTGGGCCGCATGGGGCCTGCTGCTGCTGTTGCCGGTGGGCGGCGTACTGCTGGCGGTCGCGGCGGCGCGGCTGACGATCCTGCGCGCGCTGGCCCGATCGCTGTGACGGACGCGGCATGATCGTCCGCTTCGTCTCCGTCCTGCTGCTCGGCTGGATGCTGGGTTTCGCTTGGTTCGCGATCTTCCTGCCCCAGCCGCTCGACAAGCGCCAGACGGACGCGATCGTCGTGCTGACCGGCGGGGCTGGCCGGATCGGGCGCGGCATCGCCTTGCTGGAGGAGGGCGCGGCCAAGCGGATGCTGATTTCCGGCGTCGACCGATCGGTGCGGCCGGGCGAGCTGGCGGCCGCCTATAAAGCGCCCGAGCGGCTTTTTTCCTGCTGCATCACGCTGGGGCGCGAAGCGATCGACACCCGGTCCAACGCGATCGAGACGGCCCGCTGGCTCGACCGGCGCGACTATGCGACCGTCCGCCTCATCACCACCGACTGGCACATGCGCCGCGCCGCGCTGGAATTGCGGCAGGCGTTGCCGGGCAGCGTGACCATCGTCTATGACGCGGTGCCCAGCCGTCCCAGCCTGCGCGTGCTGGCGCGCGAATATAATAAATATCTGCTGCGGCGGCTGGCCGCGCTGGTGGGTATCTGACCGGGTCCCTTCGATGATAACCGCGCTCCGCTCCCTCGCCTTCATGTTCGTCTTCTATGGCGCGTCGGCGGTCATCGTCCTGACGGCGCTGCCCGTGGGCCTGGTATCGCAGGCGGGCATAGCCAAGGCCGCCTATATCTGGAGCCGCGTTCATCGCTGGAGCGCGCGCTGGCTGCTGGGGCAGAAGGTGCGAGTGGAGGGCGTCCTGCCGGACGGGCCGCATCTCTATGTCCTGAAACATGAATCCATGTTCGAGACGATCGACCTGCTCTGTCTGCTTGACAGTCCGGCGGTGGTAGCCAAGCGGGAATTGTTCGACATCCCGGTCTGGGGCCGGATCGCGCGTCAATATGGGCTGATCCCGGTGGAGCGGACCGCCGGGGCCGGCGCGCTGCGGGCGATGCGCGCCGCCGCCCGGGCGGCGACGGCGCAGGGGCGGTCGATCGGCCTTTTTCCCGAGGGCACCCGCGTACCGCATGGCGAGGCCCCCCCGCTCCAGTCGGGCTTTGCCGGCCTCTATGGGCTGCTGCGCCTGCCGGTCGTGCCGATCGCGGTCGACAGCGGGCGAGTGTCGCCGCGCGGCAAGTTTTTGAAGCGCAGCGGCACGATCACCTACAAGGTGGGCGAGGTCCTGCCGCCGGGCCTGGACCGACGCGAGGCCGAGGCACGGGTGCATGCCGCGATCAACGCGCTGAACCGCTGAACTGTATAGGTCCTAGCTGTGGCTCCGCCCGAAGTCCGGGGCGGGATCGTCCTGCCCCTCCTCGATGATGGAGCGGCGCACCGCGCGGGTGCGGGTGAAGAGGTTGAACAGCGCGTCGCCGTCATTCCAGCGGATCGCCCGCTGGAGCGCCGACAGATCCTCCGAGAAGCGCTGGAGCATCTCCAGCACCGCGTCCTTGTTCGCCAGGAACACGTCGCGCCACATGGTCGGGTCCGACGCGGCGATGCGAGTGAAGTCGCGAAAGCCACCGGCCGAATATTTGATGACCTCCGACCGGGTCACATCCTCCAGGTCGCTGGCGGTGCCCACGATCGTATAGGCGATCAGATGCGGCAGGTGGCTGGTGACGGCCAGCACCAGGTCGTGATGGGCGGCGTCCATCGTCTCGACCTGCGCGCCGACGCGGCGCCATAGTTCCGACACCCGCTCGACGGCGGCGGCATCGGCGTCGGCGGGCGGGGTGACGATGCACCAGCGGCCCTTGAACAGCGTGGCGAAGCCCGCCTCCGGCCCGCTATTCTCGGTCCCGGCGACCGGATGGGCGGGGACGACCGGCTGGCCCGGCAGCGCCTCGCGCAGCGTCGCCAGCACGTCGGCCTTGCACGATCCCACATCGCTGACGATGCAGTCGGCCGGCAGATCGGCGGCGATGTCGGCCGCCGCCGCCGCCATCGCCCTGACCGGCACGCACAGGATGACGATGTCGGCGTCGGTCACCGCCGCGCCCGCCGTGTCGGTGACGTCGTCGCACAGGTCGATCGCCCGCGCGACCTCCCTGACCGCCGGGTCGGCGTCATGGCCGGTCACGCGCACGGTCGGCATGTCGGCGCGGATGGCGCGCGCCAGCGACGATCCGATGAGCCCCAGGCCGATGATCGTGACGCGGGCGAAGGGCAGCATCGTCAGGCGGCCCCGGCCATGGCGCGCAGCTTCGCGGCGATCGCGCGCATCTGGCTTTCCGTGCCGATGGTGATGCGCAGCCCGTTCGGCAGGCCCTGGCCCGGAAGCCAGCGGGTGGCGAAGCCTTCCTCCCACAATCCCTTCATCGCCGCCTCCGCGGTCAGCGCGCCGTCGAAGAGGATCAGCAGGAAATTGCATTTGCTGGGCACGGCGCGCAGGCCGTGGTTGCTCAAGGCCGCGATCTCGTCCGCCAGCCAGGCGCGCCAGCGGCTGTTGTGCGCGCGGCTCTCCTCCACCCAGCCATGGTCGGCGATCGCGGCCGCCGCCGCCGCTTGGCCGGCCGTGGTGACGTTGAAGGGCGCGCGGATGCGGTGCAGCGCGTCGATGACCGCCTCGCTGCCATAGCCCCAGCCGATCCGCTCGGCGGCGAGGCCGTAAATCTTGGAAAAGGTGCGGGTGACGAATACATTGGCGGCGTTCTTCGCCAGTTCCATGCCGCCATCCTCCTCCCCGGCCTCCAGATATTCGGCATAGGCCTGGTCGAGCACGAACAGGATGTCGGGGCGCAGCCCGGCATGCAGCCGCGCGATCTCCGCGCGCGGGGTCATGGTGCCGGTGGGATTGTTAGGATTGGCGAGGAAGACGAGCTTCGTCCGCTCGGTCACGCAGGCGAGCAAAGCGTCGACATCGGTCGCATAGTCGGCGTCGGGCGCCACTACCGGGATCGCGCCGACGCGCCGCGCGGCGATGTCGTAGACTGAAAAGCCGAAGCGGACATAGAGTATCTCGTCCCCCGGCCCGGCATAGGCGCTCGCGGCCAGATGCAGCAATTCGTCCGAGCCGGTGCCGTAGATGACCCGCGCCGGGTCCAGCCCATATTCGCGCGCGATCGCCTCGCGCAGCAGCGTCGCGCCCGGATCGGGATAGGTGGCGAGGTCGGCCGTCGCCGCCATCAGCGCGGCGCGCGCGGCGGGGCTGGTGCCCAGCGGATTTTCATTGGCGGAAAGCTTTATCAGCGGGCGGCCGTCGTCGGTCGCCGCCTTGCCGGGGACATAGGGCGAAATGCCCATGATCCAGTCTTTGGGAACAGGGTGCGTCATGGGCTGGGGCTTTAGCGGCATCGGGCGGAAACGCAAAGCCGCTAGCCAGGCGCCCGATCGCCAGTCCCAATCGCCGGTCCCGATTGACAGCCCCGGCCGCCAGCCCTAGCGCCGCTCCACCATGCTGAGCGCCCCCGTGCCCGACGATAATCGCTTCGGCCTCCGCCGGCAGGTGCGCCTGACCGGGCCGCTGCGGCTGGACGGCGGTGGCGCGCTGGGTCCGCTCGACATTGCCTATGAGACCTACGGCGCGCTTAATGCCGATCGGTCGAACGTCATCCTTATCTGCCATGCGCTGACCGGCGATCAATATGTCGCGTCCGACCATCCGGTGACCGGAAAGCCCGGCTGGTGGTGGCGGCTGGTGGGGCCGGGGAAGCCGGTCGATCCGACCCAATATTTCATCATCTGCTCCAACGTCATCGGAAGCTGCATGGGGTCGAGCGGCCCGGCGAGCCCCGATGCCGTCACCGGCGATCCCCAGGCGATGCGCTTTCCGGTCATCACCATCGCCGACATGGTGCGGGCGCAGGCGATGCTGCTCGACCATCTGGGCATAGAGCGGCTGCGGGCGGTGATCGGCGGGTCGATGGGGGGGATGCAGGCGCTGACCTGGCCGACGATCTTTCCCGATCGCGTCGAATCCTGCGTCGTCATCGCCTCGACCGCGCGGCACAGCGCCCAGAATATCGCCTTTCACGAGGTCGGGCGGCAAGCGATCATGGCCGATCCCAATTGGCGGGGCGGGGATTATTATGCCGATGGACAGGTGCCCAGCGCCGGCCTCGCCGTCGCGCGCATGGCCGCGCACATCACCTATCTGTCCGAAGCGGGCTTGACGGAGAAATTCGGGCGCCGGTTGCAGGGGCGGCCCGATCAGCCGAACGGCGCGAAGACCTTCGGCTTCGACGCTGACTTCCAGGTGGAATCCTATCTGCGCCACCAGGGGTTGAGCTTCGTCGAGCGGTTCGACGCCAACTCCTATCTCTATATCACCCGCGCGATGGACTATTATGACATAGCCGAGGATCATGGCGGCAGCCTGGCCCGCGCCTTCACGGCCAGCCGGGCGCGTTTTTGCCTGGTCAGCTTCGATACCGACTGGCTCTATCCGACCGCCGAGTCGCGCGCGATCGTCCATGCGCTCAACGCCTCGGGCGCGCAGGCGAGCTTCGTCGAACTGTCGAGCCCCTTCGGCCACGACGCCTTCCTGCTGGAATGCCCTGAACTCAACCGCGTGGTCGACGGCTTCCTGCGCGGGGGACGGGCCTGATGCTCGCGGCGGGCTATGAGCTGTCGGACGATCCGGCGCGGCTGCAACCCCGCGCGATCCATGCCTATCTGACGCGCAGCTACTGGTGCCCCGGCATCGGCCTGGCGCTGGTCGAAAAGGCGATCGCCGGATCGCATTGCATCGGCGTCTACAAAGACGGCGCGCAGGTCGCCTTCGCCCGCGTCGTCACCGACCATGCGACCTTCGCGCATCTGGCGGACGTCTATGTGCTGGAGGACCATCAGGGGCGGGGGATCGCGTCGGCCATGCTGCGCTATTTCGACGCGCATCCCGAATTGCAGAGCCTGCGCCGCTGGAACCTCAACACCCGCGACGCGCACACGCTCTACGAAGCGCATGGGTGGGCACGGATCACCGACACGATCATGCAGCGCGTCGATCCCGATGCCTCGCGGGAACGGCCATGAGCGCCGGGGCCGCGCCCGCCGGGCCTCTGCGCCCCGACCTGGCGCTGATCGCCCGCACCGTGCGGCCGGGCGCGCGGGTGCTGGACGTGGGCTGCGGCGACGGCGCGCTGATGGTGGCGCTGCGCGACGCCAAGCAGGTCGATGCGCGCGGGCTGGAGATAGACGGCGCCAATGTCGCGGCCGCGGTAGGGCGCGGCCTGTCGGTGGTGCAGGGGGACGCGGACGCCGACCTTGGCTATTATCCCGACGCCAGCTTCGACTATGCGATCCTCAGCCAGACGCTCCAGACGACGCGGCGACCCGATCTGGTGGTCGAGGAACTATTGCGCATCGGTCGGCAGGCGTTCGTCAGCTTCCCCAATTTCGCGCACTGGCGCGGGCGCATCTCGCTGCTGTGGGGCGGGCGGATGCCGGTGACACGGCTATTGCCCGACACATGGTATGACACGCTGAACATCCATCATGTGACGGTCGACGATTTCCGCGCGCTGGTGAAGGAGCGGGGCTGGTCGATCGACGGCCAATGGTTCCTCAAGGGCGACCGGGAAACCACCCATGCGAACGCCAATCTGTTCGCCGAACATGCGGTTTTCCTGCTGCGCAGGTGATCGGCTCACCGGAGCGGCGGTTCAGCGTTCCCGCGTCGCGCTGAAGCTGACCTTGGGATGGCGTTCCTGCTGATAGCCGATGTCCCACGCGCTCCTGGCCATGAAGACCAGATTGCCGTCGCGGTCCCTGGCCATGTTGCCGCCGTTGAACGACACGAACTCCCTGACCGCCGCTTCGTCCCCGCCGATCCAGCGGGCCGTGTCGAAGGGCGAGGCTTCCAGACCCGCCGCGACCTTATATTCGGCCTCCAGCCGGGAGATCAGCACTTCGAGCTGCAACTGGCCGACCACGCCGACGATCCACTGGCTGCCGATCTCCGGATAGAAGACCTGGATGACGCCCTCTTCGCTGAGGTCGTCCAGCGCCTTGCGCAACTGCTTGGTCTTGGTCGGGTCCTTGAGCTGCACCCGGCGCAAGATTTCCGGCGCGAAATTGGGCAGGCCGGTGAAGCGCAGGCCCGGCTTCTCGCTCAGCGTGTCGCCCACGCGCAGCGCGCCATGATTGGGGATGCCGATGATGTCGCCGGGAAAGGCCTCGTCCGCCAACTCGCGGTCCTGCGCGAAGAAGAGGATCGGCGAGTGGACGGCGAGCGGCTTGCCGCTGCCCGACGGCGTCAGCTTCATGCCGCGCCTGAACTTGCCCGAACATAGCCGCATGAAGGCGATGCGGTCGCGATGCTGCGGGTCCATATTGGCCTGCACTTTGAAGATGAAGCCGGTCACCTCGCTGTCGTCCGGCGCGACCGGCGCAGGCTCGGCCGGCTGGGCGCGTGGCGGCGGCGCATGGTCGGCCAGCGCGTCGATCAGTTCGGTGACGCCGAACAGCTTCAGCGCCGATCCGAAATAGACCGGCGTCAGGTCGCCATGGCGATAGGCCCCCAGATCGAAGCTGGCATAGCCGCCCTGGGCCAGTTCCGCGTCTTCGCGCAGTTTCGCTAAGCCATCGGCGGAGAGCAGTGCGTCCAGCTTCGGGTCGTCCAGTCCCGTGACCTGCGCCTCGCTCCCCTCGAACATCTTGCTGGGTCCGCTGGGCTGGCGCAGGCGGTTGGTGGCGAAGTCGTAGATCCCCTCGAACTGGCCGCCCATGCCGACCGGCCAGCTCATCGGGCAGACGTCGAGCGCGAGCGCGTCGGCGACCTCGTCCAGCAAGTCGAAGGCGTCGCGCCCCTCGCGGTCTACCTTGTTGACGAAGGTGATGATGGGGACGTTGCGCAGGCGGCAGACCTCGAACAATTTGCGCGTCTGCGGCTCTATGCCCTTGGCCGCGTCGATCACCATCACCGCGCTGTCGACGGCGGTCAGCGTGCGATAGGTGTCCTCGCTGAAATCCTCATGCCCCGGCGTGTCGAGCAGGTTGAAGGTGATGCCGTTGCGCTCGAAGGTCATGACCGAGGAGGTGACGGAAATGCCACGCTGCTGCTCGATCTTCATCCAATCCGACCGGGCGCGCCGGTTCGCGCCGCGCGCCTTGACCTCGCCGGCCAGATGGATCGCGCCACCCTCCAGCAGCAGCTTTTCGGTCAGCGTGGTCTTGCCCGCGTCAGGGTGGGAAATGATCGCGAAGGTGCGGCGGGATGGAATGGTCATGCCGCGCGCATATAAGCCTTTTTGCGCGCGGCGCCAGCGGGGCGGCCCCTATGTTCGGTCAGCGCGTCAGCCAGCTTCCTGGTCCGTCAGCGTCACGTCCATGCGGAAGGATCGCGCGTCCCCCGGCAGCAGCGCCATGATGCCCGGCTTGTCCCACAGGTCGCCGTCAAAGCCGACCGGATCGGCCATCCCCGCCCAGGGCTCGACGCACAGATAATGCGCGCCCGGCTTCTGCCAGAGGCCGAGCCAGGGCGTATCGGGAAAGTCGATCTTCAGGCGCGGCCGGCCGGGCACCCCCCAGTGGAGGCTGCGGCTGGCGAGATCGTCCCAGATCAGCGCGTCCCCTTCGAACAGCGCATGGGTGGGGACGAGCGAGTCGCCATCGACGGGCGAGGCAAAGGACTCGCGCGCGATCAGGCCCGGCTCGTCGCCGACCTTGCGGATGGCGGCGGGCTCCGGCTTCTCGAAGACGATGCGGTGATCCTCGATCGCGCCGCCGAAGGGCAGCGGCCAGGCGAAGGCGGGATGATAGCCGAAGCTGAAGGGCATGACAGCCTCGCCCCGATTGCCCACGGTCGCGGTCATCCGCAGCGTCGCTTCCTCCAGCGCGAACGCCATGTCCAGCCGGAAGTCAAACGGATAGGCCGCGCGAGTCTGGTCATCGGCCTCCAGCCGCAAGGTGACGCAAGCGGTATCGCGCTCCATTACAGCGAAGGGCAGGCGGCGGGCGAAGCCGTGCTGCGGCATGGCGTAATCCCGCCCGTCCAGTCGATAGACGTCGCCACGCGAGCGGCCGACGAAGGGAAAGAGCAAGGGTGCGTGGCCGACCCACCAGCGCGGATCGGCGTCGGTCATCAGTTCGCGGCCCGCCGCATCGGTCAACGACCAGAGTTCCGCCCCCAGCGGATTGATCGCCGCGCTCAACTCGTCCGAGCCAATGGTGATGAAGTCCTGTGCCACCGCATTGCTCCCTTCGCGCCGCCGTGCATAGCGCCGCCGCTGCCGGCTGTCTCGCCCCATCGGGCGGTCGTTTCGACGGTGGAACCAGAGGGTGCCTTGGCTGGTTGGGCGGGCAGGGAGATTCATCTATGCTAATAAGAGCCGCCATGCTGTCGCTGCTACTGACCGGCACGGCGATAGCCGGAAATGGCGACGGCCAGGACAGGAGCGACCAGGAGAGAAGCAGCCAGGAACGGCCAGCCGAACAGCGGCAGGAAAGACCGCGCGACCAGACGCTGGACAAGGCGGGCCGGATCGCCAGCCAGCCCGCGCGTGACGCCGGCATCGCCAAGACCGAAATCCCGTCGATCCTGAAGCAGGCGACCGAAGCGCCCTATGCCATGCCGCCCAGCCGGACCTGCAAGGGGCTGAACGCCGCCATGGCTGAACTGACGGCGGCGCTCGGACCGGATTTCGGCAACGGGACCGGCAATAACGAGAGCCGCACCGGCAAGATCATCGAGGCTGGTGGGCGCACGGTCATCAATTCGCTGATCCCCTTCCGGGGACTGGTGCGCGAAGTGACGGGCGCCGCGCCCGCCCAGCGGCGGCTGGAGGCGGCGATCAGTACCGGCATCGCTCGTCGCGGCTTCCTGCGCGGGCTGGCGACGGCGAAGGGATGCAAGATCACGGGATAGAGGCTGGCCTCGCCTAGCCCTTCTATCCCCTGAGCGTGCCGCCCAGCTTCCCGGCCGCCTTCACCACCGCCGCGCTGATCGCGTCCAGCTCTTCCTGGGAAAAGCTCTTCTCGCCCGGTTGCAGCGTGACCTCGACCGCCAGGCTCTTCATGCCCTCGTCCACGCCGGGCCCTACGAAGACGTCGAACAGCCGCGCCTCGACGATCGCTTTCTTGTCCGCGCCGCGAATGGCGCGGACCAGCGCGTCCGCTTCCACCGCCTGCGGCACGACGAAGGCGAAGTCGCGCTTCACCGCCTGGAGCGCGGGCGGCGCATAGGGCGCGCGCATGAAGCCCGTCCTGCGCTTGGCGGGAATGGCGTCCAGGAAGATTTCGGCGACGGCGACCGTTCCGGCGAGGCCGAATTGCTTGGCGAGGCCGGGATGCAGCACGCCATATTCGGCCAGCACCACCTTCGGTCCCAGCCGTAGCGTGCCCGACTGGCCTGGATGATAGGCGGCCGACGCCTCGCCGAAGCTCTGGAGGTTGGCGACCGGCGCGCCGGCCGCCGCCAGCAGCGCCAGCAATTCGGCCTTGGCGTCATGGGCGGTGAAGGCTTGGGCCTTGCCGCTTTGCCAGCCGCGCGGCGCCTTTTCCCCTGCTAGCACGAAGCCGGCCGTCGCCCGCTCGCCCGTGCGGAAATAGCGCCGCCCCAGCTCGAACAGCCGCACCGACGACGCGCCGCGATCCATGTTGCGCCGGGTCGCGGAGAGCAGGCCGGGCAGCAGCGAGGGCCGCATGACCTTCAGATCCTCCGAGATCGGATTGGCCAGCGTCCATTCGCCGCCGCCCACGCTGGCGGCTTCCTTTTCCGACAGGAACGACCAGTTGATCGCTTCGCTGAAGCCGCGCGCCGCCGCCGTGCGCCGCACGCGCCGCTCTATCATCTGCTCAGGGGTAGCGGTGGGCCGGGCGACGCCGGGCGCGCGGGGCAGAGGGGTGGAGGGCACCTTGTCCAGCCCCACCATCCGAACCACTTCCTCGACCAAGTCGGGCGCGCCGTCCACGTCGCGGCGCCAGCTCGGCACGGTCACGGTCCACAGCGCCGGGACATGAACGGGCACGCCGTCCTGATAGTCGACGCCGACCTCGCCGCGTTCAACGACGAAGCCCAGCCGCTCCAATATCGCCTTTTGCTCATCCTCGCCGACCCAGACGCCCGCGAGCGCATCGCACAGCGCCGGATCATAGGCGACCGTGCGCTGGGCGGCGGGCGGGGTGCCCGCGCGCGTCGCCGCGCTGGGCGTCCCGCCGCAAAGATGCGTCACCAGGAAGGTCGCGATCGAAAGGCCGTCGTCCAGAAAGGCGGGATCGACCCCGCGCTCGAACCGGCCGCGCGCATCCGACGACAGGTTGAGCTTCTGCCCGGTGGCGGCGATCCGCTCCGGCGTGAAATAGGCGCATTCGATCAGCACGTCGGTCGTCGTCGCTTGCGCGCCCGAATGTTCGCCGCCCATGATGCCGCCGATATCGTGGACCGCGCTGTCGTCGGCGATCACCGTCATCGACTCGTCGAGCGTATAAGTTTTGCCGTTCAGCGCCAGCACCTGCTCGCCGGGCCTGGCCCTGCGCGCGACCAACCCGCCGTCTAGGCGCGCCATGTCATAGACATGCAGCGGCCGCCCAAGGTCGATCATGATATAGTTGGTGATGTCTACCAGCGTGCTGATCGGCTTCTGGCCGATAGCTTTCAGCCGCTTGCTCATCCATTCCGGGGAGGCGCCGTTGACGACGCCGCGCACCGCCCGGGCATAGAAGGCGGGGCAGCCCTCTTCATCCTCGGTCCGCACGTCTGGGGCCGGGCCCTCGCCATAGATGGTCGGCACGATGATCGCGTTCATCGAGCCCAGGCCCGCCGCCGCCAGATCGCGGGCTATGCCGCGCACGCCCATGCAATCCTGCCGGTTCGGCGTGACGCTGACGTCGATGACCGGGTCGTCGAGCCCCGCCCAGTCGGCATAGACCTGGCCTACCGGCGCATCCTCGGGCAGTTCGATGATGCCGTCATGATCCTCGCCCAGCTCCAGCTCGCGGTAGCTGCACATCATGCCGTTGGATTCCACGCCGCGAATGGCCGCGACCTTCAGCACCATGGCGTTGGCGGGCACGACCGCGCCGGGGCTGCCGAACACGCCGACCAGCCCCGCGCGCGCGTTCGGCGCGCCGCACACGACCTGGAGCGGCCCCTCGCCGGCGTCGACGCTCAGCACCTGCAACTTGTCGGCCTGCGGATGCGGCGCGGCGTACAGCACGCGGGCGATGCGGAACGCGCCCAGTTTCTCGGCCGGGTTTTCAACGCTCTCTACTTCCAGCCCGATGTCGGTCAGGCTTTTGAGGATCGTCGGCAGGTCGGCATCGGTGTCCAGATGCGACTTCAGCCAGGAAAGGGTGAACTTCATGCGCCCACGCCTCCGGAAAGAGTGGGCACGTCGAGCGCCGAGAAACCGTAATGGCGCAGCCAGCGCAAGTCGCCGTCGAAGAAAGCGCGCAAGTCGTTCATCCCATATTTGAGCATGGCGAGGCGATCCACCCCGGTGCCGAAGGCGAAGCCCTGCCACTCGTCGGGGTCGAGCCCGCAGGCGGCGATCACCCGGCGATGGACCATGCCGCTGCCCAGCACCTCCAGCCAGCCCCCGTCGGGCGCGTCGCCGTCGCCGCCGATGACGCGCTGCCCGTTCGCCAGCGTATAGCCGACATCGACCTCGACAGAAGGCTCGGTGAAGGGGAAATAGCTCGGGCGCAGGCGCAGGACGATGTCGTCACGCTCGAAAAAGGCCTTGAGGAAAGTCTCCAGCGTCCATTTGAGATGGCCGAGCGTGATGCCCTTGTCGATCACCAGCCCCTCGATCTGGTGGAACATCGGCGTGTGAGTCGCGTCGCTGTCCGATCGATAGACGCGGCCCGGCGCGATAATCCTGATCGGCGGCTTTTCCGTCATCATCGTGCGGATCTGCACGGGCGAGGTATGGGTGCGCAGCAGCATCTTCCTGCCGTCCGCCTCGTCGGGGAAGTAGAAGGTGTCGTGCATCGCGCGCGCCGGATGCGTCTCGGGAATGTTGAGCGCGGTGAAATTATGCCAGTCGTCCTCTATCTCCGGCCCGGTCGCGACGGAAAAGCCAAGGTCGGCGAAAATCTCGGCCAGTTCGTCCATCACCTGGCTGACCGGATGGACGCTACCCATCGGTCCCATATCGGCGGGCAGGGTCATGTCGATCCGCTCGGCGGCGAGGCGCGCGTCCAGCGCCGCCTGCTCCAGCGCCGCCTTGCGCGCGGCGATCGCAGCCGTCACCGCTTCGCGCAGCTCTTGGATCGGCGGGCCCTGTTCCAGCCGCTCCTCGGGAGACATGGCGCCCAGCGTCTTGAGCAGGGCGGTGACGACGCCATTCTTGCCCAGCGCGCCGACGCGCAGCGCCTCGACCGCCTCGGGCGTGTCGGCGGCGTCGATATCGGCCAGCAGGCCGGCCTTGAATGCGCTGATCTCTGTCATCTTAGTCGTTCCACCATCGTCATTCCGCGGGAAAGCAGGGCCCTTGCCGGCCGATTGCCGCCTCAAAAAGGAGCGCCTGACGCCCTAGTCGCTGGCGAACCCCTCGATCAAGCCGTTTCGATGCCGATGGGCGCGCCCGGAGGGAGATCGCCGTGCTCCTGCGGCCGCTATCCCAGAACCACGGGGCCTTCGCCGCCATCGGCCAGAAACTGCAACGGCCCGCCGACCTCCACGCCCTCGGGCAGATCGTCGACGCCGATGTCGCCGAGCGCCATGCCGCTCTGGCAGGCCGTCACCCGCACGCCGAGCGCGATCGCCTCGGTCAGCAGGGTGGAGAGCGTCGGCAATCCCGCGTCGGCATGCGCGGCGTCGCGTGGGCCGGCGATCGGCGGGCGCAGCATCGCCACGGCATCGAGCTGAAGGAACAGCGCGGCCTCGCCGCCCAGCGCCGCCTGCGCGGCCGCCAGGGTCAGCGCGCCGCGAAACCGCTCGGCGTCAGGCGTGGTCAGCACGAGTCTCAAGGCGCGCACAATTCCGCCGCGCAGAGTGGACAGGCCGGATCCTTGGGGACGTTCACCGTGCGGAAACGCATCGACAGCAGATCGGCGATCAGCAGCTTGCCCGCCATGTCGGTCCCGAACGGCACCAGCGCGCGGATCGCCTCCAGCGCGGCCAGGCTGCCCATCGCGCCGGTCAGCACACCCAGAACGCCCGTCTCCGCGCAATTGCGCTCCGGCGCGTCCTCGGGGTCGCCCACCAGGCAGCGATAGCAGGGCTTGTCCGCCTCCCACCCCCGATAGACGGCCAGTTGCCCCTCGAACGGACCGACCGCCGCCGACACCAGCGGGATGCGCAAGGCCCGCGCCGCGTCGGCCACGGCCAGGCGCGTGTCGAAATTATCGCATCCGTCGAGCACCACGTCCGCCTCGCGCAGCATCAGCGCGGCGTTGCCGGCGTCGATTCGCTCGTTGATCGGGATCAGCTTCACGTCCGGGTTGATGCGCGCGACGGCCGCCATCGCCGCCTCCGCCTTCGGCGCGCCGACATCCTCGACCCCGAACAATATCTGCCGCTGGAGGTTGGACAGAGCCACCCTGTCGTCGTCGACGACCCGGATCGTCCCCACCCCCGCCGCCGCCAGATAGAGGATCGCGGGGCTGCCGATCCCGCCTGCGCCGATCACCACGACGTCGGCGGACAGCAACCGCGCCTGCCCCGCGCCGCCGATTTCCTTGAGGACGATATGCCGGGCATAGCGCTCAAGCTGCGCGTCGGTCAGCATGGGGTCTTGCCGCCCGTCACGGCGCGTCGGACCACAGGAAGCGGACCTGCGAGCGATACCAGGTCGGACCGGCGTCGCCGGTCTTGGGATAGGAGTTTCTAAGCGTGCCCATGATCCGCTTGCTGACATAGGATTCGACACTGGGGCAGCGGACGTTGACGGGCGCGAGCTTCAGCAGCTTGCCGTCCCCCGACAGCAGAAACAATATGTCCAGTTCCAGCAGGTTCGACCCTTCATAGGGCCGCGCGCCGCTGCATCCGCCCTTGCGATATGCCTCATGCACCTCCTCCGACCAGCGCGGCGAGATCCGGCGGCCAAGCCAGCCTTCCAGCACCGGCACGCTCGACAGGTCGGTCGGCATCGCGGGCACGGGCGTGGGCAGCGGCGTCGCGGCAGCGAGCATCAGGGAAAGCAGCAGGGTCATGGCGTCATACTCCCGTCGATCCGAATCCGCCCGCGCCGCGCGCCGTGCCGTCCAGTTCCGCGACCTCGGCGAAGCGCGCGACCTGAACCGGCGCGGCCACAAGCTGCGCGATCCGGTCGCCGCGCGCAATGACGAATGGCGCGTCGCCCAGATTGACCAGGATCACCTTCACCTCGCCGCGATAGTCGGCGTCGATCGTGCCCGGCGTGTTGGGCAGGCTGATCCCGTGCTTCAGCGCCAGCCCCGACCGGGGCCGCACCTGCACCTCATAGCCCTCCGGGATCGCAATGGCGAATCCCGTGGCGACGGCATGGCGTCCACCGGGCGGCAGCGTCACATCCTCGGCCGACACCACGTCCATCCCGGCCGCATGGGCGGTGGCGTAGGCGGGCAGGGGCAGCCCTTGCCCATGGGGCAGGCGCTGGAGCTTGATCTCAATGGGGGCGAGCGGAGAGGGCATCGGCGGCTTTCTCGATCAGGCGGTCGGCGACCGCATCCTTGGGCAGGGCGTCCCAGCGCTCGATCCCCGCCGCCGTGACGATCCGCACGGCATTGGCGTCGCCGCCCATCACGCTGGCGCCGGGCGGGCCCGACACATCGTTGGCGACGATCCAGTCGGCGCCCTTGCGGGCCAGCTTGGCCTGGGCATGTTCGACGATGTCCTGCGTCTCGGCGGCGAAACCGATCAGCAGGGCCGGGCGGCGCGCATGGCGGCCCAGCGTGGCGAGGATGTCGGGATTTTCGACCAGTTCCAGCGGGGGGGGGCCGCCGTCGCCACCGCTCTTCTTGATCTTCTGCCTGGCGCTTTCCGCCACGCGCCAGTCGGCGACGGCGGCGACCATGATGGCGATGTCGGCGGGCAGCGCCTTCTCGACCGCCGCCAGCATCTCGCGCGCGGTCTGGACGTCGATCCGGTCCACGCCCGGCGGCGTCGGCAGCGCGACGGGTCCGGCGACCAGCGTCACCCGCGCGCCCGCCGCCGCCGCTGCGCGGGCGATGGCGAAGCCCTGCTTGCCCGAGGATCGGTTGGCGATGTAGCGCACCGGGTCGATCGGCTCATGCGTCGGCCCGGCGGTCACCAGGACATGCCTGCCCGCCAGCGGCCCCTCTGCCGCTGCTTCGTCGGCCGGCGCGAAATCCGGCTGGCCGGCCAGCGGGTCGGGCCGGAGCGGGGCGGCCAGCAGCCGTTCGATCTCCGTCGCGATGGTATCGGGTTCGGGCAGCCGCCCCCGGCCATATTCGCCGCAGGCCATGTCGCCCTTGTCGGGTTCCATGATGTGGATGCTGTCGGCGTGCAGCCGCTCCAGATTGCGTTGCGTCGCCCGATGATGCCACATCCGCACGTTCATCGCGGGAACGGCCAGCACCGGCTTGTCGGTCGCGAGCAATATGGTGGTGGCCAGGTCGTCGGCGATGCCGTTCGCCATCTTCGCCAGGATATTGGCGGTCGCGGGCGCGACGACGATCAGGTCAGCCTGCCGGGAAAGCTGGATATGGCCGATCTCTCGTTCTTCCTTGAGGTCGAACAGGTCGCCGAAGACATGATCCTCGGTCAGTACGCCCAGCGACAGCGGCGTCACGAATTGCCGCGCGCTTTGCGTCAGCACCGCGCGCACGGCGATCCCCCTGCGCTTCAGCAGCCGCACAAGCTCCAGCGCCTTATAGGCCGCGATGCCGCCGGAGACGATGAGGAGGATGCGCCGTGTCATGCCCTATCCTAGCAGCGCCATCAGGCCGGCTCCAGCCACCGCGGCGACCGCCGCCACCAGCGCGTAGCGCCACCCGCCGCCCACGCGGATCAGCCGGACTTCGCTTAGCGGCGGCGGGGGCGGCGCGCCGCCCCTCTCGGGAAAGGCGTCCTCGATCCGCCGGACGAGGTCGGGCAGCCGCTGGAGCGTGCGCCAGTTCTGTACCAGCGTATCGGCGGCCCTTGCCTCCGGGCCAAGCTCGGTACGGAGCCATTCCTTCACATAGGGGCCGCTCGTCTCCCACATGTTGATCTGGGGGTCGAGCGCGGTGGCGACCCCCTCGACCATCACCATCGTCTTCTGGAGCAGCAGCAGGTGCGGCTGGGTCTGCATGTCGAAGTCGCGGGTGATGGCGAACAGGCCGTCTAGCATCCCCCCGACCGACAATTCCTTGGCCGGCTTGCCGCGCATCGGCTCGCCCACGGCGCGCAGCGCGGTCGCGAATTCGGCCACGTCATGATGGGCGGGCACATATTGCGCCTCGAAATGGATTTCCGCGACGCGGCGGTAATTGCCGGTGATGAGGCCGTAGAGTATCTCCGCCAGCCACATGCGCGCGCGCCGGTCGATCCGCCCCATGATGCCGAAGTCGATGGCGGCGATCTCGCCGTCCGGCGTCACGAACAAATTGCCCTGATGCATGTCGGCATGGAAGAAGCCCTCGGCGATCGCCTGCCGCAGAAAGGCGTTGACCAGCCGCGCGGCGATGGCGGGCAGGTCGTGGCCGGCCGCGACCAGCGCGGCGCGATCGGCGATCTTGACGCCGTTGATCCACTGCATCGTCATCACCCGGCCCGACGTGCGGTCCCAGTCGATCGCCGGGATCACATAGCCCGGCTCGGCCACCATCGCCTCGGCCAGTTCCGACGCCGACGCCGCCTCGCGCCGCAAGTCCAGCTCGCGCGCGGTCCAGCGCCTGAGGTTGGCGATGACCAGCCGGGGGCGCAGGCGCGCGACCTCCCCGCCCAGCATCTCCAGATGCGCGGCCGCCCATTCATATGTCTGGATGTCGCGGTGGAAGCGGTCGATGACGCCGGGGCGGATCACCTTGACGGCGACGTCCCGTCCGTCGCTGGTCGTCGCGCGATGCACCTGCGCGATCGAGGCGGCCCCGACCGGCGTCTCGTCGAAGCGGGCGTAAAGGTCCTCCAGCGGCCGTCCGAAACTCTGCTCGATCTCCGTCCGGATCGTCGCGAACGGCACGGGCGGCAGCGCGTCCTGCAAGCGCAGCAGGTCGTTCGCCGCCGCCTCGCCCACCAAGTCGGGCCGGGTCGCCAGCGTCTGGCCGAGCTTGATCGCCGCCGGGCCGATCGCCTGGAAGGCGTCGGCATAGCGCGGCTCGCGGGGCACGCGCGCGCCCAGGCGCGCCAGCCGGGCGAGCCGCCGCACGGGCGCGGGCGTCATGGGATCGCGCTCGATCCCGCGCAGCGCCCCGTGCCGCGCCAGAATGCGGCCCCATTTGAGCAGCCGCCAGACATGAGTGACGTGCGACGTCAACGATCCCGCTCCCCGGCGGGAGGGGATCCGTGGAGGCGCATCCTCAAATCTTCCAGCCGCTGTGGATCGCGACCAGCCCGCCCAGGATCGGCTCGACCTTCGTGTTGGCGAACCCCGCCTTGCGGATCATCTCCTCGAACGACGGCATGTCGGGAAAGCGGCGGATCGATTCGATCAGATAGCGATAGCTGTCCTCGTCATTGGCCAGCAGCCTGCCGATCTTGGGCACCAGCCGGTGCGAATAGGCGTCATATATCTCGGCGAAGCCCGGCCAGGTGGTGGTGGAAAATTCCAGGCAGAAGAAGCGGCCGCCATATTTCAGCACCCGGCACGCCTCGGCCAGCGCCTGGTCGATATGGGTGACGTTGCGGATGCCGAAGGCGATCGTATAGGCGTCGAAGCGGCGATCGGCGAAGGTCAGTTCTTCGGCATTCTGTTCCGACCAGACCAGCCCCTCGATCCCTTTGCGCGTGGCGCGCTCTATGCCGACGGCCAGCATTTCCGGGTTGATGTCCGCGACCGTCACGTCCGCGCCGTGCCGGTGCAGGCGAAAGGCGATGTCGCCGGTGCCGCCCGCCATGTCCAATATCGTCTCGCCCCGGCGCGGCTTCGCCCTGGCGACGAACTGGTCCTTCCACAGCCGGTGCGCGCCCGCCGACATGGCGTCGTTCATCAGGTCATATTTGCCCGCGACATTGGAAAAGACGCTGCGGACCATGGCCGCCTTCTGGTCGGCATCGACGTCGCGATAGCCGAAGGATGCAGTTTCGCTCATGCCAGACGCTCTAGAACGAGTTTGAGGCCTGTTCCAGCCATGAAGCTGGGAATCGTCGCTTCCATCACCTAGAGCAACCACATGCCGGAACTTCCCGAAGTCGAAACCACCGTCGCTGGCCTGCGCCATGTGCTCGAGGGCGCGGTGCTCACTCGCGTCGAGCCGCGCCGCGCGGACCTGCGCTTCCGGATTCCCGTCGACCTGCGCCAGCGGCTGACCGGCGCGCGCGTGACCGGCCTGTCGCGCCGCGCCAAATATGGGCTGGTCGACACCGATCGGGGCGACACGCTGATCTTTCACCTGGGCATGTCTGGCCGCTGGAGGATCGACCCGGCGGAACTGGGCGCGCACGACCATCTGCTGCTGGAGACCGACGCGGGGCGGGTGCTGGCGCTCAACGATCCGCGCCGCTTCGGATCGCTCGACCTGGTGCGCAGCGAAGCTCTAGGAGACCATGCGCCTTTTACGCGCATGGGGCCCGAGCCGCTCGGCCCCGATTTCGACGCCGCCTATCTGGCCCGGGCGGTGAAGGGCAAGGGCGCCTCGATCAAGGCCGCGCTGCTCGACCAGCGAATCGTCGCGGGCCTCGGCAATATCTATGTGTGCGAGGCGCTGAACATGGCGGGCATCGCGCCTGCGCGCGCGGCGGGCAGGATCGGGCCTAAGCGACTCGTGCTGCTGGTCCAGGCGATTCGCGACGTGCTGGTCCAGGCGATCGCTGCCGGCGGGTCGACCCTGCGCGATTATGCGAGACCCGATGGCGAACTCGGCTATTTCTCCAAACAATGGCGCGTCTATGGCCGCGAAGGCGAACAATGCCGCTGCGGCGGCATGATCGCGCGGCGCACGGAGGGCGGACGCTCTACCTTCCATTGCCCGGCCTGCCAGCGCTAGGACCCGCAATCGGTTGACGCGCCGCCCGATCCTCTGTAAGGGCCGCACCTTCATTGAGCCGTCTGGCGTCGCCGGGCGGGTCTTTACCCAAGATTTTTGGACCGAGGACTAGAATGGCCAATACGCCGCAAGCCAAGAAGCGCATCCGCCGCAACGAGCGTCGCGCCGCCGTCAATGGCGCGCGCGTCAGCCGCATCCGTACCCTGGTGAAGAAGGTGGAAAACGCCCTGGCCGCCGGCGATAAGGCCGCCGCCACGACCGCGCTGCAGAGCGTCCAGCCCGAGCTGGCCCGTGGCGTCGCTCGCGGCGTGCTGCACAAGAATACCGCCGCCCGCAAGTTCGGCCGGCTGACCAAGGCCGTCAGCGCGCTCGGCTGAACCCGCCGCATCGAGACAGGACAAGGCCCGTCCGGCATTCGCCGGGCGGGCCTTTTCACATGTCCGACGCAAATGCGTCACAGGCGCGGGAGTCCAGCTTTCCCCGCGATTCGAGCATGATTGCTTTTATCCTAAGTAAATAACCAATTGTAAATAAATGGAAAATCCAATATCATTGGTTTTCCAAGGTCTTGGCGAGTCAACGGCTTTATTTCAGATTTTTGACCAGCAGCGCCCTTGATACCCGCCATCGGGCGCGTCTATTCCAATCGTCCGGCCGCCGCTCGAATCACTGTCCTGGCGGCCATTACTAGTTCGATCATGCAGCGGATGTGGAAAGGCGTCGCTTTTCCGCAGGGGCTCCGTTGTGATGTGCGAGATGGGCTTCGGCCCGGCAGGGTGGGGATGGCGCGGCGAATGACGAAGGACGGAAATTTTGCCTTGGAACAGGATCGCCCGGCGGCGCGGGATCGCGCGACGCTGGATGCCGCCTGGGCGGATATCCGTGCCGGCCTGCGCCGCGACGTCGGCTCGCGGATGTTCGACCAGTGGCTGAAGCCCGCCCGGCTCGGCGACTATTGCCCCGATTCGCAGACGCTCGACCTGTGCTTCGCGTCTGATTTCACCGCCAATTTCGTATCCGGCCAGTTCGGCGACCGGCTGCGCATGGCCTGGCGCGGCGCCGGGGTCGCGGTGCGCGAGGTGCGGCTGGTTCGCGCCCCCCATGCCACGGGTCCGCGCGTGCTGGAGCTGGCGACAGAAGCCGCGCCCGCCAGGGCTTTGCCTGCTCCCAATGCGTCCAATTTCCTGCCGCGCCATCATTTCGACCAGTTCGTGACCGGCGAGAGCAACCGCCTGGCCTTTTCGGCCGCGCAGGGACTCGCGGGCGAGGCGGCTCCGCGCTTTTCGCCGCTGTTCATCCATGGCGGCACGGGGCAGGGCAAGACCCACTTGCTGCACGCGATCGCCGCCGCCTTCTCCGGCCATTCGCCCGCCGCGCCGGTGCTTTACATGTCGGCCGAGCGTTTCATGATGGAGTTCGTGAACGCGATGCGGGCCAATGAGACGATGGCGTTCAAGGCGCGGCTGCGCGCCGCCCGGCTGCTGCTGATCGACGACATCCAGTTCATCGCGGGCAAGGGATCGACGCAGGAGGAGTTTCTCCACACGATCAACGACCTGATCGACAGCGGCGCGCGGATCGCCGTCACCGCAGATCGCCCGCCGCAGATGCTGGACGGCATCGACCCGCGCATCCTCTCTCGCCTCGCCGGCGGGCTGGTCGCCGACATCCAGCCCGCCGCGCTCGACCTGCGCCTCGCGATATTGGAGGCCAAGCGGGCCGTCGCCGGCGATCCCCCGGTGCCCGACGTGGTCATCGACTTCCTCGCCGGCGCGATCCGGTCGAACATCCGCGAGCTGGAAGGGGCCTTCAACAAGCTGATCGCCTATGGCCAGCTCACCGGCCGCCAGATCGACCTGGAATTCGCCCAGGCGATGCTGGCCGACGCGGTGCGCGCCAATGCCCGGCGCATCACCGTGGACGAGATTCAGAAGGCCTGCGCCGCCCATTACCGGATCGACCCGTCTGAAATGCGCTCCAAGCGCCGCGCCCGCGCCGTCGCCCGGCCCCGCCAGGTGGCCATGTATCTCGCCAAGAAGATGACGCCCCGCTCGCTGCCCGAAATCGGCCGGATATTCGGCGGGCGCGACCATAGCACGGTGATCCACGCGGTCCGCACGATCGAAGATCTGCGCCGGACCAATCCCGACATCGACGCCGATATCCGCGCGCTCCAGCGCCAGCTGGAGGGCTGACAGCCGCTCGCGAGCAGCTTAAGGATGGCACCATGATCCGTGCCCTTCTGCTGCTCGCCGCCGCCTGCCTGTCAGCGCTCTGGCTGTCCGCCGCGCCGTTATCGGCGCAGCCGCCCGCGCCGCCGCCCCCGGCTGCGGCTGATGTGCGCGTCGCGCTCGACACCGATGCGGGGCGGATCGTGGTCGCCGTTCATGTCGGCAAGGCGCCGGTGACGGCGCGCAACTTCCTGCGCTATGTCGATCAGAAGCGGTTCGACGGGACGAGCTTCTATCGCGGCGTCGGCAGCGCCGACTATGGCTTCGTCCAGGGCGGCGCGCAGAATGATCCCAAGCGCATATTGCCGCCGATCGCGCATGAGCCGACCAGCCAGACCGGCCTTGCCCATGATGAGGGTGCGCTGTCGATGGCCCGCTACGCGCCGGGCACCGCCAATGGCGATTTCTTCGTCGTGCTGGGCGCCATGCCGGCGATGGACGCGAACCCGCAGGCCGCCGGCGACAATCAGGGCTTTGCCGTCTTCGCCCATGTGGTCGAGGGTATGGACATTGTCCGCGCTATCCTGGCCATGCCCAAATCGCCGACCAAAGGAGAGGGCGTGATGAAGGGCCAGATGCTTGCCCGGCCGGTGCGGATCGTCACCGCCCGCCGTCTCCCCTGACGGTATTCAGTCGGTCTCGGCCGCCATATAGACGCGGTTGCGGCCATGTTCCTTGGCCAGATATAGCGCCCGGTCGGCGGCCTTCAGCGCGGCGCGGGGATCTTCATAGCCCAGCACGTTGGCGACGCCGGCGGAAAAGCTCACTCGCTCCATCCGCTCACCGCTCGACCGGTTGACCAGGCTGCGGGTGGCGAGATCCTCGCGCACCTCGTCCACCAGCTCGCAAGTCTCGGCGGCGGACTTGCCGCGGAACAGCATGACGAACTCCTCGCCCCCATGCCGGGCGACATGGCAGCGATCGTTGGAAATCTTGGTCAGCAGGCCGGCGACGAACTTCAGTACCCGGTCGCCCGTATCATGGCCGTGCGTGTCGTTGACCTGCTTGAAATGGTCGATGTCGCAAAAGGCGACGCTTAGCTGCTCGTCATTCTGCCGCGCCAGCAGGACCTCTTGACGCAGCGATGCCTCGAAGGCGCGGCGGTTGGGCAGGCCGGTCAGATGGTCATGCTCGGCCGCGCGCCGCGCGCTTTCGAGGCTGGATTTCAGGGCATGGGTCTGCTTCTGGTTCTCGCGAAGCTGCGATTCGACCTGCCGGGTCTTTTTGACCATCGACCGGGTCAGCGCGACGAGGCGGGCGAGCACCGGCTCGCTATCCTCGGCCGAGGCCAGATCCTTGGCCTGTTCCTGGAGGGCCGCGCCATAATTTTTGGCGGAATCCCGCGATTCCTTCACCAGCCCGGTGAAGTGCGACAGATTCTCCTCCACCTTGTCGAGCATGGTCGCCAGCGATTCGGGTGTCACGTCGTCGGCGCGCCTGGCCGCCGTCATCGTTTCGATCCAGCCGTTGCTGATCTTGCCGCGCTCCATCAGCACCGCCCGGATCGCCTTTTCCACGCCGATGTCGGCGCCGGTCAGATAATCGAGCGCCACGCCGAAATTGAGCGGCGTGAGGTCCAGGTCATGGGCGAACAGGAAGGCGCCGATATCCTCATAAAGCTTTCGGCGGCGATTAATCTCCCGGTTCGTCACCGAATTAACGGCGCGGGAGGGCATCTCGACCGAAGCGTCGTCATCATTGTCCTCGGACCTACCCGAAAAGCCCCGCGCCCAACGGCTAAGGCGCTCGGTCAGTCCTTGTTGCGTGTTCGCGGCGGGTGAGGATATGGCTGTCATGCCCATCAATACGGACGGTCCGGGACTAGGTTAAGGGCGAGCGAAAGATTTTGTCGCGGCGCCCGTTTTCCCTAGCGTTCCGGTCAGATATCCGCCGTCACCAGCCAGTCGCGGAACAGGCGCACCGCCCGCGTCTGCAAGGCGCGCGGGCGGCAGACGAAGAAATAGCGATAGGGGCTGTCGACCCTGGTCGGGAACAGGCGCGCGAGCCGCGGGTCGCCCGACTGGGTGAAATGGCTGGCGTGCATCACCGCGATGCCCAACCCCTGGGCGGCCGCCTCCAGCATGAGCTGGCCCGAATCATAATTGTCGATCGCGGCGGGTTGCAGGTCGGGCAGGCCCGCCGCCTCCTTCCACGCGTCGAAGGCCAGCGCCATGTCGCGATGGAGCAGCACCGTATGGCGGCTGAGGTCCTGCGGATCGCTGAGCGCTTCCGGGCCTTCGCTTAGCCCCGTGCGGCCGATCAGGTAGATTTCCTCATGATCCAGCTCATGGGCATAGAGGGCGGGGTCGATATCCTTCGCCAGCACGATCGCCGCGTCCAGCCCCTCGCCCAGGCGAGCCACCGCATAGGGCGTGGTCTCGATGTCGATGTGCAGATGCGGGTGCAGTTGCCGCAACGTGCCCAGATGCGGAAACAGGCGCTGGGTCGCGAACAGCGGCATCACCGCCAGCCGCAGGCGGAGCTGGTTGCCGCCGCTCTGGATATTCTCTAGCGCCAGGCTCATCGCGTCCAGCGCCGGCGCCATTTCATCGAGCAGACGCTGGCCGTCGGCATTGATTTCCAGCGCCTGATGCTTGCGGTCGAACAGCGGTCGGCCGATGAAGCGTTCCAGCGCCTGAACGCGTCGGCTGAGCGCGGGCGTCGACAGGGCCAGTTCCTCGGCCGCAGCCTTGACCGAGCCCAGGCGCGCGACCTGCACAAAAGCCTCCAGGGCCGTCAAAGGCGGTAATCTACGCATAGCCGCTCAATATCCGAAGCGCCGCCCGCTGCAATGCGTCATTTATCCTTATCCGCATTCACGCGGGACTATTTCAGCATCCCAACAGTAATGAGCAGGAAAAAGGCCGAAATGGCAAGATGCAATTTTTGCAACCGGGCGTATCTTTTCGCACTTGCGGCAAAGCCGCGCGCGGCGCACATAGGACGGGCCTTTCAGGCATCCTCTCCTAAAACTTTTCAGGGTCGGCTTTCGGGTCGGCCCTTTTTTTGTCCCGCGCCGACAGGCCCGGGGGACTTTCGCTGCCCCGCGACGTTTCCTATCTGCTGTGGCGACGGAGCAGGAGGGACCAGGCATGGCCGATCAGGAAAGCAGCGGACGGAAGATTCAAGTCGCGAACGCTCGTCCCGAGGACGCGGGGCGGGGCCTCGCGCGCTTGCCGCTGGCGGTCATGGCCGAACTGGGCTTCGCCGAGGGCGACGTCGTGGAGATCCAGGGCAAGCGCAACACCCCCGCGCGGGTCGTGCGCCCCTACAAGGAGGATGAGGGGCTGGACGTGCTGCGCCTCGACGGGCTTCAGCGCGCCAATGCCGGGGTCGGCTCTGGCGACTTCGTGCAGATCCGCAAGGTGGAGCCGCGCGTCGCGCAGCGCGTCGTGTTCGCGCCCGCCCAGAATAATCTGCGCCTCCAGGGCAACCCCGAAGCGCTCAAGCGCGTCTTCTTCCAGCGTCCGCTCGCCGCCGGCGATGTCGTCGCGACCGCCGGGCAACAGCAGGTGCCGCCGGGCGACATGCCGCCCCATTTGCAGCGGATGCTGGCGGCGCCCGCTTACGCCTTGCAGGAAATAAGGCTGGTCGTCGTGTCGACCCTGCCAAAAGGCGTCGTCCATATAGACGCCGATACCGAGGTCGAGTTGCGGTCGGAATATGAGGAGCCGCGTGAATCGCGCCGCGCCGATGTCACCTATGACGATGTCGGCGGCATGGCTGAGACGATCGACCAGCTGCGCGAAATGGTCGAATTGCCGCTGCGCTATCCCGAACTGTTCCAGCGCCTGGGCGTCGATCCGCCCCGCGGCGTGCTGCTGCACGGGCCGCCGGGCACGGGTAAGACGCGGCTGGCGCGCGCCGTCGCCAACGAATCCGACGCCGAGTTCTTCCTGATAAACGGGCCGGAGATCATGGGATCGGCCTATGGCGAGTCGGAAAAGCAACTCCGCGAGATTTTCGAGGCGGCGGCCAAGTCCGCGCCGTCCATCCTGTTCATCGACGAGATCGATTCGATCGCGCCCAAGCGCGGGCAAGTGACCGGCGAGACCGAAAAGCGGCTCGTCGCTCAACTGCTCACCCTGATGGACGGGCTGGAGCCGCGCACCAATCTGGTCGTCATCGCCGCCACCAACCGCCCGGAGGCGATCGACGAGGCGCTTCGCCGCCCCGGCCGCTTCGACCGGGAGATCATCGTTGGCGTTCCCGACGAGCGCGGGCGGCGCGAGATATTGGGCATCCATACGCGCGGCATGCCGCTCGGCGACAAGGTGGACCTCGCCGAACTGGCGCGCACCACCTATGGCTTCGTCGGCGCCGACCTCGCCGCCCTGACCCGGGAGGCGGCGATCGAGGCGGTGCGCCGCGTCATGCCCCGCCTCAATCTGGAGGAAGGGACGATCCCGCCCGAGGTGCTGGACGAACTGTCGGTCACGCGCGAGGATTTCCTGGCGGCGATCAAGCGGGTCCAGCCTTCGGCGATGCGCGAGGTGATGGTCCAGGCGCCCAACATCGGCTGGGCCGACATTGGCGGGCTCGACGAAGCGCAGATGAAGCTGAAGGAAGGGGTGGAGCTGCCGCTCAAGGACCCGGACGCCTTCCGGCGGCTCGGCATCCGCCCAGCCAAGGGCTTCCTGCTCTATGGCCCGCCCGGCACCGGCAAGACGCTGCTGGCGAAGGCGGTGGCGCGCGAGGCGCAGGCCAATTTCATCGCCACAAAGTCGAGCGACCTGCTGTCCAAATGGTATGGCGAAAGCGAGCAGCAGATCGCTCGACTGTTCGCCCGCGCGCGGCAGGTGGCCCCGACGGTCATCTTCATCGACGAACTGGACAGCCTGGTGCCCGTGCGTGGGGGCGGCCTTGGCGAGCCGGCGGTGACGGAGCGGGTGGTCAACACCATCCTCGCCGAAATGGACGGGCTGGAGGAACTCCAATCGGTTGTGGTGATCGGAGCGACCAACCGCCCGACGCTGATCGACCCGGCGCTGCTGCGGCCGGGCCGGTTCGATGAGCTCATCTATGTTTCCGTTCCCGACGAAGCCGGGCGGCGGCGCATATTGGGCATCCATACGGCGAAGATGCCGCTGGCCGACGATGTCGATCTCGACCGACTGGCCGAGCGGACCGAACGCTTCACGGGCGCGGACCTTGAGGATCTGGTCCGCCGCGCCGGCCTGTTCGCGCTGCGCCAGTCGCTGAAGGTGGAGGCGGTCGCAATGCGCCATTTCAACGATGCGCTCGAGGAGACGCGCGCGTCGGTGACGCCGGAGATGGAGCGCGAATATGAGGAGATTCGCGCGAAGCTGAAGCAGAGCGCGATGCAGGTCGATCCCATCGGCTTCGTCGCGCCGGGAATGCTGCGGTCCCGGCCGGATTCTCCCAAGGCGGGCGGGGATTGACGCCGCTGATTGAACCAGCGCGCTGCCGGGGTGTTACAGCTTGCAACCCGGCGGCATTTTTGCCACCCCGGCAACGACATTAGCAGGCGGGACTTGATGGCCTCCATATTCTTGAAAGATCAGCGTAAACCCCTCTCCCCCATCCAGCGGGGCCGCCGGTTCATGAACGGTTGGGCGATGTTCTTTCGCCAGTTCGTCAAGCATCCCGGCATGATAGGATCGGTGATCCCGTCCTCGCCGATGATGGTCGACGCGATCTTGGACGAAGTCGATTGGGCTCATGTCCGCCTGTTCGTCGAATATGGACCGGGCGTCGGCACCTTCACTCACTCGATCCTTGATAGGCTGCCGGCGGACGCCACTTTGCTAGCGATCGACCTCAATCGCGATTTCATCACCTATCTGGGTGCGGAGATAGCCGATCCGCGGCTGCGCGCCGTTCACGGATCGGCGGCCGACGTGCGCCGGCTGGTCGCCGAAACCGGCCATCACCATGCCGACTATGTGCTTTCGGGCCTGCCCTTCTCCACCCTGCCCAAGGGCGTGGGAGAGGGGATTTGCGCGGAGACCCAGGCGGTCCTTCGCCCCGGCGGGCAATTCCTCATCTACCAATATTCGCGCTTCGTGCATCGCCTGATCGCCCCGCTGTTCGGGCGGGTGGACGAGCGGATCGAATGGCTGAACATCCCGCCATGCCGTTTTTTCCGGGCGGTCAAGGACGAAGCGTTGGCGCAGGCGGCGTGATCCTTCCCGCATGATCGCCGGCCTTTGGTTCAGGCCGTGACCGAAAGCTATGACACGATCATCCTGGGGGCGGGCGGGGCTGGCCTGTTCTGCGCGGGCGTGGCGGGGCAGCGCGGGCGGCGAGTGCTGGTCATCGACCATAATGATGGGCCGGGCGCCAAGATCCTGATTTCAGGCGGCGGCCGCTGCAACTTCACCAACAGCGAAGCCGCGCCCGACCGCTATCTGTCGGCCAATCCGCATTTCGCCCGCTCCGTGCTCAGCCGCTATAGGCCCGCCGATTTCGTCGCGCTGGTCGACCGCCATGGCATCGCCTGGCACGAAAAGACGCTGGGCCAGCTTTTCTGCGACGGGCCGGCGCGGCAGATCGTCGACATGCTGATGGCCGAATGCGCGAAGGGCGGAGTAGATTTCGCTTTCGGATCGCCGGTCGCCGACCTGGACCATGCCGACGGCCGCTTCACCGTGCGTCATGGCGGCCGGACCAGCAGCGCGCCCGCGCTGGTGGTCGCGACCGGCGGGCCGTCGATTCCCAAGCTGGGCGCGACGGATTTCGCCTATGGCCTGGCGCGCCGGTTCGGCCTCAAGGTCGTCGAGCCGCGCCCGGCGCTGGTCCCCCTGACGCTGGGCGGCGACGACCTGCTGTTCCGCGCCCTGTCGGGCGTGTCGGCATCGGTGGAGGCGCGATGCGGCAAGGCGGCCTTTCGCGAGGCCGCGCTGTTCACGCACCGGGGGCTGTCCGGCCCGGCCATCCTGCAAATCTCCTCCTATTGGCGGCATGGGGAGCCGATCGCCATCGACATGCTGCCGCTACTGGACGAAGCCTGGCTGGTGGAGACCAAGCGGGCCCGCCCGCGCATCAGCCTGGCGGCAGCGCTGGGCGCGCACTTGCCCGCCCGTCTCGCCGACGCGCTGGCGGAGCGGATCGGCCTTTCCGGCGAACTCGCCAATCTGCCCGACCGGGCGCTGATCGACGCCGCAAGGCGGCTGGCCGTCTGGTCCTTCCGCCCGAACGGCACGGAGGGCTTCGCCAAGGCCGAGGTGACCGTGGGCGGCGTCGCGACCGATGGCCTGTCGCAGCGCTCGATGGAGGCCCGCCACCTTCCCGGGCTCTATGTCATCGGCGAGGCGGTGGACGTCACCGGCTGGCTGGGCGGGTATAATTTCCACTGGGCCTGGGCCAGCGGCTGGGCGGCCGGCCAGGCGGTCTAGAACTGTCGAAGCCCCGGCATATCCGTTCAATCTGGATCAAGTTGCGCCAAAGTCGTTTGACTTGATCCATTGCTTTGTCGAGGACTGACGTAGGGGAAGCGGGGTTCGCTGACGATGGAGCAACAGGGCTGGGGCGATCGTTTTCTAGGCGCGGCGCTGGAGCCGCATCTATGGCGCGATCTGCTGGACGATATGGCGCGGGCGACGGGATCGAGCCATGGGCAGCTCATCGGTTTCGGCCCGGCGGGCGCCGCCTTCAACTGGGTCAGTGGCATCGATGAAGATCTGCTCCAGTCCAGCGGCGCGATGACGCTCAACACGCCCGACCGTAATTTCCGAATGGCGGCCGATCGTCTGCGGGACGCGTCCCCGATCCGCCATGAGGCGCATTACGACCTGGTTCGCGACACCTTGCGGGACGACGACTATCTGGACATGTGCGCCGATCTCGACATCGGCAATGGCTGCCAGGCCCGCCTGCTGGCCGAAGGGGATGGCATGATCGGCCTTGCCGTTCTGCGGAGCGAGCGGGAGGGGCGCAGCACGCGGGAGCAGCAAGCCGCCTTCGCCGGATTCGCGGCGCAGGCGCAGGTGGCGGTGCGGATGCAGCGCGCGATCGAGCAGCAGGGCTTCGCCTTGCTCAGCGACACGCTCGGCGCGATGGACCAGGCCTGCTGGCTGCTCGACGAGACGGGCCGGGTCGGCGGCATGACGCCGCGCGCCGAGCAGCTGCTCTCCTCCAGCCGTCTTGTGCTGGAGGACGGATTTCTAGCGAGCCGCAGGGCCGACGAGACGCGGCGGATCGTCAGGGCCCTGCGCGCGGCGTTGGCGGAGGGCGGCCTGCCCGCCGATCCGATCGCCATGCCCGATGAGGAGGATGGGCTAGCCATGATGCTCGAGCTTTTCCCGCTGCCGCGCCGCCCCTGGGCCCTGCCCTTCGCGCCGCGCGCCATCATCACCGCGCGAGTCGGGGCGCTGGCCGACCGTCATGGCCAGGCGCTGGTGCGCGCCTTCCGCCTGACCCGGGCGGAGGCGGACATCGTCTTGCGGATAGCGGGCGGCGCATCGCGCCGGGACGTCGCGGCCGCGCGCGGCGTATCGGCCGAAACGCTCAAGGCGCAGTTGCGCAGCATCTATGACAAGACCGGCTGCAACCGCGAATCCCAGCTTGTGCGCGTCGTCAACCTGATAAGCGGCTGAACTCGCGGAAATATCGCGCTTACCCCATCGGGGGTATGCGCATTCGACGCGGCGGGTCTAAACCGGCCGCACGGCAGGCTGGTCCTGCCCCTGGCGGCCGGATCATATGCGACCCATGATCCGGTCGTCGGGTCCGGCTTTGGAGCCGCGTCTATCCCAGCACCCCGAGCGCCAGCAGGATCAGGGTGAAGAGGGTCAGGACGATGATCGTCGAGATCATCAGGAAGATGAGGCGCAAGAGCGTCATGGCTCGCGACGAGGGGCCGTAGCCGGTGCGAAGCTGGCGGTACATGTGCAGCGGCGGCACGATCAGCAGGATCGTCCCCCAGACCGCCGCCGGCGCGCCCAGCGCCGCCATGATCGACAGGGTGATCGTCAGCGCCATCATGAAGCTGATCGAATAGGTTGCGAAGATCGCATGGTCGTACAGATGCACGTCCCGCCGCCAGAAAAAGAGCAGCCACAGGAAGGGAATGCTGAGCGGGATCAGCAGCCAGCTATATTTATAGCCGCTGGTCTTGAGCTTGTAGAGCAGCAGCGACGGGTTCTCCCGCGCCTTCTTCAGCCCCTTGTTGGCGAAAGCGTCGAAGCCGGCCCATCCGCTGTGGATGTCGTTGTCCGATCCCGTCTCGGCCATGCGCGGGTTCGCCCTGGCCGCGCGGGCGCGGGTGCGGCTGTCCAGTTCGGCGAGCTTCGACCAGTCGCCCGTCGCCATCGCCGCCATGCCGTCGCGCTCGTCGATATGATCGTCGCGCTTCTTTTCCAGCGCGGTCCGTTCGGCGGCGCTCAGCCCCGGCTTCGCCAGTTGCTCCTGGAGCCGGTCGACCTCCCGCTGTGCGGCCGCATATTCGGCCCGGATGCCCGCGCGCCAGTCGCCGGCCGCGATCTTCGTGCCCGGCGCGCCCGCCCCGCCGGACGGCTCCAGCAGCGCGCCGCCGGTAAAGCCGAACACCGCGAACATCAGGAAGACGGTGAACAGGAACAGCGCCATGGGCGATACGAACTTCGCCCGCTCCCCCGCCAGGTAGCGCGCGGTCAGCCGGCCCGGCCGCAACGCCAGTTCGGGCAGCGTGCGCCAGATCTTCCCCTCGAAATGAAAGACGCCGTGCAATATGTCATGGCCCAGCGAATGCAGGCTGCGATGCAGATGAGCCGCCTGTCCGCATTGTCCGCAATAGGGGGTGTAAAGCGCCGCGCCGCAATTAGGGCAGGGGCCATGATGGCCATCCTGCGCGCGTGGCCCGGCGCCACGGGTTCCGTGCGTCTCCCGCTCCACCGCTTCGCCGATCAGGCCGCCGGTCAGCGCGTCGCCGGCCGCCTCTATTTCCCCCGCCATGTCTTTCCCCTGCCGATCGCCCGAAACCTAACGAAGGGGCGCGCAATGGCAATGGCTTCGTTGCCGCGTCCATGCTAAGCCGCAGGCGCCATGAACGACCTGACCCAGACCCCTGAGATGCTGATCGCCACGCTGGGCGCTCATGCTCGCAAGGCCGCCGCGCTGCTCGCCGCCGCCAGCGACGCACAGAAGGCCGACGCGCTGCTGCGTGCCGCGCAGGCGCTGCGGGATCAGGCGCCGGCGATCCTGGCCGCCAACATGCGCGACATGGATAATGCCGCCGCCAACGGCCTGTCGCCCGCGATGCTCGACCGGCTGAAGCTGGACGCCGGCCGCGTGGCCGCCACAGCCGACGGGGTCGAGCAGGTCGCGCGGCTCGACAATCCCCTGGGCCAGGTGATCGAGGAGAGCGAGCGCCCGAATGGCCTGAAATTGAGCCGCGTGCGCGTGCCGCTGGGCGTCATCGGCATCATCTATGAAAGTCGCCCCAACGTCACGGCCGACGCGGCCGCGCTCTGCCTGCGCGCCGGCAACGCCGTGATCTTGCGCGGCGGCAGCGAAGCCAGGGAGAGCAATCGCGCGATTCACGCCGCGATGGTGGAGGGCATTGTCGCGGCCGGCCTGCCGGCGGAGGCGGTGCAGCTTGTTCCCACGATCGATCGGGCGGCGGTGGGCGCATTGCTGAAAGCCACGCAGTTCATCGACATGATCGTGCCGCGCGGCGGCAAGAGCCTGGTCGCGCGCGTGCAGGAGGAGGCGCGGGTCCCCGTGCTCGCCCATCTCGATGGCATCAACCACAGCTATGTCGACGGCGCCGCCGATCCCGCCATGGCGACGGCGCTGGTCGTCAACGCCAAGCTACGCCGGACCGGCGTGTGCGGCGCGACCGAGACGGTGCTGATCGACCGCGCCTATCCCGCGCCCCAGGCGCTGGTGGCCGCGCTGCTCGACGCGGGTTGCGCGGTGCGCGGCGACGAAGCGGTGCGGGCGATGGACGCTCGCGTGACGGCGGCGAGCGACGAGGATTGGGACACCGAATATCTGGACGCGATCGTCTCGGCGCGGATGGTCAACGGGGTGGACGACGCGCTCGCCCATATCGCCGCCCATGGCAGCCACCATACCGACGCGATCATCACGCAGGACGCCGCCACCGCCGAGCATTTCCTCAATTCCGCCGACAGCGCGATCGTCATGTGGAACGCCTCGACCCAGTTCGCCGACGGCGGCGAGTTCGGGCTGGGCGCGGAAATCGGCATCTCCACCGGCCGCCTTCACGCTCGCGGCCCGGTCGCGCTGGAGGGGCTGACCACCTATAAATGGCTGGTGCGCGGCTCGGGGCAGACTCGGCCCTGAGGCATTTTCCGATGTTAGCCCGAAACGGCCGAGGGCTCGGAATACGGAAATCACGGCAGCGAACGATTCAATCTGATCGTTCGTCGCTCCAAAGCAGATCCTCGGGCCGGTTGATGTTGCGCATGGCAAAGCGCTCCTCGACGCGCCGCGCGCCCGCCGCCGCGATCAGCGCCTCGATCCGCCGCTCGCCCGAAGCCAGCATATCGTCCAGCAGCGGCGCGAGCCGTGCGGGCCAATAGCCGACCGCATGCTGCCGCGCGAACACCGCCGCGCCGTCGCCCGCCAGCCGCACCGCCAGATCCCCCGGCAGCGGCAGCACGTCCACCGGCACGCACAGCACCCCCGCATGGCCCCGCGTCAGCGCATGATGGAGCGCCGCGTTCAGTCCGCCGAGCGGGCCCAGCCCCTCCTCCGGCCGATCCTCTATCCGCTCCAGCCCCGGCCAGTCGCGCCCGCACATCACCAGCGCGTCGACTTGGGGCCCCAGCGCGTCGATGATATGGGCGATCATCGGCTTGCCGTCGATCTCGGCCAGCGCCTTGTCGCCGCCAAAGCGCCGCGATCGTCCCCCGGCCAGGACCGCCCCCAATATCGTCATCCACATGGACTCCCTTATCGCCTCGCCCTTATGATGCTAAGGGCGCGGCCATGCGAGCGCCGATTGCCCCCCGGACAGACCGTAGTCGGATCGAGGATCTGAGCTTCCTGGCGCTGGTCATCCTCATCACCCTGGCGTTCGGTTGGGTGGTCGAACCCTTTTTCGGCGCGATCCTCTGGGCGCTGGTCGCCGCCATCCTGTTCGCGCCGATGAGCCGCGCGCTGCTTAGCGCGCTGCCCGGACATCGCAACAGCGCCGCCGCCCTCACCCTGATTGTCATCGTCGCGCTCGTGATCGTGCCCGCCATCATCCTGGGCATGGCGCTGTTGCAGGAGGCGACGACCGTCTATGCGCGCATCAGGTCGGGCGAATGGGATGTCGCCGCCCTCTACCGCGATTTTCAGGATATCTTGCCCAACTGGGCGATGAGTTGGCTCCGGCGCCTCGGCCTCACCAATTTCGCGACCGCGCGCGAGATGCTGGGCGCGGGTGCGGCGAGCGGGGTGCGCACGCTCGCCGCGCAGGCCTTTTCGGTCGGGCAGGGGGCGTTCAGCTTTCTGGTGGCGCTGGGCGTCATGCTCTACCTCACCTTCTTCCTGCTGCGCGATGGCGACAGGCTGACGCTGCGGGTCGCCCGCGCCGTTCCGCTCCACGAGCATCAGCGCATGGCGCTCGCGGCCAAGTTCGTCGCGGTCATCCGCGCGACGATCAAGGGCAGCATCGTCGTCGCCATCGTCCAGGGGCTGATCGGCGGCGGCGTTTTTTACCTGCTCGGCATCCCCGGCGCGCTGCTGTGGGGCGTGATGATGGGTTTCTTCTCGCTGCTCCCGGCGATCGGCACCGGCCTCGTCTGGGTGCCGGTCGCCATCTATCTGTTCGTCACGGGCACCATATGGCAGGGCGTGGCCCTGGTTCTGTGCGGGGTGCTGGTGATCGGCATGGTTGACAATATCCTGCGCCCGATCCTGGTCGGCCGCGATACGCGGATGCCCGACTATGTCGTGCTGATCTCCACGCTGGGCGGGATAGAGGCGTTCGGCTTCAACGGCTTCGTCATCGGCCCGGTGATCGCCGCCTTGTTCATCGCCGCCTGGGACATCATGACGGACGCCCGGCGCGGCGTCGGGCCGGCTACAGCGCCCGAAGCGCCCGCGCCGGCCGCACCGACATCAGCGGAATAGAGCCGGCAAGCCCGATCCCCAGCGTCAGCAGCGCGCCGCCGCCCAGCGTCGCCAGCACGACGCCCCAGTCCGGCGCCCAACCGAACTCGAACACCCGCACGATCACGAACCAGGCCGCCACGCCGCCCAGCGCCAGCGAGACGAGCGCCAGCATCGCGGCCAGCAGGCCATATTCCAGCGCCTGGGTCCCTAATATCTGCCAGCGCGTCGCGCCCAGCGTCTTCAGGATCACGCTGTCATAGGCGCGCGCCTGTCGCGAGGCCGCGATCGCGCCCACCAGCACGGATATGCCCGCCAGGATCGCCACGGAAGCCGCGGCGACGATCGCCGTCGCCATCTGGTCCAGAAGGCCGCCGACCTGCGCGACGATCTCCCCCACCGCCACCACTGACACGCCGGGAAAGGCGGCCAGCAGCGCGCGCGTCACCGCGCCCTGCCGCGCGGCCGATGCGGGTTCGGGCAGGGTGATGGTCGCGGCTAGGCTGTGCGGCGCGGCGGCGACCGCGCTGGGCGAAAAGACCAGCACATAGTTGAAGCCCATCGTGTCCCAGTTGACTCGGCGCAGGCTGGCGATCCGCGCGGTCATCTCGCGGCCCAGCAGGCTGACGGTCAGGCTGTCGCCGACGCCGATGTCCAGCACCTTGGCTGCCTCTTCGTCCAGCGACACCAGCGGCGGGCCGCGATAGTCGCGGGGCCACCAGCGCCCCGCCGTCAGGTCGCTGCCCTCGGGCAGGGTCGCGCTGTAGGTGATGCCTCGCTCGCCGCGCAGGAACCATGCGGCCTCAGGCAATTGCTTGAGGTCCGCGACCCTCGTGCCGCCATAGGCGACGATCCGCCCGCGCAATGCCGGCGCGACGTTCAGCACCGCGCCCTTCGCTTCGCGCGCTACGATCGCGCGAAAGCGGGCCTCCTGCGCGGAGGGGATGTCGAGCACGAACTGATCCGGCGCTTTTTGCGGCACCGTCCGGTCGATTTCGCTGCGCAGGCTGGTCTGGATGCCGGCCAGCGTCACGAACAGCGTCAGCGCGAGGCCCAGCGCCACGACCAGCGCGGCGGTCTGGGCGCCGGGGCGATGGAGGTTCGCCACCGCTAGCCGCCACAGCGGGCGGCGCGGGCGGGGCATCCGCCGGGCGGCCAGGGTCACCAGCCAGCCCAGCCCCAGCAGCAACAGCAGCACCGCCGCCACCGCGCCCAGCACGGCGGCGGAAAAGAGCGGATCGCGCGCCGTGCCGATCGCCAGCGCCAGCAGCGCCGCGCCGGCCAGCGCCATGGCGGCCAGGCTGCGCCGGTCCAGCCGGACCTTGGGATCGACCAGCGACCGCAGGATCGCCACCACCGGCAATGTCCGCGCCCGCGACAGCGGGGGCAGGGTGAAGAGGAAGGCGATCAGCAGGCCGTAAACCGCGCTCGTCGCCAGTGGCAGCGGGTGGATGGCAAAACCGGGCCTGACCGGAAGCACGTCGCCCGCCAGCGCGATCAGCGCGGGCGGCAGCAGCGCGCCCGCGACCAGTCCGATGGCGACGGCGAGCGCCGCCACCGCGCCGATCTGCATCAGGTAGATGCGGGCGATGTCGCGCGACGTCGCCCCCAGCACCTTCAGCGTCGCGATCCCGCCGCGCTTCAGGGCCAGGTAGGACGCTACGCCGTTGCTGACCCCGATCCCCGCGATCACCAGTGCTGCAAGGCCGATCAGCGAGAGGAACTGGCCCATCCGCTCGAAGAAGCGGCTCGCTCCTGGCGCCGCGCCCTCATGATCCTTGAAAGTCCAGCCCTGCGCGGCATAAGCCTTGTCCAGCCGCTCGCGCAGCGCCCTGGCGTCGGCGCCCGGCGGCAGCTTCACGCGATATTTGGCGGTATAGAGGCTGCCGGGCTGGATCAGGCCGGTGCGCCGCAGGCCCGCCATCGACACGATCGCCACCGGCCCCAGGGTGAAGCCTTCGCCGATCCGGTCGGGCTCGTCGGCGATCAGCCCGCTAATGGTGAAGGTCGCGCCGCCATAGCGCAGCCTGTCGCCGGGCTTCACCTGCAACCGCTCGGCCAGCCCATCGCCGATCAGGATGCGGTCGGGGGCCAGCGGCGCGTAGCGGCCGCCGCCTTGCAGCGTCAGCGCGCCGTAGAGCGGATAGGCCGAGTTGACGCCCTTGAGTTCGGTCAGAACGGCTGGCGGTCCGCCCGTTCGCGCGCCACCGGCGCGCTGCGCCATCGCTTGCATCCGCACAGTTTCGCTAAGCTGTCCAAACTGCGCGAAATTCCATTTGTCGAACGCGTTCGCCTCCCGCTGCATCATCGCGATCTCGACATCGCCGCCCAGGAGCGTGCGGCCGCGCGCCGCCAGTTCGTCGGTGATCGCGGCGGTCAGGCTGCCGATCGCCGCCAGCGTCATCACCCCCAGGAACAGGCACAGGAACAGCAGGCGAAGTCCCCGGAACCCGGCATGCAGGTCGCGCCGCGCGATCCGCCAGCTCGCCGCCCAGCCCAGCGTCCCATCGGACATCCCTCTCGGAGCCCTCACGCGGCGATCCGGCCGTCGCGCATTTCGATGACGCGCTCGCATCGCTCGGCCAGCGCCGGGTCATGGGTGATGATCAGCAAAGTCGCCCCCGCCGCCGCGCGCCGCGCGAACAGCAGGTCGACGATCATCGCCCCGGTCGCCGCGTCCAGATTGCCGGTCGGCTCGTCCGCGAACAGGATGGTCGGCCGGGGCGCGACCGCGCGGGCGATGGCCACGCGCTGCTGCTCCCCGCCCGAAAGCTGCGCGGGATAATGGTCGATCCGGTGCGCCAGGCCGACCGCGGCCAGCTCCTCGCGCGCCCGGTCGAAGGCGTCGGGCGCGCCCGCCAGTTCCAGCGGAACCGCCACATTCTCCAGCGCGGTCATGGTCGGCAGCAGGTGAAAGGATTGCAGGACGATGCCGATCCGCCCGCGCCGCGCCCTGGCCAGCGCATCCTCGTCCAACGTGCCAAGCTCGACCCCCGCCACCTCGACCGCGCCGCCGCTCGCCCGCTCCAGCCCGGACAGCACCGCCATCAGCGAGGATTTGCCCGAGCCCGACGCGCCGAGCAGCGCGACGCTCTCGCCCGCGCCGATCTCCAGGTCGATGCCCTTCAATATCGCGACCGGCGCGGCGGCGGTGCCCAGCGAAAGGGTGACATTGCGCGCGCGAATCGCGATAGGGGACGCATCGGTCGACAGGGCCATGTAGAAAGGGCGCTCCAGCTTTGAGCCTCAGATTCCTCCCATATGGCGGCTTGCTGCCGCTAATCCAACTGGCGGCGGCCTGTTCCGCCGATCCGGGCGCGCAAAATCAGGCGGCGGCGGCTCCGGACAATGCCGCGCCGGCCCCAATCGCAGCCCCGGCCCAGGCCCAAGCCCCGTCCGCCGACGCCCGGCTGGTCCTGGCCTTCGGCGACAGCCTGTTCGCCGGCTATAATCTGGACGTGGACAAGGGCTTCGCGCCGACGCTTGAACGCGCGCTGGCCGCCAGGGGCATGAAGGCGCGGGTGGTTAATGCGGGCGTGTCGGGCGACACCACGGCGGCGGGCTTGCAACGGCTGGCCTTCACGCTGGACGGCCTGCCGCGCAAGCCCGACCTGGTGGTCATCAGCCTGGGCGGCAACGATATGCTGCGTGGCCTGGACCCTAGGGAAATGCGCGGCAATCTGGACGCCATCCTGTCCGAGCTGAAGGCTCGCGGGATTCCCGCGCTGCTGACCGGGATGCTCGCCGCGCCCAATCTGGGGGCGGACTACGCCGCCGCCTTTGATCCCATCTACCCCGATCTGGCGAAAAAATATCGTGTGCCGCTCTATCCGTTCCTGCTCGACGGGGTGCTGGGCCAGCGCGCGCTGCAACTGCCCGACGGCATTCATCCCAATGAAAAGGGCGTGGAGGTGATGGTCGGCCATGTCGCCCCGCTGGTGGAAAAGGCGCTAGCGGCTAAATAGGGCTTTAGCGCTTGGTCGCGAACCAGATGACATGGCGCGGGCCCTTGCCGTTCGACCGCGCCTTGACCGCCACTTCCTCGACCAGGAAGCTCGCATCCTTCAACCGCCGGGTGAAGGCGGCGTCGGAGCCCGCCGACCAGACCGCCAGCACGCCGCCCGGCGTCAGGGCCGCGCGCGCCGCCGCTAATCCGCGCATCGAATAAAGAGCGTCATTGGCGTCGCGGACCAATCCGTCCGGACCATTGTCCACGTCGAGCAATATCGCGTCATAGGCGCCATTCCCCGCCGCGATCAGCGCCGCCACATCCGCCTCGACCAGCGTGACGCGCGGATCGTCCAGGCACCCCGCCGCCAGCTCCGCCATCGGCCCGCGCGCCCAGGCGATGATCTGCGGCACCAGCTCGGCCACCGTCACCCGAGCGTCCGGGCCCACCTGCTTCAGCGCTGCGCGCAGGGTGAAGCCCATGCCATAGCCCCCGATCAGCAGGCGCGGCGCGCGCCGCCCCGCGATCCGCGCGCAGCTCATCACCGCCAGCGCCTCTTCCGAACCGCTCATCCGGCTGCTCATCAGCTCGTTGCGGTCGAGCACGATCATATAGTCGCCGCCGCGCCGGTAGAGGCGCAGCTCATCGCCGCCGGGGATGCGGGCGACGTCGATCAGTTCGCGGGGCGTCATGGGGAAGCGATCCTCTGCTGTCTGGCGGATGCAGCCCCTTCGACCTTTTCCGCGCCGCCCGCAATGGCGGTCGGCTCCGGGCGGCGCTATGGCTGGGGACGGCCCGGCCTTCCCAGCGAGTATCCATGCACATCCCCCATTTCGACATCGACCTGTTTCTGCGCGACTATTGGCAGAAACGCCCCCTGCTCATCAGAAACCCCTGGGCGGAATGGACCAATCCGCTGGAGCCCGACGAACTGGCGGGCCTCGCCTGCGAGGAGGCGGTCGAATCGCGCCTGATCCTGCATGACGGCGAAGGCGCGGGGGACCGGCTGGTCGAACATGGCTCCTTCCCCGAATCGCGGTTCGAGGGGCTGGGGCAAAGCCCGTGGACGCTGCTGGTCCAGGCGGTCGACCATCATGTGCCGGACGTCGCCGCGCTGCTCGATCCTTTCCGCTTCATACCCAATTGGCGGATCGACGATGTCATGGTCAGCTACGCCACCGACGGCGGCGGCGTGGGCCCGCATTTCGATCAGTATGACGTGTTTCTGGTGCAGGGGCTGGGCCGGCGGCGCTGGCGGGTGGGGCCCGCCTGCGATTCGCGCACGCCCCTGCTGCCGCACGAGGATCTGCGCCTGCTTACCGATTTCGAGGCGACCGACGAATGGATATTGGAGCCGGGCGACATTCTCTACGTGCCGCCGCGCGTCGCGCATGACGGCATCGCCATGGGCGACGATTGCATGACCTATTCGATCGGCTTTCGCGCGCCCGCCCGCAGCGAACTGATCGAGCAATGGTGCGACCATCTGGTCGAGCATATGGCCGACGACGACCGCTACGAGGACCCGGCGCTCGCCCGGCAGGACAATCCGGGCGAACTCACCGCCCCGGCGCTGGCCAGGCTCCATGCGATGACGATCGAGAAGCTGCTCGACCGCGACGCCTTTGCGCGCTGGTTCGGCCAGTATAACAGCCGGCGCAAATATCCCGACATGGATTGGCAGCCCGATGCGCCGGTCGAGGTGGAAACCGTGCGGGCGCTGGTCAAGGCAGGCGCGCCCCTGCTGCGCAACGCCGCCAGCCGCTTCGCCTTCATCCGCCAGGCGGACGCTTCGCTATGGCTGTTCGCCGATGGGGAGAGCTTTACCTGCGTCGAGGAATGCGCCGCGTTGGCGGAAGAGCTTTGCGCGCGGGATCAAGTGGCGCTCGATCCGGGGCTGGCCGGGTCCGACCCGGCGATGGCGCTGGTCGTGGCTCTGGTCAATCAGGGAAGCGTGGCGTTTGAAACCGACGCGTGACCGGACGGCGCCTGCCGCCATTCGCCCGGTTGCAGCCCGTCGATCGTCCAGTCGCCGATGCGCCAGCGCACCAGCCGCAGGGTCGGATGGCCGACCGCCGCCGTCATCCGCCGCACCTGTCGGTTGCGTCCCTCCCGGATCGTCAGCCTGATCCAGCAATCCGGCACGCTCTTGCGAAAGCGGACCGGGGGATCGCGTGGCCACAGCGCGGGATCGGCGATCCGCTCCGCCTCGGCCGGGCGAGTCATGCCGTCCTTCAGCCGGACGCCGCGCCGCAGCGCGTCCAGGCTCGCTTCGCCAATATCCCCTTCGACCTGCGCCAGATAGGTTTTGGGCATCTTGAACCGGGGATCGGCGATCCGCGCCTGCAAGCGGCCATCGTCGGTCAGCAGCAACAGCCCCTCGCTGTCAAGGTCGAGCCGCCCGGCGGGATAGATCCCGGGCAGGTCGATGGCGTCGGCCAGCGTCGGACGGGCCGGGCCGGACCCTTCATCGGTGAACTGGCAGAGCATGCCATAGGGTTTGTTGAACAGGATCAGCCGCGCCATGGCGCGTCCGGCTCCCATGCCTGTCGCCGCGCCGGCTCCCCGGCGGAGCGCGGGTGAAGGGGCGCGATCGCCCGCTTCAATCGGCCTTGTCCATCAGGTCCATGAAGTCGCGCGCCGCTTCGTGGTCGGCGGGGTCCTTGAAGGCTAGGTCCAGATCGGGCGCCGCGCCCAGCAGGAACAGCAGCGACCATAGAGCGAAGCGTCGACCCCGGTCCTTTTCCAGACCAAAATCGACGCGCATCCGCTCGATGCCGACCTCCAGCGCTTGCGGCGGCAAGGCGTCCATGTCCCTGCTGCCGAAATAGCGGTACGCCAAGTCATCGAAGGTCATTGGCGATCAGCCGTTGAGCCGATCCTTGACGGCCTTAGCCGAGGTAAAGGCCAGCTTCTTGGAAGCGGCGATCTGGATCGTTTCGCCGGTCGCGGGATTGCGGCCTTCGCGGGCGGCGCTTTCCTTGACCTTGAACTTGCCGAAGCCGCTCAGCGAGACTTCCTCGCCCTTGGCGGCGGCGTCGGCGATCGCGGTGAACAGCCCGTCGACGATCTTGCGCGCGTCGGCCTTGGAAATGTCATGCGCCGCGGCGACGCTGTCTGCGAGATCACTATTGTTCATTGCCATACCTTTTCCTGAGTGACGGAAGTGGCGACCCATAGCTAGTCTTTGCCGGCCGGTCCATCCGGCGCGGAAAATGTCTGATTAAATGGATGACGTGCCGGCCGTCAGGCGCGGCGGTCTGCGGGCCCCTGTTCCGCTGGCCCGTGCTCGGACCTTCGCCGCCTATCCCGGCGCATCGAGCGCAAGCAGGTCCTGCTCCTCGGGATGCCGCTCGAAATAGGCGGCGACGAAGGCGCAGAGGGGAACGACCTTCAGCCCGTTCGTGCGGACATCGTCGAGCGCGCCCTTGACCAGCCGGCTGGCGACGCCCTGGCCCTCCAGCGCATCGGGCACTTCGGTATGGGTAAAGACCAGCGCGCCGTCCCGGCTGGCATAAGCGGCGATGGCGATTTCCCCCTCGACCTCCAGCTCGTAACGGCTCTCTCCCTCATTGTTGCGGACGGTGTCGGTCATGTGGTTTCCTTTCGAGGGGGACGGCTCCGGGCCGGGGATCAGGGCCTCTCAAATATATCATATCGCAGGCGGAATCTCCGGCACCAACATGGTCCGAGAGGGTTGGTCTTTCCAATAGGAGATGGACAGTGGCGGACCGCATCGTATCGATCGGCTTTCTGACCGATGAGGACTTGAGACGGCTTGGCGAGGGGTTCACGCGGCATTTCCCTGTCGTGGACGACGACCTGTTCGCCGACCTTCTCGATCGGCTCAACCAGTTGCCAGCGGTCGATATACGGCGCAAGGAGACCAGCGGAGCGCCTTCGCGCTGAGGCGCGCGCCATCGCCCTCATCCTCCATCTCCTCCGCCGTCGAGCAATCGCGGCACATGGGGGAGCAACTCGCGCGCGAGGAAGCCGAGGGGACTGACCGCCTCCGACAAGTGCTGGCCGGCCCGGCCATGGGCCCACACCCCCCAGGCGGCCGCCGCCAGCGGATCGGCCCCGCGCGCGACCAGGCCGCCGATGACGCCCGCCAGCACGTCTCCCGAACCGCCGGTGGCGAGGCCGGGGCAGCCGCCGGTGAAATGGAGCAGGCTCCCATCGGGCGCGGCGATCCAGGTCTCCGCGCCCTTGAGCGCGACGGTGGCCCCGCTGCGCGCCGCGAGGTCGCTGGCCGCCGCGTCGGGGGCAGCGGCGATCTCCGCCGAAGACGCCCCGGTCAGCGTCGCCATCTCGCCATGATGGGGGGTAAGGATGAAGGCGGTGGACCCCGAGGCGGCGCGCAGTTCATCCATATCGGCGCAGGTCATGGCAGCCGCGTCCAGCAGCATGGCGGGGGGCTTCAGCGCGATCAGCCCGCGCACCAGTTCTTCGGTTTCGTCGGTCGCGCTCATGCCGGGCCCGACCAGCATCAGGTCACAGCGCGATCCGAGCGCTTTCAGCACGGCGATGGCGGCCGACGCGATTTCTCCATCTTCGCGCATCGGCAGGGCGATCATCGCGGCTTCCGGCACCAGCACGCCGAGCGCGGCGGCCACGCTGTCGACGGTCGCCATCTGCACCTTCCCCGCGCCCGCGCGCAATGCCGCCTCCCCCGTCAGCCGCAGCGCGCCGGGGACGAAGCGCGCGCCGCCGATCAGCAGAACGCGCCCACGGTCGTTCTTGTCGATGCCTTCCTGATGCCGGGGTGGCGGGTTGGCGGCCAGCCAGGCGGCATCGATCGGAACCGCGCCGCTCATCCCCGGGCGGCGACCGGCGGATCGGCGGCGTCGGTCACGGGCACCGCCTCCGCCCGGACAGGAGCGGTGGCGTTATAGCGCCGAAGCACCAGCCCGCCGCCGCGCCGACCGGCGTTGGGGTCGAAACGATATTCGGTAACCGAGCAATTGGCGACGTCCCCCTGCCGGTCGATGTCCAGGATCGTGTCCTCGTCGAGATTTTCGATAACATAGCGCAGACATAGCACCACGACCTGATGGGCGAATATGACGACTCGCTGTCCGGCATAATGAAGCGACACCGTGTCCATCAACGCGCGGAGCCGGAAGATGACGTCGCACCAGCTCTCGCCGCCCGGCGGGCGATGATAGAATTTGCCCAACGCCTGCCGGAACGACGCCTGCTGCGGTTCCAGCCGGGCGATCCCGCTGGTGGTCAGGCCGTCGAGTATCCCGAACTCCTTCTCCCGCAGCCGCTCGTCGATGCACACGGGCTCATCGGGCGCGGCCCCGCCGGCCGCCCGGAAAAGCTGCGCCGTCTGGATCGCGCGCCGATAGGGCGAGGACAATATGACCTCCGGCAGCTCGTCCCCCTCCATGTCGCTGAACCAGTGGCCGAGCGCGCGGGCCTGCTCCTCGCCCAAGGGGCTCAGCGGCACGTCGACGTCGCGACCGTCGAGGGCGATGCGGTCGAGCGCGGCCTGCTGCGCGTGGTCGCGCGCGACATTGCCCGCGCTCTGGCCGTGGCGGATGACCCAGAGGCGCGAGGGCCATGGCGGATGTTGATCGGTCATGAAAGGTGGAATGCGGGGAGGCGGGGGCAGGTTCCAGCCATGCTTGTCCGATGAGCCGGAACGGGCGCAAGGCATGGGCCAAGGAAAATTGAACGAGGATCAATCAAAGCTTGTAGGACAGGCGGCGCCCGGACCGCTAGAAGGCCTGTCAGGTTTTTCAGCCTCGCGGCTTTTGAAGGATGTCAGCTTGCTCCGCGTCATCAACGGCTAAAGCGCACGCTACCAAGGTGACGACGCCCGGTTTCGTGTTTCCTCCATGACAGGAGAAACCGATGAGATATTCCACGATCAAGAGACAGCCGGCCTCAACAAACCCTGCGGAACGCATCCCGGTGCCCCATTCGTCCTGGACGCGCGCCGATCCGCCCGCATCGTCGCCAAAGCGGCTGCCGCCGGAAGAATTTTGGGCGCGGCTGGGGCTTTGATGCGCGGCGTGCTACGCCATGGGACCTCATGAATCCCGTTTTCAACGCGCTGGGCACGACCATCTTCGAAACCATGTCGGGCCTGGCGCGCGACCATGGCGCCATCAATCTCGGGCAGGGCTTTCCCGACACGGGCGGCCCGCCCGACATAGTGGAGGCCGCGGCGCGCGCGCTGGTCGAACGATCGAACCAATATCCGCCGATGGCCGGCCTGCCCGAACTGCGCGACGCGATCGCCGCGCATTATGGAGCGCACCAAGGACTGGATCTGACGCGCGCGCAGGTGATCGTCACGTCCGGCGCGACGGAGGCGCTGGCGGCCACGCTGTTCGCGCTGATCGAGCCGGGCGACGAAGTCCTGCTGTTCCAGCCAAGCTATGACGCCTATCGACCGCTGGTCGAAAGGGCCGGCGGCCATGTCCGCCTGGTGACGCTGGAGCCGCCCCGTTGGCGGCTGTCTCGCGCGGGAATAGAGGCGGCGATCACCGCGCGGACGCGCTTTCTGATCCTCAATGATCCGCTCAACCCCACCGGCACGGTGGCGAGCGAGGCGGATCTGCTCATGCTGGCGGATATTTGCCTGAAACATGACCTGATCGCCGTCTGCGACGAGGTGTGGGAGCATATCCGCTTCGACGGCCTGCCGCACCGATCGCTGCTTTCCTGTCCCGGCATGGCTGATCGCGCGGTCAAGATCGGGTCCGCCGGCAAGATTTTCTCGCTCACCGGCTGGAAGGTGGGCTGGCTCTGCGCCTCGCCCCGGCTGGCCGCGCTGATCGGGCGCGCGCATCAGTTCCTGACCTTCACGACGCCGCCGAACCTGCAATGGGCGGTGGCGCTGGGATTGCCCAAGCCCCTCGACTGGTTCGCGGCGATGCGCGCCGACTATGCCCGCTCGCGCGATCGACTCGCGGACGGCCTGTCGGCGGCTGGCTATGCGCTGCTGCCCGGCGTCGCCACATGGTTCCTGTCGATCGACCTCGTAGCGTCCGGCATCCCCATGGAGGACAGCCTCTTCTGCGACCGGCTGGTCCGGGAAGCAGGCGTAGCCGCCATTCCCGTGTCGGCCTTCTTCGCGCGCGACGCGCCCCGGCATGTCGTGCGGCTCTGCTTCACCAAGGATGACGCGACGCTGGACGAGGCCGTGGAGCGGATGGCGCGGTTCAGGGCCGGGCTGACCGCCCTAGGCTAGTGACGCGTGGCCGAACGGACGGCCTCGATCATCCCGGCGGGATCGAACGGCTTGCGGAAGAAGAGGGAGTGGTCGAAATGCCGGGGCACGGCCCCTTCCCGCTCCGCGCCTGAATAAAAGGCGAAGTCGATGCCGTAACGCTCCAGATCCTCCGCCACGAGGAGCGAATCCTGCCGGCCAAGGCGCAGGTCGAGGAGCGCGAAATCGGGAAACTCCTGCGCCAGCGCCGCCATCGCGTCGGACACCGTCCGATGCGGCCCGTCGACCGCGAAATCGGCCGCCTCCAGCATGTCGGCCAGCACGAGTCCGGTGCTTACGTCATCCTCGACCAGCAGGACGCGGGGTGGGGCGTCGGGTTGCATCGCTCGTCTCCTGCGTTGTCGTTCACGACTCGCCCGAACCGGGTTCCGCCATGTTTCGGTGCTGGGCGGCGAGCACGGACGCGGGAGAGACATGGGCGGCGGCGGCCTGCAACTTGTTCTTCCAGCCCGACACGATATGCGCCTTGCCGTCCATCAGCGCTTCCCAGCCATCCTTCGCGACCTTGGCGGGATCGTCCTTCTCCTGTTCGCCGACCTTGGTGTCTAGCATGTCGGCGCGCTCGAAAAATTCGGTTTCAGTGGGGCCGGGCATCAGCGTGGTCACGGTCACGCCCTTGCTGTCTTTGATCTCGTTGCGGATCGCGTCGGCGAAGCTGTCGATGAACGCCTTGGTGCCGTTATATACGGCTTGGAAGGAGCCGGGGATGAAGCCGGCGATCGAGCCCGTAATCAGCACTTTGCCGTCGTCGCGCGCGACCATCGGCTTCAGCACCTTCTGCAACAGATAGAGCGTGCCGGTGATGTTGGTGTCGATGACGCGGCGCCAGTCGGCGACATCCTGATCCAGGAAGCCATGGCCCAAGCCCCGGCCCGCATTGGCGCAGAGCAGGTCGACCTGTCGGCCATCGGTCGCCGCGAGCAGCCGGTCGACCCCCTGCAAGGTGGACAGGTCGGCTTCTACCGACAGGACCTGCCCGCCATGCTGGCGGAAGTCGGCGGCCGACGCGTCGATCAGCGGCTCGTCCGCCACCACGAGCAAGTCATAGCCGTCTTTCGCCGCCAGGTGCGCCAGTTCAAAGCCTATGCCGGTCGATGCGCCGGTGATGATCGCGAATTTTCCCATGTCGATTATTCCTTATTGCTTCGGAAGCTCAGCCAGATGGGCGATATGTTCCTTGACCACCGGCGCGATTTCACTCGCCGCCTTCTTCAGCGCGGGCGTGTCGCCGGAGGCGGCATAGCCCTGGTGCAGCGCCAGCGCCGCGTCGTGCGCCGTCCTCTGGTTCCGCAGATAGACCGCGTCGATCATCGCGGCCGGCGCGCTCTTGATCTCGTCCAGCATCGCCTGCTGCTGCGGCGCCAGGGCGGGCGGCGCGACGGTCAGCTTGGCCTGCGCGGCGGCGGCCTTCACCTTGGCGGTGGAGGCCTGATGCGCCTCGATCATCATCTGCGCGAAGTCGCGGACCTTGGCGTTCTTGCTCTTGTCCAGCGCCGCTTTGGAGGATTCGATCTCGAACAGGTCGCCCGCGCCGGCCTGGGCCAGATAGGCCGCCGCCTGCGTGGGTGCCAGCGCCGCGGGCTCGGCAGCCGCCTCCTGGTTCAGGGTCTCCGTCGCGTTGTTGGCGAGCATCGCGTTGGCGGCCGTTTCATTGCCCCCCCCGGCCCGGTCGCAGCCCGCCAGCGCGATCAGCGGGACCATCGTCCATAGCAGTGGCTTCATCATGTCTCTCCTTGGAATGGGGTCACGCGGCCTGCGCCAGATCCATGCCGGGCTTCAGCACGATCTTGGTCACTTCATTCTGCTCGTCGTGGAACATGCGATAGCCCTCGGCCGCCTGTTCCAGCGGCAGGCGGTGGGAGATGAGGAAGGTCGTGTCGATCTTCTCCTCCATGATCGCGTTCAGCAGGCCCGGCATATAATGTTGCACATGGGTCTGGCCGGTCTTGAGCGTCAGGCCCTTTTCCATGAACGCGCCCAGCGGGAACTTGTCGACGAAGCCGCCATAGACCGCCGGCATCGAAACTCGCCCGCCCTTGCGGCAGGCGAGGATGGCTTGCCGGATCGAATGGGTGCGGTCGGTGCCGGTGAAGGTCGACACCTTTATCTGGTCCCACACATTGTCGGCGAACAGCCCATGCGCCTCCAGGCCGACCGAATCGATGCAGGCGTCCGGGCCGATGCCGCCGGTCATCTCCAGCAGCGCCTCATAGGTCTTCGTTTCCTCGAAATTGATCGTCTCGGCGCCGAACCTCTTGGCCAGCTCCAGCCGGCGCGGGAAATGGTCGATGGCGATGACTCGCTCGGCCCCCATCAGAAAGGCGGACTGGACAGCGAACAGCCCGACCGGGCCGCAGCCCCAGACCGCCACCGTGTCGCCCGGCTCGATGTCCGCATTCTCCGCCGCCATCCAGCCGGTGGGCAGGATGTCGGAGAGGAACAGCACCTTGTCGTCCTCCATTCCATCGGGAATGACGATCGGGCCGACGTCGGAGAAGGGGACGCGGACATATTCGGCCTGGCCGCCCGCATAGCCGCCGGTCATATGGCTATAGCCGAACAGGCCGGCCATCGGATGGCCGTAGGCGGTCTGGGCGATGTCCTGATTGTCGGCGGGCAAGCCGTTGTCGCAGGCGGAATATTGATGCTTGGAACAGTGAAAGCAGCTTCCGCAGGAGATGGTGAAGGGCACCACGACTCGCTGACCCTTCTGAAGCGTGGATTTGGGGCCGGTCTCCACCACCTCGCCCATGAACTCATGGCCCAATATGTCGCCGGCCTTCATCGTCGGAATATAGCCATCATAGAGATGAAGGTCCGATCCGCAGATGGCGGTCGAGGTGATCCTGATGATCGCATCGCGGGGGTTGACGATTTCCGGATCGTCGACGGTCTCCACGCGGACGTCATGCTTGCCGTGCCAGGTCAATGCGCGCATCAGCCCTGCTCCTCTTCCAGTTCGCGGCGGGTCCGCGCGGCGGTCGCGATCTCGCCGGTTTCCATCAATTGCTTGAAACGGCGAAGTTCGCGCCGCGCCTGGATCGCCGGTTCACGCTGGAACATCTTGGCGATCAGCTTGCCGACCGCGCCGCCGGGGGGATCGTAGAGGATGGTCGCGGTGACCCAGGTGCCCCGGCCGCCCGGCGCGTCGCGAAAATCTATGCGGCCGCTATTGGGGACGTCCGCGCCCTCCTCGGACGCCCAGGCGATGACCTCGCCCGGCACGTCCTCCGTGATCGCCGAAATCCATTCGACGGTCCGGCCGGCGGGCGCCTTCACCACCCAGCGCGAGCGCCGCTCGTCGATCGGCTCGACTGACACGACATTCTCCATGAAGGTCGGCAGGTTCGATACGTCGCGCCAATAGGCATAAAGCTCCTGGCGCGGACGATTGATGGTGACGGTCTTGCCGACCAGCGCATCGCCCTTGTCCTCGACCAGATAGGCCGAGGCGTCGGCGGTCCCATCGTCCCGCTTCGATGTCGTGATCGGCGCGTCGTCCTCGCGGGTCGGGACGTGGGTATCTCCCATGCTGGCCTCCTGAGCAGATCAAAGTCCTGCCCCCTCAACCAGCCGCAAGGGCAGCCGTTCCTTCCAGCGGAACGGCCCATCGCGTAAACTAACCTGTGTGAGTCAGTTTCCAGCGGGAGTTGCCTCGCGGACCAGCACCCGGCCGGCGCTCTCAGCTGGGCTGGCGCAGATCCTTCAGCCGCACCGGCTGGCTGATGGCGACTTCGCCGTCCAGCATCTGCACCTCCAGCAGCACGGTGGGGTCCACGGGGTTCCAGTCAATGCTGATGCGGCCGAAATTGGGCATCAGCGGCGCCTTGGCGATCCGGTTCCGGTTGGGGCCAAAGACCGGCCACACCTGCGTCAGCCCCGACGATGTCAGGTCGTATAATGGATAGGGCACGCCGTCGGTCAGCCGCGACAGTTCGGCATAATGGGTGTCGCCCGAGATCATGACCAGATTTTCGACCTGCGCGAAGTCTATGAGGTCGAGCAGCCGCTGGTGATCCGCCTGGAAATTGATCCACGCCTCATAGCCCGGCGCGTCGGCCAGCACCTGGGTCGAGGAGGCGAAGATGCGCAGGTCCGCGGGCCGGCGCAGCTCGGCCTCCAGCCATTCCCACTGGGCCGCGCCCAGCATCGTCGCCTGGGGGTCGGGATTGACGATATATTGGCCCTTGTCGCGGGGCTCGACGCTATAGCCCATCAGCGGCGAGCGGAAGGTGCGGTTGTCGGGCAGGATGATCTGCACCCGTCGCCCCTTCGGCCCGAACATATAGCTGGTGTAGATGCCCTCATGGCTGCGGCGGAAGCCATCGGCCGGCTCGTTCCAGAACTCCAGGAACAGCGCCTTGGATTCCGCCTTCATCGGATATTCGCTGCCGCCGTCGTTGACGCCGAAGTCATGATCGTCCCAGGTCGCGATGCAGGGCGTCGTCGCGCGCAGCGTCCGGAAGCCCGGTTTGGCGGCCAGCTTGTCATATTTGGCGCGCATGACCGCCATGTCCTGCGTGTCGCCATAGATATTGTCGCCCAGGAATATGAAAAGCTCGGGCTTCCAGGCGTTCACCCGGTCCCAGATCGGCTGATCCTTGTCCTGATGCGCGCAGGAGCCGAAGGCGATGCGCGTCAGCGCCCTTTCCGGCGCGGCCAGGGCGGGAGGGACCGCCGCCAGGCTTGCCGCCGCAACGCCGCCCTTCAGCAGCGCGCGGCGGCCGATCCCTCCCGCCATGGATCAGAAGCCCCGGCGCAGAGTGACGAAGAACTGGCGCGGCGCGCCGATCAGCAGCGTCTGGTTGTCGCCGCTGTTGCCGAAGCCGTTCGAGCCGATCGTGCCGACATATTTCTCGTCGAACGCGTTGGTCACCGACCCTTCCAGCGCGAAGCCGGTCAGGAAGCCCATGCCGTCGGGCACCTTGACGCCAATGCTGGCGTCAACCACGATCCGCCCGTCCACGGAACGGTCGTTGGTGTAGGTGTAATAGCGCCGCGACATATAGTTGGCGCCGACGCGGCCGAAGAACATCTCGCCATCATAGGCGATCTCGCCCGACGCGATATGCTTGGGGCTGTCGGTCACCGTCTTGTCCTTGATCGCGGCCAGGATTGCGCCGGCGGCGTCGACCACATTGTCGCGATAGGTCGAGTCGTTATAGGCGTAGGAGGCCGTGGCGCTGAGGCCCCGCATCACCGTGTAGGTGCCCGACAACTCCACGCCCCAGCTCCGCACGCTGCCGACATTCTGCAACACCGTCGGATTGCCCTGGATGCCGCTGCCGGTCGGAATGGCGAGCAGGCGGTTGGTGAAGTCGACATAATAACCTGCGAGCGATCCCTGGAAGCCGCCGGCCCGCACACGGCCGCCCGCTTCGTAAGTGGTCGAGCGCTCGGGCTTCAGCGCCCCGCGGATCGCATCGAAACCGGCCTGGGTGGTCGAATAGGGACCGGAGGTGGCGGCGGAGATCTGCGCCCGCATATTCTGGGTATAGTCGGCGAACAGCTCGGCATCCTCGGTCACGCGGAACAGGATACCGGCCTGCGGCAGGAACCAGTCCTTCGATTCGATGTCTCCGCTCGGCAGGCTGCCCTGGACGATGGGATTGGCGCTGTTGGTGACCTTCACCCCCTTGAACCCGCCCGACAGGGTCAGCTGGCCCAGGTCCAGCCGGTCCGACACATGATATTGGACGGTCTCTGTATTGAAGTCGAAATCCCACTGGGTCGCGAACGGGTCCCTCTGGAACTTCAGGCTGTCGCGCGACGATCCGGCGAGCGTATTGTCGAGGGCATAGAAGCGGCGGGCCTGGCGAAAGTCGTTATTTTCATACCAGATGCCGGCTTCCAGCATGTTGGGGCCTACTTCCCAGACCAGTGTGCCGATCGTGCCCATCCGGTCGATGTCATATTCGGTCGTACGCACGGAGATCGGCGCGCCGGTGGGGCTGGGGGTATAGGGGGTCCACCACAGGCCCTGGCCATGGTTGTTGTGATAATAGCCCTGCAACTTGGCGCGGACGTTCAGCGTCAGCGGGGTTTCGAAGGTCAGGCCCGACAGCCAGTCGCGGCGCAGGCCAGCCGCGTCATAATAGGCGTCGTCGAGCGAGGCGACCGGCGCGGGGAAGGCGAAGCCGAAACCGGGAAAGGGCTGGGGCGACTGCGGGAAGGCCGATCCGTTGGCGGCCAGCCAAGCCTGGTTGTTGGCGATCGCCGCGACGCGATAGGCGGTCTCCCAGTCGGGGGCAAAATTGTCCCATTTATAACCCAGGCGCGCGATCATGTCGGCCGACATGTCCTGATAGTCGTTTTCGCGCCGGTCGGAGAAATTAACGAAGGCGGTCATCTTGCCGTCGCCGATCTCGGCCACGACCTTGGCGTTGACCTGGTGCTGGCGCTGCTCGCCCTCGCCCCGCCATTTGCCCGTGTTCAGATAGCCGTAGCTCAGATAGCCCGCGACGCCGCCCAGGTCGCCGCTCTCGGCGCGCACGAAGCCGCGATAGGTATCGTCGCTGCCATAGGTGCCGGACGCCACGATGTCGGCCTGTTCGGAAGGGGCGCGCGAGGTGAAGAGCAGGGTGCCGCCCAGGTTGCTGGTCGACGCGGTGCCCAGATTGCCCGAACCCTGGCTGACGCTGACCGTCCCCAGATTTTCGGAAATGATCGCGCGGCTGATGTGCAGGCCGTTATAATTGCCGTAGCTCATGTCGCCCAGCGGCACGCCGTCCAGCTTGAAGCCGAGCTGGTTCTGGTTGAAGCCGCGCAGCGAGATGCGCGATGACCATTCATAGGCGCCGAACGCGTCCGCCGACTGGAAATTGACGCCCGGCAGTTTGGAGATCGCCTTCAGCGGAGTCGTGCCGGGGGTCAGCAGCGCGAGATCGTCGTTGGTGACGGTCTGGACCTGCCGGGTCTCGCCAAAGCCATAGACGATGATCGCGTCGCCTTCATCGACCGCTTCGGCGGGGGCCGGCGCGATGTCCTGTGCGAGCGCGGGCATGGAACAGAGCGCGCCGCTGGCTACCGACAGCAGCAGGCTCAGCACGAAACGGTTTTGCATGGCTAGTCCCCTTTTGATTCTTCGGGGCGCATTGCGGGGCGTAGGTGAAACCTTGGCGTCAATCCGGTGACGTAACGATGACTTGGGACGGCAGGGGCGGAAAACAGGAGCGCCGTCGTTCAGGCGGCGGGCTCATCGGGATCATCGCCCTTGGGTTGGAGCGCTTTGCCTGCTATCTGACTCCAGCGCGCGAGACGCGGCGCTGCGACCGGATCGTTTCGCCCGCTTCTTCGTCTGGCATCATGATAGGAAAGGTCGATGGCGCAATGACATCAGACAATGTTTCGCGACGCGGTCTGCTGCGTGGCGGCGCGGCGCTGGCGGCGGCCGCCCCGGCGCTCGCGAGCGTCGAGGCGCGGACGAGCCCGTCGACGGCAACCAACCGGGAGAACAAGCTGATGCATTCGGTGGCGCTGACGGTGAACGGCAAGGACCTGCATCTGGACCTTGATCCGCGCACGACGCTGCTCGACGCGCTGCGCGAGCATCTGCGCCTGACCGGCACGAAGAAGGGGTGCGATCATGGCCAGTGCGGCGCTTGCACGGTGATCGTCGAAGGGCGGCGCATCAACAGCTGCCTGACGCTGGCGGTGATGCACGACGGAGACTCGGTGACGACGATCGAGGGGCTGGGAACGCCCGACAAGCTGCACCCGATGCAAAAAGCGTTCGTCGTGCATGACGGCTATCAATGCGGCTATTGCACGCCGGGCCAGATCTGCTCGGCCGTCGCCGTGCTGGACGAGATAGAGGCGGGCATCCCCAGCCATGTGACGGAGGATCTGGACGAGGTGCGCTTTTCCGACGCCGAGGTGCGCGAGCGGATGAGCGGCAATATCTGCCGCTGCGCCGCTTACCCCAACATCGTCGCCGCCATCCGCGACGTCGCCGGGGAGAAGGGGGCATGAAGGCCTTTACCTACCAGCGCGCCGCCAGCGTGCAGGAGGCGGTTTCCGCCGCCGCCGGCACCCAGGGCGCGCGCTTCATCGCGGGCGGCACTAACCTGCTCGACCTCATGAAATTGCAGATCGAGACGCCCGCTCATCTAATCGACGTCAACCGTCTGGGGCTGGACTCGATCGAACAGACCGAAGAGGGCGGCCTCAGGATCGGGGCGCTGGTGCGCAACACCGACCTGGCCGCGCACAAGACGGTCCGCAAGGACTATGCGGTCCTGAGCCGCGCGCTGCTCGCGGGCGCGTCGGGACAGCTTCGCAACAAGGCGACGACGGCGGGCAACCTGCTCCAGCGGACCCGTTGCCCCTATTTCTACGATGTGCGGATGCCCTGCAACAAGCGCAAGCCCGGCAGCGGCTGCGCGGCGCTCAAGGGCTTTAACCGCAATCTGGCGATCCTGGGGGTCAGCGACGCCTGCATCGCCACCCATCCGTCGGACATGGCGGTGGCGATGCGGGTGCTGGACGCGCAGGTCGAGACGATGGCGGCCGATGGCGCGCGTCGCTCGATCCCGATCGCCGATTTCCACCGCCTGCCGGGCGACACGCCCCATATCGACACCACGCTCGCGCCCGGCGAGCTGATCACCGCCGTGACGCTGCCGAAGCCGCCGGGCGGCGTTCATGTCTATCGCAAGGTGCGTGACCGCGCCTCCTACGCCTTCGCCACCGTGTCGGTCGCGGCGATATTCATGAAGGACGGGACCGGCCGCTTCGCCTTTGGCGGCCTCGCGCACAAGCCCTGGCGAGTCGCGGAAGCGGACGCCGCGGCGGCGAGCGGCGCGAAGGCGGTGGCCGCCGCCGCGCTGGCGGGCGCGCGCACCACCGAGCATAATGGGTTCAAGGTCGACCTGACGGCGCGGACGCTCGCCTCGGTCTTCCGCCAGCGGGGAGAAGCGGCATGAAGTTCGACCAGCCCGCGACGCTCAATCCCATCGACCGGGGCCGGGTGATCGGCATCCCGCACGACCGGATCGACGGACAGGCCAAGGTCACCGGCAACGCCCCCTATGCCTATGAGCGGCACGACGCCGCGCCCAACGCCGCCTATGGCTGGATCGTCGGGTCGGCGATCGCCAAGGGGCGGATCGCGGCGATGGACACCCGCGCGGCCGAGGGCGCCCCGGGCGTGCTGGCGGTCGTCACCCACGCCAATGCCGGAAAGCTGGGCAAGGGCCAGATGAACACCGCGCATCTGCTGGGCGGCCCGCAAATCGAACATTACGAACAGGCGGTCGCACTGGTGGTGGCCGACACGTTCGAGCGCGCGCGCGATGCGGCTGCCCTGGTGCGGATCGACTATGCGCCGGAAAAGGGCCGCTTCGATCTGGCCGCCGAGAAGGACGGGGCCGGAACGCCCAAGGAGGCCTTTGGCGGCCCCGCCGATACCAAGGTCGGGAATTTCGACGGCGCCTTCGCCCGCGCGGCGGTGCGGATCGACCGGACCTACACCACGCCCGACCAGAGCCATGCGATGATGGAGCCGCATGCGACCATCGCCGCCTGGAATGGCGACAAGCTGACGCTCTGGACCGCCAACCAGATGATCGCCTGGGGCGTGGGCGAGGTCGCGACGACGCTTGGCATTCCCAAGGAGAATGTCCGGCTGGTCTCGCCCTATATCGGCGGCGGCTTCGGCGCCAAGCTGTTCGTGCGCGCCGACGCGCTGATGGCCGCGCTGGGGGCCAAGGCGGCGGGGCGGCCGGTCAAGGTAGCGCTGGCTCGGCACCAGATTCCCAACAACACCACGCATCGCCCCGCGACCATCCAGCGCATCCGGCTGGGCGCGGACAGGAACGGCGTGATCGACGCGATCGGGCATGAGGTCTGGTCGGGCGACCTGCCGGGCGGCGGCGCGGAAACGGCCGCGCAGCAGACCCGCCTTCTCTATGGCGGGGCCAACCGCATGACCAGCCACCGGCTGGCGGTGCTGGACCTGCCCGAAGGCAATGCGATGCGCGCGCCGGGCGAGGCGGTCGGGCTGCTGGCGCTGGAAGTGGCGATGGACGAGCTGGCGGAGGCGTGCAATGTCGATCCGGTCGAGCTGCGCATCCGCAACGACGTGCAATATGATCCGGAAGCAGGCCCGCAGCGTCCCTTTTCCAGCCGTAAGCTGGTGGAATGCCTGCGGACCGGCGCGGAAAGCTTCGGCTGGGCCAGACGCAATCCGAAGCCGGGCCAGGTGCGCGACGGCCGGTGGCTGGTCGGCATGGGAGTCGCCTCGGCCTTCCGCAACAATCTGACCGAGACATCCGGTGCCCGCGTCGGCCTGGACGCGCGGGGCGGGGTGACGGTCGAAACGGACATGACCGATATCGGCACCGGCAGCTACACGATCATCGCCCAGACGGCCGCCGAAATGCTGGGCGTGCCGCTGGATGCTGTCGCCGTCCGGCTGGGGGACAGCAAGTTTCCCGCCTCGTCGGGGTCGGGTGGCCAGTGGGGCGCGAACAGCTCTACCGCCGGCGTCTATGCCGCCTGCATGGCGCTGCGCGCGAAGATCGCGGAGGCGGCGGGCCTTTCCGCTGGCGAAGCCATGTTTGAGGACGGCTATATCAAGGTCGGCAACCAGACGCGGCCGCTCGCCCAGCTTGCCGGCCGCGACGGCCTGTGGGCGGAGGACAAGATGGAATATGGCGACCTCGCCAAACGCTATGCACAGGCCACGTTCGGCGCGCATTTCGCCGAGGTGGGCGTGGATGTCGACACCGGCGAGGTGCGGGTGCGGCGGATGGGCGGGGCCTTTGCCGCCGGGCGCATCCTCAACCCCAAATCCGCGCGCAGCCAGGTCATCGGCGCGATGACGATGGGCGTCGGCGCGGCCCTGATGGAGGAGCTGACCGTCGACACCCGCTTCGGCTATTTCGTCAACCACGACATGGCCGAATATCATGTGCCCGTGCACGCCGACATACCCGACCAACAGGTGATCTTCGTCGACGAGCTGGACGACAAAAGCTCGCCGATGAAGGCGAAGGGCGTCGGCGAGCTGGGCATATGCGGGGCGGGCGCGGCGGTGGCCAACGCCATCTACAATGCCTGCGGCATTCGCCTGCGCGACTATCCGCTGACCATCGACAAGCTGTTGAAGGCGTCGGGCGGATCGGCGATCGCCTGAGCAGGAGGTCATGGCGGAGGTCGTCAATCTACGCGCAGCGCGCAAGCGGCAGGCGCGCGCCGAAAAGGCGCGGCTGGCCGACGCCAATCGCGCCAAGTTCGGGCGCACCAAGGTGGAGAAGCAAGCGCAACTAGACGAGGCGCGGCGGCAGGCCCAGCTATTGAACGGCGCGCAGCGCGATCGGCAAAGTCCCGGCGCTGACATGGACGAATAAAGGACCGACCGACGGCGCATCCATAATGCCGCCAAGATGAACATTTCGACAGAAAAGCTCTGCTTCCAACTTCATCTGATGAACAGCCATTCATATTGGCGGATCGAGTATCGGTTTATCTGCATATCCTAACACCCTGTCCCGGAATCCGTTCTTTGCTTGCGCTGGATCGAGCTTCATGAGGGTTGATGCTGGGCTATGACTGGAAATATTTGCTCAACCCGCCCCGCCAGGGCCGCGATCGCCGCTGTTCTGGCCCTTAGTGCAACCCCTTTGTTCGCCCAGACGGCCGCGCCTGAGCCGGCCGCGCCGACGGCCATCGCTCCGCCGCCGGTTGCGCCCACCGTGCAGGCCATGCCTGTTGCCGCAACGCCCGCTCCCGCTATAAGCGCGCCTTCGCCCGTTGTGCAGCCAACGGCCCCAGCCGAGGAACGGCGCGCGGCCGCGATTGCTCAGACCGAAGCGGAACAGGCTGAAGCGGCACGCCCGGCCCCCGCCGCGCAAGCGCCGGCTCGCCGGACTACCCCGGCTCCCGTCGCGTCACCCCGCAATGCTCAGGCCGCGATAAAAGCGGTGCCCGCCGCTCCGCCCGTGGCGAGGCCCGAGGCCGCGCCCGTAAGCCCGGCGGCCCAAACGGCCGTCGCTGAACCGACGACTGCCGCCGCTCCCGTGGAAAGGGCGCGATCGGACAATGCCGATGAAGCGCTGACTTGGGGCCTCGCTGGCGGCGCGCTGCTGCTGGTCGGTTTTGCAGTAACCCTGGCCTTCCGCCGTCGTCGCGTGGCCCAGGAGGTCGGCACGGCGGAAGAGGGGGTCACGCTCCATACGCCCGAAGGCATCGTGACCGTGCCCGAATCGGCGGTCATGCCCGAACTGCTGACCCCCGCTATCGCGCCCGCCGCTCCGGTGAACACCATCCCCGTTGCGCGTCCGGTGGCGGCCGATCATCAGCATGGATCGCTCGAAGCGATGGTCGCCGCGCCGCCCAGTGCGGCCAATCCGTTCCTTACACGCCGCAACCGCTTGCGCCGTGCCCAATTCCTGATGGAGCGGCAGGCGCATGGCGCGGCGGAGCCAGCAAGCCCTGTCGGCGAGGCTGCCCCGACCGCAGCCCATCTCGACCGTTCGCAGACGGTATATAGTTTCGGCCCTTCAAAGGGTCGTCGCGCTGGTCTGTTCCCCCGTACCCAGTGACGAGGGAACCGATCCTCTAGCCTCGGGGCGGGACGAACAGTCTCGCCCCTTTTTTATGGGTTTCTACCATGGCGCGGCGCGCGCCCACGGTTGCGCTGACGCCGCCTGCCTGATACCGGCGCGCCGGTGATGCGCGCCCGATGCGCGCCAGTCTGTCCTTCAGAAGGTTGCTCCACGCCATGGCCGAAACCCCCAACCGCATCGTTCTTGCCTTTTCGGGCGGGCTCGACACCAGCGTGATCCTGAAATGGCTTCAGCAGACCTATGGGTGCGAGGTAGTGACCTTCACCGCCGACCTCGGCCAAGGGGAGGAGCTGGAGCCCGCGCGGGCCAAGGCGCGGTTGATGGGAGTTAAGGAAGAGCATATCTTCATCGACGACCTGCGCGAAGAGTTCGTGAAGGACTATGTTTTCCCGATGATGCGCGCGAACGCGCTGTATGAGGGGCTTTATCTGCTGGGCACGTCGATCGCGCGGCCCCTGATCGCCAAGCGCCAGATCGAGATCGCGAAACAGGTGAATGCCGACGCGGTCAGCCATGGCGCGACCGGCAAGGGCAATGACCAGGTCCGGTTCGAACTGGGCTATTACGCGCTCTCGCCCGACATCAAGGTGATCGCGCCGTGGCGCGAATGGGACCTGACCAGCCGTACCCGCCTGATCGAGTTCGCCGAGCAGCATCAGATCCCCATCCCCCGCGACAAGCGCGGCGAAAGCCCCTTTTCCACCGACGCCAACATGCTGCACACCTCGTCCGAGGGCAAGGTGCTGGAAGATCCGTGGGAGGAAGTGCCCGACTATGTCTATTCGCGCACCGTCAATCCGGAGGACGCGCCCGACGCGCCCGAGTTCATCACCATGGATTTCGAACGCGGCGACGGCGTGGCTATCAATGGGGTTGCTCTGTCGCCCGCGACGCTGCTGGAGACGCTCAACGACTATGGCCGCAAGCACGGCATCGGCCGGCTGGACCTGGTGGAAAACCGCTTCGTCGGCATGAAGTCGCGCGGCATGTACGAAACGCCGGGCGGCACCATCTATCACCTCGCCCATCGCGGGATCGAGCAGCTGACGCTCGACCGGGGCGCCGCCCATCTGAAGGACGAGCTGGCGCCGCGCTATGCCGAGCTTATCTATAACGGCTTCTGGTTCAGCCCCGAGCGGGAGATGCTCCAGGCGGCGATCGACCACAGCCAGGCGAAGGTGACGGGCACCGTCCGCCTGAAGCTCTACAAGGGCGGCGTCCATGTCGTCGGGCGCAGGTCGCCCCATTCGCTCTACAGCGAAAAGGTGGTGACGTTCGAGGATGACGCCGGCGCCTATGACCAGCGTGACGCGGCGGGCTTCATCAAGCTCAACGCTTTGCGGCTGCGCCTGCTGGGGCGGCGCGACGGCTGATCTCTGAGGGACGGGTGGGGTCTTTCAACCCTGGAAACCATATCTCGCGTTGGATGGAGGCGGTGCCATGGACCAGGCGGCGGCGATAGCGGAGGGCTGGATTTCCCCGACATCCGCGAGCCGCAATATTGGGACTTCCTCTATTTCGCGTTCACGCTGGGCATGACGTTCCAGACCTCCGACGTCAGCGTGACAGCGCGGGAGACGCGCAAGCTGGTGCTCTTCCACAGCCTCGCGGAGTTCGTATTCAACCTTGGGGTGCTCGCCTTCACGATCAATGTGCTGGGCGACTGACCGTCAGGATCGGCAGTTCACCCCTTGCTTACGCTTTTCCGCTAGGGATGACGGCATGAGCCAAGCCAGCGACCCTTGCCCCAAGTCCGCCGTCGGCCATGGCGTCGGGCTGGCGGGCATCGCCGGCCTGGGCCTCTGGACGCTGGTCGCGCGCCACCATGCCATGGACGGTCCCAATGCGGGCTTTGCCGCCGTGGTGGCCTGCGCGCTGCCGATGGTCGCATGGTCTTTGCTGGTGGACCGGGTGCATCGCAACCCGTCCACGGGGATAGACTGGGACGGACAGCCGCGCGCGGTTCGGCAGGTGCTGGACATCAGCCTCGTCAAGATAGCCGGGCTGTGGGCGACCTGGCTCGCCATCGCCCTCTTCTATTGCCTGGCCCGCTGGTATTGGCAGGGCAACTACCATTATGCGATGACGCTGTTCGCCTGGGCCGCGCCGGGCCTGTTGCTGCTGTCCGTCCCCTATGTGATCTGGCTCGACCGGCGCCTGGTGGAGCCGCGCGACGCGGCCCATGCCTTCGGCCAGTGGGTGATCGGCGGCGCGGCCGGAGAGGCGGATCGCGCGCTGGTCGCGCATCACGCCCGCGCCTGGGCGGTCAAGGGTTTCTTTCTCGCCTTCATGCTCTCGATCGTGCCCGGCAATTTCGCCAGCGTGATCGACTGGACGCTGAACCGGGCGATCGACAATCCGGTGGCGCTTACAGGCTTTCTGATCGCGGTCATGTTCATGATCGACGTGTGCATGGCGACGGTCGGCTATCTGCTGACCTTCAAGCCGCTCGATTCGCATATCCGGACCGCCAACCCGCATCTGGACGGCTGGCTGGCGGCTCTGATCTGCTATCCGCCGTTCGTGTTGATGGGCGGCGGCGGGCCGCTCGACTATCATGCGGGCGGCGCCGAATGGGATGTCTGGACGCAGGGCCATGTCGGCCTTCAATGGGTGCTGGGCGGGATATTGGTGGTGCTGACCGCCTTTTACGCCTGGGCGACGGTCGCGTTCGGCATCCGCTTTTCCAACCTCACCCACCGCGGCATCCTGACCCATGGCCCGTATCGCTGGACGCGGCATCCCGCCTATCTGTCGAAGAATCTCTTCTGGTGGTTCTCCTCGCTTCCCTTCCTGACCGTCAGCCACAGCCCAACCGACATGGTCCGCAACTGCGCGATGCTGGCCGCGACCAACGCCGTCTATTATTGGCGCGCACGAACGGAGGAGAAGCATCTGTCCACCGATCCCGCCTATCGCGCCTATAGCGACTGGATGGAGCGGAACGGCCCCGTGCCGCGCCTGGTCGCATGGGCGGCGGGACGCAGGCGCGGCGGCGGGCTGCAAGCGGCGGAATGAGGGCTTAGAAGCTTTCCTCCGCATAGACGCGGGATATGTCGCCCCGCCATTCGCCATGATAGCGGTCGAGCATCCGTTCGGCGTGGGTCTTGCCGGACGCGACCACCGCGTCCAGCGCCGACAGATAGCCTGTCTCATTGTCGCCCGAACCGTTGAGCCGGGCGCGGGCGGCAAGGCCGCTTCGGGCGATCTCAAGCACCGGGCCGGCAATGTCGCGCAGCGTCCGCCCGTCGCCCAACGGCGCGTCCAGCCCGAGTTTCGGCACGGAGTCGCGCAGCGTCTGCCGCGCGTCCATCGACCAGTCCTTCACCAGATCCCAGGCGGCGTCGAGCGCGCCCTGGTCATAGAGCAGCCCGACCCACAAAGCGGGAAGGGCGCAGATGCGGTTCCACGGACCGCCGTCGGCGCCGCGCATCTCAAGGAAGCTCTTCATCCGCACTTCGGGGAAGGCGGTGGACAGATGATCCTCCCAATCCTTCTCGGTCGGCTTCTCGCCGGGCAGGACCGACAGCCGGCCGTCCAGGAAATCCCGGAAATTAAGGCCTGACGCGTCGATATATTTGCCGTCGCGATAGACGAAATACATCGGCACATCGAGCGCATAGTCGGCATAGCGTTCATAGCCGAACCCGTCCTCGAACACGAAGGGCAGCATGCCCGTGCGGTGCGGGTCGGTGTCCGACCAGATATGGCTGCGGAAGGAGAGGAAGCCGTTGGGCTTGCCCTCTGTAAAGGGCGAATTGGCGAACAGAGCGGTCGCCAGCGGCTGCAGCGCGAGCGAGGTGCGGAACTTCTGCACCATGTCCGCCTCGCTGCCATAGTCGAGGTTGGTCTGGATCGTGCAGGTGCGCAGCATCATGTCCAGGCCCAGCGACCCCACGCGCGGCATGTGGCGCAGCATGATGTCGTAGCGGCCCTTGGGCATGATCGGCAGGTCGGCGCGTGCCTTGTCGGGCCACATGCCAAGGCCCAGGAAACCCAGCCCCAGCATGTCGCCGACATATTTGACCTGTTCGAGATGACGGCCGGTTTCCGCGCAGGTTTCGTGCAGATTGTCGAGCGGCGCGCCCGACAGCTCCAGTTGTCCCGCCGGCTCCAGGCTGATCGTGCCGTCCTGGCCGGCGAGCGCGATGATATTCTCGCCCTCGAACACCGGGTTCCAGCCATAGCGGGTGAGGCCGATCAGCAGCGTGTGGATGCCCCCCTTCTCCTCATAGGAAGGGGCGTGATGGTCCTTCGTCGCATAGACGAACTTCTCATGCTCGGTGCCGATGCGCCAGCGATCCTTGGGCTTTTCGCCTTTCGCGAAGGCGGCGATCAACTGATCGCGGCTCTCGATGATCGGATCATCGCCGGCCGATTCGGTCCTAGTGCTCATGCCCCGCCCTTACCCTGTCCCCATGACGCGTCAAACAAAGCCGCGCGCCATGCACATAAGGACTGCCGATGGGTGGCGCAATTCCCATGGCGATATGCAACTATTTCCAGTCGCCGTTCAGCGCCATCCATGCCGCGCTCGCGGCGATCGCGGCGGTTTCCGCGCGCAGGATGCGGGGCCCCAGCGACACGGGAACGGCGCGCGGATGGGCGCGGATCGCCTCCCGCTCGGCTGGATCGAAGCCGCCCTCCGGTCCGACCAGGAAGGCGGCGGGGCCGGGATGGGCGGCTAGCGCGTCGGCGATCGGCGCGCCGCCATTTTCGTCGGCGAAGAACAGGTGCCGTTCCTCGGGCCAGTCGCGCAGCAGCGCGTCCAGCTTCACCATGTCGCCCAGCGCCGGCAGGGCCGTGCGCCCGCATTGCTCGGCCGCCTCGACCAGATGCGCGTGCAGCCGGTCGAGATTGAGCTTGTCGACCACCGCCCTGCGGGTCAGCACGGGTTGCAGCCGCGCCACGCCCAACTCGCACGCCTTTTCGGCGATCAGGTCGATCCGTCCCTTGCGGATCGGCGCGCAGCACAGCCAATAGTCGGGCACGACCTCCGGCGGCCTGGTCTGGCGCACGCAATCGAGCACCAGGTCGCGCTTGCGGATGCTCCGCGCCCGCGCGGCCCATTCGCCCGACCGGCCATCGAACAGCAGGACGACATCCTCCTCCTTCACTCGCATGACGCTGATCAGATAATGGGCGGCGTTGCCGTCGACGGGCACCACCACCCCCTCGCCCAGCGGTGTGGCGACATAGAGGCGGGGCGCGCTTTGCGGCGGCCAGGCGGGGGTTGCGGTCATCGCGTCCTTGGCTCCATCGGCCTCCTGCTTGTCGAAGCCGCTTTCTTCTCTAAAGAGCAAGCAGGGCCATGGACAAGCGCGGCGCGAGCGGAGGCAGATATTTGAGCGAAACGATCGTTCCCGACAGCGAAGCGCGCGGGCTGGTCGCGGCCCTCCCGCCCGACCTTCGCAACCTCGCGCTGCTGGCGCGGTTCGACCGGCCGATCGGCTGGTGGCTGCTGTTCTGGCCCGGCGCCTGGGCGGTGGCGCTGGCGGGGGGCGGCTTCGCGCGCTGGCCGCTGATCCTCTGGCTGCTGGCCGGCAGCATCGCCATGCGCGGGGCGGGCTGCGTGTTCAACGACATCGTCGACCGCGATCTCGACCGACAGGTGGCGCGCACGGCGGCGCGGCCGCTGGCGAGCGGGGCGACGTCGGTCGGGCTCGCCTGGGCATGGCTGGCCGCGCTGTGCCTGGCGGGGCTGGTCGTGCTGCTGCAACTGCGACCTTTAGCGCAGATCGTGGCGCTGGCCTCGCTGGCGCTGGTCGCCGCCTATCCGTTCATGAAGCGGATCACCGGCTGGCCGCAAGTCTGGCTGGGCCTCGTCTTTTCCTGGGCGGCGCTGGTCGGATGGAGCGAGGTCGCGGGTGCGCTGACCGTGCCGGGACTGCTGCTCTATGCCGGGTCGGTTTTCTGGGTCGTCGGCTATGACACCATCTATGCGTTGCAGGATCGGGAGGATGACGCGCTGATCGGGATCGGGTCCAGCGCCCTGTCGATGGGCACGCATGTGCGGGGCGGGGTCGGGCTTTGCTACGCGCTGGCGCTGGCCCTCTGGGGAGCGGCGATCTGGCAGGTGCGGCCGCAGGGGTTGGCGTTGCTGGCCCTGTTGCCGATCGCGGTACATCTGCTCTGGCAGGTCGCGACCCTGAAGGAAGACGGGATCGATCCGCTCGCCAAATTCCGCTCCAACCGCTTCGCCGGCCTTTTGATGTTCCTGGCCTGCCTCGTCGTGGGCAGCGCATGAGCGAGGGGGAAGGGCGCGGCCCGACGCCGGGCGAGGATTGCTGGCGCATCGAGCGGGCCGCCCGCGCCAGCGTCATCGTCGACGCGGAGGATTATTTCCGTCACGCCCGCGCGGCGATGCTGAAGGCGAAGCAGCGGATCATGCTGATCGGCTGGGACTTCGACGCGCGCATCACCCTGATCCGCGAGGATGAGGCGGCGGACGGCGCGCCGGTGGTGATTGGCGATTTCATCAGTTGGCTGGTCGACACCCGGCCGGACCTGCACATCTATCTGCTGCGCTGGGACATGGGAGCGGTCAAGTCCGTCTTCCGGGGAAAGACCGTCCTGACGCTAATGAAGTGGATGCGCCACCCGCGCATCACCGTGAAGCTGGACGGCCACCACCCTCCCGCCGCCTCACACCATCAGAAAATCGTGGTGATCGACGATTGCTTCGCCTTTTGCGGCGGTATCGACATGACGGGCGATCGGTGGGACACGCGCCATCATCGCGACGTGGAGCCGGGCCGCCGCCATCCGGACGGATCGCCCTACGGTCCGTGGCACGATGCCACGACCGCGCTTCAGGGCGACGTGGCCGCCGCGCTGGGCGATCATAGCCGGGCGCGATGGAAAGGCGCGGGCGGCGGTGACCTGCCCCGGATCGAAGGAGTCCATGACTGCTGGCCGGACGCGCTGCCGGTCCAGTTCCAGGATGTCAACGTCGCCATCGCGCGGACCGCGCCGGCGATGGACGACCAGGTCGAAGTGACGGAGATCGAGCGGCTCTATTGCAGCCAGATCGCGGCGGCGAAGCAGTGCATCTATGCCGAGAGCCAATATTTCGCGTCCCGCCGGATCGCCGAGGCGATCGCCGCGCGGCTGGACGAGCCGGATGGACCGGAGATCGTCATCATCAATCCGCAGCAGGCCGATGGCTGGCTGGAACAGCAGGCGATGGACACGGCGCGCGCGCGGCTGGTGGAAGCGCTGCGGGCGCGCGACGTCCATGCCAGGGAAAGCGGGGGACGCCTGCGCATCTATCATCCCTTCACCGTGCGGGGCGAGCCCATCTATGTCCATGCCAAGATAATGATCGTCGACGACCGGATCTTGCGGGTCGGATCGTCCAACATGAACAATCGCTCGATGCGGCTGGACACCGAATGCGACGTGACGATCGACACGATGCTGCCCGCCAACGCCGACAAGGGCGCGGCCATCGTGGCGCGGCGCGACGACCTGATCGCCGAGCATCTGGACCTGCCGGTCGAGCGGGTGGCGGAGGTCATCGCGCGGCGCGGGCTGATCGCGGGGATCGAGGAGATGCGCGACAAGCCGGGCCGGACGCTGCGCCCCTATGTCACGCCCAATCTCAGCGACGTGCAGCAATGGCTGGCCGACAATGAGATATTGGACCCGGAGGGACCCGGGGAGATGTTCGAGGCAATCGAGCAGCGCGGCCTGTTCCGCCGGATGGGGCATTGGGCGCGGCATCCGCGCCTTGGGCGTCGCGCGCGCTGAAAACTTCTATTCGGCCGCCAGCAGCGCCTCCGCGCCGCCCAGATCGACCGAGACCAGCCGGCTGACGCCGCGCTCGACCATGGTGACGCCGAACAGGCGGTGCATCCGCGCCATCGTCACGGCATTATGGGTGACGATCAGGTAGCGGGTCGCGGTCTGGGCGACCATGGCGTCCAGCAGGTCGCAGAAACGCTCGACATTGGCGTCGTCCAGCGGCGCGTCCACCTCGTCCAGCACGCAGATCGGCGCGGGGTTGGTGAGGAACAGGCCGAAGATCAGCGCCACGGCGGTCAATGCCTGCTCGCCGCCGGACAATAGGGTGAGGGCCGATAATTTCTTGCCCGGCGGCTGGGCCATGATCTCCAGCCCCGCCTCCAGCGGATCGTCGCTGTCGATCAGCTCCAGATGGGCCTGCCCGCCGTTGAACAATGTGGTGAAGAGGCGCCGGAAATGCTCGTTCACCGCATCGAACGCGGCGAGCAGGCGCTGCCGCCCCTCACGGTTCAGGCTGCCGATCGACCCGCGCAGGCGGTGGATGGCCTGGGTCAGTTCCTCGCTTTCGGCGCGGCTCGTGGCCTGGGTCGCTTCCAGTTCCGCCAGTTCCCGCGCGGCGACCAGATTGACCGGCCCGATGCGCTCGCGGTCGGCGACCAGCCGGTCATGCTCGGCCTGTTCGGTTTGCGCCAGGCGAACGGTGGCGCTGTCGAAGCCCAGCCGCTCGGGCAGGACCGGCGGCGGACATTCGAAGCGCTCGCCCGCCAGGCGATTCATCTCCAGTCGGCGCTCGTCCGCCGCCTCGGCCCGCGCGGCGCATCCGGCGCGCGTCTCCCGCGCGGCGGCCAGGCTCTCGGCGGCGGCGCTGGAGTCCCGCTCGGCGGCGCGCAGGGCGGTCTCGGCCTCGCCCTCGGCCGTTCGCGCCGCGTCGGCGGCTTGCGCCAGCGCCTTCCCCTCGGTTGTCAACTCCGCGATCGCCGTCGCCAGCGCCTCCGGCTGGCCGGCGATGGCGCCGCGCTCGCGCTCGATCTCCCGCCCGCGGTCGGCCATGCCGGCGATGCGCTTGGCCGCCTCGCCCGCCCGGGCGCGCCAGCCCTTCGCCTCGCTCTCCGCCGCCGCCAGCCGGTCGCGGTCGCTCGTCAGCGCGCGTTCGGCCAGCGCCTGCTCGGCCCTCAACTGACCGACCAATGCCCGGCCGCGCTCGCTCTCCCGCGCGAGGGCGGCGACCAGGTCGCGCGTCTCCTCCCCGTCAGGGATGTCGGCGCGGGCGGCCTGGGCGCGTTCATGATCGGTGACCGCCTCGGCAAGGTCGCGGCGCGCTTCGGCCAGCCGCTCCTCGACCGCCTCGCGCCGCCCCGCCAGCCGTTCGAGCGCGGTCGCCGCCTCGTCGCCGCTACGGATCGCCGCGCGCAGCCGCTGCTCGGCCTGCGCCAGCGCGGCGCGTCCGGCGGCGAGCGCCGTCATCGCCGCTTGTTCGTCGCGCTCGGCGTCGGCGAGCGCCGCCTGCGCCTCCTCCACGCCGCGCGCGGCATCGGGGCGGCTGGCGGCGATGGCGTCCAGCCGGTTGAGGCGGATCAGCCGCTCCGCCGCCGCCACGCCGCCCTCGGCCGCGACATAGCCGTCCCAGCGGCGCAGCAGCCCGTCGCGCGTGACCAGCCGCTGCCCGACGGCGAGCGGCTGCCCCTCGTCCCTTTCCGCCACCGCGATCTGCGCCAGCCGCCGCGCAAGCTCGGGCGGCGCGGTGACATGGTCGCGCAGCGCCTCGCAGCCGGGGGGCAGGGCGGGATCGTCCGGCCGCGCCTCCGCGCCCGCCCAGCGGCGCTTGCCCTCCGGCCCGACCGGGGCCTCCAGATCGTCGCCCAGCGCGGCGGCGAGCGCCCGCTCATATCCGGGCGCGGCCTTCAGCCGATCGAGCGCGCGGTCTCGGGCCGCTCCGCCCGTCTCTACCGCGCGGGCAAGCGCCGCCGCTTCGCCATCCAGCGCCGCGAGCGCGGCCCGCGCAGCGGCCACCGCCGATTGCGCTTCGGTCCGGGCCCGCGCCGCCTCCGCCCTCGCGGCTTCGGCACCGCCGATCGCGGCTTCGGCCTCGGCGCGCTGGCCCGTCGCTTCGGCTTGCGTAGCGATCGCGGCGTCGCGCTCCGCTTCCAGCGGCGCGGCGTCGGGCAGGGCGGCGGCTTCCGCTTCCAGCCGCGCGACAGCCTGCCCGCCACGCTCCAGCCGCGCGCGCGCGGCGGCGAGCGCGGCCTCGGCCACGCGCAGTTCGGCCTGTTCCCCCGCCTGCTTCGCCATCGCCTTGGCAAGCTCAAGTTCGGCGTCGCGCGCGTCATTCTCGGCGCGGGCGAGGCGGGCCGCCGCTTCTGGCCGGGCCGCTTCGATCTCCGCGATCCGCGCTTTCAGGCCGGCCGCCTCCGCGCCCAGCCGGGCGATCGCCTCGGCCGCATCATGGGCAAGCGACCCTTCGCGCGCGCGATCCTCCGCCAGCCGAGTCGCCTGGGCGTCGAGGTCGTGGAGGCGACGGACGGCTGCATCTCGCTCCGCGCCCAGCGCGGCGAGGCGGTGGTTGGCTTCGCTCGCGGCGTCGCGCGCGCTTTGGGCGGCGGCGCGGCGATCCGCCAGCGTCTCCACGGCGGCCTGCGCCTGCGCGGTCGCCGCGCTCAGCGCCTGCTGCGCCATCGTAACGGCGGCCTCGGCGGCTTTCGCTTCGGCGCGGGCGGCATCGGCGCTGGCCGCCGCCTCCCGCCACCGGGCGAAGATCAGGCGCGCTTCGCCGATCCGGATCTCTTCGGACAGCCGGATATAGCGTTCGGCCGCCTTTGCCTGTCGCCGCAGCGCCTGAGCGCGCACGTCCATGTCGGCCAATATCTCGTCCAGCCGCGCCAGATTGGCCTCGGCCGCGCGCAATTTCTGCTCGGCGTCGCGCCGGCGGACGTGCAGGCCCGCGATTCCGGCGGCCTCCTCCAGCATCGCGCGCCGTTCCTGCGGCCGGGCGGCAATGACGGCGGCGATCCTGCCCTGGCTGACCAGCGCGGGGCTGTGCGCGCCGGTCGCGGCGTCGGCGAAGATCAGCGCCACGTCCTTCGCTCGCACGTCGCGGCCGTTGGCGCGATAGGCGCTGCCCGCGCCGCGCTCGATCCGGCGCATCACCTCCACCTCTCCGTCCGCGCCGACGTCGATGGCGGTGAAGAGTTCGCCCTGTTCCTGGATGGTCAGCAGCGACACTTCGGCGAAATCGCGCTGCGGCCGGGTGGCGGTGCCCGCGAAGATGACATCCTCCATCCCGCCGCCGCGCATCGACCGGGCGCTGGATTCCCCCATGACCCAACGGATCGCCTCCAAGAGGTTGGACTTGCCGCAGCCATTGGGGCCGACGATCCCCGTCAGGCCGGGTTCGATGCGCAGTTCCGTCGCATCGACGAAGCTTTTGAAGCCCGACAGCTTGAGCCGCTTTATCTGCACGGCAGCCATCCCGCGCAAGCGAACGCGCCGGCCTCAGCTATCCAAGCGGTCGGATCTGATCGGGCCCCCCCTTCCAACCTCCAGTCCTCCGGTCAGATCCCCGCTTCTTTCAGCTTGGGATGGAGCGACGCCCAGTTGGCGACATTGTCGACCAGCACGCCGTTGATGAGGAAGCTGGGCGTGCCGCTGATCTGATAGTCCGCATTGGCCTTTTCCACGCCCTTCGCCAGTGCGTCGGCGGCCGCGGTGTCGGCCAGGCATTGCCTGGCCTGGTCCTCGGCTATGCCGCGCTGCTTGGCGAAGTCGAGCAGGCCGACCGCGTCGGCGAGCCGGACGAAGCGCTGGGCCGGCGGGGATGACAGGGCCTGTTGATAGGCCGCGTCGCCGATCGCCTGCGCCTTTTCGAACATCGCGCCCTGATTGCCGAAAAATTGTTCGGACAGGGGATAGAATATGTCCTTGCCGCCGCAGCGCGCGAGCAGCGCGCTGGTCATGTCGAGAGGGTCGCGGACATAGTTGCGGAACTCGAAACTCATCTTGCCCGTGTCGACGATCTTGCGGATTTCAGGATCGGCTTCCTTGGCAAAGTCGGCGCAATGGCTGCATGTGTAGGAGCCATATTCGACCAGTTTGATCTTGGCATCCGGATTGCCCATGACGAAATGCCCATCGGCGGTCTGGTTGATCGTTTCGGACCAGCTCGTGCCAGCGGGCGCGGGGACGGCGGCGACCGGCGCGCCGCTGGGCGTGGACGCCTTGTCCCCCTCCTTGCCGCAGGCGGCGAGCGTCAGGCAAAGGGCGGCAAGGGCGGTTCCGGACAGGATTTTCATGAGGGACGCTTGGCTCCGTGCGGGTGTCGAGATGTAATTCACTTGAGGGCACCGGGCAACGCCGCGCGCAGCCGATCCCAGGTCGCGCCGTCGACCAGCTTGCCGTTGACGGTGAAGCCCGGCGTGCCGCTGATCTTCACCTGTTTCCAGGCCTGGTCGGTCATCGCCAATATATTTTTCATAGCCGCCGGATCGGCGATGCACTGGTTGAGCTGCGCAGCGGTGAAGCCGCGCCGGGCCATCAGGGTATAGAGCCCGGTCTTCTGGCCGATGTCCTGGAGCGCGGGGATCTGCTCGGTCGGCTTGGCCGCCTGCGCGTCATAGGTGATGACTTGCTCCATCCACGCCGCCTGATTGGCGAACAGTGCCTCATGATTGCCGAAGAAGCGCTTCGGGCCGCCGCAGCGCGCGAGCAGCGCGGCGGTCAGGTCATATTTGTCGCGAATGGCGTTGCGCGCTTCCACGCTTACCTTGCCGCCCCTTACATAGTCCGCCTTCAGCGGCGCGCTCGCCTCCGCGACGAAACGTGCGCAGTGGCTGCACGTATAGCTGACATATTCGACCACTTTGGTGGGCGCGGCCGGATTTCCCATCAGGTGGCCGCCGATCGGAGACAGGGTGACACGGGAGGTCCAGTCGACCGCCGGCGCGGCGATCCCCGTCACGGGCAGGGAGAGGGCGGAAACGGCGAGGGTCGCGACAGCGAGGGCGGCTGGGGCGAAAGGCAGCTTCTTCATAGGTGCATCCGATTAGCGGCCCCGCATGAACCGGGGCGGAACAGGTCAGCCGATCTTGGGCAGTCCGCTGGAATTGGCAAGCCCCCGCGCCAGCGATTCCAGCACCGCGCGCAATTCCGGGTCGCCAATGTCGCGCAGCGAATCGCCAAGCTCGACCGGAATGGGCTTGAGATTGCGGGGTGGGGGCCGCCGTTCGGGCGCGGCGGCTATGACCTCGCCCTGGCGCATCGCCACCTTGGCGACCGCCGCATAGCCGAAGAAGCGGTTCACCCGGTCGATGATGTCGGGCAGGCTATGCTGGATCATCGGCGCGTGGCCGCTCATGACCGTCAGTTGCAACGTGCCGCCCGCCTTCTTGCCCACCGGGAAGCGAATCGATTCGGGCGCGGTGATGTCGGCATAATGGCCGCCGACGATGTCGGCCCAGCGTGTGACGATGCTCGACTGGACGAAGCCGAACTTGCGAAAGGCGGCGCGGCCGATGTCGGGCATCAGGTCGGCGATCGCGCGCGAGCCGCCGACGCGCGGCCGTTCGGCGGCCGCGTCCCGGCGCGCGCGGCTCTTTTCGGGGCCGGCTTTTTCTGGACTGGATTTATTAGGGGCGGGGCGTTCCGTCATTGGTTGCTTAATGGCATAGGCACCCCATGCCCGTCGAGACGCCCGGTCCCAAAGTCGATACGAAAATCGCCACCGACCTGCTGGCCCATTACGACATCCATGCCCGCGCGCTGCCCTGGCGTGCCGCGCCGGGGACCAACGCGTCCGATCCCTATCGCGTCTGGCTGTCGGAGGTGATGCTGCAACAGACGACGGTGGGGGCCGTCGCCCCCTATTTCACGGCCTTCACGCAGAGATGGCCGACGGTGGAGGCGCTGGCGGCTGCGGCCGACGCCGACGTGATGGCGGCATGGGCGGGGCTTGGCTATTATGCCCGCGCGCGCAACCTGCTGGCCTGCGCGCGGGCGGTGGTGCGCGACCATGGCGGCATCTTTCCCGACACCGAGGAAGGGCTGCGGGCGCTGCCCGGCGTCGGGGCCTATACCGCAGCGGCGGTGGCGGCGATCGCCTTCGGCCGGCGGGCCGTGGTGGTGGACGCCAATGTCGAGCGGGTAGTGGCGCGGCTGTTCGCGATTGCGACGCCTATCCCCGCCGCGCGCCCCGCGATCCGCGTGGCCGCCGAGCGCATCACGCCCGATGCGCGCGCGGGCGATTTCGCGCAGGCGATGATGGACCTGGGCGCGACCATCTGCACGGCGCGCGGCCCGGCCTGCGGCATCTGCCCGTTGCGCCAGGATTGCGCCGCCTTCGCCACCGCCGATCCCGCTGCCTTTCCAGTGAAGGCGCCGAAAAGGGCGAAGCCCCATCGGTCCGGCCATGCCTGGTGGATAGAGCGGGGGGACAGGGTCTGGCTGGTGCGCCGCCCGGAGAGGGGATTGCTGGGCGGGATGCGGGCGCTGCCCTCCTCCCAATGGGACGCCGATCCCGCACCCGTGGCTCCGGTCGCCTCCAACTGGACGACGCTGGGCCAGCCGGTGACTCATATATTCACGCATTTCGCGCTGGCGTTGACGGTCCATCGCACCCATCTGAGCGGGCCGGCCGACCCGCCGGGGGCAGGCGAATGGTGGCCGGTCGAGCGACTGGACGAGGCGGGCCTGCCCACCCTGTTCCGGCGGGCGGCGCAGGCGGTGCTGGACGACAGGGAGGGACGGGAATGCCGCTGAAACTACCGGGCTTCGTCGGGGGTACGCTCGACCGCGCCGACCCGGTCCGCTCCGATCCGGCCCTGCTGGCGGAGGCCTTCGCCGCGCCCGGCGCGCGCCTGTTGCTGCTGGAGGGGCTGGAGCCGGTGGAACGCGACGGCCTGCTCGCCCTTGAGGGTCTGGCCGCCGACGCCGTCCTGGCCGAACATGCCTTGCTGGGGATCGATTCCGACGGGCCGGTCTTCGTGCGCCTCGATCCGCGGGCGCGGAACGGGCAGTCGCCTTCGCCCGTCGTCTGGGCGCTAGCCGGAACCCTGCCGCCGGATCAGCTCGCGCTCTACGGCACGGCCCGCAGCCTGGTCGACTGGCATGCCCGCCATGGCTACTGCGCCGCGTGCGGAGCGGGGACCGCGCTCGCCAAGGCGGGATGGTCGCGGCGATGCCCGGACTGCCGATCCGAACATTTCCCGCGCGTCGATCCGGTGACGATCATGCTGGCCGAACATGACGGCCGCATATTGCTGGGCCGCCAGCCGCGCTTTCCCGCCGGGCGCTATTCCGCGCTGGCGGGCTTCGTCGAGCCGGGCGAGACCGTCGAGGAGGCGGTCGCCCGCGAACTGTGGGAAGAGGCGGGCATCAGGGTCCACTCGGTCCGCTATGTGATGAGCCAGCCCTGGCCTTTCCCTTCCTCGCTGATGATCGCCTGCATGGCCAAGGCCGACGATCCTGAGCTGACGATCGACCGGACCGAGATTGAGGATGCCTTCTGGTGCGACGCGGACGGGGTGCGCGCCGCGCTCGCCGGCGACCCGCAAGCGCCCTTCATCGCGCCGCCGCCGCTGGCGGTCGCGCGCCATCTGCTGGCGTATTGGCTGGAACGGGCGGACGCCTGACCCGCTCCATTGCGCGCCCGCCCATGTGGGCGTAAGGCGCGCGAGCCCCCAACAAAGGATGTAGACAGCCCATCATGCTCAGCCTTGAAGAAGCCCAGCAACGCGCGGAAGATCTGGTAGGCGCGGCGCGCAAGGCGGGGGCGGACGCGGCCGACGTCCTCTATGTCTGCAACGCGTCCACCAATGTCTCGGTGCGGCTGGGCCAGCTTGAGGATGTCGAGCGGTCGGAGGGCGAGGAGATCGGGCTGCGCGTCTTCATCGGCCAGCGCTCCGCCACCATTTCCGCATCGGACATGAATCCCGCGACGCTGGGCACGCTGGTGGACCGCTGCGTGGCGATGGCGCGCGAGGCGCCCGAGGATCCCTATGCGGGCCTTGCGCCCGAGGACCGGCTGATGCGCCGGCGTCCCCCGTCGTTGGACCTCACGGACGAACGGGAGCCCGAGCCCACGGCCCTGCGCGAACGCGCGCTGATGGCCGAGGATGCGGCGCGGGGCGTGCCTGGCATCACCAACAGCGAGGGGGGCGGCGCGTCCAGCGGCCGCAGCCAGGTCGCACTCGTCACCAGCCATGGTTTCGCGGGCAGCTATGCCGCCACCTCCCATTCCACCTATGCCAGCGTGCTGGCGGGGACGGGGTCGGACATGCAGCGCGACTATGCCAGCCACTCCGTCCGTCATCTGGAGGATCTGGACGAGGCCGAGGCGATCGGGATGCGCGCGGGCCAGCGCGCGGTGGCGCGGCTCCACCCCCGCAAGGTGCCGAGCGGGGTCATGCCGGTGGTGTTCGATCCCCGCGTCGGATCGGGGCTGGTCGGGCATCTGATCGGCGGGATCGTCGGTCCCGCGATCGCGCGGCGATCAAGCTTCCTGCTCGACAGCCTGGGCGAAGCGCTGTTCGACGCTGGCGTCACGATCATCGACGATCCGCTGCGGCAGCGCGGGCTGCGCTCGCGCCCTTTCGATGGCGAGGGGCTGCCGACCGAGCGCCGCGCGATCATCGACCGGGGCGTGCTGACCGGCTGGCTGATGGACAGCGCGTCGGCCCGGCAACTGGGCCTGGAGCCGACCGGCCATGCCAGCCGGGGCACCAGCGGCGCGCCGGGCGCGGGCGTCACCAACGTCCATATGGAGCCGGGCGCGGTCGGCCCCGGTGAACTGATGGCCGACGTGAAGCGCGGCCTCTATGTCACCGAACTGATCGGCATGGGCGTCAACAGCGTCACCGGCGACTATAGCCGGGGGGCGTCGGGCTTTCTGATCGAAAATGGCGCGGTGATGCAGGCGGTTTCGGAAATCACCATCGCGGGGAACCTCAAGGACATGTTCCGCAACCTCGTGCCCGCCAATGATCTGAGCTTCCGCTATGCGATGAACGTGCCGACATTGCGCGTCGACGGCCTGACCGTGGCCGGAGCATGACTGTTGCCGGGATATGATCCATCGCTGCGCGACACGGTCGCGGCGGTCGCCGACGCCGCCGATCGCGCGCTGACCCTCTGGGCGGGCGGTGAGACGACCGTCCGGCGGTGGGAGAAGACTCCCGGCGAGTTGGTGTGCGAAGCCGATCTGGAAGTAAACACGCTGCTGCGCGAACGGTTGAGCGCCATTGACCCGGATGCCGGCTGGCTGTCGGAGGAGACGGCCGATACCGTCCATCGGCTGGACCTGCGACGCGTCTGGGTCGTCGATCCGATCGACGGCACGCGCGATTATCTGCGCGGGCGGCCGGGCTGGGCGGTTTCGGTGGCGCTGGTCGAGGACGGGGCGGTGCGGCTGGGCATATTGGCGGCCCCGGCACGCAACGAATTGTGGATCGCGCGGGCGGGCCAAGGGGCGACCCGCAACGGCAAGGCGCTGGTCGCCAGCCGCCGCGCGACGCTGGCCGGCGCGCGCGTGCCCGCCGACCAGCTACCCCGCGCCGACCGGGATCTGGTGACGGTGGAGAAGCCCAACAGCATCGCGCTGCGCATGGCGATGGTCGCCGCCGACGAGGCCGATCTGGTGGCCACCATTCGCTGGGGCAATGAATGGGACATCGCCGCCGCCGCCCTCATCGCATCGGAGGCCGGGGCGGTGGTCAGCGACGCCCTGGGCGCCGCGCTACGCTTCAACCGGCCGGAGCCGACCGCGTTCGGGATATTATGCTGCGCCCCCACCATCCATGCCGCCGCCGTGGAGCGGCTGGAGGACCGCGCCCGCGCGCTGAAGCCCAGGGGCTGACGTAACTGTCTATGGCATCCGCTGGAGTTGGGACCTGTGCTGGCCCGATCTGAAGGGCAATCAGGACCGTTTACAGCTTGCCATATTTTGCTTCGAACCCGGCGACGTCGCCGGAGGCGAGATAGCGGGCCTGATCGACCCACTGGTCCCGGATTGGGCGGCCCTTGAACGACCCGAGCTGCGCGTCGATCCCGGCGATGTCGGCGTCGGTCCACGCGGCGATCTGGGCGAAGCTGGTGACGCCGAGGCTGGCGAGCAGCGTCTTGAGCTTTGGCCCTACGCCCTTGAGGCGCAGCAGGTCGTCGCCATCCTGGCCGGCGTCGGAGGGAAGGGCGGTGACGGACGGCGACACCGGGATCGGCGCGGGTTCGGGGGCGAGCGCCGGGGCCGGTTCCGGCGCGGCGGCGACAAAACCCGGGACAAGGTCAGCGGTCGGAGAAAGAGCCTCGATCGGAGTCGACGGGGGCGCGGCCTCGACCGGGTCGGCCGCGACGACGGTGGCGGGCGGCGCGGCAGCCTCCGCCGCCGTTTCGGGAGTCGGAGCGGCGACCGGCTCGTCAGCCGAGGGCTTGCGGCCCGTGAGCAGGACGATGAGACCGATCACGACCAGCAGCGCGATCAGCAGCCACAGCCCATAGTCAGCGAAAAACTCCTGCATCCCTTCCTCCTCGTCCTGGTTGCCGCCAATCTAGGCGCGGGCGCCGCGCCGCGCCAGCCCTAGCGTGCCTCGCGCTCCACCTCGCGCCAGCCGATGTCGCGCCGGCAGAAGCCGGACGGGAAGCTGATCGCGTCGACCGCCGCATAGGCCGCCTCCTGCGCCTCGCCGACGGACGCGGCCGTTGCGGTGACGTTGAGGACGCGGCCGCCGCTGGCGACGATCGCCTTCCCCTTGCGGGCGGTGCCCGCATGGAAGACCTTGGCCCCCAGCGCCTCCGCCGCGTCGATGCCGCCGATGACACCGCCCGTTTCGGGCGGGCCGGGATAGCCGTTGGCGGCCATGACGACGGTCAGGGCGGCGCGGTCGGCGAGCGCGACCGGCCCCTGCTCGGCCAAACGCCCTTGCGCGACGCTCAGCAGCAGCGCGGCCAGGTCGCCGTCGAACCGCATCATCAGCACCTGGCATTCCGGGTCGCCGAAGCGGGCATTATATTCGATCAGCTTAGGCCCTTCGTCGGTCAGCATCAGCCCGGCATAGAGGACCCCGGAATAGGGCATGCCCTCCGCGCGGAGCGTGTCGACGGTCGGCCGGACGATCCGGTCGATCACGTCTGCTTCGAGGGCCTGGGTCAGCACGCGCGCGGGGCTGTAGGCGCCCATGCCGCCGGTATTGGGGCCGGTGTCGCCGTCGCCGACGCGCTTATGATCCTGCGCCGACCCGAAGGGCAGGATGGCGCTGCCGTCGGTCAGGGCGAAGAAGCTCGCCTCCTCGCCCGCCATATAGGCTTCTATCACCACTTCCTCGCCCGCCGCGCCGAAGCGGCCGGAGAACATGGTGTCGAGCGCGGCCTCCGCCTCCGCCCGGCTTTCGGCGATGATGACGCCCTTGCCCGCCGCCAGCCCGTCCGCCTTGATAACGACCGGCAGCGTGAAATCGTCGAGCGCGGCCAGCGCGCCGTCCTTGCTCGTCACGCGCTCATAGGCGGCCGTGGGGATGCCAGCGCGCTTGCACAGATCCTTGGTGAAGCCCTTCGACCCCTCGAGCTGCGCCGCTTTTTTGCTGGGTCCGAACACCGGCACGCCCATGGTGCGCAGATTATCGGCCAGCCCGTCAACCAGCGGCGCTTCCGGCCCGATCACCACCAGCCCGACCGAATGGCGAGTGCAGAAGTCGAGCACTGCGCGATGATCGGCGGGATCGAGGTCGACCAGTTCGGCATGCTGCGCTATGCCGGGATTGCCCGGTGCGGCATAGAGGGTGGACAGCATCGGCGATTGCGCCAGCTTCCACGCCAGAGCATGTTCACGGCCGCCGCCGCCAAGCAGAAGGATGTTCATTTCGGCCATGTCCCCGGAGTATGACGCTGGTTACGACGTTTCGGGCCGCCTGTTAGCGGAGGATCGGGCTGGCGACAACGCGCCGCCGCTGTCGGTCAGCGAATTGTCCGCCTTCCTGAAACGCACGGTCGAGGAGCGCTTTGGCCATGTGCGCCTGCGCGGCGAGATTTCGGGCTTCAAGCGGGCGGCGTCGGGCCACCTCTACCTGTGCCTGAAGGACGATAATGCCGTCATCGACGGGGTGATGTGGAAAAGCGGGGCGGGCCGCCTGCCCTTCAGCCCGCAGGACGGGGTGGAGGTCGTCGCCACCGGCAAGCTCACCACCTATCCGGGGCGCTCCAAATATCAGATCGTGATCGAGCGGATGGAACTGGCGGGCGAGGGCGCGCTGATGGCGCTGCTCGAAAAGCTGAAGGCGAAGCTGGGCGCGGAGGGGCTGTTCGCGCCGGAGCGCAAGCGCGCCCTGCCCTTCCTGCCGCGCACCATCGGCGTCGTCACTTCGCCGACCGGGGCGGTGATCCGTGACATATTGCATCGACTGGCCGACCGTTGCCCGACCAATGTGCTGCTCTGGCCGGTGCTGGTACAGGGCGAGGGCGCGGCGGCGCAGGTGGCGCGCGCGGTGCGCGGCTTTTCGGCGATGCCGGCCGATGGCCCGTTGCCGCGCCCCGACCTGGTGATCGTCGCGCGGGGCGGCGGGTCGATCGAGGATCTGTGGGCCTTCAATGAGGAGATGGTCGTGCGGGCGGTGGCCGATTGCACGATCCCCACCATTTCCGCCGTCGGGCATGAAACCGACACGACGCTGTGCGACCATGCCGCCGACCGCCGCGCCCCCACACCGACCGCCGCCGCCGAGATGGCGGTGCCCGTGCGCGCTGACCTGCTGGCCATGCTGACCGAGCAGCGGCTGCGGATGGACCGGGCCGCGCGGCGCGGGATCGCCCAGGCGCGCGAGCGGCTGGACGTGCAGGCGCGGCTGCTGCCGACCCCCGACATGCTGCTCGCCCCCCAGCGGCAGAGGACCGACGAACTGTCGGACCGGCTGGGCCGGGGATTGCGCCACCGGCTGTCGATCGCCCGCGCCGACCTTGCCGACAAGGCGGGGGCGCTGCGCCCGGCCCTGCTGCGGCAGCATTTGGCGCGCGGGTCCGAGCGGCTGGACCGGCTGCGGTTGCGGCCTGATTATCTCACCCGCCGCCTGTCGGACGCGGGCGTGGCGCTCGACCGGCTCTCGCGCCTGCTGGCCTCGCTCGACCCGCATCTGCCGCTGAAGCGCGGTTATGCGCTGGTGATGGCGGGGGAGAGGGTCGTGCGCGACGCGGCCGCCGCGCGGGCGGCTGGCAGCGTGTCGCTGCATTTCGCCGACGGAGCGGTGGAAGCCAGCGTGGACGGGCTTGAGAAGCGTGTCGCGGGCGATATATCTCCGGCAGCCAAATCCCCGCGCAAGCCGCGCGTGGACTTGGCTGCCGGGCAGCAGGACCTGTTTTCCTGACCCGCTACTTGGAAGGCCCCTCTTCATGCTGATGTCCCATCAGGACCGCCCCGCCCGTCTCCACTATATGTCCTACAGCTTTCGCGTGTTGCAGGCGGGCGACCATGTACTGTGCGCGGTGACGGGGCGGAAGATACCGCTCGACAATCTGCGCTACTGGAACGTCGCTCGGCAGGAAGCCTATGCCGACGCCGAGATCGCGACCAGAGCTCAGCTGGAGGCCGGGGGTCTGTCGGCGCGATGAGGCGCCGCCGCGCGCTCGCCGGCGCGCTCATGCTCGCGGCGGTGACCGGCGCGCCCGCGACGGCGCAACACCCCGATTTCCTGTTCACAGGCTCGATGACGCAGGGCGGCGTCGTGCTGGGCACCGCGCCGCCCGGCACGGTGGCGCTGCGCCTTGATGATGCGCCGGTCGCCGTCGAACCGGACGGGCGTTTCCTGATCGCTTTTGATCGGGACGCACTGCCCGTTGCGAAATTGACGGCGCGGCTAGCCGATGGCCGCTCGATCGAGCGCGCGCTGACGGTCGCTGCGCGCGACTGGCGGATCGAGCGAGTGAACGCGCCGCTGCGGCCGACGAAAAGCAGCGAGGCTTTCCTGGCGCTGCGCGCGCCGGAACTCGCCCGGATCGCGGCCGCCCGCGCGATTGTCTCGACCAGCCAAGGCTGGCGGCAGCGCTTCATCTGGCCGCGCCTGGGGCGGCTGTCCGGCTTGTTCGGGTCGCAGCGCGTCTATCAGGGGACGCCGGGCGCCTATCATGGCGGCGTCGATGTCGCGGGACGGACCGGCGAGCCGGTGGTGGCGCCCGCCGACGGCGTCGTCGTGCTGGCGGCGGACCATCCCTTCACGCTCGAGGGCAATCTGCTGATGATCGACCATGGTCATGGCCTCAACAGCGCCTTCCTGCATCTGTCGCGGATCGATGTGAAGCTGGGCGATATGGTGCGGCAGGGCCAGCGGATCGGCGCGATCGGCGCCACCGGGCGGGCGACCGGCCCGCATCTTCACTGGGGCATGAAGTGGAACGATGCGCGCATCGACCCGCTGCTGCTGGCGGGGCCGATGCCGGTGGCTGGAGATTCCGGTGGCTGAGGGTCGGGCGGCTATCCGACGCGCTTGGCGCGAACCGAGTGCCAGCCATTGATGCTGAGCAGGAAGCTGCCCATCGCGGCGCGCTTTATCTCCACCTTCATGCCCGTTTTCGGGGTGCGGTTGGGGAGCGCCTCGGTCAACTGCCATTCCGCCCCGTCCTCCAGGCGGATCGCCCATTTCCCATAGCCCAGGCTGCTGAGACCGGCGATGGTGGATTCCAGGGAAAGCGATTCGGGCGCTTCGTCCGCCTTGCCCTCGCCGCCGCCGAGGAAGGGGAGCTTGGGCAGGCTGAACCCGAACAGCGATTTGCGCGTCTTTTTCAGCTCTTCCCTGTCAAGCACCACCACCTCGTCGCGCTGCGCGGCGCTGTCGATCGCCTCCACCTGCCGATCGTAGCAGGCGAGGCGCTGGGCGCTGTCGGCGACCGCGCGGCAGTCGAGCAGGCGGGTGAAGATCTCGGGGCGTGGCTGCGCTCTGGGCGCGGCATCCGCCACGGCCCCGGCGGCGCACGACAAGACGACCAGCCCTGCGACAATCCCCGTTCCGCGCATCATTCATCCTCTCGACATGGGCAGGCGGCGGAAGATGGCGGGGTGCCCCGGCAAGCGCAAGGGGCTTTGCAACGGCCGGTTGCAGCGCAGCGCAACCATGCGCGTGGAGCGGAGCCGAACGCTGGTCGCGTCCGCGCGCGCGACCGGGGCGATGTTGCAAGGATATGACATAAACCACTTGATTCGCCTGACTAAACCGCTGTTGTTGCATAATTGCTACAGGCAGGGTCAAAAGCGGTGACCGCCCTACAGCGCCACTTTACAGCCGTAGTGCATCCGCGCAGTTTGGCCGACAGTCATTCGAGGGGTCGCGCTGTCGGGCATTTTCCGGCCTCCCGCATGGTGAATATCAGAGGTGCGCAACAAGGCGCACCCCCACCACTCCAGAGCAAGGGACTGGATAGTGAAAAACATTTCTAAGATTGCATTGCTGCGCTCCGGCGTAGCGCCCCTGATCGTGGGCGCGGCGCTGGTTTCCGTGCCAAGCTTCGCGCAGGAAGCACAGGGCGCCGCCGAAGGCGACCTGGGCGACGCCATCGTCGTCACCGGCTCGCTGATCCGCAACCCCAACCTGGTTCGTTCGACCCCGGTTACGGCGACCACGGCCGACCAGATCGAGCTGAAGCAGAACAACACGGCGGAAGAAATCCTGCGTGAAATTCCGGGCATCGTTCCCAGCATCGGTACAGCGGTCAACAACGGCAACGGTGGCGCATCTTACGTCAACCTGCGTGGCCTGGGTGAGAACCGCAACATCGTGCTGCTGAACGGCGATCGTTTGGCCCCCGCGGGCCTCGCCGGGATCTTCGATCTTAACAACGTGCCTCTCGCTCTGGTCGAGCGTGTCGATGTGCTGACGGGTGGCGCTTCGACCACCTATGGCGCGGACGCGATTTCGGGTGTTGTCAACTTCGTCACCAAGAACGACTTTGCCGGCCTGGAAGCGAACGTCTCTAACCAGCTGACCGAACAGGGCGACGGCCACTATGTTCGTGCCGACGTTACGCTGGGCGCGAACTTCGACGATGGCCGTGGCAATGTGGTGTTCAGCGTCGGCTACCAGCAGTCCGACCCTGTCTATCAGGGCGATCGTCCCTTCTCTCGCCTGAACGTCGACTCCTATACGGGTGTTGTCGGTGGCGGTTCGGGCACCGCGACTCCGTCGCGCTTCTCGAACACCAACCCCTCGGCCACAGCCGGCGGCAATGGCAACCGTCAGGTGACCGCCGACGGCACGGCTTTCCGTGCCACGACCGCTTTCGACGCCTATAACTTCAACCCGTTCAACGTGTTCCAGACGCCGTTCGAGCGCTTCAACATGTATGGCGCGGGCCGTTACGAAGTCAGCGACGCCGTCGAAGTCTACAGCCGCGGCATCTTTTCGAAAAACACGGTCAGCACAATCATCGCGCCGTCGGGCGCATTCGGCATTGCCGTTCAGGTTCCGCTGAGCAATCCCTATCTGACCGCAGCGCAGCGGAACGCCTTCTGCGCCCGCAATGTCGCAAGCCCGGCAGACATCGCCGCTGGGGTCTACACGCCGCTGTTCACGCAGGCCCAGTGTGACGCCGCGGCCGTTGCGACGGACCCGACGGACGCGAACTATCGCGAAGTGACCACGGCGTTCTCGCGTCGTTCCACCGAACTGGGGCCGCGCGTTTCGGACTTCACCACCACCTTCTTCGATTATAAGATCGGCGCGCGTGGCGGCATCACCGATACGATCGACTGGGATGTGTCGGGCGCCTATGGCGAAAGCGAGCAGATCCAGACCCAGCAGGGCTACTGGCTCAACAGCCGCGTCCGTCAGGCGCTGCTGGCGACAAACACCGAAACCTGCCTGACCGACACCAATGGCTGTGTGCCGCTCAACGCCTTCGGTGCGGACGGCTCGATCACGCCTGAGATGAACGCGTTCCTCAATGCGAACAGCCAGGTCGCGACCAAGACTTCGCTGGCGCAGGTGCATGCGACGATCAACGGTGATTTCGGTGTGTCTTCGCCCTGGGCGAGTGACGCGGTGGCTTTCGCGATCGGCGGTGAATATCGCAAATATCACGCCAGCCAGGAATCCGATCTGCTGTCGCAGTCCGGCGACCTGGGCGGTGCAGGCGGCGCGGCTCCGAACATCGATGGCGGCTATGACGTCTATGAAGCCTTCGGCGAACTCGTTCTGCCGATCGTGCAGGACAAGCCCTTCTTCCAGGACCTGACGCTGGAAGCCGGCATCCGTTACTCCAAATATAGCGTCGATGCTCCCTCCAGCCCCAGCTACAACACGACGACGTGGAAAGCCGGCGGTAGCTGGGCCCCTGTCGACGGCTTCAAGATCCGGGGTAACTATGCCCGCGCCGTTCGCGCGCCGAACATCGACGAACTCTTCTCGCCGCAGAACACGCTGCTGACCAACCTCGGCACCGATCCCTGCTCGGGTTCGGCTCCGGTGGGCAACGCCAATCTCGCTGCGGTCTGCCTTGCGCAGGGCGCTCCGGCGAATACGATCGGCGCTATCACCAACGATCCTGCTGGCCAGGTCAACTACACCGGCGGCGGCAATCTTGCCCTTGGCCCAGAAAAGTCGAAGAGCTGGACGCTGGGTGCCGTGTGGCAGCCTGACTTCTTCCGTGGTTTCTCGGCGACGGTTGACTATTACAACATCAAGATCACCGGCGCGATCACCGAGCCCACGCCGGGCGACGCGGTTTCGGCGTGCTTCGACAACATCACGGCTTCCAGTGCAACTGATCCGGCCTGTACCTCCATCCGTCGCAACCCGCTGACAGGCGAGTTGTTCGGTGAAGCGGCTACGACCCCGGGTCTGTTGCTGGCCAAGTCGAACCTGGGCAAGCTGTCCACCGATGGCGTCGATTTCTCGCTGAACTACAGCCAGGATGTCGGCTTCGCCAATCTGGCCCTCAGCCTCATCGGCAACTGGACCAACAGCTCGAAGTTCCAAGCGACCTCCACCTCGTTGAACCGTGAGTGCGTCGGCTTCTACTCGGTCAACTGCGCCTCGATCCAGCCGGAATGGCAGTTCTCGCAGCGCACGACGCTGGGCTTCAAGTCGTTCGATGTGTCGCTGCTGTGGCGCTATATCGACAAGGTCAAGTTCGAGCCGCAGCAGCTTGAGGATGATCTTGCCGCTGCCCTGACCGATCCGGAAGGTTGTCCGGACCCGGCCGGCGCCGACGAAGGTGGGTGCATGATCGATCCGGCTTTCCGGAAAATCAAGGCGGAGCATTATTTCGACCTGACCGGCCGTTTCCACGTCAGCGACGAAGTGACCATAACGCTGACCGTGCAGAACATGCTGGACAATAAGCCGAAGATCGTCGGCGCCGGCATCGGTTCCACGGCTTACAATAGCGGCAACGTCTATCCGTCGACCTACGACGCGCTGGGCCGTCGCTACGCGGTGGCCGCGAAGCTGCGCTTCTGATCCGGTAACGGACGCGAACAGGAAGGGGGGTGGGTCGCAAGGCCCGCCCCTTTTTTGTTGGGGATGATCCAGCGGTTTGAAACCGCAAGGGCGGACTCGGGAGCCGGGGCGGGCCGGATATGTGCTACCGCGCAGTCTGTCGGGGACATAGGCCACGACCCGCGCTTGGCCTCGTTACGTGCCGGCGCCCTTTCCAAGAGCAAAAGGCAGGGTCATCGCGACGCCGGCATTTCCCGCCAGCTTCGACGCCCATTCGCCGACCATCCCGACTTCTTCGGCGTGAAGCGCTCGTCCGTCGCGATAGCTGGCGGCGCGCTGGCCTTCCTCGAACCGGCCGCCCGACTTGGAATCGCTGGTGAAGGCCGGGCCGGCGACGACCTGAGCGACTGCCTCCTCCGGCAGCCGCAGATCGAAATGACGCGCCACATCGCCAAAGATGCGCGGCGGGTCGGCGGTCAGCCGGCTGCTGTCGAGCGTCGCGATGCGATCCGCGCCGAATTGCGCAGCTACGCGAGCGAACAGCGCATGTTGGGCCAGCCATCCGACCGCCGCGGCCTGAATGTCGGTGAGGCGCAGATAATCCTCGCCCGCCAGGCCAAGATCGATAATCCCCTCGGGAATATATTTGACTAGCAGGTCCCGGACCCACAGCCGCCCCCACATGCCCTTGCGCGCGATCGAGGCCAGATATTCGTCGAGCGGCGCGAACAGCAGCAGCGCGCGAGCCTCCGGCCGCATCGCCAGCATGGCCGGGATCAGCGGATTGACCACATTGGACGGCTTGACGACGATGCTCTCGCCTTTCCCGAAGGGACGGGCGAGCAGGCGCAGGCTGTGATCCAGCACCATCGCCACGCGCCGCCCTTCGCCCCCGCGATGCCGCCAGCCGACCAGATCGTTGAGGATGACGGGCTCTTTGAAGCCCATCGCGCGGCCCGGCAGGTTCATCGCCCGCGCCAGCATGGTCGAGCAGCAATAGGCCGAATGGAAGATGAAATGGATCGGCGCGGGCTCCGGCGCCGAGGCCATGGCCTCTTCCCGCCTGGCGATCACGGGCTCGCCGGGGCCAAGATACTCGTCCGTGAGGAACGGCGCCTCGTCATGCCGGGCGCGGGGGACATGGCGGAAGTGAAAGGCGTCATGCTGCGGGTCGTAACGGTGCGCCAGCCAGGCGGGATCGCGCGCGACGATGAGGGGCGCATTGCTCATGAGGGTCGGATGGCATGGCGACGGACGGCTTACAAGCGCCGCGCCTCGATTGTGTCGCGCCGCAGACCGATCTAGGCTTTAGGGCGACAAAGGGGACTACGCGAATAATGGCCAGTCAATCACAGGTCCATCAACAGGCCGACCGGATGCTGGCGGCGGCGGCGGCGGCCAAGCAACGCGGCGACAGGGCGGAAGAGCAACGGCTGATCGACGCCGCGCTCGCAGCCGCACCCGGTCATCCGGCGGCGCTCAACAGCCGCGGCATGCTGGCGCTGGGTGCGGGGGATTTCGCCACGGCCGCTGCCTGTTTCGCCGCCGCCGCCCAGGCCGATCCGGGCGAGGCGGCGCTGTGGATGAACCTCGCCAGCGCGCATCGCGGCGCCGGCGACGCGGCGGGCGAGCGGAGCGCGCTGGCCGCCGCGCTCGCGATCGACCAGCGGCATTTCATGGCGCAACTGCGGATGGCCGAACTGCTCCAGCGGCTGGGCGAAAATCCTGCCGCCGCCGATCATTGGCGCCGGGCGTTGGCGCTGTCGATCCATATAGACCCGATGCCCGCGCCGCTCGCCGCCACGCTGGCGGAAGCGCGGGCCTTCGTCGACGCGCAGATGGCGGACTTCACCGGCTTCATCGACAGCGGCCTCGCTCCGGCGATCGCCGCCGCCGACACCACCGACGCGCGGCGCTTCCGGGCGTGCATCGACCATGAATTCGGGCGGCGGCAAATCTATCGCAACGAATGTTCGGGCCTCTATTATCCTTTCCTGCCGGCAGACGAGTTCTTCGACCGCCGGCACTTTCCCTGGATGGCTGAGCTGGAGCGCAAGGCCCCGGCGATCCGGGCGGAGTTCGAGGCGCTGGTCAGGCAGCCGGGCGTGCCCATCCGCCCCTATGTCGCGCAGGAACCGGGAACGCCGGAGAATAAATGGACGGCGCTCGACGGGTCGCTCGACTGGGGGGCCTGCTTCCTGTGGGAATATGGCGTGCGGAACGAGCCTGTCTGCGCGCTGTGCCCGGAAACCGTCGCCGCGCTCGACGCGCTGCCGCGCGCCGATATTCCGGGGCGGGCGCCCTCCGCCTTCTTCTCGCTGCTGCGACCGCGCAGCCATATTCCGGCCCATACGGGCGTCACCAACACCCGCGCCATCATCCACTTGCCGCTGATCGTGCCGCCAGGCTGCCGGTTCCGCGTCGGCGGCGAAACGCGCGCCTGGGAAGAGGGGCAAGCCTTCGCCTTCGACGACACGATCGACCATGAGGCGTGGAACGACAGCGACTCGCTTCGCGTCGTGTTGATCTTCGACGTTTGGAATCCGCATTTGTCCCTTGCGGAACAGCAGCTCCTCAAGCAATTCTTTCGTCTAGCGGATGAGAGCGGGCATAACCCCGCTTCCACCCGAACATGAGGGGCGCGGGGTTCAGGACAGGCTTCGCACCGCGCATATGAAGGACGAACGATGAAGAAGATGTCGATTTTTGCGGCCCTGGCGCTGGTCGCCGCGACGGCGCCCGCGCCCCTGCTGGCGGCCGACGACAAGGCGCAGGCGCAACTGGATCGCAACGATCCCAATGCGGTGCGGTGCCGCAAGTTCAGCGTCATCGGGTCGCTGGTCAAGAAGGAACGGGTGTGCAAGACCAACGCCGAGTGGCGCGCCATGTCCGAGCAGCAGAATCGCGATGCCGACAATCTGATCGAGCGTTCGCGATCCGGCATGAACCCCAACGGCTGATCTTCGGAACGGGATGATCAAGCGGACGGCCCTGGTCCTGGCCCTGCTGCTGGCCGGGCGCTTCCCCGCATCGGCGCAGGCGCCTGCGGAAGCCCGCCGCTGGAAGGTGCGAAGGCTCCGCTCGATCGGAACGATCCCGGCGCGACCCGCTGCCGTAAGTTCGCCGTGACCGGATCGTTGGTCAGGAAAGAGCGCCTCTGCAAGACCAAGCGGCGTGGCGCGCGATCCTGGGCCAACAGGGCAGGGACGCGGACAATCTGATCGAACGCTCCCGCGCGGGCATGGATTGCCGCGCGTCCGGCGGCGGCTGTTAAGATGTGACGGAAGGACAATGTGCTCCTGCGAAGGCAGGAGCCCAGTTCGGACGTTGAACTGGCTCAGGGCCCCGCCAAGAGCGGGGGCAGCCGCCGGTCAGGCGAGCGCCCCCGTCTCACGCCACCGACAGCTTCAGCGCCCCGTCGCCCTCCTCGACCGTGACCGTCGAGCCGTCGGGCACCTCCCCGCGCAGGATCAGGTCGGCCAGCGGGTCTTGCAGATAACGCTGGACCGCGCGTTTTAGCGGCCGCGCGCCATAGACCGGGTCGTAGCCGACCCGCCCGAGCCAGGCGCGCGCGCCATCCGTCAGCGCGAGCGTCACCTTCCGGTCCCGAAGCAGCCGGCCCACGCGGTCGACCTGGATATCGACGATCGGGGCCATATGCTCTGCGGCCAGGCGGTGGAACAGGATGATCTCGTCCAGCCGGTTGAGGAATTCCGGCCGGAAGTGGCCCCGGACGATCTCCATCACCTGCGGCTCGACATCCTCGACCTTCTGGTCGTCGCCCATGGACGACAGATATTGGCTGCCCAGGTTCGACGTCAGCACGATGATCGTGTTGGTGAAATCGACCGTGCGGCCCTGTCCATCGGTCAGGCGGCCGTCGTCCAGCACCTGGAGCAGCACGTTGAACACGTCGCCATGGGCCTTTTCCACCTCGTCGAACAGGATCACCTGATAGGGGCGGCGGCGGACGGCTTCGGTCAGGACGCCGCCTTCCTCATAGCCGACATAGCCCGGCGGCGCGCCGATCAGGCGGGCGACGGCATGCTTCTCCATGAACTCGCTCATGTCGATGCGGACCATCGCGCTTTCGTCGTCGAACAGGAATCCGGCCAGCGCCTTGGTCAGCTCGGTCTTGCCAACCCCCGTCGGACCCAGGAACAGGAAGCTGCCCAGCGGCCGGTTGGGGTCCTGCAATCCGGCGCGGGACCGGCGCACGGCGGTCGACACGGCCTTCACCGCATCGGCCTGGCCGATGACGCGCTTGCCCAGCTCAGCTTCCATGGCCAGCAGCTTCTCGCGCTCGCCCTCCAGCATCTTGTCGACCGGGATGCCGGTCCAGCGCGAGACGATGGCGGCGATGTCCTCGCTCGTCACTTCCTCGCGCAGCATCGCGCCCGCCGCCGCGCCTTCGGCCTCGGCAAGCTGCTTCTCCAGTTGCGGGATGGTGCCGTAAGACAGTTCGCCCGCGCGGCCCAGATCGCCCGCGCGCTGCGCCTGCTCCAGTTCCAACCGGGCGGCGTCCAGCCTTTCCTTGATCTTCGCCTCGCCCGCGATCTTGTCCTTTTCCGCCTGCCAGCGGCTGGTCAGCTCGGCCGACTGCTGCTCCAAATTGGCGAGGTCCTCCTCCAGCGCGGCGAGTCGGTCCTTCGACGCCTGGTCGCTCTCTTTCTTCAGCGCCTCGCGCTCGATCTTCAGCTGGATGATGCGACGGTCCAGCGTCTCGATCTCCTCGGGCTTGCTCTCCACCTCCATGCGCAGGCGGCTGGCGGCCTCGTCCATCAAGTCGATCGCCTTGTCCGGCAGGAAACGGTCGGTGATATAGCGGTTGCCCAGCGTCGCCGCCGACACGATCGCGCCGTCGGTGATCCGCACGCCATGGTGCAGCTCATATTTCTCCTTGAGCCCGCGCAGGATGGAGATGGTGTCCTCGACTGTCGGCTCGCCCACGAACACGGGCTGGAACCGCCGCTGGAGCGCCGGGTCCTTCTCCACATATTTGCGATATTCATCGAGCGTGGTCGCGCCGATGCAGTGGAGTTCGCCGCGCGCGAGCGCCGGCTTCAGCAAGTTGCCCGCGTCCATCGCGCCTTCGGACTTGCCCGCGCCGATCAGCGTGTGCATCTCGTCGATGAACAGGATGATCTGCCCTTCCGCGCCCTTGACCTCGTCGAGTACGCCCTTCAGCCGTTCCTCGAACTCGCCGCGATATTTGGCGCCCGCGATCAGCGATCCCATGTCGAGCGCCATCAGCGAGCGGTCCTTCAGCGTGTCGGGCACGTCGCCATTGGCGATGCGCAGCGCCAGGCCTTCGGCGATCGCGGTCTTGCCGACGCCGGGCTCGCCGATCAGCACCGGATTATTCTTGGTCCGGCGCGCCAGTATCTGGATGGTGCGGCGGATTTCCTCGTCGCGGCCGATGACCGGGTCGAGCTTGCCCGCGCGTGCCGCGTCGGTCAGGTCGCGGGCGAATTTCTTCAGCGCGTCGTAGCGATCCTCCGCGCTCGCCGTGTCGGCGGTGCGCCCGCCGCGCAGCGCGTCGATGGCGCCGTTCAGCGCCTCCGCCTTCACGCCCGCCGCAGCGAGCGCCTTGCCCGCCGCGGTGGTGGTGGCAAGGACGAGGGCGAGCAGCAGCCGCTCGACGGTGACATAGCTGTCGCCCGCCTTCTGCGCGACCTGCTCGGCGGCATCCAGCACGCGCACCGCGTCATTGTCGAGGCCCGGCGTCTGCTGCGCGCCGCTGCCCGAGACGGACGGCACCTTGGCCAGCGCCGCGTCGGTTTCCCGCAGCGCGACGGCGGCGTCGCCGCCCGCCGCCTTGATGAGGCCGGACGCCATGCCCTGCTCGTCCTCCAGCAGCGCCTTCAGCAGATGTTCGGGGCTGATCCGCTGATGGCTCATGCGGATCGCGACGGTCTGTGCCGATTGCAGAAAGCCCTTGGCCCGATCGGTAAATTTTTCGAGGTTCATCTAACCACCCTCCAATATCATGGCGGCGATATAGTGTTGCCTAAAAGACACACAAGGGTGCCCCGGCATTTTTTGAGCGCTTCATCCTCTCGCTACTCCGCCGAGTGCTTGGCCTTCGGCGCGGCGGGCGCGAAGACATCGCCGAAAAAATCCTTCTCATACCAGAGCGGCGCGGCCGGGGCGTCGGCGATGGCGCGGGCGATCCGGTAGTTGACCCTGGCGAACTTCGCCGCCGCATCCCAGCGGAAGGGCAGGTCGATCTGGTCGGAGGGCTGGTGATAATCGGTCTTCAGGAAATGTTCGAACGCCTGCTTCCCTGCTCCCGCGAAGCCCGTCATCAGAAAGACCGAGGGCACGCCCTCCTGCACGAAGCGATAATGGTCCGACCGGGTGAACAGCCCCTCGGCCGGCAGCGGGTCCGGAGACAAGGCGACGCCGGCTGAGCGCGCGGCTTGCGCCACGATCGGACCCAGCGTTGAATGTTCGGCGCCGAACGCGACCACGTCCTCAAAGTCGTAGGTCAGGATCGGCATGTCCAGATTGACGACGCCCACCACCTTGCCGCCCGCCGGAACGACCGGATGGCGGGCCAGATATTGCGCGCCCAGCAGACCCTTTTCCTCCGCCGTCACCGCCGCGAACAGGATCGACCGCCTGGGCCGCGTCGGCCCTTCCGCGAAGGCCTTCGCCACCGCAAGCATCGTCGCGACGCCGGAGGCATTGTCCATCGCGCCATTATAGATCTTGTCCGCGCCCTTGGCGTCCAGCTTGACCCCGATATGGTCGAGATGCGCCATCAGCAGCACATATTCCTGCGCCAGCGCCGGGTCGGAACCGGGCAGGATGGCGACGACATTCTGGCTCTTGAGCGTCGAGACGGCGCTGGTGCGAGCAATGGTCACCTCCGGCTTCAGGACGAAGCCCTTGATCCGCGCGCCTTTCTTCGCGGCGGCCGCGCGGATCGCCGCGACGGTCCGGCCCGAGCCAGCGAACAGCGCCTCGGCGGCCGCGCCGTTGACCGTCGCCGATCCCCTGATGCCCGGCGCGCGGACATAGGGCTGGCCGTCCGTGTCGATCCAAGTGACGCTGGGCGTGTCGGACATGTCCTTCATCCGCGCCCACGGGCGGCGCTCCAGCGAGGCGGTGGTGGGCAGGGTGATGAGGCCGATCGCGCCATGCTTCTGCGCGGCGACGGCTTTCTCCGCCGCCAGATGCGCGCCGATCTCGCTCGGCATGCCCACGGGCGATCCGGACAGGGCGACGGCATATTTGCCGCGTAGGTCCAGCCCGGCATAATCGTCGATGCCCTCCTGCTCGGAGTCGAGGCCGAAGCCGACGAACACCGCGCCCGCCGTGAGCGCCTGCCTGGGTTCGCGGCCGAACGGGCCGACGATGCTGTCGCCGCCATTGGGAAAGGCCGTTCCGCCGATCGTCACCACCGGCCGAACGCCTTTCTCCAGCGACGCGAAGGAGAGGGTGACGGGCTGATACCAGCTATGTCCTGGCGCTTGGCCCAGCCCCAGCGCTTCGAAACGCCCGGCAACGAAGCGGGAGGCGATGTCATGGCCCCGGCTGCCCGCATCGCGGCCCTCCAGCAGATCGTCGGCTAGGAATGTGACATCGGCCTTGATCGCTTCGGACGAGAAGCCGGGGTCGGCGGCGGGGGGAGGAGATTGGGCGGGGGCGCTGGCGGCGAGCGCGATCGCGCCCAGAACCGCGCCCAGGAAATGGGCGGACATGGATGAAAGTCTCCCTGACGGGTGGCCGCTCGAACGGCGACCGTGATGCGGTGGAGCCTATCGCCGCCGCCGCCGCTGTCCAGCCCCCAAAGCGTATTGCGTCGCTAAAACGCCTCGCTATGCTGCGCCCATCCGGACAGCGGGGCCCCGCCGTCCAAGCGCAACGCCCGTTCAAGAGGTTTTCATGCGTCCTTCCCGGTCCCTCCTATCGCTCGCCGCCTCTTGCCTGGCGCTGGCGGCGCCCGCCGCCCAGGCCGCGAGCAAGCCCGCGCCGCTCTCCAGCCTCACGTCCGCCGTCGAGATTCCCTATGAGCAGTTCACGCTGAAGAACGGGCTGCGCGTCATCGTCCATACCGACCGCAAGGCGCCGGTGGTGGCGGTGTCGATCTGGTATCATGTCGGATCGCGCTTCGAGCCGGCGGGAAAGACCGGCTTTGCCCATTTGTTCGAGCATCTGATGTTCTACGGCTCTGAAAATGCCGACGGGCCGATCTTCGCCCGGCTGGAGGATATGGGCGCGACCGACTGGAACGGCACGACCTGGTTCGACCGCACCAATTATTTCGAGACGGTGCCGACCGGCGCGCTCGACCGGGCGCTGTTCCTGGAAGCGGACCGGATGGGCCATCTGCTGGGCGCGGTGACGCAGACGAAGCTCGATACCCAGCGCGGCGTCGTCCAGAACGAGAAGCGGATGGGCGAGAACGAGCCCTATGGGCTGGTCGAATATGCGCAGCTCGACGCGCTGATGCCGCAGGGGCATCCCTATCGCCACTCGACCATCGGGTCGATGGCCGACCTCAACGCTGCCAGCCTCACCGACGTGCAGATGTGGTTCAAGACCCATTATGGTCCGAACAACGCCGTGCTGGTGCTGGCGGGCGACATAGACGTGCCGACCGCCCGGGCGAAGGTGGAACGCTGGTTCGGCGCCATTCCGGCCGGGCCCAAGCCGGTCGACGTCGACGCCAGCGTGCCCGCGCTGGACAAGGACGTGACCAAGGTGATGAAGGACAATGTCGCCACCGTCCGCCTCTATCGCAACTGGGTGGTGCCCGGCGTCAATGGCGAGGAACTGCCCGCGCTCGACCTCGCTATGTCGATCTTCGGCGGCCTTTCCTCCTCGCGCCTGGACACCGCGCTGGTGCGTGACGAAAAGGTGGCGGTCGGCGTCAAGGCGAGCATCCAGCCGTTCGAGAAGCTCAGCCTTGCCGAGATCACCGTGGACGTGAAGCCCGGCGTCGACCCGGCGGCGGTCGGCCAGCGGCTGGACCAGCTGCTCGCCGACTATCTGGCCAAGGGGCCGACCGCCGATGAGGTGCGGCGCGCGGCGACCCAGCAGGTGTCGGGTACGATCGCGGGCTTGGAAAAAGTCGGCGGCTTCAGCGGCAAGGCGGTGACCCTGGCCGAAGGCGCGGTCTATTCCGACGATCCGGGCAAATATGCGAAGGATTTGGCCGCCTATGCCGCCGCGACGCCCAAGTCCGTGGGCGACGCGGCGCGCAAATGGCTGGGCCGGCCGGTCTTCCGCCTGACGGTCGAGCCGGGCGAGCGCTCGGCCGCCGACAATGCGCTGGCGGGCAACGCCACCCATCGCCCCGCCTTCTTCCGCGACCCGCAGGCGTCGGGACCCGCCGCCGGCGCGGGCACGCCGCCCGCGCCCACGAAGGTCGCCGAGCCGCCGATCGAGCCGGTCGCCGATCTCGACTTCCCCAGGGTCGAACATGCGACGCTGAAGAACGGCATCCCGGTGGTCTTCGCTCGCCGCGACGCGGTGCCGACAGTGCGCGTGTCGGTGTCTTTCGACGCGGGCAACGCCGCCGACGACAAGGCGAAGCTGGGCACCGGCGCGCTGATGACATCGCTGCTGGACGAGGGGACCCGGACACGCAGTTCGCTCCAGATCGCCGAGGAGCAGGAGCGGCTGGGCGCGGCAATAGCGGCGGGGAGCACGATGGACCGCACCACGGTCGGCCTGTTCGCGCTCAAGCCCAATCTCGACGCGTCGCTCGACCTGCTGGCGGACATCGTCCAGAATCCTGCTTTCGCGCCCGCCGAGGTCGAGCGTTTGCGCGCCCAGCTTCTAAGCCGCATCGCGTCGGAAAAGACGCAGCCGCTGCCGACCGCGCAGCGCATCCTGCCCCCGCTCCTCTATGGACAGGCGCATCCCTATGGCGTGCCCTTCACCGGATCAGGCGATGAAAAGGGGGTGAAGGCGGTGACGCGCGACGATCTGGTCGCCTTCCATGGCGCATGGATCCGGCCCGACAACGCCACCATCTTCGCGACCGGCGACACGACCCTGGCGGAATTGCTGCCCCAGTTGGAAAAGCGCTTCGGCACATGGCAGGCGCCAGCAAGCGCCAAGGGGCAGAAGCTGTTCCGCATGGACCGCATGATGCGCCCGTCGCGGATCGTGCTGGTCGACAAGCCGCAAAGCCCTCAGTCCATGATCCTGGCCGGCCTGCTGACCAACAAGAAGGGCACCGACAATCCGGTGAACCTGCTGACCGCCAACGACGTGCTGGGCGGCAGCTCGACCTCTCGCCTGATCATGGACCTGCGCGAGACCAAGGGTTGGGCCTATTATGCCGGATCGGTGCTTTCGGGCGTGCGCGAGACGATCCCGCTGCTCGTCTATGCCCCGGTGCAGACCGACAAGACCGGCGAATCGATCATCGCCGCGCGCAAGGACATCAGCGAGTTCCTGACGAGCAAGGGCGTAACCGCCGCCGAGCGCAACCAGACGATCAACAGCCAGATCCTCTCGCTGCCTGGCAGCTTCGAGACTTCGTCCGAATTGCTGGCGGCGATGATGCGCAACGCGCTGCTGGGACGGCCCGACGATTATTATGCGAAGCTGCCCGGCATCTATCGCGCAATGACGCCCGCCGACCTCGATGCTGCGGCGCGCGAGGCGATCGACCCGAGCCGCCTGATCTGGGTGGTGATCGGCGACGCCAAGCTGGTGAAGCCGCAGCTTGACGCGGTCGGCCTGCCGGTCGAGATGGGCGCATTGGGCGAATGACCGTCCTTGGGCGGCCGGGCCGGCTATATCGGGCCGGTTGCTCTTTATCTTATGGCCTCTCGCGGGTCTCCAGGCCGATGGGCGCTGGGACCGCCGTGGGGCCGATGCATCAAGGAGACGAATGATGGCAGCAGTTGACGGCGTCTATGACTGCACGACCAAGACCCCGATGGGCGACCAGGCGGGCGTGTTCACGGTGGTCAGCAACGGCGACAGCTTTCACGGCAATATCGCCGGGGCGCTCGGGTCGATGGACGTCAAGGACGGCAAGGTCGACGGCAACAGCCTGACCTGGAAGATGGACATGACCATGCCGATGCCGATGACGCTGGAATGCGAGGCGGTGGTCGAGGGCGATACCCTGACCGGCACCATCCAGCTCGGCGCGTTCGGCGCGTCGGCCATCACCGGCAAGCGCCGGAGCTGATCGTTCCAGCCCGCTCAGGGTCAATGGCAAGCAAAAGGCCCGCCGGTCGCATGACCGGCGGGCCTTCACGGTGCGACCCGTGGCTGTTGTCACGGCACGGGTTTGAGCTTCAATATTGGACGGTGACCGTCACCGCGCGGCGGTTCTGCGCCCAGGCGCTCTCGTCCGAGCCCAGGGCGGCGGGACGCTCCTTGCCATAGCTGACCGTGGTGATGCGGCTGGGGTCGATGCCCAGCGAGGCCAGATAGTTTTTGGCCGAATTGGCGCGCCGTTCGCCCAGCGCGATATTATAGTCGCGCGTGCCGCGTTCGTCGGCATGGCCCTCCACCGTCACGCGAACGCTGGGATTGGCCTGTAGCCAAGTCGCCTGGCTCTGGAGCGTCGCCTGATCCTCCGCATCGACATCATATTTGTCGGTGTCGAACAGGATGCGGTCGGAGGCGACCGACGCGATGAAATCCTCCTGGCTGCCCTTGACCGGACCGCTGGGCGTGGTCGGGCCAGTGGGGCCGGCCTCCGTGCCGCCGGGCGCGGGCGGCAGTTCCTGCGGCGGCTTTTTGGAGCAGGCGGCTAGCGCGATGACGGCGGTGGCCATCAGCAGGGGACGGGATAATTTCATTTTCTTCTCCTTGATCGTCAAAAGCCGTTCGCCCCTCCGCGATACCCGGTCGAGCATCATCATGATCGTTACGCTGTCAAGACGATTGAGTTCCCTGGCCACCCATCTTTAAGGCAGCAATGGCCCCCATGCCGGATCGGAGCCGCTGAGCGGCGTTGGAATGCGCCGTTCGTTGACCCCGGTCAGGTCGACCTGCCATACCTGACTGGCGCCTTCGCGGCCGGGCGAGGTGCGGAAAAATTGCAGCACGCGGCCGTTGGGCGACCATGTCGGCTGTTCGTCCTGCCAGCCGTTGGTCAGGATGCGCTCATTGTCGCCTGATGGGGTCATCACCGCGATCTTGAAGTCGCCCGAAATCTTGGTGAAGGCGATCAGGTCGCCGCGCGGGCTCCATTCGGGCGTCGCATAGCGGCCGCCGCCATGGCTGATCCGCTGCTGCCCCGATCCGTCGGCGTTCATCGTGTAGATCTGCTGGCCGCCCGAGCGATCGCTCTCGAACACGATGCGGCTGCCGTCCGGCGAGTAGCTGCCGCCCACGTCGATGCCGGGCGAGGTGGTGAGGCGCACGGGCGCGCCGCCCTGCGCCGACACGCGATAGATGTCGGTATTGCCCGCGACCGCCATCGAGAAGAGGATGTTGCGGCCATCGGGCGACCAGCGCGGCGCGAAGGTGGGATTGCTGCTTTCTGTCACCAGCCTCTGCCGGCCGGTGCCGATGTCATAGACATAGATGCGCACCCGGTTATTGAGATAGCTCACATAGACGATCGAGCCGTAATCGGGCGAGAAGCGGGGAGTCAGCGCGATTGACTGGCCGTTGGTGATGAAGCGGTGGTTGGCGCCGTCCGAATCCATGATGGCGAGCCGCTTGGTCCGGTTTCCCTTGGGGCCGCTCTCGGCGATATAGGCGATGCGGCTGTCGAAGAAGGGGCTTTCGCCCGACAGGCGCGCATAGATGGCGTCGGCGCATTTATGCGCCGCGCGGCGCCAGTCGCGGGGCGCGACGACATAGCCCTGCCGCGTCAGTTCCTGCTTCAGCGCCACGTCGTAGAGATAGCAGCCCACGGTAATGTCCGCCTCTCCGCCTGTCGTGCGCACGAAGCCATGGACCAGCGCCTGATAAGCGCCCCATTTGTCGAAGGCGGGAAAGGTGACTTCGGGCACGGTGACAGCCGGCATGCCGCCGGGGCCCGACGGATCGAACAGGCCGGACCCTTTAAGGTCGGAGGCGACGACCTCCGCGATCTTGCGGCCAAGGTCGCTGGCGGAGCCGGCGGGCGTCGTCACTTCCTGCTGCGCGGGCATGGCGGGCACCGCGATCTTCAGGTTGCTGTCGATGTCGCCGGTCACGTCGACTGACAGTTGGGCCAGAGCGGGGCTGGCGGAAAAGGCCAGCAGCGCCGCCAGAGGGGCGAGCCACTTATGCATCCGGTTCGTCTTCATCGGTTCAGCCTCGCGTCAAAGCGGAGTGGCCGCAGCCATTTCCATTGTTCATAATATTGGGGCGGCATGTTGCGGAACGGCGAGGCGAGCTTGACCGCCTGGATCGCGCGTTCGGCATGAATCTGGGCCTGGGGGCGGTTGCTGGCGGTGACGCCCTGCTGGTCGATCACTTCGGGCGTGCCGATCACTCGGCCGCTCTTGTCGAGCCGGACCTCGAGCAGCGTGACCAGCTTGTCGGCGTCGGCGCCCGATGGCGGACGCCAGTGGGGCTTCAACTGGCGGCGAAGCTCGGCATCGAGCGCCGACTTCTGCGCTGGCCCCATCGCCGCCGCGGGCGGCGCGTCGGAGCGCGCGGCCGGGGTTTCGGATTCGATGCCCTTCAGGAAATCCTTGCCCAGCAGCGAACCGCGCGGCTTTTCGGCCTTGCCCGCGCCGGACGCCTTAGCGGGCGCATTGGCCTTCGACTTGGCCTTGGCTGGCGTCGTCGCGGGCTTTGCCTTGGCGGGCGTGGGCTTCGCCTTCTCCGGCCGGGGCTTCGGTTTTCCCGCCGCCTTCTGAGGCGCGGGGGGCTTCGGCTTTGCCTTCTCCGCCGCTTTTGGCGGGGCCGGGGGCTTTGGCTTCGCCTTCTCGACCGGCTTCCTGGGCGGAGCGGGCTTGGGCGGTGGAGGCGCGGGCGCCGGTTCGGGTTCCGGGGCGGGCGCGGGTTCGGGGGGCGGGGTAGGTGCCGGCGCGGGCGCGGCGTCCTCGGTCGGGCCCTGGTCCAGGGCCTCGCTGGGCGGGGGAGGCTGGGTGGAGATACGGGGCGCGGTCGATTGCAGCGCGACCTCATCCACCAGGCTGACGTCCATCGGCGGAGAATTGAGCTTTAGCGGGTTGGGGGTCGCCAGGAAACCGGCCGACAGCAGGCCGAACAGCAGGACATGTCCCGCCGTCGCGATGCCCAGGCCGATCTTTTCCGTTCTCTCCATGCGGCGCGGAACCCTATGGCCGCTATTCTGAACGGGCGCTGACGGGTGCGCCCTCGTCGGCGCCGGTGCTGACCAGCGCCACCTTGTTGAGGCCGGCGCGGTTGAGTTCGCCCATCACCCGCATCACCCGGCCATAGTCGAGCGCGGTGTCGGCGCGCAGGAATATCTGCGGCGGCTCTTCCCTGCCGGCGTTGGCCGACTGGATCTCGCCCAGGCGGCCGGGCAGTTCGGCCTCGCCTACCTCGGCGTCGTCGATGAAGATGCCGCCATCGCGGTCGATCGACACCACGGTCGGCTTCTGGTCCTGGTCCAACCCCTTGGCGCGGGTCTCGGGCAGGTTGACCGGCACCCCGGTCACCAGCAGCGGCGCGGTCACCATGAAGATGATCAGCAGCACCAGCATGACGTCGACCAGCGGCGTCACGTTGATGTCGGCCATCGGCACGCGGCCCCGGCCACGGCGGCCGGAAGGAGGACCGGACATCGCCATCAGCGCGGGCTCTTTCTAGCGATGCTCACGTTCATCGCTGGCTCTCCAGCTCACGGCTTAGCGTCGCATAGAAGGCGTCGGCGAAGCGGGCGAGGCGCGCCTCCAGCCGATTGATGCCGTGGCTGAAGCGGTTATAGGCGATGACCGCCGGGATCGCCGCGAACAGGCCGATGGCGGTCGCGAACAGCGCCTCGGCAATGCCCGGCGCGACGACCGCCAGGCTGCTGTTCTGCTCCGCCGCGATCGAGGTGAAGGCGCGCATGATGCCCCAGACGGTGCCGAACAGGCCGACGAACGGGGCGACCGAACCGATCGTCGCCAGCACGTTCAGCCGGTCCGACAGCCGGTCGACCTCGGCGGCGATCGCGCTCGCCATGGCCGTGGACAGCCGATCGCGCGTGCCTTCGCGATCGACGACGCGGCTGGCGGTCGACCGGCGCCATTCGGTGACGCCCGCGGCCATCACCTTGGCGGCGGGAAATTCCGCCTTGCCGCGCGTCTCGTAGAAACGGTCGATATCTTCGGCCTTCCAGAAATCCTGCTCGAAATCGCGGCTGTGCCGGCTGGCCTTGCGCAGCGAAAAGCTGAAGCCGATGATGATCGCCCAGGTCCAGATGCTGGCGAGCAGCAGGCCCAGCATCACGCCCTTGACGACGATGTCGGCCTGAAGGAACAGCGCCAGCGGGGAAAGGGTGGCGGCCTCTGTAACGGCGCCGGGAATGGAAAGGTTCATGGGTGGATGTCTTCCCCTTGTGAAGAACTGGCCCGCGACAGGCTGCTGAATATGTCGATCCAGGACCGGGGCTGCCGTTTCGGACGGCCCTGCGGCGTCAGATAGGCGGCGGTGACGTCGGCCTGCGTCAATATCTCCTCGCCGCGCATGACCCTTTGATGAATGGCGCAGGTCGCCGCGCCCACCGCCGTCACCCGGCTCACGACCGTCAGATCGTCGTCCAGCCGCGCCGGGCGGCGATAGGCTATATGGAGGTCGGCCACGGCATAGACGCCTTCGCCGGCGTCCAGGTTGCCGCGATGGTCAATGCCCGCCAAGCGCAGCATGTCGGACCGGGCGCGCTCCATATAGCGCAGATAATTGGCGTGATAGACGAGGCCCGACAGGTCGGTATCCTCGAAATAGATGCGCAGCGGGAAATAATGGACCGCGTCGATGAAGCGCCCCGCCGCCGGAACAGGCCGGTCGGGAAGCCGGTCTGCGCTGTGCGATTGGGAAGCGGGCAATTTGGTGGCGGCCATGGATGCCGTCTTTAACCATGTCGCGCTGGCCAAGCAAAGCCGGAATATCGCGGGATTGGAACCGCCCGTCATCGCTGGCGGCTCGCTTCGCCGGGCGAGGTGACGCGGGTTCTGGCGCGGACGCCGATCAGCGCGCATCGCTGGCGCGCGGCTCGGCGGCGCTTCCATGCGGATGGAACAGGCGCTAAGGACCGGCGCGGAGCGGACGTGCCGCGGGAGAAGAAGATGGTCGAGATCAGGACGGTCGGCGTGATCGGCGCCGGACAGATGGGCGCGGGCATCGCGCAGGTGTCGGCGCAGGCGGGGTTCGACGTGATCCTGTCGGACATCGACCTGCCGCGCGCGGAAAAGGGAAGCGCCGGCGTGGGTAAGCAATTGGCGCGCGCGGTCGAGAAGGGCAAGCTGGCGCAGGCCGACGCCGACGCGGCGATGGCGCGCATCCGCGCGGTGGGCGACCTGGCGCCGCTGGCGGAGGCGCAACTGGTGATCGAGGCCGCGACCGAGCGCGAAGAGATCAAGCGCGCGATCTTCGGCAATGTCGGGCCGCTGCTCAGCGTCGACGCGATCCTGGCGACCAACACCTCGTCCATTCCGATCACCCGCCTGGCCCAGGCCGCGCCCGACGCGGGGCGCTTCGTGGGCGTCCATTTCTTCAACCCCGTGCCGGTCATGGGCCTGATCGAACTGATCCGGGGCCTGGGCACCGCGCCGGACACGGTGGCGGCGGTCGAGGGCTACGCCACGACGCTGGGCAAGCAGGTGGTCCATGCGTTCGACGCGCCGGGCTTCATCGTCAATCGCATCCTGCTGCCGATGCTGAACGAGGCTTGTTTCGTGCTGGGCGAGGGGGTCGCCAATGTCCGCGACATCGACGCCGCGGTGCAACTGGGCCTCAACCATCCGATGGGGCCGCTGACGCTCGCCGATTTTGTCGGCCTCGATACCTGCCTGGAAATCTGCAAGGTGCTGTTGGAATCGACTGGCGACCCCAAATATCGTCCGGCGCCGCTGCTGACCAAATATGTGGAGGCGGGATGGTATGGGCGTAAGTCCGGCCGGGGCTTCTATGATTATTCCGGGCCGGAGCCGGTGCCGACGCGGTAGGAAACGTGAAAACTGCCATTTCAACCCGTCCGGGCTAAATATCCTCCCGGCCTGAAGGGCAGGGATAGATTCGCGCCTTCATGCGCTTAGCCTTTGCGAGATCGGAACGACCGTATCGGAAAGGCGACTCATGCCCGGATTCCAGCCTGTCGGTCGGGCCTCTTTATTCCCGCCGCACCTGCTCCGCCATCACTATGAATCCGTCCGTGCCCTGAGCGTCGCGCTGGCCGCGCCGCTCAGCGACGCAGACGCGACCGCCCAGTCGATGCCCGACGCCTCGCCCGTCAAATGGCATCTGGCCCATGTCACCTGGTTCTTCGAAACCTTCGTGCTGCGCGATCATGCGGCTGGCTATGCGCCGTTCGATCGGCGTTTCGCCTATCTGTTCAACAGCTATTATGAGGCGGAGGGGCCGCGCCACGCCCGGCCGATGCGGGGCATGTTGACGCGGCCCTCGCTCGACGCGGTGCTGGCCTATCGCGCCCATGTCGATGCGGCGATGGCGGCGGCGCTGCCGGAACTGGACGCCGTCGCCCGGTCGCTGGTGACGCTCGGCCTCCAGCATGAGCAGCAGCATCAGGAATTGCTGCTGACCGATATCGCGCATCTGTTCGCGCAGAACCCCCTCCAGCCCGCGATGATCGACGCGCCCAGCGCCCTGCCTGCGCCATTGCCGGGCCCGATCGAGTGGATCGAGGGAAAGGCAGACGCGGTCGAGATCGGCAATGATGGCGAGGCCGGCTTCGCCTTCGACTGCGAAGGGCCGCGCCACACGACTTGGCTGCATCCCCATGCCCTCGCCAGCCGCCCCGTGACCAATGCGGAGTGGATCGCCTTCATCGATGATGGCGGCTATGCCGATCCGGGTCATTGGCTGTCGGACGGATGGGCATGGGTGCAGGCGGAAGGGATCGTCGCACCGCTTTACTGGGAGATCGGGACGAACGGATGGACCCGGTTCGGCCATGACGGCCGCCGCCCGGTCAATCCAGCCGCGCCGGTCACGCATATCAGCCTGTATGAAGCCGACGCTTATGCCCGTTGGGCGGGCGCGCGCCTGCCGACCGAGGCGGAGTGGGAGAGCGCCGCCCAGGAGCTGGACTCGGCGGGCGGCAACCAGCTCGATCTCGGCGATTGCCCGCGCCCGCGCGCCAGCGAAGGGGGCGGGGGGCTGCAACAGATGTTCGGCGACGTGTGGGAATGGACGGGCAGCGCCTACCGGCCTCACCCCGGCTTCGCGCCGGCGGCGGGCGCGGTCGGCGAATATAATGGCAAGTTCATGTCCGGCCAATTCGTGCTGAAGGGCGGCAGTTGCGCCACGCCGCGCGGCCATGTCCGCGCCAGCTATCGCAATTTCTTCTATCCGCATCAACGCTGGCAGTTCACTGGATTGCGGCTTGCCAGGGATCTGTAGGCGATGCTGTTGACCCAGGCGACCGCGCCCGCCGCCGATCCCGCCTTCCGCCGCGACATGCTGGCGGGCTTTGCGCGCATCCCCAAGGCAACGCCGCCCATCTGGTTCTACGACCAGCGCGGATCGGAATTGTTCGAGGCGATCACCGATCTGCCCGAATATTATCCCACCCGGACCGAGACCGCGCTGCTGGCGGCGCATGGCGCGGATTTCGCCCGCGCGGTCGGACCCCGCCGGGCGGTCGTCGAGTTCGGCGCGGGCAGCGCGCGCAAGACGCCCCATCTGCTGCGCGCCATCACCCCGGCCGCCTATGTGCCGATCGACATCAGCGGCGATTTCCTGCGCGCCAGCAGCGCCGATCTGGCCGCCACCTTTCCCGGCCTGCCGGTGCTGCCGGTCGTGGCCGACTTCACCGGGGCCGTGACGCTGCCCCAGGCGATCGCCGCCATACCCAAACTGGGCTTTTTCCCCGGATCGACCATCGGCAATCTGGAGCCGGAAGGGGCCGTGAACCTGTTGCGGGCCATGCGGCATTCCTTAGGGGACGGCGCGTCCCTGCTGATCGGCATGGACCGGATCAAGGATGTCGGCCGGCTGATCGCCGCCTATGACGATGCAGCCGGCGTGACCGCCGCCTTCAACCTCAACCTGCTGCACCGGATCAACCGGGAACTGGACGGCGACATTCCGATCGAGGCCTTTGTCCATCGCGCCAGGTGGGACGACGATCGGGCGCGGATCGAAATGCATCTGGAGGCTCTGGAGCCTGTGCGTTTCCATATCGCGGGCGCTGCCTTTGCGATGGAGCGAGGCGAAACCATCCATACCGAAAGCAGCCATAAATATGACGGCCGCATGAGCCGCCTGCTGCTGCGCGCCGCGGGGTGGGAGCCGATCGAGGAATGGCGCGACGAGGAGGAGCTTTTCTCGCTGATCCTCGCGCGCGCCTGATCCGGCGGCCGGCCGGCTCTTTACAGGCTGAGCATCAGGCCGGCGAGCGCCGCGCTCATCAGGTTGGCGAGGCTGCCGGCGACCAGCGCCTTCAGGCCCAGCCTTGCAATCATCGGCCGCTGATTGGGGGCAAGGCTGCCGGTCACGGCCATCTGGATGGCGATGGAACTGAAATTGGCGAAGCCGCACAGCGCGAAGGTGACGATGGCGACCGTCCGGGGCGAAAGGCCCTGCGCCTGGCCGAGCGCGATATAGGCGACGAACTCGTTGAGCACGACCTTGGTGCCGAACAGGCCGCCCGCCACCTGGGCTTCGCCCCAGGGGATGTTGAGCAGATACATGACCGGCGAAAAGACATAGCCCAGCAATTTCTGGAAGCTGAGCCCGGTCAGGTCGAACCAGCCGCCGATCCCGGCCAATATGCCGTTGGCGAGCGCCACCAGCGCGACGAAGGCCAGCACCATCGCGCCGACCGCCACGGCCAGCTTGACGCCGGTCTGCGCTCCTTGCGCGGCGGCCATGATTATGTTGGCGGGCCGTTCCTCGTCATGGGTGGCGGGCGGCATCGGCTCGCCCGGCGTCCCTTCGGGCAGCAGCGCGGCCGGGCCCTGTCCGCTGACGCGCGTGTCGGACAGCAGGATCGCTGGCTCCGGCACGTCGCCCAGCGGCAGTTCGCCCTGTGCCGGCGCCCGGTCGTCGGGCATCATGATCTTGGCCATCAGCAGCCCGCCCGGCGCGGCCATGAAGCTGGCGGCGAGCAGATAGTCGATCTTGATCCCCATCGAGGCGTAGGCGGCCAGGATGGTGCCCGCGACCCCCGCCATGCCCGACGTCATCACCGCGAAAAGCTGCGGCGGGGTGAGACCAGCCAGATAGGGGCGGATGACCAGCGGGCTCTCGCTCTGCCCGACGAAGATGTTGGCGGCCGCGCACAGCGATTCCACTTTCGACACGCCCGTCACCGCGCCGATCGCGCCGCCGACCCAGCGCACGATCAATTGCATGATCCCCAGATAATAGAGGATCGACACCAGGCTGGCGAAGAAGATGATGACCGGCAGCGCGGCGATCGCGAAGCTGGCTCCGCCGATCTCGGGCTTGGCCAGCGGTCCGAAGATGAAATCGGTGCCCGCCTGCGCATAGCTCAACAGATTGGCGACGCCGTGCGACATGCCCGCGATGACCGCCCGCCCGGCGGGCACGTAGAGGACCAGCAGCGCGATCCCGGCCTGGAGCGCGAATGCCGCGCCGACGACGCGCGGGCGAATGGCGCGACGGTTGGATGAAAGGGCGACGGCGATGGCGAGGATCAGAAGAATGCCGGCAAGGCCGATGAGGAAGGGCATGAAAGGCTTTCAAGCAGATGGCAAAGCCGTTCGACTATACAGGCCCGGCGCACCGCCGCCAGCGTCTTTGCCTGCCGACTGACGCCGCAGACCCATATCGCAGGCCATTTTCAATCTTCGGCAGGCGAGATGAGGCGGAAGGGGGGAATGGTGGTGGCCGCAGTCTGCTGCGAACCGCTCTCCACCGCGAATTCCCTGCAAGGAGCCTTTTTGCAGGGAAAGTTCTGAGATTTGCAGGGACTCGCCGCGTCGGCATGCCGAAAAACGGGCGGAGATGCCGGATATTCCCGGCAAATTCCCTGGTTCAGCTAGCAGGGAATTCCTCGGGCGTTGCACGGAGGTGAGGAGTGCGTGCAGAGAATTTGCAGTAGGATGCACGGCGCGGTATTTGGTTAGAGCGAGATTGAAGCAAGCTATGTATATTTATCAGAACTAATGATGTTGACAATGAATCTCATACTATATCACCAGAAATAAGTTCTACTTTCATTGTCAACATGCCATATAGACGGATATATTCTAAATATTGTATTGATATACTTGATGCAGATGGTAAATGGGCAGCGTCGAGTAGTTATCTGAGAGGGCGTAACAAAGCGGCAGCCTTTGCCTTGCGACCACAGGGAGGTGTTCACGGGCGTTCTTGTCAGGACCTACTTATGTCAAAATCATCGCGGCTAATCCGCACCAATCTGCCTGCCCTCCCCAATCTCACTACGCTGCATAATTGGCCGGAAGGAGGTCCGGCAATCCATATCAGATATGTTTCGCCCGAGACGCTGAAACCGCCAAAGCGGCAGCTGCGCAAACATTCCAAGAAGCAGCTTGGTCAGATCGAAGCAAGCATCCGGCGTTTCGGTTTCACAAATCCGATACAGGTAGATGCTGACAATCGGATCGTAGCGGGGGTCGGACGCTGGCAATCGGCACTGGCAATGAAGCTGCCGACGGTGCCGGTCGTGACACTCGATCATTTGAGTGAAACCGATCTCCGCCTTTTGGCCCTCGCTGATAACAAGATCGCCATGCTCAGTGACTGGGACAGATCGCTGATCAGTCTCGAACTCGGCGAACTCTCGCTCGATCTTGATCTCGATATCGAAATTACCGGCTTCGAGACGGTGGAAATTGATCGTCTACACATTGATCTAGCCAGCGAGGAAGAAGCCGAACTCGTCGAGTTGCCAGCCGATGATGCCGTCGCGGTTGCTAGGGCCGTAGACCTTTTTATTCTCGGCGAGCATCGGCTCGCGTGCGGCGACGCTCGTGATGCAGCAACTTATGAAGGGCTGCTGGAAGGCAGGCTCGCGCGAATGGTGTTCGCGGATGCCCCGTACAATGTCAGAATAAGGGGCAATGTCTCGGGCCTGGGGACCGTCAAGCACCGGGAGTTCTTGATGGGCTCAGGCGAGATGTCCCGACGCGAATTTGTCGAATTTCTGAAGACCGTCATTATGAGGTTGGTCGCTCACAGCGTCGATGGCGCGATACATTTCCAGTGCATTGATTGGCGTCATTCCGCGGAGATGCAGGCAGCCTGCGAGGCCTGCTACAGCGAGTTCAAAAACCTCATCGTCTGGAACAAGGATAATGCGGGCATGGGCTCCTTCTATCGCAGTCAGCACGAACTGATCCAGGTCTGGAAAGTTGGGTCCGCGCCGCACATCAATAATTTTGGCTTGGGCGCCAACGGCAGATTTCGGTCGAACGTCTGGTCATACCCAGGTGCCAACACCATAAGGAAAGGGCGGCTGGAAGATCTTGCCGTTCATCCAACCGTCAAGCCGACCACGATGGTTGCAGACGCGATCCGGGATGTGTCCGGGCGAGGTGAAATCGTGCTCGATCCGTTCTGTGGGTCAGGTACGACCATTCTCGCGGCTGAACGAACTGGACGCCGCGCGCGATGTATTGAGCTTGATCCGCTGTATGTTGATGTCGCCATCGAACGGTGGGAGGCCATAACGGGACGGCAAGCAATACATGCGAAGACCGGCCTGACGTTTGCCGCCTTGCGTGTTGCTCGCCTGGGAGCCGGCCGATGACGCATGGAAACGTCAATCCTCCTCGCCGGCGGCGCTCCAGCGCCGGCGGGGCAACATCCAATGATCAACGTGGCAACAATGCCTCCCCTGAGCCTGAAGAAAAGGTCGGCTACGGCAACCCGCCGAAACAGCATCGCTGGAAAAAAGGTACGTCCGGGAACCCCAAGGGCAAGGCGCCAGGGACCAAGTCCCTTCAGACGTTGATCGAACAGGAACTGGACGTCGTGCTTGAAGTTATCGAGCGCGGCAAGAAGCGCAAATATTCGAAGCGTCGTGTGGCGGCGATGCGGATCGTCAACAAAGCGGTAGAGGGTGATGACAAGTCCCTCACTGTGCTGTTGCGCAGGGAAGGCAACATGCCTGTGGCACCGTCGGTGGCACCGGTTTCAGACGAACCGCTGTCTTTTAATGAACAATCGATTCTCGACCATTTCATGGATGCGGCGCGCATCGCGGTCGAGCGCGAACTTCGTGAGCGAGGGACATGACGGGAGAAAGGCAAAAGCTCGAGCGCTTCGCGGCGGAGAACGTCTACGCGTTCGTCAGGCTAGCCTTTCTGATCCTTCACCCGGGCGTCGCGTTCAAGAACGCGCCGCATATCGAGGCAATCTGCTTGGCACTCGAGCGTGTGGCGCGCGGCGAGTGCAAGCGCCTGATCATTACCATGCCGCCGAGATACCTTAAATCGGTCACCGTAGCGGTTGCGTTCTGCGCGTGGTGGCTTGGGCACAAGCCAAACAACAAGATCATGGTCGCAAACTATAGCGAGAGGATAGCCGCGAAGCACGGCCGTATGTTCCGGACGCTTATTCGAAGCGCTCAGTTCAAGCGCGTATTCCCGAGCTTTCGAGTCGGAGAAATCGACACCGTAGCGGAGATGGAGACGAGCCGTGGGGGCGGGCGGAAAACCGCTTCGCTCGACGGCTCGACCACGGGTTTTGGTGCAAACATCCTCATTATCGACGATTTGATGAAACCTGCCGACGCGCGATCGCCCACGATACGTGAAAACGCCAAGGCGTTCTTTGATGAAACGCTTTTCTCTCGATTGGAGGACAAGGAGAACGGCATCATCATCGCCATCCAGCAACGCCTCCACGAGGACGATATCATCAATCACCTATTGCAGAAGGCGGTATTCGAACATCTGAACCTGCCGGCTATCGCTGTTGATCGGCAGAGTCTGCCCCTGTATTTTGGAAATACGTTCGAGCGTGACCCCGGCGATGCGCTGGCACCAGAAATCGAATCTCTGGAAACGCTAGCGAGCATTCGCGCCATGATGGGCGATCCAGCTTTTGCCGCCCAGTATCAGCAAGACCCAACACCTCCGGGCGGAAATCGCATGCGCTGGGAATGGTTTCCGACATACCAGGAAGCGCTCCCTCGCAATCGGTATGAGTATGTCGTCCAGTCGATCGACACGGCCTTTAGCGAAACCGAAGGAAGCGATTTCTCGGTCTGTCTGACGTTCGGCTTGACAGAAGGGGTATGGCATTTGATCGATGTCTATCGACGTCGCCGGAAATATACTGAGCTCAGATCAGAGATCCTGTCGCTCTTTACCCGATGGGAGCCCGACCGGGTCGTCATCGAGAAGGCCGGGATCGGGTGGTCCCTGGTCGACGATATGCGCCAAGCCCTGCCGCCCGGCAAGAAGGGCAGGATCATCACCTATCAACCGAGCGTCCACAAAGAGACGCGCGTGGAAGTTCAGTGTGTGAAGCTCGAACAGGGGATCATCGGCGTGCCGGAGACCGCGCCGTGGCGAGACGAATTCCGCAAGGAGATACTGGGCTTCCCAAATGCAACGCATGACGATCAGGTCGATGCGCTATCGCAGTTTGTGGAGTGGTTAAGTAGCCCCAGAGGTCGCGGCGCTCTCATGCCGCGTACGCCAGAAGGGCGGCGCGTGTCCGTCAATAGGTCCGATCGAGTTCGCAGATTCTAGCAAACACGACGGCAGGGCCGCTGTTCCGGCGGGTGCAGGTGCGGCGCTATAAGGCACGTGCCGCGGTGCGCGGTCGGCCGATCGACAGCATCTCGGGACGGGAAACGTGGGATTTGCGTAAGATTGTCTCCAAGCCGGCAGTGAAGGGGTGCGTCGAATATGATATCGGCGCCGTGGCGCTGCATCAAGGCTCGGTCGGGTCGATCTATCGGGCGATGATGCAGGCTGCTTTCGATCGCGGGGCGTTGCCAGATCTGACCGCGGAGGATCTCGCTCGGTTGCTCAAAGGGATCAGCGCGCACTCGACGCGGATCGGCCTCAACCAGGACCTGTTCGCGAGCGGCGAGGATCTCGCTGGCATCATGGACGCGCTTCGATGGAAAAGCCCGCGCATGGCGCTTGCCTACAATCGCAACCTGGCCGCCGAGCAGGGGGCTGCCGGGCGGCTCATGGCGAAGCTTGATTGAGGCGCAGACCGATACGTCGGTGTCATGCCGGCGCGGGCGAGCGCTTTTTGGGTCGCCTGAATCAGCTCTTCCAGCATAATCACCCCTGGCGCGACGACGTGAGCTCAGGCAGCAAAGCCTCGTGCCCGGTAAGAAGCGGCTTGCGGTACACAGCGGTCGCGAATGCTGTCGGAAGCGCCAGCGAACCGGCCATCTTGGTCGGCCACAGCATGTGGGGCACGGCAGTCTCACAGAGCGCGGAGCGCGCACCAGGTTGAGTGAAGAAGATCATCTATATCAGCGCGATCATGATCTCTGCAGGCGAAACTATCCTGTCGGCGTGTCGGAGGTCATGGAATTTGCAGAACGGGCGGCGCGAAAGGCACCCGACTCGGCCTCAGCAGCAATCCTTGTTCTATGGACGCACGCCGTGTGGGATTGCCGCCCGTGCGATCGAGCGCCTGCGGCCTCAGCCGGACAGGGTCGTGACCGCGCCGCTTGTGATTACCGCCGACCGCTACGGCATTATCCCACGCGCATACATCAAGTGCGAGGACGATGGCGTCGTTGCTTTGGCCGTCCAGCGGAGAATGCAACAGGCACTCCATGTGATCCTGTTATCACAATGGCCGCGTTCATTCTCCGTTCTTTTCGGCGCCCGACCTGCTCGCTCAGCATTGATGAGATCGCGCGGTAGTTTCGTTCAAAACTGCACTGATGGCCGGGCGGAGGTAAATCGCTGATCGTGCTTTACGGAGCGGGGGGAAATGCTCGATCGGAAGATTGCCGTTCCGCTCGGTCCAAGGGTGTCTCGACTCCTGCCAGACCGACACAGTCGGGGCGGGGTATGCGGTATCAGCGAACAGATCCTGCGCGATGGCGATAAGGTCGGGAAGATTGCTCAATTTGCAATAAGCTGTGGATCCGCAGGACGGGAAGAATCGAAGTTACGCTGTTGCCGCGGTGACAGGTTTACGATCTCCGCCTCCAGCGATCAGAGGTTCACGCGCAGTACTGCGCCGTACATCCGCGGCTGACCGGGATTGGCGACGTCAATGCCGAGATTGGGGCCGGTCAGGTTGCCGCCAGCATAGTACTTTTCGTTGAACAGATTGCCGACGAAGAAGGCGGCGGTGAATTGGCTGCCCATGACCTCGGATCAGGTCAAACGCGAATTGTCCAGCGTGTAGCCCTTGATATCCGTGCCCGGCGCGCGCGTGTCGGTGAGGTTGGAGAAGAACATCTTCGATTGGGCGAACAGGTCCCCGCGCAGCGAGAGCTTGCCCGTATCGGCGCCCAGGTCCTGCGAGACTTCGGCAAAGGCGGAGCCGCTCCACATCGGAGAATCGGCATAGGGGCCGTAGTCAAAGCTCGGCGGCGACACGCGGCCGTCCGTGTAGGTCAGTGCGCCACCCATGCTGAGCCACCGCGCGGGGCGGACGCTGACATCGGTCTCCACGCCCGTGATCTGCGCCTTCGGCACGTTGGTGGTCAGCAGCGTCGGCGTCGCACCGAAGCCGACGACGTTGGCGGCGTGCTGGATCTCGTCGACCCATTGATTGTAGGAAGGCGAGTTTCAGCGTGAGGGGGACGCCCAGATCACGGCCGGAATACTTTAGGCCCACCTCGACATCCTTCGTCGTTTCCGGTGAGAAGATGTTGCCGCCGACCTGGATGCTGGCATTGGAGGGTGCCAGCGTGAAATTTAAGCCGCCCGCGCGCCAACTGCCGCGAGTGGTCGCATAGGCGAGCAGGTTCGGCGTCACCGCATAATCGAGGCTGGCGTTCCAGCTCGGCTTGGACGCGCTGATCTTCTGCGGGAAGTACATGTTGTCCGGCGGCAGGAAGAAGGTCCAGAGCGAGCCGGGCAACTGGCGCGCACCCTGTTTTCCCTTCGTATAGCGCAGGCCCGCGGTGAAGTTCAGCCGGTCGGTCAGCTTGTAAGTGCCCTACGCGAAGGCGGCATAGGATTTGTCCGTCAAGCGCAGGCGAAAGAAGAAAGTCCGGCCGGGTGCGGCGGGGCTGAAGTCGAACCCACCAGAGCCGAATCAACGACATCCGTTTGATTGAGATAGAACAGGCCGAAGACATAGTCGAGGCGGTTGTCGAAAGCCTTGCCCTGAAACTGCAGCTCGTTTGAGAACTGGCGGGTGCGCAGCTTGTATCCGATCTCATCGGTTTTTTGTCGTGCCATCTGCCGATGGCGTGCCGATGGTCCCGAAGATCGGATAGGGCGTGCCGTCATAGTCGTATCTGTCGTCCGACCATGATCTGTTGTAGAGAAGGATGTTCTTCAGCGTGAGCGCATCCGACAGTTCATAGGTCTGATTCGGCACGCGATCGCGTGTCTTCGGGTTTTATTGCTATTCCCCAAAAGGCCATTTTAGCCCAAGCGTGAGGTGCGCATTGCCGTCCCTGCAAGATGCCAGCCGTTGGTATCTTGCTCAAGGACGACGAATACTTGACGTTGTGTGACAAAAATCTGGACGAATAGGCGTTCTCGCGCATCGACATTCCTCTGTCTGCTGGAGCTCGAGACGGGCCCGGATGATGTCGCGGACGGTGTCTACATGCGCACGGCCGGCCTGTTCGGCGGCTGCGAGATCGCGCCGCGCGACCACGCCGATGATTGTCCGATAATCCTTGAGCCGAATGCCCCTGAGCTGACGCGTCTGGTACTGCGCATAGATGATATGCATGCCGATGGCGGGGAACAGCCGCTGCAATTCCCGGTTGCCGCCGATGGATAGCAATGCACGGTAGAAATGGCGCCGGGCGCGGCTGAACATGCCAGGCTCGTCGATGCGATCGGCCTCTGCGAGCATATCCATCGTGCTGGTCAGCAGATCGCCATGCCCGGGAGGATCGAAGCGTTCCGCGGCGGTCCGCGTCGCCAGCGCCGTCATGACTTCGGCCACGTCGAGCACCTCCATCGTTTCGGCGGGATCGAGCAAACGGATCGTCGGCGAGCGGTGACGGCTGAGATCGATGACGCCGCGCGCTGCCAAGTGCTGCATCGCCTCGCGCACGGCGTTGCGACCGACGCCGAAGCGCGTCGCGAGATCGGTTTCGGCGAGGCGCTGCCCGGGAACCATGCGCCCGTCCTCCAGATCCTTCATCACGCCGCGGAAGACGCGACGTGACGTGGTGGAAACGGACTGGCCGCTGGGTTTGAGCATAGAGCAACTATGACAGGCGGTACCCCGCGATCAAGTTCCATTTGATTGTTCTACAAATATGTTCCATCAAGCGGCTGTCAGGAGAGGCCGGGCCCATGATTCAGTGCAACTTGGAGGGTAAGGTCGCGCTCGTAACCGGCGCCTCGGGCGGGCTCGGCGCGCATTTCGCCGGCGTGCTGGGGAGGGCGGGTGCCGAAGTCATCATCGGCGCGCGGCGCAGGGAGGCGATGGCACAGGTTGCGGACGGGATCGCCGCTGCCGGCGGGCGCTGCACCACCGTTGCGCTTGACGTTGCCGATCCGGCCAGCATCGCGGCGATCGAGCCGGAACTCGCGCGCATCGATATCCTCGTGAACAATGCCGGCATCGTCCGAGATGCGACCGCGCTCGAACAGAGCGAGGCGGATTGGGACGCCGTCATCGACACCAATCTGAAGGGCACGTTCTTGGTATCGCAGGCGGTCGCCAAAGCGATGCGGGCGCGCGGCGCAGGCGGCTCGATCATCAACATCGCCTCGATCCTGGGCCTGCGCCAGGCAGGCGGGGTGCTTCCCTATGCGGTGTCGAAGTCCGGCACGATCCAGATGACCAAGGCGCTGGCGCTCGAGTGGGCGCGCTTCGGCATCAGAGTCAACGCGCTGGCACCCGGCTATCTCGCGACCGAACTCAACAGCACGTTCTGGGAAACCGACGCTGGCAAAGCCATGATCCGGCGCATCCCGCAGCGCCGGCTAAGTCGTCCCGAGGACCTGGATGGCCCCCTGCTGCTACTGGCGTCGGATTTGTCCGCCTACATGACCGGCTCGGTCGTCGAGGTCGACGGCGGGCATCTCGTCAGCACGCTATAATAAAAAATCGTCCGGAGACAATCATGACAGAGCGCGCGCGGCAGATCGCCGCCTTGGTCGAAGCATTCGTACGCAACGTCGTCGTTCCCTACGAAAAGGATCCGCGGATCGAGGTCCATGGCCACGGCCCGAGCGACGAACTGGTCGCCGAGATGCGGGGCAAGGCGCGTGAGGCCGGGGTGCTGACGCCCCATATCTTGGCCGATGGCAGCCATCTGACCCAGCGGGAGACGGCGATCCTGCTGATCAAGTCCGGACTTTCGCCTTTGGGGCCGCTGGCCTGCAACACCATGGCGCCCGACGAGGGTAACATGTACCTGATCGGCCATGTTGCCAGCACCGAGCAGAAGGTGCGCTTCCTCGAGCCGATGCGCGCAGGGGAGGCGCGCTCGGCGTTCTTCATGACCGAACCGGCCGCCGATGGCGGCGCGGGCTCCGACCCGTCGATGATGACGACAACTTGCGTGCTGGATGGCAATCACTGGGTGATCAACGGTCGCAAGGCGTTCATTACCGGCGCGCAGGGCGCCAAGGTCGGCATCGTCATGGCAAAGTCGCAGGACGGCGCCTGCATGTTCCTGGTCGACCTCCCCAATCCGGCGATCCGGGTGGAGCGGGTCCTCGACACGATCGACAGCTCGATGCCGGGCGGGCATGCCCTGATCGCGATCGATAATCTGCGGGTGCCGGCGGACCAGATGCTCGGCGCGAGCGGCGACGGCTTCAAATATGCTCAGATCCGCCTATCGCCGGCGCGGCTGTCGCACTGCATGCGCTGGCTCGGGTGCTGCATTCGCGCGCAGGAGATCGCGACCGCCTATGCCTGCACGCGCGAGGCGTTCGGCAAGCTGCTGGTCGACCACGAAGGCGTCGGCTTCATGCTCGCCGAGAACCACATCGCTCTCCAGCAATGCGAACTGATGATCGATTGGTGCGCGGGCGTCCTCGACAGCGGGTCGCTCGGCACGGTCGAAAGCTCGATGGTCAAGGTCGCGGTCAGCGAGGCACTGATGAAGGTCGCCGACAATTGCGTGCAGGTCATGGGCGGCACCGGCGTGTCGGGCGACACCATCGTCGAGCAGGTGTTCCGCGAGATTCGCGCCTTCCGCATCTACGACGGTCCGACCGAGGTGCATAAATGGTCGCTTGCTAGGAAAATCAAGCGCGAGTTCCTCAAGGGGGGCACCGCATGAGTGGCACAGTCGACAAAAATCTCGGCACCACCGCGGTCCGCGACGGCTATGCCTTCGACGAAACGGCGCTGACCGCCTGGATGACCGGCAATGTCGCAAACTTCGCCGGGCCGATGACCGTCGAGCAGTTCAAGGGGGGGCAGTCCAATCCGACCTATAAGCTGGTGACGCCGGGCCAGAGCTATGTGCTGCGCCGCAAGCCGCCCGGCCCGATCCTGAAAGGCGCACATGCCGTCGAGCGCGAGGCGAAGGTCCTGACCGGCCTCGAAAAAGCGGATTTCCCCGTCGCCCACGTCTATGGTTTGTGCACCGATGATAGCGTCATCGGCACCTGGTTCTACGTCATGGAGATGGTCGAAGGACGGATTTTCTGGGATGCGACGGTCCCGGACGTGTCGAATGCCGAACGTGCTGCTTTGTTCGACGCGATGAACGCCACGATCGCGCGGCTGCACATGGTGGACTACGCGGCGGTTGGCCTCGGCGATTACGGCCGACCGGGCAGCTATTTTGAACGGCAGATCGGTCGCTGGTCAAAGCAATATCTGGAAGACTACGATGCCGGCCGCGATCCGGACATGGACCGGCTAATCGCATGGCTCTCCGCCAACATTCCGGCAGGGGACGATGCAACCAGCATTACGCATGGCGATTTCCGCATCGACAACATGATCTTTCACCCGACCGAGCCACGGGTGCTGGCGGTGCTAGATTGGGAACTGTCCACTCTGGGCCATCCGGGTGCCGACTTCGCCTATAATGCGATGATGTACCGCATGCCGCCGCATATCGTTGCAGGCCTCGGCGGGGCGAACATCGCCTCTCTCGGCATCCCGGACGAGGCGGCGTATGTCGCCGCCTATTGCGCGCGCACCGGCCGCCCATCAATGCTGGGCTACGACTTCTACATCGCGTTCAACTTCTTCCGGCTCGCGGCGATCTTCCACGGGATCAAGGGACGTGTCCTGCGCGGCACGGCATCTTCGGCCCAGGCCAGGGAACGCGTGCAGGTCCTGCCCGAACTCATTGCGCTCGCCTGGGCGCAGGCCGTGCGGGCCGGGGCCTGAAGCGCTGGCGTCAGATCGGCAGCATGACCCGCGCCCGCGCCGTCAGTTCGGCGTCCTTGCCCTGGAGGAAGGCTAAGCAGGCATGGAGTTCCTCACGGAACGACTCGTCGCTGAGCGCCGTCTTTTGCGCCACATGCCTAGCGGCGAGGGTGGCGAGCACCGTCGGCGCGTCGCGCGGTGCGTCGGCGATGGCCTCGCGCACGCTGTCGCGCAATTCGCCCGTCAGCCACGGCAGGTCGTCGCGTGCGAGCGCGGACCGGAACAGCGATAGGATCGCCGCTTCGGATTCTATGAGGAGGGGTCGTTCAAGCCGGACGCTGTCCTCCGCATAGGTGAGCAGCAGCAGGCTGGCCCGGATATTGCTCGCAGTCCAGTCAGCGGTGGAGAGGCTTGGCAGAACCTGCTCCTCGAGGATGGTCCGCACCGACCTGATCGTCTGTTCCAATGTCAGGATCATGCCTTTTCCCTAAGGTCGAGTACAGATTCTTCGCGCCGAGGCTGATGAGGTGCCAGACCTCCGACAGATCCCTGCCGATGCATTTGGAGAACTGGTTCTCCACTTCGGACGCATAGCCGAGCAGGAAGGGCAGGCCGTAGGGCCGGGTCGAGCGGCCGTCGGCGACGTTACGATAGAGGTAGCAGCGCAGGCAGACGATCGCTTTGAAGAAGATCAATAGGCGGGTGAATGCTATGCGTTCGATTGATACGGTTTGCCCGACCAGCGACTGGTAATGCCGCATCGCCTCTTCGAAACCGAAGAGTCGAGGGTGCCCTGCGACCAGAAGAGATCGATGATGCCGTCGGTCAGGGCTGCGCCTTCCCAGTCGCTCATGGCCACAATCCGTCCGTCGCGGAAGATCTCTTCGCCGACGCCGTTGTTGCGCTTACCATCGAGATGCGCGGCGTGTCGGGGATATTCCGGCCATCCAGCAGAGCGCTTCTTCGATCACCGGCTCGGGGCTCGGCTTTTCTCGATCCCAGTAGCCGCGCCACAACCGGAATTCGCGGCCAGCGCGTCGCCGGGACTGTCCGGCACGGGCAGGATCTCGCCGAAGCCGTGCGCCCGCCAGTCATGTGGACGCGGGCGAGGTTTTCGATGCACTCGTAGGCAATTTTGCGGCGCAGCGCGTCGCCCGCATCACCGGGATCGGAGAGGCCGGGGATTACCGAGCTGCCGTCCACCAGCCGGCGCACCATATGCGGGCGACCCTCAGCGATGTCGATGTTCGCGGCGAACCAGAGCGGCTCCGCCACGGGAACTTCCGATGGGAACAGGCGGCGGTAGACTTCGTATTCGAGTTCGAGCGTTTTCGGAAAGGAAGAGCCTTCTTCCAGATCGACGCGTAGCACGAAGCCTTGTTCATGGCCGGACATGTCGGCCTTCAGTAGCCAGGTCTCACGGGAGACGCCTGGAAAGCTCTGCTTGAGCCAAGTCACGTCGGCGCGCTCGCCGAGCCGGTCGGACAGATAGGCGGATACGGTCTCCCTAGTAAGGGCTAGGCCCGTTAGTCCTGCCTGTTGATAATCTGGCCGACCAGGCCGTAACGCTTGGTCGGACCCGTGCTGATCACCGGAAAATGTCCGTGCCCTTCCTCGCCATTCACCCTCATCGTGCAGGGCGCCTCCCGGTGCCACGGCCGGATTAGGCGGCCGTCGGCCATGATGACGTCCTCGGGATGCGAGATGTCGTAGACGTCGAACTCTTCGATCGTGCCGCGATGCAGACCGAGGCCGCGTTCGTCGAAGAAACCGGAATCGTAGCCCGCGCCCTTGTAGACCGTGGGCGTATGGAGGTTCATCGCCATGTTGATCACCTCGCCGTCGCTCAGCGTCACCCTGAGCTTGCCGGCGTTACAGGAGCGCGTGCCCGGGGCGAAGCTGAGATCGTGCTCGATCAGGCTCACCCCACGCTCGTCAAACCTGTCGCCATGCCGCACGAGGACATGCCCGTCGGTATAGATGATCCTACCGTCGCCATCCTCGATCTGCTGGAGATAGCCGGCGAAGCGGCCCGCCGCGAACGCGAGCCAGACGATCATGAAGCCCTCATAGCCCGCCGACGGATCGACCGGATAGGGGCCAGGCAGTGGCCCAGGTGATGCTCGATCGCCATCTCCTACGGTAAGATGGCGCCCCGTACGCTCATGGTAAAACCCGGTGAGACGCTGCGACATAGCTGGAGCGTCGCCGAAAGCCGGGATTGGTATGATTTTACGATCGTCGCACCCAGCCTGGAAACGCGATTGGCCGTGTTGGACGCCGGGCGGTCACGGGATCAGCGATCCGCTGATGCGTTCGTAATTTCTGGGGGCAGGTGCTGATGAACGGCACGATAAAATGTCCCGGGAAGACAGGACATTGCTTGTTGTTGAAGGTGCATTGATGGAGGCGGTGTCCGCCCGACGTGCAGAATTCTGTCCGATCTCAAGGATTGATCTGCCGCAAGAGGTGCGTAGCTCCTCCCGAAGGCTCCGCTCGTTAATGGCGTAGCCATCGATCGATGGTGGCTGGACCCTGATCCAAGGGTCCAGCCCCGCCTGGCATGTCACCTCTCAGAACGTCTCGTCGAAATATCAATACCGGACCGTGGCCTGTAGTTGTACCGTGCGGGGGGCGGCGATCAGCCCGGCCTGATCTGCGGGAATACCTGCGGTCGTACCGGTGCCCGATCCGGTGAACGTCGCATCCAGCGCCCCGGTTACAACGAACCGATTCGTCAAATTCTTGCCGATGAGTGCGATCTGGAAGCGGTCATCCTCGGTACGTAGCCGGATTGCTCCATCGAGATTGACATAAGCTGGCTGGCGGGAAAGTGGCGCTGCGAACGACGAAGCGAGATAATGATCGCTGAAGCGGGCATCCATCGAGACGCCGAACACCCAGTTTCCACCGACACTGTGCTCGTAATCAGTGCCCAACGTCGCGGTCCAGCGTGGCGCGGCCGCCGTCGGCTTGCCGCTGAGATCCTGATAGGGCGCAAGTCCCGGTGCGGGGCCGAACCGATTGCAACCCTGCGCGATCGTCTGTCCCGAATAGCAAGGCCCTATATAATTAGCATAACGCGCATCGTTATAGTTGAGCGAACCGCGCAACGAGAAGCCCGTGAGTGACCGTGGATGCCATTCGGCATCGAGTTCGACGCCATCGGTCTTCGCCGAACCCGCATTGGTGGTGACCAGGGCGAAGGTCGGCGAATTGAAGAAATCGACCTGCAGGTTGCTGAACGTATAATGATATACGCCGAGGTTGAGGCGCAATGCCCGATCGAACAGGCTTGTCTTGATACCGCCTTCGAAACCCTTCGCCTTTTCCGGCTGGAACGCGAAATCACTGACGGTGCTGAAGACGCTCTGGATCGCAGAGTTCGAAAAGCCACCCGATTTATAACCCTGCTTATAGGCGAGATAGGCCGTGATGCTGCGATCGGGCTTCCACGTGAGAGTAGCCTCCGGGGCCCAGTTCTTGAACGTCTGATCGGCTAGGATCGGCGTATTGGACACGTAAAGGCCGCCCAGCAACGGATTGACATAAGGATGGAAGAAGGAGGAGTCCTTCGTTTCGCGCGTGTATCGCACGCCGCCGCTGGCTTCGATCGTCGGGGAAAGGCGTAAGGTCGCTTGGCCGTAGCCAGCAATTGTCTCGCCATTCGTCCGCGAATCCTTGCGGAAGGTTACGTAGCGGGCATTGGCCGGAACGGCGGCCGAATTTTCGAGGCCGGAGAATAGGACATCCTGGAAGAAGTTGAGCTTCGTCTTCTGGTAATAGATACCGACAAGAAAGTTCAGCGGACCATCGAAGCCCGTGAGAGCGCGTCCCTCGGTGGAGAAGGCGTGGTATCGAGACTGCTCGGCCGCCCAATCGCTATTAGCGGTCGGATTGGCCGTATAATCGAAATCACCGAGAAACCGGTTCACGAAATGCTGATAGTTCGTGACGAGATTGAGCGACACCTTGGACAGGTTATAGTCGATGCTGTTGGTGATGCCGTAGGAATCATAATCGACATACAATCTGCCGCCATGGCGGTTGCCGAGCGGATTGGTCGTCGCGATGTCCACCGGCAGGTCGTTCTGGCGGTACTTGAACGTGCGATCGCATTTGTCGGTTGGATCGAGCGCCGAAGATCCTGTCGGGCAGGCGAAGAGTTTGCTGGTCCATGACGGGCTGGAGGTGCGGTAGCGACTGCCGATCGCCTTCAGCCCGATTGAAAGGTCGCTGGTCGGCTTCCAGTTGATCGTCAGCCGGCCGATCAGGTTGCGCTCACCCGGAGGAGCGCGTTCGGCAGGCGCCGGGGCGATATGGGTGGTCGTGATGCCGGTCGCGGTATCGAAGGTCGGATAGGCAGAGGCCGCGGCCGTGTTCCGAAAATAGCCGCCGAACATCTTGGTGCCCTTCACCGCGAGGCGCACGCCCAGCGTGTCCGTAACGGGTCCGCTGACGAAGCCTTCCGCGGCGATCTCGCGCGCGTTGAATTCATAGCTGGTCCGGGCCATCGCCTGGAACTTGTCGGTGGGTCCGGCGGTGGTGATGGAGATGACGCCGGCCGTGCTGTTCTTGCCGAAGAACAGCGCCTGTGGCCCTTTCAGAACCTCGATCTGCGACAGATCGAAGAAGCCCTCGTTGATGACGCGGCCCTGGCCGTAATAGACGCCGTCCACCACTACCGCGACCGATTGCTCGATCCCGATGCTCGTGAAGTTCGAACCGATGCCGCGCAGCGACAATTGTGCGCCGCTGCCCGAATTGCCGCGCGCCACGACGAGTTGCGGGGAAACCGCCGCGACCTTCTCCAGGGTCGTGAGGTCGTATCGCTGGATCTGTTGTGCGGACAGCGCCGTAACCGAAACAGGAATGTCCTGAACGCTCTCGGCCCGTTTGCGGGCGGTTACGACGATATCTTGGATCCCGTCCGCGACAGGAGGTGTTGCGGCGGTCGCCATCTGGGCAAAGAGCGGCGCCGCCGTGACAAGAGCGGTCGTCGCCAAGGACATGCTGATCAAAGCCCGCGAAAAGGCTCCATGAGAAACGTGCCGATAGCCGATCGAATAATTCATAATGCCTCCCCCTTCGCGTGAGGCTGGACGGACCGGCTTTGCCGAAAGACCGTCATGGCCAGCGCGCTCCTAGTGACCTAGGTTTCATGACCTACGATTCACCAGTCATATTAGAATAATCATTCACGTTGTCAATCGCGTAAAAACTGCGATTATTCGGCCATCTTGAATATCAGATGTCGAGGTAAGCGAGCGCCATTACGAGAGCTTCCGCGCGATATCGCGGGTCATTGATATCAAGCGATCGCGGCGCGGCCGGAAATCTCGGCAAGATCGTCCACACCGCGGAACCGCGGACGATATTATGAAGATAGCGAACCTGCGCTTCGAGTTCCCTGGCATCCCGATCGGGCAGATGCTCCTTGAGCAGATCGAATATGAGCATCGACACCTGCTCGTTCGCCTCGACCAGCATAAAATAGGTTTTCTCGTCTGTTAGTCGCTGTGTTTCGATCAGCCGCAATATTCCTTTATCACCGGACAAGGCGCTGAAGATGACATCAATGTGAAATTCCACGACCTCGCGCGCGTCATGGTGTGAACCGCGCGTTTTATCGCCCAGCTCCTGGATTTCTTTGATGCGGGTATTGCGATATCCTGCGACGATCGTCTGCAGAATGGCCGATTTATCTGAAAATCTTTGATAGATCGATCCCACAGAAACATCGGAATAGCGCGCGATATCGGCGATCGTCGTCTGATCAAAGCCGCGATCGACGAACAGCCGCATGGCGGCGACAATGATCTGTTCGAGCGTCCGGCGGCTGCGCTTCTGCTGCGGGGCGATCACGAAGTCCAGTGCCTCCAGCCATTTCAGCGGATCATTTTCGAACGTGATTCGCGTGTTGATCGGGATATGGTGGGACGAAGCTGTCATGACGGAAGACCTATGAGACTGGGCAGCAATTGTCATCTCCAACGCAGGTTGACGAAATTAGAATTATAATTCACATATAGGTCGATAACAAAACTGGAGAGCGCGATGGCCGATATGGCGACCGCTGAGTGCGCACCCGCAGAGCCCGTTAAAAACAGGAGCGCCCTCGGCGCTTTATTGGACAGGCGCGCGATCGAGGCGTGCCTCGCGGTTCATAGCCGCGGTGTCGATCGCGCAGATCCGGCATTGCTGGCGTCGGCCTATCATGACGATGCAACGGTCGATTATGGATTTTTCGCCGGGCTCGCCGCCGAACTGGTCGATGTGCTGGTCGCCGCGCAGCGGGCCGGCGAATCCACATTGCACCGCACTTCGAACATCTCGATTCAGTTCGGCGGAAATGGCAATGAGGCCCGCTCCGAGACCTATTGCATCGCCTATGTCGAAACACCCGAGGTGGATGGCCCGGTACAGCGGCTCGTGGGCGGCCGCTATCTCGACCGTCTTGCCTTTCGCGACGGTCGCTGGGCGATCGGCCATCGGCAATATGTTCTGGATTGGAGCATCAACCGGCCGACGAGCGTGGCATGGCCGGAGCAGGCGTTCGCGATCGAAACACGCGTCCCCGCCGGGGGACATGCGGCCCGCGATACCGGGCTCGCGCTGCTTACCGCATCCGCCGCATGGCGCGATGCCGGCGAAAAGGAAAAGAATATGTCATTATCCGTGACTGACGACGCCATTGATGAACTGATCGCACGCCAGGAAATAAGCGAGTTGATCACCGGCTATAGCCGCGCGGTCGATCGTGCCGATGCCGGCGCGCTGACAGCCTTGTTCCATCCCGACGCTTCGGTCGTCACCGGCGTGTTCAATGGCCGTGCCAGCGACTTCGCACAGGAAATCACGGGCTGGCTGCGGGCAAATGCCAAGCTCACCTGCCACACCGTCAGCAATGTCTGGCTGTCGATCCGCGGGGATCGTGCGATTGGCGAAAGCTACATCCTCGGTCTGAACCGCGATATCGGTGCCGATCCGCAGGATCATATTGCGGGCGGCCGCTATCTGGATCGGTTCGAGCGGCGCGACGGCACCTGGCGGTTCAGCGAGCGGGTGTTCGTGATGGACTGGAACATCAACCAGCCGAGCAGCGACGCAGACCCGATGTACGATTGCTACCAGCGCGGCGGCTATGCCCCGAACGATCCGATCTACGCCTTCTGGCAGACGGAACCGAATATGGAGACGCCACGATGAACGGATGCTTGCCCGACAAGATCGCAATCGTCCTGGGAGCGGCCGGACGCGGCAATATGGGCCAGGTCATCGCGCGGCGGCTGGCGCGTGAAGGCGCCCGCGTTGTGGTTGCCGGACGCCATCTCGATGTACTCGCCCTGCTGGCGGACGAGATCGGTGGGCTGGCGATCGTCGCGGATATTACGCGACGGCAGGATCTGGACGCGATGGTGGCCACGACCGTCGAACGCTTCGGCCGGGTTGACATCGCGGTACAATGCACGGGCGTCGGGATCGGCGGGCCTTTCCTGGACGTAACCGAGGCCGATCTCGCAAAGCTCATCGACATCCAGTTCAAGGGCCCGTTCCAGTTCATGCAGGCGGTGATCCCCGCGATGACAGGGGGCGGATCGATCATCCAGATCAGCTCGGCCACAGCGACGATCATGCTCGAGGATTTCGCCGCCTATATGGGCACGAAGGCAGGAATCGACCATGTCGTGCGGACCGTGGCAAACGAGTTCGGCAAGCGCGGCATTCGCGCCAATTCGATTTCGCCGGGCTTGACCGACACACCGATGAACGCGGGTGCGATCGCGACGCCGGGCCTGCTCGAGGCCTTCCTGCCGAGCTATCCGCTGGGACGTATCGGCACGTCGGAGGATGTCGCCGCCGCGGTCGTCTACCTGGCGAGCGACGAATGTTTCGTGACCGGCCAGAATCTGCAGGTCAACGGCGGGCTCACCTTGCGATCGAACCCGACGACGGCCGCCATGGTCGCGGCCATGGATGCGGCTGCGAAGGCCGCGGACTGAGCGATGGCGACGTTGCGCATGATCGAGGCAAGCAGCTTGCCGCCGAGCCAATCGATCAGCCTCCTCGCGGGAGATTGGCCGGTGCTGGTGTGCCGGACCGAAAAAGGGCTGCGCGCGGTCATCGATCGCTGCAGCCACGCCGATACCCCGCTTGCCGGCGGACGTATCCGGCGGGGACGCATCGCGTGTCCGCTTCATGGCGCGATGTTCGATCTCGATACCGGCACCTGCATCGGCGCGGCCTACCGTCCGCTTCAGACTTTTCCGGTGGCGGAGGTCGATGACTGGATCGAGGTCACCATACCCGACGATCCGCCACCCGCCTATCTACGCGCGGTTTCCACCGCCCGATGATCCGTTTTCCGTGTTAGAATGAAGGATTTATCTGATGAACATGGTCCTGAAACAGCCGCTCGCCCGCTGCCCCGGTGACAGTTACCAGACGATCATCGGTCGCGATGGCGGGCATGTCCACGACGTGCTTGCACTGCAATCGAATCCGCCGCAGAGCGATGCCGATATTCCGTTCGCGCGCTATACATCACAGGCCTTCTTCGATCGCGAGATGGAAAGCATGTGGGCTAAGGTGTGGCAATATGCCTGCCGCGAAGAGCATGTCGCCGAAATCGGCGACTATTATGTCTATGATATCGGCCATCATTCGATTCTGGTCGTCCGTACTGCGAACGATGAGATCAAGGCCTATCACAATAGCTGCCTGCATCGTGGCACCAAGCTGAAGCCGTCCTGTTCGGAAGGCAGCAGCCAGAACATTCAATGCCCTTATCATGGCTGGACCTGGAACCTTGATGGAACCGTAAAGGACATACCGCAACGCTGGGATTTCTCACATCTCGCTGATGAGAACTTCAAGCTGCCAGAAGTCCGCGTCGGACGGTGGAACGGGTTCGTGTTCATTAATATGGATGCCGAAGCTCCCGAGCTTCAAGAATATCTCGGTGTCCTGCCCGATCATTTCCGCAGCTGGGACATGAGCCGCTGGTATATCCATCTGCATATCCAGAAGGAACTGCCGGCCAATTGGAAGCTGGCGCAGGAAGCTTTCATGGAGGCGTATCATACGCCCGTCGCCCATCCGCAGATGACGCACGTCGTGGGTGATGTGAACATGCAGCACGATATCTTTGACGATCATATCAGCCGTGATCTGTGCCCGATGGCGAGCCCGAGCCCGACCTCGACGCTCAACCTTTCGGAACAGGAACTGCTCGATCGCATGCTGGTCAGCGATCGATCGGTCGTCGCGGACCGCCGGATCGTGCCGGAGGGCGAGACAGCACGGCGGGTGATGGCAAACCAGATTTGCGAAACGGTGATGGAGCAGGCTGGGCTCGACATATCGTCGCTGAGCGTCTCCGAAACGATCGATTCGATCAAATATAACGTCTTCCCGAACCTGTTTGTCTTTCCCAGCCCGGGCATGCCGTTGATCTATCAGTTCCGTCCCCATGGCGCCGACAAGGATCGTTGCCTTTTCGATCAGATGGTGTTGCGCCCCGTGCCCGCAAACGGCGTCCGTCCGGCGCCTGCGGAAATGGTGCGGATCGGCGAGGACGATTCCTATGCCTCGGTCGAGGGCATGGATGATTTTCTCGGGCTGGTGCTCGATCAGGATACGAACATCATGCGGTGGCAGCGCGAAGGCATGTATGCGTCGAAAAAAGGGGCAGAAACACTGTCGCAGTATCAGGAATCGCGCATCCGCCACCTGCACGACACTCTCGACAAATATCTGTCCAAGTGACGCTGCGCCGGGCCGGCGGCTCTGTCGCCGCCTTCCGCTTCGGCCCCGTCTTCCAGCTGGGATTCGTCGTCCCGGATCTGGAAGCGGCGGTAGATTACTGGACCGGCACGATCGGGGCCGGCCCGTTTTTTCTGTTCTCCGACGTCGTGACGGCGAACGTCAGCTATCGCGGTTCACCGGCGGGCGCTGCGATCAGCGTGGCATTCGGCCATTGGCACGACATGCAGATCGAATTGCTGACGGTGCATGATGCGCGCCCGAACATCTACCGCGAGTGGCTGGATGCGGGGCATGCCGGAATCAATCATTATGGCGTGATCGTCCCCGATCGCGAACGCGCCCGCGCCGATTGCCACGCAGCGGGGCTTCCGATCGTCTATGAAGCGGAAACGCCGAGCGCGTCACGCATTCTGTATGTCGATACCGGCGGCGGACCGGGATCGATGATCGAACTCGTGGAACTCGATCCGGCAATGGGCCCCGCTTTCGATCATATCCGTGCCGCCGCCCGTGATTGGGATGGTGGAGATCCGTTGCGGGCCATGCCACCGCAAGACCAGTGACTGAAAAGCTGAGGAGCATCAGAATGACCGAAATCCATATCGAGCAACTCGCCCGGTCCGTGCGGGCACTCGAGGACCGGCAGCAGATTACCGACGTCCTACATCGTTATGCGCGCGGCTGGGACCGTTTCGATGCCGATGCGCTCTATGCCAGCTTTCATCCCGATTCGACCCACCAGCACGGCGGCTTCGAAGGCCTTTCGGTCGACTTCATTAAATTCGGCCTGGAGATGTGCGCTCCGGTGCATGCGATGACCCACCTGATCACGAATGTGAGCATCTGGCTCGACGGCGATCGGGCGACGAGCGAATGCCACTTCCTCGCGCATCATCGCCGGGACAGCGACGGCGGCGGACAGGAGGACATGTTCCTCAAGGGACGCTACCTCGATCGCTTCGACCGGCGTGCAGGCGAATGGCGCATCGCCCATCGGCTTGGCCTTCATGATTTCGAACGCATCGTGCAGCCGGCCGACAGGACGCTTGCCGACGCGCCCGCCGATCAACTCGGCCATCGCAAGCCACACGATCCGCTCTATGCGATGCTCGCCTCGCTTTGAGCATCCAGACGCAACGGTGATCGGCGCCATTCAAAGAAAGGGAATCCCGGATGATCGTTGCTGAAGCTGTCTCCACAAGGCGCTCTGTTCGCGCATTTTCCGAGGCAGCCGTTCCATTCGAAACGATCCGGCGCGTGCTCGACGAGGCGCGCTGGTCCCCTTCGGGCTGCAACTTTCAACCGTGGGAGGCCACGGTGCTCACGGGTGCACCGCTCAAGGCCCTTCAGTGCCGATTACTCGACAGCCTCCCCCCCGACGACCCGCTCGAATATGATTTTTCGGCTCCCGGCCGTGTGGAAAAATACCAGGGCCGCCTCAATGCCCTGGGCGCCTCATTATATGATGCCTTGAATATTCTGCGCGAGGACGCCGCGGCGCGCGAAATCTCCATCGAGGCCAACTGCCTGTCCTTCGGGGCTCCGGTGCTGTTGCTGTGCCATTTTCCGAAGTTAATGAAGGAGCCGCAATGGTCGGATATCGGCATGTGGCTTCAAACCATCATGCTGTTACTGCGCGGCGAGGGACTCGACAGTTGCCCGCAAGAATTTCTGGGAATGTACGGTCGGACCATAAAGGCACAGCTCGGCCTGTCGGCCGATACGGTGTTGTTCTGCGGGCTGGCGATCGGCAAGCGTGATCCGGATGCGCCCGTGAACAACTTCGGGCGCGATCGCGCAGCACTTGCTGAGCAGGTCACATTTCTTGGATTCGACTGAGCAAAGGATCGGATCGCGATGGAACATGTTGGCGCAGGTTGGGAAGAATCCGAGGCGGCTGGCATTCCTCAAGCTGTGCCGCAACGCGATCGGGATTGCGCTACGCGGCGAAAAATTCTTCGTGTCGCCGCAAAACTCTCCGGGAAGCGGGGCTATGCCGCCTGCCAGATCGCGCGGGTGGCTCAGGCCGCGGGGCTCGCACCAGGCACGATCTACCGTCACTTCGCGAATCGGCAGTCCCTCCTCGACGAGGTCATGGCAATCTCCGGCGCGCAACTCGCTAGCGTCATGTTGAAGCAAGCGCGAAACGCTTGCGATCTGAAGGCCATGGAATATGCGCTGCTAGTGGCAGCGTTCGATTGCCTCGCGGCAGACCCCGCTCTGCTGCGCATTCTGAGGGAAGCCGAAACCCAGACGGCGAGCGCCTTCGTTAGATATTTGACCAGCATCATTACCGCCCATATGCGGCTCATCCGGTCCAGTACGTTCGCCACATGCTACGATCATGTGCCAGACGCCGATCTTGAGGAACTGGTGACGATGCTGACCGGCATTCGCATGCACATGCTTCTGCACGCGACAGACTTCGAACGATGCACATCCGAAGACTGTGAAAGCATAGCCGCAGTCTATGTCAAACTGCTTGGACGCGGCCTGATGCGTGAAGCTGTGGCGACCACGTTGTAAGGAAGCGCCGGCAATGCGACCGGATCAAGGCCGCAACTCAAGGCGGCGACCAGTCAATTTCCACGAAGAGCCCTGCCTGATGAGACGATCGTGATAGATGCCCTTAAGGACCGTTTCCGAAGCGTCCTGCTCGCCTTGAGCGGTCTTCGAGCGGCTCCGGCTGAGGAACCTGGACGAGACGGATGCGGCGTCGCCCTGGATGAGCATGCTGCTCTCTTCGATCCGGTGGTGGGACCATTCCAGGCCGCGCAGGACATCCAGCGCAGCCGCGCAAAAGGCTTCGGACGCGATCATCCCATCGCTCTGTTCGGCAGCTTGTTCGAACGCGAAGCAGGCCCGGATGCCGGCTTCATCGACGGCATCCATCGCCACGCAAAGCCGATCCAGAAGCGCGGCAATCGCATCGTGATCGTCGCCCCTGCGCACATCTGCGGGAAAGGTATTCGTCATAAGCCACCACAACCGATCGAGTTTGTTCGACATGAATTTGAGCGACCATTCACGTTTGCAAGACGTGGCGATATTGGCCCCCCCATATTGCGATGGGCCGCGCATCATATGAGGCATGTTCATGTCGCCGTCACAAGGCTTTTGTGGATCGAAAGCCGACTTATGCGCTGTCGGTCACGAATTGGGGAGGGCGCTTCCGGCGGCGCAGTCCACCAGGCGCGCCTTAAATGCCGCAGCAAGAAACGGCGTCAACTCGTCCAGCACAGTATCGAGGTCCGCCGACTGACACATGTCGCCCGATTGGCGATCGACGATTCGCGACTGGGTCATAAGGTGGATGAAGATCGCCTGCAGGAAATAGATCGACCAGTGCAATCGTTCCTCCTGTGCATCGGGGAAGACGCGCCGGACGATGCGGTAAAGGCTGGTCAGCGCCGGATCGTAGATCTCGCCCAGCGGCTCAAGAAACGAATCATAATATGGCAGGCTCATCGATCGCCCGATCAGGACGACATAGTTCCGCATGCCTTCGTCACCGCGCATGAACCAGTCGGTCGATGTCTGGAAGAAGGCGCGTATTACCGCGTCGATCGTAAGATCGCCGTTACCCGCCTTCGCGTCGAGCCTGTCGAGACAGGCGACCACGCCGGCGACGTGATCATGCGATCGGCGCTCGATCACCTCGCGGAAAAGATCGTCTTTCGAAGCGAAATGATAGCCGAAAACGCCCAGCGACACGCCCGCGCGCAACGCCACTTCGCGCACCGACGTGCCGTTATAACCGCTATGCGTGAACAGGTGCTCGGCGGCGTCGATCAGGCGCGTACGGGTTTCCTGGCCGAGCGCGCGGCGGCTCACCGGCCGCTTCTTGTCCTTGGGCATTTCCACATTTCCATAAAGGCAGGCTCGGGTCGGCTTGACAAGCATGAACTGTAAGTATCTAGTTCGAACGTTCGACAAGTTAGCTGGTTCGCCTAAGCGGACTATCATCGCCGAGGGAGAGCGGCATTGAACGATCATGATCGCGATGCGCGCAGCATAGCCGACCTCATCGACCGGCGGCAGGTGGAGGACGTGCTCAACCTGTATTGCCGCGCGATCGACCGCTGCGACGAACCATTGCTAGACACCCTGTTCCACGCGGATGCCATGATAGATCACCCCCCGCTTCCCGACGATGCCGCGGGCTTTTGCCGGGAAGTGATGCGCCTCGTGCGCTCGACCGGCCCGTCGCTCCATTCGATGACGAATGTGTCGATCGAGCTGGCCGGCGCGACCGCTTATACAGAGGCCTATTTCTCGGCCTGGCACCGTGTCGAAGCCGGCGACGACAGTGGCGTCTTCAACAGCAGATCCGATATCGACGAATATGCCGTCATGGGCGGCCGCTATATCAACTGGCTGTCGAAGCGGGACGGCGACTGGAAGATCAGTCACCACAGCACGATCGTCGAGTGGGAGAGCTGGGTTCCCGCCGATGAACGCAGCCATCTGGTCGCGATCGGGCGGACCAAATCGCGCCGCGATGTGCGCGATCCGAGCTATGCTCGCGATCGCTTTCCCGGAGGGCCGGGCGGTGCATGACCGTCTCGCCGGGAAAGTGGCGCTGATTACCGGCGCGGGTCAGGGGATCGGCGCAGCCATCGCAGCGGCGATGGCCCGCCAGGGGGCGACGGTATTGCTCCTCGATCGCGGCGAAGCGAGCGTCCGTGTGGTCGCCGACACTATCCCCGGCGCGTCCGCCTGGCCGCTCGACGTGACCGATGAGGAAGGCTGGGCCGACGCGGAACGCCGCATCGCGCAGATCCACGGCCGGCTGGACATATTAGTCCACAACGCCGGGATCGAGATATCCGGGCCCATCGCGGACATGACGTTTGCGGACTGGCGCGGCGTGATGGCGGTCAACGTCGATGCCGCGTTTCTGGGGTGTCGCGCAATGCTGCCGCTGCTGCGCGCTTCGGGATCGAGTCGCGACGCCGGTGCCTCCGTGATCCACCTGGGTTCGGTCGCGGGGCTCGTCGGCTATCCGAACCAGGTGGGCTATAACGCGTCGAAGGCGGCGATCCGCCATCTCGGTCGGAGCCTGGCGATCGAATGGGGCCGCGCCGGTTTTAACATCCGCGTGAACACCATTCATCCCGGCCCCACGCGCACGAAGATGGTCGAGGAATATGTCGCCGCCGAAGCTGCCCGAGGCGGCGACGAGGCGGAAATCTGGAAGGGAATTTCGGCTCTTTCACCGCTTGGCCGGATCGGCAGGGTCGAGGACATCGCGGCGGGCGCCGTGTTTCTGGCGTCCGACGAAGCGGCTTTTATCACCGGAACCGATCTGATCATCGATGGCGGGATGACCGCGCAATAGCGCGGGGAGCGGGCTGCGACGCCCGCGTGAAATACGAACGACAAGACGAAAATCGAAACAAGGAGAGGATCATGCCGATATCACGCTCGAGCACGCGCGGGTTGCTGCGCTATGGCATTGCGTTAACAGCGCTTTGCGCACCCGTCGCGATCACGGCGCAGGCGGTAGCCCCGGCCGACCCCGCCACGGCAAGCGACGGTATTCAGGATATCGTCGTCACGGCGCAGAAGCGCAGCGAAAGCATCCAGAGCGTCCCGATTTCGATCACGGCCATCGATGGCGCGGCGGTCGACGCGTTGCACGCGACGACGATCCAGGGGCTGCAGGGATCGGTTCCCAACGTGCAGATCAGCAACTTCACCAACACGCCGAATAACGCAGTGCTCTTCATTCGCGGCATCGGCGTTTTGGAGGTCGATCCGTTTGCCGGGAACACGGTGTCGGTCGTGCTTGACGGCGTCCCGCAATATTTCAGCTATGGTGCGCTGGTCGACCTCTTCGACGTCGATCGCGTCGAGGTCCTACGCGGACCGCAGGGCACCTTGTTCGGCGCCAACACCACCGGCGGCGTCATCAACGTGGTGACGAAACAGCCATCCGGCGAATTCGGCGGCAAGGCCGAACTGACCTATGGCAATTACAACAGGGTCGATGTAAAGGCCGCGCTGGACGTGCCGATCAGCGAGGCGATCTCCGCAAAATTCAACGTTCTTCACACCAGCCGCGACGGCTTCTTCCGCAACGTGGTCGACGGCAAACGCGCTGGCGGGCGCGAGACGAACGCCGGGCGCGCCTATCTGCGCTACAGTCCTGGCTCGAATTTCGATGCGACGCTGATCGGCGAATATAGCCAGGGCCGCAATGGATCGCCTCCGCAGGCCAATGGCGCGGTACCGGGCGATCTGGGCTACGTCGCGCCCGGCACCCAGGTCGCAGGATCGAAGGGACCGATGTATACGGGCCCATGTGCCTCCATCTCGGAACGTTGCGAGGCGCCGGACAAATATCTCACCGCGCGCAATGGCGTGCCCGACACGAGCAATCTCGACAGCTATCGTGCGACCCTGACCATGAACTGGCGCGATACCGGGCTCGGCGATCTCACTGCCATCACCGGCTACCGCTATTTCCGTATCCGCGAATTCACGGATCAGGATGCGACGCCGGAAACCTTGCTTGCGACGAACCGCCGCACCCGTGGCTGGCAGCTCAGCCAGGAACTGCGCAGCGATATCCGGGTGAGCGATCCGTTCCGGCTGCTGATCGGCGGATTTGCGATGAAGACGCACTATGATCACTTCATGAATGTAACCTTGGACATCGCACTTCCGGGTTCACGCCAATTTAATACCCAGGATCAGGATAATTGGTCCGGTTCCGTGTTCGCGCAGGGATTTCACGAACTGACCGACACGTTGCGCCTTCAGGGCGGTATTCGCTACACGCATGAACGAACACGAATGATCGCGGGAGTGGACAATTTCCTGAATCCGACGGGGCTCGCATTCTTTCACGCGACCAACCGTAACGTGCCGGACGACTTCATCGGTGGGATGGGCGCCGACGGGGTGAAGGCGTGGAACAATCTGGGCTGGAAGGCTGGGTTCGATTATCAGGCGGCAACCAATGTCCTGCTCTACGGCACCTATGCGCGCGGCTTCAAATCGGGCGGCTTCGTGGGGCGAATCATCATTCCTGCCGACATTGGCCCTTATGAGCCGGAGAAGGTCGACACCTTCGAAGTCGGCTTGAAGGGAGACTGGCTGGATCGTCGCCTGCGGACGAATCTCGCCTTGTTCTACACTAACTATCGCGACATGCAGGTCGCCCAGACCTATCTGCTGGAACAACCCGACGGGACCGCGGTGAACGGCACGACGATCTTCAACGCCGGCAAGTCGGAATTGAAAGGGTTCGAACTGGAAGTCACGGCGCTTCCCGCAAACGGCCTCACGCTCAATGGCGCGCTTTCTTACCTCGATGCAAAATACAAGAAATTCGATTATTTCGAACCAGGCGGTTCGACGCGCAGCCTCAAGGGATACAGGCTGCAGAACGCCCCGAAATGGACGTTCAACGGCACGATCGCCTACAAGGTCGCGGTTGGCTCCGGCGCACTCAATGCCAGCGCCACCTATCAGTATATGAGCACGAAATATTTCTCCTCGGTCGTCAACGCGCCACGCGCGTTGATCCAGCCGACGCATCTGGTGAACGGAAATCTCGATTGGACGCCGGACAGCGGCCGCTGGTCGATCGGTCTGTGGGCGAATAACCTGTTCGACAGAAGATACGTCCAGAGCGTTGTGGACGCCCCGGGTTTCTACGATAATGTCGGCTATGCGGCTCCGCGGGAGTTCGGCGCGACCGTTAAATTCGATTGGTGAACGGCTGCTTTTGACCGGCGCGACAGCAGTGCGCGGCACCGCTTATGCGGGGCTGCGCACCGTATCAGGCCGGGCTCGCCCGAGCCTCGACTTGAACGCGGCGGCATAGAAGGGAATCATCTCTGCCAGAATTTCGTCCAGCTCGGAGGATTTGCACAAGCCGTCCGACTGTCGATCGACCATGCCCGCTTCGACCAGGATATGGATGACCGATGCATGGAGAAAATAGACCGACCAGAATATGCCTTTCTCGTCACATCCAGGAAAAATACGCTTCAAGCTTTGGATGAACCGCGTATAAGTCAGGTCGAACAGCGACAATGTGCGTTGTACGAAATTGTTGTAATGCGGGCTGTTGAGCGTGTGGCCGAGAAGTCGGCAGTAATTCTTCCAGCCCGGATCTCCGCTCGCGGATCGCCGCAGCAACGGCCCGACATAGGCGTCGATAAAGTCCTCCACGGTCGGCTCACCCGAAAGCGGGTCTTTCATGGCTTCGTCCAGGGCGGCATTCATATCCGCCACATGCACGACCGCCCGACGCCCGATCACCTCGCGAAACAAATCCTCTTTGGTGCCGAAATAATGATTGGCGAGACCCAGCGGCACCCCGGCGTGGCGCGTGATCTCGCGGACCGTCGCCGCCTCATATCCACGCAGCGAGAAGAGTTCTTCAGCAGCGTCTAGGATGCGATCCCGGCTTGGCAGAGCCTCGGCCGCGCGCGGCGTTTCGCTGTTCTTGGCCATAATCGCTCCCGCATCTATGCGCCGTTCGTTGCCGCCCCGTAGCCGATCCCATGCACAAGAACCACGCCTGTTCTCATCCAGGCCGTCTTTTCGCAAAAGGGATAAAAACGAACTTGAACGCTTGTTCAATGTGTGTAGAGTTATCCTTGCGAGCAACGTCGAAGAATCGGCGCGCTGCCAACAAGATCATAAAACGAGCACATAGGAGGGCGTTTCATGACCAACCCTATCCCACATCCGCTGACGATCGACGGTCGCGACGCGACGAATCTGCGTGGAGATCCGATTACCGGTGATCGCTATACGTCCAAAGACTTCGCCCGTCGCGAATGGGATCGAATGTGGACGCGTATCTGGCATGTTGCGGGCCGAATTGCCGAGCTCGAAAAACCCGGTGATTATATCGTTCATGATTTCATGAAGGATAGCGTCTTCTGCGTGCTGCAGGACGACGGCTCGATCAAGGCCTTTTACAATAGCTGCCAGCACCGGGGCCAGCGGCTGGTGTCAAACAGCGCGTCGGCGCCGATCGGCTTCACTTGTCCCTACCATGGCTGGCTGTGGGGACAGGATGGGGTGCTGAAAGACGTTCAGGATCCGCATGATTTCCCGGCCGGAAATCCCTGCGGCAACCTGTCCCTGAAAGAAGTACGCTGCGCCACCTGGGGCGGATTTGTCTGGTATACGATGGATGACGCCGCACCGGATCTGCGCGATTATCTGTCGCCGCTACCCGATCTCTACAATGGATATCCAATGGAGACTGCGGTTCGTGTGGTCTGGATGAAGATCGACCTGAACACCAACTGGAAGTTCGCGACCGATAACTTCTCCGAGAGCTATCACACTCGCACCGCGCATCCGCAAGTGCCGGCGATCATCGATCAGGACGTCGATACGTCCCGGCACGAAATGTATCCCAACGGGCATGGCCGCACGGTGCAGCCGATGCGTCCGTCGCTATCGGATCGTCTGCCGGACGGCGTACCGCATCCCTATGACGCATTGTTGCGCCAATGGGATATCGATCCGGGCCACTATCCCGATTTCGAAAGCAAGGCGATGCAGGGCTGGCTGGATCTCAAGGCGGCCAAGAAGCGGTTGTGGCGCGAGCGCGGCTATCTTCACTATGAGAAGATGGACGACGAACAGATCACCGATAGCCCGCATACGGTGATCTTCCCGAATGTCACGCTCTCTTTCCTGCCCGACAATCTGATCTTCTTCCGAACCGAACCGCATCCGGACGATCCCGACAAATGCACGTTCGATCTGTGGTGCATGGCCTATCCGGTTGCAGGTCAGAAAGAGGTGGATTCGATCATGGCGGGGATCCGGCCCTTCGAAGAGGCCGATTTCGAGCATCGTTCGTTCAACAACGGCGCCGGCGTTCCCGAACTCGAAGGCCAGATCGTCTATCAGGACATGATGCTTGCCGAAGGCCAGCAACGGGGCATGCACTCGCGCGGCTATAGCGATGCCTATCTCGCGGCTCAGGAAACACGCGTACGCTTCTTCCACGAGGTGCTGAACGATTATCTCGAGGGCCGACGCTGACGTCCCTCGGCTTCCACATATAACAATAGATCACGATCAGGAGAGGATAATATGCCGATTCACGGTAGGAAGACATGTGCCGCACTTCTGGCAAGCTGCGCAATCACCATGCCGCTGCACGCGCAGCCTGCTGGCGCTTCCACGATGCCAGAGGCCTCCTCTGCACAGGGCGACGGATTGCAGGATATCGTTGTGACGGCGCAAAAGCGAGCCGAAAACCTCCAGAACGTGCCGATCTCGGTCACGGCGGTGGGTGGATCAACGGTGCAGAACCTTCAGATCACGACACTTCAGGGCCTTTATGGAAAAGTGCCGAACATCCAGCTGAACAATTTTTCGAATACGCCGAACAGCGCCGTCATCACGATCCGCGGTATTGGTGTGATCGAGCCCGATCCCTATGCGGGCAACACCGTGTCGATCGTCATAGACGGCGTTCCGCAATATTTCAGCATGGGAGCACTGGTCGATCTATACGATGTCGAACGCATTGAAATATTGCGAGGCCCGCAGGGAACCCTGTTCGGTGCCAATACGACGGGCGGCGTGGTCAATATCGTCACCAACCAGCCGAGCGGAACATTCGGAGGCAAAGTCGAAACGACGTATGGCAACTGGAAGCGGTTCGACATCAAGGGAGCACTCGATTTCCCGATCGTCGGGGACCTGCTGGCCGGTAAAGTCACCGTCGCGCACACCCAACGTGATGGGTATGTCACGAACGCCGTGGACGGAAGCGACATGGGCAGCCGCAATGTCACCATCTACCGCGGAGCATTGAAGTTCACGCCGTCGGCGGATTTCGATGCCACGCTGGGTGGCGAATATGTGCGGGCGCGCAACGGCGCACCGATCGTGGTCAACGGCGCCTATCCGGGCGAAGCCCTCTATCTGGCGTCCGGAACCGATGGCATGTACGCCGGTCCCTGCCAAAGTCCTTCCAGCCGCTGCAAGGCCCCCGACAAATATCGGTCGGCACGCAATGCCGATATTCCCGACGACAGCGACATGAACAGCTACAAGGTGAATCTTGCCGCCAATTGGCGGAACACGGCGCTCGGCGATCTGACGTCGATCACGGCCTATAAATCATTCAACCTGCTCGAATATACGGATCAGGACGGGGCTACCGCGTCATTCTTTCCGGCACGCCGGTACACCAAAGGCCGCCAATTCAGCCAGGAACTCCGCAGTGCTTTTGATCTTGCGGATAATATCAACGTCGTTACCGGATTATTCTACCTCGATACCCACTATATGCACGATCAGGGCAACAAGCTTAATTTCGCGGCGCCCGGCCTCTTCAACAGGAACCTGCAGGATCAGGACAACCACTCGGTCTCCGGTTTTGCACAGGCCTATTATCACCCGACGGATCGGCTTCAGGTCCAGGGTGGCATCCGCTATTCCTATGAAAAAACATCCATGCTCGCCTCATCGGTGACCTCGATCTCGCCGACTGGCGCGACCGACTTCTTCGGCACAGGCACCAACCTGATCAGCAGCGTCTCGCCGGCGCGCGCCACCAAGAGCTGGCGCAATGTCGGGTGGAAGCTGGGCGCCGATTACGAGATCGCGGATCGTACGATGATCTATGCGTCCTGGGCGCGCGGCTTCAAATCAGGCGGCTTCGTGGGCCGCATCGGCATTCCGCAGGATCTCGGTCCGTTCGATCCGGAAAAGATCGATACGTTCGAAGGCGGCATCAAGGCCGATTTGCTGGATCGCAAAGTGCGGCTGAACCTTTCGGCCTTCTATACCAATTATCGCGACATGCAGATTGCGCAGATATACTTCACCGAAATCGGCGGCGTCCCCGTCCAAGGCAACACCATTCTCAACGCCGGCAGCGCCCATATCAAGGGTTTCGAATTTGAGGCGACGGCGCTCCCCATGGCCGGTTTGACGCTGACCGGCTCGCTGGCCTATCTCAATGCGAAATATGCGGATTTCCCTTATACGGACCCGCTGACCATATCTCCCGCAAATCCGGAGGGAGTCGAGACCAACCTGAAAGGCGCGCGGCTTCAAAACTCCCCGCGCTGGTCTGCGACTGCGGCGATCAATTATACGCTTCCGCTCGGCGATCGCGGCAAGGCCGTGTTCAATCTTTCTTACAGCTATGTTGCGGAAAAATATTTCACGGCCGTGCTGAATACGCCGCGCACAACGATCCAGCCCACGCATCTGGCGGACGGAAATGTTGATTTCTATCCGTTCAACGACAAATTCTCGATCGGCCTGTGGGGCCGCAATCTGTTCGACAAACGCTATCTCGTCAGTTGTTATGATTCACCGGGGCTGACAGGCTTTTGCGGTTATGCACCGCCCCGCGAATATGGCGTGACATCGAAGATAAGTTTTTGATCCGACACAAAGATAGAGCCCGTCAATGATCCAGCATTTCGAACAGGATTGTCGCGAAATCGCGTCGCTGAAGGCCCAATATTTCCGCTTCATGGATACGAAGGACTATGTCGGCCTCGATCGCCTGTTCGCGCCGGATGCGGTGATCGACGTCCGGGGGTCCGGGGGCGCCGCCGATGCCGGCGCCGTCGAAACCCTGGATGGCGATGCCGGCCTGATGGACGGCATTGCCTTCTGCCAATTCCTGCGCGTGACGCTTCCACCGCTCGTCACCGTGCATCATGGCCACATGCCCGAATTCACCGCGCTGCCCGATGGCCGGATAGCGGCGATTTGGGCCATGGAAGACCGGATCCTGTTCCCCGCCGACAGCCGGATCCGCACGTTGCACGGGTGGGGCCATTATCACGATGTCTATGTGCGGGGTGACGACGGGGCATGGATCATCGCGGCGATGACCCTGACCCGCTTGCGAGTCGACACCGTGTGACCCGCAATGATGGAATGTTCGGCGGCATCAACCGACCCATTTTGAACAATAGGAAGAAGAAAAATGCCATTTACAGGACCGATGGAAGACCGGATCGCGATCAGGGAATTGATCGACATTTATTCCGATGCCGTGATGATCCGCGATGCCGAGGCATGGGGGGCAGTCTGGGCAAAGGATTCGTATTGGAGCCTGCCGGATTTCAAGGATCATGAGGAGTTTGTCGGTCGCGAAGCGATCGTCGAAGGCTGGGTGATGTCGATGTCTCGCTATTCCTCGATGACGGATTTTTCGGATCCGATGATCTATGCCGCACAACCCGGATCGATCGAGATTGAAGGTGACAAGGCCAAGGCCCGCGTCTTTACGTCGGAAATCTACCGGGATCCCGACACGGGGACCGTGCATCGCGTTCGCGGTCGGTATGACGACGAACTGGCCCGCATTGATGGCGACTGGAAATTCACCAAGCGTGTCTATCGCCTGCTGCACAGCGACTGAGGATAGCGACGCCGCGAGGTGAAGCGGTGATGACATCATGGATCGATACGCCCGCCTCCGTGAACGCCTTAGTTCCCGGGGCGGGCTTGTCGGTATCTTTGGATCATGTCGGATCATTCTTCATAATGGGCTTCGGTGGCGGCGCGCAACTGTGACACGCTTGCCCCCGGGGCGATCTCGATCAGGCGGAACGGCGAATGCCGGTCGGCACGTGCGAAGACGGCGAGGTCGGTAATGATCATGTCGACAACGTTCGAGCCGGTCAGCGGCAAGGTGCAGGTCTTGCGGAACTTCGGACTGCCGTCGCGGGAAACATGGTCCATCAGCACGATGATCCTGCGGACTCCTGCGACCAGATCCATGGCACCGCCCATGCCCTTGACCATCTTGCCGGGGATCATCCAGTTGGCTATGTCGCCATTTTCAGCGACCTCCATCGCCCCCAGCACCGACAGGTTGATATGTCCGCCGCGGATCATGCCGAAGCTGTCGGCCGAAGAGACGTAGCTGGTGCCGGCCAGCTCGGTGATCGTCTCCTTGCCCGCATTGATGACGTCGGGATCGACCTCGTCCGCGTCGGGGTAGGGGCCGAGGCCCAGCATGCCGTTTTCGGATTGCAGAGTGACGTCGATTCCCGGCGGGATATTGTCCGCGACCAGAGTTGGGATGCCAATGCCCAAATTGACGTAGAAACCGTCCTGCAATTCGCGTGCGGCGCGGGCGGCCATGTCATTGCGGGTCCACGGCATGTCAGGCCTCCTGTCGCAAGATGCGCTTTTCGATACGCTTTTCGTTACGGCCGGCGAGGATCATCCGCTGGACGAAGATGCCGGCCGTGTGGACATGATCGGGATCGATAGCGCCGGAGGGTACGATCTCCTCCACCTCGGCGATCGTGGTGGCGCCGCAGGTCGCCGCCATCGGATTGAAGTTCCGCGCGGTCTTCCGATAGACGAGGTTGCCCAGGACGTCGCCATGCCACGCCTTGACGATTGCCAGATCGGCGGTGAGGCCGGTTTCGAGGATGTAGCGCTCGTCCTTGAACAGCTTTTCCTCCTTGCCGTCCGCCACGACGGTGCCCACACCGGTGCGCGTATAGAAACCCGCGATCCCCGCGCCGCCGGCGCGCATACGCTCCGCCAGCGTGCCCTGCGGATTGAATTCCAGTTCGATCTCGCCGGCCAGATATTGCCGTTCGAACTCCTTATTCTCGCCGACATAAGAGGAGATCATCTTGCGGACCTGGCGGTTGCGCAGCAGCAGGCCCAACCCATAGTCGTCGACGCCGGCATTGTTGGAGATGATCGTCAGATCCCTGACGCCGCTGTCATGGATCGCATCGATCAGCGTTTCCGGAATGCCGCACAGGCCGAAGCCGCCCGCGGCGATCGTCATGCCGTCGAACAGCAGATCCGCCAGGGCTGCGCCGGCGCTATCGTAGAGCTTTCGGGCCATATGTCCTCCGTTCAGTTCTAGAAGGGCGCATCACCCGACCCGATTGGCGACGAGATCGTCGACGACGGCGGGATCGGCGAGGGTGCTGGTGTCGCCGAGGCTGGAGACGTCGCCCTCGGCGATGTTGCGCAGGATGCGGCGCATGCCCCCGGCATCGATAAGCTTCGGCTCGACCCCGAACAGGGGCTTGGTCGCGGAGCCGGGCTTGAGATCGGTCGCGCCGGGCAAGGGCGCGATCATCGCCGCACCCGTCTCGGTCTGCCACCAGGCGTCGACGATCGGGCAGCGGCCCTCGCCGACGATCTCATGATACCAGCGCCACGCCTCGGGATTGATCGGCTCGCCGATCGTCCCCAGCAGCCTGAGCGACGTGCGCGAGGTGGCGGTGACGAAGCCCTCGCCATCCTTCATCAGCGCGCGCAGGGCGGTCGGCGCGGTGAAGACCGTGTTGACGTGATGGCGATCGATCACCTGCCAAATCCGCGAGGCGTCCGGCGAGTTGGGCACGTCTTCGTACATCAATGTGGTCGCGCCGTTGGCCAGCGGGCCATGATCGTGCCAGGCTGCACGAACGGATCGTCGCCTTCAGTGACGTGCAGATCGGTGCCGTAAATGCCGCTATACGCCACTTTTAGGATGACGTCGTCCGGGCCGCATATAGGATCGGCGACCGTATCGATCGCCATTGGCAGATGGGCACCTTGGAACAGCGCAGCGCGCATCGATCGACCTCTCCAGCTGGCATATTTGGCGTATATGTCGCCGCAGACACGGCACCCGGTAGGAGGAAGGCTATGCCGTATAAATGTGACTAGTCAATCATTTTAAGGCCAATCTCTTTTGACGTATGATTCGGTAGTCATTAATAGGGGGGCAATGCCCCGCGAGGCGCCAAGCAGCCGGAGAGAGATCACAGTGAGCGATACCTACGATTATATCATAGCCGGCGCAGGCTCGGCGGGTTGCGTGCTTGCCAATCGGCTCTCCGAAAATCCGAAGAACCGGGTGCTGCTGCTGGAGGCCGGGCCGAGCGATAAATCGCTGTTCGTGACGATGCCCAAGGGCTTCGGCAAGGTGCTCACCGCGCCGCTCAGGACCTGGTATTTCGATGCGCTGCCCGGGACGACCGGCAAGAACACGCCCGAAACCTGGGTGCGCGGCAAGATGTTGGGTGGGTCCAGCTCGGTCAACGGCATGCAATATCTGCGTGGCCATGCCGAGGACTTCGATCATTGGGAGCGCGACCTGGGCCTCAAGGGCTGGGGCTGGAACGATTTCCTGCGCATCTACAAGACGCTCGAGGATCATGAACTGGGCGCGACGGATTTCCGGGGCGCCGGCGGCCCGCTGCATATCTCGGTATCGAAGAACCGGACGAAGATCATCGACGCGATGATCGAGGCGTGCGGTGAACTCGGCGTTCCGCATACCGAAGAACCCAATCTCCCCGAACAGGAAGGCGTCGGCTACACCACGGCGACGATCAAGAATGGCCGGCGGCAGAGCGCCGCGGTCGTCTTCCTCGATCCCGTCCGCAAGCGCCCCAATCTGACGATCGTTACCGATGCGCCGGTCAGCCGGGTTTTGTTCGAGGGGACGCGCGCCGTCGGCGTCGAGGTGCTCCGGCATGGCGCGCCCGTCAGCTACAAGGCCGGGCGCGAGGTGATCCTGTCGGCCGGCACGATCCAGACGCCGAAAATCCTGCATTTGTCCGGCGTCGGCCCAGCCGCGCATCTACGGCGTCTGGGCATCGACGTACTGGTCGATAGTCGGTATGTCGGCGCGAACATGCGTGAACATGTGCTGCTGTTCCTGCAGCATCACCTGACCGTGCCGTGGAGCCAGAACCCGGAATATTCGGGCTGGCGGCTGATCAAGAACGTGCTGCGCTGGATGACGATGCACGACGGCGTGATGGCGGGGCCGGGCTATGACTTTACCGGCTTCATCAAGACCGATCCTTCGCTGGCGCGGCCCGACGTGCAATTGATCGCCAATCCGCTGTCGATGGACATGGAGGCGTGGGACGGCTGGACCGAAGGCGTGAAATTCGAAAAGGTTCCGGGCACGCAGATATTCAGCTACAATCTGCTGCCCGAAAGCCAGGGCCATGCGATGGCGAAATCGGCTGATCCGCGCGATAATCCCGAGGTCGTCCACAATTATCTGAGCGCCGAAATCGACCGTGAGCGATCGATCCGCAGCTTCCGCTGGCTTCGTAAGATGTTCGAGCAGCCGGCGATCAAGCCCTACGTCAAGCAGGAATTGCTGCCGGGGCCGCAGGTTCAGTCCGACGCCGATATCTTGGCTGCGTTCAACATGCTGGGCGGCCCGGCCTATCATGCGACCGGCACCTGCACGATGGGCGTGGTGGTCGACGAACGATTGCGCGTGAAGGGCGTGTCGGGACTGCGCGTCGCCGATCTTTCGATCTTCCCGACGCAGGTTTCGGGCAACACCAATGCGCCCGCGATCGCGACAGGCTGGCGCGCGTCCGAGATCATATTGGAGGATGCCGCCTGATGGGCCACCGCTCCGCCCGGTGATGGGCGGAGCGGGTCATGTCAGCGTCCGACGCCGACCCCCTTGAAGCGCAGGAACTCGTCGAGCCCGGCCTTGCCGCCTTCACGACCGAAGCCGCTGACGCCATAGCCGCCGAACGGCATCTGTGCGGTCAGCGTGCGGGCGCTGTTGATCCAGACATTGCCGGTGTTCAGCATTGCAGCGACCCGGTGCGCACGACGCAAATCGTTGGTGTGCATATAGCCGCCAAGGCCATAAGCTGTCGAATTGGCGATCGCGATCGCTTCTTCCTCGGTATGGAATGTGTGGACGGTGATGACCGGGCCGAAGATCTCGTTCTGGGCGAGTGGCTCCTGCGCGTCGACATTGCTGAAGATCGTCGGTTCCAGATAGGCGCCGGCTGCAAACGCACCACCAACACGCTTGCCGCCCGTGGCGAGCTTCATTCGACCACCGGCGACGCCGGCATCGATCAGCCCTTTCACGCGCACCGCCGCAGCTTCGTTGACGAGCGGGCCCATGGCAGTGTCCTGTTCGAAAGGATCGCCGATCTTCATGCCCTCGGCAATCGCGACCATCCGATCGAGCAGCGCATCATGGACAGCCTCATGCACAACGACGCGCGACGGGATCGCGCAACCCTGGCCGCTGAGCACGCCCAGACTGCCGCGGACCGCCTGGGCGGCGGCGGCGTCCAGATCGACATCGTCGAAGATGATGTTCGCCGCCTTGCCGCCCAGTTCCATGACGACGGGGCGCAGCAGATCGGCGCAGGCGTGCATGATGCGCGACGCGGTGCTCGGGCCGCCGGTGAAGCTGATCTTGGCGACCTTCGGATGGGTGACGAGCCGCGCGCCGGCCTCTGGGCCGCCGGGGACGAGATTGACCACGCCGTCTGGAAAACCAGCTTGCTTCGCCAGCTTGCCGAACAGGGCTGGCACGAAGGGCGAGATTTCGGAGGGCTTGATCACCACCGTATTGCCCGCCGCTAGCGCCGCCGGCACCTTCATGCCCAGTGAGATCAGCGGGCCGTTCCAGGTGATGATCGTGCCGATCACGCCGAACGGCTCGGGCGCGATATAGGCGAAGTCGTCGGACGGGTGCGTGCCGATAATGCGACCTTCGATCTTGTCCGTCCAGCCGGCATAATAGCGGATCCAGTCCGCGCAGATCTGAGGCGACCAGCCACCTCCGATCGCGACGGGGATGCCGCATTCGATCGCCGCGAGTCGGCCGAATTCGGCTGCATTCTCGACGACCAGATCGGCCAGCTTCATCAGCAGCCGGCGGCGCTCCTCGCCCGACGTTGCGCGCCATGCCTTGAAAGCGCGATCGGCGGCCTCGACCGCCCGGTCGATTTCATCGGCACCTGCCAGCGGGATTTCCGCCTGGCGCTGGCCGGTGACCGGGCTTATATGGGTGAAGGCGCCGCCGCTGCCGGTCATGATCTCTTCGCCGCCGATCAGCAGCCCCAGTGCGGGCGCCTCGCGGTCGAGAAGCGCCGCTTCAACCTCTTTCATCCTGGCTCCAATCTCCGCTGTTGCGGATAATAATGACTTATGACCCACTAGTCATCGCATCGTGGTGCTCGGCGAGTCAACCGGGCTGGGCTGTGGGCCGTTGCCTTCGTGCCTTTTTAAGGGAGTGTTGCCCAAAAACACCCTTGACCGCTACCGCGAAATATATGACCCGTGATTCGGCAATCATAATAACAGAATATCAGGGAGATGAGAACATGACATCCGATACGATACGTGCGGCCCTCGCGGTCCATACCCCCGCATTTTCATTAGGTCGCCGGGCGCTGTTTTCGATAACGGTTGCCGCTTCGGCTCTGATCGCGGCTGCCCCGACCTTCGCGCAGACTGCGACCGAAACGCCGGCCGAGCAGGCTCCGTCGGTTTCCAACTACGGCGAGATCATGGTTACTGCGCGTCGTCGCGCCGAGCGTCTGATCGACGTGCCTGTCGCCGCCACGACGCTTGGTGCTGCGACCCTGGGCCGTTACGCCACCACCGATCTGTCCACCGTTGCGGTGCAGGTGCCGCAGCTCAAGATCGATCGTGTCGGTTTCGGCAATGGCGCGATCATCAACATTCGCGGCGTCGGATCGTCGGCGGTGGATGCTGCCATCGAGCAGGAAGTCACCGTCAATATCGATGGCATGCCGATCAGCCGTGGCCGTGTCGTCACCCAGGCCCTGTTCGATATCCAGTCGATCGAAGTTCTGAAGGGCCCGCAGGCGCTGTTCTTCGGCAAGAACTCGCCCGCTGGCGTGATCACCGTGAACAGCACCAATCCCGGCAATGATCTCGCAGGATATATCAAAGGCGGCTACGAATTCACGGCGCAGGAATATTCGGTCGAAGGCGCGGTCACGGTTCCGGTTACCGAGGCGTTCCGCTTCCGCGCCGCCGGTCGTTTCAGCAACATGATGCAGGGCTTCATCAAGAACGTCTCCGGCCCGATCACCGATCCGGCGTTGTTGCCGGCGCAGCTGGTGGCCGCGGGCCTCACGCTCCCTGGAGCTCCCGAAAGGGATCTGCCGGGCAGCCGCGATCGCGTGGTGCGCCTGACGGCGGTTTATGATCCGGGCAATGGTTTCGACGCCAATTTCAAATTCCTGTTCAGCAATCACAAGGATGATGGCTATGCGCAGGGCACCATCACTTTCTCGTGCGGCGCTGGGCAGACCAATCCAAGCTCGCTCGATCTGGGCGCAGCGGTGCCGCGCTATCTGATCGATCCTTATGGCTCGTGCGGCGGCCCATCGACCAAGTCCTCGGTCGGCACGATACCGGCCGCGATCGCCGCGGGCTATGCCGCTTCGAATGGCGGCGTGCCTTATGTCGACGTCGATACCTATCTGTCATCGCTGACGCTCAATTATGATGTCACCGACGAACTGAAGCTCACCTCGGTCAGCGGATATTATAAGTACCAGGAAAAAGGCTGGGGCGTTTTCGATTATACCACGTTCGGCATCGCATCGGGCAAGAATGACGATGGCCAGCGATCGATATCGCAGGAGCTTCGCCTGCAATCCTCTTTCTCGACGCCGGTCAACTTCACGGTTGGATTGTTCTACGGAAACGACAAGCGCAGTTATTTGCAGGACGGGACGATCGGCTATTTCGGTATCGATCCGGCGACGGGCCGCACCGACACGACCGCGTCGGACAGCAGCTTCACGGGCAAGACCTATTCGGTCTTCACCCAGCTTGGTTACAAGTTCACGCCGACGCTCGAACTCACTGGTGGTGCGCGCTACACGCATGAACGCAAGACCGGCAATATGGGCAATGTCTATCTGCATGCGGCGCGTGCGGCCGGCTTCCTGCCCGTCAACAAGCGGCTGATCGGTTCGTTCACGGAGAATAACGTCTCCCCGGAAGTGACGCTGTCCTGGCATCCGATGTCCGACGTGCTGGTCTACGGATCGTACAAGACCGGCTTCAAATCGGGTGGGTTCTCGTCGCCGACGCGCTATCCCGCGAATGCGACGCTGGATAATCAGCAATTCGGTTTGGAAAAGGTACGCGGCTTCGAAAGCGGCATGAAGTTCAGCGCGCTCGATCGGCACCTGTCGGGTGACGTGGCGCTTTATCGTTATCTGTACAAGGGACTTCAGCTGACGGCCTATGACGGTACGACGTCGTCCTACTTCACGCAGAATGCGGGCAGCGCGATTGTCAAAGGTGTGGAGTTCAATCTGAACTACAAGCTGTCCGACGAATTGCATCTGCGCGGCTCGGTCGCGTACAACCATGCCCGCTATAAGAGCTTCGTGGGTTCGCAATGCTTTACCGGCCAGACGGTCGCCGAGGGCTGCGTCGCCGCCAAGCAGAATCTGTCGGGCAAGCCATTGTCGCGGGCACCCGATTGGGGCCTGCAGGGTGGCGCCACCTATGACCTGCCGATCACGTCCGACTGGACGTTCGGCGTCAGCGGCGACGTACGCTATACGTCGGGTTACTTCATCTCGACCAACAACAGCCCGTTCGCTTATCAGCATGGCTTCACGACATTCGACGCCAGCGCCCGTATCTATAGCGAGGCCTGGGAATTGGCGCTGATCGGCCGCAACCTCAGCAACGAGATCTATGGCGTGGTCGGCACCGACAAGCCACTCGGGCCGCGCGGCCAGGTGACCGGCAATATCGGTCGTCCCCGCGAAGTCCTGCTGCAGGCGACGCGGCGCTTCTGAGGCGGTTTCACGGCAATGCAGAACGGCCCGGTGGCGATCGCCGGGCTCTTTTCATACCGAGAAATAATGACTTATGATTCATAAATCATTATGATTCAGGTAGTGCGGGAGATGCCATCTGGTCATGGCCAATGCTGTATGAGATCAGCGAATATCCAGAGAAGGATCGATAAATGGGACGGATGGCAGGCAAGACGGCGTTTATCACCGGCGCGGCCGAAGGGTTGGGCGCGTCGATCGCCGCGCGTTTCGTCAAGGAGGGCGCCCGCGTTATACTGACGGATATTCAGGGCGAAAAGGTTGCGGAAACCGCCGCTGCGCTGGGCGATGCGGCGATCGCCTTCACCCTTGATGTCGCGTCCGAGGCCGATTGGCGTCGCGTGATCGACGCGGCGGTGGCTGCATTCGGCGGCTTCGATACTTTGGTCAACAATGCCGCGATCAGCGTGAAGGGCGATATCGAGCATGCCGATTTCGCGCATTGGCGGCGAACCCAGTCGATCAATCTGGACGGCACCTTCCTCGGCTGCAGCCTGGCGCTGCCGGTATTGATCGCCAACGGCCCATCCTCGATCACCAACATCACCTCGGCGCTCGCGGTGAAGGCGCATGTCGAGATGCCGGCTTATTCGGCGGCGAAGGCGGGCGTCGAGCAGATGACCCGATCGACGGCGCTCTATTGCGGGCGCAACGGCCATTCGATCCGCTGCAACATCGTCCGCCCGGGATCGATCATGACCCCGATGCAGGAACGTGTGCTGGCCGGGCGCGGTGGCGATCGCGACGGGCAGTTCCAGAAGACGCTGGACGCCCACCCGATGGGCCGTATCGCGACACCGGATGAGGTGGCAAATGCGGTGCTCTTCCTTGCATCGGACGAAGCGAGCTTCATCACGGGCGCCAGCCTGGCCGTCGACGGCGGCCTTACGCTATGAAGGCGCTTCCTGTCCGCCGCGCGCATCTGATCGCCGCCGGCCGCTACCACGACATGGATTTCGCGCGGCTCGAACTGCTCAAGCTGCTTGGCGAACTGCCGTCGGTGCGGACCAGCGTTGCGAGCAGCTATGGCGATGTCGAAAGCCTCGGTGCGGCCGATCTGCTCGTCACCTATACGTGCGATTTCGCCCCCGATGCCGCGCAGACGGCGGCGTTGCGGGCGTTCCTCGAACGGGGCGGGCGGTGGATCGCTTTGCACGGCACCAATGCCGTGCTCGATTTCCTGGCCGACGGTCGCATCGGCGTCGAGCATGGGCATGACGACTTCATGGATCTGATCGGCACGCGCTTCCTCGCGCACCCGCCGATCGGCCCGTTCCAGGTCGAGGTCGACGATCCCGATCATCCGCTGACCGCCGGGATCGAGCCGTTCGAGGTGATCGACGAACTTTATCTGTTCGAAGCCCGCGCCGAGGTGCAGACTCTGCTCCACACAAGCTTCAAGGGCAGTTGTGCGCCGTTTGCGGCGGCGGACTGGGATGAGGATCGCGCGCCGGTCATGTATCTGCATCCGGTGGGCGCTGGATCGGTGCTGTATCTGTCGCTGGCTCATTGCCGCAGCCATTATGATCCCTCACCCAGCGGCGCGTTCATCCCGCACCCGTCGCGCTGCGCGTGGAATTATCCGGTCTATTACGAACTGCTGCGCCGCGGTTTGCGCTGGGGGTTGCAGCTTTAACACTAACCTTTAACCCTGACCCGTTTGTGTCGCTCGACACAAACGGCGCGGGCTCAAAAGTTTCGTCTGCTGGTTTAATCGATCAGCCCGCGATCGCAGCCCGCAATGCCCGATAGGGGCGGGCGGCGAGCATCAGGAGCAACACGGCAGACGGCCCCGCCACGCAATTCACGATCGCGAGTGAGTAGCGGACGTCGCCAGGTTGCGTGAACAGATGATCGGTGAACAGCCCGACGATGATCGGGCCGAGTCCCAGGCCGATCATGTTGACCACCGTCAGATAGATGGCGGTCGTCTGGCCGCGCATCCGGTTCGGGGTGATCAGCTGGATCGCCGTGCCGGCGAGTGGGTAGGGGATAGTCGACAGGAACAAGGCGATCGCGAACATGGCCAGCGACAGCGGCGCGGTCGGCATCAAGGGCGCCAGTGCGCCGAAGATCGCGAAACCGGCCATGCCGGCCGCCGATATCTTGAGCGGCGCATCGAGCACGCCGCGCACGGTCGCCCGATCGCTGAGCCATCCACCCGTGAACACGCCTGCCATGCCGAAGATCATGTAGATAAGGCCATAAGCTAGGCCAATTTCCGCTGCGCTCCAGTGGAAAACGCGAATGAACATCGCCGGGGTCCAGGCGACGCCGGCATAGCCGGGCAGCACCACCATCGCGAAACCCGCGAACATCGGAGTCAGCACCCGGCGGCGCTCCCACAAGGTCGCGCCGACCTCTTCCAGCGGAACGGCCTTGGCCTTGCCCGCGACACCCCGGCGAAAGGGTTCCTTGAGCAGCAGAGCGATCGGGATCAGCAGCAACAGCCCTGGCATGCCGATCAGCATGAAGGCGACCTGCCATGGCTTGTGGTGATCGACGATCCACCAGTCGAGCGCGCCGGGCTTCGACAGCCAGCCGATCACCGCGCCGCCGCAGACGAACGCCAGCCCCATGCCGAGATAGGCGCTGGTGGTGAAGGCGCCGAGTGCGCGCCCCAGCTTGCCCGGCGGGAAATAGTCGCTGAGGATTGAATAGGATGCCGGGGTCAGGCTAGCCTCGCCAACGCCAACGCCGGTGCGGGCAAGGAACAGCTGCCAATAGTTGCGGGTGATGCCGGACGCCATCGAGAACAGGCTAAACGCCGCGAGCCCGCAGATCACGATCATGCGCCGGCTGCGATTGTCCGCGAGCCGCCCCAGCGGGAAGGCGAGGAGCGTATAGAAGACGCCGAAAGCCACGCCCTGCAAGGTTGCGAAGCCGGTGTCGCTCAGCTCGAAATCGGCCTTGATCGGCTCGACCAGCAGGCTGATGACGACGCGATCGAAATAGGATGCCACCGCTGCCAACGAGAGCAGGAGGACCGCGATCCAGCCGAGCCGTTCCGACGGCCAGGCTGGATCTTCGCTGGGAGTGGTCATGTTTTGTGCCTTAAAGCCTGACGGTCTAAAATCGTCCGTTCATCCTGAGTAGGTACTGAGCTTGTCGAAGTCCCGTATCGAGGACGATGGAGATCCTTCGATACACCATTTCGACTTCGCTCAATGGTTACTCAGAATGAGCGGACGGGAATCTGAGGCCATTACCTTAAAGAGCGACCGTGATGGCCTTGGTCTGCAGATAGGCGTCGAGGCCTTCGAAACCGCTTTCGCGGCCCCAGCCCGATTGCTTGTAGCCACCAAATGGCATCGCCATATCGCTCGCCCCCCAGCAATTCACCCAGACGATGCCCGCCTGCACGCGCGCGGCGAGCTTGTGCGCCTTGGATATGTCGCGTGTCCAGATCGAGGCGGCGAGGCCATAGATGCTGTCATTAGCCTTGCGCGCGATCTCGTCGATATCGTCCACGGCCTGCGCCACGAGCACCGGGCCGAAGATTTCCTCGCGATAGACTTCCATCGTGTCGGTGACGTCGGTGAGCACGGTCGGTTGCAGGAAATAGCCCGATCCACCGATCGGACTGCCGCCGGCCGCCAGCGTGGCGCCTTCGGACTGGCCGGATGCGATGAAGCGGGAGACGGTGTCGAAATGATCCTGGCTGACGAGCGGTCCCATTTCGGTGCTGGCGTCGATGCCGGCGCCGACCTTCATCTTGCCGGCGATCCCGGCGATGCCCTCGACCACCTTGTCGAAGATGCTGCGCGGGGCGAGCAGGCGGGTGCCCGATACGCAGACCTGACCGGCATTGGCGAAAATGCCGGCTGCGGCACCCGCGATCGCGGCGTCGAGATCGGCATCCTCCAGGATGATCGTCGGCGCCTTGCCGCCGAGTTCGAGCGTGACCTTCTTCAGATTGCCGCCGGCGGCGTTCAGGATCTGCTTGCCGACCGGGGTAGAGCCGGTGAAGGCGATCTTGCTGATATCGGGATGGGCGGCCAGCGCCGCACCGATCGACGAACCCGGCCCCGGCAGGATGTTGACTACGCCGCGCGGAAAGCCGGCGTCGATGATCAGTTCGCCAAGGCGCAGGGCGGTGAGAGGCGTCTGGAGCGCGGGCTTGAGCACGCAGGTGCAGCCAGCGGCTAGCGCGGGCGCGAGTTTCCAGGCGGCCATCAGCAGCGGGAAGTTCCACGGCACGATCAGGCCGGCGACGCCCAGCGCCTCGCGGCGTGTATAGGCCAGATATTCGCCGGGCGCGGAAATCGTGGCGGTCTTGCCCTCGATCTTGGTGGCATAGCCCGCATAATAGCGAAAGGCATCCGCGGCGGCCGGCACGTCATAATAGGTCGCGTGCATGATCGGCTTGCCATTATCCAGGCTTTCGAGGCGGGCGAGCTCCTCGACATTGTGCTCGATCAGATCGGCGAGTTTCCACAACAGCTTGCCGCGCGCCGAAGGCGTCAGCGAACGCCATTCGCTGCCTTCGAAGGCGCGCTGCGCAACGGCAACCGCGCGATTCAGATCCTCGACACCTGCCGAGGAGACGAGCCCGAGCCGCTGGCCCGTTGCCGGATTGATCGTCTCCTTGACGGCACCGCCCGCGGCCTCGACCCAATCGCCATCGATCAGCATCGGGCGCGTCGAGGCGAGCCACGTATCGACCTTCTGTTCCGCCGTCATCTCACTCTCCTAAAATCTATTGTCAGTCGTTCGCGGCGAGGAAGCCCGCGATCTTCGCATTGACGGCCTCGGCGGCTTCTAGATGCGGCATATGGCCGGTCGCGGGGATCACCGCGGCACCGGCGGGCAGCTTGTCGGCCGCGGGTGTGCGGACCACCTGATCCTCGGCGCCGTAGATTGCGAGCAAAGGCGCCTTCAGATCGCCGCGCTTCGCCTCCAGCGCCGCGATCGCATCTGCGGAGAGAGCATTGTCGATCAGCAGACGCAGCGCCTCGGGCACGCCGTCGATGCGCTTATAGTCGATCAGATCCTCCAACATCTCGCGGGTGACGAGATCGCCGTCGGCGAACAGCAATGCCGCGACCGGCTTCAGATCCTTGCGCTTCTGCGCGGCCAGGAAGCCTTCGACGTAGTCGTCATTCAGCGTGCCGCCGAAGCCTGTACCGCACAAAGCGGTAAGCGATGCCACCCGACCGGGATGCGCGAGCGCTAGGCTCAGCGCGACGCCGGCACCCATAGAGTGCGCGACCACATGCGCCTTGGCGAGGCCCTGCGCCGCCATCCACGCATCGACCGTTTCGGCCAGCGAATCGAGCGTCGCGGTGCCGACATCCTTGGTCGATCCGCCATGGCCCGGCAGATCGATCGCGTAGACGTCGCGCGCTGTAGCCAGTGCCGCCTGGTTGAACATCCAGTTGAGATAGTCGCCGCCGAAGCCGTGGATCAGCACGGCGGGCGTGCCATCGGCGCCATCGGAGCCCGCGATCTTCAGGAAACGGATCGGCTTGCTGTCCACGGACAGCGTCTCCGGTACCGGGGCGCCGCTGCCGACCTTTTCCTCGGTCGCGAACCGCGCCTCAAATTCGGCGACGAATGCGTCGATATCGGCATCGGCATAGTCGGCATCGGTGACGACGCCGATCAGCGCGCCAACTGGCTTCAGATCGCCTTCCTCCGCGAGGCGGCGGCGCAGCACGCCCGAAACCTGCGATTCGAGGACGTTAGTGATCTTGCTCGTCTCGATCTCGGCGATTTCCTCACCGGGCGTGACCGTGGCGCCTTCCGCCACCAGCCAAGAGGTGAGGGTGCCTTCTTCCATGGCGAGGCCCCATTTGGGGATGGTGACGGCGTGCAAGGTCATTTCTTGGCGACTTTCCTGATGGCGTCCGCGATCCGTTCGACCGACGGCATGTAGAGATCCTCGAGCGCGGGCGAGAAGGGTGAGGGCGTGTGCGGACAGGTGACGGTCACGATCGGGGCGGTAAGATCGTCGAAGCCATGTTCGGCAACCTGCGCCGAGATATCGGCGGCGAGCGAGCAGCGCGGCGGGCTTTCGTCGACCACGACGAGCCGGCCGGTCATCTCGACGCTCTCCAGGATCGAATCCAGATCGAGCGGGCTGGTGGTCCGCGGATCGACGACCTCGACCAAAATGCCTTCCTTCTTCAGCAGGTCGGCCGCCTGGTTGGAGCGCTCGACCATCAGCGAGAAGGCGACGACGGTCACGTCCTTGCCGGTGCGGGTGATGCGGGCTTCGCCGAACGGAATGGCATAGGCCTCATCGGGCACTTCGCCAACCATATCGTACATGGCCTTGTGTTCGAGAAACATGACCGGATCGTCGTCGCGGATCGCCTGGATCAACAGGCCCTTGGCGTCATAGGGATTGCTGGGCATCACGACCTTGAGGCCGGGCACCATCGTCAGCATCGGATGGAGCGTCTGGCTGTGCTGGCCGCCCGCGCGGAAGCCACCGCCGATCATCGCGCGCATCACCATCGGCGTCACCGCCTTGCCACCAAACATGTAGCGGAACTTGGCGGCCTGGTTGAAGATCTGATCGAAGCAGACGCCCAGGAAATCGACGAACATCAGATCGGCGACCGGGCGCAGGCCGGAAATGGCGGCGCCGGCGGCGGCGCCCATGATCGCGCTCTCGCTGATCGGCGTATCGATCACGCGCGCGCGGCCGAACTCGCCGACCAGACCCTTGGTAACGCCCAACACGCCGCCATAGGCGTCTTCCTCGCCCTCGCAACCAGCTCCGCCGGCGATATCCTCGCCGATCAGGATCACGCGCGGATCGCGGCGCATCTCATGGCGCAGGGCTTCGTTCAGCGCCTGTCTGTAGCTCTTTTGCGGCATATCCTGTTCCTGGTTCTTATGCGTAGGCGACGTAGACGTCGGTCTCGAGATCGGCGGCTGTCGGGAAGGGCGCAGCGCCGGCCGATGTCGCGGCTTCCTCGATGAGGCTGGCGACCTCGCGATCGAGGGCATCGAGCTGCCCGACGCTCAGGAGGCCGGCCTCCGTCACCTTCTTGCGGAAGATCTTCAACGGATCCTCGTCGCGCATCGTGCGCTCGCGCTCTTGCGAAGTGCGGTAGAGCATCGGATCGCCGACGAAGTGGCCGCCGAAGCGCTTGGCGATGGTTTCGACCGCTGACGGGCCTTCGCCGGCGCGGGCACGCGCTACGGCCTCGCCGACGGCTTCGTACACCGCGAAGAAATCGAGGCCGTCGACGCGCGTGGCGGGCATGCCAAAGGCGGCGGCGCGGGCAGCAATGTCGCGCGATCCGACCGCATAATCATGGCCGGTGCCTTCGCCGAAGCCGTTATTCTCGAACAGGAAGATCACGGGCAGCTTCAGCACGACGGCGAGGTTCATCGCCTCGAATACCGTGCCCTGATTCGATCCGCCGTCACCGGTGAACGACAGCGCCACGCTGTCCTTGCCCAGCGTCTTGGCGGCGAGCGCGGCGCCGACGGCCAGCGGCGGGGCGCCGCCGACGATCGCGTTCGCCCCGATCATGCCCTTGTCGAGATCGGCGATGTGCATCGATCCACCCTTGCCGCCGCACACGCCGTCGCGACGGCCGTAAATCTCGTGCATCATGTCGCGGACGTCGACGCCCTTGGCGATGCAATGGCCGTGGCCGCGATGGGTGGAGCCGATCTTGTCCTCGTCGGTCAGGTTCATGCAGGCGCCGACCGCCGATGCTTCCTGGCCGTTATAGAGGTGGACGAAGCCGGGGATGTTGCCGCGTTCGAATTCCGCAAACACGCGTTCTTCGAACGCGCGGATCGTCCGCATCAGGCGATAGGCTTTCAACAGTTCTTCGCGATTGAGCTGCACCCGACTCTCCTTGTCCGGTTTGATCGTCGCCAGAGAGGTTCACCGCTCCGGAATTCTTGAAGGCAACCTAGCTCCGTCCGACGGCTTTGGCCAGCATGAATTTGACTTGTGATTCAGAAGTCACAATATATAGAGAATAGATGCGGCGCAGAATGGTGTGCTGGGGAGGTGCTGGACCGTGCCGATAGACCCGACGGCCCTTGATAGAGTTTTGAAAATGAATGCAGAATCCACGTCGCTGCGCGACATCATGGTCGATCTCAAATGCGCGGCGGATCCGGCGCTCGCCGCCCTGCGCGACGAGGTGCGATCGCTGTGCCGGGAAAGATTTCCGGCCGATATCCGAAGCAAGGTCTGCCTGAACCGGCACCTGGGCAAGGACGATCATATACGCTGGCACAGGATCCTGCACGAAGCGGGCCTGTTCGTCGCGCATTGGCCGCGCAAATATGGCGGGCAGGGCTGGACGCGCCTGCAGCGCTGGATCTTCGAGAATGAGATATACCGCGCGGGCTCGCCATGGCTGGTGCCATTCGGCATCACCTATCTGGCGCCCGTCGTCTATACCTTTGGCAATGACGAGCAGAAGCGGCGCTGGCTGGGCCCGACCGCGCAATCGGAAATCTGGTGGGCGCAGGGCTATTCGGAGCCCAATGCCGGTTCCGATCTGGCGAGCGTCCGTACCCGTGCGGTCCGCGACGGCGATCATTATGTCGTGAGCGGCCAGAAGACCTGGACCACCATGGCACAATGGGCGGACATGATGTTCACGCTGGTCCGTACCGACGATTCGGCCCGGCCGCAGCACGGTATATCCTTCCTGCTGATCGACATGCACAGCCCCGGCGTTTCGGTGCGCCCGATCGAGACGATAGACGGCGAGTGCCATATCAACGAAATCTTCCTCGACGAGGTGCGCGTGCCGGTCGAAAATCTGGTGGGCAAGGAGGGCGGTGGCTGGAGCTATGCCAAGTTCCTGCTGGGCAATGAACGGCTGCTCGCGGCCGAGGTCGGCAAGGCGCAGCGGCTGATGGGACAACTCGACGGCTTCATGGCCGATGTCCTGCCGGGCGGTTCGCGCCTGTCCGACGATCTGAGCTGGCGTCGCCGCCGGGCCGAACTGGAAAGCCGCATCATTGCACTGGAAAGCCTGAGCTACGATCTGCTCGGTCAGGCCGAAGCCGGACGCGATCCGGGGGCGCTCGCATCGATCCTCAAGATCGTCGGTTCCGAACTCATCCAGGCGATCACCGCGACGCAGATCGATGCGCTGGGCAAGCGCGGCCTGACCGTTTCGCACGGGATGCTGTGCGGCGATGATGCGGTCGGGGATCGCCTGCCGGCGGGCGGCAGCGGCGCCATCACCGAATATCTCTACGATCGGGCCGCCACCATTTATGGCGGCAGCAGCGAGATTCAACGTAACATCCTGGCAAAGGCGGTATTGGGACTGTGACCGGCGCCGCGATCTTCAGCGCCGATGAGCGCGATTCCTTCACCCGCAGCGTCGATCGCTTTGTCGAGGAGCGATATGACTTCGATCGGCAGCGCGAGATAGCGGCATCGGCCGACGGCTTCGGACATGCCGAGTGGCGCAACATGGCCGATCTCGGCTGGATGGCGCTGCCGCTGCCGGAAAATGCCGGCGGCCTGGGCGGCGGCGTACAGGAAACCGCGATCGTGATGGCCGGGATCGGCCGCGGATTATTGCTGGAGCCTTATCTCGCGACGGTCATCCTGGCCGGCGGGCTGATCGCGGCGTGCGCTACCGGTCCTGCGCGGTCCGATCTATTGTCCGCGATAGCCGCCGGCGAAGCGTTCTGGGCTTTCGCCGATACCGATGGCGAGGATCCGGTGCTGGCCTCGTCCGAAGGCGATGGATGGCGCATCGGCGGCACGAAGACGCTGGTCTTGCATGGCCACAACGCCGATCATCTGATCGTTTCGGCGAGCACGGGCGACGGCACAGGTCTGTTCATGGTCGATGCGACCGCCCCCAGAGTGATACGCCGCCGGTTCGAAATGGTCGATGGGCGCGGAGTCGCGGAGATCGGATTTGACGCCGCGCCGGCCATCAGGCTGGGGGACGGCGATGCCGGCACAGCGATCGCCGCGGTCCACGACCGCGCGGCCGTTGCCTCGTGCGCCGAGGCGGTCGGCGCGATGGCGGCGCTCAATGCGATGACGCTGGAATATGCGCGCACCCGGCAGCAGTTCGGGGTTGCGATCGGATCGTTCCAGGCGCTCCAGCATAAACTGGTCGACATGGCCGTCGCCGAGACCGAGGCGCGCTCGGTGGCCACCGCTGCCGCCGAGGCGCTGGATGCCGGGCATCCGCTGGCATCGATGGTGGTGTCCGCAGCGAAGATCAGGATAAACCGGGCCGGCCGCTTCGTCGGCGAAAGCGCAATCCAGCTCCATGGCGGTATCGGTATGACGAACGAACTGCCCGCCGGCCATTATTTCAAGCGCCTGCTGGCGATCGGATCGCTGTTCGGCGATTGCGACATGCACCTCGATCGCCTGGCGAGCGCGGCATGAGCGCGGTCGCATGGCCGGTGCGGCACGAGGATCGCGCGGATGCCTATCGTGCATCGGGCGCTTGGCAGGGGCGGACGATCGCCGACGATGCCCGCCAATGGGCCGAGAAAGCGGGCGATATCACGGTGTTCCTGGGCGAATCGGTGCCGGCCACCTATGCCAGCCTGCTGGCCGACGCCACGGTGCTCGGCATCGGGCTACGGCGGATGGGGCTGGAGCAGGGCGATGTCGTCAGCTTCATGATCCCCAACTGGGTCGAGGCGGCGGTCATCAATCTCGCCTCCGCGGTGATGGGATTCATCGTCAATCCGATCGTACCGATCTATCGAGAGGCTGAAACCGGCTATATCCTGCGCAATTGCCGCAGCCGGGCGATCTTCGTGCCGACGGCGTTCCGTCGCTTCGATTATGCGGCGATGCTGGGCGCAATGCGTGCGGACCTGCCCGATCTGCGGCATATCATCACCGTGCGTGGCCGCAGCGAAGGCGCGTCCGAATATGGCGACCTGCTTGATCTCGGACGCGGCGTTCCGGTCGTGACGCCCGATGTCGATCCGTCCGGCGTTAAGATGGTGATGTATACCTCGGGTACCACCGGCGCACCCAAGGCCGTACTGCACAGCCATGAGACGCTGGCGCGGGCGGTGGCGGCAAGCGCACGGCATTGGGCGATCGGGCAGGACGATGTCGTCGTGATGCCGTCACCGGTCACCCATGTCAGCGGTTATAGCAACGGCCTCGAACGGCCGTTCCTTGGCGGCACGCGCACCGTGCTGATGGAAAGCTGGAATGCCGATGCCGCGGTCGATCTGATCGATCGGCACAAGGCCAGCATGACCGTGGCGGCCACGCCCTTCCTGCAGGAGCTGATCGGCGCGGCGCAGCGTGCGGGATCGCGGCTCGAAAGCTTCCGCGTGTTCGCCTGCGGCGGCGCCGCCGTGCCACCCGAGGTGATCCGCAAGGCCAATGCCGCTTTCGCGCATCCCTGCGCTTTCCGGGTCTATGGCAGTTCGGAGGCGCCGTTCGTCACCCTGGGTGCGGCGGTCGGCGACAATCCGCTCGTCGCATCCGAGACGGACGGCCGCGTCGTCGATTATGACGTGCGGCTGATCGACGACGACGGCCGCGACGTCGTCGAAGGCGAGATCGTCGTGCGCGGGCCAGCCTTGTTCCTGGGCTATGGCGAGGCCGTGCAGACCGCCGACAGCTTCACGGCCGACGGCTATTTCGAAACCGGCGACATCGGCCGCTATGGCGTCGATGGCGGGCTGATCATCACCGGCCGCAAAAAGGACATCATCATCCGCGGCGGCGAGAACATCAGCGCCAAGGAGATCGAGGACGCGCTGCATCTCCATCCCGACATCGTCGAGGCGGCGGTGGTTTCAGCACCGCACGAACGATTGGGGGAAGGAATCTTCGCCTTCCTGATCGTGCGGCCGGGCGCGTCGCTCACCTTGGCCGATCTCGGCGACTTCCTCTGGACGGCAGGTCTGGCGCGCCAGAAATGTCCGGAGGGACTAGCACTTGTCGGCGATCTGCCCCGCACCGCATCGGGCAAAGTCCGCAAAGATCAGCTTCGTGCGAGGCTTGCCTTCGTCGTCGCAAGATGAGACAGATTGGCGAATGCCTGTTCACAAAAGAGCGTAGCAATTGAACAATAGCGGATCACCGGTCAGCGATAGCGAGCCCAAGGTGCGCAAGCGCACGCGCAGTGCGACGCAGATCCAGCGCAACGAAGCGACGCGGATGCAGTTGCTGGAAGCGGCCGGCAAGATGATCGGTAAATATGGCTATTCGGGCTGCACGATCGCGCGCGTCACCGCCAAGTCGAAGATCGCCCATGGCACCTTCTACCTGCATTTCCAGTCGCAGCAGGACATGTTCGACGGCGTGCTGCCGGTGCTCGGCGCGCGCATGCTCAACGCGATCGCCGCCGCGATCCAGGACAGCAAGGATGTCATGGATCTGGAACGGCGCGGCTTCCAGGCGAATTTCGATTATCTGACCAAGCACCCCTATATGTATCGCGTACTGGTCGAGGCCGAACTCTATGCGCCCAAGGCGTTCCAGCAGCATATGGACAGCATGACCTCGGCCTATGCGCGCTCGCTCCGCCGCAGCAAGTTCGCGCATCAGATCGAGGAGTTCGAGGATGACGAGCTCGAAACCATCGCCACGATGCTGATCGGCGCGCGTACCTATCTGCTGATGCGCTACGGTGTCGTCGACAATGTCGTGAAGCCGCTGCCCGAGGGCAAGCTGGAAAGCTATCTCAAGTTCATCGCGCACGGGATTACGGGCCATCTCGACAGCGGCAAGGCGATCGCGAAGCGCAAGGCGACGCAGTAGGGCTATTTACCCCGGTACGCAGCTTCCATCTGGGCGATGAGAAAGCCCTTCACCCCGTCGATCCGGCCGGGATCGAGCCGGGTCGTCATCGCGGCGAAGGCCATGCCTTCGATCAGGAAGCGCGCCACGTCGCGGACCACCTCGAAACGGTCGCCGGCGACGGCGCGCATCTCGTGCGAGAAGATCAGGTGGGAATAATCGCGGCGGCGCGCGTCGAACCGCTCCAGCGCCGGTGCGACGATCTGCCTTAAAGCCCTGTCGGTCCGGGCCGCCACGATCAGTTCGACGAAGGCGATGAACAGGTCGCTTTCCACCTGATGCCAATAAGCTTCGACGAAGGTCGCTATCCGCGCCGCATCATCAGGCACTTCGCGGACGGCATCCCAATAGAGATCAAGTCGCTTGTCGAACAAATGGGTGACGATCGCTTCCAGCAGCGCCTCCCGCCCGGCGAAATGGTAGATGATCGATGCGCGCGTCATACCGGCCCGCGCGGCGACAGCGGCAAGGCTGAGTCGTGGATAGCCATCCGATACCAGGCAATTGATGCCCGCATCGAGAATGCGGGCGCGCGTTTCCCCACTCTTGCGCAGCTCTCCCTTGCCGACGGCGGTCGGGGTCTCGCGCAACTGCACGCGCCTTTTGGTCCGATCCCGCCAGCTTTCTGAAAGTTCGGTCATGACGGCAGGATAACCTGCGACGTAGTATTTATACAAGTATGTATCAAAGATGATTGACTAGTCATTTTGCGAGCCCTATCTCATGGCCAATCTACGAACGAGGTGAGAGAGATGGATCTGGGTCTGGCAGGCAAGCGCGCGATCGTCACCGGCGCGACGCGCGGCATCGGCCGCGCCATCGCCGAACATCTGCTGTCCGAAGGCGTTTCGCTGGGCATCTGCGCTCGCGATCAGGCGGCGGTCGATGAGGCTGTCGCGGCGCTGCAGGGCGGTCCGAAGGTCGTCGGCGCAGCGGTCGATGTCGGCGATGCCGAGGCGCTGAAGGCGTGGGTCGAGGGTGCGGCCGAGGAACTGGGCGGGATCGATATCTTCGTACCGAACGTCAGCGTCGGCAATGGGCCTGAGAAGTGGGAAGCGGCGTTCAACGCCGATCTGATGGGCACGGTGCGCGGCTGCGAAGCCGTCATCCCGCATATGGAGAAGGCCGGCGGCGGCGCGATCGTGATGATCAGCACCACGGCGGCCTTCGAGATCTGGAACGGTGCGCATGCCTATGGCGTGTTCAAGGCCGGCCTGATGAACTATGCGAAGAATCTCGCCGAGCTACAGGCGCCCAAGCAGATCCGCGTCAACAGCCTCGCCCCCGGGCCGGTCTATTTCGAAGGGGGGGCCTGGACCAATATCGAGGTCCAGTTCCCGGACTTTTTCGCGAAGGTGAAGGGATCGATTCCGATGGGCCGCATGGGTTTGCCCGCCGATATCGCCAAAGCGGTAACCTTCCTGGTCAGCGATGCCGCGTCCTATATCACCGGCGTGACCCTGACGGTGGATGGCGGCCGCACCCGCGCGGTCGATTTCTGAGGCCGTCATGAGCGATACCTTGCCGCCCCGCGTACCGCCGCTCGAGGTCGACCAGTGGGACGAGCAGACGCGGAGGGCGCTCGCGCGCTGGATGCCGCCAATGAACTTCCACAAGACGATGGCGCACAATCCGCGCGCGCTGATCGGCTGGATCGACTTCGGCAACGACATTCTTTTCGACAATCTGATGCAGATGCGCGAGCGCGAGATCGTGATCCTGCGCGTCGCGGCGGGACTCGACTGCGCGTATGAATGGGGCGCGCATCGCAGGTTCGCGCTCGCGCAGGATGTGCTCACCGGCGAGGAGGCCGATCGGCTTGCCTTTCCGCTGATGGCGGCCGACTGGACGGTGCGCGAGGCGGCATTGATCGCAGCGGTCGACGATATCCAGCGCGACGGCGGCATCGGCGATGCTGCCTGGGCGACGCTGACCGAACAAGGGTTCACCCCGGCCTGGTTCATCGACCTGATCTATCTGGTCGGCGAGTTCAACATGGTCGGCACCTTCATGAAGTCCTTCAGGATCGAACTCGAGGAAGGTTTCGTCGCGATCCCGCGGGCTTGAGACATCCGATTGCCAGGAGCCGATGACTATGGAGAAGCGAGCACCCGTTCTCGGCGAGGAACGTTCTCCCACCGACAGTGTACAGGATTATCTCGATCGCGAGACGCGGCCGGTTCCCGACTATCTGCGCGACGACAGCTATGTCTATTTGGGCTCGCAAGACGTCCCGGTCGATCGCTGGATCAGCCGCGATTTCTTCGATCAGGAAATGTCGAAGATGTGGCCGCGCGTCTGGCAGATGGCCTGTGTCGGCGACGATATCGCGAAGCCGGGCGATTATATCACCTACGATATCGGCAATCACAGCTTCATCGTCGTCCGGCAGGACGACGGATCCATCAAGGCGCTCTACAATAGCTGCCTCCACCGCGCGACCCGGCTAGCGAGCGGGGAAGGCCATGCGGCCTCGTTTCAATGCCCTTATCATGGCTGGGTCCACAGCAGGGCGGGGCGCGTCACGGGCATCCCGTGCCAGTGGGATTTTGGTCATATTGGCGAAGCCCAGCGCAAGATGCCCGAGGCACGCGTCGATGTGTGGCAGAACCTCGTTTTCCTGACGATCGACCCACACGCGCCGCCGCTTGCCGACTATATCGGCGATCTCGATTCGGCGTTCGAACGGTATCCGCTCGCCGAAAAATACAAATCGGCGCATGTCAGCAAGATCATCAAGGCGAACTGGAAGGTCGGGCTCGAACAGTTCATCGAATCCTATCATGTGCTGGCGACGCATCCCGAAGGCCTGCCGTATATCGGTGACGCCAACGCCCAGTATAATATCTGGCCGGACAAGCCTCATGTAAGCCGCATGCATACGCTCCACAGCGTCTCCAGTCCGCATGTCGGCGATCGCTACAGTCAGCAGGACATGATGGACATCATCACGTCGATCTCGGACAAGGCCGGCAAGAGCGAGCAGAAGATCGTGGTGCCCGAAGGCAGCACGACCCGACAGATTTTGGGCCAGCAGCGCCGGCAGATGCTGCTCGATCTCGGCCTCGACGTCGAGCATTTGAGCGATGCCGAGATGATCGACACGATCCATTATTTCATCTTCCCAAACATCGTCGTGTGGACGGCCTATGGGTCGCCGATCGTCTATCGTTTCCGCCCGAATGGCGACGACCATGAGACGCACATCATGGAGATCATCTTCCTGTCGCCTTATGACAAGCGCAAGCCGAAGCCCGAGCCGCTGCCGATCGTCCATCTGGACAATGAGCAGAGCTGGAGCGAGGCCCCTGCGCTCGGCCGGCTCGGCTGGGTGTTCGACCAGGATGTCGCCAATGCGCCGCTCGTCCAGGCGGGCCTGAAGGCCAGCGGCAAGCGCGCCGTGTCGTTCGCGAACTACCAGGAAATCCGGCTGCGCCATTTCCACGCCACCCTCGACACCTATCTCGAACGCTGACCGAGGATAAGCCGATGTCGTCGTGCCGCCATGCTTATACGCTGACCGATCCTGCTGTGACCGAGGATCCCTATAGCTTTTACGATTGGATGCTCAAGGAATCCCCGGTCTATTTCGATCCGGGCATTAATATGTTCATCGTCGCCAGCTACGATCTGATCCGCAAGGTCGCGCTGGACCCGACCACCTTCTCCAACCAGCAGGCCCAGCTCAACCAGTGGAACCATCGCCCCGGCGGCATGCCGGCGCGCGCGATGGAGATATTGGATGCCGGCGTGCCGCAGGTGCCGATGCTCGTCACATCCGACCCTCCCGAGCACAAGCGTTCGCGCGTTCTGGTGCAGACGGCCTTCACTGGCCCGCGCGTCAGCCGGATGCGCGGCTATATCGAGGAGATCGTCAAGCTGCTGATCGATCGCTTCGCAAATAACGGCCGGGTCGAGCTCGTCTCGCAATTCGCGATCCAGCTTCCCGTCTATGTGATCTCCGATCAGCTGGGCGTGCCGCGCAGCGAATATGTGCGGGTCAAGGCCTGGTCGGATGCGGTCGTCGGCCTGCGCGGGCTGATGGGCAGCGATGAGGAGATCATCCATTATGCCGAGACGCTCAACGAATTTCAGGTCTATTTCGCGGATCTGATCGCGTCCCGTCGCGCCCGCGGGCCGGCCGAGGACGACATGCTCGACGATCTGCTCAACGCCCGCATCGGCGACGAGCAGCTCGACCTGCCCGAACTGATGAACGTGATCCAGCAATTGCTGGTCGCGGGCAATGAGAGCACCACGAGCGCGATCACCTCTGGTGTTGCGATCCTGATGCAGCATCCCGAAGAGACCCCGCTGCTGCTGGGCGACGAGAAACGCCTGCGCCGTTTTGTCGAGGAGGTACTGCGCCTTGAGCCGCCGGTGCAGGGCAATCTGCGCCGCGCGACCGTGGATGCCGAGATTGGCGGCATGACGATACCGAAGGGTTCGCTGCTGCAGCTTCGGCACGGTGCCGGCAATCGCGACGGTGCGGCGTTCGGCTGCCCCAATGCTCTTGACGTTAAGACGCTGAAGCCGAAGCCGCATCTGGCGTTCGGCTGGGGCGCGCATGTCTGTATCGGCAACGCGCTGGCGCGCGAGGAAATGTTCATCGCCTTCCAGACCCTGCTGACCCGGCTGCCGCAGCTCCGCCTGGAGCCGGGAGCGAACGACTTCCTGCACAATCGCAGTATCTATATCCGTGGTCTGCGCGCGCTCCATCTGGCGTTCGATCCGGCAATGGCCGAGCAGGCGGCCTGATCTTGGCCGATCGCTTTTTGCTGGAGGGCCGGGTCGCCGTCGTCACCGGTGCCGGCCGTGGGCTCGGCCGTTTCATGGCCGGGGTGTTGGCCGGGGCAGGGGCATCGATCGTGCTGCTGGGTCGCGACGGCGCCCGGCTCGATGAGGCTGCGGCGGAGATCGGGCAGGAGACGGGCGTTCCGACGCTTGCGATCGCCGCCGACGTCAATGATCCGGCGGCGCTTGCGGCCGCTGCCGAGGCCGCGAAGGCGCGCTTCGGCCATGTCGATATCCTGCTGAACAATTCTGGGGTGGTCACGTCCGATACGCTGGTGGAAACCAGCGAGGCCGATTGGGATCGTGTCGTCGGCACCAATCTGACCGGCGTCTGGCGCACGGTGAAGGCGTTCGCACCGCTGATGACCGCGGCCACCGGCGCACGCATCGTCAATATCGGTTCGGTCATGTCGGGGCGTGCCGCCGCCAATCGCGGGCCCTATGCCGCGGCCAAGGCGGGGTTGCTCAATCTGGCCCGCACGCTGGCGATCGAACTGGGGCCGCAGGGGATCACGGTCAACACGATCTGCCCATCGGTGATCATCACCGATCTCAACCGCGAGCAGATCGAGGTGAGTGCCGCGGAAGCCTATCGCGCACTTCTGGCGCGAGTGCCTGCGCGGCGGTGGGGGGAGATGGAGGATCTGGCCGGCGCGCTGCTGCTGTTCGCATCCGACGCGTCCGGCTATATTTCGGGGCAGGCGCTTTATGTGGACGGCGGCCTGACGGCTTGCTGACCAATGTTTGAACGCCCACTCCTCACTCCGTTCCTCCCGAGCCCTTCGACTGCCTGTCAAGGCAGGCCCTCAGGATAAACGTCATGCCCATGGCATGGAGTCGAGGGACGTCGCGCAACGTGTCTCGACTTCGCTCGACACGAACGGGTTTGAGGCAGATCGCTCCTACATGTTCAGCATCATCTTGCCCTGGTTGCGGCCATCGAACAGCTTCAGGAACGCATCGATCCCGGCATCCACGCCATCCTCGATCTGCTCGCGGAAGACGATCCGGCCGTCATTGGTCCAGCCCGCCAGCGCCGCCAGCGCTTCGGGGAAGCGATCGGTATAGCGCAGCACCGCAAAGCCCTCGATCCTGGCCGATTTGGCGATCAACTTGAACAGGTTGGTGAGCGGTGCGGGTGCCTCGGTGAGGTTATATTGCGCGATCAGGCCGCACAGCGAGACGCGACCGCCCAGGTTTAGGCAATCGAGCGCCGCATCGAGCTGGATGCCGCCGACATTGTCGAAATATATGTCGATGCCATCGGGCGCCGCTTCGCGGATCGCGGCGGTGAGCGCTTTCAAACCCTTGCCGCGATAGTCAATGGCGGCGTTCATGCCGAATTCCGCGATCAACCGCGCGCATTTTTCGGCCCCGCCGGCGATGCCGATGACCCGGCATCCCGCGATCTTCGCGATCTGCGCGGCGATCGAGCCGACCGCACCGGCGGCGGCCGAGACGAGAACGGTCTCCCCCGCCTTCGGCGCGCCGATATCGAGCATCCCGAAATAAGCAGTGAGGCCGGTCATGCCGAGGATGCTGAGATGATTGCTCGGCGATGCGGTCGCGCCGATATCGACCCGGCGGGTGAGCGGCCCCTGGCGGCACAAGCTATATTCGCCGACCGTGTTGAAGCCGATCAGATGCTCGCCGACGGCAATGCCGGGATCATTTGACGCCGTGACCACGCCCAAGGTCGTGGAGGTCAGCGGCGCGCCGAGCTCGATCAACGCGACATAGGAATCGACCTGCGACAGGCGCTGGCGGATGCCGGGATCCAGCGAAACGTAAAGGTTGCGGACGACGAATTCGCCTTCCGCCGGCACCGGCGTGGGCCGGGTCGCGATCGCAAAGTCCTCCGCGACGGGCTGCCCGACGGGTCGGCGCTGTAGCACGATCTCGCGATAACTTTCGCTCATCGGCGGTGTCCCGCGACAAGCGTGCTCAGCTCACCCGATTTCAATACGGTTTCGGGCAGGCCGCGCGGATCGAGCACGCCGCCGAATTCGACGCGGTTGTGCGCGTGGCACAGCTGATGGCACAGGAACGCCTTGTCGATCGCGTCGGTCTGCCCCTGAGAATCGACGCTGGCATTGACCGATTCCTTGACCATCTTCAGCGCGAAGGCGGGCTTCTTCGCGATCTTCTCGGCCATGGCGAGCGTGAAGGCTTCCAGGTCGCCGCGGGGCACGACATGGTTGACCATGCCCCATTCCTTCGCTTCGGCGGCCGTCCAGCTATCGGCGGTGAACAGCATCTCCTTGGCCTTGCGCGTGCCGATTTCCCAGGCATGGGCGAAGAATTCGACGCCGTTCGCGCCGATGTTCACCACCGGATCGGAGAAGAAGGCATCGTCGGCGGCGATGATGATGTCCGATATCCAGGCGAGCATCAGCCCGCCGCCGAAACAGGCGCCATGCACCTCCGCGATCACCGGCTTCGGGATCGATCGCCAGCGGCGGCAGGCGTCGAGATAGACTTCGCGTTCCCAGGCATAATAGCCGGCGACGGTCGACGTATCGATGTCGCCATAGACGCCCATGCGCGCACTGGCCTGCACCACGCTGTCATGGCCATGATCCTTGAGATCGTGGCCGGTCGAGAAATGCTTGCCGTTGCCACCCAAGATGATGACCTTGATATTGTCGTCCAGCGCGGCACGCATCAGCGCGCCGTTCAGGTCATAGGTCATCTGAGTGTCCTGCGCATTGCCCTTGGTGGGGCGATCGAGCGCGATGCGGGCGATGCCGGGGACGGGCTCGCTATATTGGACGGTAAGCTGGCGGTCGCTCATGGGTGTCGCTCCGGTGATCAGGATCAGTTGAGAAAGAGGCCGCCGTCGATGTTGAGCGTCTGGCCGGTGACATAGGCGCTCTCGTCGGAGGCGAAATAGACAGCCGCGCCGATATGGTCGGCCGGGGTGGAGAGGCGGCCCAGCGGCACCGAGCTTTCGAGCGCGGCATTGATGTCGTCGCCGGGCACTGCGCCCGACGTGCTGTAGAGCGCGTGGACCGTCTCCCACATCGGGGTGAGGATGCCGCCCGGCGCGATCGCGTTAACGCGCACGCCCTGCCTGGCGAGGCCGAGCGCCGCGGACTGGGTCAGGCTGATCACCGTCATCTTGCTCGCCGAATAGGCCACGCTCATCGGATTGCCGGCGCGGCCGGCCGCCGAGGCGATATTGATCACCGATCCGCCGCCCTGCGCCACCATCTGCGAGGTGACGGCCTGGGTGACGAACACCAGCCCCTTCACGTTGATCGCGAAGATCGCGTCGAAGCTCTTTTCGGTGATCTTGAGCCAAGGCTCGAGGCCGAAGATGCCGGCGCTGTTGACGAGGATGTCGATCCGCCCGGCCTTTTCAACGACGGCGGCGACCATGCCGGCGATCGAGGCAGCATCGGTGACGTCGAGACGAACCGCGAAAGCGCCGCGCCCGATGTTGTCCGCGAGCGCTTCGGCTGCCGCCAGATAGAGATCGGCGACGCACACAATCGCGCCTTCGTCGGCGAAACGCTCGCCGATCGCCTTGCCGAGCCCGCCTGCGCCACCGGTGATGACCGCGATCCTACCGTTCAATTTGCCCGTCACCGTTTCACCTTTGTCCAAGGGAGCATGGTGCTGCTGATGCCCGATCGGTAGGGCGGGGCAGTCAGGCATCATCTCCCCAGAAAATGACTTACGATTCATGGGTCAATACATCTTGATTTTGATCGAGGCAACCGTCATCCGTCCTCGCGGCGTCGAGAAGAGGAACGGCGATGGAGAGATGGTCGGACAGGCGCCGGGTGGAGCAGGCGATCGCGCTTCACAATATCGGCCGGGACCGGCGCGACGCAGGCGTGCTGGCAAAGGTCTACCATGCGGACGCCAGGCTCTGGTTCGGCACCGATCCTGTGCCTGCCGGCGCGTGGATCGATCAGATTTGCACATCGTTGAACACTCTGGCGTCGCATCATCGCACCTCGAACGTTGTGGTGAGGATCGACGGCGATCATGCCCGATCGGAATCCTGCTGCATTGCGCGGGTAGAGATACAAGAACAGGGCATCAGGCGTTTCCTGGGCGGGCGCTATCTCGATCGGCATGAGCAGCGAGACGGGCGGTGGGCGATCGCCGAGCGGCGCTTCGTCTATGACTGGAATATCGATCTTCCGATCGCGGAGTCGGCCTTTGCCGACGCCCTGCGGGGATCGGCGGATGCGGGCGAGCCATCCGCGTCAGCCGACGCGCTGTTCCTGCATATGAGGGCGATTGATCGCGGGGAAACGGGGGATAGCCCGGCGCTGGCCATGTCGTTCCATGCGCTGACGTCGGTGCGCTTCGCCGCCGCGGGCGATCGCGCCACGGGCACCGGCGATCTGCTGGCGATCGCGGGCGACGGCGATGCCGATCATGCGCGCGTCGGGCGCCTGCACGCCGATGCAATGCTTCACGACGGCACATGGTCAATCGTCGGCTGCCGCTTCGACGAGGGCTGGAGCGGGACGCGCCCCAGCACCTTCGCCGATCTCCCCTTCACGCGCGGCCGTCGCGACCGGGATGATCCGGCCTATCTCTTCTGGCGTTAGTTCGCGGTCCAGCCACCATCGATCGGCACGGCGGTGCCGGTGACGAATGATGCCTTCGTTGAGGCAAGCCAGACGATCGCATCGGCCACCTCCCGCGCCAGGCCCAGCCTGCCGATCGGATGTAGCGCCGTCAGCGCGGCGGCCGTTTCGCTATCGACCCGATCCATGATCAGCGGCGTTTCGATCACGCCGGGGCAGGCGGCGTTCACGCGAATGCCGCGCGCCGAATATTCGACGGCGGCGGCCTTGGTCAGCCCGATTACGGCATGTTTGGCGGCGATATACTCGCAGGAATTGGGCCGCGCGATCAGCCCCAGCGCGGACGCGGTATTGACGATCGCCCCGCCGCCGCTTTCCAGCATCAGCGGGATTTCACGGCGCATGCATTGCCAGATGCCTTTCAGATTGACCGCGATCACGCGATCGAAATGATCTTCGGGTACATCCGCGAGTAGCCGCCCGCTGCCGCCGATGCCGGCATTGTTGACGGCTACGTCGAGTCGCCCGAACCGTTTTGCGATACGGGCGATCATCTCCGCCACGCTGGCCGACGACGCCACGTCCACCGCGATCGGGATCGCCTTCTCGCCGATCTCGTCACTTACGCGACGGGCCGCCTCGATGGAGATGTCGCACACGGCGACATTCGCGCCATGCCGGGCAAAGCTCGCCGCAGCCGCTGCGCCGATCCCCGATCCTCCGCCCGTGACGAGGATGGTCTTGCCTGAAAACATGAAATTCCTTTCGGAAATGGGAGATGTCGGCTTCCGATGCCGGCCATCAAAACCGTCGCGATCCTAGCTCCAATTATAGTCCCTATCTAGCACTACTTTGGCAGGTTGAAGGAACCGGCTAGGATCGTCGTTGATTCTCGTGTGTCAGTGTAGGCTGACGAATCAATGGCGATGTCGGTGGACGAAGGCTGGCGGAGTGATCTGGAGCGATGGCTTGAGTTGTTTCTGGCGGGGCTATCGCATCCGGCGCGGTGGCGGATGTGCCCACTCTACATTGCCGGCTTGGTTGGGCCGGGGGATCGTAAAGAGCGTTCAGCCGATGGCAGCGCGCGCTGGCGATGTTGGATATGATCAGCTCCATCATTTCGTCGCCGCCGGCGTGTGGGATAGCGTTCCGCTTAAGGAGGCTCTGCTGAAGGAGACCGACCGCCTGGTCGGCGATCACGCGGGCTTTCTCGTCATCGACGACACCGCTTTGCCGAAGAAGGGGCAGCACTTGGTTGTTGTCGCGCCTCAATATGCCTCATCGCTCGGCAAGACGTCCAACTGCCAATCGCTGGTATCGGTGACCCTGGCCTCGCGCGAGGTGCCGATGATGGTGGGCCTGCGGCTCTTCCTGCCCGAGAGCTGGGCGGACGATATTGAGCGTATGAGGCGGGTCCGAGTGCCGCGGGAGCAAAAGCGGGTTCTGACGAAGCCCGAGATCGCGATTGAGGAGATTGATCGCGTCATCGCCTCTGGAGTGCGGTTCGGTTGCGTGAGCGAATTGGGCCTGCCGCTCGATTATGCCGATGTTATCTTAGAACATGCCGAATTCTTCGATCGGAGAAAGCTTCGAACGGCTGCGCGCGATAGCCCCGCCGCCCGAGACTAACGTCGGTTCGAACTTGAATGACCGACAGGGGCAGAGGCTGTGTAAAAACGGTGTGATAAAGTGTCGATCATGGGATGCGATGTCGGCGAATACGGTCTGAAGAGCAGGCCCGGATCACTTGAATTAGTGGCTGGACGCCGACATCTGGATCGTGCGCTTCATGACGTTCCCCCTGTTTCTTCCTCCGGCTTGAATGAGAGTTTTCCGGTAATGTGATCCTCGTGCTGAAGGAGCATGCCGTGAAGAAGAGTCGCTACACCGAAGAGCAGATTGCCTACGCATTGAAGCAGGCGGAGACGGGAACACCGGTGGCGGAGGTGCTGCGCAGTATGGGTATTTCGGAGCAGACGTTTTACCGCTGGAAGAAGTTGTACGGCGGGCTCGGCGTGGGGGAGCTACGCCGGCTGAAGCAGCTCGAGGACGAGAACCGGAAGCTCAAGCAGCTGGTGGCGGACCTGAGCCTGGACAAGCACATCCTGCAGGACGTGCTGTCAAAAAAAGTCTGACGCGTGGCGACGGGACTATAACGAGTGCCGTCCTCACACCTCCCTAGGCTGGCTCACGCCAGCCGAATTTGCTTCATCTGCCGGGGTTAACCCCGGCAGATGAAGGCCGGAGGCTCTCACAATACCCAGACACGAAACCGGGGGACCCTCATGACAAACCCCGGACTCTACTTATGAGTGGAGGAACTTTGGGGAGCATGTCATTCATATTAGAAGCAGAACGGTGAGACTTGTCCCGGTTCTGACATTTTCGAGGGTTTCTGTCGATGCGCTTCACAACCCATGGTGGGTGGAAAAGTCGACAAGCAGCTCTGGTATATATCTGACATTCCACTCGACTTTCCCTGCGAACGAAGCATTGCTGTTCTAGAGACGTGCGCCGCTCATGAAGCTGCGCTGCCCGGATCGATCGGATCGACCGGGCTCTGGTTGTGGGGCGGCATGGTGCCGGCCCACCAGGAGACCGTCCATGACCGAACAAATCGAACAGATCCTATCTGAACCTCGCGCTGCCCCCGCCAACCGCGCCACCAAGTCTGCAGCCGTTCAAAAGCTGCTCGCGCGCAACAAGGGTGCAACCCTCGCCGAGATCATGACCGCCACGCACTGGCAACCCCATAGCGCCCGGGCATTCCTGACCGGCCTTCGAAAGAAGGGCATCGTGCTTTTGCGTGAGACCCGGAGCAGCGGCGATACCAACTGGCGGATAGAGGGCTGATCATGGTCAGCCTGACTGACCAGATTGCTGGGTTGGCGCGCTTGTCGCCGGCCCAGCTTCGGGCCGAGTGGCGACGACTGCACCGTGGCCAGCCGCTGCCTGAGGGCATGGGCACCGATCTCATGATGCGCGCCATCGCTTCGCGAATACAGGAGAAGGCATATGGCGGCATCCCACCGGCCAGGCTTCGCGAACTTGGGCGACTGGCGAAGCAGCTGGACACGACCGGTGAGTTGGATCTCGCGCGCCAGCGCCAACTGAAGCCCGGCACGCGGCTCGTACGGCAATGGCACGGCAAGCCTTATGTCGTGACCGTGCTCGAAGAGGGCTATGAGTTCGACGAGCGACGCTATGCGTCGCTGACTCCAATCGCTCGCCAGATCACCGGCGCCGCCTGGTCGGGGCCGCGCTTCTTCGGCCTTCAGACAAAGAGCGCGGAGCAATGAACCGCAAGTCAGATCAGCCAGTCCTGCGCTGCGCAATCTATACACGCAAATCGACCGAGGAGGGGTTGGAGCAGGCCTTCAACAGCCTTGATGCTCAGCGCGAGGCCTGTGCCGCCTATATCATGAGCCAGACCCATGAAGGCTGGCGGCTGGTTCCAGACCTCTACAATGATGGCGGCTATTCCGGCGGCAATATGGCACGGCCCGGCCTCGTCCAGCTGATGGCGGATGTTCAGGCTGGCAAGGTCGACGTCATCGTCGTCTACAAGGTTGATCGGCTAACCCGCAGTCTCGCCGACTTTGCCAAGATCGTTGAGGTGCTGGACAAGCATGGCGCGTCCTTTGTCAGCGTCACTCAGGCGTTCAACACCACCAGCTCCATGGGGCGGCTGACGCTCAACGTGCTGCTGTCGTTCGCCCAGTTCGAGCGGGAGGTCACCGGAGAGCGTATTCGTGACAAGATCGCGGCCTCCAAGGCCCGTGGCATGTGGATGGGCGGTGTGGTGCCGCTCGGGTACAAGGCCGAGGAACGCAAGCTCATTCCAATCGAGGATGAAGCCGAGCGAGTCCGCCATATCTTCTCGCGCTATCTCGATCTCGGATCGGTCTACGCGCTGCAGGCCGAGCTGGCCGAGAACGACATCCGGACGAAGACGCGCGTCGGGCGCGACGGCAAGGTCACCGGCAACGCCCACTTCAGCCGGGGTGCGCTTTATCAAATGCTCCGCAATCGCATTTATGTGGGCGAGATCGTCCATCGCGGCGTCGCCTATCCAGGCGATCACGATGCGATCGTCGAGCGATCCCTGTTCGAGCAGGTCGGGGTGATGCTCTATGCCAACCGTGTCGACAATGCCGATGCTGTCCATGCCGAACAGCCGAGCCTGCTCTCCGGTATGATCTGGGATAGTGAAGGAAGGCGGATGCTGCCGAACCACGCCACCAAGCGAGGGGTGCGCTATCGCTATTATGCCAGCGCCAAGGACAAGGAGCGGCTCAAGCTGCCGGTGTGGCGCATTCCCGCGGGCGAACTGGAAGGGCTTGTGATGCGCCAGCTGGCGCGGAGCGCAGAACTCATGCCCGAGACCAGTCTTTCGCGACAGGATGTTCGCTCGACCGTCGAGCGGGTCATCGTACATCGAGATCGGGTCGAAATCGTGCTAACTCCCCCCGACGAGCAGGCGGAGTCGATCATCATCCCTGCAACCTTGATCAGCAGGAGTGGAGAGAAGCGACTGTCGATACCCGACGAAGCGCAATACCACACGCGGCCGGACGCCGCACTGGTAAAGCTGATCGTCAGAGCGTTCCAGGCACGGCAACTGGTCGAAGCAGCCGATGCGCACTCGCTTGCCGTCGCGGCTGACAAGGCTGGCGTGAGCAGCGCCTATCTCGGTGTCCTGCTTCGGCTTAGCTATCTCGCTCCCGATATCGTCGCTGCCATCATTGATGGTCGCCAGCCCCCGACCCTCAATCGGCAGCGCCTGGCGCGCGTTGCGAACTTGCCTCTGGATTGGCGAGGTCAGCGGGAAGTGCTCGGGTTTACCTGATTCATCGCAACAGCTGTGCAGCTGTTGCGCATCGCATCCGCCGACCGCGAAATTTGCCCTCAGAGAAAGCATGGCGAGGTCGCGCTAATCGGCCCTTCAAAAACGTCTCTGCGGCTCTGAGCGTGATGCGGTCGGGCTTGAAAATTGCGCAGAACTGCGCCGCTTTCGGCCTCATGGCGAAATGGGCTCGCTGACTACACAGGTGAAATTGAAATAGTGGTGGGCGATGACGGGCTCGAACCGCCGACATTCTCGGTGTAAACGAGACGCTCTACCAACTGAGCTAATCGCCCCATGGGATTTCCCGCGTTTCTAGGCCGTTTTGACCGGTGGTCAAGCGCGGTTTCGCTGGGTTTGCGCAAGTTGCGGCCGGCGCTATAGCCGCCGCGTCATTCCCCGCGCGGGCGCATCGCCTGCAACCGCGCTTCCAGCCGGGCGATGACCGCGCCGATGGGCTCCGGGCGAAAAGCCGGACCGGGCGGGCAGGCCAATATGTGACGGCCGATCGCCTGGCTGCGCTGCGCGAAACTGTCCCGTGCCTGATCCAATGCGCCGACCCCCATGTCCTTCGCCCTCCTTGTGCCGAGTGATGGTAAACAAGAGGTTGAAGCCGCCGGCGAACGCGACGAGCCGAGCGGCTCTGTTCGAGTGCTTTCCGCATTTCGTAAGGGTCAGGTGCTACCCGGCTTGGATGCTCTACGCACCCGCCGCGCTCTGTATCAGGCGGCGCCCGGCGGCGAACCAGCGTTGCAGCGCCTCGACGGTGTCGTCGGCGAGCGCGATGAAGACGCGGCGGCCGTCATGTGGATCGGCGCGGCGTTCCACCAGGCCCTGCTCAGTCAGTGTGCGAATCCAGCGCAGCGCCGTCGTCGGAGGCACGGCGGCGGCGATGCACAGGCTGGAGACCGACACCCGCGCCCCGTCCAGACGCGCCGCCAGCAGGTCCAGCAGCATGTCCCAGGCGGGATCGGCGAACAGCTCGGCGGGCAGGAATTCGGCGCGCAGCCGCCGCGCGCGCAGCAGGTCCCGCACCTGTCCAGCGGTAAGAACCGCCGCGCCCGAGGATGGAGCGGGCTGCGCGCCCAGCGGACCGAGGGCGGGCATGCCATTATAGTCGGCCGACTGGTCCGACAGGCGCGTCCCTGCGGTCGAACCCGGTGGGATCGTGCCGCCCAGCCCCGCGATCGACGGGTGGCCGCTGGCCAGCGCCTCCACCGTGCGCGCGAGCCGGCCGACCTCTTCGGACAGCCGGTTCAAGCGGGCGCTCTCGCTCTCCCGGCCAATATCGTGGACGGTCGGGGCGGCGGACCCCTCCGGCCGCGCGGCGAGCAGCGCGGCAGAAAGGTCGGTGGCGTCGGGCTGGCACAGCAGGTGGGCGCGCGGGCTGCGGATCACGGCGTCGGCCATGTCCAGCGTTTCGATCGAGGTGACGACGATCAGGGGCATGTCGCCCAGCGTCGCCATGGTGTCGAGCTGGACCAGCAGCCGCTCCAGCATCGGATTGGCGGACGCGCAGACCAGCATCGCCAGGTCGCAGCCGCTCTGGCTGTCGAGCCGCGCGGGGCCTTCCTCCAGCGACGTCACACCCAGCAGGCGAAGTCCGGCCGCCTCGGCGATCTCGGCGAACGCCTGGGGCATGGCCTGTTCGGCCATGACCAGCAGGCCGGGGCGCGCATCGTGCGCGCCATAGGGCAAGTCCTGAATGATCCGGTCCCCTGTCTCTGCCGCTGTCTCCGCCGCGCGCCTGGATTCCATCATTCGGTGCCCCCGTGCCTGTTTCGTTCCCGTCAGGTTAATGCAGCATCGGTGTCCGAGCCGCATCCTCTTTCCGCCGATTTGGAGAGAAACGTCATCGAAATTACGCTAGGGCCGCCGCCACGCGCGGATAATATGGATTTTCCTCCGCCCGTTCACCATTCTGGATAGACCCTACGGTCCATAATGGCCCGCCATCGGTTTTTATCCGAAACGGATTAGTTTCACACGGCCGTCCGGCGAGCGAAGTCGATATAAAGCTCGCGAAGCCGCTGCGCGACCGGTCCGGGCATTCCGTCGCCGATTAGCTTTCCGTCGATTCGCACCACCGACTGGCAAAGGGTGGAGGCGCTGGTGATGAAGGCTTCTCGCGCGCCCAGCGCTTCCTCCACGGTGAAGGGGCGGCGGATCAGCGCCATGCCGCTTTCCTCCGCCAGCGCGCCCAGCGCCGCGCCGGTGCAGCCCGCCAGCACCGCCTGCGAATAGGGGCGGGTGACCAGGCCTTCGCCGGTGACGATGAAGGCGGTCGAGGACGCGCCCTCGGTTACGAAGCCGTCCTCCACCATCCACGCCTCCTGCGCGCCGGCCGCCCTGGCCGCGCGCTTGGCCATGGCCTGGGCAAGCAGGCCCACGCTTTTGATGTCGCGCCGCGCCCAGCGCAGGTCGGGCATGGTGGCGACGGCGATGCCGTCCCGCGCGGCGGGTGTGTCGAGGAAAGCCCTGGGCTGGACGAACAGCACCAGCGTCGGCGTCAGGTCGGCGGGGGCCAGAAAATCCCGCGTGAGGTCCGCGCCGCGCGTGATCTGGAGATAGACGAGGCCCTCCTCCATCGCGTTGCGGCGCACCAGTTCCTTCTGCACCGCCTCGACCTCCGCCAGCGATAGCGGCAGGGCGATGTCCAGCGCGCGGGCGGACCGCTCGAGCCGGGTAAGGTGGGAGGCGCTGTCGATCAGCCGCCCCTCGATTACGGCGGCGACTTCATAGATGCCGTCGGCGAACAGGAAGCCGCGATCCAGAACCGAGACGCGCGCTTGCGCCAGCGGCAGATAGTCGCCGTTCAGATAGGCTGTCGTCATGCGTGGTTCCTGTTCCCGCAGGCCGTTTGGCGGCCCCGTCTGGCACGGTCAAGCCGCCTTGCCCTTCAATGCCTTCTGCCGCCGCCGCTGGACCGACGAGCCGATCCCCATCGCCTCGCGATATTTGGCGACCGTGCGGCGGGCGATGTCGAAGCCCTTGGCGCGCAACATGTCGACCAGCGTGTCGTCGGACAGGATCGCCTGCGCGTCCTCGGCCGCGATCAGCGCCTTGATATGGCTCTTGACCGCCTCGGCCGACACGGCTTCGCCCCCGTCGGACGACTGGATGCCGCTGGTGAAGAAATATTTGAGTTCGTAGAGGCCGCGCGGACAAGACAGATATTTGTTCGACGTGACTCGACTGACGGTCGATTCATGCATGTCGATCGCCTCCGCCACCGCGCGCAGGGTCAGCGGTTTCAGATAGGCGACGCCCCGGCGAAAGAAATCCTCCTGGCTCCGGACGATCTCGCTCGCCACCTTGATGATCGTGCGCTGGCGCTGGTCGAGCGCCTTGATCAGCCAATTGGCGTTGGTCAGGCAATCGGCGAGCCATGCCTTCGACGCCTTGTCCCGCGCGCCGCCCGCCAGTTCGACATAATAGCTGCGGTTAACCAGCACGCGGGGCAGGGTCGCGCCGTTGAGTTCGATCGACCATCCTGCCCCGGCGGGCGCGACGAACAGGTCGGGCACCACCGCGGCGGCGCGGTCGCCGGAAAAACGCAGGCCAGGCTTCGGGTCGTAGGCCCTGAGTTCCCGGATCATGTCGGCCAGATCCTCTTCGTCCACGCCGCAGATGCGCCGCAATTGCGGCAGCGCGCCCTTCGCCAATATATCGAGATTGGCGAGCAGCCGCTGCATGCAGGGATCGAAGCGGTCCGCTTCCCGGGCCTGAAGCGCCAGGCATTCGGACAGGGTGCGGGCACCTACCCCGGTCGGATCGAAGCCGTGGATCACGCCCAGCACCTGCTCCACATCGGCCAGCGGGACGGCGAGCCGATAGGCGGTCTGGAGCAGGTCGGCCTCCAGATAGCCCGCATCGTCGATCTGGCCGATCAGTTGCGCGGCGATCAGCATGTCGCCGCCGGACAAGGCCGCGCGCGCCTGATCCATCAGATGTTCGTGCAGGCCGACCTCCGGGTTGGCGAAGCTGTCGAAATCAAGAGCCTCGCCCGATCCCGCCCCCATGTCGCCCGGTCCGCCGCCCAGCCCTCCGCCGCTCGTCACTGGCGAGCGATCGGCCATCCTGTCGCCGGGCCCGTCGTCGATGAACGTGTCGGCCGCATGATCGACGTCGAGCGGCGAATCGGCCGCGCCCAGCCCCTGCGCGATCAGGCTGTCGGCCTCGCCCACCTCGCCCGCCAGCGCCGGCGCCTCGACGCTGCGGTCGATCCCGTCGAGCGGCGGCGCGCCCTCATCGCCGGGCGGGGGCATGTCGAGCAGCGGATTCTTCTCCACTTCTCCCGCGATGAACGCCTCTATCTCCAGGTTGGAGAGCGCCAGCAGCTTGATCGCCTGCTGGAGCTGGGGCGTCATCACCAGCGACTGGCTTTGCCGCAGGTCGAGGCGCGGAGCCAGCGCCATCAGCGCGCTGCCTTTCCACAAGGGGAGAAAGGGGACGGCCGGATCATGTCACAACTGGAAATTCTCGCCCAGATAGAGCCGCCTGACGTCGGCATTGGCGACCAGTTCGGTGGGGCTGCCCGCGAACAGCACCTGGCCGCCATAGATGATGCAGGCGCGATCGACGATTTCCAGCGTCTCGCGCACATTATGGTCGGTGATGAGGACGCCGATGCCGCGCGTCTTCAACTGCTTCACCAGATCGCGAATGTCGGAGATCGACAGCGGGTCGATGCCGGCGAAAGGCTCATCCAGCAGCACGATCGACGGATTGGCGGCCAGCGCGCGGGCGATCTCGCACCGGCGGCGCTCGCCGCCCGACAGCGCCATGGCGGAGGAATCGCGCAGCCGCGTCAGCCCGAACTCGCCCAGCAGCTCCTCCAGCCGGGCGGCGCGCGCGTCCTTGTCCGGCTCCGCCAGCTCCAGCACCGCGCTGATATTCTGGGCCACGGTCATGCCGCGAAAGATGGAAGTTTCCTGCGGCAGATAGCCAAGGCCCAATATCGCGCGGCGATACATGGGCAGGCCGGTGATGTCCTGCCCGTCGAGGATGATGCGCCCGTGGTCGGGGCGCACCAGCCCCATCACCGAATAGAAGCAGGTGGTCTTGCCCGCGCCGTTGGGGCCGAGCAGCCCGACGACCTCGCCCTTGCCCACGGTCAGCGACACATCGACCAGCACCGCGCGCTTGTCGTAGCTTTTGGCGATCGACACGACCGATAGGCCGTCGCTCAGTTCGCGCGGCGGCTGGGGCCGGGGCTCAAGCGCCGGGCGGTCCTGGGTCAGACTGTCGCTCATGGCCACTCCTTAACATCTGCCGCGCATGGCGGCGGACGGGTCGATCCCGGCCGGAGGCCGGGGCCGTGTCGATTTGGCAGGCTTTGTGCATGGGCAGGTGCGCGGAGCCAAGCGAAAATTTGCGCCCCGCCCGCTAAATCGGCCGGAAGGCCGTCAATCGCGCCGCTGGGGCACGGAGAATGTCCCCGAAACGCGCCCGCCGCTCCCCGAAACTCCGGGCGCGCCGCCGCCCGAGGATCGGCCGTCGACGGTGGACCGGCCGCTGTTCAGGTCCATGACCAGCCTTCCGCCGGTCAGCCGGTTCGCGCCCTGGTTGAGCGCGACGTTGCCGATCATGGTGATGAGGCGGCTGTTGAGATCATATATGGCGACATTGCCGCTCGCCCTTTCGTTGCCGCGCGTGACGACGACATTGCCCGAGGCGTCGATCCGGTCGATCTCCACGCCGTTGGGGCCATTGCCGCCGCCCTGGCGATAGGCGACGGTCATGCGCGCGGCGTTCAGCTTCATGCCCGCCTGAGTCACTTCGACATTGCCCGACACGACGACGCGGTCGGCGCGATCCTGCACCTCGATCCGGTCGGCGGTGAAGTTGACCGGGGCGTTGCTGTCGTGATTCTTCAGCACCTGCGCGTCGGCGTTCAGCGTCAGGACGCCCGCCAGCGCGATCACAAGGCCGGCGGGAATCAGGGCGATGGAGCGGCGCGTCATCTCGCCCCTTTGAGACCATTTTGTTCGATGCGCAAGCTGGCGCGGCCATTGAGCGTCACCGTGCGCGCGTTCATGTCCGCTTCCAGATGATCGCCGCTGAAGGTGCCGATGGGGATGCGCCCATCGACTCGTCCGGCGCTGCGCATCCGCCGGGTTTTAAGGTCAATGCCGACGTCGCGGGTCGTCAGGCGATAGCCGCCCGCCGCTTGGAACTGGACCGGCCCGTCGATCGCCACTCGCTCGCTTTCCATATTGTAGCGCCCCTTGCGCGCGTCGAGCACGGCGGGGCCGTCCGACAGCAGGATGCGCGCCGACATGTCGCTGAGATCGACGACCGGCTCGCGCGAGCTTTTCTGGACGGCGGAGCCGGCGCGCAGCGAAAAGGGCTGACCCTTGCTATCCTCGCCGCGATACAGCGCCTCGGTCACGCGCATCCGCTCCTTGGCGACGTCAACCTTGGTCTTGTCCAGGACGAAGCTGACCTTATCGCCGCCCAGGAACGGGGCCGTCGCCAGCAGCGCGGCCAGCACGCCCACGGCCATCGGCAGCCAGCCCTTGAGCGTTCTAACCAGCCGGTCGTGGCTGCCGCCCGGCCGCGCCCAGTGCCGACGTTCGTTGCGTTGCTGCTCTGCCTGGATGGACATGGGCGTTTACGGCCTTCACATATGCGCGAAGATGTCGGTTTCCGGCCAGCCGGCGAGGTCGAGCAGCGCGCGATGCGGCAGGAAATCGAAACAGGCCTGCGCCAGTTCCATCCGCCCTTCGCGGATCAGGCGCTTGTCGAGTTCCGCCTTCAACTGGTGCAGATAGCGCACGTCCGACGCGGCATAATCCTTCTGCGCGTCCGACAGGACCGGGCCGCCCCAGTCGGAGCTTTGCTGCTGCTTGCTGATGTCCTGGCCCAGCAGCTCGCGCACCAGTTCCTTCAGGCCATGGCGGTCGGTATAGGTGCGCACCAGCCGCGAGGCGATCTTCGTGCAATAGACGGGCGCCGTCAGCACGCCCAGATAATGGTAGAGCGCGGCGATGTCGAAGCGTCCGAAATGATAGAGCTTCAGCCGATCGGGGTCGCTCAGCACCGCCCGCAGGTTGGGCGCGGCATAATCGCTGCCGGGATTGAACCGCACCAGATGCTCGTCTCCGCGCCCGTCGCTGATCTGAACCAGGCACAGGCGGTCGCGCGGGGTGATGAGGCCCATCGTCTCGCTATCTATGGCGATCGCGCCGGGGGCCAGGACGCCGGCGGGCAGGTCTTCTTCATGAAAATATACGGTCATCGCTCCCCTCTATGGCCAAAGTGCCCGCGCCGCAACGCAAGGCTTCGCCAGGCAGGTGGTGGAGCGTCCGCGCGCCGCGCCGGGGCGAAGCGGGCGCGATTGACGGCCAAGCGGCTAAAATCATTCGCTTGACTGCAAAAACTTGATATAGTGATTCCCAAACTGCTCATTTGCGGTGGATTCTGCATGTCATTCGCCCGACATGTTTGTCCGGTTCATCTTGGGGCGAAGCGAAAGTGACTAACAGGGCATGAGTTTTGACAAAGGGCGCCGCGGCGGGCGCGGCAGGGACAAGCGAGACGGTTTCGGCGACGAGGGTTTTTACGAACCGAGCGGCGGCAGCCGGTTCGGTGGCGGCGGTTTCGGCGGTGATCGTGGCGGCTTCGGTGGCGACCGGGGCGGTTTCGGCGGCGGTGACCGTGGTGGCTTCGGCGGCGGTGCGCCAAGTGGCGGCGGCGGCGGCGGCGGCTTCCGCAGCGGCGGCGGCGGTTTCGGCGGCGGTGGTGGTGGCTTTGGCGGCGGCGGCGGCGGCGGTGGTCGCGGCATGCCTGCCCAGGTGGTCGGCGAAGGCACCGGCGTTGTCAAATTCTTCAACGGTCAGAAGGGCTTCGGCTTCATCGTCCGTGACGACGGCGCGGAAGACGTGTTCGTCCATATAAGCGCGGTCGAGCAGGCTGGTCTTACCGGCTTGGCCGAGGGTCAACCGCTGGGCTTCACGCTGGTTGATCGCGGCGGCAAGATTTCGGCGACCGATCTGAAGATCGAGGGCGAGCCCCTGCCTGTTACCGACCGTGGCCCGCCGCGCGAGCCCCGCGCCGGCGGCTTTGGCGGCGCGCCGGGCGGCGATCGCGGCCCGCAACGTCAACTGACCGGCGAGCGCGCCAGCGGCACGGTGAAGTTCTTCAACGCCATGAAGGGCTTCGGCTTCATCCAGCGCGATGACGGCCAGCCCGACGCTTTCGTCCATATCAGCGCCGTCGAACGCGCCGGCATGGCCGCGCTCAATGAAGGCGACCGCCTGGACTTCGAACTGGAGGTCGACCGTCGCGGCAAATATGCCGCCGTCAACCTCCAGACCAAGGCCGAATAAGAATAGAAGGCGCCGGCCCGGCGTCTCCTTTCTTCAAAAAGGGCCGCTCGACTCGATCGAGCGGCCCTTTTTGCGTTTGTGGGTTATGACGCTGCGCTGCCGGTTGCCTAAGTTCGGACTTTGCGTTGCGGATTCTCTTGATCTGCCGGTCCTGGAATAGTGACTGTGGCGCGGAGTCAAAAAGGCGGACGGTCGCTGCTGCAAATAATCCGTTGATCGGCGTTTCTCATGCTTGTCGAAGCCCAGATCAATCAGATGAAACTGTGACTATCCTTAGAGCGGCGAGCGTTACATCAGAACCATAGCCGTTCGGTCCGAGTAGCCATCGAGCTTGTCGAGAAGGCGTAGCGAGAACGCGAGCGAAGCGCCGATTTCTCGACTTCGGTTCTCGACGGCTCGAACCTCCGTTCAGAAAGAACAGTTCTGATCTAATGCTCGATGCTAACCCCGCGAAACGGTTCGGTTGATGATCTGGTCGACCGCCGGGTTCACGCCCCGGGCGATCAGGGTTTCCCGGTCGCTGACGGGGTTCCAGTCCAGAATATGCATGGTCGTCGTCGGATCATAATCCGCGCGGTGGCTGCGGCATTTCCAGTCGTGCAAATGTGCCGAGCGGCGATTGGGATGCCGCAAAAGATGCTTGATGCTTTCCTTCAGGGCGTCCGCCGCCCAGAACAGCCACACGGCATAGGGCCAGACATAAACGCGCTTGTGCGCACGCGCGGCAACCGCCTTCATATAGTCTCTCGCGGTAAGGGAAGGAGGCGCGGACAGCAAAAGGGTTCGCCCGGCGACCTGCGGATTTGTTAGCGAACGGGCCATCGCGTCGGCGGCATCGTCGACCAGTATGAAGGGAAGGCGATGACGGCCCGCCCCCCATAGCCGCACCACGGTGGGGCTCGAAAAATGCCCCACGCCGCGATGGGCGTGTGAAGCGCCCTTGCCGATCGTCAGGCCCAGGCGAAAAATCGTGACGCGAAGGTCATTCTGCCGATCGACTTGCCGCAGATGGGTTTCACAGGCATGTTTCGCGCGCGCATAATGATTGCGGCGGGCAATATCGGGGTCTGCCGGAGTATCTCCGGTAATCCTCGCCTCGACACGGGACGAGTCATAAAGATCGACGCTGCTGGCGAAGAAAAAATTCTTCACGCCCGCGGATGCGGAAAGCTGGGCCAGCAGCGCGGTCGGATTGACCATCTCGTCGACATATTGCTGCCAATTCGATCCCACCGGATTGGCGAGATGATAGACCGCCTGAACATCTTCGAGCGATCTTTCAAGTGCCGATCGGTCTTGCAGGCTTCCCTGGACATATTCGACCCTGTCCTGAAAGACTTTAGCATCTCCCCTAGTCAAGACCCTGATATTGATGCCATGCTTCAAAAGCCTTTCAATAAGGCTCAAGCCAATGAAACCACTTGCACCAGTAATCAGCACCCGTAACGGTTCAACTGTGGCATGCATCGTAGTAAATCCCGATGAGGCGTAGCAATAATATCTTATTGTCTCCCCATTTCTATCTTTTCATGGGCCTCCTGAATTTGCCCCATATTTTCGGATTCGGGGTGTGACAGGACAGGTGCTGTTTGCCCTGCCGGCGGCTGGGAAGCCTTTGGATCGCCCGTTGAAGCGCGGCGATGAAGGCCATTTCGGAACAGGCGGGATTAGCAGCAGAACCTCATGAAGTGGCTCGATAATCCGGTGGTCGCCGCGCTACTTATATCGGCATGGCAGACATGCGCAGCCTCGAAAGGGACAGATGTCCTGATCGAGATTAGCGGCATGAACCGTTTCGAACCTGGGGGCGTTTCTGGCTTCTATGGCGCGCTTCTATCTGCATTTGCACAACCGCACCGGCCTCGTTCCCGATGAAGAAGGCACGGAGCTGCCGGATTTGGACGCGGCGCGTCAGATCGCGGTGGACGCTATTAGGGACCTCATCAGCGAAGAGGCCAGGTCGGGCCTGATCGATCTACGCGGATATATCGAGATCGCCGAAGAATCCGGAAAGGCGGCCGTCCGGATAGCTTTTTCCAGTGCCGTCGACCTCCATCTGGGCGAGGCCAGTTCGTGATAGAGCGGCACTTCATGAAGCTGCGCGCGCGGGACGAGATCAGCGCTGAGGAGGAGCAGGCGATTCGCGCCGCCGTTTCGGAGGTGCGGGACTATCCCGCTGATCGAACGTTCATCAGAAGCGGTGAGGAACTGAACTGCTCCACGCTACTGCTTGACGGGCTGATGGGCCGCTACAAGGATTTGCGGAACGGCGAGCGGCAGATCAGCGAACTTCATGTCGCCGGCGACTTTGCCGACCTGCACAGCTTCACGCTCAAGCACCTCGATCATAATGTGATGACCCTGACGCCCTGTCACGTCGCCCTCGTCCCGCACGACCGGCTGCGGGCGATCACCGAACAGTATCCCCATCTCACCCGCGTCTATTGGTTCACCACCAATATGGACGCGGCGATCCACCGCGAGTGGGAACTGTCGCTCGGCCGGCGATCCGCGCTGTCCCGGACGGCCAACCTGCTGTGCGAACTCCATGTTCGGCTGGGATTGGTGGGCCTCGCGGACGAGACGGGGTATGATTTGGCGCTCACGCAGCTTGAACTGGCCGAATGTCTGGGGCTGACCTCCGTCCATGTGAACCGCACCCTCAAGGAGCTTCGCGAGCAAGGGGCAGTCGACTACCGCCGGGGCCATGTGATGCTGCTGGATCTCGATCTGTTGCGGCGCATAGCCGAGTTCGATCCGGCCTATCTCTATCTGGACCGCCGGGCGCGCTGAACGCTTTTAGCCGGGCGAACGCCTCTATTTCACGTTCATCGCCTGCACCGCCGCGAGCGTGGCCTTCACATGCTGGGCATAGTTCATCTCGCTATGGACGAAGGCGATGCGGCCGCTGGGAGCGATGACGTAGGAGGTGCGGTTCGTCATCCCCTCCCGCATCGGCAGCGCCACGTCGAAGCCCTTGACGATGTCCGGCCCGGCCGAAGCGACCGGGAACTTGCCCGCGCATTCCTTGGTGGAAAAGGGGATGAGGTCGCCGACCGGATCGCCCGACATACCGATGACGGTCGCCCCCGCCTTCTTGAAGTCCGCGATATGTTCGGCGAACTCGCGCGCTTCGGCCGAGCAGCCGGGCGTGAACGCCTTGGGAAAGAAATAGAGGACGACCGGCCCGCGCTTCAACTGGTGCGACAGGGTCAGGGTGAAGGGCTTGCCCGCCAGCGCGCCGCGCGTCGTGAAGTCGGGGGCTTTGGCGCCGATGGCGAGGGCCGCCTGAGCGACGGTCGATCCCAGCCCGGCGACCAGGGCGGCGATGGCGAACAGGGTCTTGGTCGGCGTCATTCCCGGCTTCCTTCCACATGCGCGAGTGGCATCATCGACGCGGGCGATATGTCCCGCATGGGATGATTCCAGTCGAGCTTGGTGATGATCGCAATGTCGGCCATGCGCAAGCTGTTCGAAAGCCCATTGTCTTGTAACGCGGGGATGGTTGAATCCAGCATCGGGAACCAGGCAGGCGCGAAACCGCTTTTCACCCATGCGCGCCGCCCTATTCCTGTTTCTTCTGGCCGGCCTCGCCGCCTGCGACGGCGGGAACCAAAGCGATTCAGCCAAGAGCAGGCTGGACACGGCGCTGCCCGACAGCGCCAACGGCGGCGATGCGGCCGAGCCGCCCGGCAACCGCGTGACCGCCACCGACTCCGACGCCAATCAGACCGTCGAGGTGGCGGCGACGGAGGAAGGTGGAGCGCCCTCCGATCAGTTGCCCGTCGCCTTCCAGGGCCGCTGGACCGGGATCAACGACCGCTGCGCCGATGCCGGGGCGGAGCAGGAGCTGAAGGTCACCCCCAAGCAACTCATCTTCCATGAGAGCGTCGGTTCGGTCGCCCGAGTGAGGCGCAAGGGCGACGGGCGCGTGACCGTGGAGGCGGCCTTTACCGGCGAGGGCGAAAGCTGGACCAAGCGGCTAGAGATGCGGGCGTCAGGCGACAAGCTGACGGTCTCCAACGATGGCCAGACGGTAACGCGCAAGCGCTGCGGCGGCGGGGCCTGAAACGCCGCAGCGCTTTCCTTGATGGCGAGGGACAGCTAGAGCAGGCCGATGATCGGTCGCCTCACCCTCAGCGATTTTCGCAATCATGAGGATGCGCTGATCCGTCCCGACCGCCCCTTCATCTTGCTGACGGGCGAAAACGGGGCGGGCAAGACCAACATATTGGAAGCGGTTTCGCTGCTGGCGCCCGGACGGGGCCTGCGCGGCGCGGCGCTGCGCGACATGGCGCGGCAGGGCGGCGGCGGCGGGTTCGGCATCGCGGCGGAAGTCGGCGGGGTGACGCTGGGCACGGGCGTGACGCCCCAGGCGCCCGACCGGCGGCAGGTGCGGATCGGCGGGACCGCGTCGTCGGCCAATGCGCTGGCCGAGCATCTGTCGATCGTCTGGCTGACCCCGGCGATGGACCGGCTGTTCCTCGACAACCCCGGCGGGCGGCGGCGCTTCGTCGATCGCCTGACGCTGGCGCTCCACCCCGGCCATGCCGCCCATAGCACCCGCTATGAAGCGGCGATGCGCGCGCGCAACCGCCTGCTGGGCGACCTGCGCGCCGCCGATCCCGCCTGGCTGAGCGCGCTGGAGGCGCAGATGGGGGAGCATGGCGCGGCGATCGCCGCCGCCCGCCGCGATATGGTCGATCGGCTGAACGCCGCGCTGGCCCATCAGCCCGACGCGCCCTTCGCCCGGCCCCGGCTGGCGCTGGAGGGGGAGGAGGCGGACGGCTCGCCCTCTGGCGATCTGGCCCCCGGCCTCGCCGCCGGCCGCCGCCGCGACGCGGCCGCCGGACGGACGCTCATCGGCCCGCATCGCGCCGACCTGTCGGTCGTCCATATCGCCAAGGATCAGCCCGCAGCCCTCTGTTCGACCGGCGAGCAGAAGGCGCTGCTGCTGTCCATTCTGCTCGCCCATGCGGGATCGGTGGCGGCGCGGACGGGGGCTCCGCCGGTGCTGCTGCTCGACGAAGTGGCGGCGCATCTCGACCCGTCGCGGCGGGCTTCGCTGTTCCAGCGGCTGGCGGCCACCGGCAGCCAAATCTGGATGACGGGAACGGATTATAGCTTTTTCAATAGCTTACCAGAACATGTCCATCTGGAGGTCACGTCCGGAAAGCTTTTTCGTTCCGCAGCATGACGCGTTGCGGCAACGGTTCGCCGCTGCGCTGTTTTAAAGTCCGGCGCGCTCTGCCCTAAGGCCTTCATCGGGGAAACACCCACGGGGGTCGCACTTCACATGGTCGGACGGTTTCGCGCGATTTTCGCGATGGTTTTTCTTGCGCTCTCCGCCATGGCCGTTTCTCCCGCCGCCGCCGGCGTCCTGCAATGCGCGCCCTATGCGCGGCAGGTGTCGGGCATCCAGATTTTCGGCAACGCCAATAGCTGGTGGAATCAGGCGGAGGGCCGCTACGACCGGGGGCACGAGCCCCGTGAGGGCGCTGTCCTGGCCTTCGCCGCCAGCCGTTCGATGCCGGTCGGCCATGTCGCCATGGTCAGCAAGGTGATCGGCGACCGCGAAGTGCTGCTGACCCATGCCAACTGGTCCTATCGCGGCGGCGTCGAACGCAATGTCCGCGCCATCGACGTGTCGCCTAACAACGACTGGACCGACGTGCGGGTATGGTATGGTCCGATCGGCGGCCTTGGCCTGCGGTCCAATCCGGCCCAGGGCTTCATCTACCCCGATCATGCCGCGCCGGCCGACCAGCCCGTCCAGATCGCCCTCGCCGGAGCGGCCAGCACCGCTTTCTGATCGGTTTCCGCCGGGATCGTCGCGCTCGGCCGACAAGGTGAGCGCGCTTTTAACCTCTTTCTAAAAATCCTGTCCTAGAACGATCGCGATGGGGGCGATTCTTGAAGGTTCCGGGGTTGCATTAAATGTTGAAGTTGGTTCTCTGGGCGGTCGCGATGCTGCTGCTCGGCTTGGGCGGAGTCTCGGCCTCCTCTCTCGCGGCGACTGCGTTGCAGTGCGTGCCTTATGCGCGGATGGTGTCCGGCGTCGCCCTCTATGGCGATGCGCTGACCTGGTGGGACCAGGCGGAGGATCGCTACAAGCGCGGGCACAAGCCCAGAAAAGGCGCGGTGCTCGCCTTCCGTCCCAATGGGCCTATGCAGCTGGGCCATGTCGCCGTCGTCAGCCGGATCGTCGATGACCGGCAGATATTGGTGCGCCACGCCAACTGGTCGGCACCGGGCGCGATCGAGGAGGATGTGCTGGCGATCGACGTGTCGGCGCTGGGCGACTGGAGCGAGGTGCGCATATGGCACAGCCCGACCGGCCAGATGGGCGCGCGCGTGAACCCGACCTTCGGCTTCATTTATGCCGACAAGCCCAGGCTGCATCCCTTCGTGCCCGACGATCGCCTGGGCGCCAGCATCCGCATGGCGAGCGCGCCGGCCGCTTCCATGCCGCTGAAGGCCGCGCCGATGCGCACGGCCAGCCTGTCGGATGCGCCCCCAGGCCGGATGAAAAAGGCAGTCAAGGCTACGCGGATCGACTATGATCCGGCGATCACCCGCTACGCCGACAACCGCCCCGCCGAACGGACGCTGAAGGACATCATCGAGGACGTGAAGCGGGGCGCTACGGCCGGGTGAGGGGTCAGGCCCCAGCCTTGTCCCCGCCGACTTCGTCCCTGCCGATTTCATCTCCGTCGACATCGTCCTCCGCTTCCGCTTCATCGGCGGGCGGATTTTCGAACCATGCCTCGACCGGGCCGGACAGCTTGATGGTCAGCGGATTGCCATGACGGTCGCGCGTCTTGCCCGCCGCTACGCGGACCCAGCCCTCGGAAATACTATATTCCTCGACATCGTTGCGGACGCGATCCTTGAAACGTATGCCGATGCCGCGCTGAAGCACGTCCATGTCGAAATAGGGGCTGCGCGGATTGGTCGAAAGGCGGTCGGGGGGCGTGTCGCTCATGGCATATGTCCTGGCTGTCTGTCCCGCCGACTAGACGGCCCATCGGGGCGGCGTCAACCGGTGAGCGCCGGAGGGGGCCGCCGATGCCTGGCGTCGGCGGCCCATCCATCAGCGGCAGATACGCACCCGCACGCGCCGGTCGCGATAGCGGTCATAGCGCCAGTCGGTCCAGCAACGCTGGCGATAGCCGCGCCAGCCGGCGCGATAATAGCCCCGGTCTCCGCGCCAATGGCGGCCCCTGGCCCAGCGCCGGTCATCGCGCCGATAGTCGCCGCGTCTATAATCGCCGCGGTAGTCCTGGCCGCGCCAGCCGTCGCGATAGGATTGCGCCTGGGCCGGCGCCGCCGCCATGCCCAGGCCGGCGCCGGCCAGGCTGAACGCCACCGCGCCTTTCCATATCAGGTTCATCTCCAGTCTCCTCAAAACAATGTCCGCGCCAGCTTGCCTATTGGCGGCGAGACTGGGGGGGAGAATGACCGGAAGTCGCTGAACGGACGGGGAATGCGGATGTCAGCGCAGGTTCAGCCTCTCAGCGCCCGGTAAGCGCCGCCTCCGCTTCCGCCATATAGTCGCGCGTGATCGGCAGGGTCCGGCGGTCGCGGGCATATTGAACCTGGAAATTGACCATCCCGCCATGCTCGAACACGGTGGCCGCGCCCGCCAGATAGAAGGTCCACAGGCGGAAGAAGCGCGGATCGTAGAGCGCCTCTATCGCCGCGCGGCTCGCCATCGTCCGGCGATACCAGTCGCGGATCGTCAGCGCATAATGAAGCCGCAACACCTCCACGTCCGTGACCATCAGCCGCGTCCCCTCGCTGCCCGCGACCATTTCCGACAAAGCGGGGATATAGCCGCCAGGGAAGATATATTTCTGAGTGAAGGCGTCGGTGATGCCCGGCCCGTCCACCCGGCCGATCGTGTGGATCAGCATCACCCCCTGCGGCGTCAGCAGGTCGTGGCATTTGGTGAAGAAGGTGCGATAGTCGGCCGTGCCCACATGCTCGAACATGCCGACCGACAAGATTCGGTCAAACGGTCCCTGGACGTCGCGATAATCCATCAGCTCGAACCGGACATGGTCGGACACGCCCGCCTCCTCCGCCCGCTGGCGCGCGACCTTCAGCTGTTCCTCGGACAGGGTGATGCCGGTCACGTCGACGCCGCAGGTCCGGTGCAGATACAGCGCCATGCCGCCCCAGCCGCAGCCGATGTCGAGCACGCGCATGCCCGGCTCCAGCGCCAGCTTGGCGGCGATATGCGCCTTCTTGTCCTCCTGCGCCTGATCCAGGCTGATGCCCGCCCGATTCTCCGCGTCCGGCCAGTAGGCGCAGCTATATTGCCGGTCGCGGTCCAGAAACAGCGCATAGAGCGCGCCCGACAGATCATAATGATGAGCGACGTTCGCCTTCGACCGGGCGCGATGGTTGGCGCGCCACAGGCTCTGCTTCACCAGCTTGACGCCGCGCTTGATTGGCCCCTTGGCGCTGATCGACCTGCCCCCTTCCCAACTATTGTTGGCGCGGATCAGGGAGACGAGGTCGATGATGCCGCCGCCCGCGATGGTCACGCGCCCGTCGATCCAGGCTTCCGCCATGCCCAGCCGGGGGTCGCGCATGATGTCGAACGGCACGCGACGATCCAGGAAGGTCATCGCCAGCGTCGGGAAGCCTTCGGTGGGCGTCCCGACGGTGACGCTTCGTCCATCCGCATAGCGAACGGTCAATTGCCCCCTGGTCACGAGGCGCTTCAATAGTCGGTCGAAGAGTCGCATGGCGTAACGATGTCAGGCGGTTGCCGGTCCGTCAAACCCGTTTCGATCAGATACCCGCATACCAGTCATAGCCCGCACGATCCTCCCAGAAGCCGCCCTTGCCCTTGCCGATCCCGTCCAGCCTGTCGACCGCCTCCATGCCCATCAGATATTTGGCCTGCTTGTAGCCCAGTTGCCGTTCGACCCGCAGGCGCAGCGGCGCGCCGTTCGCGACCGAGAGCGGCCGGTCGTTGAGCGCGAAGGCGAGGATCGTCTGGGGATGGAAGGCGTCGATCAGGTCGATGCTTTCATAATAGGAATTGCCGCCGCCCATATCGTCGGCGCAGCGGAAGACGAGATAGCGCGCCCGGCCGCTCAGTCCGGCGGCGTTCAGGACCGTGCGCAGCGGCACCCCGCGCCACTTGCCGATCGCGCTCCACCCCTCGACGCAGTCATGGCGGGTGATCTGCTCGCGGTGCGGCATCGCGCGCAACTGGGCGAGCGAGAGGGAGAGGGGCCGGGCGACCAGCCCCGCGACCGCCAGCCGCCAGTCGGCAAAGCCGTTCCGCCACAGCGCCCTGTAGGCGGGCGTGTTCGGATTGGCGGTGCCGTTGGCGCGGAAGATGGGCGAGATCTGGTCGGGGCGGAACTCCCGCGCCAGCGCGTCGCGGGCCGATAGGCCGCGCTGCGCCCATCGGTGGAAATTCTCGGCCGAAAACAGCGCCTCGCGGAACCGTGCATTGCCGGCGAGCCGGTCGCAGCCGGAAAGCGCGGCGGTCGCTCCCAGCAGCAGGGCGCGCCGGCTGACGATCATGCCGCCCGCTCCGGCGGCGGGCGATAGCGGCCGGTGACCATCGAGCGCAGTTCGTTCCAAGGCCCCGCCAGCAGCACCATCGCCAGATGGACGAGGACGAAGGCGGCCAGCGTCCAGGCGGCGATGAAATGGATCGACCGCGCCGACTGCCGCCCGCCGAACAGGTCGACCAGCCACGGCCAAGCCGCGTTCATCCCCGGCGACAAGGTGAGGCCCGTCAGGACCAGGAGGGGCAGCAGCAGGAAGATCACGCCGATATAGCTGGCCTTTTGCAGCAGAGAGTAGCGCAGCGCCGCCGCGCCGGCCGGAAAACGCAGCCGCGCATGATCCAGGATGTCCCGCCCTATATTGGCGAGGCTCAGTTCCTGCCGGCGAAAGGCGAGGTCGCGCCCGACATGCCGGTTGGCGAGGCTCCAGACCATATAGGCGAGCAGCGCGAAGGCGAAAAGCGGCGCGGCGGCCAGGTGCCAGTGGCGTGACATCGCCAGATTATAGGAAGCGGGCAGCGTCAGCCATGCGGGAAAGCGGTCAAGCTCCAGCCATGCGGCATCGAAATTGGCGCCATAATGGCCCCAATAGAGACGCGGATGGGCGTTGAAGATGCCGAACCCGCTGGTGAACAGGGTGTAGAGCAGGACGGCGTTCGCCCAGTGCCACAGCCGCATCGACAGCCGGTGCCGTTCGACAAGCCCGGCGGGGGGAGGGCCGCCGGGCCTCGGGATCTCGCGTGCGGTGTCGTCCATGGCCGGCCTTCCTTGCCTGCCCTTATGCGCCACGTCCAAGAGCGGGATCAACCGGCTTGCGGATCGTCATCGGCAGCACTCTCCGAGCAAGGCGCGGCGACAGGCCGAAACCGTCGCCGCGCCTGTCTCCTACATCTTGCCGGAGAGCGAGACGCCGATGATGCGCGGCTCGTTGAACACGGCCGCCATATAATTTTCGATCACGCCCTTGAGATTTTTCTCGTTGGTGATGTTGCGCGCGAAGGCCGCGATTTCGTATCTGCCGCCTTCGGCCGTGTAGCCGATCCGCAGGCCGCCTTCGAAATCGCCCTTCGAGTAGAACTCCTTCGTGTCGTAGAGGACGAAATTGGTATAGCCCTGGATGTTCCAGTCGGTGGCCGCGAAGAGGGCGCCGCCATTGCCGAGCGGCACATCGTAGCGGGCGGAGACGTTGGCGGTATATTTAGGCGCGTTGGGCAGCGGATTGCCGTCAATCTGGGCAAAGCTGTTGGGCCCGACCTTGATCGTCGGATCTTCGACCGTGCAGACCACGACGCCGTTCAGGATGCAGACCTGGGCATAGACATCCTTGTCCTTGATCTCGCTATGCAACAGGCTGAGGCCCGCCGAAATCGTGAAATTCTCGAACGGGCGGGCTTCCAGTTCGGCTTCCACGCCATAAGCCTCAGCCTTGTCGGCGTTGAAGAGGACGCCGTTGCCGTTGACGTCGTTGCCGTTGAGCTGGATGTCCTTCACGCGGTAGGCGAAGCCGGACAGGTTGAAGCGCAGGCGGTTGTCGAGCAGGCTGGTCTTGATCCCCGCCTCGCCTGACAGGATCGTCTCGGAATCGGCGGTGGTGAAATCGCTGTTGAACACGGCCGACCGGCCCTGGATCGTCGGGCCCCGGAAGCCGCGGGCGACGCGGGCGTAGAAGCTGACTTCCGGGTTCGCTTCATAGAGAGCGCTGACGTCCCAGCTCGGTTCCTTGTCCGACAAGCGAACGTAGCGGCGTCCCGCATAGGTGGAGAGCCCGGCGGCGTTGGCCGTCGTCTTCACCAGGCGGGTTTCCTTGCTGTCCTTGGTATAGCGGCCGCCGGCGGTGAGGGTGAAGCCGGGAACGACCTCATAGCTGGCTTGGCCGAAAAAGGCCCAGCTGGTGTTGACGTTGCGCAGCCGCACCCAGTTATTGGGATTGGGCAATGCGCCGACCGCGTCGGGCCGGGTCAGGAAAAAGCCGCGCTGATAAAAGTCGGTCGTGTCGCGCTGATCGAAATACATCGCGCCGACCTGCCATTTGAACGCCGTGTCCCCATTGCTAGACAGGCGCACTTCCTGGCTGAGTTGGTCGAGGTCGCGCACATTGCCCTGGCTCTGGCCGAAGCCGTTGGGGACGCCGCCCACCGGAAAATTCGCCGCCGCTCCGCCGTCCGTGTCGCCTCGGCTATAGCCCGAGGTGGTCTCGAACGCCGTGATGGACGTCAGGGTGACCGGGCCGAAATCGAGCGCGATATTCTCCGATGCGCCATAAGTCTTATAGGCCTGCGGATTGTCCTCGGCTTCGTCGAGGGCGATCACGCCACGCGGCTCGGCATCGACGTTGTTCGATCCTTTCTTCAGCGCCGCGCGGTGGAAGATCGTCGACGTGCCCTCATAATCGCGCGCATGGACGTTCGTCAGCATCGAGAGTTGCTCCGACGGGGTCAGCAGCAACTGGAAGCGCACATCGCGCTCCTCGAAGCCGCCCATCGCATCCTTTTTGGGGCTGATAGTGCCGTCCGGGCTGGCGCCGCTATAGACATTGTCGACCCAGTCATCGCGCCGCTGGTAGAGGGCGGAGACACGGAAGGCGAGCTTGTCGGCGACGATCGGGCCGCCGATGCCGCCATCGAAGGTTACCGTATTATAGGAGCCATAGGATGCCTGGGCGCGCCCTTCCCAATTCTGGCTGGGGCGGATCGTGTCGAACTTGATGATACCGGCCGTGGTGTTGCGCCCGAACAGGGAGCCTTGCGGCCCGCGCAGCACTTCGACCTGGTTCACGTCGAACAGCGGGTTGGACTTGAGCACGACATGCTCCAGGACGACGTCGTCCTGGATGATCGAGACCGGCTGCGACGCGCCGAGATAGAAGTCGATATTGCCAAGGCCGCGAATATAGAAACGCGGAAAGATGCGGCCGGTGGTGGTTTCGGCATAGAGGCCGGGCACGCGCGCGGCGAGTTCCAATATGTCGCCGCCGCCCGTCTGGAAACCGCGCAACTGATCGCCGGCGACGACGCCGACCGACACCGGCACCTTTTGCAGATTTTCGGAACGGCGCTCGGCCGTGACGACGATATCGTCAAGCTGTCCATCGGCCGCCGCTTCCTGCGCCCATGCGGCGTTGGCGGTGGACAAGGCGCCGAGCGCTGCGGCCAGCATCAATGCCGGGCGGCCGATTGGTGTTTTGGACACGATATTTCCCCAATTCACGGTTTGAAGACCGGCTGCGGACGCCGCCGACCTGTCGGATTGGGCGGCAGAGGCAGCGTTGGCCGTCCCCGCGCTTTCCTCCGTCGAAGCGGCGGCTAGGGGGCGGATATGTCTTTCCGGTGACGATATGTTTCCAAGCGTGACGATTGGTCGCAAAGCGCGGCTGCTGTGGCAATCGGGCCACATGGGACGGCGCGTGGTGCTCGCCCGCCGCGCATCCTGTCATGGACGCTTCATACAGCGCGCCTAGCCCCAGGGGCATCGCTGCCATGAAATCTCGCTTTGGAGGATCACAATGAGGGTCGACCGCCGTTCCGCGCTGGGCCTGATCGGGGCCGGCGCCGCCTTTTCCACGACCGCGTCGCTCGCCGCCGAAAAGGCTGCGGTTCGCTTCGACCATGGCGTCGCCAGCGGCGACCCCACGGCGCAAGGCGCGATCCTGTGGACGCGGGTCACGCCCGCTGATCCCGATCATGCCGCGCCCATCCCCGTCACCTGGCATGTGGCCGACTCCATGGGAGGCAAGCCTGTCGAAAGCGGCGGCGCGCAGGCCCGCCCAGCGCGCGACTTCACCGTCAAGGTCGAGCCGCGACGGCTCAAGCCAGGCCAGGACTATGTCTATTGGTTCGAGGCGGCGGACGGCGTCAAGTCGCCGGTCGGCCGCTTCCGCACCTTGCCCAGGGGCAGCACGGCCGAGGCCGTGTTCGCCGTGGTGTCCTGCCAGCTTCATCCGGGCGGCTATTTCAACGCCTATCGCTCGATCGCGCGGCGCGATCGGCTCGACGCGGTCCTTCATCTCGGGGACTATATCTACGAATATGGCGCGGACGGCTATGGCGCGGAGATCGGCGGCAAGATCGGCCGCCTGGCCGAACCCGCGCATGAGATCGTGACGCTGGCCGACTATCGGACCCGCCACGCGCAATATAAGCGCGACCCCGACTTGCAGGCCGCCCACGCACGGGCGGCGTTCATCTGCGTATGGGACGATCATGAAACCGCCAACGACAGCTGGATCGGCGGCGCGGAAAATCATCAGCCCGCGGCCGAGGGCGATTGGGCCAAGCGCAAGGCGGCCGCGATGCAGGCCTATTTCGAATGGATGCCGATCCGCGACGCGAAGGCGGGCGATCCGTGGGAGGCGATCAACCGAAACTTCGACTATGGCGACCTGGCTACCGTGATGATGGTCGAGACGCGCCTGCTGGCGCGCAGCGAGCAAGCGGGTTTCAAGGGCGAGACGCCGGGGGCGGCCGACATCGCGGCGGTCCTCGCCACGCGGGAGCGCGCCGACCGCGAACTGCTGGGGGAAGCGCAGCGCGGCTGGCTCGAACAGGGGCTGGCCGCATCGGTGAAGGCTAAAAAGCCGTGGCAGATATTGGGCAACCAGATCGTGATGGCGCGGGTCGCTGGCCCCGACCTGTCCAAGCTGCTGGGCGAAGACAAGGCCGGGGCGATGATGGCGACGCTCGATGCTTCGGTGCGCGCGCGGATCGAAGCCGCGCAGGCTGGGTATCGCGCGGGCATTCCGTTCAACCTCGACGCCTGGGACGGGTATCCCGCCGCGCGCGAACGGCTATATGACAGTTTCCGCAGATCGAGCGCCCGGCCCATCGTCCTGTCGGGCGACAGCCACGCCTTCTGGGCCAATGACCTGGCCGACGCCGAAGGCAGGCCGGTCGCCGTGGAGCTGGGCACGTCGGCGATCAGCAGCCCCTCGATCGGCGATTCCATGCCCGCGCTGCCCTTGGGGGAGCTGCTGGCCGCCGCCAACAGCGAAGTCCTGCTCTGCGACCAGCGCGCAAAAGGCTATATCCTCCTGACCCTGACGCCGCAAAAGGCGCGGGCCGCGTTCGTCGCAGTGTCGACCATCATGGCGCGGGATTATGACGAGCGCCAGTTGGCGGCCTTTGAACTGGCCGCCGACGCCGCAACGCCGAAATTGCAATCGGTCGGCTGAATCGGAGGGTCAGGCCCAGAATTTCCTGGCGGCGATCAACGCGTCATGCGCCCGGGCCGCGCCGGCCAGCAAGCCGGGTTTCCTGTCCAGGCCGGCCATGCCCCGCGCTTCTTCATCGGGCGAAAGGCCAAGGTCGCTGAGGACATTCGGCATGGTCGCCAGATCGTTGAGCGCGCCCAGCCGGTCCTGTAATCCCTCCAGGGCGGACAGGAATTTGCGCTGGCGGCGGCGCTGCGGCTTTTCTCGAAACAGCGCGCCCATGAACTCCGTCGTATAGCGCAGCTTCTTCGCGTCCTTGCGCACCTCGTGGCGGGCCTCGTCCTCCAGCCGTTCGATGTGCCGTCCGTCCTTCTTGACCCGCCTGCGCAAGCGGGAGAGGGTATGGCCGGCGAAGTCCTCTATCGGCATCGTGCGGTTCGCGGTAGTTTCCGGCGCCGTCAGCCACCCGCCGATCGCGAGCCATTGGGCAAGGTCGAGCATCAGGGCGCGAACGCGCTCTGCGGCCAGCGCGGCCTCCACCGCGTCATAGGCAAGGCCGCGCGCCGTCTCGATCCGATCGTGCAGCGCGTCCTGCGCCATCATCTTCTCGCCGATCACGTCGAGATCGCGCGCGCCGCCCAGCAGGGCCGCGAGCCATTTCAGCTCGCCGCGAAAATGGGCCGCCTGCGGATCGGCGAACAGGGCCTTGAAGATCGAAAAGGCCGATCTCAGCCGCCGGATAGCCACCCGGGCCTGATGCAAGGCGGCGGGCTCTCGCGCCGACAGCAACAGGGCTTCGTTCAGCCGGTAATGGCGCAGGCAATTATGGGCGATGGTCTGGAAAGCCTGCGCTGTCGTCATCGCCGGATCGAGCGTCACCGGCTCCGCCTTGAAGGAGCGCGATGCGGGCTCCAGCAGCCGATATCCCCGCTCTGACTTGCTGAGCGCGCCGAGCCGCACCGGCACGATCGCGTCGATCCTGCGGGCTAAATCAAACATGGCTTGCGGCGCGCCGGACTTCAGTTCCAGTTCGATCTCGCAGACGGGCGCCTGCCGCTCGCCGACCATGATCGCGCCCCGATCCACGACCAGTTCGATCCGGGCGTCCTCTTGTTCGATCAGTCCGCTTCGCCGCTGGACCCGGACCTCGAAAATGGGGCCGACGCTCGCGCCCGCCTCTGCCAGAAGGGCGGGGATCGGCGAGCGATCGTCGGGAACGGGCGCGTCGCTGGTGACCGGCATTTCCCATTCCCGCCGATCGAAAAGGCCCGCGCTGGCGCCGCCATCCGCCTTGATGGTCTGGATCCGCTTCCGGCCCGTCCGCCGAATGCGCAGGGACAGGCCATGGCGAAACAGAAGATGGTCGGCGGTGTCGAAATAAATCGCGCGCTGGTCGGCCCTGGATGTTTTTCCTTCCAAAAGGGGAGAGGCTTCCAGAAAATCGGCGGCCGGGGAGTCCAACTCCAGCTTCAGTTCCACCTCGGTCGGCAAATCGACACCCTCTTCCTCTGCCCGTGCTGATATCGTCTTCCAAAAGGCTTTCAGCAGCGATGGGTTCCGTTCGGGTCGGCGCCACATCCCTGTCATCAAAGCGGCACGGATCACGCATTAAGGCGGTCACAGGCAGCACGGATCGGACAGCGGTGGAACATATCTGGTTTATTTCCAATGCGCGGTCGGGCTCCACCAGCGACGAGAAATGCGAGGCCGTGAAAACGATCTGCCACGAAAAGGGCCTGCGCCTCGTCGGCCATAGCCGCTTTCCGGAAGAAGCCTTGCCCGAGCCGGAAAAGTTGGACCGCGCGGGCGCGGACACCGTCCTCCTCTTCGCGGGCGACGGCACGATCAACGCCACCCTGCGGATGCTGGGGGACTGGGAGGGCGGCGTCCTCATCCTGCCGGGCGGCACGATGAACCTGCTCGCCAAGGCGCTGCATGGCGAGGCGGAGCCGGCGGAGATCATCCACCAGGCGCATGTGTCGCCGCGCCGCACCTCGCTCGCGTTCATCGAGGCGGCCGGGCATCGCGCCTATGTGGGCCTCATCCTGGGTCCGGCGGCGCACTGGGTCAAAGCCCGCGAGGCGGCGCGATCGGGCTTGGGGATGCGGCCCATCCGGTTCGCGCTGCGGGCGTGGCGGCGCATGTTCAGGGAGAAGATTCGCATCAGGGGCGTACCGGGCCTGTCCGGCGGCTACCAGGCCATATTCGCCTCGCCCGGCGACGGCACGATCGCGCTGGCGGCGGTCGACGCGCGCGACTGGCGGTCTATCGCGGAACTGGGCTGGGACTGGGTGAGGGGCGACTGGGTGGCCGCGCGGGCAGTTACCTCCCGGCGCGCGGATCGCTTCTGGGTGGCGGAAAGACGCCCGGTTCTTGCATTGTTCGACGGCGAGCCACGAACGCTGGACCCCGGAACGGCCTTCACCATCGGCCGTTCGGCCGACATCTTCCTGACGACGATCGCGGAGCCGGCATGATCAGGCTGTTCCATGTGAGCGACCTCCATTTCGGGGCCGAAGACAAAAGCGCGCTCGACTGGTTCGCCGGGCTGGTGGCGGCCGAACAGCCCGACGCCGTCATCGTCACCGGCGATCTCACGATGCGCGCGCGCGCAAGCGAGTTCGAGGCGGCGGGAGAGTGGCTTCAAGGCCTCGGCCGCCCGACCACGGTGGAGGTGGGCAATCATGATCTGCCAGCGTTCAACCTGCTCGCGCGGTTCCTGCGCCCCTATCGGCAATATGAGGCGCTGGAGCAGATGATCGAAAGGCCGCTGGACCTGCCGCGCGTCCTGATCGTGCCGCTGAGGACGACGGCGCGGTTCCAGTGGCGGCTGAACTGGTCGAAGGGCGCGGTCAGCCAGCGGAGCCTCGACAGGACGCTCGCGGCGATCCGATCGCGCCAGCCCGACGATATCGTGCTGGTCACTTGCCATCATCCGCTGGTCGAGGGCGGCACGCGCATGTCCTCACGCACGCGGGGCGGCGCAGCGGCGCTGGCGGCGGTCGCCGGCCTGGGCGCCGAGGCCGTCCTTAGCGGGCATGTCCATGATCCTTTCGACATAGCTTATGAGGCGGGCGACCGGACCATCCGCCTGATCGGCGCGGGGACGTTGTCCGAACGCCTGCGGTCCACCCGGCCATCCTTCAACAGCCTGACCATCGACGATCAGGGCCTTGAGGTGATCGTGCGGACTATGACCTAATCGGGGGCGAGCTTCCCGATCAGAAGGCCTTGTGATGAACCAGCACCTTGATGGTCCTCAACAATATCGCGATGTCGCCGGCGAGGCTCCACTGGTTCATATATTCCAGATCGGCCTCTATCCTGTTCAATATGTCGCGCTTGGTTTCCGTCGCGCCGCGAAAGCCGCGAATCTGCGCTAGTCCGGTGATGCCCGGCTTCAGCGCGTGGCGGTGCCAATATTGGCGATCGACCTTCCAGAACAGCATGTCCTCGGCGGTCGACCCCAGCGCATGGGGGCGTGGACCGACCAGGCTCATTTCGCCGAGCAGCACGTTGATGAGCTGCGGCAGCTCGTCAAGGCTGGTGGACCGGATGATGCGCCCGACGCGCGTGACCCGGTCGTCGTCCCGGCTGGCGGAGCGCCGCCCCGCCGCGTCGGCCTCTTCGGACCGCATGCTGCGGAACTTCATGATCCGGAACAGGCGGTTGCCTCTGCCGATGCGCTGTTGCCGGAAGAATATCGGGCCCGGCGAATCCAGCTTGATGGCGATCGCGATCAGCGCCATCAGCGGCGACAGCATGACCAGGATCGGCGCGGTCACCGCCAGATCCAGCATCCGCTTGGTGAAGCGGCTGGGTAGGTTCAGCGGATCGCGCGCGACGACCAGGGTCGGCGTACCTCGCCAGTTCGCTACGGACAGCGGAGCGATCCCGTCCATCTCCGGCACGACGATCTCGCCCAGGATGTTGCTGCCTTTCAGCATCTGCGACCAGGCGACCTGGCTTTCGATCGGGCAGGCGACGATGACGCGGTCGAACCCCTGCAACAAGGAACCGAGCTTGTGCAGCATGTCGGGATCGTCCAGGTCGGCCTTCAACCCCATGGCCGGCGCGTCCACTAGCGTGAGGCCGGCCGTGTTTTCCGGCGTCGCGCAATGATCGACGATCATCAACTCCGCGAACAGCCGATGCTTCAGATGGCGGTTCACATGCCGCGCGATGAGCAGCCGCTGCAACAGCATGATCCATCCCGAGCAGAACAGGCCGGCGAACACCGCCGCGCGCGACAGGGAGTTGGTGGCCTTGAGCGCGAAGATCAGCAGAAGGCAGATGAGGATGCTGCTGACGAAGGCGATGGCGGCGCTGCGGCAACTGCACAGCGCGCTGGTCAGGCATCGCGCGTCATAGGCCTGGTTGTGAAAGGCCAGTACGCCGAACACCAGCATGCCCGCCAGGAGCGGCGCGACCACCTCCGCCGTGGTTCCGGTGATCGGCGTGATCGTCGAGCCGACTAGAAAGCCGACCATCAGCGCGATCATGTCCGCAAGGCCGAGGCTCGCCGAAAGGGCGAGCAGCACATGACGGCCCACCGGGGCCGACCGCCGCAAGAATAAGGCCTTCTGATCCATCGCCAAGCCAGTCCCTGACATAAACGCCTCTTTTCGGCTGTTACGAAAGATCAAGATCGGCCAGGGCCTTGATCTGGCTTGGCTTGGGGTATCGCTTCATGAAGAAGGGCATCTATTCCAAGGACTTCTTCGTAGAGGCGGGCATGGCGCAGATGATAGGCCCTGGCGCCCTCGTTCCGGGCCTGCGCCGCCAGCATTTCGTGCTGCCGAAGGCGGGCTTCATAATAGGCGCGGTCGAAATGCGCGTGCATATCCTCCCCTGCCAGGCGAGGCTGCTGCGGGCCCTGGGGGCCGGGCGTGCGGCGAAGCGACATCCTCTCAAGCCATTCCCGGCGCCGTCTGCGAAGAGACGGCGGGGCCGTCCGGCCGCCTCGCGCAGGTCTTTTGCAGCAGGAACCATTTTTCGACGAGGTGCCAGCTCAGCAGGCCCGCGATCAGCGAAAGGATCAGGCATGTCAGCATATAGGCCGGAAAATTAAGGTCGAAGGCGGCCTTGACCATCTGCTGGATGGGATAGCCGTAAAGATAGGTCCCGTAGGAAGGGTCGCCGATGCGTTCCATGCTCGGCCAGCGCATCGCCGGCGCGAAGGCGATGAAGAACAGCGCATAGGCGAGCGCCAGCGGGCACAGTATGTCGAAAAGGATGCGCGACGTGCCGAACAGATGCGCGGAGCAGAGCATCGCCAACAGCAGGCCGATGAGCCAGGGACGGCTGCGCGGGATGTGCGGGCGATAGAGGAAAACGACGGAGCCCATGAGAAAGAAGGGCGCCATCGAGAACCAGACATAGGGCCAGCCGATCAGGATTTCGAACGCGCCGCCGCCCGGCTTGCGTCCCGTCATCTCCAGCCAGGCCTTCACGGCGAGGGCGCCCAGCAGGATGAGGAGCATAACGCGGCGGCGAGTTAGCAGCCTGGCGACGCCCAGCGCCGCGAGGCCCAGATAGAACCAGAATTCGTAGCGGATGCTCCACAAGGCGCCATTTACCGCCTGCGAGGGATTGTTCCGAAAGGCGTCCGCGGGCGGGATCACTTCCTGTAGCGAAAGGCCGCGCCACAGCCAGTCGAACAGCGTCGCCGGCGTCACCAGTTGCCATCCGCCGGTGGCGAAAGCGGGAACCACGATGAAGGTGCAGATGGCGGTCGCCGCCAGAAAGCCCGGATAGACGCGCCTTATGCGCTTCAGAATATAGCTGCCGGTCGTGCGGCCGTTCAGGAAACTCTGGGTGATGAGGAAGCCGCTGACGATGAAGAAGACCCGCACGGCGATCTGGCCGGCATTATATTGGCCGTTGAGCAGCAGGGAGACCGGCTCGAAATCCTCGGTTCCATAATAGAGGGCGAAACAATGCGACCACACCACCAGCAGCGCCATCGCAATACGGATCGCGTGGAAATTGTTCCGGCGCAGGGCGGCCGGCGTCGTCGGCATCAGGCGCGGCGGGTTGGGGATAGCAGGATGCATGGCGACTCCCGGATCGGATTGGCCCGCCCTCATCCTAGCCGGTCGTGTCGGCGCTCGCAGTCGAGCCAAGAGAGGGGCGTATATTCAGGGCGTAACTTTCTGGATGCGGTTTGCTGAGCGACCCGCATCACAGGCCGCGATACAGGCATTGCGCAGGGTCGGATCGTGGAAAGGCGGCGCAGTTCCAGCGCGCTGGACTGGTCGTAGAGGATGCCGATCGCGTGTAGGTGAAGGCGATGGCGTCGATCGCGCTTCCCGGCATCGGCAGCCGATCCGCCTTGCGACGCCCGTCCGTCCAGCCGATGAGCTTGCAATAGCCGCGCGCGCCGCAGAGCTTCCGGGCCACCTCAAGGAAGCTGTCCGGCCCGCCGGCGGGATCGAGCGTGACGAGCAAGATGTCCGGGTCCGGCGGAAGGCCGCGGTCCGCCATCCTTTCGGGACCCGCCGGCGCATCGGCTTGCCGCGCGAGGGAAGCAGGCGGCGAAAGCGCCTCCGCCCCGGGCAATAGCGGGGCGGCCATCGGTTCCGTGCCGTGGGCGGGGGAGAGCATCGCCATCTTCGCGACCCGCGCTTCCCCGCCGGCATAGCGGGCGGCGAAGCTAGCCGGCTCGCCGCGCGCGCCGCGCCACCGGAAGAAGAGATGGGTGTTGACGGCGGCGATCTTGTCCATCTGCTGGCTCCAGACCGGCAGGACCCAGTCCGTGTGATAATGGGTCGAATGTCCCACTCGTGGCTCCGTCCGGCCGCTCAGCGCCTCTTGCGCAATGCGCCGGGCGCGGGCCCACGCCTCGGACGAGGGGCGGCGGCGCGTCATCGAACCGTCGCAGGCGAAGGTGAACTGACAGCCGGTGGACTGATCGGACTGCTGAAAGATGACGCCGCAGACCGTATGAGGAAAAGCCGGATGGCGAACCCGGTTCAGCACGACCTGCGCCACGGCGCGTTCGTCCACGTCGCCCTGTCCCGCCTCATAATAGGCGGCGGCCGCCAGGCAATCGACCGCGCGCGACCAGTCGGTCGGACTGGCGTCGGCCAGAAGGAAGGGAAGCGGGACCGCGAGGCCGCCAGGGACGAAGGGGATGCGGCCATTGGCCAATCGGATCGCCTGCGCGGCCGGGGCGCTCGGCTCCGCCTGAAAGGGTGGAAGGCCGATGTGAGCGTCCGGGCCGGGCAGACCCTTGCTCGTAAACGGAGTAGAGATGCGGACACCATAGGCGAACAGGCCGGAGGCTTGCCTGCTCGCGGGCGCCAACGCGCTGGCGAGGACGAACGTGCAGCTTAGCAGCGCAAGGCCGGCCAGCGCGCGCCATGTCGAGCGGGCGGAACGGGCGCGGCCGGTCGCGGGATGCCTGGGCGGCCCGGCCACACGCGTCAGGCTCGCCACTTAAGCGCGTCATATAGAACAGGCTGCGTCGGCTGCGTGTCGGGGAAGAAGCGCGAGACGTCCCGAATCTCGCCGTCGATCACCATCAGTTCGGCGGGCGGCGCGTGGCTGATGAAGTGGATGGGACTCGCTGTCAGGCCATAGGCGCCGCTCTGGTGGATGGCGACCACATCCCCTTCCTCGAGCCGCGCCAGTTCGACGCCGCTCCCCAGCCGGTCGATGGAGGTGCAGAGCGGCCCGGAGAGATCGACCTTCTCCAGCTCCGCGCCGCCGCCGACCCTGTGCATCGAATAGTTGCGGCGGATCACCATGCCGAAATGGCCGGAGGCGGGAAGATGGTTGTTCATGCCCCCGTCGCAGATGGCGATCCGCACGCCGCGCGAAGTTTTGATCGAAACGACCTGGGTAAGGAAGAAGCCCGCCTCTGCCACCAGATAGCGCCCTAGCTCCAGCGCAAGCTGCGTGTCGGCGAAACGCGGCTGGGCGCGGAATTGGTCGATGTCGGGCAGAATGCCCTGGGCGACGTCGCGCAGAGACAGGGGAATGTCTTGGTCGTGATAGGCGACCCCCAGGCCCGAACCCAGGATCAGCTTGTCAGGGCTAACCCCATGGGCGTCGCACAGCGCGGCGAATATCCGCAGGAAGCCGCGATAATTCTCCACAATTGCTTCAGGCTTCAGGCATTGGGTGCCCGAATAGATATGCAGGCCCGCCAAATTGAGGTTGGGCATGGCCATGATCGCGTCGAGCGCCTCGGGCGCGTCGTCCAGGTCGATGCCGAAGGGGCTGGGGCGTCCGGCCATCTGGTCGCCAAACCCCTTGGGCACGCTGTCGGGCGCGATGCGGACCAGCACGCGCTGCACGCAATCGGCCGAACGAGCGATCGCATTGGCGAGCCGTGCTTCCCGCAGCGATTCGATTACGAGCAGGCCGACGCGGCCATGAATCGCGTCGCGCAGCTCGAAGTCGCGCTTGGCGGGGCCGGTGAAGCTGATGAGGACCGGGTTCCATCCCGCCGCCACCGCCAGATGGAACTCGCCGATGGAGGATACGTCCAACAGGTCGACGCGGCCGTTCAGCCAGGTCAGCAAGGCCGGATTGGGATTGCTCTTGACCGCGTAGCTGAGCGCGAACCGCCCCGCGAAAGCGTCGCGCAGTTCCTCGATCCGCCGCGCGATGCGATCGGCGAAATAGATGAAGGACGGCGTCCCGAAGCGTTTCGCCGCCTGGCCGAGCCAGTCGTCGGTGTCCGGAGCGATCACGCCGCCCGCTCTAGCGCGAAGCGGCTGATGCGCGCGGGCGTGTCGAAATTCTCCAGCGTCACCTCGTCCGCGCGGATTTCAATCCCCGCCTGTTGCTCGATGAAGGTGATGAGGTTGATCATCGCGATCGAGTCGAGCGCGCCGGAGGAAAAGAGCGGGGTGTCATCGTCCGCCTGCCCTTCGAAGCCCGAAAGCGTGTGGAGATTCTGGATGATGAGTGCAGTGGTCAGGGCCATCGGTGTCGTTCCTTGGTTGAATGATCGGATCAGGGTTGCGCCGCTCCGGCGGAGCAGGCCCGCACCACGTCGGGGCGAGCGAGCTTGCCGCTGGCGGTGCGCGGCATCGGGTCGGGCCAGACATGGATGGCGCGCGGGACCATATAGGCGGGCATGGCTTGGCGGCAGTGCGCCATCAGCGCCTCGCGCGTGGCGCCGGGAAGCAGCGTGGCGGCGACATGCACGCTCTGGCCCAGCAGATCGTCGGCGATCCCGAACGCTACCACGTCGGTCGCAAGGCCGCTGCGATGCACCAAATCCTCGACATCGTCCGGGCTGATGCGGAAGCCGCTGCTCTTGATGAGGGCGTCGTTGCGGCCGACGAACCAGAGGTCCCCTTCCTCGTCCACCCGCACCATGTCGCCGCTATAGACGACCGGTTCGTCGCCGATCAGGGCGGCTAGTTCGGGGCAGGGCCTGATCTTCTCCGCCGTCGCTTCCGGCCGGTTCCAATAGCCCAGGCTCACCAGCGGCCCGCGATGGACCAGCTCGCCCTGCTCGCCGGGGCCGGCGATCCCGACGCCATGCTTGATGACATACACCTCGGAACCCGGAATGGACTGTCCGATCGAGCCCATTTTGCGGGCATATTTTTCCGGCGGCAGATAGGTGGAGCGAAAGGCCTCGGTCAGGCCATACATCAGGAATATCCGCACATCGGGAAACAGGTGCGGCATCCTCTCCAATATGTTGGTCGGAATCTTGCCTCCCGAATTGGTGACGAGGCGCAGCGCGGGAAAGGCGGTGGGCGCGGTTTCGAGCAGGCGGACGAGCCCGATCCACAAGGGCGGGACGGCGGCGACGCCCGTGACCGCATGATCGCGCATCGCCCGGACGATCTCGGTCGGCATCGCGACCGGCTGATGGACGACCGCGCCGCCCATCAGCATCATCGTCATCAGTTGATTGAGGCCATAGTCGAAGCTGTAGGGCAATATGCTGAGCAGCCGGTCGTCGCTGGAAAGCCCGAGGTAGCGCGCGACCGAGCGGGCGCCCGCCAATATGTTGCGGTGGCTGAGCATCACGCCCTTGGGCTTTCCGGTCGACCCCGAGGTGTAGATGATGGCGGCGAGATCGGTGTCGAGCCGGGGAACGGTCGGCGGTGCCGGGCCGGTATCACACAGGTCCCAATGCTCTATCGAGGGATCGCCCGTGGGACCGCTGCACAGGAGGAGCGCCATCCCGGCCAGCGCGTCGCGCGGTAGGACGCGCACGGCCGCCCGGTCGATGATGAGCGCGCGCGCCCCGCTGTCCTGCACGACATAGAGTAGCTGGTCGGCGGTCCAGGCGGTGCTCACATTGACGAACACCGCGCCCATCTTGCTGACGGCCAGCATCGCCGCCACTTCGCGGACGCCCTTGCGTATCTGGACGACGACGCGGTCGCCCGGCGCTATCCCGCGCGCCGCCAGGAACGTCGCCACGCGGTCGACCTCCACGGCGACCTCCGCATAGGTCCAGGACCGATCCGGGTCGATCAGGAAACAAGCGTCCGGCCGGTGCGGTAAATTGTCGGCGAACAGCTCGAAGACCGTGGTGGCGAGCGGGGTCATGCGAAGGGTCCCAGTCGTGGATAGATTTTCGCGGGCGAGCCGATGACGATGGAGTCGGACGGCACGTTCGTCGTCACGGCCGCGTTGGCGGCGATCCGCACGCGATCGCCGATGCGGATCGCGCCCAGCACGGTGGCGTTCACCCCGATGAATACATCGTCCCCGATCACGGGCGCGCCGGGCCGCATGTTCGTACCGATCGTGACATTGTGCATCACGCCCAGCCGGTCGCCGATCACCACGTCCGGATGCATGGACAGCGATCCTTCATTGTTCACGATATGCAGGTCGCGCCCGATGGTGACCTGGGGCGGAATCCAGATCTTGGTGATGTTCGCCACGAACAGGTTGAGAAAACCGTAGAGCTTAGACACCAGGACGCGGGCCGGGGCGCTGCGCAGATGCAGTCCCCAATGGCCCAGGCGATAGACGCACAGGGATAGGAACGCCCCATTGGTGACCGAAGCGCCATGACGGCGATAGTCGGATCGAACGGCCCGCCAGGCCGCGCCCGGCCTGAAGCCCGACGCCTCCCGCGCCAGCGTCGCGAGTCGCGCGCGGCTGTCGGGCACGGCGTCAGGCAAGATCGAGCGTCCGCTCGACTTCGCCGATGGACGCGTCGAAGCCTTCATCATTTCCCACTCCCACAACCAGAGAATAATCCTGCCCCTGCCGGTCGGTCAGAAGCTTGAGCACGGAGACGGTCCGGGTCGGCGGCTGGATCACGAGGGCCCGCGCGGCCGGGTGCATCATCATCAGGCCGTGGACCAGATGGCTGCCCTCGACGCCCGCTACGACATCCGCGCCCGCGCAGGCCCGAACGATGTCCTCCAGATCGGCCGTCGACGGGTCGAGGACCCGGAAACCGCGCCGGACGGCCAGATGCTCGGCGATGGCGCGCTCATTGCGAAGGATGCGCCGCGCGCCCGTCGACCCACGCAGCAGGAATATGCCGGGGTGGTGGTCGGGCTCGCCGCCGATCAGGCGACGGCGCATGTCCGTCGCGCGATCCCGCTTTCCCGCATTGTGGGGGCGGTCGTCGAATAGGACCAATTCATCGAAAAAGGCCGATGTCCTGCGGATCGGACGGATGCCCAGCCGACGCTCGTAGGCGGATTGATGCCCAGTCGCCGGGGTCGTCGCTATGGGGGCGCCGGCCTGCTCCGCCAGACGATAGGTCAGGCAATCGTCCATCAGCCAGTTGCCGAACCAGCGGTTGCCGACCCAGCTTTCATGCATCGCGGCGCATATGACCTCGCGTGAGGCCAGGCCCAAGGGAAGCCGGCCCGACCGGGGCTTCAAGTGGCGCGCCGCGTTGCCCGCATAGAGCACGCCATCCACCAGCAGCACCTGCTTCAGACGAAAAGCGGTGGTGGGTTGCTGGAGCGAATCGAAGCCGCCCCGAAAGTCGCGCAGGACCTCCTCGACCGATCCGAACTCGGTGCCCCGGATGCGGTCGAGCTGGCCTGGGAGAAGCTTGGCCGGACGGATGGCGACGATGCTCGCGGGCGCGACCTCCCACCGGTCGACGGCCTTGACCACGACATCCTCTGGAGTCTGCCCCATCAGGCGGCGCAGGCGATGGAGGCCCGGCCTGATGAACGGCCGTGGCACGGTCCCTTGTCGGCTTGACGCGCTCTTGTCCCGGAAAACGACCGAGTTAAAGGCGGGAAGAGGATCTGGCCGGCTGTGCAATGACAATCATCCTCATGGGCGAAGTGGTGGCTTCGCGTGGAAGGCAGATGAAGCATCGCACGCAGGTGGGTTCCGGCGTATCCCGCCTATCCGGACCGGAGAGTCCGCAGGGAAGAAACGCTTGGGAAAAGTCCGAATGCGCCGGCCGGAGGTGGCCCGGTATAAACGGCCGCAGAAAGGGGCGGCCATGGAAGCATATGTCCTGCGCGATGCGCGGCTGGTGGAAGAGGAGGATGCGCGGCCCCGCGACCGCACGCCGTCCGTCCCCGACGTGCCGGCGTCCATTCCCGTCGGCACGCGGCTGGCCTATCTGGTCAACGTCTATCCGAAGATCAGCCATAGTTTCATCCATAGCGAGATCGCGGCGCTGGAGCGGGCGGGCCTGACCGTCGATCGCTTCACGGTCCGCCGCTCGCCCGACGCATCGCCCGATGCTGAGGAGCAGGCGGAAGCGGCCCGGACCACGGCCCTGCTGGACGGCAATTTTCAGGGTCTGGCGGCCGGGGTCGTCCAACGCCTGATCGCGCGGCCGCGCCGGACTCTCTCCACGCTGGCCTGGGCCGTGCGGGCGCGGGGCGGCCACGGGATCGTTCGCACGCTGGCCTATTTCATGGAAGCGGCGGCGCTGGCGCGCGACTTGGAGCGCCGATCCGTTAAGCATGTCCATGTGCATTTCGGCACCAACTCGGTCGCGGTCGCCCGGCTGGCTGCCCGGTTGTCGTCGATCACCTACAGCTTTACCGCCCATGGTCCCGACGAGTTCGACGCGCCTTTGGCGCTCGACCTCAGGGGCAAGATCGCCGAGGCCGCCTTTGTCGTGGGCGTGTCCCATTATGGCCGTGGCCAGCTCCTGCGCTGGGCGGATCTGGCGGACTGGGGGAAGGTCCATGTCGTGCGCTGCGCGGTCGCGCGGCATTTCCTCGCTGATGTCGAGGACGCGGCCGGGCTGGCCGAAGCGCCGCGCCTCCGCCTTGTCTGCGTCGCGCGTCTCAGCGCCCAGAAGGGCCTGCCGCTTCTGATCGAGGCCGTCGCCCGCATCCCGCGCGAAACAGCCTTCACGCTGGACATCATCGGCGATGGCGAGGACCGGAAGATATTGGAGGCGCATATCGCCCGCCTCGGGGTGGGGGACCGGATCGGATTGCTCGGCTGGTGCGCGCCCGAGCAGGTCCAGCGGGAACTGCGATCGGCGACAGCTCTGGTCCTGCCCAGCTTTGCCGAAGGACTGCCCGTGGTGCTGATGGAAGCGCTCGCCGTGGGGCGGCCCGTGATAGCGACGGCGGTCGCGGGCATTCCCGAACTGGTCGACGACCGCAATGGCTGGCTGATCCCTTGCGGATCGGTCGAGGCGCTGGCGAGCGCGATGATCGCCGCGCTGGAAGCGGACCCTGAAAGCCTTCGGACGATGGGCGCCGCCGGGCGCGCGCGCGTCGCCGCCATGCACGACCCGGACAGGAACGCCGGCACGCTGGCCAGCCTGCTGCGGCCCTTCCTCTGATCCGGGCGCGCCGCGCTGGATAGAGCGGGCCGCTCAGATCGTGGCGGGGGGAATCATCCGCATCGTCAGGGGCAGGCGGCGGCGCCACATCACCGCGTCACGCTGGCGGGGCGGCAGCGTGCGGGCAAGATCATATAGGACTCGCCGCGTCAGCCCCGTGCGTTCACAATAGAAGGGGTGACGCGGCCTATGCGCGAAATAGCTGAAGAACAGCGCCGCGCGATCATGGGCGATGGCGGGCTTCCCGCGATGGAAGAGGCGCGCCGTATCGGCGAATATCACCGTGCCGCGCGTGCCCGTGCAACTGATGACGTCATGCCTGACATCCTGCCCGAACCGCCGCGCGAGCGTCGCGTCATCGGCCAGATCATAGGCATAGCCGCCCGCGTCGGTCTGTAGCGTGTCGCGGCGGGAAAGCACCTGGAAGGGGCCGCCCTGCTCGTCGACATCGTGCAGATAGACCGCGACCTTCAGCATGCGCCGATCTTCCCAGTCTTGATGCCATTTGCGGGTCGAAACCTCTTGTCCATCGGCCACGGTATAGTTGATCGCAACGCCGTCATAAGCGGGGGGGAGGCCGATATAGGCTTCCACGATGTCCAGCAGCCGATCTTCGAGCCCCCAGCGGAAAATACCCGGATTGTCGACAATATCTTGCGGAGGCACGATCACGAAAACCTTGCCCGCCGCCACTTCGGTGCGGGCCTGGGCGGCGAAGCGCTGGGCAAGGTGGAGCGACCTGTCCATCATGGCGTCGCTGCCCGGCAGTGCAAGCGCATCGATGGAGGTCAGCGCCAGGCCGTCGCGGTCGAGTTGCTCGACGATCGCTTCGCCGACCGGGTCCAGAGCAGGCAAGTCGGGGGAGTGCCGGTGCAGGGCCGCGTCGTGCCGCTCGCCAAGCTTCATGCGCACGGCAGGGCGGTTACAATAGCGCAGCGCGGTGCGCGCGGGCAGGTTCCGCAACCATTCGGACCTCATTCTGACGGTATCGCGGATCATGAGCGGCTCCGGCGGTCTGGACGGGAGGGCTATGCGGCCGTGTGCCCGTAGGAATAATAATTTGCGGTGTTCGGACTGGAGATCGACATGTTCAGGACGGAGCCGATCACGGGCGTCGGGCTGAGCGCGCTGATCGTATCCTTGACGGCCCGCCTGGGCGTCCTGCCTTCCTCCACCACCATCAACACCCCGTCGATGACGCGCGCGATCAGCATCAGGTCGTCGTGGACCAGCGCGGGCGGCGTATCGATGATGCAGATGGGGCCGTTTTCAGCCGCCCTGATCGTCGCCAGGAGATCGGACAGATGGGTGGAGGTCAGCAGAGACTCCGCATTGTGCCGATGATGCCGCGCCTGATGGACGGTGAGGTCGAAATCCTGAATCCGCACGGCGCTGTGCGACAAGGACATATCGCCGCTCAGGACGTCATCTATGCCGGGCCGGTGTTCGTACAGGCCAAGGCGCTTGCCGACCGATGGACGGCGAAGATCTAGGTCGAGAAGAATGGTCGGGTGCAGACGGCTGAGCGCCGCCGCCAGGTTGATGGCGACATGCGTCTTGCCATTGCCCGGCTGCACCGACGTGACCGCGAAGACCCGCATGGCCGACATCTTGACATGGCGCAGCAACTGGGAGCGCAGGACCACAAAGGGATGCGCCAGTTCGTTCGCCTGGGCGAAGCCGAAAATCCTATTTTGCCGCAGCAGAAGGGGATCGAGCTGGTGCTCGGCGCCGACCGCGGCGGCGGCATGACTCATGCCCTCCGCCTGCGGAAGGTCGATGACGAGGGCGGGGGCGGATGGCATCTGGGCGTTCAGGCGCATGGTCATTGCTCCAGGGTTCGGCGCGGCCGCAGCGATCCGACCCATCCGGCGACGACGCCATAGGGCCAGGCGGGACGAAATTGCGGTGCTATCGTCGGGATGACGCCCATGGGGGGCTCGCCCATCAGGCGGGTAAGCGTCCCTTCGCCGTGGATGTTGCCGCACCGCAGTTCATAGGCGATGATGCCCACGATACCCAGCGCCGCGCCGGCCATCACCCCACCCAGCAGGACGAGATAGGCTTTCGGTTCAAGCGATTCGTGCGGCATGCTCGGCTCGTCCACGACGGAGAAACGCTCGCCCTTGTCCTCCGATTGCAGATTGGCCGCGACGTGCGCGTCGAGCTGCTTTTCGCGCAGCGACTCATATTGGCGTTTGATATTGTCATAATCCCGCTCGATCATGTTGAGTTCGTAGGAGGCCTGGGGGCCCTGCGCGGCGCGATGTTCCATGTCGGCGATCGTCGCCACCAGTTGCGAGCGGCGGTCGGCCAGCATGGCGATGCGGGAATGGCTGGCGGCGAGTTCCCGTTCGATCATGCTCGCCCCGCGCCCGTCGTCCGATCCCCGCAGGGCCGCGCGCTGGCGCTCGATGACCGATCGCATCGCGACGACCTCCGGATAATCGTCCGAATAGGTCGCCGAAAGCTGGGCGAACCGTTCCTCGGACCGGCGCAGGGCGTCCATTCCGGCGGTCGGGGTCGCGGCGGATTCGTTGGCGCGCGCGGCGAGCAGGCTGGTCTGCTGGCCAAGCCCCTGCGTTTCTGAATCGATGCGCGACAGTTCGGCGCGCAGGGCGGCGCCCGCCTGCGCGTTCAGCGCGACCTGGTCGGGAAGCGCCCCGGCATAGCGCGCCTCTATGTCGCGCCGCTTATTCTCTAGCCCGGTGAGCTGGCGCTGCAGCTCGTCGGCGCGCCGGCCGAGGAAGGCGGCGGTCCCGGTGGCCTGCGTCGTGCGGAAATGCTTGTCCTCCACCTGGAACATATGGGTGAGGTCGGCCGTCACCGCGCGCGCCACGGCCGCGTCCTTATAAGTGAAGGACAGGGTGAAGGCGATGGTGTTCCCCTGGCCCGACGCGCCCTGATCGGCGCCCACTAGGTCCACTTTGATCGCGCGGCGCATCATGTCGAGGACGTTGGGAAGGGCCGTTGTCTCGCGCTCTTCGCGATAGAGCCCGTGGTGGGAGATCAGGGCCGTCAGATTGTCCCGGCTCTTGATCTGCTGCTCGATCTTGCCGATCCGTTCGTTCGCGATGTCGGTCAGGGGAGAGGCGACGACGCTGGTGGGAATGGTCTGCGTTTCGATCAGCAGCGTCGTCGATGACCTGTACATCGGCTCCTGTGTCACGATCAGCAGGATGGAGACCAGCAGGCCCGCGATGATGGGGGCGATCAGCCAGTAGCGCCGCCGGTACAGCATGGCCAGCAGCTCGGCCGGATAGATGCCAAGGCCTTCGGGCTCCAGCGTTTGCGTCGTCATGGGCGAAGTCCTCTGAAAGTCAGCGTGACATGGGCGATGGCGGCGCCGATCCGGCCGCTGTCGGCTGCGCTGCGGCGCAGATAATCGACCCCGCCCGTCAGCGAGATCCGCTGGCTCAACCTATGCTCATAGGCGGCTGAAAGGCGAAACAGGTCGATCGGCGTCGGCCCGCCGCTCGCCTTTCGATAGTCGCCGGTCAGGGACAGCGTCCCATATTCGCTAAGGCGCAGGTCGGCGTCGGCGCCAAGCGTCCATTCGCGGCGCAGGCCAGTAAGGGCGCTGACTTCGCTGCGCAGCGCCGCCGACAGGCATAGCAGGAAACGGACGGACTCGTTGCAGAGCGTCCCCAAACCCGTGAAGCGCGGCCGTTCGCGGCCATTGCCGCCGCCGGGCTGCTGCGGCGTGCCCGCCCATTCCACGCCCGCCCCGACATCGGCGCGCCATGTTTCGGAGAGTTTCCGCCGGGCGGTGAGCTGAATGGACTTGGCGGCGCGCGAACCCAGCTCGTCGCTTTTGCTGACCGAAACCTGCCCCTGAAGGCCGATCCTGGTGCGGGCGCTCAATCGTTTCGAGGCGTCGATGGAAAAATCATAGGCGTCGGCGGTCTGGAGCAGCAGCGAACCGGGATAGCGCGTCCGCATGGCGCCCACGCCGGCATTCACCATCGTGACCGCATCGGGCGACCATTCGGCCACGGCCCTGGCCGAGCGCGTCTCACGCACGCTGCGCGTGTCGAGCGCGGCATCCAGGCTGCCCGTCAGCGCGTCGGTCGGCAGTTCCCTGGCATAGCGCAGGATGCCGCGCAGGGAGAGATATTCGCTGTCGCGGTGTCGGACCGTGGCGTCGACCCGGCCGGTCACGAAATCACCATAGCGACGCTGATAGCGGCGCACCCGCGCGGCTCCTTCGACTTCGAGCGCCGTCGCATGGCCGACCTGCCAGTCGAGCCGTGGCCTGACAGCGACCTCCAGCGCTGAAGATCCAGGGTCCTCGTCTGTAACGAGAAAGGGGTTTTCGGACAGGAAGACGCTCTGGTCGACAGCCAATTGCATGCGGGGCTGGGCCATGGATTGAGGAACGGCCATTGCCGTCGCCGCAGCCGCTGTGGAGCCCGCCAATATGCGTAACAGGCCGAACCCATCATGGCACCACAAGGACGTCACCGCTCTGTAGAACGGGCAACGGCTTGCCAAGGGTGCCGGCTTCCATCGCGCGGCCGCCCTTCAGCAGCCGCGCGAGCTGGATGGGCTCGACGACCTGTCCCGCGACCGTCTGGCGCAGGACGACGGCGTTTTTCAGGTCCGCGAACTCGGCCGGGCCGCCCGCAAGGCTGAGCGCCTGAAGGATGTTGATCGCGCTGCCGCTGGTATAGCTGCCCGGCGAGCGGACCTTGCCGACGATGTAGAAGCGCATGCCGATCGCGTCGCGCACCGTCACGGTCACATCCGGCGGCGCGGAGCGGTAATTGTTGGAAATCCGCTCGCGGATTTCGGTGGCGATGTCCGTCACGTTGCGGTCGCGCGCCTTGATGGTGCCCGCGAGCGGGAAGGTGAAGGTGCCGTCCGGCTGGACCCGCACGGACCGCTGCATCCTGTCCTCGCCCCATACGAAGATATCGAGCTCATCGCCCGCGTTCACGCTGTAGCGGCTGACGGCGGCGGAGGACGCGGAGGCGGCCGCCGCCTCCAACTGCGCGCCGGCCGTCGCCGGGGCCAGCAGCAAGGCCAGGGCCGCCATTCGGCAGGCATGGCCCAGGCGGCTCTCGCGCTGCCGGCAGATATTCAGTTCCCGCTTTGCGAACACAATGTCGACTCCCTGATCTGTCGCCGCCAAGCTATCGGCGCGCGCACACCCCAGACATTCGCTGCTTGCCCTTGGCCCTTGTCCTTCCCGCCTTGGATGTGGGGAAAATTAGGGACGGCGCGGGGGGCGGGAAGGGGCCGTCCCGTCGTGGCCACCCGTGCCGCCGGGACGATGGGGAAAATCCCCAGTGCATTTGGGGAGCAGATTTGCCGAGCCTCGCGCCCTTACCATGCAGCATCGGGTTCGGAGGACGGACGCTCCGGGGCCAAGTCCAAAAAGGGGCGGCTTCGCCGATCGGGAGCAGGATTAGAAGAGGCTGAACGGACATGACCATGGCCCAACGAGCTTTTGGCGGCGCGGCGGCGCCCATTTCGGCCGGCTGGTCGCCGACCCACGCGCGGCCCGATGCCACCCGCGTCGAATATATCGACGTCGCCTTCACGGCGAGCGGAACGGGTTCCGTCATCGAGGCGATCGAGGCGCGGCCCGCCGATGCGCCCTTCGCTTATATCGTCACGCCCAATGTCGATCACATCGTCCGGCTGCAACATCAGCGGTCCGATCTTTGGCCGGCCTATCGGGCGGCATGGATGACCTTGTGCGACAGTCGGATATTGGCGCGGCTGGCGCGCAAGGTCGGCTTCACGCTGCCGGTCGTGCCGGGCAGCGACCTCACCCGGCAGATGTTCGAGCAGGTGGTGCGGCCCCATGACAGGATCGCCATATTGGGCGGCCGGAGCGAACTGATCGCGCAGCTGGCCGAGCGTTACGGCCTGCGCGACGTGCGGCATTACAACCCGCCCATGGGCTTCATCCACGATCCCGTCGAGGTGACGAAGGCCGTTCGCTTCCTGGTGGAATCGGGCGCGCGCTACCATTTTCTAGCGGTCGGGTCGCCGCAGCAGGAGATATTGGCCTATCGAGTCGCGCAGGCCGGGCGCGCCACTGGCGTGGCGCTTTGCGTCGGGGCAAGCCTGGATTTCCTGACGGGCATCCAGGAGCGCGCGCCGGTCGTCATGCAGCGCATGGGCCTGGAATGGCTGTTCCGCCTGGGCTCTAACCCGCGCCGCATGTGGAAACGCTATTTGGTCGACGGCCCGCTGATATTCCCAATCGAACAGCGCTGGCGCCGCGACCATGCCCAGCCATGACGCGCGTGCCAGGAAGATAGGGGATGGGCGCGGCAATGCCGGTTCCGTTCCGCTGCTGCTACTGCTTTTGTTGAAGCGGGCCGCCTTTGCCGGGGTGGCCCTTTTGGTGCTGGCGGCGGGCCTCGGCCTTGTTCTTCAGGCCGGCTCCGGGCCGAAGGCGGAGGCCGCGAGCGAACAGGCCCGCAATGGAGAGGCGCCGGTCCGCCAGAAGATGAAGCTCGGCATCAACCTGTTTGGCCCCGCGACCTATAACCGGCAGCAGGTCTTCACCAATCTCATCAGCCAGAGCGAATGGTTTTCATCCCATGGCGGGGGGTGGGCGGTCTTTCCGGCCGATCAGCTTGACGAGCGCGGCTGGATAGTCTCGCTGAAGCCGGGACAGACCGCGCCACGGCCCCTGATATTGCCGCCCGCCCCTTATCGACCGACCGTGGTGCGCTGCCGTTATGCGGGCAAGGGGCGGATCGAGGCCGGCGGCGTGGCGAGCGTGCGCGAACGGGGCGATCAATCCCTGCTCCTCGACCTAACGCCCACGGGGGAAGAAGGGCAGGCGGCCTGGATCGAATTGACGCGGACCGACGCCGCCGACCCGGTGCGCGCCATAGACTGCCGTGAAATGACCCGGCCGGAGAGAGAGCGTTTTCACCCGGATTTCCTGTCTTTCGTCAAGCAGTTCGCGTTCATCCGCTTCCTCGATTGGCAGCGCACCAACGACAACGCAGCCGCGCGCTGGGCGGAGAGGACGCGGCCGGACAGCAGTTCTCAAGTGGGTCCCATGGGCGTGTCGATCGAGGATATGATCGACCTTGCCAACCGCACGGGCGCCGATCCCTGGTTCCTGATGCCTTATCGCGCCGATCAGGACTATATCCGCGCCTTCGCGCAACTCGTGCATCGGCGGCTCGACCCCGGCCGGACCGTCTATGTCGAACTCGGCAATGAAATCTGGAACGATATGTTCGACGCCGCGCAGCAGGCGAGGCGGGAAGGCCTTGCCATGAAACTGGGCGAGGGCGACCCGGGACGCGCGCAAATGATCCGCTACGCGCAGAAGATTCAGGTGGCGATGCGGATTTGGACTCAGGTCTTTGCCGACCGGCCGGACCGGCTGGTGCGCGTGGCGGCAAGCCAGAACGCCAACCCGGCCCTTGCCGACATCATTCTGGGCCATGGCGACACGGCCGCGTGGGTCGATGCGCTGGCGACGGCGCCCTATATCTGGATCGACCTCGACGGCTATGGTTCGGGCGAGAGCGACCGGGTATTCGCGCACATGCCCCGCGCCATTGACGACGCCCTCGCCTTCGCCGAGCGCAATCGCATGGTCGCGCGCCGCTATGGCAAGCGGTTCATCACCTATGAGGGCGGCCAGCATCTGGTGACCAAGGACATGGCCCTGGCGCGCGCGATCCAGCGCGACCCCCGCATGGGCGTGGTCTATGACAGCTATCTCAATCGCTGGAACGCGCAGATGGGCGGCGAACTCGCCCTCTACGCCTCGACCACCCCTATTTCGGAATATGGGTCATGGGGTTTGCTGGAATATGGCGGGCAACCGCCCGCCGAGGCGCCCAAGATGCTGGCGGTCCAGCAATTTCTCAAGAGGCTTCACTGATGCGCATCGCGTTCCCGGTCCTGCTGGCGCTGCTCCTGGCCGGCCTCTTCGTTGAAGCCTATCTTGCCATAAAGCCCGCCATCCATGTCGTGATCGTCAGCGCGGCGGCGGTCGGCCTGTTCCTGTTCTGCCTGACGACGCCGCATAGGCGCGCGATGGGCTGGCGCACGATGGTCATCGCGACGGCGATGCCGACGCTCGCCTGGTCGCTCGGCAATATCTGGCTGCTGTTCGCGCTGCTGGGAATCGGCGTTCCGCTGATCGCCCGCTCCTTCGCCATGATCGTCCCAGTCTATCTCTTCAGCCTGCTGCTGCTGCCGGGGTTGGACACGGCGGTCATGATCGGTCCGCTCAAGCTGTTCGATTGCAGCACGCTCGACGCGCTAGCCTGGGGCGCGAGCATCGCGATCTTCCTCGACAAGCGCAAGGCACGGCCCAGCATCCACCATGATGTCGCCGCTTGCGCCATCATCCTGCTGATCGGCGCGGCACTGGCGCGGGATACCAGCTTCTCCAATTTGCTGCGCTCCTCGACGAACGTGGTGATAGACCTCGGCCTGCCTTACTATATCGTCAGCCGGGGCGTGCGGACGCTGGAGGAGGTGCGCGCCGCCATGCTCTGGATCGGCTGCGGCGCGGTCACGGTGGCGACCCTGCTCCTCTACGAACTCGGGAAAAGCTGGCCGATCTATAATGTCCTCTACAGCGACTATCATCTGCCGACGCTGCTGATCGTCAAGGAGAGAGCGGGCTATCTGCGCGCGGCCGGCCCCTTTATGGAGCCGACCTCGGCCGCCATGGTGCTGGCCATCTGCATATTGTGCCTGTGGCTCTGCCGCGCCTTTTTCCGGTCGGCCTGGCATCATCTGCTGCTGCTGGTCGTCACGATGGTGGGGCTTTTCGCCCCCCAGTCGCGCGGGGCGTGGGTGGGGCTGATCCTGGGCATGGTGCTGGCGGAGCTGTTCCGCGGCCGTTTTCTGTCGGTCATCAGGAAAGGGGCCGTCGTCGCCGCCGGCGTCGTCCTGCTGCTGCTGGCCGCGTCCGTGTCCCCCAACGTGTCGGAAAGCATCGGCCTGTCGGGCGATTCCAGCGATTCCACCGATTATCGGCGGATGCTTCTGGACCGGGGGATGGAGGTGTTCCTCGAAAGGCCGCTCCTGGGCTATTCGGTGCCCGAACTCCAGATCAGGCTCGCCGATCTGCGCCAGGGTGAGGGGATCATCGACTTCGTCAACACCTATATCTGGATTTTGCTGATGACCGGGATAGGCGGGCTGGCGATCTTCCTCGCCCCCTTCCTCTATTACATGCACGCGATCTGGCGCAGGCGCCGGGCCATGCTGGGCACGCATGAGATGCGGGAGGCCGCGACATTTCTCTTCGCCTGCCTCGCCATGACGCTGGAGATGCTGTTCTTCAATTCCTTCGGCACACGGCCGGCCGTCTTCGTGTTCCTCCTGTTCGGTCTATCAACGGCCTTCCTGGGAAGCGTCCGGGCCGAGGCGCGGGCATCGTCCCGCCCTCACAGCCCGGTGCTGGCGGCGGCATGACCAGAGGGTGAGGCCGCTCAGGCGAAGAGGGGATAGAGCAGCAGGTCGCCCGCCGCGCCGACCAGCATGCCGGCGAAACCCGCGCCGATGAAGGCCATTTCCTGCCTGATGTCGAGCAGGTCGATCCTGTGCATCAGCATCCATTTGAAGGCCATCGCGGGCACTTCCATGATGGCGAAGACGACGACCAGGCCCCAAACGCCTTCGGCCGCGAAGCCGATCGGACCGGCGAGGGCGAGCCACAGCAGTTTCACGACATTGGCCTCGAACGTCGCGCGGATTCGCCCGGTGGCCACCAGCGTCTCGTTGGCGGCGTTCGACGCGAGCATGAACAGGGGCGTGAGCGTCAGGACGCGCAGATAGAGCGCCGCATCGGCATAGCGCGGATCGTAGAGGATCGCGATGACCAGCGGCGCGCAGCCGATCAGCCCGCCCGTGCAAAAGCCGTAGAGCAGCGAGGGCAGCCGGCGCTTGGCGTAGAAATGCGTCCGAAGATCCTCGCGTCCCTCGCGCCAGAGTTGCGCATAGTGAGGATAAAGGACGCGGCTCGAATAAGCGCTGGTGAAGGCGAGCGCTCCGGACGCAAGATTACCCGCCAGGATATAGAATCCAAACGCGTCGAGTGGCATTAGCCGCGCGAAAAGCAGCTTGTCGCTCTGCATCAGCAGCAGCGTTATGATGCTGGACCCCGTGACGAAGCGGGCGAAACGCCAGAGATCATGCGCATAGTTGCGATCGAATGCGAGGCGTCGAACCGAATCGCTGAACATCAGATAGCTGAGCAGCGATTTGAAAGCGGCGCTGGCGAGCAATGCCCCAATAATGGCCCAGGGATTGCGCCAGAGATAGGCAAGCAGCGTGGCCACGGCGATCTGCAGGATGGCGACCGCCAGCTCCAGCAGCGACAGGCGCAGGATCATCCGGTTGCGAAGCGCCGTCAGCAGCGTCAGCGACGCCAGTCCGTCGATCGCGAACGTCAGGGAATAGCCCGCGATCAATGGCGCCAGTTCCGGCTTGTCCAGCATCGTGGCGATGGGCTGCGCAAGCAGCATCAGCAGCAGCGTGAGCGCCGCCGACCGCAGCAGCGCGATCGTCCAGATCGTGTCCAGGAAACGCGGCTTGTCGCCATCCTCGTGGCGGACGACGAAGGTCTGGAAGCCCAGGTCCGACACCATCGCGGCGGTGAAGGCGATGGACGAGAGGATGCCGGATATGCCGAACACCTCGGGCATCAGCAACCGGGTCAGGATCACGCTGCTGACCGCGCGCAGCAGGTTGTTGATGATGACGAACAGGACGACGATGTTGGTGTCCTTGCGCGCCAGGCCGACCAGCCGCCGCCAAAGCCCGTCTCTGTTCGGCATGGGCAGACCGGGAAGCGAAAGACCTTCCTGTCTCATCGGCCTGCCCGCGCGTGGCCGACAGGATCTTCGGCGCCGGCCGGCGACGGCCGATCGGGTGAACATGAGCGTGGATGCACCCGAAACGCCTCCGCTGATTGAGCAGGACATATCTATTCGGGAAGGATCAGGCGTGTCGATCATGAGAACTCCCAAGGGGATTTCCATGTCTTGCCCCGCCGCCTTCCAGAGCGCCTATTCACGCCGTCTTACGAATCCGGACCAGCGCTGGACACAGGCTGGCCGCAGATGCGCGAGGGGGGACCATGGCGCTGCTCAGCTTTGCCGGGAACGGCGGTTACAGGAGTTTCGACTTCGACCAGTGCAGCGCCGCAGGGCAGCGGCTGGCCGCGGGCTATCGCGACGCGGCCCCCTTTCCCCACATCGTCATGGACGATTTCCTCGACGCCGATGTGCTGCGCCAGGTGCAGGCGGAATTTCCCGACAGCGCGACGCATAGCTGCTTCCATCGCGACCAGGAGCGATTGAAGTTCCAGTTCCGGCCTGACCAGTGCGAGGGTCTCGCCACGCGCATGCTGTTCGCGGAACTCAACTCGCGCGCATTTCTCGCCTTCCTGTCCGAGCTGACGGGGATCGAGGGGCTGATCCCCGATCCCTATCATGCGGGCGCGGGCCTGCATGAGATCAAGCGGGGCGGGCATCTCAGCATCCATGCGGACTTCCCGCATCACGACGTCATGAAGCTCGATCGCCGCCTCAACCTGCTCATCTACCTGAACGAGGATTGGGAGGAGGAATATGGCGGGGCCCTCGAACTATGGGACCGTCATATGAAGGCGGCCCGGCAAAAGGTCCTGCCGGTCTTGGGCCGCGCCGTGATCTTCAACACGGCCCGTGACACTTTTCACGGCCATCCCGATCCGCTTCTTTGTCCCCCCGACCGCGCCCGACGCTCGATCGCTACCTATTATTATACGGCCGCGCCAGTCGAGCGCCCGGGGATCGAGCGCACGACCGACTTCCGCCGTCGCCCCGGCACCAGCGACAAGCGCGACTGGCAGATCATGCTCCACCATCTGAAAGCCGATTGGCTGCCCCCGATATTGCAGCGCCGCAGGGTCGGCTGAACGCGCGACCTGCCTTCTCCCGCTTGCGAAAGGATGGAACGATCACGATGCTTCTCTGGCTCGTCTGCTTCGGCGTGGCGATTCCCGTCGGCGTGCTGGCGCTCGAATGTTTCGTCGGCACGCCGGCGGGACGGGGAGCGGAATCGTCGGCCGCTCCGCCCTTCATGGTGCTGATGCCCGCACACGACGAAGCCGCCGGGATCGGCCGGTCCGTCGCGGACGTGCTGGCGCAGCTTCGTCCGTGCGACCGGCTGCTCGTGGTGGCCGACAACTGCGCCGATGACACGGCGGCGATCGCCCGGCGGCTCGGCGCATGGGTGATCGAGCGGCATGACCCAACCCTTCGCGGCAAGAGCCATGCGCTGGAATATGGGCGCGCCTTCATGACTCGCGAACCCTTCTGGCGGAGCGCCGGTCCGGCTGTCGTCCTGATCGTCGATGCGGACTGTTCGCCCGAACCCGGCGCTCTGGCACGGCTGGCGGCCGCGTCGGCGGCACGCGGCTCCGTCGTTCAGGGCGCCTATCTGCTTGTCCCGCCGCCCGGGGCCACCCCGGTCGTGCGGATGTCCTGCTTCGCCTTCATGGTCAAGAATCTGGTCCGCCAGATCGCGCTGCGGAGGCTGACGGGTGCGGCGCTGCTGCAAGGGTCCGGCATGGCGTTTCCCGTGGCCATATTCGAGGGCATCAATTGGTCCGACGACTCGCTCGTCGAGGATCTCGACATGGGATTGCGCCTGCTTCTGGCCGGAACGCACGTGACCTTCGAAGAGCGTGTGACCTTCCTCAGCGGGGCTAGCTCTCAAGGAGGCACGGCCGGCCAGCGTCGGCGATGGGAGCATGGGATGATGCAGTCGATGCGCATCTTCGTGCCGCGCCTGCTCTGGGCCGCGCTGTCCGGACGGCCGCGATTGATCTTTCTGGCGCTGGACCAGATCGTTCCGCCCACCGTGCTCCTCCTCCTGATAGCCGCCGTGACGACATGCGCGGGCGTGATCGTCGGGGGTCTCGCGACGCCCGTCCTCCTGTTGCTGGCATGCGATCTTGCGCTGGCGGCGGGGCTGCTCGCCGCATGGCTGCGCCATGGGCGCGGGCTGCTGCCGGCGCGCGATATCGGGGCGTGCGTCCGCTATATCATCTGGAAGCTGCCGATCTTTGCCCAGTTCGTCACGCGCCGGCAAAGGCAATGGGTCCGCACGGAGCGTGCGCCATGATCGCCATTCCGCAGGTCTCGCAGACGGTCGCCGATGTCGGCTTCGTCATCATCGGACGCAATGAAGGCAAGCGGCTCCAGCTCTGCATCGCGAGCGTATTGCGCGAGACGCGGCGCGCCATCTATGTGGACTCAGGCTCCGTGGACGGCAGCGTCGCGCTGGCGCGCGCGCAGGGCCTGCATGTCGTCCAGCTCGATCCCGCCAAGCCCTTCACGGCGGCGCGGGCGCGCAATGCCGGGGTCGAGGCGCTCCGCGAGCATTTTCCCGACCTGTCCTATGTCCATTTCATCGACGGCGACTGCGAACTGGTCGGCGGCTGGCTTTCCGCCGCGCTGGAGGCGATGCGGGCGGAGGCCGATCTGGCGGCGGTATGCGGCAGGCGGCGGGAGCGCTTTCCGCAGGAAAGCCGCTATAACCAGCTGTGCGACAAGGAATGGGACACGCCCGTCGGCATCGCGCCGACCGTGGGCGGCGACGCGCTGTTCCGGCTGGAGCCCTTCCTGGCGGTCGGCGGCTTCGCACCCGAACTGATCGCCGGCGAGGAGCCGGACTTGTGCCACCGCATCCGGCAAAAGGGTTGGCGCATCCGGCGGATCGACCGGGACATGACCTTGCACGACGCGGCCATGACTCGCTTCAGCCAATGGTGGCAGCGAAACCGGCGGAGCGGCTATGCGACGGCGGAGGCGCTCGTGCGGCGCGGCCAAGGCAATCTGACCCTGTGGCGGCAGGTCGCGAGCAACTGCGCCTGGGCGCTGCCGCTGCTATGGGTGCTGTGGCCCATATTATGGGCAAGGATATGCCTGCGCCACGGGCCGCTGGAGGCCAGCTTTCTCACGCTTGGCAAGCTGCCGCACATGCAGGGGCAGATCGACTATCTGCGCAAGCGTCGGCGCCTGATCGAATATAAATAGCCGGCCTGATCGGGCGGCCCAATCACCCTCCCAAATCTGCCTACCGGGTTGTCGAAATAGCGCCCGCCTCCTCCCCTCCCTTACGGTGCTGCACAAGGAGAACGCCATGGACGGATCGGCAAGGCAGGATTTCGGCGGGTTCATATCGACCTCGGCGCTGGACCGGATCGACGGCCCGGGACCGGTTCGTCCCCGGACGGTGCTGATCGGGAACGAGACGCTGCTGGTCGCCTGCGCGCAACTGTTGCAGGACAGGCATCATGAGATCGTCGCCGTCGTCGCCGGCCGTGGCCCCGCCGCCGATTGGGCGCGGCGCGGCGGATTGCCTCTGTTCGACCGGGCCAGCGATCTTCTGGACGCCGGGATCGGCGCGGTCGATTATCTGTTCAGCATCACCAACCTGTCGGTCCTGCCGAGCGAGGTGATCGCGCTGGCGCGTCACGGCGCGATCAATTTCCACGACGGCCCGCTGCCGGCCTATGCCGGGCTCAACACGCCGGTCTGGGCGCTGCTGGCGGGCGAGCGGCGGCATGGCATCACCTGGCATCTGATGACGCAGGCGATCGACGGCGGCGCGATCCTGGCGAGCGAAACGATCGACATCGAAGCCGGGGAAAGCGCGGTCTCGCTCAACATGAAATGTTTCGAGGCCGGGCTGCGCAGCTTCGGTCGGATCGCGGCGGACATGGACATGCACATCCGGCGGGCGATCCCGCAGGCGGTATCGCCGGAGCGCCTTTTCGGGCGCGGCGATCGCCCGGCGGCGGCGGCCATGATCGACTGGCGCGCCCCGGCCGAGGCGATCGCGCGGCTCGTCTCGGCGCTCGATTTCGGCAGCCACCATAGCCCGCTCCCCGGTCCCAAGGCGATGCTGGGCGGCCAGGCTCTTGCGATTCAGCAAATCGAAATCCTCGATAGCCGGTCCGGCGCGGAGCCCGGCACCCTGATCGCCAACGACCCCGATTGCATCGTCGCGACCGGGGACCGGGATGTTCGCCTCCTGCGGGTCGCCGATCTCGAGGGCAGGCCGATCACCCGGCCGGATGCCCTGCCGGGCGCGACATTCCTGATCCTCGATGATGAGCGGGAGCGGGCGCTGGGGGAGATGGACGCCGCGGCTGGTCGTTATGAGGCATGGTGGCGAAAGCGTCTCGCCGCGCGCGATCCGCTCCAGTTGCCGCACTTTCAGGCCCCGGCGGCAGAGAGACTGGACGCCCAAGTCGTTCAGGACCGCAACGTGCCGGGACGCTGGTCGGGCAGGGACATATTGGCCGCCTTCACCGCTTGTCTGGCGCGCGTCGCCGACCGGGACATGGTGGAGATCGCCTATAGCGATCCCGTCCATGTGGCGCGGCTGGAGGGGGTGGAGCAATGGTTCCTGCCTTGTCTGCCGATGCGCTTGCAAGTCGACTGGACCCTGCCGCTCGCGACCCACAAGGAAGCGGTGCTGGGCGAGCTGCGCGGCCTGCACAAGCGGATAGGGATCGGGCGCGACTTGATCGGCCGCTGCCCGGAACTGCGCGGCGGCGCGCCCGATTATCCAATCGCGGTCCAGATGGTCCGGTCGCTGGAGGACGCCCGGCCGATGCCCGCCGCCCTGACCGTCACTATCCAGGAAGACGGCGCCGCCTGTCGCTGGTCCTTCGACGCCGACCGGCTGAGCACGGCCGATGCCGAGGATCTGTGGCTCGGCCTGGTCGTCCTGCTGCAATCGGCGGAGGCCGATCCCGACCAGCCGCTCGGAACCCTGTCGCTGCTTTCGTCGGCGGAGCGGACGCGCGTGGTCGAGGAATGGAACGCGACCGCCGCGCCGCTGCGCGAAAGCGCGGGCATCCACCGGCTGTTCGTCGAACAGGCCGCGCGCACGCCCGACCGGACGGCGGTGACCTCGCGCGGCCAGTCGCTCACCTATGCCGAACTCGACGCCCGGTCCAACCAGATGGCGCGTCATCTGGCCGAGCAGGGCGTGGGCCCGGACGTGCTGGTCGGCATCTATCTCGAACGATCGGTGGACGTGGTGGTCGCGCTGCTTGGCGTCCATAAGGCGGGCGGCGCTTATGTCCCACTGGACCCCGCCTATCCGCGCGACCGGCTGGCGCACATGATCGAGGATTCGGGGCTGACGGTGGTCGTGACCCAGTCCTCGCTGGCGGACGCGGTTCCGTCCTCGCGGGCCGCCATCCTCTGCATGGACGATCTGCGCGCGCGGCTCGACGCCTTGCCGGCCACCGCTTTCGACGGCGGCGCGGCGCCGCATGATCTGGCCTATGTCATCTATACCTCCGGTTCGACCGGCAAGCCCAAGGGCGTGATGGTCGAACATCGCAACGTCCTTAATTTCTTCGCGGGCATGGATCGCACCTTGGAACCCGAGGGTGTGTGGCTGGCGGTCACGAGCCTCAGCTTCGACATTTCGGTCCTCGAACTCTGCTGGCCGCTGACGCGCGGCTATCATGTCGTCATCGCCACGGACCGGGAAGTGCGCGGGGACGTGCCGGCGCGGGTCATGGACCGGCCGATCGATTTCAGCCTCTTCTATTTCGCCAGCGCCGACGGCGCCAGCGGCGCGGACCAGTATCGCCTTCTGCTGGACGGCGCGCGCTTCGCCGACACGCATGGCTTCGCCGCGATCTGGACGCCTGAACGGCATTTCCACGCATTTGGCGGCCTTTATCCCAATCCGTCGGTGACATCCGCCGCCATCGCCGCCGTGACGTCGCGGATTGGCATCAGGGCGGGCAGCGTCGTCGCGCCGCTGCACCATCCGCTCCGCGTCGCCGAGGAATGGGCGGTGGTCGACAATCTGTCGAACGGCCGGGTAGGGATCGCCTTCGCGGCCGGATGGCAGCCCGACGACTTCGTCCTCAACACGGACGCCTTCGCGGACAAGCAAGGCGCGCTGATGCGGTCCATCGCCGACGTGCGGGCGCTATGGCGCGGGGAGGCGCGCAGTTTCCCCGGCCCGCTCGGCAAGGAGGTGGCGCTGTCCGCCTATCCGCGCCCGGTCCAGCCCGACCTGCCTTTCTGGATCACCACGGCGGGTAATCCGGCGAGCTTCGCCGCCGCGGGCCGGGCCGGCGCGTCGGTCTTGACCCATTTGCTGGGACAAAGCGTCGAGGAGGTGGCCGGGAAGATCGCCATCTACCGCGAGGCGCGCGCCGAAGCCGGACATGCCGGGGACGGCCATGTCACGCTGATGCTCCACAGTTTCGTCGGCAGGGACCGGGAGGCGGTGCGCGCGATCGTCCGCCAGCCGCTGATCGACTATCTGCGCACCTCGACCAGCCTGCTCAAGCAATATGCCTGGTCGTTTCCAGCGTTCAAGCGTCCGCCGGGCGGCGGGGTATCCGACCAGGTGGACCTGGCCGACCTCAGCCCCGAGGAGACGGACGCGCTGCTCGACCATGCGTTCGAGCGGTATTTCGAGACGAGCGGCCTGTTCGGCACGGTGGAGGATTGCGCGCGCATCGCCGAACAGGTGCGCGGCGCCGGGGTAGACGAGATCGGCTGCCTTATCGACTTCGGCATTCCCGCCGATGTGGCGCTGGACAGCCTCCCGCTGCTCGACCAGGTGCGCCGGCGCGTGGCGGACGCGACGGACGCGCAGGAGATGAGCCTGCCCGACTTGATCGCCCGCCATGGCGTGACTCACCTGCAATGCACGCCCTCCCTCGCGCAGATGCTGACGGCTTATGAGCCGTCGCGCCGGCAACTGGCGGGACTGCGCTGCAAGATGGTCGGCGGAGAAGCGTTTCCGCCGCAACTCGCCGCCGATCTGACGTCGCTGGTCGGCGGGCAGGTGATGAACATGTATGGGCCGACGGAGACGACCATCTGGTCGGCGGTCCATGCGCTGGAAGGCGGCAAGGACGCGCCCCCGCTGGGGCGGCCGCTGGCGAACCAGCAGATCCATATCCTCGATCGCCGGATGCAGTTAGTGCGGCCGGGCACGCCGGGCGAACTGGTGATCGGCGGCGCGGGGGTCGTGCGCGGCTATCTTGGCCGGCCAGAATTGACGGCCGAGCGCTTCATCGCCGATCCGGTCCGGTCGGAGGGACGCGCCTACCGCACCGGCGACCTTGCCCGCCAGCGCGCCGACGGCACGCTGGAGTTCCTGGGGCGGCTCGACCATCAAGTGAAGATTCGCGGCTATCGCATCGAACTGGGGGAGATAGAGGCGGCGCTCGCCGATCATCCGCAGGTGCGCGAGGTCGTCGTGGTGGCGAGCGGCGGAGGCGGCGTCACCCGGCTGGTCGCCTATCTGTCGGCCAAGGGTCCCGTCACGCCTGACGCCGACATGCTGCGCGACCATCTGCGAGCCGGGCTCCCCGACTTCATGGTGCCGTCCGCCTTCATGATGCTGGATGCGCTGCCGCGCACGCCGAACGGCAAGATCGACCGCGCGGCCCTTCCCGCCGCCGATTCCCAGCTAGCACCGTCGCCCCTGGCCGCCAATGCCGACGATGGCTGCATCGAGCCGGCCAGCCCGATGCAGGCGCAGGTCATGTCGATCTGGCGGGATCTGTTGCAACTGCCCCATATCCGCCCGGCCGACAATTTTTTCGATATTGGCGGCCATTCGCTTCTAGCGGTCCAGTTGCACCGCCGGCTTTGCGCGCTGGTGGATCGGCCGATCGGCCTTACCGACATCTTCCGCTTTCCCACCGTCGCGGCCCTCAGCGCCCATCTGTCGGGGTCCGGCGATCAACCGGCCGCCGGGCAGGAAGGGCAGGACAGGGCGCGTGATCGCCGCGCGGCCCTGCAACGCAGAAGCGCCACGCGCGTCCTCATACGGAACTGAACCCATGTATCATGATCCCAATGCCGGAAGTTTCGATCCCGATGACGGGCTGGACAATGCGGTCGCGATCGTCGGCATGTCCTGCCGCTTCGCGCAGGCGCGGGGCCTCAAAGCCTATTGGTCGCTGCTGAGCGAAGGCCGCGAGGCGATCGAGCGCTACTCCGAAGACGCGCTTATCGCCGCAGGCGTGGACCCCGGGCTGCTTCGAAAGGGCGGCTATGTGCGCGCGGGCGCGCCGCTGGAGGATATGGAATGTTTCGACGCGGGGCTGTTCGGCCTCAGCCCCCGCGACGCGGCGATCATGGACCCCCAGCATCGCCATTTTCTGGAATGCACGTGGGAAGCGCTTGAGAATGCGGGCCACACGCCGCAGCGGTTCAAGGGCGAGATCGGCCTGTTCGCGGGTTCCGGCCATAATGCCTATATGCCCTATAATCTTCTGACCAACGCCAGGCTGGTCCGCGACGTCGGCCTGTTCCTGTTGCGCCACACCAGCAACGACAAGGATTTCCTGACCACCCGCGTCTCCTATCTGTTCGACCTCAAGGGGCCGAGCATCAATATACAGACCGCCTGCTCCACCTCGCTCGTGTCGATCCATATGGCGGCGCAAAGCCTGCTCAACGGCGAGTGCGACATGGCGCTGGCCGGCGGAGCATCGATCGAGCTGCCGCACCGCCAGGGCTATCTGTATGAGGAGGGGGAGATACTCTCGCCCGACGGCCATTGCCGGCCGTTCGACGCGGACGCGCAGGGGACGGTGTTCGGCAGCGGCGTCGGCGTCGTCGTGCTGCGTCGGTTGGCCGACGCTCTCGCGGACGGGGACCATGTCTATGCCGTGCTGCGCGGATCGGCGATCAACAATGACGGCGCGGGCAAGGTCGGCTATCTGGCGCCCAGCGTCGACGGCCAGGCGAAGGTGATCGCTGAGGCGCTGGCGATAGCCGGCGTCGACGCGGACACGATCGACTATGTCGAGGCGCATGGCACCGGCACGCCGGTCGGTGATCCTATCGAGGTCGCTGCGCTGACCAGCGCCTTCCGCCAGTCCACCGACCGCGTCGGCTATTGCGCCATCGGTTCGGTGAAGGCCAATATCGGCCATACCGACACGGCGGCCGGCGTCGCCGGCGTCATCAAGGTCGCGCTGGCGATGCACCATGGCGCACTGCCCGCGACGCTCAACTATGCCGCGCCCAATCCGGCCTGCGCGCTGAATGACAGCCCCTTCTTCGTGCAAGGCGCGCACGGACCTTGGATGGCGGACTCGAGGCCCCGGCGCGCCGGCGTCAGCTCGCTGGGCGTGGGCGGAACCAATGCGCATCTCGTGCTGGAGCAGGCGCCCCCGCGCATGGCGAGCGGCCCCAGCCGGCCGCGCCAGTTGCTGCTGCTCTCCGCCAGGTCCGATCCTGCGCTGGCCCATGCGGGTGCTGCGCTGCGCGAGCATCTGGACGCGGACAGGACGGCCAGCCTCGCGGATACGGCCTATACGCTCAGCATCGGGCGGCAGCCGCTTGCCCGCCGCCGCTTCGTGGTGGCGGAGGACATGGCCGACGCCATCGCAAAGCTGGACGGTGAGGGGTCGACTGGGGCCGCGCCCGCGTCCTGCGTGACCGACCGGCCGGTGGCCTTCCTCTTCTGCGGCGCCGGGCCACAGCATGTCGACATGGGCCGGGGTCTGTACGACACGGAGCCGCTGTTTCGCGAGGCGGTGGACAGCGCGCTCGCGCTGGCCGAGCGCATAGGCATCGGGCAGATCCGCCGCTGGCTGTTCCCCGTCCCTGCCGATCGCGACCAGGCGGCGGTGGAGATGGCCCGGCCCTCGGTCGCGCTGCCGGCCCTGTTCATCATCCAGACCGCGCTGGCGCGCCTGTGGATGTCGCTGGGAGTCAATCCCACCGGCATGATCGGGCATAGTTCGGGAGAATATGCGGCCGCGCACATCGCCGGCGTCATCGACCTTGAAGCCGGGCTGCGCATCGTCGCCGCGCGGGGCCGGTTGTTCGAGACGACGGCGGCCGGCGGTATGTTGAGCGTGCCACTGAGCGAAGGCGAACTGGCGCCGCTCTTGCCCGCCGGACTCGCGATCGCCGCGATCAACGCGCCCAATCTGTGCGTGGTGTCCGGACCGGCCGATGCGGTCGACCGCTTCCATGAGGCGCTGCAAAGTGGGGAAATCGAGGCGCAGCCCGTCCGCATCTCGGTCGCGGCCCATTCGGCCATGCTCGATCCAATCCTGCCGGAATTTCGCGCGCTGATGCAGTCGATCCCGCTGAAAGCGCCCCGGATACCCTTCGCCTCGAACCTGACGGGCGACTGGGCTTCCGCGCGCGATGTCACAGATCCCGATTACTGGGTCCGGCACCTGCGTGAAACGGTCCGCTTCACCGACGGCCTCAAATGCCTGCTGGACGATCCCGACCAATTACTGCTGGAGATCGGTCCCGGCCGCAGCATGGCGAGCCTTGCCCGGCAGCATCCCGATCGCGCGCGGCAGCAGCCCGTCGTCAGCTCGCTGCGGCACCCCGATCAGAAGATCGCCGACGATGCCTTCTGGCTCGACTCGGTCGGCCAACTCTGGGCGGCGGGCGTTACGCTCGATTGGGACGGCTTCTGGTCCGGCCAGCAGCGGCTGCGGCTTCCCCTGCCCACCTATGGTTTTGATCGGGAAAGGCACTGGATAGAGCCGGGCGCCCTGTCGCTCATGTCGCCGGAGGATGGGGAGGCATTGACGCGGCGGGCCGATACGCAGGACTGGCAGTTCGAGCCGGTCTGGACCCGCGCGCCTCGGCCGCACGCCGGGATCGGGGACGGCCCGGCGCTGGTTCTGGAGGATGATACAGGCCTTGGCGCATCCATCGCCGCACGGCTTCGGAGCGACGGGCGGGACGTCGTGATCGTCCGTCCGGGCAGCCGCTTCCACCGCCTTTCACCCGATATGTTCAGCGTCGACCCCGCCCATGCGGGCGACTATGCCCATCTGTTCGACTGTCTGAGCGCGGAAGGGCGGATGCCCTCGCAAATCTTCCATTGCTGGTTGCTGACCGGCAACGCGAAGGGGCGCAACGTCGCCACGGACCGGCTGCTCGACCTCGGCCTCTACAGCCTCACCGCCCTTGCGCCGGAACTGGCGCGGCAGAGCGATGCGCCCGTCGCCCTCGCGCTCATCACCGATCATGCCCAGCGGATCGTGCAGGAAAACCGATTGATGCCTGCCAAGGCGACGGCCATCGGGGCCGCCCCGGTGATTTCGACCGAATATCCCAAGACGCATATCCGCTGTATCGACGTAGCGTCGCCCGCGCCGGGCAACCGCCGCGCGAAGGAGGAACTGGCCGAGGCTCTGTTGGCGGAATTGGCCGGGCCCTGGGAGGCAAGGCCGATCTGCTACCGGGGCGGCGAGCGCTGGGTGCTGGATTATCAGCCCGGCGCGGTCGACAAGAGCGAGCACGGCCCGTCCGCGCCGATCGTCGAAGAGGGCGCGGTCTTCCTCATCACCGGCGGCCTCGGCGGCCTGGGGCTGATGATCGCGCGGCATCTGGCGGAAACGAAAGGCGCGCGCATCGCCCTTCTGGTCCGGACGGCGCTGCCGCCGCGCGACCAGTGGCAGGATCTTCTCGCCAGCGGATTGGCGGCGAAGGACGTGCAGGACAGGATGCAGCGGGTCCTTGCGCTGGAGGCGAGCGGCGCGACGGTCGCCCTGTTCGTGGCCGATGTCGCCGACAGCCACAGCCTGCGCCGAGCGATCCGCAGCGTGGTCGAGACGCTGGGGCCGATCACGGGGCTGTTCCATACCGCCGGCGTGCTCGACGACGGATTGCTCGAAAACCGCACTCGTCCAGCGATGGAGGCCGTGCTCAGGCCCAAGGTCCAGGGCACGCTCGCGCTGGAGGCCGCGCTGCGCGGCCACCCGGTCGACTTCATGATGCTTTTCTCCTCCGTCAGCGCGCTGGCGGGAATGCCGGGGCAGGCCGACTATGCCGCCGCCAACGCCTTTCTGGATGCCTATGCCCAGTCCCGGCGCGACGATCCCGTCACACGGGTCATGTCCGTCGGATGGACCCAATGGCGGGAGATCGGCATGGCGGCGGGACTCAGCCGGGCGGTGAATGTCGCGGCCGGCCTGCCCGACGATGTGGGAGAGGGGGAGGCCGTCGACCATCCGTTCCTGGAACGGCTCCACAAGCTGTCGGCGGATGAATATGTCGTGTCCGCGACCCTCTCGCCCGAAACCCACTGGGTTCTGGACGAGCATCGGCTCGCCGGCACCGGCGCGCTGCTGCCGGGGACGGGCTATCTGGAACTGGCGCGCGCCGCCTATGGGCTGGTCGACCCGCTGCCCATCACCCTGTCCGACGTTACCTTCCTGACGCCCTTCGCCGTCCGCGACGGATCGGCGCGTCAATTGCGGGTCCATCTGCGCCGCCGCGCGGGCAGCGACTGGCGCTTCGTCGTTCTGGGACGAGAACTGGGCGCGGCGGGAGAGTGGGTGGAACATGCGATGGGCTATTGCTGCGCCCACCCTCTGGCCCAACAGTCAGCGCCGCTGGATCTGGATGGCCTGATGACCCGCTGTTCGGCGGTCGTGGGAAGGGGCAGCGAAGCCAGCGCCGTGCTCCGGTTCGGCCCGCGCTGGGACAATGTCCGGCGGGTCGCGCGCAACGGCGATGAAGCCCTGCTCCACCTGTCGCTCGATCCCGCGTTCGCCGGGGAATGCGACTCGCTCCTGCTCCATCCCGCCCTGCTCGATCTGGCGACCGCCGGGGCGCAGATGCTGATCGACGGCTATGATCCCAGGCGCGACTTCTTCGCTCCCTTTTCCTACCGCTGGATGGCCGTCCACGCGCCGCTACCCGCCACGATCGTCAGCCACATCCGCCACCGCTTCCATGCCGAGGCGTCAGGCGCGACCGCGACCTTCGACATCACGATCGCCGATCCATCGGACAGGGTGCTGGTGGAGATCAGCGAATTTACGATGATGCGCATTTCCGACCCGTCGGCGATGGCGAAAAGACAGGGCCAGCCCCCGATTGCCCAGCCGGTGGCGGACGGGGAGGATGCCGCGCTCGAAGGAATATTACCCGAGGAAGGCATCCGGGTGATCGACCAGTTGCTGGCCGGTCGGCCCCGGTCGCATGTCCTGATCTCCCCCTACGATCTTCGCGCAACCATCAACCGCCTGCGTGAGCCGCATCGTTCGGCGAAGCCGCAGGCGCAGGTCGAGCGGCGGGAGGGCGAAGGCAGTGCGCCGGCCACCGCCATGGAGCAGGTGATCGCCGAACTCTGGACCGACCTGCTGGGCGTCGACCCGATCCTGCGCGAGGATAATTTCTTCGACCTTGGCGGTCACTCGCTGCTGGCGGTCCAGTTCATCAACCGGCTTCGCAAGAGAATCGGAAAGAGCGTCCCCCTGGCCGCGCTGCTCGACGCGCCGACCGTGATGGCGCTGGCGCGGGAGATCGACCCCACGCCGGCGCCGGCGGAAGAGGAGAGCAGCGCCCCTCGCGAGGAGGCTGTTCCGGCAAGACGCGACCTGGTCGTCATTCGGCAGGGCGGCGCGTTGACGCCGATATTCTTCGTGCATGACGGGCTGGGGGAGACGCTGCTCTATCGCGGCCTGGCGTTGCGGCTGGACCGCTCGCGTCCGATCTACGGCATCGAACCGCTTCGCACGGCCGACGGCGGTTTCGCGCATACCCGGATCAGCGAAATGGCCGCCAACTATATCGAGCGCCTGAAGACGGCGCAGCCCAACGGCCCCTATCTGCTGGCGGGCCTCTGCGCCGGGGGCGTCATAGCCTTTGAAATGGCCAGGCAGTTGCAGGATGGCGGCGATACCGTCGCCTTCGTCGGCATCATCGACGCGGCGGACGTTGCCCTAGCCAAGCGGCCCTTCTACATCACCCGCATGCGCCTTCAGCGCATTCGCGCGCTGACGGGAGAGCGCAACCCGGTCATGCTGGTTCCGGCGCTGGTCGGCAGGGCGGCGAACGCGGTGAGATGGGAAATCACCTCGCGCTTGCAGGAGGCGCGCAACCGGCGGACGGTGCAGACTATCCGCCGGGCCAACGCGGTGGCCGACGGAACGGCCGCCGATCGCCAGGCGGAAGACGCCATCCCGTTCCTCAAACTCTATGAAGTCGCGCATAAGCTGCACCGGCCGACTGGGATGTTCGAGGGCGGGCGCGTCACGCTGTTCAAGGCGATGCAGGGCAATGGCCAGAAGGAGGATATCGCCTATCGCGCCACCTATAGCGACTATGCGCTGGGATGGGGGCGGCGGGTCGCCGACGACGTGACCGTGGTGTCGGTGCCCGGCGGGCATAGCTCCGCCTTGCAGGACCCGCATGTCGCGACGCTCGCGCGGCTGTTCCAGGAGGCGGTCGACAGCGCCATATCCTCGACGGAAATGCAGGCCGATTTCACGGCGCAGGAAATGCATCCACCGATCATGGCGGTGGTGGCATGACAGGCGACCATGCCGGACGGGCGCTCAGCTTGTGGCCCGGAGCCGGAAGCCCTCGCGGCGCTCGCGCCGGCGTCGCGGTCCCATGATCCACGCCCCGGAAAACATGGCCGCCATTGACGTGATCATCGTCAATTATTGCACCCGGACGCTGGTGATCGCCTGCCTTCAAAGCCTTGAGGACGAGCGCAGGAATGTTCCCGGTCTGCGGGCGATCGTGGTCGACAATGATTCGAACGATGGATCGGCCGAGCTGATAGAGGTCGAGATTCAGCGCCGGGAATGGCATTGGGTGACATTGCTTCGCGCGAGCGCCAATCGAGGTTTCGGAGCCGGAAACAATCTGGGCATAGGCTTCGCCCTAGATCAGCCGTCGCCGGCCGATCTGCTGTGGTTTCTCAATCCCGATACGGAGGTGCGGCTTACCGCCGGCGTCAGCCTGGCGCGGTTCATGGCGGCGCACCCGGCCGCGGGCATCGCCGGCAGCGCGTTGCTCGAGGGCGACGGCAAGCTCTGGCCCTTCGCCTTCCGCTTTCCGAGCATCCTGGGCGAGATCGAGCGCGGCGCGCGCTGGGGCATGGCGTCCCGGCTGCTTCGGAAAAGCTCGACCACGAAGAAGATGACCGGGCGTTGCGAAAAGGTCGACTGGGTATCGGGCGCGAGCTTTGTCGTGCGGCGTCAATTGCTGGAATCGGGACTGCGGTTCGACGAAGGCTATTTCCTTTATTATGAGGAGACGGACTTCTGCCTTCATGCCAGACGCAGCGGCTGGGAATGCTGGTATGTGCCCGACGCTGTCGTCATGCACATAGCCGGGCAGAGCACGGGCGTAACGGGCAAGCAGGTCAAATTGCGCCGCCTGCCATCCTACTGGTTCCATTCGCGGCAGCGCTATTTCGCAAAAAATCATGGCCGCTTATATAATATGCTGGCGGACCTGGGCTGGATAGGCGCGCATATATTCTCGCGCATCAAGCATCGAGTCGGCGGGACATGCGACCCCGACCCGCCCAACCTGCTGTTCGATTTCCTGCGCCACTCCTCCCTGATGCCGCGCATGCTGGCGGCGCGCGACATGCGGATCGTTTGACCACGCCGGAATGCCTTTGGTTGCGGGAGATGGGCATAGAGGCCGACAGAATCTTCCCGGCGGACGTTCCTTTCCCCATGTGGCTGGTGCATATGCCGCGCCCGCCATCCCCGTCACTGATCCGGCTGCTTTCCGCTGAAGAATGGGAAAGGGCGCGGCATTTTCGCGCCTCTTTCCTGCGCGATCGCTATGTCGCCGCCCATGCCGGTCTGCGGCTGCTGATCCAGCATCAGTTCGGTCAGCCCGCCGGCCGGCAGCGGTTCGTACGCAACGCGTTCGGCCGGCCGCGCCTGGTCGAAAGGCGCGATGTGCGAAGCAGCATCAGCTATTCGGGGAAATATGCCCTCATCGGCCTTTCCGGGGAGAGGGATGTCGGCGTCGACTTGGAAGCGGAGCGGCCGATCGACGACGCGCTGGCGTTGGCGGAAGTCCATTGCACACCACGGGAGCGCGCCGCGCTTCGCCGCGCCTTGAAAATGGGGAAAGCCTATAACGATGGATTTTTAAGGGCATGGGTCCGGAAGGAGGCATGCGTGAAAGCGCTTGAACGGGGGCTCTCAATCCCTCTCGAGACGCTTGATTGCGGCATAGGAAGCAAGACGACGACGGTGAAATTTGGAGAAAGCAACATATCCACCGGCGTCGTTCATGCTTGCGACCGTTTCATCATTTCGTCTCCGTGCGACCTTATCATTGGTTGGGCTCAACTAAATCATTGATCAAAGAGCTTCGGTAAAGCCATTCGATTTCTCAGAAAGCCAGGATGCTGCGCTAAATCTTCATTTCGGAGTGCAGCAGGCCTTGCTGAATGACATGCGCAATCATGTGAGCGCGATTGCGCGTGCGTGTTTTCAGCCGCACATTTTCGATATGGCGTTCGACCGTGCAAGGCGCGATGGCCAGCTCGATGGCCGCTTCCTTGGCCGACAGGCCAAGAGCGACCAGGCCCAGCACCTCATGTTCCCGCCCGGTCAGCTTGATTGAGTCTTGCGTATATCTGCTCACAATCCGTCCCCTCTTGAGAAGTGATCCCGCTGATCACCCAAGCATAATCACCTTAATGGAAAGGGGAGTCTCGGAGGATTTCGGGTAATTTTTAGCCCTATATTAAGATTCTTCTGTCCCAAAGAAGGGCATAATATGCAAATGGCTAATGGGCGTGATTTCAGATAAATTAACTGCGCCGCGTGGGATCCAAGTTAACGCCTGTCCGGGGCGTCGTCCCAATGGCCGAAGCCAATTAAATTAATTGTAATGTCACGACTCGAGACGCCGGATCGGCATGAGAGGTAAACCCCGCCTCGTTTATACCGCATGAGCTGACGCCGCTATCCATAAGCAGCCGACGAAGGCATTGGTAGATGCGGCTGGTCGCCAATGCGCCATGCCCATACTCATCATACCGGCCAAGCGGTCATCTGCAATGTCCAATTGAAGGCTTAATCGCCGGTCCTGCTTGCCGCACTGGCCTGCTATTTCTCAGCCTCATGCTGGCGCGGCATGCCATGATCGGGGAGCTTTCACAGTCCGCTCCCTGTATCGCGTCTTCATCTGAGATGGGCTGTCAGGAGGATAATTACGGCCAAAAACTCGATCTTCTTCAGGCGAAGGCCGGAAAAATATCGGCCGAATCGGATAAGAACACCGCAATCAAGGTAAGCACATAAACTGCTTTTCTAAGCGTCTTATAGTCTTTTGCCATGATGGCGGCCTGCGTTCTATTTTTGACCGACATTTTCCGAAAGATAGACTGAACTGACACTTTCACGGTGGCTTCGCTAACGCCAAGCTCACGTGATATCAATTTATTCGGCTGTCCCATGACGAGGCGCTGAAGGATATCCTGCTCTCGTTCACTCAACCCATGGTTTGGATTGGACGCTTCCTCTTCAAGAGGGTTGCCCGTGAATGAAGCATCAATAACCGCGTCGATAAGATTGGAAGGCGCGACTTTCTCATTCATAAGAATAAGATGCATTTTCGCTATGAAAGCCTGGTAGGCGATATTTTTAATGATGTACCCATGCGCGCCAGCAAAAAAGACATGCGACAGCATTTTTATATCGAAGTCATCGCCCAGGATGACCAGCTTTGACCGTGGAAATCTGCTGAGGATATTTTGTATATCTCCGTCGATCTTCTCCTCACAATAGGAATAATCGACAATGATGATATGACGATCATGGTCCTCACAATCAGTTATTTCTTCAATATCAGAGACTGATTGCGCAATGCAGAATCCATTGTCGGACAATATTCTGCTCAACCCTTCCCGGGTCAACGCATTGGACATCACCAACGATGCCGAACCTGACAGCTCCATATCTGATCGCCTCTGTATAGCTTCAACGTCAAGGTGCAGTGCCAATATACGGTGCGTGCAATTTCTATCGGAGCGACCCAGGAATCAGAATTCCATATGAACCAACAGGTATATCATTTGTAAGTCGATGGCAACCGTTCGGATAATAGCCGGATATATCGCCGGAGTCCTTTTCCAAGCTGATCTATCTGATGCTTGCTCGAAATCCGACCACCATTGAAAGGGGAGGGCGCGATATCATCCCGCTTTTTCAGGATGCCTGCGGACGCTGGCTCGCCTTGTTCCTCTTGTATGCTGCTGACTGCAGCCGGCTGCCTCGGCACCCGTAAAACCGCCCCGGCCGGATCAGGGCCTCAACTGCCGCCGAAGCAATTCGGCGACTTCGGCCGGCCGAAGCTCCGGTTGCAATTGCACGCATGTGCATTGCCGGGCGGTCTTGTCCGGCCGCCATCGAAGGAAGCGGGTGCCGTGCCGGAACCTGCCCGCCGTTACCTGATCATAGGCCACTTCGGCGATCAATTCGGGTCGAAGAGGTTCCCACGCCACCTCCTCGCCGCTGCGCCAGCGGCTGGGACCGCCGGGCGCCTTGCCGGTGAAGCCGGCCGACCCGATCAGCGGCGTGACGCGATCGAGCAGCGGCGCCCTGTCCGCCGCCTTGAAGCTTGAGGTGAAGCCGACATGATTGAGCAGGCCTTCGCCATCATAAAGACCGAGCAGCAGCGAAGCCACGCCCTTCCCGTCGCTCGTCCGGCGGAAGCCGCCGACCACGCAGTCCGCCGTCCGCTGCACCTTCTGCTTGAGCATGGCCCGCTCGCCGGGGCGATAGGGTTGATCGAGCGGCTTGCCGATGATGCCGTCGAGCGCGCCGCCGCTCCGCTCCAGCCAGGCGGTCGCGTCCGCGACTCGGCTGGTGGCTGGGGATAGAAGCAGGAGGTCGCTGCCATCTTTCGCGTGGAAACGCTCCAGCGCCCGGCGGCGCGCGGAGAGCGGCGCGTTCGCCAGATCCTCTGCTTCCAGAAGAAGGCAATCGAACAGCATCAGACGCGCCGGGGTTTCGCGCGACAGGCGGGAGATACGGCTTGGCGCGGGGTGAAGCCGCTGCTGGAGCGCGTCGAAGGAGAGGGCGTCGCCGATCGGCAGGACAAGTTCGCCGTCGAGGATATAGCGGTCGAGCGAGGTGGCGAGCAGCGCCGCGACGACCTCCGGAAAGAAGCGCGCGAGCGACTTGCCGGATTTCGAGCGGATGTCGGCCTGGTCCCCGTCGCGGCCAACGATCGCGCGAAAGCCGTCCCATTTCGGCTCATATTGCCAATCGTCGCTCATGGGGAGCGAAAGGACGGCCTTTGCCTCCATCGGCAGGGGGAGGTGAAGGGGGTTTTCGCTCTCATCCTGGACCTGATCGTCGGGTATCGACATCAGTTCCGATTCTCGTCGAGCAGCACCCAGACGGGTGCATGATCGCTGGTCTTTTCCCAGCCGCGGACATGCGAATCCACCTGCGCATCGGCCAGCCGCTCGGCGAGCGGCGGACTGAGCAGCAGATGGTCGATCCGCAGCCCGGCGTCACGGGCGAAGGCATTCCGGAAATAATCCCAGAAGGTATAGATCGTCTCGTCCGGGTGGATCGCGCGCAGGGCGTCGGTCCATCCCTGATCCAGCAGGCGGAAATAAGCCGCCCGAACCTCCGGCGCGAACAGCGCGTCGTCCAGCCAGCGCTCGGGCTTGTAGACGTCGCGCTCGGTCGGCATGACGTTGAAATCGCCCGCGAGCATGACCGGAACGCCGGCCGCGATCAGATCCCGGGCGTGATCGATCAGCCGCTCGAACCAGCGCAGCTTATAATCGAATTTGGGACCCGGCCGGGGATTGCCGTTCGGCAGATACAGGCCCCCGATCAGGATGCCGTTGACCGCCGCCTCGATATAGCGGCTGTGGCCGTCCTCAGGGTCGCCGGGCAGTCCGCGCCGGGTCTCATGAATCCGGCCCACGCGGCTGAGGATCGCGACGCCGTTCCAGCTTTTCTGGCCATGCCAGATCGCGTCGTAGCCGAGGTCACGGATGGGCGCTTCGGGAAAATTTTCCTGCTGCGCCTTCAGTTCCTGAAGGCAGACGATGTCGGGTTGCGACTCCTCCAGCCAGCGAAGAAGGACCGGCAGGCGACCGTTGACGCCGTTCACATTATAGGTCGCGATCTTCACCGGCTTTGCTCCACTTTCGTCAGACGCGCGATGAAGGATGCCGTTCCGCTACCCGGTCTTTCCATTGTTGCCAGCTTTGCCGAAGCGCTGAAGCGGTTGAAGCCGGCGGACCGTTTCTCCGCCTTTTTCGTTAATGGCCGCATGCTTTTACCGCATTTCCTGTCCAACGGTATCAAGGTCGCGATCCGGCGTCAGGTCGTCGGCCTGTTCAACGATGGCGCGCAGGGCGAAACGCCCGTGAGAAGGAGCCCCGACGCGCTTTTCGACAGCCGTTCGGTGGCGTGGCGCGTCCATGGCGACGTGGCGTCGATGATGGTGGGCGGGATCGCCAGCCTGCTGATGCAGATGCTCCATCCGGCCGTTCTGGCGGGCGTTTGGGACCATTCCAATTTCCGCGCCGACATGCACGGCCGCCTTCGCCGCACCGCCCGCTTCATCGCGACGACCACCTATGCCGACCGCGAACTGGCGGAGGCGATGATCCGGCGCGTCCGTGCCGTGCACGATCATGTCGTCGGCGCGCTTCCCGACGGCACCCCCTATCGCGCCAATGATCCTGCCCTTCTGGCATGGGTCCATGTCACCGAAACGAGCAGCTTCCTCGACGCATGGATTCGTTATGGCGAACCGATCATGTCCCTCAAGGACCAGGATCGCTACTTCGCGGAGATGGCGGTGATCGGCCATGCCATGGGCGCTGACCCCGTTCCGCGTTCACGATCCCAGGCGCGCGGGCTGATCGAAGAGACGCGCCCCCGGCTGAGAGCCGACCATAGAAGCGCAGAGGTCGCGCGGCTGATCCTGGCTCCCCACCCGGCGACCATGCTGATCGAAGCCCACCGGAAGCTGGCGGTCCAGGCCGCCATCGACCTGATACCGGGTTGGGCGCGCGCGATGCATGGGCTGGGCGTGCCGCCCCATGAGCGGCCGATCGTCCGAGCCGGCACGTTGGGCGTCGCTCAGACATTGCGCTGGGCGTTCCGATGACGGAGCGGGAGAGTCCCGGCATAGAGGCTCTGCGCCGGTCCATGGAGGAGGCCGCGGACCGTGGTGATTTCGAGAGCGCTGCGGAACTGCGGGACCGCATCAGCCTGTTGCGCAACGCGCCGCCCGGGGCGCAGCCCGACCATTTCGATCCCACCGGGCTGGACCGCCAGAAAGCCGGCGCGATGGGACAGGGCACGAGCCGACAGCGGGTCGCTCCTCCACCCGGATGGAAACCGCCGAAAAAGCCCGACGCTATGACGACCGGCCGATCCCGACCCCGCCGCAACGGCAAGGCGGTGGAATAGCGCCCTCCCATGTGCGGACCTCCTTGGCGCCCAGCGCAAAAGGGTTCCGGGACAGGCCGCAAGGCCCTGCTAGAGCTTTTTTTCCAGGACCGAGAAGGGGCGCGAGAGCGCTTCGTATATCTGCATAGCGGCAAAGCCGGCGGCGAAGAGACCCGCTGCTATGAACAGGATGAACTGGAAGGCCGACGACCAGCGCCGGCTTTTTTCCAACTGGCGCGCAACTTCCGCATCCGAGTTCATTCTGGCTTGCGCGCGGCGGTCGGCCGGCGAAGCGTCCTGGTCCTTTGAAGGTGAAGGACGGCGCGTCAGGCGCGGCTCATTGGTGATTGCGGCGATGTCGATCGACTCTTGCGCCCGGATCCCGAAGAAGCGGTCCTTTCGCCATATGACCCGCCCCACGATCGTCTGCTGGCCTCGTCTGATGTCGATATAGGTGCCACGATCAGGCGCATCATCGCACGCGACGAGGGCTCCGTGAGCGGACAGGTTGTGAATGACCACGTCGGTCCAGGACGCACCCGCGTGCATCCGCGCCTGGATCAATACCGGGTAGCGCGTTTCACGCGCCTTATATCCAACCTGTAGTGACTTGAGCACCAAACCGCACCTTTGTGACCTGGATACTATAGCTTGGCTGCCATGAACAGGCCATGCATTAAACTCCTCACAAGAAACCTATGCCAGGCGCTCCGGCCTTCGGAAATGAAGGTGAACCGGCCTCTCCCCGGAGATCGGGTCAGGCGTAAGTTCCCGGACCGATCCGATGGAGGGTGATAGGCGGAGGAAGGACTGGATGGGCGGCGCGAACCGGGCGCTCCCTAAGCACCGCCAAGGGTTCGACCGGGGTGCTCAGAAGCAGGCCGCATTGGTCCGCGCCCAGCCAGATTACCGTCCCGCACACTTCGAGCCCGTCGGTGATGAGCGTGACGCGGGTGTTGATCGGCGGAAAGCAGCAGCCATGCAACAAGGCGCCATAGCTGGAGATGTTCTTGATCGTCACGGGCTGGCTCATGCCTTCCCACAGGATTATGCTTTCGATATCGGCGGCGAAACGATGTTCCTTGCGGTGCTCGGTCCGCACGCGCTCGCGATATAAGGCGCTCTCCATTTTTTTCTCCTGGTGTACATGCCCCCCAGGATGAAATGCAGCATCTGCCGCCAACATTGACCGACGCGTAACAGGGATGGTTAGCGGGCTTTAAATACGCCGTTCCGGAATTATCCGCATCGGCACGAACGAACACGCATAGGAACTATAGCGGCCGCAATAAACGTCCTCTTCCTCCCAGACGGTCCGCAACCGATCGACTTTCATCTTCCCGGCGGCTCCAACTTCGGCCGCGTGCGTTATCGCTCGGCCTGCATGGGAGACTCGTTATCGCTACCTTCATGTTTGCGACCGGCATCGAGAACAGCATTCCGACCATCGACGGTGGTCGAACGCGAGTCGATGAGATGGAAAGCTGCGGCCATTACCAGTGCTGGCGGGAGGATTTCACGCTCGTTGAGGAAATGGGGATCGGCTATCTCCGTTACGGTCCCCCTATCCACAAGAGCTGGCTGGGCGCCGACGCGTATGACTGGAGCTTTGCCGACGAGACGTTCGCCGACCTCAAGCGCCGCAACATCGTGCCGATCGTGGACCTGTGCCATTTCGGCGTGCCGGACTGGATCGGGGACTTCCAGAACCCGGACTTTCCCGAACTATTCTGCATCTATGCGCGGACGTTCGCCGAACGATTTCCCTGGGTGCAGCTTTATACTCCGGTCAATGAGATGTTCATCTGCGCCACCTTTTCGGCGCGCTATGGCTGGTGGAACGAGCAACTGAGCAGCGACCGGGCGTTCGTCACCGCGCTCAAGCATCTGGTCAAGGCGAACGTGCTGGCGATGCGGGCCATCCTGAAGGTCCGCCCGGACGCGATCTTCGTGCAGAGCGAATCGTCCGAATATTTTCACGCGGATAGCCCGGCCGCGATCCGGCCGGCCGAACTGATGAACTCGCAGCGTTTCCTCTCGCTCGATCTGAATTACGGCCGACGTCTCGATTCGGAGATGTATGAATATCTGCTCGATAACGGCATGACGCGGGAGGAATATCATTTCTTCCTCGACAACCGCCTGAAGCAGCACTGCATCATGGGCAACGACTATTATGTCACGAACGAGCATAGGGTGAGCGAGGACGGCTCCACGCGCGCGGCGGGGGAGATATTCGGGTATAGCGAGATCACCCGCCAATATCATGATCGCTACCGGCTGCCGGTCATGCACACGGAAACCAACCTGAACCAGGGCCCTTTGGGCACCGAGGCCGTGGATTGGCTGTGGAAGGAATGGGCCAACGTGCTGCGCGTCCGCAACGACGGCGTGCCGATCGTCGGCTTCACCTGGTATTCGCTGACCGATCAAGTCGATTGGGACAGCGCCCTTCGGGTGAGAAACGGCAATGTGAACCCGCTCGGCCTCTATGACCTCGATCGCAAGATCCGGCCGGTCGGCGAAGCCTATAAACAGCTGATCCAGCAATGGCGGGACGTGCTGCCGACTCAGAGCCTGTGCCTGACGGTGCCGGTCGTGCTGCCGGACGAAGCCGCCGACCGGCACGCCAAGCGCCAGATGGAGCGCGTGCAGGAGATGATCAGGACGGAGCCGGCCCAGCCGGCGGTTCAGGAGAATGGATGATGGAGCGTCGTTTCGAGACTAAGGTAGCGATCGTCACCGGCGCCGCGAGCGGGATCGGCGCGGCCATCGCCGCCCGGCTCCATGCGGAAGGTGCGCGTGTGGTGATCGCCGACCTTGAGGCCGACGCCGCGCAGGCCGCCGCCGCGCGGCTGGTCGCGGGCAGGGGCAGTGGCGGGGGCGGGGACGCGATCGGCCTCGCCTGCGACGTGGGTTCCGAGGAACAGGTCGATGCGACCGTCCGCGCGGCGATCGAGCGGTTTGGCCGGATCGACGTGATCGTCAACAATGCCGGGCTGATGACCTTCAAGAGCCTGGCCGAGTTCACCGGCGATGATTGGCTGAAGGTGTTGCGGGTCGATCTGCTCGGAGCCGCCTACTTCACTCGCCAGGGCTTTCTGCACTTTGGCGACAAGGGCGGAGCCATCGTCAATATCGCCAGCGTTCACGCGGTGGAGACCAGCGCCAACGCCGCGCCTTATTCGGCGGCCAAGGCGGCGCTGCTGTCGCTGACGCGGACCACGTCGATCGAGGGGCGAGATGTCAATATCCGCGCCAACGCCGTGCTGCCCGGCGCTATCGACACGCCGATGCTGTGGGAAAATCCCAATGTGAAATCGGGCGCCGAGACGATCGACAAGCGCGACGTTGGCACGGCCGATGACATAGCCGGCGCGGTCGCCTTTCTCGCCAGTGACGATGCCGGGTTCATCACCGGGACGAGCCTAGTCGTCGATGGCGGGCGGCTGGCGAAGCTGTAAGAAGAAAGATCCTCTATGTTTTGGCAGGCTGATGAATAACGGCCATACATCATCACCCACGAGGCGAATGAGGTTGGGTGATGAGTTGAATTGCTGAAGATTGTCTCAGGGCTTGTTCATTCCTTCCTTCACCTTGGGTGTTGCTTTGAAACTGGCTTTATCGGGCATAGAGGCATGGCAATGTTCATATTTGATGTTAAGGTGAAGCGAGAATCCCTCCTTCCTCTTGCTGCAGGTTGCTCCATGGCCGAAGAAACTCGATCCGATATCACTGCCCTTACCGTGCAATTACTCAGCGCTTTCGTGTCCAATAATGAGGTCTCCAGCGAGAACCTTGCAGACCTCATCAAGTCTACTCGGGCCGCCCTGATGCAGGAGGATGCCGCGCCATTGGCCGAGGCCGCCGTTCCCAAGCATGTTCCGGCCGTGTCCGTCCGCAAGAGCCTGGCCTCTCCAGATCACATCATCAGCCTGATCGACGGAAAGCCCTACAAGACCTTGAAGCGCCACCTCGCGACCAACGGCTTGACGCCCGCCGAATATCGCGAGCGCTATAATCTGCCAAAGAGCTATCCGCTGGTCGCGAAAAACTATTCCGAGGCGCGCCGCGTCGTTGCCGCCAATATAGGGTTGGGGAGGAGGGCCGTCGCCGCCAAGACGGAAGACCCCGTCGCAACCCTGGCGGCCGCTGCCCCCATCGCGGAGGCGGCGGAGCCTGCCGCGCCGAAAGCCAGAAAAGCCCCAGCCACTTCAGCTAAAAAGCGCCCGGCGAAATCCAACGAGGAGCCGGCCACCGCACCGACCGAAGCCGCTGCGCCTCAAAAGGGTGGCCGCAAGCGCCTGTCCATCGCCGCCTCCCAGCAGGGAAATGCCGACGCGGAAGCGGCTTCACCACAGCCCAGCCGTGCAGCCAAGGCCACGTCGAGGAAAGCCACCTCCAGTCCGAAAGCGAAACCAGCTTCCAAGCCCAGGTCGCGTAAATCGGCTCCGGAAGGCGCAGGCGCTGACCAGGGCGTGGACGCCGGCGTGCAGGATGCGGCTGAAAAGGCATGATGAAGCAGCGAAGCGCCGCCAGAACAAGCGGCGCTTCGCGCGCTGTAGGGAGCATCGGTTTCCGAATTGACACGGCGGTTCAGCCTTCAAAACCGTACGCTCGTTCATGTGGACTTGCGCAGGGTTAGCGACGTGAAGATCGTGCCTTCTGGCCGAAGTCAAAGATCATGGCTGATGTCCGCGAAGGCGGTATCGAAGAAGCCGAGCATCGCCCGCCAGGACAAATGATGCGCCACTGGGTCATATCGCATGCGTGGATCGCCAAGCCCGCTCACAGCCTCATTCGTAAAGCTATGCCGGGCTTGGCCATGGACTTGCAGTAGCCAATCGGCATCCGCGTTGGCCATTTCGGCCTGAAAGGCTGTGACATCCGCGAGCGGCACCAGGGGGTCTTTCGCGCCGGTGAATGCAGCTATACGGGCGGTGACCGCGCCGCGCTCCGCCGGACGCCGGGTCGTGAGGAGGCCGTGGAAGCTCGCGACGGCGCGCAAGGCCGCGCCGCTGCGCGCAAGTTCGAGAACCGCGAAACCGCCAAAGCAAAAGCCGATTGCCGCAATCTGCGCGGCATCTAGCGCGGTGACGGCCGCAAGAGCATCGAGGCCGGCGCGCACGCGGGCACGGAGATGGTCCGGATCGCTGCGAAAGCGTTTGAGCGCGGCCTCCATCTCAGCGCCCTCGAGGACGCGCCCGCCTCCATGCATGTCGGCGGCGAACGCCGTATAGCCAAGGTCGGCCAGCATCGCGCAGTGCCTGCGAACATTGCCGCCGATACCGTCGGCTTCGTGCACGACGAGCACAGCGCGCCCATTGGCGGGCACGGTCGGTCGATAATGTTCACCGCGCAGTTCAATGTCACCGTCGAAATAGTGATGGGCTATGCCGGTAGCGGCGTGGGTGTTCGGCATCGGGCGCTCCGCTTCCATGGGGTTCTCCGCAAATGCCTCGAGGCGCGATAATGATCCAAGATCGGAGATGTGGGGCGCGCTTCCGCGATCTGAGACGCAACGGCCACAGAATCATTGATGCCGTATAGTCCGGTTGGACAGCTCCAGCAATTGTGCGGAAGTAAACGGAGTGCGGCTTCCTGAGCCATGTTTAGCTATATCATTCGCCGGCCGATAAGCGCCCTACCGGAATATCTTGGCAGATTTCAGAGATTGCGGATGCTTCTCCTCGCTGGAAGGATCGAGGAGCCTCGCACATAGAAAGAGCGATTGGCATTCCGACTAATCAGGATGGTCGCATCAGGTCCTTCCGCGTATTCCGATAGTCTGGAATATCATGAGCACCAAGCGGAAGGAGGCCGATCAGCAGCGCGACCGCAGCGACCGATCGCCGTCGCTAGCCCTTTACAGGTATGATTTGCAACTTTCGAGCGGATTGGAGAAGACTCATGAAGTTCGCCTACCTCATAGGACTCGCGGCATGCGCATCGGGCTCCTACGCGGCACTGGCCTCCGGGCCATCGTCGCCCTTTCCGCCCGCTTATGACAAGGCCTATGCAGCCTATCTCACGGCCCTGCCGCCAGACGCCCGCAAACTCGGATGGCTGACGAGGCTGGACCAGGTGGCGAGCCCAGCCCGTCCGTTGAAGATGGGGACGATCACTGTCCTCTATCTTTTCGGCTGCAAGCAGCATGCTTGCGACACCGACCAGGCCAATGTCTTTTTGCTCCCTGACAAGACGCGGGTCATGGCGGTTATCAAGCTCAACGGCGTGCAGAAACTAATCGGAGGCGCCGGTCCGCGCGAGGCGGCCTGCGTCAAGAAGCTCGACGCATCGGGCGGCGTGGCGCCTTCCTGTTGATCCGGGCTGCGACCGATCCCTTCCGCTATCCGCCAGGCACAGGGGTCGCACATATCCTGTAACGCGCCGCATCGCCCTGGACCAATCGTCAATCCCCTGCCGAAAAACGTGTCGGCCGGGCACTGATCGCCATCTCGCACGTTTCGCCATTGATTTCTGATGGAGGAAGCAATGGGTCTGTTCGACAAAATCAAACATGCCATCTTCGGCGACAAAGGTCCGCTTGGCGGCCAGTTCTCGGGCAAGAAGGAGACCGCTCCAGCCACCGGCGCGCCGAAAACGGCCGCTCCTGCTCCCCGGCCCGCAGCGACTGCGCCCACTGCGTCCCCGGCGGCCGCCCCGAAGCCGGCCCCGCAAGCGCCCGCTGCGCCAGTGGACGTCGAAGCGGTGCTCAACGATCTGGCGTCGAAGAAGGGCGGCGGAGGTAATTGGCGCACGTCGGTCGTCGACCTGCTGAAGCTCCTCGACCTCGATTCCAGCCTCCAGGCGCGCAAGGAACTGGCTCAGGAATTGAATGTCCATGCAGGACCCGACGGCAGCGCGGAACAGAATATCGCCTTGCAAAAAGCGGTGATGCGCAAGCTCGCCGAGAATGGAGGGAAGGTCCCGGCCGAGCTTAGGGATTGATTATAGAGGGCGACGTCACGAGCTGAATAGCGGAAGGATCGGCTCTGGCCTTCTGATCCCGCGCCTCTACGCATTCAGCGTTGCCTTGACGACGTCGTCCGTCAGATATTTACGGAGAAGAAGCAGCGCCGCGCCGGCATGGACCAGCCCTCCCGGTATCCACATGATGAGGCCGGCAAGCGCCTGGTCTTCGGCGGGCGTCAGCCCAAAGGGCATCATGCCCATTGCGGCATAGCCTGCATACCAGGGACTCGCCGACAGGGCCATCAGCGCGCCCAGAGCGCCGCCGGTCAGGGCCGTTAGAAACAGGCACAGCACCGCCACGCCTCGGTTAGGGGTGCGGAGCATCGCCTGCCAGAAAAGCAGCCCGGTAACCAGAAAGGACAAATGCTGCGCGACATGCCAGGCGGGGTGGCCGAGCGCGCGGTTGAAAAGCGGCGGCGCGTGCCAAAGCCAGAGCGCCAGAGCCTGTAGCGCGGTCGCCTGGGCGGGACGCGTGAGAACCTTTAACCATTGCCCAGTCGGTGCGAGCGCTTGCCGCCCCCCGCGTGGCAGCGCCCAGAACATTATGCCCAACGGACGCGAAAGGGGAAGAAGCAAGGCTGCGACCAGCATGATGAGTTCATGCTCGATCATGTGAAGCGTGAAACTGCGCTCGCCCGCCTCATGGAGCGGCGAAACGAGGGCGCCGGCGAGAACCAGCCAGCCACACAGGAAAAGCCAGAAGCTGCGCCAGTGGCCGGTGTCGGCGCGCGCGCGCAAGCGAATGAAGCCTGTCAGATAAGCCAGCAGCGTGGCGGCGAGCGGTAGTATGACCCAAGGATCGAGCGTCCAGCCGGGCGAGCCGCCCTCGACGGAATGGGCGCCGCCATGGGCCCAGGCGGGGGCGGCGATCAGCAGCGCGGGCAGCGCCAGGCGGATCAGGCGTGACATTGCGGGATGACGAGCGAGGCCATGGTCTGGAACAGGATCGCCATAAGGAATAGCGCCGCGGCGAATATTCCTGTCCCCGCTATAAACCGCCGCGTGCCGACGCCAGGCTGGTCCGTCGCGCCCGCCATGCGCCAGGCGCGCAGGGAGAAGGCGGCGCCCGCCACCGCCAGCGCCGCGCCGACCAGCCCGATCAGCAGCATGACCAGCGGATGCGCCCGCGTGCAGTCGAACTGCGCGAGGTCCGACCCGGTCTGGTCGGACAGGACCCAACCCAGCAAGCCGCCGATCCATCCGGCCCAGGGCGTCAGCCGGTTCATTGCGACAATCTCGGAATCCAATAGATCAACACATAGACGAGCAGCCAGCTTCCGACGATGAAATGCCAATAGAGCGCATTCTCGCTCGTATCCACGAAGCGGCGATCCTTCTCCCCGTGCTTGGTGTGCATCAGCGCTGTGAGCACCAGCGTGTCCACCCAGTCGGTGACCAGATGCACCGTATGCATCAAGAGCAGGGCCCAGGTGATCGACCCATAGGCATTGCGGTCCCAGCCAATGTTGAGATGGTCATATTCAAGTCCGCGCGTGACGAAGGCCGGGAGGACGATCAGGCTCATCACGACCAGCCCCCGGCGCACCGCCCGGAGGTCCATGCGCTCTGCCGCGCGCTTCAGCCAGATATTCGGGACCTCCGATAGCAGCAGCAGCGCGACCGTTGCGCTTCCCCAGAGGAGATCGGGCGGCGGTGCGCTCGCGGGCCATTGTTTTTCCTGCGCCATCAGGAAGAAATAGGCGGCGAAGGCGAGCGCGAAAGCGGCGCCTTCGATTGCTATGAAGCCCGTGACGCCCCACCAGGTGGTGCTGCGCGCGCCGAAGCCGTAATCCGGCAGCGTCGATGCGTCGCCGACAAAGCGCGTCTCACTCATCGCCTTGCTCCGGCTTGGGCTCCAGCGGGTCGTGCGGCCAGAACCAGAAGATTAGCGGCACCGCCATCAGCAGTGCGCCCCAGATCACCGCCCACGGCGTGAAGATGGAACCCAGAAAGGCGATCGTCGTGGCGATAGCGGCGAAGAAGGGCCAGGCATTGGGGGGCGCACTGGCGTCGCGCAGGTCGGAATGAGCGTCGATCGCGGTCGTCACGAGCAACTCGCGCTTGTCGGTTTGGAGACCGGGGATCACCGGACGGTCATCGTCCCACAGCGGCGTCCGGCTCTCGACGACCGGAATATGATCGAAGTTGTAACAGGGTGGCGGCGAGGGCATTTTCCACTCCAGGCTCGCCGCGTTCCACGGGTTCGCCCCCGCGGCCCGGCCCCGGCTCAGGCTCCAGACCATATTGCCGAAGAAGAGCAGCACGGACGCGGCAAACAGGAAGGCGCCGATGCTGGAGACGAGATTGAGGCTGTCCCAGCCGAGGCCATGCGGATAGGTATAGACGCGTCGCGGCATGCCGAGCAGCCCCGTCAGATGCATCGGGAAGAAGGTCAGATGGAATGTGAGGAAACTGAAGAGGACGTTCCAACGTCCAAGCGGTTCGGCCATCAACCGGCCGCTGAACTTGGGGAACCAGTAAGTGACGGCCCCCAGAAGCGGAAACACTGCGCCGCCGATCAGCACATAATGGAAATGGGCGACCACGAAATAGCTGTCGTGGAGCTGGAGATCGAGCGGCACGCTTGCGACCATCACGCCGCTGAGGCCGCCGATCACGAAGGTGACGATGAAGGCAACCACCCACCAGAGCGGCGTTTCCCAGCGCGGGCGCCCGCTCCAGATCGTCGCGGTCCAGCAGAAGATCTGCACGCCGCCCGGCAGCGCGATCATCATGCTCGCGGCTGTGTAGAAGCTATAGCCTATGCGCGGCAGTCCAGTCGCGAACATGTGATGGACCCACAGGCCAAAGGCGAGCAGCCCGATCGAAACGACGGCCATCACCATCAGCGGATAGCCGAACACTTGGCGCTGGCTGAATGTCTCGGTGATCTGGCTGACGAAGCCGACCGCGGGGATGAAGATGATATACACCTCGGGATGGCCGAAGAACCAGAACAGATGCTGCCATAGGAGCGCGTCGCCACCCTCGGTCGGATTGTAGAACTGCGTCCCGACAAGCCTGTCCGAGATGAGGAAGGACGATGCCAGCATGACGGCGGGCATGGCGAAGACGATCATGAAACTGGTGACGAGGATCGACCATGCGAACAGTGGCATGCGGTTCAAGGACATGCCCGGCGCCCGTTGCTTGAGGATCGTGGTTATCAACTCGACCGCGCCGGCCAGCGCGGCGACCTCCGTGAAGGTGATGAGCTGCGCCCAGACATCGGTGCGCTTGCCGGGTGAATATTCGGGGCCCGCGAGCGGCACATAGGCGAACCAGCCCGCCTCTGGGCCGATATTCAGAAGGAAGGCGATCCACAGGAACACGCCGCCGAACAGGTAAATCCAGTAGCTGAAAGCGTTGAGGCGCGGGAAAGCGATCTGGCGCGTCCCCATCATGAGCGGGATCAGATAGACGGCGAATGCCTCCATGACTGGCACGGCGAAGAGGAACATCATCGTCGTGCCGTGCATAGAGAAAATCTGGTTGTAGCGGTCGGCGCTGATGAGGCCGCTCTCCGGGCGAGCGAGTTGCAGCCGCATCAGCAGCGCGAGCACGCCCCCCAAGCCGAGGAAGACGAACGCCGTCACGATATAGCGCCGCCCGACGCGCTTGTGATCGACCGTGGCCAGCCAGCCCCAGAAGCCCGGCGCATCCGACCAAGTCTTGGCGAGGGCCGCGTGCAGCGCGTCGCCGGAGAAGTCGGGGCCGTCGACGCGGGTCATTTGAGCGTCTCCAGATAGGCCACGACATCGCTGCGCTGGGCCGGCGTAAGCGGTATCCTGGGCATGCGGTTGCCGGGTTTGATCGCCTGCGGATCGGCGATCCAGCGCGTCAGCCAGGCGCGCGCATTGGGCAATTCCCCGGCGGCGAGGGTGGCGCGGCTGGCGACCCGCGTCAGGTCCGGCCCCACCGTCCCGAACGCGTCTGTGCCGGTGATCGCATGGCAACCCGAACAGTGCATCCCGGTGACGATCGCATGGCCACGCTTTTGGGCTTCGCTCCTAGGCGCGGGCGCGGGTTGCAGGGACCTGGCTTCCCACGCCGCGAACTGCTCCGGCGTGTCGACCACGACATCGAGCGCCATATGCGCGTGCTGAAGGCCGCAAAATTCGGCGCATTGAGCGCGGAAGCGACCGACCTGGCGCGGCAGCAGTTGGAGATCGGTCGTGCGGCCCGGAATAAGGTCCTCCTTGCCCACGAGATTGGGAATCCACAAGGAATGAATGACATCATCGGCCTCAAGCTCGATCTGCGCCGGCCGGCCGAGCGGCAAGTGGATCTCGTTGGCGGTGGTGATGGTTTGCGCCGGGGTCGCGCCGTTATATCGGACCTCCCACCACCATTGCTGCGCGGTGACCTTCAGGCGCAGCGGCTTCTGGTCATGGCCCGCAAAGAACAGGCTGCGATCGGTCGCATAGCTGGCGAGGGTGAGGCCAAACAGGCCGACGGTGATGAGCATGGCCCAGGCGGCCACGGTCAGGCGCAAGCGCTTGTCGCTCGCAGTGCCGCGGTCCCTGCGCAGAATCGCCCAGCCCAAAAAAAGGAGGACGAGCAGGAAGAAGAAGCCGGTGACGCCCAGAAATATCTGGAACAGGGTCGCTGTCGCCGCTGCATGAGCGCCCGCCGGATGGAGCGCGGACTGGATCGGGCTCATCGGCTACCCGCGTCCAGGTTGCTGTCATGCTGGGGCCTGGCCTCCTCAAGCGTGAGCGGTGGCGTGTTCGCGGCCGTGTCGCCACGGCTGGGCGGCACGTCCTTGGGCACCTGGCCCGCCATCGAGCGGACATAGGCGGCGAGTTGCCACATCTGCTCTTCGGTCAGCAGCCTGCGATAACTCGGCATGCCGTTGGGCCGCCCCTGGATCAGCGTGGCGACGATCTGCGGGCTCGACGAGCCGTAGATCCACTGGTCGTCGATCAGCGGAACGCCAATGCCCCCGCCGCCATGGGCATGACATTCGACGCAGTTGAACTGGGTGTAAAGGCGTTGGCCCTCGCTGACATGCCACGCGCTCTTTTCGAATCGCTCGATGCGCGGATCGGGCCTGCTGGACGCGGCTCCGCCGGCAATGACGGTGGTGGTCGTCGCCAGACCGGACTGACTGAAGGGAACCGAGGCGTCGGTCTCGCGCGTCTCCCGATGGCAGGCCGCCAGCAACCCCAACAGCAAGAGCGCCAGAATGCGCATCGTCCCCCTCATTTGATCTTCTTCCTTGAAACTTTGCAGGGCACCGAAAGTTTCCGAAGTCTGACATTCTATTTCTAAAGGGGGGTCTATGTGGGTTCGGGCGCTTGTCTTGCTCGCTCTGGTGCTGGTCGCCGGATGCGACCGAAGCACCTCGACCGGTCGCGCCGACGCCCCTCAACCCGGATCGGGGTCCCAGCGCGCGGCGTTGGCCAGCGGGAGGGCCGTCGCGCCGGAGGCCGCGTCGCCCGTCGATGACGGCCAATGGACGATCCCGGCGAAGGATTATGCCAACACCCGGTTCAGCGGTTTGACGCAGATCGACAAGGCCAATGTCGGCCGGCTCCAGCTCGCCTTGAGCTTCACGTCGGGCACGACCCAGGGCCAGGAATCGGCTCCGATCGTGGTAGGCGATACGCTGTATCTGGTGACCCCTTATCCGAACACGCTTTATGCGATCGACCTCAACAAGGCGGTCGACCCCACCAGTCCGGGCCCGGTCGCCAAATGGAAGGTCAACGCGATGGCCGACTCCGCATCGCAGGGGCAGGCGTGCTGTGACGGGGTCAATCGCGGCCCGGCCTATGCCGACGGAACAATCTATTTCAATGCGCTCGATTCCCACACGCTCGCGGTCGACGCGAAGACTGGCCGGCTGAAGTGGAAGACGCGGGTCTGGGACTATACCAAAGGCGAGACGATGACGATGGCTCCCTTCGTCGTGGGCGGCAAGGTGATCGTCGGCAATTCGGGGGCCGAGTTCGGCGCGCGCGGGGGCGTGGCGGCGCTTAACGCGTCGGATGGGTCGATCGCCTGGAAAGCCTATGCCACCGGGCCGGACAAGGACGTGCTGATCGACCATGCGGTCTTCAAACCTTTCTACCCGCAATATCGCGGCAGGGACCTGGGCGCCAGAAGCTGGCCTGGCGAAGCCTGGAAGATCGGCGGCGGCGGCACCTGGGGCTGGATCAGCTACGATCCAGAGCAAAACCTGATTTTCCACGGCACGTCCAACCCGTCGCCCTGGAACCACGAAGTGCGGCCGGGCGACAATCTCTGGACGGACGCGGTGTTCGCGCGCGACCCGCGGACGGGCAAGGCGCGCTGGGCATATCAGTACAGCCCGCATGACCTTTGGGATCATTCGGGCGTCAATGAAAATATCGTCCTCGACCTTCCATGGGCGGGCAAGATCCGGAAGGTCATCATCCGACCCGAGCGAAACGGCTATATGTATGTCCTCGATCGCACGACCGGCGAGGTGCTAGCGGCCGACCAATATGTGCCGAACACCGTGTCGGACGGCGTCGACCTCAAAACCGGCCGCCTGCGCCACAAGCCCGAAATGATCCCGAAGGCCGGCAAGATCGTACGCAACGTCTGCCCGAACGCGCCGGGCGCGAAGGACTGGAGCCCGAGCGCCTTCAGCAAGGTGACCGGCTGGCTCTATGTGCCCCACAATAATCTCTGCATGGACTGGCTGCTGGGCAAGCCCAACTATATTCGCGGCACGCCCTATATTGGGGTCACGCCGCGCTTCTTCCCTGGGCCGGGCGGCAACGCCGGCGAGTTCATGGCTTGGGACCCCGTTAACCGCCGCAAGATGTGGACGATCAAGGAACGCTGGCCGGTGTGGAGCGGCGCGGCCGTCACAGCCTCCGGCCTCGTCTTCTACGGCAATCTTGAAGGGTGGTTCAAGGCGGTGGACGCTATCACCGGCAAGCTGCTGTGGCAGTATCAGACCGGTTCGGGCATCATCGGTCAGCCGTCCGTGTTCAAGGGACCGGACGGGCGGGAATATGTCGCGATAATCTCCGGCATCGGCGGATGGATCGGCTCGATGGTCTCGCACGATCTCGATCCGCGCGATCCCACCGCTGCCAAGGGCTGGGGCAACATGACCGCGGATCTCAAAAAGGTCACGACCAAGGGAGCGGGGACACTCTTCGTCTTCGCGCTGCCCCATAAATAAGCTACCGGCTTTGACGCCGTTTGCCACAGCGCGGCGATCCCCATGATATGCCGCGCCGTCGCACCCTAACGGCTCCTGTAACGGTAGCGCCTCCCTCCCTAGCTGCTGCGAAAGCGCGGCATGAGCATGCCCGCCGTCGAGCGATAGGCGACATAGTCGTCACCGAATATATCGACGAGATCCCGTTCCTCGAACTGGATCGCCACCAGCATGAATGCGGACATCGCTGACGCAAACAGCAGATGGCCGGTGCTCATGGTCGGTGTCGACCAGAAGGCGATGAAAAAGCCGGAGTAGAGGGGATGGCGCACCCACCGATAGAATAAAGGCTGGCGGAGCAGGGGGCGCGCGGCCATGCGTTGACGGGCATGGAGCCATATCTGCTTAAGACCGAACAGTTCGAAATGGCTGATTAAGAAGGTGCTCAGCAGGACCACCGCCCAGCCAAGGGCGAACAGTCCCCAGAGGAAGTAGGCCCCGATCGGCTCCTCAACCCTCCATATCATGGTGTCTATGGGACTCCAGAACGCGAACAGCAGGATCAACGCAAGGCTCGCGGCGAGAACATAGGCGCTACGCTCGATCGGCTGTGGCACGACGCACCTCCAGACGCGCTTGAAGGCCGGACGCGCCATGATGCTGTGCTGACAGGCGAAAAGGGCGATCAGCGCGATGTCGACGATCACAGCTTGCATCCAGGGCAAGGCCGGCCCGCCGGCATCTATGTTGCGCGGCAATAGAGGCAGACCGGCCACAAACGCGACGAGATACACGAAAGTCAGCAGGAATATGCAATAGGCGAATAGGGCAAACGCCGCGTAGCTTGCTGTGCGCATGGCTTCCTCCAGTCCTTTATCGCTACGATCTCCCGTCAGTTATTTGCCGTCAGCGGATCGATGATCTGAGGGATTTCCGTGATGCTCGCGACGGGTATGCCGCTCATCTCCGAATGCTTCATGATCGTTTCCTCGCTGTCGGCCAAATAGACGCAGAAGGTCTTGTCGGCGGCGACATAGCTATGTTGCCATTGAACGGCGGGTTGCAACTTCTCGATCGCGCAATTGGATGAGCGCGAGGCTCCGCAGAGTTCGACGATCGACATGCCACCAATACCCGGAATATCGCGTTCGATCAGATAGCGCCTGAGTTGAGTCATGATGATTTCTCCCTGAGTCTCAAGGTAAGTTTCTGCCTGTAAGTAATATTCCGCAATCGAAAGAATTTGGCTGTAACTAAAGAATTCCCTTATAATTAGTCATGGTCGCGCCATCCCACCTCAAGTCTCTCCAGGCGCTGGAGATCGCCGTGCGAACGGGCTCGTTCGCTGCCGCGGCCGAAGAGCTTGGGATCACGCCCGCCGCGGTTGGTCAGCGCGTAAAGGTGCTCGAAGAGTATCTCGGCATTGCGTTGCTCGTCCGGGGGCGGGCCGGCATTCGACCCACGCAAGAAGCACTTGCGGCGCTTCCGCAGCTTCATGCCGCCTTCCAGGCATTGGAAGGCGCGGCCGCCGCGCTGGACCTTCAAAGCGCGCAGGAGATTCACATCGCCGTTGTGCCCGACTTCGCGGACTTGTGGTTGAAACCACGGCTGGCCAGCTTTCTCGCTGACCACCCGCAGGTGCGCTTTTGCATCAATGGGGAGGGCGATGCGCCCATGCGTCTGGCGCGAGTGGATGTCGAAATCGCTTTTGGACCTGTTGCGGGGAAGAGCGATGGCGACCTCCTGTTCCATGATCTGTTATTGCCGATTGCTTCCCCGGCGAATGTGGCGCGGACGGCGGCGATCCCCGCCGCCCAGCGTCTCGACGGCTTTCCGCTACTTCATGTGGATTTCTACAGGGACGATCCTGCCGCCCTGTCATGGGCATATTGGTGTGAAAAGCAGGGCATCCTTCGCTCCGGTGCAGAGCGCGGCGTGCGGTTCCGCCGCATCGCGGACGCGCTGGACGCCGTGCTGGCGCATGCGGGGATCAGCCTGTGCGGTATCGCTCTGTTCGCGGAAGTCTTGGAAAGCGGCAGGATCGCCCTGCCATTCCCTAACGCCCGCGCCCTGCCGACCGAGCATGGCTTTGTCGCACGGTATCGCGCGGATGCGGGCGCGCCGCGCATCCTCGATCGTTTCCGCGACTGGCTGTCGGCCGAAGCGACAGGGACGCGGGCTCGGCTCGAGCACTTCTCTGAAATGGGAAACTTGTAAGCTTCGACCATTCGGGCCTTGAATTTGACATACAGTCTGAAGCTATGGCACCCCATCTTATGTGGGTCTTTATACAGACTTTATTTCCGCCAATATGCTCCGCAGATGGCGCAATAATCTTGCCGGATGGAAACAGGAACAGGTCCCTCCATGCGGGAAGATAGCTCTTATATGTCATGATGCTTATCATCATGGCGCGCAGTATCTTTCCCTCAATCTAGCTCGATCATTATCCGCCATCGGATATGAAGTTCACACCTTTTTGCTTGGGGGCGGCCCGCTGAAGAGCGCGTTCGAGGAGGTCGGCTATCTTCACGATCTATCCGGTCACGATCCTCAAGGACCGCTCGCGCGAAAACTGGCGGCGGAGTTGCGCGCATTGGGACCGCGTAGCGTGATTTGCAATACGCCGGTTTCGGCGATCATTCTTCCTGTCTTTAAGAAATATCTGCGTCTGCTGGAACGCGGAGGCATTGCCTTTACCCCCAAGGCGCTGAACGACCATCGAAGGCATGCCGGCAGCGTAACGATCGGCAACGCAAATCATCGTCACTATGACGAAATAGTGGCGGTTCAGGCCGACACGATCGCACGCCATGAACTGGGCAAAAGGCAATGGAGCGAGCGAAAGCATATGCCGCGCATGTTGCGAAGCATTTCGGCTTGGAAGTGGACGCATAGGCAAGGCCATGGAGTGAATCGGTTGAGAGCGGAAGATCGTCCTGGGTGATCGCTTGCGCATCGCCCGGGCCTTTGCTTGACTTCAACGGACCCGAACCATAGTGATCTTCGTAATGTGATGACGTGGCAGGGAGATATGACGGTGCAATTCGTCTATGAACGTGATGGATATTGCACCATTTGTGAAGCGCCCGTCGGTTCCAGGCACAATATGACTGTATCGTGATTGGCTCAGATGCGAGGGTGCGGTTCTGTCCCCAGGGAGCGCACACTGGCATTTTATCCTTGAAGGCGTGAAACCGAAGTGGCGCGACAAGGGGCGGTTCGAAACGAAGCGAGTGGCGCGCTACCTGGAGGCAGGTGGCGTCGAACATTATGAGAAGACCGAATATCATGGAAGCCCGGTGAGTTCTGAAGGAGCGCTCGTCACCTTCCGATACGGATATGGATTTGCTGCGGAAATTGCTCAATGGGCACCGTTCGACATCCACCTACATCGTTTCTGCCACCCGCATTAGGGAATCATCGGCGACTATACCGAAGTGTATGAGTGCATGAAGCGGGATGGCCTTCTCTAGTTATCAGGATGGCTTCGCTTTGAGATTATCCCTTAGTAAGGATTGCCTGCTGGTGGGCCTCGACGAGATCGCCATTACACTTGCGCTCGACGCGTAATCGCAACGTATCAGGGGAAGGTGGGGGCCGCGACTCCAGGGGGCAATGGAGCAGCGAAAGCAATCATCCGCTGACGGACAGAATCTAAAGAAGGCGGACCATTCTCCAGATCCCGGTGACGGCTCTTCTCTGGACATGTGCCGCCATGCTGTTATCCCATTGCGTGACGGGGTGACTATGAACAGGCGATCACTGGCATTCGTTCCGATCGGCGCATCTTGCGCGTGAGTAAGCCACAAAGCGCTCCACCCCATCTCCCGCGCGTTTCGATCGTAATCGCGGCGGTTTCCACAATCGTCGAATGGTATGATTTTACGCTTTATCTCTACCTCGCCACCGTGCTCTCGCGCGTCTTCTTCACCGCTGATGGTTCGATCCTCATCACCCTCGGTGGCTTCGCCATCGCCTATCTGATGCGCCCCGTCGGCGCGATGCTGTTCGGCCATCTGGGTGATCGCCATGGGCGGCGACAAACCATGCTCGCGTCAATGACGATCATGATGTTCGCCATGCTGGCGACGGCGATGCTGCCAACCCACGCCCAGATCGGTTCCAGCGCCGGCGTCCTGCTGCTCGTCGTCCGTTGCGTCATGGGATTTTCCGTAGGCGGCGAATATACCGGCGTCGTCGCCTATCTGATGGAGGGCGCGCCGGAAAGCAGGCGCGGTTTCATTACCTCCCTTGCCGCGGCGGCCAGCGAGGTAGGGGCGCTTCTGGCGGCGGCGGTTGCCGCCTTAACCGTAAACTCGATGTCCGAAGAAGCCCTTGTCTCATGGGGCTGGCGGATACCCTTCTTCGTCGGCGCCGGCCTTGCCGCCGTCATTTTGCTGGCGCGAGCAAATATGCGGGAGTCGCCCGAGTTCGAGCGGCAGAAGGCACGCGGCACGGTTCCTCGCAACCCACTACGCTACAGCCTGGGCCGGCATCGGATCGGCATCATTCGCGGGTTCGCGATCTCGGCGCTTGGCTCGATCACCTATTATGTCGGGATCACCTACGTGCCGGTGTTCCTGACATCGACCAGATCGATCGACGAATCCAGTGCGCTGTGGCTGGCTACAATCGCGGCGGCCGCTGTGATCATCGTCACGCCGTTTGTCGGCGCCATGTCTGATCGATGGGGACGCAAACCGGTGCTCGTTGGACTGACTATTCTGAGCGCCGCCTTGCCCATCACGATGTTCGAGTTGATGGCGAACTCCGCTGGTGCCTATGGGATGCTCAGCGCTATTGTCCTCGCTTCGATCGCAGGTGGAGTGAGCGCCGCCGCCGCGGCAACTACGGCCGAGCAGTTGCCCGGCGAAGGCCGCCTCAGCGGTCTGGCTTGCGGCGTTACCTCCGCTACCGCCATTTTTGGAGGCCTGACGCCTTATCTCGCCCAATTATTGCTGGAGCGAACGGGATGGAATCCTGCGCCCGGAGCGATGATCGCGATCGTCGCCTGCGGCGTGCTTCCGATCATCCTGATGATGCCCGAAACAGCGCCGCGACTTGCTCGGGCTAATCCCATTTAGCCGCGCGGGCAGTCGCCTTGTCAAATCGTCGTCACACGCCAGCTTGGCGCCAGCCTCGCGCTTACGCGGATATATTTGGCGGTCTTGCAGCCATTCTAAACCCTGGAAAAGCAGCTTTCGCAACCAGGCTCAGTGGCTCCCAGCGTTTGAGCATGACGTGAGCGGCTTCCACAGCCGCGAAAGCGCCGCTGGGAGTCCGCCCACATTATCCTGCGATGTCGGATGCGACGGCAGTTGGCGCAGAGGCATTCGACATTGGACAGGGCATGAGACGCCCGGCCATGGCGGGTTTGCCGCCCTCCTTCGTCCGGTTCAGAGGGCGAAAAGGGGGGGGCAGGATGCGCGTATATCGAACTCTTGCAGCGCTGGGAGCGGGCTTGGCGCTATTCAGCGCCATGCTCGGCATCGACGCGCCGCTGCGTGGGCATGGCGTCGAAGCGCGCTTCGTGAAGATGGTCGAATGGAAGCGGCCGCATTTCACGCGCATCATGGGCTCCAATCGCGCGCATCTGGAAGGGGTGCGGGACCTGTGGCCCGATGTCATCTCGAAGGTGATCACCGTCGACCACCGCTCCTGCCTTTACGGCGAGTTCTTCGTCCTGGATGTCGACGATAACTATGCCTTCGACATTGACGAGCCCGTCGAGTTGCAGATCACCTATGCGTCCGACGTCACCACCCCGTTCATGGTTGGATGGGATCGGAACGGCGGCACTGGCGTCGGCGTGCTCAAGGTCGACCCCGACAAGAAGACGAAATTCTCGACGGCGACCCTGACGCTCGACAGGGCGCGCTTCGCCGGGCAGGCGACGCAAGGGTCGGACATTGCCCTGTCGGCGCCCGATGCCGGCGCGCTGGTCATCTGCGACCTCAAGCTGACGCGCAGCAACAAGACGCCGAAGGTAACGGATTTCGGCACGGTGAAGCTGAATTTCCAGGACGAGAACGGACGGCCCGTTCCGGCGCGCGTCGGCCTCTATGACGCCAGCGGCCGAGCGCCATTGGCAAACGATAGCGCCCTTAAGCTACAGCGCTTCGCCGATGACAGATATATGCTGGCCGCCAATGACCGGACCTTCTGGCCGACCGAGAACCGGCAGATTTTCTATGCCGACCGTCATTATGAGGCGCGGGTTCCCGCCGGGCGCTACGAACTCGTCGTCGGCCGCGGCATTGAATATAAGTTCCATCGCAGCAGCATCACCATAGCCAAGGACCAGGTAACGGAGGCTACCGTGAAGCTGGAACGCTATGCCGACATGCCGGCGTCGGGCTGGTATTCAGGGGACGCCCACATCCATGTGACCCGCGACGAAGTGGTGGACCCCGCTACCTGGGGATTCATCTCGGCCGAGGACATCCATGTCGCGAACCTCCTGGAAATGGGCAACATCATCAAAGTCTATTTTCACCAGCCGAGCCAGTGGGGGAAGGCAAGCCGCTATCAGAAGGACGGCCATGCTCTCGTATCGGGTCAGGAATCCCCTCGCACCGGCTTCTTCGGGCATACGATCCATCACAACATCACCAATCCGGTGCATCTTAAGACCGAGGAATATTTCAACTACGGCAAGGTGTTCGACGAGATTCAGCAACAGGGCGGCACATCGGGCTTCGCCCATATGGGCTGGGGCGCGCGGGGCGGCCATCCGCCCCGAATGAATCGCGGCCTGGTGCTGCTCGCGCCGCAAGGCAAGGTAGACTTCATCGAGATTCTGCAGGGCGGACGCATGACCGCCGACGCCTGGTACAAGCTGTTGAACCTCGGCTATCGCGTGAAGCCGGCGGCGGGCACCGACTGGCCCTATATCGACCTTCCGGGCGTGGTTCGCTATTATGTGAATGTCGGCGGCAGCTTCGATCTCGACGCCTGGTACAAGGCCTATGATGAAGGGCGGACATTTATCACCAACGGGCCGCTCCTGGATTTCACCGTGAATGGCAAAGGCGTGGGTGAGGAGTTGCGCGTGCAGCCCGGCGCGGTGCTGGATGTCCGTGCGCTGGCCCGACTGAATCCGGAACTGGACAAGCTCGACCGGCTGGAACTGGTCGTTCTCGGCGACGTGTCCCAAACCGTCTCCAACCCGACGGGCGACAGCATCGCGCTCAAGACCACTCTGAAGGCGGAGCGCAGCATGTGGGTGGCGGTGCGCGCCTACGGTCGCCGTCAGGAGGGGCGCGCCATGACCGTGGCCCATAGCGCGCCGGTCTATGTGATGGTGGGCGACGAGCCGACGTGGAAGCGCGATGCCGTGCCTCAGATCGTGGCCGAGCTTCAGGGCCAGTTGAAGACCATGCTGACCGAACCCTATGAGACGCCGGTCGTCGGCAACGAGCCGTGGGAGAACCGGACCATATTGTCGGAACAATGGCTGCAGCAGCGGCCACTGCTTCGCCCCGAAATCGAGAAGGCGAGCGCCGCCTATCAGGCATTGCTCGACCGTTGGCGGGGATATGCGCGGCCGGGGTCCTGACTTCCAAGAGGTGGAGATTCTCGTCAGCGCGTATCAAAAACGATGCCCAAACGAAATCGTCGGCGCAACTATAAAATTCCGCGAAGGTTCAGTTGTGAGGTCGCGGCGTCGGCAAGGCGCTGGTCGCGCAATGGACGTCGAACGGCGTGGATCAGTTTGCGGATGGCGCTGTTGTCGAAGCTGTTCACTCCAGCGGTGAATGGCTCTGGGTGCGCGCGAAGCAAACCAAGGCAGGATACCAATGCACGAAGTCCAAGTTTTATAGCGGGGTAATCGGGATAGCGTTGCCCCCCCCCCACGCCCTGTGAGGGGATTCTATATCCGGGGTTGGCACTGGTTTGTAAACTACACAATCGCCTTACTTTAAGCCTTTCTCGAACAGGATGGATCGAGCGGCTGTTCAACGGGCTATGTTCATCGGAGGATTTCGACGAGATCAAAATCCGCTTCGCGAATTCATGGCCGCCGGCATTCACGCGCTGTGTGAAGAGCCTAATGCCTGAAAACGGCGCAAGCCAAGACGCGACGCTGTGCTATGACTTTATCGAGGGGCTCATGATGAACAGGCGTTCGTCCCATTGCCTCATCTCTCGCGCCGGTTCAGGCGATAAGTATTATGGGTGGCTTATCGCCAGCATACGCAGGTGGATACAAGGCTTCACCGTTCAAGCAAATGGAATACGGGCAGGAGCTCGCTCACGATCAACCGTAACTCTGCCAAGGCGGCAGAGCGTCTCTCCTTGAAGGTCTGTCGGTTTACGGGATGGCGTTCCAGCGAGAAGTGGTGAAGGTAGCGTGGACAAAGGCGAATTTCTTTAGCGCCTTTATCCGCCTGAAGCGCGGCATGGCGCGCTCACGTCGTCGAAAGGCAGGTGGCTATCTGGTTACGCCAATCCGGGCCGGAGCGGCAAATCCGTTGTTATTTTTACACTTTGCAAGGCGAAGCTTGAATTGATGGATCCAACGCCGGGCAGATGCAGCAAAATCTTTTTTAGAAATCGTTCGTAATCGGCAACGCTGCCAACCAGGATACGAAGTAAATAATCGCTCTGCCCGCTCATCGAGAAACATTCTACAATTTCAGGTCTTTGTCGAGTCATATCTTCAAACGCCTCGAGGGTTTGTTCATCATGCTGCTTCAAGCGGACTTCGGCAAATACGTTCACGCTCAGGCCAAGTTTGTCTGCATCTAGCAGCCATACCCGTTCCCGCATTATGCCAGCATCCTGCATGCGTTTCAGCCGCCGCCAGCATGGCGTTTGCGACAGGCCGACCAGTTCTCCAATGTCTGATATGGGGGCATCGGGGCTATTCTGAATTGCATAAAGGATTTTCAAATCCATTTCATCCAAAGTATATTTTTCTACCATATGGCCTCCGAACAGATATTTCTCCCACAGGACGCTATTTTTCAAGACAAATGAAGCACTGATTTTTCTCCTCCTCCTGTGGGATAACGGCGTCATCCAATGAGGAGGTCGATGAGAGGATGCGCAACCGCCCGAAATTGAGTTTACATATTCCCGAGCCAGTCGCGCGGCCGGGGGATAGGCCGACCTTCGAGGGGGTCCACATCCCGGCCGCCGGCGAAACCCGTCGCCCCGACACCGATGCGATCGAGCGGGATATGCGCGACATGCCGTTCGGCCTTGTCCGCGTTCTTGACGAAGATGGCGCGGCGACGGGAGCATGGAACCCGCAATTGTCGCCCGACATGATGGGCGCTGGCCTGCGATCGATGTTGCTGACGCGCGCCTTCGACGAGAGGCTGTTCAGGGCGCACCGTCAGGGCAAGACCAGCTTCTACATGAAGTCGACCGGCGAGGAGGCGATCGCCGTCGCCCAATCGATGGTGCTCGGGCGCGGCGACATGTGCTTTCCCACGTATCGCGCGCTTGGCTGGCTGATGGCACGGGACTATCCTCTGACCGACCTGGTCAACCAGATTTTCTCCAATGCCAAAGACCCGCTGAAGGGCCGGCAGCTTCCCATCCTCTATTCCGCGCGCGACTATGGCTTTTATTCCTTGTCGGGCAATGTTGGCAGCCGCTTTGGTCATGCCGTGGGTTGGGCGATGGCGTCGGCCTACAAGGAGGACGATAAGATCGCGCTCGCCTACATCGGCGAGGGGACGACGGCGGAGGGCGATTTCCACGAAGCGTTGACCTTCGCCAGCGTCTATCGCGCGCCGGTCATATTATGCGTCACCAACAATCAATGGGCGATCTCCAGTTTCGCGGGGATCGCCGGAGCGAATGAAACGACCTTCGCCGCCAAAGCGCTGGCTTATGGCATTCCCGGCATCCGTGTCGACGGCAACGACTTTCTGGCGGTCTGGGCCGTGACGGAATGGGCGGCCGAGCGCGCGCGGCTCAATCTGGGCGCGACGCTCATCGAATTATTCACCTACCGCGCGGCCGGCCATTCGACATCCGATGATCCAACCAAATATCGCCCCGCCGATGAACCCGCGCACTGGCCGCTGGGGGATCCGGTGGAGCGGCTCAAGACGCATCTGATCGGCCAGGACTTATGGAACGAGCAACGCCATGCGGACCTGATCGAGCAACTCGACGAGCTTGTCAAAATCGCGGTCAAGGAGGCCGAGGCGGTCGGCACCCTGGGCAAGTCGAAGCCCAGCGTCGTCGAGATGTTCGAGGGCGTCTTCAAGGAGCCGGACTGGCGGGTGATCGAACAGAGGCGGGAACTAGGGATCTGACATGCCGACGATGACCATGATCCAGGCGCTGAATTCAGCGCTCGACGTGAAGCTGTCCGACGACCCCGATACGCTGATATTCGGCGAGGATGTCGGCTATTTCGGCGGCGTCTTCCGCGTGACCGACGGTTTGCAGAAAAAGCACGGGCTAAAGCGTTGTTTCGATGCGCCGATCAGCGAGGGTGGCATCATCGCCAGTGCGATCGGCATGGGCGCCTATGGCCTGCGCCCGATCCCTGAAATCCAGTTCGCCGACTATATTCTGCCCGCCTTCGACCAGTTGGTGTCTGAAGCGGCGCGGTTGCGCTACCGGTCGAATGGCGAGTTCTGGGCGCCCATTACCGTGCGCAGCCCCTATGGCGGCGGCATCTTCGGCGGGCAGACTCACAGCCAGAGCCCGGAAGCTATTTTCGCGCATATCACGGGCCTCAAGACGGTGATCCCGTCCAACCCTTACGATGCCAAGGGGCTTCTGATCGCATCGATTGAGGATGATGATCCCGTCATCTTCCTTGAACCCAAGCGCCTCTATAACGGCCCCTTCGATGGTCGATACGACCAGCCGCTCAAGACCTGGCCCGGCTTGCCGGAAGCCGAGGTGCCGGAAGGACATTATACCGTCCCGCTGGGCAAGGCTGCGGTCGCGCGAGAAGGGGCAGCGGCGACCGTGCTCGCTTACGGCACGATGGTGCATGTGGCCAGGGCGGGTATCGACGACAGTGGCGTCGACGCCGAGCTGATCGACCTGCGGTCCATCGTCCCCCTCGATATCGACACGATCGTCGCGTCGGTGGCGAAGACCGGGCGCTGCGTCATCCTGCACGAAGCCTCGCGCTTCGGCGGGTTCGGCGGGGAACTCGCGGCGCTGGTGCAGGAACGCTGCTTCTGGGCGCTGCGCAGTCCGATCGAGCGGGTCGCCGGGTGGGACACGCCTTACCCCCATGCTTTCGAATGGGACTATTTCCCTGGGCCGGCGCGGCTGGCCAAGGCGCTCAGACGCGTGATGGAGAATGTTTGATGGGCCGGTATCTCTTCAGGCTACCCGATGTCGGCGAAGGCGTGGCGGAGGCGGAAATCGTCGTCTGGCATGTGAAGATCGGCGACACGATCAAGGAAGACCAGAGCCTGGTCGATGTCATGACCGATAAGGCGACCGTCGATATGACGTCCCCGGTGGACGGGACCGTGATGGCCCTGCACGGCGAAATCGGTGCGATGATGCCGGTCGGGTCAGTATTGATCGAGCTGGAGGTTGAAGGGGCGGGGAATGCGTCCGCGGCCGAAGCAGCGTCAATGGTGCAGGAAGCGCCAGCCCCGGCTGAGAAGGTCGAGGCCAAGGTCATGCCAGCGCCTCCGGCCGAGAATGTCCAGCCGCGCAAGGCCAGCGCCGCGACCGGCCCTGCCTTCGCGGCGCGGCCAAGCGGCGATGCGCCGATGGCGTCGCCGGCGACTCGAAAACGCGCTTTCGAATTGGGGATTCCGTTGCAATTCGTGGCCGGCTCTGGACCGGGAGGGCGGATCAGCGCCGAAGATCTCGATAACTATATCGCCTCGGGCGGGGCCAACGGTCTGCCTCCCGCAAGCGGGTTGGTCGCGCGTCAGGGCATCGCCGATGCCAAGGTCATCGGCCTTCGGCGCAAAATCGCTGAAAAGATGCAGGAGGCCAAGCGCCGCATTCCGCATATCGCCTATGTCGAGGAATGCGACGTGACCGAGCTGGAAACACTGCGTGCCGACCTCAATGCACATCGCGCCGCCGATCAGCCCAAGCTGACCCTTTTGCCTTTCCTGATGCGGGCATTGGTGAAGGCGCTGCCCGATTTCCCGCAGATCAATGCGCGCTACGACGATGATGAGGGGGTGCTCCACAGCTATGAGGGCGTGCATATCGGCATCGCGACGCAGACGTCCGGCGGGTTGATGGTGCCCGTCGTTCGCCATGCCGAGGCCCGTGATATCTGGGACTGCGCGCGGGAACTGACGCGGGTCACCAATGCCGCACGCGAAGGCAAGGCAAAGCGCGAGGAACTGTCGGGATCGACGATCACGCTGACCAGCCTAGGGCCGATCGGCGGGGTGGTGACCACGCCGGTCATCAACCATCCGGAAGTCGCGATCATCGCGCCCAACAAGCTGATCGAGCGTCCGGTCGTTCAGGGCAGTTTCGTGACCGTGCGCAAGATGATGAACCTGTCCTCCTCCTTCGACCATCGCATCGTTGATGGCTGGGACGCGGCGCAATTCGTCCAGCGCATGAAGCGCCTGCTGGAACACCCCGCTCTCATATTCATGGATTGAGCCAATGACCCAAGTCCTCACACCCAAACTGCTTGTCGTCGGTGGCGGGCCGGGCGGCTATGTGGCCGCCATCCGCGCCGGGCAGCTTGGCCTGGACACGGTGCTGGTCGAAGCGGACCGGCTGGGCGGCACCTGCCTGATCCGTGGCTGCATCCCATCGAAGGCGCTGATCCATGCGGCGGGCATCTATGAAGAAGTGCTCGCCAGCAGCACCGAAGGCGGGCGCTTCGGCATCCGCACCTCCGCCAGCCCCAGCATCGCCTTTGCCGAAACCATCGGCTGGAAGGACGGCATCGTCGATCGGCTCAGCGGCGGCGTCGCCGGCCTGTTGAAAAAGGCGAAGGTCCGCGTCGTGAACGGCTGGGCCAGCTTCACCGATGCGAAGAGCTGCACGGTCGTGACGACCGATGGGGATGTCCTGATTCAGCCGGAGCACGTCATATTGGCCAACGGATCGACGTCGGTCGAACTGCCGTTCCTGCCCCTTGGGGACAAGGTGATCAGCTCGACCGAAGCCCTGTCGCTGAGCGAGGTGCCCAGCCGCCTGGTCGTGGTCGGCGGCGGCTATATCGGGCTGGAGATGGGCAGCGCCTTTGCGAAACTGGGCGCGGAGGTGTCGATCGTGGAAGCGCAGGATCGATTATTGCCGCTCTACGACCCAGCATTGACCGACCCGGTGAAGCGCTGGCTGGAGACGCATGGCGTCGCGCTGCACTTGGGTGCGAAAGCGCGGGGGATGGTGGCCGAAGGGCTTGAGATCGAGAATGCGGCTGGCGAGCATCTGGTGCTGCCCGCCGATAAGATTCTGGTAACGGTCGGCAGGCGGCCCTTGACGGAAGGCTGGGGTCGGGAAGCCATGGCGCTGAAGATGAATGGTCCATTCGTGCAGGTCGATGATCGCTGCGCGACTTCGACAGCCAATGTGTGGGCGATCGGCGATCTGGTCGGCGAACCCATGCTGGCGCACAAGGCGTCGGCGCAGGGCGAGATGGTGGCCGAGATCATCTCGGGCAAGCGTCGCCGGTTCGATCCCGCGGGGATCGCCGCTGTCTGCTTCACAGAGCCGGAGATCGTCAGCATCGGCCTTACCCCCGACATGGTGGACCTGGACGTGGAAACGATCAGCGGGCAATTCCCCTTCCACGCTAACGGTCGCGCGCTGTCGATGGACGCGGGCGGCTTCGGCGGTTTCGTACGCTTCCTGGCGCGAAAGTCCGATCACCGCATTCTGGGTATTCAGGCGGTCGGCAAGCATGTGTCGGAATTTGCGGGGGAATTCGCTACATTGCTGGAGATGGGCGGGGTGCTGGAAGATGTGGCCGGCACGATACACGCGCACCCCACATTGGGCGAAGCTATTCACGAAAGCGCGTTGAAGGCGTTGGGACACGCCATCCATGTCTGATCTGCAACCGGGGAGCGATAATGCGCGATGATCGACGCGAACAGCTGTCCAGCTTGATGATCCGGTTGTTCCGTGTTCGTAGAAAGGCGCGTCCGCGGGAAAAGCTACTAATAGGTTGCGCCTCGCCATAGAGAGGATCAGATTCATGCGGATGTCTCGTTATCTATATCTATGCCGCGCACCGACGCGATCGCATGCTGCGACCCGCGGGGCCTTGATTCCGTGAGCAACCGCGCGCTCATCCTTCCACCTGATATGCTTTCGCTATTCCCAACCGGCTGAGGCTGGGCGGCGCATAGAAGGTGCATAGAATCCGCCTGATGGCGTCCCTGCGAAGTCATATTTCCAGACGGCATAGCCGCTTCATTTCCTGTGCAGTTCCCTTGGTCCTAACAGACATTGTCCGGGGAAGCAGATCGGACGCGCAGGAGAGGATTGACGATGCAGCATGGCACTTTTTGGGTAGTGGGAGCGCTGATGGCCGCCATGATGGGCGGCGTGTTACCGGCTGGCCATGCCATGGCGCAAGGCGCCGAGAAGACGCCCGAACCGGCCGAACCCGCAGCGGCCCGTCGGCATGTCGAAGCCGCGCGCATAATGGGCGGTGACGATATGGCGGCGATCGCCGATGGTTTCCTGTGCCGCTCCCCCGAGCAGGGCAAGGCCTATCTTGCGCCCATCGTCACGGGCAAGGAGCAGCCGGCGCCTGCGGCGGCCTTCGATAATCTCTATTATGTCGGCGCGAAATTCGTTGGGGTGTGGGTCTTGCGGACGTCCCAGGGCCTCGTCCTCATAGATGCGATGTGGAACGAGAAGGACGCGCGCGAAGTGATCGAGCCCGGGATGCGCGCCCTCGGGCTTGATCCACGCGCGGTCAAGCATGTGATCGTCACTCACGGCCATGTCGATCATTATGGCGGCGCGAAGCATTTCCAGGCCGCTTATGGCGCGAAAGTGTGGGCGAGCGCCGAGGATTGGAAGACCATCATCGCCGATCCGCACCCGCTCGCCAAGGGTGTGACGCCGCCGAAGCGCGACCAGATCGCGGCGAACGGCGGCGCGCTTACGCTGGGGGACGCAACGATCCGCTTTGTCCTGACGCCGGGGCATACGCCAGGCACGCTCTCGCTGCTCATCCCGGTGCAGGATGGCGGCCAGCAGCATATCGTCAGCCTGTGGGGCGGCACCGCCATGCCCGAAACGGCTGCCGGTGTGCGGCAGATGCATGCGTCGCTGCTCAAACTCTGGCGCGCTGGAGAGGATGCTGGCGCTGAAGGCGAGATCAGCAGTCACGGCTTCGTCGATGACAGTTTCGGCCGTTTCGCCCGGAAGGCGGGAGCCGAACATAACCCGTTCGACCTAGGCCGCGACGGCTATGCGCGCGCGATGGGCATACATAGTGAATGCATTCTCGCCCAGGCCGCTCGTTTCGAGGCATGGGGGCGATGAGCGCACTCTCCCCTGCGGAAAGCGCGGTCGTCGCGCGGGCGGCGCGGCGCCTGGTGCCGTTCATGGCGCTCCTCTACTTCATATCCTTTCTCGATCGCGTGAATGTGGGCTTCGCCGCGCTGACGATGAACGAGGATATCGGCCTCTCCGCCAGCGCCTATGGCTTTGGCGCGGGGATATTCTTCATCGGCTATTTCCTGTTCGAAGTGCCTTCGAACCTGCTGATGAAGAAAGTCGGCGCGCGCATCTGGATCGCGCGCATCATGATCAGCTGGGGCATATTGGCGGCTGCGACCGCCTTCGTTACGGGGCCGGTCAGCTTCTGGATCGTCCGTTTCCTGCTCGGCATCGCCGAAGCGGGCTTTTTTCCCGGCATGATCCTCTACCTCACCTTCTGGTTTCCGCGCGCGGTGCGCGGGCGCGTCATGGCGGGCTTCCTGATCGCGGTGCCGCTGTCGAGCGCGATCGGCGCGCCGCTTTCGACCTGGTTGCTCGGCACCAGCATCTTCGGCCTGGCCGGCTGGCAGAGCATGTTCCTGATCGAGGCGGTGCCGGCGTCGCTGCTCGGCATCGTCGTCCTGTTCATGCTCCCGAACGGGCCGCAGGACGCAAAATTCCTGTCGGATGACGAACGCAGGACGTTGATCGCTGTGCTGGAACGCGAGCAGTCCGAAGCGCCGCACAGTTCTTTGCGCGCCGGCCTCTCCAGTCCGACGGTATGGCGCTATGCGATGATCTATCTCGGTCTCGTCGCGGGCCTTTACGGCTTCAGCTTCTGGGCTCCGCAAATGATCAAGTCGCTGAGCGGGGTATCGAATATCGGCGTCGGCCTGCTCTCGATCGCGCCTTTCGCACTGGGCGCGGCGGCGATGCGCTATTGGGGAGCCCGATCCGATCGGCACGGAGGCGGCGCCGTCTACCTCGTCGCGCCCGCATTTCTCGCCGCCGCCGCCTTCGTCGCCGCCGCCTTTTCGAGCGTTCCAGCGGTGACGCTGGCATTTTTCGTGGTGACCGCGATCGGGATCAATGCGGCGCTGCCGGTTTTTTGGGGACGTCCCGCCGCGCTGCTGACCGGCGCGGCGGCGGCGGGCGGAATCGCGCTCATCAACTCGATCGGCAATCTCGGCGGTTATATCGGCCCGTTCATGGTGGGCTGGTTGCATGATCTGACGGGTGGATATGGCGCTGGCATGGTCGCGCTGGGCGCTGGTCTGCTGATGGCGGGGTTGCTCGCGGGCCTGGATTCCGCCAGGCGAACTCAAGCCTAGCAATCTGCCATCCAATCGAGCGGAATTGGAGCGGCGCGCTGGCTCTCCGTACCGGAACACTTCAAGAAAAAGCCCGACCGCAATGTGCAGATTGCGGTCGGGCCAGGATAAACGCCTCAGCCCGAAGGCCGCGGCGAGGAGAGATCAATATTCGAACCGGAACCCCACCCGGAACCTCCGGCCGACGAGATCGTGATAAATCCCGCCCGCGCCGGCCGCGAGGAAGGATGCGAGCGCCAGGACCGGCGGGTCGCGATCCAGCAAATTCTCCACCACGGCGTAGAATTCCGCATCCTTGCCGCCGGCCTTGATCTTGAAGGTATGCGAGAGGTCGAAATAGGTGACGCCGGCGACCCTGTTGTTGTCGATATCGACGCCGCTTTTCCAACGATTGTCGAGCACGCCCGCACCCACCCGGCGCATCGTCAACTGCGTGCGGATCGACGAGTCATCATAGGTCAGGCTGTTCAGCCAGCGCCATTTGGGCGGTCCGCCCGAACCCAGCATACCCACCATGCCGAGCAGATTGGTGGTGCCGCCAAGCGCGGTGATCGTCCGTTCCCGAGTATTCGACGCCAGCAGGCGCAGGGTGATGCGGCCGGGCAGGTCGGCGGCCAAGGCTGACAACGCGGTCGAATAGCTCAGCTCATAATCGATGCCGCTGACCTTCTCGACATTGGCATTGAAGCCTGAGATGTTCACCCGCGTAATCAGGCCCGCGCCATCGCGGATCACCGCCGGGCAGAAGCCGGACAGGCCGGCGGCGCAATTGTCGACGATCTGCTGACCCGACAGGGTCGTCACCGCGCCGTTGATCCTGGTCTTATAATAGTCGACGGAGGCGCTGAGCCCCGGCAGGAAGCCAGGCCGCAGCACCACGCCGACGGTATTGGTGGTGGCGATCTCCGGCTTGAGTGCGGCATTGCCCTGCACGACCTGCACCACGGCATATTGCGCGTCATCATTGTCCCGGTCGATCACGATCAGCGTATTGGCCTGGCCGCCGAGGAACAGGTCGTTGAGGTTGGGTGCGCGGATGTCGCGGGAGTGGGTTCCGCGCAGGCGCACGCCGTCGATCACGTCCCAGGTCGCGCCAAGCTTGTAGGTCTCGACGGTGCCGCTGGTGCTGTAGTCGGTGACGCGCCCCGCCAGGTTGAGATCGAGCGCCTTGAGCAACGGCCAGTCCCGTGCGAGCGGCACCACGACTTCGGCAAAGGCCTCCTTGACCTTATATTTGCCGCTGCCTGGCTTGTAGTTGCCTACCCAGTAGGAACTGCTGATCGAAAGCGGATCGGCGTCGGCGGTATAGGCTTCGGTGCGATACTCCGCGCCTGCGGCAAGCGAGATCGGACCCGCCCATAGCGAGAAGGGTTCGCCCGTGATCGTCGCGGCGGCGACCTCTTCCTTCAGCACGATATGCTGGGCGGCGGTGCCGGTGGCGTAAGCGCGCGCCGCTTCACTCGCCAGCATCGTGCCGAAGGGATTGAACGCGACGCAACCATTGCCCGGATCGGCCAGCGTGGATCGGCACACGATCTGGCCGGCCGGATTCAGCACCGCGTCGGTCGCACGTACGACATTGGGCACGATTGGATTGTTGGAAACCTCGTTCAGGACCCGGCTCTTGCCATATTGATAATAGGCTTTCCACGCCCAGGATCCGCCCAACTTGCCTTCCAGCCCGCCGACGATCCGCATGACCGTGCGGTCGTTGCGCGGCTGGGGCGTGCCCAGCGATTCGAAAACCTTGCCCAGCACGAACGGCGTGGTGGTGAAGCCGGCGGGAAGATAGGCGTTGTCCGGGGCGATGACGATGTTGCCGATCGAGACGTAGGACGCCGTCTTGTTCACCGTTCGAGAGGCCGAGTAGGAACCCTCGGCATAGGCGGTGAGTCCGTCGGACAAATCATAGGAGGCGTGCAGAAAGGCGCTTCCATATTTCACCGGCACGACGAGCGGATAATTGGCCCCGATATCGTTCGGCGTGCCGCCGATCTTGTAGGGCGATGTCGGCGTGCCTCTGTCATAGGCGAAGGGCGTGCCGTCCGACGCGAACGCCGTGCCGAGCGCGCGCGGGCCGGAGAGGATGACGCCGCCGCCCGATGCGACCAGGAAGTCGGCCGTCGAAACCAGCTGGCGCGGCTGACCGTTCGTCGCGGTATAGGCCGGATTGTTGACGATCTTCCAGCCCTTGTACCAGTCGCGATCGACGAAATGGTCGACGCCGCCCTGAATCGACCCGCTGACATCCGCCACCAGATGGCCGCGCCCGTCCGCGAATTTGGTTCCGAAGGTCAGACTGCCGGTGTAGTTATGCGCGTCGCCCTCGAAGGCGCTGCCGGCGGACAGGTTTCCTTTTAAGCCCTCATATTTCGTGTCCAGGATGAAGTTGACGACGCCCGCGACCGCGTCCGAACCCCAGGCCGCCGACGCGCCGCCGGTGACGACATCGACCCGGCTCACCAGGCCTTGCGGCATCAGGTTGACATCGACGCCGCCGGTGGTGGTCGATGGGACGACCCGGTTGCCATTGAGCAGGACGAGCGTTCGATTGCTGCCCAGGCCGCGCAGGTTAAGCAGGTTCGCGCCGCCCGTCCCGCCACCGACGCCGACACCGCTGGTCGACGGCGTCAATGTGGGCGTCAGCTGCGGCAGCTCGTTCACGACGTCGGCGATATTCGCTGGCGCGCGGGTCTTGAGATCGGCTTCGCCCAGCGAGGTTTCCGGCGTGGGCGCGGTGAAGCCGCTGCGCGCCACGCGGGTGCCCGTGACCACGATATCGGCGACATCCGGCCTTGCCGCAGACTCCCCTGTCGCTTTCGTTTCCTGCGCGATTGCGGGCATCGCCGCCAGCAGCGCGACGATGCTTGCGCCGCTGCGGGCGATCCCGGTCCGGTTCCCTATGCTTGTCATGTCATACTCCCCTAGTTGCAGGCGAATGTCCGCCCGTCGAATATTCTGCTGATTGCGTATTCAGCCGGCGCTCTGCGTCCGGTCGATCAAGCCAAGCCGTGCGTAGGCGCGCTCCATCGCGGCCAGGACTTCCGGCGTGGGCGCGGGAAAGGCCTTGAGCGGCTGGTTGCCGATATAGCCGATGTCGGCAAACCCGGCTTCGGTGGTGTAATAAGCGCCGATGACGAGCCGGCGGAGGCGCTTCCAGAACGGGGCCGTCGGCAGCGTGCCCGCGGGGTCGGCGACCATGGCCAGCACCGCCGCCTGCACCCCGGCGTCAGCGCTTGCGAAGTCTTTCGCGTCACCGCGCCGCTGCGACCATATGTCCATACGCGCCAGTCCGTCCAGGATCAGCGCATTGTCGCCTTGCTGTTCGGGATAGGGCGCGCTCACCCACTCATCGACCAACTCGTGCACGCCGACCTCGCCGGCCGAAGGCGCCTCGCCTTCGCGCGGGAGAATGAAATCGGCGATCAGTCTTACCGCCTGCCTCTGCTCTGCTGACAACAGCCGGGGCCAGGGCACGCTGGACGCCAGCATGTTCGGGTCGCGGCCATAGCCGTCGGCCTTGAGCGGGCTCGAGAGACTGAGGTCCATGCCGAAATGCTGGGCGGTGCCAAAGGCCGCGGCAAGCGCGCCGGCCCAGACGAGCACCGTGCGGCGATCCAGCGCGAAGCGGCCTTCCTGGTCGGGCGCGGCCTCGCTCAAAGTTCGCCTCGCTGCGCCAGATCGCCCAGATGCGTGGCCGTCCGCCAGCTGAGCGCGAGGATCGACAGGGTGGGGTTCTTGTCCGGGCTCGACACCATCACCGCCCCGTCGGCGACGAAGAGGTTGCGTACCGCCCAGCTTCGGCCGAGGCGGTCGACCACCGAGTTGCGCTCGGCATCGCCCATGCGCGCGGTGCCGACCTCATGGATGATCTCGCCGCCCTTGGAAATCGCCTTCGCGCCGTCCCGTTCAAACGGCGGCACGATCGTGCCGCCCATCCGGCCGATCACGTCCTCGAACATTTTGGCCGCATGCGCCGCCTGGCGAATTTCCGTCTCGCCCCATTTCCAGTGGAAGCGCAGCACCGGAATGCCCCATTTGTCCTTCACCTTGGGGTCGAGGTCGCAATAGCTGTCGTCGTTCGGGATCATTTCGCCGCGCGAACTCATCCGCAATGTGCTGCCGAAGCGCCGCCGCATCATCGCGCGCAGCTCCGGGCCGCGTAGGCCCTGGCCATCGTCGATCCAGTCGACCATGCTGAACGACGGCATGATCCTGCCGCCCTGCATTTCGACATGATAGCCGCGCGGGAAATCCAGTTCCTTGCGCGCCTGCATGCCATGGCCCCACCAGGGGATATAACTGTGCATGACGCTCATGCCGTCGTCATTGGTGACGGGCATATCCTCCAGCGCCGGGATGCGGGCGGTCACCTTGGTGCCGACCGTGTCCATCAGATAGCGGCCGACCAGGCCGTCGCCATTGCCGATGCCATCGGGAAACAGCGTGCTCTTCGAATTGAGCAGGATGCGGGCGGTCTCGCCCGCGCCCGCGGACAGCACCACTATCCTGGCGCGGACGCTGTGATGCGCGCCGGTGCGGCGGTCTACGAAGCTTACGCCGCTCGCCTTGCCCGCCTTGTCGAGATCGACCTGATAGACCAGCGCGTCGGTGCGGACCGAGAGGTTGCCGGTCGCAAGCGCGGGCGGGATCAGCACCGTCGTGCTTTGGAAGTTGGCCTTGATCGCGCAGCCGCGGATGCAAGAGGTCGCATAGAAGCAGGCGGCCCGGTCGCCGAGTGGCTGCGTCAGGATCGCGGCATGGGTCGGCGCGCTGGGGATACCCATGCTGGCGAAGGCGCGCGTCACCAACAGTTCGTAAGTCTTGGGGGGCGGCGCGGGCTGGAGGCAATCCACGGGCGAATCGGGAATATTCTCCAGGCCCTGCGGCGGACCGCCGGATACGCCGATCAGCTTCTCGACCTTGTCGTACCAGGGCGCGATGTCGTCATAACCGACCGGCCAGTCGAAGCCGAGGCCGTCACGGCTGTAGGGCTTGAAGTCATAAGGCCCGAAGCGCAGCGCGATACGCCCCCAATGGTTGGTCCGCCCGCCCAGCATGCGGGGCCGCCACCATTTGAATTCGGAACCTTCCGCCACAGTATAGGGCTCGTCGGGCACATCCCAGCCGCCGCCGATCGTGGCGTCATAGAAGCCGAAGGGCTTGTCCGGCGTCGGCTCGCCCCGCAACGGAGCTTCGGATGGCAGGTTGAACATCGGCGTTTCGGTGACCGGGTCGTAGTTACGCCCGGCTTCCAGCATCAGGACCTTCAGCCCGCGGCGCGTCAGCTCATAGGCGGCCATGCCGCCGCCGGCGCCCGACCCCACGATGAGGACGTCGAAAGGCTCGGCCGCCATGACTATCCCACCGTGCCGGGATGCGCGCGGGCGGGGAGGGGGACATAATCCTCCAGATCGGCGGTCTCGAGATCGACCGTTCGTCCGGTCTCGGCCGAGAGGTAGAGGCCCATCACCATGCGAACCACCTCGACGCCATCGTCGAACGTCTCGATCGGCGTACGGCCGTGGCGGAAACATTCCACCATGTGACGGTTCTCGCCGATATAGCCATAGGTGCCGGCTTCGTCCTCGACGATCGGCATCAGGCCCTGTTCGGCATTCTGCTTCTCGACCAGGTCTTCGCCCTCGCCGCCCTCGATCTGTCGGCTCAGAAACACCTTGAGGGCCGGATTGAGCGACGAGAACTCCATCGCATATTCGCTGCCCAGCAAAGACAGGTCGATCCGCAGTCCCGCGCCGACATAGGCCCAGCTCGTGCTCGCCTCGATTACCAGCGGCGCGCCGTCCTCATCCTCCAGCGTGATCGTCGCGCGGGCAAAATCCTCGACCGGGTTGCGCAGGAGATCGACGCTCCTGCCATAGCTTTGCTGCAGCTTTGCCGCATGCGCGGCGCGGCTCCATTTGAGGAAGCCTATCGATCCCTGCACGCTCTTGACCTTCAGGCTCGATCGTGGCGCGTCCGGGCGCGTCAGCAGGAACCGTCCCACTTCGACAGAATGGCACATCATGTCGGACATGACGCCGCCGCCCTGCCGCTCGCCCTGCCAGAACCACGCCTCGTGCGGCCCCGAATGCTCCTCGGCGGCGCGGGCCAGATAGGGGCGGCCAGCAACCGGGACAGCCCGCCGCCAGATCACGTCCTTGCCGCGCTCCACGGCCGATGCGAACACCTGATTCTCCAGATAGCCATGCGCCAGCCCCGCGTCCTCGACCAGCCGCAGCATCTCTTTCGCCTCGGCCAGTGTGCGGCCGAGCGGCTTCTCGCAAGCAATGGCGCGGATGTTCGATTTGCCTGACTTCACCGCCGCATGGATCGCGCGCATCGTTTCCAGCCGCGTGTCGTTGGGCGCGAGCAGCCAGACTGCGTCGATGTCCGGCGTGCTCAGTAAAGCGTCCAAGCTGTCGTGCGCGGTGCACGGGCCAAGCTGCGCCTTGTCCGCGGCCTTGGCAAAGGCCTCGCACTTTGCGGGCGTGGGGCTGAATACGCCGCGAATTTCGGCATGACGTACGCTTTCGAAGCTTTTGAGGTGGAAGCGGGCAATGAAGCCCGAGCCGATGAAGCCGATACGAAGAGGGGGAATATCAGTCATTGTTGCGAGGCGCCTTGACGGAAACGGGCCCGCTCGACCTGCCTGGCATAGCCGCCCTTGCGCCGGTCGCTGAAAGCGACGAGCGCGAAGACGAGGCTGACGAGCAGAGCGAAGGGGACGAGATAGCGGAAGGACAGCAGGCCGCTGCGATTTTCCGCCGGATGGAGCAGGGCGGCGGCGGCGGGGGCCAAGGGGGCGCCTGCTTCGCCAGCCGAAACCCGGCGGAGGAAATCGCCGGTCACCGCCGGCGGATGGGCAACAGAGAGGATCGCTCGGGCGTCGTCGCGCAGTTTCGCGTCTGCGGGCCGCGCGACGATCACCCGCTGCGCCAGTGCACGCATCGGAGCCGCGTCCACCGCGTTGGGCAGATTATCGTCGGCGATGGCGCCGAGCAGCGGGGTCGTGACCAGACCGACCGCGAGCGATCCCGCGGCTGCCATCAGGCCAAGGCCGAGCGCTCCGGTGCGTGGCGCCCGCTCGGCGACGAAGCCCATCATCGTCGGCCAGACCATCGCGATGCCGATCGCGAAGACCAAAGCCGCCGCGACCGTCTGTGCCGTGCCCACAGCGAAACTCAGCCACAGCAACCCCATGCCGGCGATTGCGGTCGACGTGGCAAGGAGAACGGGCGGCGGCACGCGCTCCAGCACCGCGTGCGCATGGCCACGCGCCAAGGCCATCACCCCGTTGATCAGCACCAGCACCAGAATGCCTGGCATTCCGCCCGCCTCCAGCACCGCCGGAATCCAGCGGTTCGGCCCGAGCTCGAGGCTCATCGTCACGCCCATCAGAAGCACGAACAGCCAGAAGATCGGCGTCGCCGCGACCGCGCGAAATGCGTCGCGCACACGTATACCGTTCTGCGCGGCTTCGGTCGGCGGAAACGCGACGCGCGCGAACAGCCAGCTATAAAGCAGAACCGGCGGCACCATGATCGCCATCGTGACCCGCCAGTCCGTACCGGCCAGCATCCAGACGGCGAGCCCGCCAATGACGATGCCGCCGGGAAACCAGAGGTGAAGGCGGTTGAGCATCGCCGCCTTGCGGTCGGGAAACAGTGTCGCGACCAGAGGATTGCATACCGCTTCGACCATGCCGTTGGCGATGGCGAGTGCCAGTGCGCCTATGAAAAGTCCGTTGAAGCCTCTCGCGGTGACGATCAGCACGATCCCCAGCAAGTGCCCCAGCGCCGCGAGGCGCATCAGGTTGCGCATGCCCAGCAGATCGCAAAGCGACGAAAAACCGATCTGCGAGATCGCCATCCCCCACAGGCCAGCGCCGCCGATCAGTCCGATCTGGGCATTATCGAGCAGAAATTCCCCCTTCAGACGGTACATGACACCGCTCAACGCCGCGAAGCTGAAGGCAAGGGCGCAGATGGCGGCGCAGGCGCCGGCGAACATGCGGCTGTGATTTTCGACCCCTTGCATTCCTCTCACACTTTCCCGTTTTCGCTTGTGATGTAATCGATAACATGCATGGATGGCTGGGCAAGCCGTCAGACGGGTTGCGACTGTGCACAATGGCTGCATCGATATGCCGAACGGAAAGGGGGCGGGGATGGCGACGATCAAGATGGTGGCGGACCATGCGGGCGTCTCGACCGCGACCGTTTCGCGCGTGCTCAGCTATCCTGAACGGGTCCAGCCTGAAACCCGTCGCAAGGTCCGCGCCGTGATCGATGCGTTGGGCTACGCTCCCAACTTCGCCGCCAAAAGCCTGCGCACCCTTAGAACGCGAAAAATCGTCGTGATGGTCCCGGACATTTCCAACCCCTTTTATGCGGAGGTGCTGCGCGGGGCCGAGGATGCTGCGCAGGTGGCGGGCTATTCGCTTCTGCTTGGCGACACTCGCGACATGCCGGAGCGGGAAGCGCAATATGCCGACATGCTGCTGCGAAAGGAAGCGGATGGCTTGATATTCCTTGGTCACCGGCTGCCGTCGTCGCTGACCAAGCTGGTGGCTGAAACGGGGTTCCAATCCCCCATTGTCAATGCCTGCGACTTTTCATCCGAACTCGGTGTGTGCAGTGTGCATATCGACAATGCGCGTGCCGCAACGGATGCGGTGCAACTGTTGCTGTCGATGGGACATCGCCGCATCGCATTGCTCGCCGGCCCGGAAACGAGCCCGCTCACGCGCGAACGGCTGGCGGGCGTGCGGCACGCTGCCCTGGTTGCCGGCGTCGCCGACAGGCTGGTCATCACGCATGGCGATTATACGATCCTTTCCGGCATGGCGCTTGCGTCTGGTCTGCTCGACGCCGAGACCGCGCCAACCGCCATGTTCTGCTTCAGCGACGAGATGGCGATCGGCGCGCTGGCGGCATGTCGGGAACGGGGACTAGTCTGTCCGGACGACATCTCGATCGTCGGGTTCGACGATGTGCGCTATGCCCGCTTCCAGAACCCGCCGCTCACGACCGTCCGTCAACCGATGAACCTGATCGGCGTGGAAGCCGTGCGCTTGCTCCTTACGCTGTTGCGCGATGGCGGCAAGCCGGAGCGACACTGGCTGACGCTTCCTCATGACCTGATCGTGCGGGGCAGTACGGGCCCCGCGCCGCGACGCTAGCCTTTCCGCGCCGTGGTGCGAAGGCTTTGCCGATCGTCCATTGCGATTGACCGCGCGGGCCGGTCAGTGGACATATCGGCGTCCCAATGTAATGGATTGCACGAAAATTCAACAAGCGGACAGCCGTGGGAGAAGGTGATGGGCAAACAGGACAAAGGCGCAGCCGGATTAGCGCCGCTCAGCCGCCGGACTATTCTTGGCGGCGGACTTTGCGCGCTAGCGGGCGCTTGCGCCTCACCCGGGTCGCGCGGAGCCATGCTTCCCTCACGCCCGACCATCGGTGCCCAGCTCTATTCGGTCGGCAAGGAGGCAGCCGCGGATCTCGATGGCACCCTCGCGGAGCTCGCCCGCATCGGCTACCGTACGGTCGAGCTTGCCGGCTATATCGGCCGGACGCCGAGGGAATTGCGCGCGGCGCTCGACCGCGCGGGCCTGCGCTGCATCAGCGCGCATGTGCCCGGCAAGCCGTTCCGCCCGGCGCCGCGCACACTCGACGACGACCCGGCGCTTCTTGCCGCAGAAGCGCATATCCTGGGCTTCGATACCGTCATCATGCCATTGTTCGTGACCCCGCCGCACCTGCCGGTCGTCCTGGGGGCGGATGGCGACGCGAAGAAGGCGGTCAACGCCGTCGTGGCGAAAATGACCGAGGCCGATTGGCGCTGGTGCGCCGATTATATGAACGCGAAGGCGGCTGCGCTGAAGACGCACGGCCTGCGTTTCGGCTTCCACAACCATGGCAACGAGTTCGGGCCGGCGGGCGGCGGTTCGGTCATGGACCTATTGATCGCGCATACCGATCCAGCGCTCGTATCTTTTGAGCTGGATTGCGGTTGGGCGGCCGGGGCAGGGGTCGACCCGGCCGCCTTCATCCGTCGCCATCCGCAGCGCGTCAGTGCGCTGCACATCAAGGATGTGGCGAAGACGACCAAGCCCAATTTTGAACTGCGCATGGACCCGGCCGAACTTGGCGAGGGCCTTATCGATTGGCCGGACGTTTTTCGGGCCGCGCGCACGGCCGGCATCGAGCGCTTCTTCGTCGAGCGGGAAGCGCCTTTCACTCGCCCTTCGATCGAGATGCTGCGGAGCGATTTCGGGTATCTTTCGAGCCTACTATCCTGACCTGACGCTCCGTTGTCGGTGCCACCGACCGATGAGGCCTTGTGCGCCGATCCGACTATTGCGCCGCTGCGATGGTTTGGCGCGCAAGAGGCGCGATCGCGGCATAGCCGTTGCTATTGGGATGGGTGCCATCAAAAGTATATTGGGGCTTCAATGCACCGTCTGGCGTCGCGAGAATGGCGCCATAGTCGACGAAGGTCACATGCTCCCGTGCCGCCACCTCGCGCAACCGGACGTTGAGCGCAGCTATTACCAGCGCGGGTTTGAGTTCCGTCGCCCAGTTGAACCCCGCGGAAGGTGGAGTAGCAGCCAGAACGACACGAATGCCCGCCGCCTTGGCCAGAACGACCATGGCGTGGATATTGCCGACGATCGTGTCGAGCGTGGTCGGACCGGTATTGCCGGCGACGTCGTTGGTGCCCGCCATGATATGCACCACCCGCGGGTGCAGCGCGAGCACGTCGGCCGGAAAGCGCACGAGCATCTGGGGCGTCGTCTGGCCGCTGATCCCCCGGTTCACCCGTCCGCCGCTGTAGAAGGCGGGATCGGCCAGCGCCCAGTTCTGAGTTATGGAATCGCCCATGAAAACGACATCGCGCTCGGCCTGTGGCCTTGCGAGGAGGCGGATATTGTCCGCGCGAAACTGGCAGAGGTCCGCCCAGTCGGTCTTGCGCGCCTCCATGTAGGCGGCGCGATAGGCCGCTGCCGCTGCGGCGGGTGGCGGCAGCATAGTGCGGTTTCCCGGCGCATAGTTCGCCTTGCGCCATTCCAGGAGCTCGGCCGATATCGCGACTGGCGCCGGGCACGGCGTGTCCGTCACCCCACGGGCTGCGAGCGAGGAGGCTATCAGGAGCAAAGGAGTCATGGCGTCGGTCCTGTCTTTAGCATGGCAGCGCGTGCCGCCGCGCCGATATCGACCGGCGCGATCACCGGCATGGTGCGAATGTCCACATGGTCTTGGCGGGCAATGGGGGCGATGCGCGCCATGGTCAGCGGAATATCGTCCATGAACCGCCGGAGCGGCTGCATCGGCTGATCGAGCGGCTGCAGGAAGTCGTCCCAGTGGATAGGCACGACCAGCTTCGCGCCGGTCGTCTCCACCACCTCTTGCCAATAACGCTTGGTGAAGTCGGCAGCTTGGGTGGAAAGCCCGCCGGTCGCCAGGAACACGACATCGGCGCGCACTCCGCGATACATGCCCGGCACGAAATTGGCGCTGGCATGGACCAGGATGCGCATGCCGCGATGGGTGACGAGGAATGTGTAAGTGCTGCCCTGACGATAATCGCCGACAGCGGCCGGCTGGCGCAACGGAGCCGTGACGTCGCCCGGCACGCGGTCGCCGGGCGAATGCAACGATCGAAAGACCCTGACGGTGAAATCTCCGGCAACGAACTTCTCGCCGCCCCTGATCGTGACGACGCCTGCTGGCGGGACGCCGCCGCCGAGCGCGACCTCGCGCGTCGAGGACGACCCTATAATCCTCGCACCTGTCCGCTTTGCGACGGCCGCTATATCGAGCGCGTGATCATAATGGGTGTGCGACACGAGCAGGAGATCGACCTTGCGCAGCGCCGCGCGGCGCAGGATGCCATCGATCCGCTGCGGATCGCTCGCTACCTTGCCGAACAACACCGTGCCGATGCCGGGACGCGACAGCAGGGCGTCGATCATGATCGCATTCCGACCGTCCCGGAAAACAAGGGTCGTGGTGCCGAAGGATTGCGCGATCAACGCGCCTGGCGACCGCCGCGAGGGCGCCAGCGTTTCCGATCCGGCGGGTAGGGCAGGGTGGCCGAAGCGCCATGCGCCATAGCCGAGCGCCGCCAGCAGCAGCACCGCAACGGACAGCAGCACAGGTCTGATCCACCGTTTCATCGCTTTTGGTCCGCTTAAAGGTGCAAGCGAAATGCGCGCACCACCGATGCGTCGAAATGACGATCCATTGCAATGACGGCTCGTTCGGGATCCGCCGCTTCGATTGCGGCGGCGATCTCCAGATGATTGTCGCGCACGCGTGCGCGCTGCTCGGGGGTCGTGCGCGTCCGCCACGCCGTCGGCACCGCCACCCGCATCATGTCCTCGAACGACCGCACGATCTGATAGAACAGCATGTTCCGGCTGGCCTTCGCTATCTCCTGGTGGAACGCGATGTCATGCGTCACGATGACGTCCAGGTCGGCTGCGTCGGCCATGGCGCGCGCATGTTCCATAATGATGTCGGATTCGGACGGCGTCCGAACAATGGCGGCGAGCTGCACTGTCCGCAGCTCCAGCGTTCGCCGCACATCCCAGATTTCGGTGATCGACACCTGCTCGGTCGTCACGGCATGTTCGAGCGATGCCGCGATCACGGCCCCGTCCATCGCGCCCACGCGGGCGCGCCGGCCATTGCCGACATCGATCAGCCTGAGCGCAGCGAGTGCCCCGAAGGCCTCGCGCATGACCGCGCGGCTTACGCCCAGTTCGCCCGCGAAATGCTGTTCGCCGGGCAGTGTGTCGCCAACGCGGAGGCCGTTGGTGCGAATATGGTCGCGCACGCTGCGCATGGCGATTGCGACCAGCGATTGGCTATCGGCGATCGGGAGCGCGTTCATCATGCCACCGCGCCGGCGCGAAGTTGGGTCGGCGCTATGCCGTAGCGGCGGGAGAAAGCGCGAGTGAAGCTTGCATTATTGTTATAGCCGCAACGATAGCCGACCGAAGAGACCGGCAGGTCGGTCACCAAGAGCAGATCATAGGCGCCACTCAGACGCCGCTCCGAAATCGCCTCCGCGACGGTGCAGTCGAACATCGCGCGGAAGCCCCGGGTCAATTTCACGCGGTTGAGCCCGCAGGCGCGCGCGATGGTATTCAATGTCAACTTTTCGCCCCACTCCTCATCGATCAGTTGGCGCGCGTTCATGATCCGCCGCGAGTCGCGTTCGTCCAAGGCGCCGCCGAAATCGGCCGCCACCAGCCGCCCCTCCGAGAGATCGGTCGTAACCGCGCAGAGCAGCTCCATCGCCTTGGCTGTGCGCAGCGTCTGGGCAGCGGGTTCGGCCAGATTGCAATGCAGCAAAGCTAAGGCGATCTTGCGCTGTTCGCTGGTCATATGCCAGGTGCCAGCCTCTTCGGGCGTCGTGCCCAGCACCTCGCGGCAGCGATCGGGATCGATGAGGAAGACGATATCCGCCGTCTGCGCGTCCCCGCTATCCCAATCCGCCGAAACGAGCGCGGAGCTTCGCTCACCGCCGAGCGCGAATGCAAGTCGGACAGAATGAAGGATGGCCGTGTGTTCGGGAATCGATCCTGGCCCGAAGAAAACCGTCATGCACGCTATGTCGAAGTGACGCTTTTCGACCATGCTCACCCTCCCATGCCTCGTTCGAGGATCATCATTCTATCAGATAGGTTTTGCCATCCTGTCTGATAGCATGTCAAGACGGGAATATTTTTCCAGGATTGAAAAGATCGGCTGGATCGAACGCCTGCTTGATGGATCGCATGATCGCGACCATATCCTCGCCCAGCTCGGCCAGCAGCCAGTCCTGCTTGCCTATGCCGATGCCATGTTCCCCTGTGCACGTGCCTTCCATGGCGAGCGCGCGGTGGACCAGACGCTCATTGATGGCTTCCACCTCGATAAGTTCTTCTGGCCGATCCGGGTCGATCGCGAAGATCACGTGAAAATTGCCATCGCCGACATGGCCCAGGATTGTAGCCGGCAGCGACGCCTCATCAAGGTCGCGCCTGGTCGCCTCGATACACTCGGGCAGGCGGCTGATCGGCACGCAAACGTCGGTTGCCCAGCCAATTGCGCCGGGTCGCAGGTTGACCGCCGCATAATAGGCTTCGTGTCGCGCCTTCCACAGCCGCGCCCGTTCTTCCGGCAGGTTTGACCAGCGGAAATCGCCGCCGCCATTGTCGTGGGCGAGGGCGCCGACCATCTCGACCTGTTCGGCAACGCCTGCGGTCGATCCGTGAAACTCGAAAAACAGGGTGGTCACTTCGGGATAATCGAGTTTCGACCAGCGATTGACCGCGCGCATCTGCAATTCGTCGAGGATTTCCACGCGGGCCAGCGGCACGCCCATTTGGATCGCCTGCACCACGGTGTCGACGGCACCGCGCAGCGTTTCGAAGCCGCAGACGGCCGATGAGATCGCTTCCGGGATCGGATGCAGTCGGATCGTCACTTCCGTGATGATGCCGAGCGTGCCTTCCGATCCGACGAACAGCCGCGTGATGTCATAGCCAGCCGCCGACTTGCGCGCGCGCCGCGCAGTGGTGACGACCTTGCCGTCGGGCATGACCACCTTGAGCGAGAGCACCGCTTCGCGCATCGTGCCATAGCGCACGGCGTTGGTGCCGCTCGCGCGGGTCGCGGTCATCCCGCCGATCGTCGCGTTGGCGCCCGGATCGATCGGGAAGAACAGGCCCTGGTCGCGCAAATGGTGGTTCAGTTCCTCGCGCCGCACGCCGGCTTCGACCGTGCAATCGAAGTCTTCCGTGTTCACCGCGACGATCTGCGTCATCTCGCTGAGATCGAGGCAGACGCCGCCGCGCACGGCAAGCGTATGTCCTTCGATCGAGGTGCCGGCGCCATAAGCGATGATCGGCACCTGCGCCTCGCGGCATAGATTGACCAGATCGACCACCTCCTGCGTGGACCGGGCGAAGACGACCGCATCAGGCGGCATGGGTGCGAAATGTACTTCGCTGCGGCCATGCTGGAGCCGGATCGCTTCGCCCATCTGGCACCGCTCGCCGAACAGCGCCGCCAGCCGCTCGAGAAAGGCAGGATCCAGCTTCGGCGGGCCGGTGATGGTTTGATCGGCGTGCATGTCGCTTACTCTTTCCGGTCTGTCAGAAGCGGATCGCGGCTTCGGCGCCGATGACCCTAGGCTGGTTCACGGCGGCCGAATAGAAGGCGCCCGGCGTGTTGCTGGGCGCGAGACCCTGCGTGCCGGCGACGATGATCGCCCGCTTGTCGGTCAGGTTCTTCACGAACGCAGAGAGCGTCCAGGCGTCGTTGCCGATACCGGCCCGAAGGTCGAAGGTCGCATAGCCCTCCAGCTTCTTGGGAAAGCGATTAGCATAATCGCTTGTGCGGTTGCTGATATAGTTGGCGGTGGCGCCAAGGGTCAGCGTCGTCGATCCGCTCAGTTCCATGCTGTAATCAGCGGTCAACGCGCCCGATACGCGCGGGACATAGGGAAGCCTGTCGCCATCGAGACCGCCTGCGGCCGGCGCGTCGGACGTGAGCTTCGCATCGGTATAGCCAACATTGGCGCCGAGCGTGAAGGCGCGTGTCGGCTGATAGCGCAAGGACAGTTCGCCGCCCTGGCTACGCGCGCGGCCGCCGTTGACAAGATAGTTGAAGCCACCGCCGCTGGTCTGGATCTGGACATGCTTCCAGTCAGTGTAGAACAGAGCCGCGTCGAGTGACAGTTTGCGGTCCGCGGTCGACGTCTTGATGCCGACTTCATACTGGATCAGCTTGTCCGGATCGAAGGTGAGGGGAATACCGCCCACGGGCGGCGCCGGATTGGGGCCGCCGGGGCGATAGCCGGTTCCCACCCGGCCATAGATCATCAAGGTATCGGACATGCGGAACCGTGGTGAAACCAGCCAGGTGGTGATGTTGGCGCTTTCGGTGCCTAGGACGATCAGGCGGGGGCCGACGACCTGACCCTGATAGTCCTGCAAATATGCCTGCTTGTCATGGCTGTAGCGGATGCCGCCAAGCACATCGAACTTCGATCCCAAATAGACGCGGGCATTGGCGAAGCCCGAATATTCCTCATAGGAAGAGTCGATGGACGCGATCGCGAGCTGCGGCAGTGGCAGCGTCGCCCCCGTGGTCGTCAGGAAGGTATCCATGCCCGGGATGCGGTTGATGTCGTCTTCCTTGGTCCAATAGAAGCCGCCCTGCAGGTCGAGCAGGCCGTCGAACAGCCCGGTCGCGCTCAGGCGCGCTTCTTCCGACCAGCGTTCGGTACGCTTGATGGTGTTGATCCGCACGCCGAGGCTGGAGCCGACGCCCAAAAACGGCCCCAGCGCCGCACCATAGCTTCGAGTGCCATCGCCGATCTCCTTGAAGTAGATCCGCTGGTAGGTGGTCGACGATACAAGATCGAGGTTGCTGCTCAAGTCCGCCTTCAGCGTCGCGTTATAGAGGCGGAGGCGGAGATAGCCCCGCTCCCGCACATATTTGTTCTGCTTGAGGTCGCCATAGATCGGCTTCAGGGTCGCCGCATCCACGTCGACCGCGTTGCCGGCGTCCGAAGTCGTATCCTGTCCGATCGCGGAGACATTCAGGGTCACGTCGGGGCCGAGCCGCATCGCGAGCACGGCGCGCCCGCCCCGCACCCGGGCGGTGTTGTCGTTCTTCTTGCCGATCAGCGGATTCACATTGTCGATGAAGCCTGGGTCCTTGCGATAGAGGCCGGAGACGCGCAGGACGAGTTGGCCCGGCGCCAGGGGAATGTTCACCATGCCCCGCACCGAAAAGCCCATCTCACCTTTATGGGCGGAAGTCAGCCCAGCCGACGCGCGGCCTTCGAAATCGTCGAAATTGGGCGTGGCGGTTGTGAACTTGAGCAGGCCGCCGACCGCGCCGGCGCCGTAGAGCGTGCCCTGCGGCCCTTTGAGCACCTCGATCTGGGCAAGGTCCGAAGGATCGAGATCGGGCGTGATCGAACTGCCGCCGGTATAGGCATTGACCGAACCCACCGGCGCTTCGTCGATATAGTAGCCGGTGGTCGAACCCGGCTGCGCCGCACCCGTGGTGATGCCGCGCAGCGTGACCTGCGCCGTTCCCGTGCGGCCCGTGGTCAGCGACAGACCTGGAACCCGTGTCGCATAATCGGAGAAGCGGACGACGCCCGCTTTGGTCAACTCCGTTGCGCCAACCACCGATACGGATGCGGGCACGTCCTGCAGTCGCTCATTGACCTTCATGGCGGTGACGATGATATCGCCTTCGGCAGAAGGCGCCTCACGGTTCCCGCTATTTCCGGCCGCCTGCGGAGCGTCGGCGGATGGGGCCGCGTAAGCCGGATGGGCAAGGGCGAAAGCCAAGGCGGCAGCTCCGGCGAACAATGCGGCGCGTGGTGAATTGCAAATCATGGCCTTCTATCCTCTCCCGAAATGCGCCTTGCGCGCTGGCCCCTGATGGGGCTCGATCCTGTCATATAGGTTGTTCCTATCAGATAGGCTGGAGGCGGGAAGACCCTGCTTTGTGCCGATCGGATGCGTGGCTATGCCGGTCGGCTTCGTCCGTTTTCGTCCACTGCTTCATGCGGTCGCCGCGCTTATGTTGAGCGCATGACCCTGCAACTCAGTCGACTCGACCGCGCCGTTCGGAAAAAGGCGGGCGCGGCCTTGGCGACTTTCGCCGCGGCTATGCTTGCCTTCTCATGCGTGGCGGGAGCACAGATTCCTCGCGCGGGGCCCCCGGCTCCTCGCGCGGGGCCGCCAGCCACGCGATTGGCGCAGGCGCGACCTCTCGATACGGCCAAGCCGCTCGACGCCGCCGACCTGGACGCCTGGCTGGATGGCTATGTGCCGTTCGCGTTGCAGTCGGGGGATATCGCCGGCGCCGTGGTCGTGGTGGTCAAGGACGGCGGGCTGCTGACCGCGCGAGGCTATGGCTGGGCGGACATCGCGGCGCGCCGGCCCGTCGATCCCGACCGGACGCTATTCCGTGTCGGATCGGTATCGAAGCTGGTCACCTGGACCGCGGTAATGCAACTGGTCGAGGCGGGAAAGCTGAACCTCGATCGCGACGTGAATGTCTGGCTCGATTTTCGAATCCCGCCCTTGCGCGGCCAACCAGTCACGCTGCGTCAGATCATGACCCACACCGCAGGCTTCGAAGAGGCTGGCAAGGACGTCATCACCTTCGCGAATCGCCCCATCGGACTCGACGCCTATCTAAAGCGGTGGGTGCCGGCGCGAATTTATGCGCCCGGCACGACGCCGGCCTATTCCAACTGGGGCGCCGCACTGGCCGGCTATATCGTCGAGCGGGTTTCGGGCATGCCCTTTACCGACTATGTCGAGCAGCGGATATTCCGCCCGCTCGATATGGACCATTCGACCTTTCGGCAGCCGCTGCCGGGGCGCCTGGCGCCCCTTCTCGCCCTCGGCTATCCGCGCGCGTCGGCATCGTCTCAGCGGTTCGAGACGATCGGTCCAGCCCCGGCGGGCGCGGTTTCCGCGACTGGGGCCGACATGGCGCGATTCATGATAGCGCATCTTGAGGGCGGAGGCGCGATCCTGTCGCCACGGACCGCGGCGCTCATGCACGACAGTCCGCTCGACCGGGTCGACGCTCGATCGCTTATTCCGCCGCTTAACCGCGCGCAGCTCGGCTTCCTCGGCGCCGATATCAATCGCCACAAGGTGGTCGGTCATCTGGGCGATACGCAGAATTTCCACAGTTTGTTCGAGTTGTTCGTCGACGATCATGTCGGCATCTTCGCGTCCTTCAACAGCGCCGGCCGGACAGGCGTGGGATCGCTGGCCCGCGACCAGTTGCTGGCGGCTTTCGCCGATCGCTATTTCCCTACTCCCCCGGTGACGACCCGCGTGGACCCTGACACCGCCCGACATCACGCGCAGCTGATGGCCGGTAGCTGGGTGAACAGCCATCGAGCTGAAACCAGCTTTCTCGCGCTCGCCGCATTGGTCGGGCAGGTGCGGGTAGGCGTGACTGACGATGGCGCATTGTCGATCCCGTCGCTGAAGGACGCGGGCGGCGCGCCCATGCGATGGGACGAGATTGCGCCCTTCGTGTGGCAAAGCCGCACCGGCCATGAGCGGTTGGCCGCGCGCCTGGAGGATGGGCAGGTCGTACGCTGGAGCGTCGACTCACTTGCGCCCGTTGCCGTTTTCGACAGGGCGCCGTGGTGGCGTTCATCCGTCTGGCTGCTTCCGGCGCTCGGCATCAGCCTTGGCGTTCTGGCGCTGACGGTCCTCCATTGGCCGGCCTCCTGGTTCATCCGCCGCCGCTATGCTGTGCCGAGCGAGCTTTCCCGGGTCGAGCGGCGGGCGACTCGGGCGCTGCGGATCATCCTATTGCTCGAATTGCTGGTGCTGACCGGCTGGATGATATTGATCGCCGCGATGTTGTCGAACTTCGACTTGCTGAGCGCGCGCAGCGACGGATGGCTGCGCCTTCTGCAAATCGGCGGCGTGACTGTCTTTGTAGGCGGGGTCGGGTTGGCGATCTTGAAGGCTGTGCTGACTTGGCGCGCGCAGCGACATGGGATGCGCCGGTTCTGGAGCGTCGCCACGGTCCTCGCCACGATGGTCGTTCTCTATTTCGCCTGGCTAGGCGGGCTGATGGCGATGTCGGTCAACTACTGACAGGCGCCAGTCATGGCGGGCGATTGGCAGACGTTGACGACACTGGCGCCACCATCGAGTTCGGCGACGAGTGTATGTTGTCGAACGCCTTGTCGGCGATGAGCCAGCGGCCTTCCATGGTATTTGCGGAGTTGTCGCGTTTATCCGCCACCGGCAAGCAAGCGATAGCCGATACCCAGTTCATTAACGATCAGCGCGGGCCGTGTGGGATCTTCCTCCAGCTTCTGGCGCAGGTTACGCACGACGATCCGCAGATAATCGATCCGTCGATCATGCTCATAGGGCCATGCCGCCTCCAATATTCGCTGGTGGGTCACAACCCGCCCCGGATGCGACGCCAGTTCGGTCAGAACATCATATTCCTTGCGCGTCAGACGCACTCCCTGGCCATGGCGCAGCACCGAACGATTAGCGAGGTCGATCGAAACGGAACCCGCATGGACCTGAGACGGTGCACCTTGGGAGAGGATCCTCTCCCTCAGCGACGCGCGCAACCGGGCCAGCACCTCTTCGCTGTCGAAGGGCTTGGTCACATAGTCATGGGCGCCGAGGTCCAGCGCGGCGACCTTCTGTTCAGTCGATTCACGGGCGGACAGGACGATGATGGGGCCGGTGCCTAGGCCCTTGAGCAGCTGAATTATCTCCAGCCCGTCGCGATCGGGCAGGCCGAGGTCCAGCAGGACCGCGTCCGGCTTCCTGCGCCTCGCGGCCTCCAGAGCTTCGGCCGCGTTGGTCGTCTCGACGGTCTGATAGCCGGCACGGGTCAATGTGCTGTCAAGCAAGCGCCGGATGTGCACCTCGTCATCCACGACAAGGATGGTTTGCCCGCTCATAGGTCCTGATCCTGTTCGACATAACGGGTAAGAAGGGACTCAGGAAAATGGATATTGAACTCGGCGCCCCTGGCATCCTCTCGGTTGGCGGCCGCGACCGACATGCCCATGCCCTCCGCGAACCCCTTGACGATGGCCAGGCCGAGGCCGGTTCCGCTCGCCGAGCGATCCGATCCCTCCAACCGGCGGAAGGTCTCGAACACCTCCTTTTCCTTGCCGGGCGGAAGACCGGGTCCTTCGTCCAGCACGGAAACGACCAACTCGCCATAGCCGCGCTTCGCCCGAATGGTGATCGGCGTGCCGGGATCGCCATAGCGGCCCGCATTGTCCAGCAGGTTCAGCAGGCAATGGTGAAAAAGCTGCGGATCGACATTGACGAGGGGCAGGTCAGGCAGGACTTCAAGCTTGATCGGGTGACCTTCCAACGAGCGGCGCGTATCGTGAACTGCCGCCGCGACGGCGTCGGTCAGGTCCACCGGCTCGACCGCGAGGCGCAGCGCGCCTGCCTCGACCCTGGCCATGTCGAGCAGGTTGGCGACGAAGCGGTTAAGCCGCAACGCCTCACCCTCAATGGTAGCGAGCAATGGGTCATCAGAGCGCTTGCGCAGTTCCGCCGCCGCCCCAAGCACCGATGTCAAAGGCGTTCGCAGATCATGACTGACCGAGGAGAGCAGCGCCGCCCGTAGCCGGTCGCGCTCGCGCACCTTGTCGAGATCGCGCATCTCCTCCTGCAGGCGCAGCCTTTCCAACGCGAGCGACGTCTGATCCAGCAGGCTGCCGAGCAAAGGCAGTTGATCGGACCTGACGGGATCGCTGCTGTCGTCACGCGCCAGGCCCAATGCCGCGAATATGCGGTCCCCGGCACGCAAAGGCTGAAACTGCCAATCCGATGCAGTGAGGCTGCTGGTGCCGCGCCCGGCGGGCTGGCCAGTATCCAGAACCCATTGGGCGGCGGCCAACTCCATGGTTTCCATGCTGAGGCCGGGTTCGCTGGCGGCGCGGACCGACATGCCGGTTCCGCCCGGCTCCAGCAGCACGACGCGAACGTCGAGCAGGCGACCGATCTCCTGACAGGCGGCAATCGCGACCTCATCGGCGGTGGCGAGGGCCGTCAGCTGGCGCAGATATCCCGCCAGCGTCGCATTGGTCCGGGCGCTATTGGCCGCCAGATCGGCCTGCGAGCGGACGCGTGAAGTGAGTTGGCTGGTGACGATCGCGACCCCAAGCAACACGAAGATCGAGATCACATTTTCCGGATTGCTGACGGTCAGGGTGCCGGTCGGCGGCAGGAAGAAGAAATTGTAGCAAAGGCTGGAGAGGAGCCCGGCATAGAGTCCCGTACGCAACCCGAAGATGCTGGCCGCCATCATCACCGGCAGAAGGTAGAGTAGGCCGACATTGCCAAGGTCCAATATGTGGAACAGGGTCGTGCCGATCAGCGTGACCAGCGCCACCAGCAAGGTCGTCCACGCGTAGCCCGACGGTGCGCCCCACTCGGCAGCACTGCGCGACTGGCTGGTGATTGCGCGCGGTCTTTCATCCATCGGCAAGACGTGGACGGCGACACCCGGCGTCTCGCGGATGAGGCGATCCACGATGGAACCGTGGCGCAGCTCGAACCAGCGCGAACGGGTCGACTTGCCAACGACCAGCTGCGTCGCGCGGGCTTCGGCCGCATAGCTTTTTAGGCCATCGACGACCGATGCCGCAGGGATGGTCGCCACTGTCGCCCCTAGGCTGGAGGCAAGGTTGAGCGCGGCGGCGATGCGGCGCATCTCGCCTTCGCTGAAATGCTGGGCGCGGGGCGTCTCGATATGAATGGCGCTCCACGGCGCGCGGGCGGCGTCGGAAATGCGTTTGCCCGCCCGGACCAGTTCGTCCGCGCCCGGCAATTCGCTGACGGCGACAAGGATGCGTTCGCTCCCGGCCCAAGTGCCCCCTATCGCCTGGGCTCGCAGATCGTCGAGCATCTGCGCGTCTACGGTCTGGGCGGCGCGGCGCAACGCCAGTTCACGCAGGGCGGAAAGATTGGTCTTGGAGAAGAAATGGGCAAGAGCACGCGTCGCCTCCTGCGGCAGATAGACCTTGCCTTCTTTTAGACGCTCGATCAACTCGGCGGGCGGGATGTCGACGACTTCGATCTCCGCCTGTTCGAGTATGCTGTCGGGCACCGTCTCGCGCACCCGGACACGGGTGAAGGAGGCAACGACATCGTTCAAACTCTCGACATGCTGGATGTTAAGCGTTGAATAGACGTCGATCCCGGCATCCAGCAGTTCCTGGACATCCTGCCAGCGTTTGGGATGGCGGCTACCAGGCGCATTGCTGTGCGCCAGTTCATCGACCAGAGCGAGCGCCGGACGGCGTTCGAGCAGCGTGTCGATGTCCATTTCGTGAAAGACATGACCCTGATAATCGATCGCCTTACGGCCAAGGATGGGCAGGGATTGTGTCAGCGCCTGCGTTTCGATGCGGCCATGGGTTTCGACGATGCCGACGACCACGTCGACCCCAGCCTTGTGCCGGGCCGCGCCCTGCACCAGCATTTCATAGGTCTTGCCGACGCCGGGCGCTGCTCCAAGAAAAATCTTGAGCCGCCCCCGGCCTTCCTGCGCGGCGGCGCGCAGAAAGGCTTCAGGGGCAGGCCGCTCCCGGTCGTTCAAGATTGGTGACCGCCCAGCCGATCAAGCTGCCGGTTGAGCGCCAGCACGTTCACATGGTCCTCGCCCAGAAAGCCGAACATGGGATGTTCGATATTCCTGCCCACCAGATCGCGTAACCGACCTTCCGGCAGGCCCCGCACTCTGGCGATACGTGCGACCTGTGCCAGCGCCGCTTCAGGCGACAGGTCTGGATCGAGGCCCGAACCAGTCGCCGTCACCAGATCCGCGGGAACGGCGCTGGTGACGCCTTCGCCGCGCCGCTTCTCGACATCAGCCCTGACCCGGTCGGTCAGCGCCTGCGCTGCGGGGCCGAGATTGGACCCCGCCGAGGCGAGGCCGTCATAACCCTTGCCCGCCGCCGAGGGACGGGTCTGGAAATAGCGCCCCGACGTGAAGGCCTGACCGATGACGGTCGAGCCGATGACCGCTCCCTTGGCGTCGCGAATCAGGCTGCCATTGGCCTGTCCGGGGAAGGCCGCTTGCCCGATACCGGTCATGGCCAGCGGATAGGCGATGCCCAGCAGAGCTGCGAACAACAGCGTCATGACGATCGCAGGGCGCAGAGCGGTGATAAAATCCTTGCTCATTGTTTCAAGTCTCCTCAAGCCAAACCCAGGCCGTTGACAATTATGTCGATGATCTTGATGCCCATGAAGGGGGCAATGAGGCCGCCCAGCCCATAGATTGTCAGGTTGCGCGCCAACAGCGGCCCCGCGGCCATGGGCCTGTAGGTCACGCCTTTCAGCGCCAGCGGTACCAGCAACGGAATGATGATCGCGTTGAAGATGATGGCGGAGAGGATAGCGCTTTCCGGTGTGGCGAGGCCCATGACATTGAGTATTCCAAGCCCCGGATAGAGCGCCACGAACATCGCCGGGATGATCGCGAAATATTTGGCGACGTCATTGGCCACCGAGAAGGTCGTGAGCGCGCCGCGCGTCATCAGCATCTGCTTGCCCAGACCCACTACCTCGATAAGCTTGGTGGGATCGCTGTCGAGGTCGACCATATTGCCCGCCTCCCGCGCGGCCTGCGTGCCGGTGTTCATCGCCACACCTACATCCGCCTGCGCCAGCGCGGGCGCGTCGTTGGTGCCGTCGCCGCACATGGCGACCAGCCGTCCGCCCTTCTGTTCCTTGCGGATCAGCTCCAGCTTGTCCTCCGGGGTGGCCTGCGCCAGGAAGTCGTCCACGCCAGCCTCGGCGGCGATGGCGGCGGCGGTCAGGGGATTGTCGCCGGTGATCATGACCGTGCGGATTCCCATGCGTCGCAACTCGGCAAAGCGCTCCCGGACGCCCGCCTTGACGATGTCCTTGAGCGCGATGGCGCCCAGCAGCCTGCCGTCCTGCGCTACGGCCAGCGGCGTCATGCCCGCACGCGCGATCTCGTCCGTCATGCGGCGCAGCTCGGTCGCGGCGGCGGTCTCATCAAGGCCGGGATTGGCCCGCAGGATCGAACCCACCGCGCCCTTTTGGATCAGCGTGCCGCCGATCCTGATGCCTGAGATTCGGGTTTGGGCGGTGAAGGGGATCACCTCCGCCCCTTCGGGCAGCGCGGCGGTCGACACGCCGTACCTATCTCGCGCCAGAAGGACGATCGAGCGGCCCTCGGGCGTTTCATCGGCCAGGCTGGCGATCAACGCGGCCTCGGCCAGTTGTCCGGCCTTGGCGCCGCCCACGGGACGAAAATCCGACGCCTGACGGTCGCCGATCGTGATGGTGCCGGTCTTGTCGAGCAGCAGCACGTCGATGTCGCCCGCTGCTTCCACCGCGCGGCCCGATTTGGCGAGCACGTTAAAGCGCACCAGCCGGTCCATGCCCGCGATGCCGATAGCGGACAGCAAAGCTGCGATGGTGGTCGGAATCAGTGTGATGAGGAGTGCCGCGAGGATCGCACCCGGGATAGAACCGCCCGCATAGCTAGCAAAGCACGGAATCGTGCCCACCGCGATCAAGAAGATGATGGTGAGGCCAACCAAAAGGATGGTCAGCGCGACCTCATTCGGGGTCTTTTGCCGCTCAGCGCCCTCGACCAGCGCGATCATGCGGTCGAGAAAGCCTTGTCCCGGATCGACCGTCACCCTGACCTTGATCTCGTCGGAAATGACACGGGTGCCCGCTGTCACCGCCGAACGGTCGCCGCCCGCCTCGCGGATCACGAGTGCGGATTCACCGGTGATGGCCGCTTCGTTGACGGAGGCGACGCCCTCGATCACTTCGCCATCGGCTGGGATCAGGTCGCCGGTCGTGACCAGCACGATGTCGCCCGCGCGCAACTGGCTGGCGGGAACCGCTTCTTCGCTGCCGTTCTTCAGGCGACGGGCTGTCAGTTCGGCTTTGGTGGCGCGCAGCGAGGCGGCCTGGGCCTTGCCGCGCCCTTCTGCCAATGCCTCCGCAAAGGTGCCGAACAAAACCGTCAGCCAGAGCCAGACGACCAGTTGCAACTTGAAGCCGGCGCCCAGAGTGTCGCTGCCGACGACGAGCAGGATCGTCATCAGCGCCGCGACACAGGCGGTCACGAACATCACCGGGTTGCGGATCAATTTCTTTGGGTTGAGCTTGCGAAAGGAATCACTGATTGCCGGAACGATGAGTTCGGCCGTGAACATCGATTTTTTAGTAGCGCGGGCCATGGGGCGCCCCTCTTAGAAAAGTTGACCACGGATCATCGCAAGATGATCGGCAATGGGACCAAGCGCGAGGCTCGGCAAGAATGTAAGACCGCCCACGATCAACACGATACCGACGAGCAGACCGACCCACAGGCCGCCAGTGGTCGGGAAGGAACCCGCGCTTTCGGGCGTGTATTTCTTGGCTGCCAGGCTGCCCGCAATGGCTAGCATCGGCACGATCACGAAGAAGCGGCCCAGCCACATCGCTATCCCCAACAGGCTGTTGTAGAAGGGCGTGCCCGCAGTCAGCCCGGCAAAGGCCGAGCCATTATTGCCGCTGGCGGAGGTGTAGGCGTAGAGAATCTCCGAGAAACCATGTGGCCCCTTGTTGAGCGGCCCAGCCAAGCCAGCGGGCAGGACCGCGCTGATGGCGGTGAAGCCAAGGATGCAGAGCGGCAAGATCGCGATGGCCAGCACGGCGAGCTTTACTTCGCGCGCCTCGATCTTCTTGCCGACATATTCGGGTGTCCGGCCCACCATCAGGCCCGCGACGAAGACGGTCAATATGGCGAACAGCAGGAAGCCGTAAATTCCAGCGCCCACGCCGCCAATAACCACTTCGCCCAGTTGAATGTTGAACAGCGGGATCATGCCACCCAATGCTGTGAAGCTGTCATGCATTGCGTTGACCGCGCCGCAGGAGGCGGCGGTGGTGACGACCGCGAAAAGGGCGGAGGCGGCGATGCCGAACCGGACTTCCTTGCCCTCCATATTCCCCCCGGTGACGCCGAGGTCATGGAGCACGGGATTGCCCGCCGCCTCCTGCCAGTAAGTGACGGTGACGCCCGCGAGGAACAGGATGACCATGGCCGACAGGACAGCCCAGCCCTGACGAGTGTCGCCTACCGCCTTGCCGAAGCACCATGTGAGGCCGAAGCCGGTGACGAAGATCGACAGCATCTGGACCAGATTGGTCGTTGCCGTCGGATTTTCGAAGGGATGCGCCGAGTTCGCGTTGAAGAAGCCGCCCCCGTTGGTGCCCAGCATCTTGATAGCCTCCTGCGAGGCAACCGGACCTAAGCCTAGCGTTTGTTTTGCGCCCTCAAGCGTCGACATGTCGACCGATGCAACCAGCGTCTGCGGCACGCCCGAAGCGATCAGCCAGACGCCATAGACGATGCAGATGGGCAGCAGCAGATAGAGGGTGATGCGCGTCACATCGGCCCAGAAATTGCCGATGGTCTTCATTTCCCGCCGAGCAAAGCCACGGAAGAAGGCAAAGGCGAGCGCGATACCGGTCGCTGACGACAGGAAATTATGAATGGTGAGGCCCAGCATCTGGGACAGGTTCGAAAGTGCCGCTTCCCCCGAATACCATTGCCAGTTGGTGTTGGTGGTAAAGCTGACCGCTGTGTTGAAGGCGCCGTCCGTACCGATGGCGCCGTAGCCTAGCGCATTGAGCGGCAACACCCCTTGAAGCCGTAGCACCCCATAGGTGAACAGCATCAGCACGAAGTTGAACAGCAGCATATGCACCGCGTAACGGTGCCAGCTCTGTTCTTCGTCAGGGTCAATGGCGGCCAGTCTGTAGAAGCCGTTTTCGATCGGCCCCAGCACGATATGGAGCGGCGTGCGACGCCCCTCATAAAGTGCGACCAGCCAGACACCCATTGGCTTGGTTAAGGCCAATAATATGCCCAAAAACAGGAATATCAGAATCGAGCCTTGAATGGTCATGTCCTTCGCTCCTTTCTAGAAGCGTTCGGGACGGATCAGCACCGCCACTAGATAGAGGAGAAGGCCGACCGCGGTGAGAGCGGCCAATGAGAGGTCAAGCGTCATCGCCACCTTCCCCTCACGCATGGTCGCACAGACGGGCATAGGCCAGCGTTGCCGCTAGCAGCCCGGCCATGATGCCAATCCAGAGCAGGTCCTGCATATGATCATTCCTCCAAAAAATCCGTGACGGTTGTCCCGCAGGATTCGTGAGGCATCCGATTAGGAGCAGGCGCCGTTAATTATCGAGGGGAGAAAGCAGCCGATCGCATAGTATTTGCATATAGTTTAGGCGGTAGTGACTATTTGACCATTTGAACCAGAGCATGACGCTGGCGAGTTGATGAGCCGAGGGAGTTTGCGGCGGATTTATCGTAGCGAGTGGCGATGCGGCGACATTGTTGGATCTTGGCGAAGAAAGGGCAGGTGGCTGTTCTTCACCATGTTGCTGGCCAGACCATCCTCCTGTACGTACATCTCATCGAGATGCCAGCGCCAGTGCGAAAGCCCTTCATCCGGCTGAGACGCTGGTTGCCCGCGAACAGCGGACCGAACCCGTTCCGCCAGAGCCGCACCGTCTCATGGCAGATGTCGATGCCTCGCTCGAAGAGCAGATCTCCCACATTCTCAGCAACATCGGGAAGCGGACATACATCATCACCTCGAGGCGGATCACCGCGGGTGATGAGTTGAAAAATAGCGGAAGGGGCTGGCTGGTTTGCGAGGGTGGGGCATCGATCCGCCGATTAACTTCCTAACAGCTGATGCATCTGCTTTGACAATGCCCTTGTCGGCCGTTCCCGTTAGCGTCCTGACCTCCTCCGAAGCGGACCGTCTTCAACGATAGCGATAGAGGCGGACACGGTACGCCTTGCCTTCCGCGGGGTCTTTCGAGAACAGGCGAAGTGACTGGCCCTGGCCGTTCTCGTCGCCGTTGAGGCGTCGGCCGGTAACCGTGCCGGTGTCGCCCAGCATCTGCTCGTCGATGCTTTCGATGCCGACGATCGGCGGTCCGGGCCGGTCGGTCGTGAAGCTGATCTGCGCATCGCCGCTGCCAAGCACGATGAACTCGTCGGGGCCGGTTTGCAGGAACATGGCGGCGATGCGACTGGCCGGATCGACATTGCTGTCAGGGCCGCTCGCGTGCGTCATGTTGACCACATAATCGCCGATCCGGCCGCGGCCCGCCCGTTGCGCCGTCCCTTCCATGATGACCGTCTCGATCCTTCCTTCCGCCTGCTTCTGGAGCACCAGGGGAGCGAGCCGCTTCAACTGCCCGTAGATGGCGCCGATCGCGGTATCTCCCTCGCCCCCGGCGCCGAGGCCGACGCTGACGTCACCGGCCAGGACGACGCCTTCGCCATCGATCCCAAACGGCGAGAAGCCGAGGCCCTTCAGGGCGCCGAAGGTGTAGAGCGCATTCGCCGCCCCCGCCTCGCGGCCCCGAGCCTCCGGCACGAAAAGAGGATTGTCCGCGCGCCGATACTCCGAAGCCCAGTGCGCATAATCGTCGAAGTAAATGTCGGGGGAGAGGAAATCGAGCGACGGCGCGCCGGCCTTCCAGATGTCGAGCGAGAATGGCAGCGGACCACCGGAGTTGTACTGCCCCGGCTCGTAATTGGGCCGGATGAGCGCCGCGTTGGTGAACATCGGCAATCGATACTCCGCCTTTCCGGCCGCGGTCACTTGCTCGATATAGGTTGCATAGGACCAGGACATGAACAGCGCGTCGGTCATCCCATCGTCACCGAAGACCTGCTGCCACGTGCCCGCCGTCCGCGCGCCAGCGGCTTCCCACGCCGCGCGAAGCTGCGGATTGAGCATGGCGCGACGGTCGCTCAAGTGACGCATCAGGGCTTCGGGCACGGGCGCGCTGAAAGCGGCCTCCGCGAGCGGAGAATGATCGCGCGATTCGGGGATCACTCCTACCTCATTCTCGACCTGGACGAACAGCACGGTCTGGCGCGCGCCGTCCACCGCGCGAAGGTGCCGCATGAGTTGGGCAAAGGCTCGTGCATCGGCATCGCGCGCGGCGGTGGAGAAGGGCGACAGTCGCTCGGTCCCCCGCCCATCGCTCATCTGGACGCGGCCGAACCGCGCTTGATCCCGCTTCACCCACCCCGGCACATAGCTGGAATAGGTGTTCTTCCACGATCCGAACCACAGGATGACAAGGCGCAGGTCATGGTCCCGGGCGCCTTTCAGCAGGCCATCGACATTACTGAAATCGAAACGGCCCTCTTCAGGCTCGATCGTCTCCCAGGCGACGGGAACGAGCACGGTGTTGAGGTTCATCTCCTTCAGACGCCGCCATTTCGGAGCCATGTAGGCAAGGTCGCTGGTGCTGGAATTATGTGTTTCGCCGCCGAGGACGAGGAAGGGTTTACCGTCCACGATGAGTTGGGTCGCTTCGCCGCGACGTTCCAGATGCGGCGTCGTCGGCGCCTGGGCGTACGCGCTGCCGCCGATGAAGCCGGCCAGGCTGGCAAAAATCAGGGCAAAGGCAGGTAGTAAGTTTCGCATTGAGAACCCTTAATTATGGCCGGTCCACGGCGCGCTCGGCTTGCGGCATTAAGCCAAGGCAAGCGCGAACGTGCCAATTCAAGCAACCGCCGCCGCCGGGATACTGCCCAATAATGGTAGCGGACACAAGAGCCAGCGCGTGAACGGTGTCGGGCTTCGGTCGTAGAACTTTTTCGAGTAGATAATCCCTAATTTTCTTAGAATAACGACTCTATCCTTGTTAGGTTAGCGCTACCAAATTAAGGAGAGCGAAAGGCCATGGTGCATCCATGAGCCACGCCAGGGGAGATGGAAAATGGGCAGGCCAATCCTTCGCATCATTGCGGCGCTGATCTGGGCCGCCGCCGCCAGCGCCAGCGCGTCGGCCGCGCCGTCAGACGTCACGCTCTACGATGGCCACAGCGTGGCCAGCGTCGTCTATGACGGCACGAGCGGCACACCCGTGCGCAAGGCGGCCGAGTTGCTCACGCGTGACCTGGCGCAACTGAGCGGTCATGCGCCGGTGGTCACGTCGAACTCGAAGATGGCGCGGGGCACAGGGGTCATCGTCGGCCTAGCCTCCTCGCCAGCTATCGCGGCGCTGCTTCGGCAGAACCATCTTTCAACTGCGGCTATCGACGGCAAATGGGAGACTTACGGCCGCGCCGTGATTCCTGCGCCATGGGATGCAAAGGCCAAGGCCATTCTCATCTTCGGATCGGACGAGAGGGGCGCTGTGTGGGGCGTCGTCGACCTGGCACGGGAAATGGGGGTTTCGGCTTGGGAATGGTGGGCCGACGTCAAGACCCGGCAGGTGAGCCGCATCGCGGTGGCGGGCGGCCTGCGCCATTCAAAGGAGCCGTCGGTAAAATATCGCGGTTTCTTCCTCAATGCCGACAATCTGAAGCTGTGGGCGGCCAGGAGCTATGACCAGGCGGCAGGCGGCATTAGCCCCAAGACCTACGAGCGCATCTTCGAGTTGATGTGGCGGCTCAAGGCCAACATGCTCTGGCCGGCGATGAATGGCGGAGATCCGCCGTTTAACAGCCACCTCGACAATTATGAGCGCGCCAGGGACTATGCCATCCTTCGCGGCACGTCCCATGTCGAGATGCTGCTGCGTAACAATACGATGGAATGGGATCCCAAGACGATGGGCCCCTATAATTGGGTGACGAACAAGGATCGGCTCAGCAAATATTGGCGTGGCGCGGTCGAGAAATGGGGTGGTTACGACAATCTTTACACCATCGGTATGCGTGGCGCCGACGACTTTCCCATGGAAGGCGCCGAGACACCGGAGGGCATGGCCGACATCCTGCAAAACGTCATTACCGAGCAGCGCAAGATCCTGAGCGAGACGCTGAAAAAGCCGGCAAACCAGATTCCACAGGTGTTCACGCCCTATAAGGAGGTCGCTGCCGCCTATAATACCGGCCGTATCAAGCTGCCCAAAGACGTGACGATCATCTGGCCGGATGACAATTACGGCTATCTGATGCAGTTGAGCGACAAGCAGGAGCGGCAGAATCCCGGCGGCGCGGGCGTCTATTATCATACGACTTTCTGGGGCGCGCCGGGCAACTATATGCTGCTGGCCTCAACCGATCCGGCGCTGATGTGGGAGGAGATGGACCGTTCCTATCATTTCGGCGCACGCAATGTGTGGATGCTGAACGTCGGCAATATCAAGCCTAACGAATATCTGACGGACTTCTTCCTCGCCATGGCCTTCGACAAGGAGGCGTTCGCGCAGGCCGGGTCGGCACGGGCCTATCTCGATCAGTGGGCGTCCGATAATTTTGGCGCGGACCGGGCCAGGGAGATCGCCGATATCCTATGGCGCTATTACCGGCTGGCTTTCAACCGCAATCCGGAATTCATGGGGTTCAACACCACCTTCCCGGAAACGCCGGTGCAGCAGACGCGGTACAATATGTCCGACTTCGGCGATGAGAATGCGCGCCGGGCCGATGCCTACAAGGCGATCATGGCCAAGTCGAAGAGCCTGATGGCGGCGGTGCCGGAGGATCGCAAGGCTGCCTTCTATGAACTGATCGACTATACGGTGAACATCGGCGGCAATATGAACCTGCGCCAGCTCGCGCTCGACAAGTCGATTGGCTATGGCCTCCAGCGCAGGGCCAGCGCGAATGTCTATGCGGAGGAGGCAGGGCGCGCGCACCGCGAGATCGTCGAGAATGTCCGCCGTTACAATGAGGACAATGCCGGCGGCAAGTGGAACGGCATGATGACCGACTATCCGCAATATCTGCCCAACTATCTGCCGCCGGCGGTGCCGAGTTGGAAGATGCCGACCGACTGGCGCCGCTGCGGCGTGCAAGTCGACGGCGGCGGTTTTTTCGATGACAAGGGATGGTGGTATCCGACGCTCCCGACCTTCAACCGGGAACTGGGCGATCGCAGCTATCATCTGGATGTCTTCACCGAACAGCCGGTCGACGCCGACTGGGGCGCGACCCCGGATGCACCGTGGATCAAGGTGGATAAGGCATCCGGCCGCTTTTCCGCCGCGACAAAGACATTCGAGCAGCGGCTGAACGTGTCGGTCGACTGGTCGAAGGCGCCGCAGGGCAAGGCGGAAGGGCTGATCAAGATAAGTTGCACCGCCGGGCAGAAGCCCATCGACGTCCATGTGCGCATCGCGCCGCCACTCACGGATAAGGCCGCTTCCTTCATAGACGCGCAGGGCGTGGTGTCGATCTATGCGGCACATGCGGACGAGACGTCGGGGGCATGGCAGGTGCTGGACGGCGTCGGCCATACGGGCGCCGACCTGCGGGCCGATTTGGACATGGCGCCGGTCGATCCGGCTGACGCGGCGGCGCTCGCGAAGGCGCCGAAGCTGCTCTATCGCTTCGCGACGCTGCCGCCCGATCGGGATTATAGCTTCCCAAATTATGTGGTGGACGAGATCGCCACCATCCGGGCCGTGGGACTTCCCGTATTTCCAACTACCAAGGACGGGCGCTTGCGAATCGGCGTGTCGGTCGATGGCGGCAAGCTTCAGGTCCTGGACTTCAAGGTAGCCTATTATGGCGCGAAATGGCGGGAAAATGTGCTGAACAACACGGCCGTCGCAGAATTGCACGATCTGCCATTGAAGCCGGGCAGCCACCATATGGAGGTTTATGCTCTTGATCCCGGCGTGGTGCTGGATCGCTTCGAAATCCGGTTCACCGGCGCTTCGGAGGCTTACGGCCCCATCCCCGAAACGCGCATCGTACGGCAAGATGTGCCAAGCAGGTGAATGTCGGCTTACTTAGATTGGTTCTCGGAAACCGATCGGCAAGACGCACAAAGTGGCCAGGCCCCGCTTACCACTGGTCTTTTTCGAGCTGATGAACGAGCGTCATAGCAATCCGCGCGCCCGACATGCCCAGTGGATGGCCGAGGGCGATCGGTAGGCCGAGCGGGGTAGCCGACATACATCGCCACCACGAGACGGATCACTTTAGATGATGAGTTGAAGGAACGGGTTTCGCAGGCGCCTTACTCTAAGCCATTCTACGCTGGCGGGTCTTGCTTTGACAGGAGCCCCGACATGCCTTCGTTCAGGGAAGGCAGGTTGAGGATGATAGTCAGGCCCTGCTCGGTCGCTATCGCCTCCACCGTGCCGAAATGCGCGCTCGCAATCGCGCGTACCATGCTGAGGCCAAGGCCGTGGCCGGCGGTGGAGCGGGTCTTTTCCAGTCGCACGAGGCGCTCGAATATCCGTTCTTGGTCAATGGGAGAAATGCCTGTCCCGTCATCGGCGACGGCGATGCGAGCGTTTCCGTCTTCCAAGGACAAAGTTATTCTGGCGTTTGCATTGGCGCCTGCATGCGCCAGAATATTTTCCAGCAGGTTCGCGATTAGCCGCCGGACAAGTTGGCCATCGCCCATGATTGCCACGTCAGCCAGCGTTGCTTCAATCTTCCGTCCATCCTGATCGAATGAAGGGCGATAAGCCTCGACCACGTCGCTTATGGCATCTGTCAGCGACAGGGCCAAAAAGCGACGACGCACCGCAAAGCCCTGAACCTCCGAAACGTCAAGCAGGCCTGCGAACAGATCCAGCAAGGCGTCCATTTCCGCGATCATTTTTCCCATGCTGGCTTGCGAAGCGCCGTCCGACGATCGCAGCATCAATGCTTCCATATCGCGCCGGATACGGCCAAGGGGCGCGCGCATGTCATGCGCGATGTCACTCGACACCTGACGCAGCGATTGCATCGATGCTTCGATCCGGGCGAACATCACATTCAGGATCGAAGCGATGCGTTCGAATTCGCTCCCGGATTCGTCAAGCGGCACACGCCGGGAGTAATCCCCCTCGATTATGCTCTGCGCCGCGCCGCTGATCGTTGCGAGGCGTCGGTGGACGAGCCGCCCGAACGCGATGGTACTGGTGGCCCCTACCAGTAATATCGCGCCCAATCCCGTCAAAACGACCATCGATATCCGATCGTCCGACTGGTTGAGTGCCTCGCGGTCGCCCGCGACAAGCAGGCGGGCGCCGTCGGGAAGGCGCCTGCTTAGTGCCCGCGCGAAACCACGCGTGCCGTCTACCCGGTCGATCGGCAGAAACTCTGTCCAACCAAGAGGCGGTCTCGTGCTCATCGGAGCGCCCGCGACTTGTCGACCCTGCGGATCCCACATGGCGTAGAACATCGTCCGACCTGCGCCATCGCCGTTCGCGAGAAAACCATGAACGGTGGTTGTCAGGCCATCGCGCGCTTGGACGAACTGCGCCAGCTGGGCATTATTATGGCGCCGCCTGTAATTGGTGAGGCCGTTCATTTCGACTTCAATTCGTTGGCCAATCTGCGCTTCGATCTCCTCATGCGAGAAAAACACGACCGTAGCGCCCAACGCCAGAATAACGAGCGCCGATATGACCGCGGTCAATATCGACAGGCCTTTGATGGTGCGGGGCAGGAGCATGAATCAGTCCGCTTTGCCGAAGATCATGTAGCCTGATCCACGCACGGTGCGGATCGGATCGCTCTCCCCATCCGCGTTCAGCTTGGCCCGCAGTCGGCTCATATGCGTTTCCACGATATTTGTCTTTGGGTCGAAGCCCAAATTCCATACCCGGTCGAGCAGCATGGTGCGCGTGACCAGCCGTTCGGGATTGCGCAGGAGATATTCGAGCAGGCTGAACTCGCGCGGTTGCAGATCGACCGTCCGTCCCGCGCGCCTGACGATCCGTTTTATCAGATCCATTTCAATATCGCCGACGCGCAGCATCGATTGAGCGTTTGCGCGTTCTCCCAGCGGAGCCCGCCGCGCTAGCGCGTTGATACGTGCCGCGAGTTCGGCGAATGCGAAGGGCTTGATCAGATAATCGTCCGCGCCCCCCTCCAGACCCGCGACGCGATCCTCGATCCCCGCCATGGCCGACAGGATGATCGCAGGCGACTGGCAACCTGCTTCGCGCGCGAGTTTCAACGTGGTGAGCCCATCGAGTCCGGGGATCATCCGATCAAGCACGAGGATGTCGAACGCTTCCGACAGGGTCCGCGCCAGCGCCACCTTGCCTTCGCTTTCGGCGACGACCTGGTGCCCCAGCTCTTTCAGGCCGCGCGTCAGATAGTCGCGCGTCTCCCTGTCATCTTCCAACAATAATATGCGCATCCATCCGGCCGTTCATCCCCATCCCATGCGTCAAACTTGTCCCGCTGACATTGGGGTTTATATACCATTTCCCAATGTTGTCCGATCTAATAGACCTCTCCGCCCGTATCAGTAAATACGCGGTAACTGCGAGTCATTATTATTAGCGTTCGCATTAGAGGGCGAAATGGCGGGAAACAGAGATACGGTGAAGGCCCTGTGGCAAGTGTTTCGATCCTTTCTGAAAGGCGCGCGAGCATGAAGGGTGCGCTACGGCTGGTATCGTGCGGTATCGGTTTCCCACCCTGTTTCTCCAGCCGCCTACAGGCCTCCCGTATATAACGATCTTTCCATAAGGCCGGAGCTAACCGGCCCATCACCATGCCAGAAAAGGGGCTATCATCGTGAACGTCAACGACACGCGCGGCCGCGCGTCCGCCGCCAGCAGCTTCATCGCCTTGAGTTGCGTCGGGCTCTTCGTCTCCGCCGCGCCGGCCATGGCGCAGATGGCGGACCAGGCCAGGCCGGATGCCCAGGGTCCCAAGCTTGGCGGTATGACCGTAACCGATACGGCCCTCGACGAGGAAGGCTATAAGGTCGACAAGGCAGACTCGCCCAAATATACCGCGCCGCTGGTCGATACCCCGCGTTCGATCACTGTCATTCCGGCCTCCGTCATCAAGGACACGGCCTCGGCTTCGTTGACCGAAGCGCTGCGGACGGTGCCCGGCATCACCCTGGGCGCGGGCGAGGGCGGCAACCCGCTGGGCGATCGGCCATTCATTCGCGGCTTCGACAGCCAGGCGAGCACCTATCTGGACGGCGTGCGCGATGTCGGCGCGCAAAGCCGCGAAGTCTTCGCGATCGAGCAGATCGAGGTTGTGAAGGGCTCCGACAGCACGACCGGCGGCCGAGGCGGCGCCGGCGGATCGCTGAACCTCATCACCAAGGTCCCCAAGGCGGACCGCTTCGTCGCGGCGAGCGGCAGCATCGGCAATGCCGACTATAAGCGCGCGACAATCGACATCAACCAGCCGATCAGTGATTTCGTCGGCTTCCGCCTGAACGCCATGTGGCACGATCAGGACGTCGCGGGCCGCGACGCCATCTGGTCCAAGCGCTGGGGCGTCGCCCCCTCGCTGAAGCTCGGTCTCAAGGGGCCGACGAGCCTGACCATCAGCTATTATCACCTCGACACGGATGAACTGCCGGATTCAGGCATTCCCTATCTCTACACGATCGGCAATGCGCCAGCGGGCGTGACCGAGACCGGCCCGGCCCAGGATTTCACCACCATCGACGGCCGCGAACTCAGTGTGCCGCGCGGGGCCTATTTCGGCCTTGAAGACCGCGATTTCCGCAAGACGAAGGTCGATAATTTCACGATCCGCGCCGAACATGATTTCGGCGGCGTCACGCTGCGCAACACGAGCCGTTATGGCCACAGCACGCAAGGCTATGTGTGGACTCAGCCGGACGACCAGCAGGGCAATGTCTACGGCACGAGCGCCGCAAGCCCGGCCACCGCCGGCGGCCTGGTGTGGCGCCGCGTCAACAGCCGCTATAGCGAAACCGAGGGCCTGCTCAATCAAACCGACCTGTTTGGCGAGTTCACGATCGGCGGGATCAGGAACAGTTTCGCCGCCAGCATCGAGTTGAGCGAGGAAAAGGCCGCCAACGGCACCTACGTGTCCGACCCGGCGACCGGCGCCGCGATCGCGACCGGATCAACTGTCAGCCCGCGCTGTTCGATTGCGATGATCGGCCGGTTCAACTGCACCACGATCGACAATCCCAATCCCAGCGACCCGTGGGTCAGCTATGTCAGCGACTCGTCCAGCGCGACGGCTTCCATCCACCGCAGCCTGCGCAAGACCTGGACGCTGTCGAGGACGACGACCAAAGCGGCGTCCTTCTTCGACACCATCACCCTCAGCGATCAACTGCTCATCAATCTGGGCGGGCGGTTCGACAAATATAAGACGCGCGTCAGCCCGGGCCTGGCCGCGACCGCGACGACTAACCGGACGACCTTCGAACGCGAGGACGACCTGTGGACCTATCAGGCTGGCATCATATTCAAACCGACGGAGAGCAGCAGCATCTATGCGTCGACATCGACGTCCGCGACGCCTCCGGGATCCTTCATCGCCAATGGCAGCGAGGGCAATGCGCTCAATACCACGTCGCAGGCTCTGAACGACGCGCTAAAGGTGGAGAAGACCAAGTCGTACGAAATCGGCGCCAAGGCCAACCTGTTCAACGACGGCCTGGCGCTGACGCTGGCGGCGTTCCGCACCGAAACGAAGAACGCGCGCGCCACCAATGATGCCGGAACTGTGGCCTTCATCGGCGAGCGCTTGATCAAAGGCATAGAGTTCGGGTTCAACGGCAACATCACGCCCGAATGGAATGCTTTCGGCGGCTATACCTATATGGACTCGGAAATCGTCGATGGCGGTTCCACCGTCACCAGCGGCGTGGCGGCCCCGTCGGTTAATACGGGAAAGCCGTTCCCCAACACGCCAAAGCATAGCCTGACCGCGTTCACCAATTACAAGATCACCCCGGCCTTCACGCTGGGTGGCGGCGCGATCTACATGAGCAAGGTCTATGGCGGCTATTCGGACGTCCGTGCCGTCAGCGGCGGCGCCATCGTCATCAGCAAGGAACTTGCGCGCATGGTGCCAAGCTACTGGCGCTTCGACGCCAACGCCTCCTACAGCTTCAGCGACGCGATCAATCTGCAGGTCAACGTCAATAACGTCTTCAACAAGCGTTATTATGACAAGGCCTATAGCGCGCATTATGCCAATCAGGCGGCGGGACGCACGGCTATCGCGACCTTGAACATCAAATATTGATCTTGCCTCCTCGCGAGGCAAAGATGGCCCACCCCCCTCGTCCCGGGGTGGGCCATACCGCTCACATGTCGCCGGAGGGCGCCCTATTCGCCACGGATACGCTCGGGGCAGTTGAAGTAGCGGAACGGGCTGGCTGCCTTACGAAGGCGGGGCATGGGTCGGCCTTACCACGTAACCCTAACAGCCGGCGCACTTCCTTTGACATAGCATCAGTCCGCCAGGGCTGGGACCCATAAACAGGATTCACATTGGCGCCGAGATGTGATTCAGCCTCTCCCGTTGATCGGGAGGTGTGTGTGTGGCGTCGGAGTTTTGGTTGAGCGACGAGCAGTGGGGCCGGCTTGCGCCGTTGCTGCCGAACAAGCCGCGCGGGGTGCCGCGCGTTTATGATCGCCGGGTGATCAGCGGCGTCGTGCACGTGCTGGTGTCGGGCTGCCGGTGGAAGGATGCGCCGGCGCTCTATGGACCGGTGAAGACACTCTACAAACGGCACAAACGCTGGCCGGAAAAGGGCGTCTGGCGCTGGTGTTCGAGACGCTGGCGGCGGCGGGCGCACCACCGGCCGAGGTGCTGATCGACAGCACGCATGTGAAGGCGCACCGGTCGGCCGGCGGAAAAGGGGGGCGCAGGTCCAGGCGATCGGGATCAGCCGGGGCGGCCGCAACAGCAAGCTCCACGCCGTCAGCGACGAACGCGGCCGACCGCTCGCCTTCCACCTGACGCCCGGCCAGGCCGCCGACTGCCGGGCGGCGGAGGTGCTGCTCGCCGGGCGCAGAAAATTACGCTACGAGCTGTTTCCGCAGATGATCATAGCTTCGCCCCACATGGTGGCCGGCGATATTCCTTCCGCACTAAAAAACAGCGGCATGTCTCGGAAATTACGAAAGCCTGTTTGATAAGCCGCGACAGAAGCGGCAATTGACGCTTTGCTCCACAGCGCGTCGATCATCGCATTGCAGCACATCAAGGTCTGTTGGGTGATGCATCCCTGCCTGTTTGAGTTCGACCGCTATTCGCGCCGACGATGTCACAGCCCTGTAGTCAACGATCCATAGGAGCGGCCCGAATATTACAGGGGGCACATCGCTATGTGTATTTCGCGACGGACGGCTTACAGGCTATCGCTACTTTCATCGCTGAGCGTCCTTCTGTGGGCTATGCCCGGAGCGGCATCGGCGCAGGACAATGCGCAGCCGCAAGCTGCGACCGACGCTGCGGACGGTGAACAATCAGACATCATCGTAACGGGGTCGGCGCGCACGCAGCGCCGATTCGACGTCTCCTACGCCATCAATTCGCTGGGGCAGGACGATGTTCAGAAGATCGCGCCCAAGAGCTTCGCCGACCTGCTCGGGACCGTGCCCGGCATCCAAGTGGAAGCCACCGGCGGCGAGGTGCAGAACATCACCCGTGTGCGCGGCATTCCTACCGATCGCGGCTACCTTATCTTCCAGCAGGACGGCTTGCCGCTCTATCATGAAATCGACGGTGTGTTCTTCAACTCGGGCGAAGGCATGCACCGTTACGACCTGATGACCGAACGCGTGGAAATCGTGCGCGGTGGTCCCGCGCCGATATATGCCAGCAGCGCGGCCGCGATCGCCAACAACATCATGGTGACGGGCGGCCCCGAGGCGCGGGGCAAGGCGCAGGTGACATTGGGCGATACGGGCCTCTACCGCCTCGACCTGATGCAGTCCGGCCCGGTCGGCGAGCGCACCTATTTCGCGGTGGGCGGCTTCCTGCGGCAGCATGAAGGCTATCGCAAAAGCGGTTTCCCCAGCGACAAGGGCGGGCAGATCCGTGCGAACCTGAAGCATGATCTCGACAATGGTTTCATCAAGATATCGGCTCAATATACGAACGATCACAACATCTTCTACCTCCCGATTCCGATCGCGGACCCCCGCGACCCGTCGGTCTCGCTCGATCCCTATATCGATTATCATCGCGGCACGATGAACTCGCCGTCGCTGCGCAACGTGAATATCAAATATCGCGACGGTGCCGGCGTGCTCCAAAGCCACGACCGCGACCTAGCCGACGGGCGGCACATGCGCTTTTTCAACATCGGCCTCCAATATGAAGGGGATTTCGACGGCTGGCTGATTTCCGCCAAGGGCGGCTTCACCAAGGGCAAGAGCAGCTTCGACGCCTTCTATTCGACCACCAACCCGACCGACGCGAACGCCTTCGCCACGGGCACGAACCTGACGAATGCCCGTGCGGCCTTCGGCGCTAGCGTCGCGCGTCTGGGTTATGCGCTCGCGGGCACGAACGGCGCGACCGTCTATGATCCCTATGCCGCGTCGGGCCTGGTCGTATCGGGCCAATATCGGATGTCCGAATCCGACTTCTATTCCGGCCAGGCCGATATCAGTGTCACGCGCAAGTTCGAGACCGGCTTTGGCACGCATGACGTGCGCGCGGGCATCTATGGCTCGCTCTATGGCAATACCCTGCTGCAAGCCTATCAGGATATGCTGATCGAGGTTCGCGGCCAGCCCCGTACGCTCGACCTGATCGCCTATTCGGCGACCGGCGCGGTGCTGGGATCGGTCACGCAAAATGGCGTATTGCGCTACACGACGACGCTCGCCAAGGGCGAAGGCGATGCCAAGATGCTCGCGCTCTATGCCAATGATACCTGGGAAGTGACGGACGGGCTGCGCATCGACGCAGGCATCCGGCACGAATGGTATGATTATGACGGCTTTGCGCTGACGACCACGCAGGTCGACCTGGGCGATCCGACCACGCTGGCCGACAACACGACGCGCGCGTTCACCGGGGTGATCCTGTCGCAGAAGAACAAGCCCAAGGCGACGAACTGGACGGTCGGCGCCAATTACGACTTCACGGGCAATCTGGGCGTTTACGGACGTGTTTCCAATCTGGAGGTGCCGCCTCAGTTGGGCGTCGTCACCAGCATCAACCCCACCATCGTCAAGACCAAGGCGCGTCAGTTCGAATTGGGGGGCAAAGCCAGCTTCGGCGGCAACTATCTGTATCTGACAGGCTTTTACACGAAGTTCGATCCCTTCAACGCGTCTTTCGCCGCCTTCAATCCCGAAACCGGCCGCAACGACGTGTCACTGCCCTTCGTCGGCGAGGCTATCGTCAAGGGCGTGGAGATCGACGGCCGCCTGGCGCCGGTTTCATGGTTCTCGCTGACCGGATCGGTGACGCGCCAGGCGCCGGAATATCGCAATCTCGTCAACAACCAGGGCGCTGATCCGAGTGCGGTCAACGGCAACCAGATCATTCGCGAGGCCAAATTCTTCGGAAATCTGCGCCCGGCATTCACCTTCGATATCGGCGAAGGCGAACTGGAAGTGTTCGGCCGGTTCGACTGGGTCGGCCGCCGCTATGTCGACCTGTTCAGCCGCACGGCCATGCCCGGTTACGAAACGCTGGGCGCTGGAGCGGCGGTCAATTGGCATGACTGGCGCTTTCAAGTGGTGGGCGACAATATCACCAACGCCAAAGGCCTGACGGAAGGCAATACCCGCACCGATCAGTTCGCCGGCCAAGGATCGTCGGAAGCGATTTACGGCCGACCGCTGTTCGGTCGCAACTTTCGCTTCATCCTGAGCCGTAGCTGGTAAAATGCGGAACGCTTGCGCCGCCGCGATCGCCATCATGTTGGCGACTGCGTCTTCCCTGACGCCGATGCGCGCGGCGGCGCAGGATCCGCGTGGCTATGTGGCCGCTTTTCCGGACAGGCTGGAAACGCGGATATTCCCGGCCTTCGCGATGCTGCGGGCAGCGCGAGGTTGGGCGGAGGCATTGCGACAGGATGAGGCCCTGCGCGCCCTGGCGACGGCGCGCGCCGCCCGCATCCCGCAATCGGGCTGTTCGCCCACGCCGCAATGCCTGGCGGACGCATGGGCTTGGACGGACGCCGATATCGCGCTGGTCGATTCCCGTCTTCGACAACTGATGCTGGACAGGAAACTGGCCGAGGCATTGGTCGACGATCAGATGCGGCCTTCGGGTCGCTTCAATCGGCACGCCGCGCTCGCCGATGCCGAACTCTTGGCCACCGCCTGGCGCGAGGCCGCGGCGGCGATCAACCGGATCATCGCTGTGTACGCAAAGGGCGCTCCGCCGCGCTATCCCGTGATCGATGCCATCATTTTTGACACGACGCGGCCCGAATTCGTTCAGGTCCTGGATACCCATGGCATCGCGACCGCCGCGCAGGGCCGGCCAGACGATCTGTTCTTCGACCCTTCGCTTCGCTATGCCGTCGGCCTGCTGCAGATGAACGAACGCACCGACGCAGGCCGTCACCGGCCGCTGCTGGACGGAGAGAATGAGGATGCCGTGCGCGCGGTCGCCAGGACGAAATGGCGCGGTCATCCCTATTCAGCGCTTTTGGTGTTCGGCCATGGCCCGGAAGACGCTCAATCCCAGACGGGCGTCATGGGCCATATCCGCCTGCGGATCGCGGCGGACATGTTCGCGCGCGGCCTTGCTCCCTTCATCATCGTGTCGGGGGGCAACGTCCACCCCAACCGGACGCCCTTCAACGAAGCGATGGAAATGAAGCAGTTGCTCGTGACGCAATATGACGTCCCGGCAGACCGCATCCTGATCGAGCCGCATGCGCGGCACACCACGACCAACCTGCGCAACTGCGCAAGGCTGCTGATCGCCTCGGGTTTCCCAACCGATCCGCCGGCTTTGGTCGTATCGGATCATCGCACCATCCAATATATCGGCGGGTCCGAACTGGCGGAGCGCAGCGTGCGGGAGATGGGCATAGAGCCGGGCCGCCTGGCTCCGGGCCCCGATCGTTTTTCCCTGACGTTTACGCCAGATCCCGCGGCGTTCTACGTCGAGGCACTCGATCCGCTCGATCCGTGAGCCGCTTCGCCTGGTCCTTCCCGTCTAAAGCGATGGCGGCGGTGATGACGATCGGTTTCGCGGTCGCGCCCGTTTATGCGGCCATGCCGGCGCGGATGGTCGATCCGTTCGTCGGGACGCTCGGGGATTTCGGCCAGCTCAGTCCGGCGGCGGTCGCGCCCTATGGCATGCTCCAGCTGGGCCCGGATACCCAGCCGGCCAATCACGCAGGCTATGATTTTGCCGCCACGCAGCTGGCGGGATTTTCGCACACGCGCGGCGTTGGCGTTGGCTGCGGCGGCGCTGGCGGAGATGTGCGTATATCGTTGAACTATGCGGGGGCCGGCGTGGTCGCTGTGATCGATAAGCGGCAGGAAAGGGCGCATGCGGGCTATTATCGCGTCGCCTACGGCCCTGGCATCGTCGCCGAAGCCACCGCCACGCGCGGCGCTGGCGTCCTGCGCTTCACTATGCCACGGTCCGGGCGGATCGAAATTGTCGTCGCGTTCGACCGGGGCTATTCGCGCCGGCTGGATGCCCGTGTGGACATTGCCGGCGCGGATGATCTGCGCGCCAGCTTTTCGGCGGGGACCGTCTGCGACGCTGGCACCTATCACCTGCATTCATCCACCCGCCTGTCCCTCAATGGCCATTCGGTCGCGAGCGATTGGCGGGGCGCGGGCACGGGCCGGGCGACATCGTCGCTTTCGGTGCGCGCGGGGGACAGAGTGGAGCTGCGCACCGGCCTCTCCTCGGTCGACCCGGCGGCTGCGGCGCTGGTGCGCGCAACGGAATTGGGGGACCGGCCCTTTGAAGCGATCGCGCGGCGAACGCGCGCAGCCTGGGACGAGCAACTCTCGCGTGTCGCGATCGATGCCCCGGCTCGACAAAAGGCCCTGTTCTACACGGCGCTGTTCCGCGTGATGCAGACGCCGGTGGCGATCGCCGATCCGGACGGCCGCTTTCGCGGCAGCGATGGCGTCATCGGGCAACTGCCGCCGGGCGAACAACATTATACCAGCTGGGCATTATGGGACAATTATCGGACGCAGATGCCGCTTCTGGCGCTTATAGACCCCCAGCGCGCCGCGCAGATCGCGCGATCGCTCGTCAGGCTCTACCAGACAGGCAAGAAGCGCTGGTCGACCCAGCGGGAGCCGTTCCTCACTGTCCGGACCGAGCATGCCGGCGTCGTTCTGCTCGATTTCCGGCGGAAGGGGATCGTCGATTTCGACGCCCGGGCGGCGCTCGCGGGCATGGTCGCTGAAAGCGATACGCTGGCGCGCACCACGCCCGACGAACAGATCGAGGCAGCCTATGACGACTGGGCGATCGCCGAGCTTGCCGGCGATCTGGGCGAGACCGAGATTTCCCGCCGCTTTCGCCAGAAAGCGCTGTCCTATCGGTCCATGTGGCTAACGACCTTTCGCGACCTGAGCGATGATGCCGATATCGTCCACGCGCGCGGTCTGTATCAGGGTACGCTCGCCCAATATCGTTGGGCGCCGGTATTCGACCTGCCCTGGCTTTCGGCGACGCTTGGCGCGCGTTTCCGTACGGAACTGGACCGCTTCTTTGCGGACAATCTGTTCAACATGACCAACCAGCCCGATATTCACGTTCCCTATCTGCTGGCTTGGGCGGGCGATCCCGCAGCGGCGGCGGGGATCGTGAAGCGCTATATGAGCGAGGATGTGCCGCACCGCTATACCAATGCGGGCGTGCGGCCACAGCCCTGGATCGGCAAAAGTTTCGCGCTGGCGCCGCAGGGTTTCGCCGATGGGATGGACGATGATGCCGGCGCTATGTCGGCATGGTATATTTGGTCGACCCTTGGCCTTTACCCACTGACTCCAGGAGAGCCGCGCTACGTCGTCACCCGCCCACTCGTGAAAAGCGCGTATATTGGCGTGCAAACGGGGGGCGATCGGACGAGGGGCGCCACCTTCCTGAGACGATCGGCATCGGGTGGCCTGGAGATCGGGGGCCAGGATGTCCGCGATCGCTATGTGGAGCATGAGACGATCGCGCCTGATACTCCATGATATCTCGGTAGCGGGAACGCAGGTTGCGATTCGCCGCACCTCGGGGTTGTTACGCTACTATTCGCGGAGCTTCGGGGCGAGACGGTCCGTTCAGCGCGTCAGCCCCGCCGCCCTGAGAGCGTCTTCGATAATCTTCTGTACGCCAGCTCCTGGGTTGGCTCGGATGCGTGAGGGGTCACGTTTCTCCGCCCGACCCGCTTCAAGCGTCGCTCGGACACTAGGCGACTCTGGAAGTTCGCCGGTCGCGTCACGATCGCGCTCGCCTGTCCCCATGATCGCCGCATCGTCGTTCTTGAGAATATCCCACGAGGCCGCGATCAGCGTGGTCGATGAAATGCCCGCCTCCAGCATGTGCGGCATGGCGACCCCGACGGCTTCGGCGCCAGTGGCGGCCAGCGGCGTTCCATGGCCCATTCCGGCGATGCGATAATCCTCGACCACCACTTGTCCGGCCTCATCCTTCCAGACGCGCCGAGCATGGCCGGCAACGCTCTCGGACGCGCTTGGCGCGTCCTCAAGGTCATGAACGGAAAGCCATTGGGACAATATCCTGTCGGCATTGAGGACATTCACCGTTGGATCCGCCGTGCCATGCCAGATGGCGATCCTCGGCCAAGGACCAGCGTGGCCCGAAGCCCGACGAACAAGGTCGCCCAATTCGGCGGCCCTGACCCCGTCTCTCCCTTGCATGGCGGTGAACGCCTCACCGACGCTGGAAGCCGACCCGTAAGGAAGGCCGGCGATGATGGCGCCGCCCGCGAAAAGCTGCGGATAGGCCGCCAGCATGACAGACGTCATCGCTCCTCCGGCCGAAAGCCCCGTAATATAGATCCTTGCGGGGTCGATGTCGTACCGCTCAACCATCGCAGCGATCATCTGACGGATCGACAGCGCCTCGCCCCGATCTCGCCTGGAATGGTCGGGCGAGAACCAGTTGAAGCACAGATTGGGATTATTCGCCCTCTGCTGTTCGGGGAAGAGGAGCGCAAAGCCATGCCGGTCCGCGAGCCGAGACCAGCCCGAACCCATGTCATAGCCCGCGGCGGTCTGTGTACAACCATGGAGCACCACGACAAGGGCGGGCTTTGGATCGATATGATCGGGCACATAGCTCCGGGCGGAAAGCCGGCCGGGGTTTGATCCGAACCTCTCAAGGGTGTCGAGCCGGTCGACAACCTGGGCGTTCGCCCGCGATGCCGCGCTTCTCATGGCGGCAAGCTGTGCCACGGTCTCGGCAAGCTTCTTCATGCACCGATCTCCAGATGGAGTTAAAACGCCCGAAGAGCGCCTGCCGCCATTATGCTGCGCTGCACAATATGGGCATGCGGCGGGGATGCGCAACCCGCTGCGGAAAATGGTGACAGAGATCCCAGGTGCCGGCCGTTCGCACGGCGAGCATGTGAAGGTTCCTCTGGCGACGCCTCATGCGCAATCAGGTGCGCGCGCCGCCTGGCGCAGGACGTCCTTTTGGACCTTTCCCGTCGATGTCTTAGGAAGAGACCTGAAAATATAGGATTTTGGCACCTTGAAACCTGCCAGATGAGCCTGGCAGAATGTTTTCAGATCATCGGCCGCAACCTGTTGCCCTTCGCGTATCTCAATGAAGGCACAGGGAACTTCACCCCAATGCTCGTGCGATTTCGCGACGACTGCGGCATGAAGTACCGCCGGGTGCCGGTGCAGGACGTCCTCGACCTCCAGTGACGAAATATTCTCGCCGCCCGATATGATGACATCCTTCGACCGATCCGTGATCCGCGCATAGCCATCGGGATCGAGAACAGCCAGATCTCCGGTGTGGAACCAGCCATTGGCGAAGGCGGCGGCGGTAGCGTCCGGATTCCCAAGATAGCCATTCATCGTGGCGTTGCCCCGGAACATGATTTCGCCGACCGTGCAGCCATCGGCGGGGACCGGCTGCAAAGTCTCGGGATCGAGCACCGCCATCGCCTCCTGCGAGATCATGGCCATGCCCTGCCGCGCCATGAGCCGGGCACGGTCTTCCACCGGCTGATACGCCCACTCGGGCTGCTTTACGCAGACGGCTGCGGGGCCATAGACCTCGGTCAGGCCATAGACATGGGTGAAGTCCAAGCCCAACTGCTCGCCGGCTGCGATCATCGCGCTAGGCGGGGCGGCGCCAGCGACCATCGCTTGCACCTGGAGCGCGATCGGCTCGTCCCGCTTCGCCATTTCCTCGATCAGCATCGAATAGACGATCGGCGCGCCGCACATGTGGGACACGCCGTGCGTGGCGATGAGGTCGATGACCAGGGAAGGGTCGACCCGGCGCAGGCAGATATTCGTGCCGCCTTGCGCCGCTACCGCCCAAGGGAAGCACCAGCCATTGCAGTGGAACATCGGCAGGGTCCACAGATAGACCGGGTTTTGCGGCATCGACCAGGTGATGATCTGGGCGAGCGCATTGAGATGGGCGCCGCGATGATGGGTCACCACGCCCTTGGGATCGCCGGTCGTTCCGGACGTGTAGTTGAGCGCGATGGGATCGCGCTCGTCCGGCGGCAGCGACCAGGACGCATCGGCCGATCCTTCGGCGAGCAGAGTATCATAGTTCAGCGCGCCGACCGGCGTCGCAGCAGTGCCTTGATAGAGCGTATCGTCGATGTCGACGATCAGCGGAGGGCTGACCATGGTCGTGACGGCGGCGGCCACCGTCTCGCTATATTCCCGATCGACCAGGAGCAGTCGCGCTTCACTGTGCGCAAGCTGGAACGCAATCTCTTCCGTCTTGAGGCGCGTGTTGAGCGTGTTCAACACCGCCCCGGCCATCGGCACGCCGAAATGCACCTCCACCATCGCGGGAATATTGGGGGCGATGACGGCGACGATATCGCCGCGCCCGATCCCCCGTCGGCGCAGCGCGGAGGCGAGCTTCAGGCAGCGCTCATGCGTTTGCCTCCAGGTCCATGACGCGGCGCCGTGAACGATCGACAGTCTGTCCGGATAGGTGGCGGCGGCGCGCGGCAGAAAGGTCAGCGGACTCAATGACGTGTAATGCGCGTCATGAAAGGGCATGGCCATTATATCGGTCATGCCTGGTTTCCTTCGACCGCATCGAGCGGGATGCCAGCAATCATAGCTTCGCGCGATACCGATATTCGCGCGGTCCCACGCCGAATTCGCGGCGGAATGCCTTGCTGAAATGGCTCATGTCGTTGAAGCCCCATCGCAATGCGATCTCCGTCACGCTCCGCCGCGCAAGCGCCGGTGCATCGAGGTCGCGCCGGCACATTTCCAGCCGCCGCTTCCGGATCCAGTTCGACACGCTGACGCCCGTGCCCGCGAAGATCTTGTGGAGGTAGCGGACATTGATGCCGTTATCGGCGGCGATGGTCGCGATATCCAGATCAGCGTCGCCCAGCCTCGCCTCGATATAGGATTTGATGCGCGTGAATTGCCGATCCCGCGGTGTGATCATGCGGTCGGCGTCAAGCGAACTCAGCGTCATCGCCAGCAGGTCCAGCGTGACGTTAAGGACGGTATTGGCATGGGCGTCGTCGAAGGTGCCCAGATGATGCTCGATCGACGCCAGGTGATCGATGAAGAAAGACAGCAGCCCCTGGCTCCGGTCGAAGGGCACGCCTACAAATTCCTCCGCGAAAGGAAAGACCGACAGGACCCGGCTGCGCGGAAAGATGAAATAGATTTGGCGGAAATGCGAAGGCAGGTCGAGCGTCATCGGCTGCGCGCTGTCGGTGATGGTGAACATGCCGGGACTAAGGTCCACGCTGCGCCCAGCTATTTCCAACTCCCCATTGCCGATTGCCGTGTAGATGATCGACAGATCGCTGCGCGCCGTGCGACGAGCGGCGGAGCGGTCGTGCAGGCAGCGGACACCGCCCTCCCCGCTGAAGGCGACGACGCGGGCATCGAACACAGTTCGAAATCGGCTGATACCCGCGCTGCCGTCTATCCGCGCCCGTTCGACATGCCATTCGTGCATGGTGTGGGTAGAGATCATGTCGTCCCAGTTGCCGCGCGGCATCCCGGGGCTGAAACGCTGCGACGTCCACATCGGCCCGTCGATCGGACGAAAATCGCCTGGGGTCGCGAACCCCTGCAATGCACCCGGCATAGTCCCTCTCCCGCCTGTGACGGATCGTGGCCCGATCCTGTCCCGTCTTGAAGCCTTATCACATATCAGGGGCTGCCCGTCATGCATTCCCGAGCATCGTGTTGCGGGCAGCCCGCGCTGGCAGGTCAGGCAGCCTGTGCGTATCCCGTTCGGCCAGCGGCAATCTGGTCCTCGATCCAGCGTGAATCCATGAGCTGAGTCGGGCGCTTCTGCTCGTCGATAAACATGATCGGCCCATGGGTGATGAACAGCATCTCGGTGTCCACGGGAAATATCGTCAGCTCGTGCAGCGACCCATAGGGCTCGTAGCCCGAATCGCCCGCCGGCGCGAGCTGATCGCGATAGTTGAGCGCACCGCTCAGGATCAGATAGTCGGCGCCGGCAAGATGCAGGTGCGGCGCGAAGGTGGCCCCGGCCCGTCCCCGGAAGATGCAGGAAAAGCCGCCCGTGGACGGATCGGTGCTGATGACCTCCATTTCCACCCCCTCCGACGCGAAGGGAATGATATCCTTGAAAATGGGCTTTTCAGCCTTGGTTACATGCATTTCGTTGCCGGCTCTGGACTTCATGATCGCTCTCCTCGGTTATGCAGTTGAAAATAGCGGAAGGGCCGCGCCGGTTCTTGGGCGGCGGCCCGCAAAAACTGGTCAGCCAGCGCCCTCGACTGGCGGCGGCATGCCTTCGACCCGCGCGGCGAGCGCGCTCAGGAAGGCGCCACTGGGTGCGCCGTCGATGACCCGATGATCGGTCGTGAGCGACAGGGATATTTCCGGGCGGCTCGCGACCTGCCCGTCGTCGCGCAGGAACAGCAGCGGCGCGATCCGGCCGATGCCCAATATGCCGACCTGCCCGCCATTCAGGATCGGCGTGAAATGATCGACCCGCGTCGTCCCGATATTGCTGATGGTGAAGGTGCCGAAGCTCATTTCCGCGACGGTCAGCTTGCCGGCGCGCGCCCGATCAACCAATGCGCGCCGCGCGGCAACTATGTCAGGCAGCGCCATTCCGCGCAGGTCCGGAAGCGCCGGCGCGACCAGGCTGTCATTGAGCGCGACCGCGACCGACACGCAGATTTCATCGTAGATTTTCAGCGCGTCGGCCGTCGCGACCGCGTTGAGCCGCGGAAATTCCAGCAGCGTATCGCGCAGCGCGATGAGGATCAGGTCTTCGTAACCGGCGGCCACTCCCGCCTGCTTCCAGGTAGCACGGGCCGCGACCAGGGCGGTGGCGTCGACCCGAGTCGTGAAGGAGAGCTGGGCCGTGCTGGCGAGGCTCTCCATCATCTTGCGCGCGATCATCCGGCGAGCGCCGCCGATCGGCGCGACATGGGAAGGTTCAGGGATCATGCGGTCACGATCAGGCCAAGCAGATCGCCGATCCCCACGACATCCTCGACGGACCTTCGCTGTTCCAACTTGCCCGATGCAGGGGCCACGATCTCGAAAGTGACCTTCGTCACCATCAGTTCGCAGACCAGGTCGCCCGCATCCACCATTTCGCCTTCATCGACGACCCAGTTGGCGACGACGATCTCTCCGTCCTCGCCGCTCAGCCCTTCGGGCACACGGATCTCAGTGCTGCTCATCGCCGATCATCTCCATTACGATCTTAACCACGCCATCCGCCGAGGGGATGGCGCTCTGTTCCAGGACGCGCGCATAGGGCGGCGGCATGTCGGGATAGGCGAGGCGCGCGGGTGGGCTGCGCAGGTCGCGGAACGCCTTTTCGCTAACCTGAGCGATGACCTCGCCCGCGATCCCGCAATTAGCATAATCCTCATCCACCACGATCAGCCGACCGGTGCGCCGCACCGAGGCCAGGACAGCGTCGATGTCCAGCGGCACAAGCGATCGCAGATCGATGATCTCCGCGCTTATGCCCCGATCCTTCAGCAAGTCCGCCGCGTCGATCGCCGTGTGCACGGTGGAGGCCCAGCCGACGATGGTGACGTCGCTGCCTTCCCGCACGGTCGCGGCTTCGCCGATGGGGATGGTATAGAGATCCTCGGGCACATGCACGATCGTGCGCTTGACCGTTCCCAGCCAGCCGACGCCCTGCAGCGCCTTGTGCGCCATGACGATCACCGGATTGGGATCGCGAATCGCCGAGACCATCAGTCCCTTGGCATCATAGGCGTTCGACGGAGAGATGATCTTCATCCCCGGCATGTGCGCGAAGGTGGCGTAGAGACATTGTGAATGCTGCCCAGCGTCCGAATAGCCGCCGCCAACCGATGTAGTGAGGACCATCGGGCAGGTCACGTTCCCGCCCGAAAAGAAGGATTGTTTAGCCGCCAGATTGTAGATCGCGTCGAAGCAGACACCCAGGAAATCGACGAACATCAGTTCGACGATCGGCTTCTGGCCGACCGCGGCCGCGCCCACAGCGGCGCTGATGAAGGCGGTTTCGGATATGGGCGTATCGCGGATGCGTTCGGCGCCGAATTCGTCCAGCAGGCCGGTCGTCATGCCAAAGACGCCGTTGAACAGGCCGATATCCTCGCCCATCACGAAGACCGACGGATCACGGCGCATCTCCTGCGCGGTCGCTTCGGTGATTGCCTTCGCGATGCTGATCTTGCGCTGCTTCGCCGGCTTGGGCGGCGCGAGCAATATGGAGGTCGCGGTCATAGTTCCTCACTTTCGGCGAAGACGGTGGCGAGCGCCTCGCCGACTATCGGCTCGGGACTGCCGAGCGCATGATCGAACGCCTCGTCGACCCGGGCGCGGCCGCTTTCTTCGATGGACGCGACGGTCGCCTCATCCGCGATGTCCTGTTCGATCAGCATGGCCCGGAAGCGGGGAATTTCGTCCCTGGCGAACAGGGCATCCTTCTCGCCGTCGGGACGGTAAGCCTCCACGTCTCCCATGAAATGGCCTTCCAGCCGGGACGTCTCGATCTCGATCAGCGTCGGCCCTTCGCCGGCCCGCGCGCGGGCGATCGCCTCCCCAGCCGCAGCGTGGATCGCCAGCGTGTCATTGTCGGGGACATGGATGCCCGGAATGCCATAGCTCGCGGCGCGGATATCATTGCGCGGCACGGGGGTCGATGCGGCCTTCGACACGGAAACGCCCCAGCCATTATCCTCGATGATGCAGATGAAGGGGAGCTTCCACACCGCCGCCAGGTTCATCGCCTCGTGCCAGGCGCCCTGGTTCACTGCCGCCTCGCCGACATAGGCGACCGCGACATGGGGCTCGCCACGCATCTTGAAGGCGAGCGCGGCGCCGACCGCGGGGCCCATGCCCTGCGCGATGATGCCCGAGCAGGTGAAGTTCACCGCGGGGTCGAACAGATGCATGTGTCCGCCTTGCCCGCCCGACAAGCCGGTGGAGCGGCCGAAAATCTCTGCCGTCATCGCCGGCAGATCTACTCCCTTGGCGATCGCGACATGATGCGGACGATGCCCGGCCGACACGAAATCTTCCGGCCCCAAATGCGCGCAGACGCCTACCGCGCATGGCTCCTGGCCGTTGGACAGGTGCATCTCGCCCGGCAACGGTCCATTGGCCATGTTGAACAGCGGCGTCTTGCCGATCATGTAGGCGGCCTTGATACGCTCCTCATAATAGCGCGAGAGCGCCATATGCTCGTACATCCAAAGCAGTGTGTCGTTGCGTGACTGCATCACAGTTCCTTCAGAAACGGGTCGTCAGGGTAAGGCCGTAGGTGCGCGGCGCGGCCTGCCGCTGCGCGTCGCCCAGCCCCGCCTGTTCCGACCGTCCGGCCCAGTAGGTCGCGTCGGTCAGGTTCTTCACCCACAGCTGCGCCTGGAAATGATCTCCAGGGGCAGCCCAGTTGAGCGACGCGTTGACCAGCCAGTAGTTCGGCTGGGCCAGCCGATTATCGGCGTAGAAGAAGAAGCCGTCATTATAGGCCGCGTTGACGGCCGGCCGGAACGTGCCGATGCGCGTTTCGAGCGCATAGTCCGCGCCGATATTGGCGGTGAGCTTCGGCGTCGACAGCGTCCGGTTTCCACGGGCGTCCATGGTAAGCGGATTGCCGTTCTCGTCCGTGGACTCTCCATTCGGACCGATAACCAACGCATTGGGATAGCTGCGGTATTTACCATCGAGCAAAGCGATGCTGCCGTTGAGCGTCAGTTCGCCGAAGGGCTTGGCCTGCACCTCCGCCTCAACGCCCTTGATGCGCGCGCGGGCCGCGTTCAGCGTGACGGTGCCGCCCAGCGTCGGGATGTTCACCTGGATATTCTTATAATCGTAGAGGAAGGCGGAGATATTGAAGCGCAGTCGCCGGTCGAACCATTCGGACTTCAGCCCGACTTCATAGGCATCCAGCACCTCTGGCTTGAACGGCGCGGTATTGGGCGCGAGCAGATTGTATCCGCCACTCTTGAAGCCGCGATTATAAGACAGATAGGCCAGCACATCGGTACTGAAATGATGGTCGATCGCCGCACGCCAGGTCAGCTTGCGGAAGCTCTGCCGGTCGTCGGGCAACGGGATGTCCGCGCCACCGACCGCGAACCGATCGATCTCCAGCTTCTGCCGCTCATAGGTGTAGCGCAGGCCGCCGGTGAGATTGGTGTCCGCGAAAATCTCCACGCTCGCCTGACCGAAGGCGGCGAGCGACTGGGTCTTCTGCCTGTCCTCGATGATGACGGCGCCGTTATTGATGTCCGCCGGATCATAGGCCGCGACCGCATCGAAATAAAAGCCGCCCAGCACCCATTTGACCGGCGCTCCCGCCGCGCCGTGCAATTGCAGTTCCTGCGACCAGCTATGCGCCTTCGACGGCAGGCTGAGATCCGCGACGACCAGCGGCGTATCATCCTGGTCGAGAAGGTAGCCGACGTCGGATTTGCGATAGCTGCTGATGCTGACCAGCTTCAAGTCGCCCAGCGCCTGCTCGATCTGAAGGGAGGCGCCGCCGGTGTTCAGCCGCTCGAAATCGCTCAGGCCGCCGACCGCATTATACTCGCCTGGATAGGTCGACACGCCGTCGACGCCGATTACGCCCTTTCGCAACTGATAGGCGAACCGCGCGACCGAGTGCGAGTAATCCAGGCCGAGATGGATGGTCGTATCCGCGCTCGGCGCGAAGCGGATCTTCGATCGCAGCGCATAATTGCCGTCCGCCATGATAGCGTTGTCGCGGCCGGTGGTGAAGTTGCGCCCCCACCCGTCGCCCTGATCGCTGTAGTTGATTGCCAAATCCGCGCTCAGCGTGTCGGCCAGCGGCGCACTCACATAGGCGGAGGCAGTGATCGTTTCATAATTGGCATAGCCAAAGCTTGCTTCCATCGTGAGATGATCGGCCGGCTCGCGGGTGATGATGTGAACGACGCCGCCGGTCGTATTGCGGCCGAACAAGGTGCCCTGCGGCCCCTTGAGCACCTCGATCCGCTCGATATTGTTGAAGGAGAAGAGGTTCGCTTCGGGCGAGGCATAATAGACATTGTCGACATAGACCGCGACCGTCTGTTCGCTGGAGGGACCGAACAGGTTGGTGCCGACGCCGCGGATGAAGATATTGCCTTCATTGGCGGTCCGGTTGATCACCAGGCCCGGTACGACCGCCTGGATCGACGCAGTATCGTTGATGCCCTTGGCTGCCGCAGCCGATGCGCTGATCGCCCCGATCGCGATCGGCACGTCCTGCAAGCGCTCGCTGCGTTTCTGCGCCGTCACGACGATATCCTCGATCGCGCCACTGGACGCCACGCTCTCCGATTGCGCGAGTGCGGGGACGGAAATTACTGCGCCTCCAGTCATCAGCACCACGCCAAATGCACAGAAATGGGTGCGTTTCATCTGATCCCCTCCATATGTTTCTTATGCAGGGACTTTTACTGGTCTGGAGCCAAGCGTCTTGGTCGAGAGCGCCCCGTTCCTAGTCCGACCGAGCGTGATGCGGAACAGTCTGCAACACCTATGAAAAACCTGCTCGTTCTAGCAATAGTGACGGTTTAATCATTTTGAGCAAAAGCATGATGCCGGCGAGCGCTCGCGGAAGCGCTGTCGATCTAATGCGAACTCGTCTCCACCAGATGCACTTCGGGCGGGAGGGCAGGGGGCTAGCTCGCGATCGGCCGCCACTCCGCCAGGCGGCGAAGCGTCTTTCCTTGAAGGTCGTTCGATCAACGAGGTGGTGTTCCAGTAGAAGTGGTCGTGCAGGTTGGCGTGGACAGAGGCGAATTTCCGTAGCGCTTTAAACTGCCTAAAGCGCAGCATTGCCCTCTCTCTTTGTCGGAAGGGCAGGCGGCTGTTTTCCACCTCTTTTGGCCCAGCGTCCAACCTCCTGCTTCTCGCGATTGCCAAGGTCGTTCATCGCCGCGCTGTAGGATCGAAGACCATCGGTGGTGATCGCCTCCGGCGATCCATGGCGCTTCAGCGCCTTCTTCATGAAAGCCAACGCCGCCCTTTTTACCGCGGGTCTTCGAGACATAGCTCTCGAGGATCTCGCCTTCGTGATCGACGGCGCGCCAGAGATCATAATCTCGCCGTTGATCTTTACATCTCATCGAGATGCCAGCGCCAGTGGCGAAAGCCTTTCATGCGGCTAATCCGCTGCCGGCGAATGTCGCCAGCGAACAGTGGACCGACCTGTTCCAAGCTGTGGCATACCGAACTTCAGGGGCGCATATGCGATGCGGCTTTGCAATTGCACGGAGGCGCCGGGGTAGGCCGCTGGACCAACAACAGGGTGGAGAACAGCCACCTGCCCTTTCGACGACGAGAGCGGGCCATGCTGCGGTTCAGGCAGATGAGGGCGCTACAGAAATTCGCCTCCGTCCACGCCAACTTTCACAACCACTTTTCTGGATCGCCACCTCGTCAATCGCAAAACCTACAAGGAGAGACGCTCTGCCGCCCTGGCAGAGTGGCAGTCCATCGCAAGCTGAGGAAGCGCCTCACAGCCCGAAGTGCATCCGGTGGAGACGAGTTCGCTTTAGACTGACAGCACCCTCGAAAGCCGTCTCGCCGACAAACAGGCCTTCAAGCAGAGACGCTCTGCGGAGTGGCGGGCTGCCCCTGCCCTTTTGGCCGGAGTCCATTCAGTGAAGACGAGTCGCATTAGGAACGGCCTGGCGATGAAGTGTTCGGTCAGCGTGGCGAGGTGGTGACGCGGTAGATCATGACATGGCGGTAGGGCTTGCCGGGATCGACGCGGGTGGAGGGGAAGTCGGCATGGTTGGGGCTGTTGGGAAACTTCTGTGGTTCCAGCGCGATGCCATCGCCCATGCGGTAGAGGTGACCTTCCTTGCCGATGAGTGTGCCATCAAGGAAATTGCCGGAATAGAACTGCACGCCAGGCTCCGTGGTCAGCAGTTCCAGGACGCGGCCCGAGACCGGATCTTCCAGGCGCGCGGCCAGTTCCGGCGTCTTGGTCTGCCCTTTGTCGAGCACGAAATTGTGGTCGAAACCGCGACCGTAGACGATCTGCTGGTCCCTGCCGTCGCGGAGGCCAACGGCCACCTGCTTCGGCCTGGTGAAGTCGAACGGGCCGCCCGCGACCGCTCGTAGTTCGCCGGTCGGGATCAGGTCGGCATCGACCGGGGTGTAGCGGTTCGCCGGGATGGTCAGGACGTTCGTCGTTGCGTCACGCTCCGAACCTTCGCCGGCCATGTTGAAGATCGCGTGGTTTGTCATGTTGAGCACGGTCGGCTTGTCGGTCGTCGCGTCGAACACGATCTGGAGATTGCCCGCCTCGTCGAGCGAGTAAGTGACCTTGGTCTTCACCGTGCCGGGATAGCCCGAATCGCCGTCGGGGCTGACAAGCGAGAAGACAGCGGCCGCAACCTTGCCCGACTTCACCGAATCGACCTTCCAGTTCTGGACATCGAAGCCTTTGCCGCCGCCGTGCAGCGATTGGCCGTTGTTGTTCCGGGGCAGTTGGTAAGTCTTGCCGTCCAGCGTGAACTTGCCCGCGGCGATGCGGTTGCCGTAGCGGCCAATCGTGGCGCCCCAATAGTTCGGCTTGGCCTCGAACCCGGCAATGTCACCATAGGCGAGGAGCACGTCGGCGACCTTGCCGTAGCGGTCGGGGACCATCATTTTCCACAGCGTGGCGCCGTAGGTCAGGATCGTGGCCGAGACGCCGTTCTTCGCGGTGAGCGTGATCGCGCGCACCTCGGTGCCGTCGGAAAGCTTGCCGGCAACCGCCTGCGTGGCCTCAGTGGCAAGCGCCGGATTGGCCATCAAAGAAAGCGACAGCGCGCAGACTGCCGCCACCGTCATAAAGCCTTTGCCCAGATTCCTCATTCCCTTACACCCGCCTTTAGTCAGGGTTCCGTTTCTGTTACGTTCGTGTCGACGGACCATTGACCACGCCGTTCCTCGCATATAGTCCGACAAATGGAGCCAGTGCAAGTTGGTTTGCCGTAGCATTGCCAACTGCGTTTTTGAGAGGAATGTCATGCCCCCAGTGGTCTCGTCCGGAGACGCCTCCGTGGCGCATGCGCGGCAGGTCGGCGTCCGCTACGGCCCCGCGCTCACCCTGCTTGCCAGCCTGTTCTTCATGTGGGGGTTCATCACCGTCATCAACAACACGCTGCTGCCGCATCTGCGCAGCGTGTTCGAGTTGAGCTACACCCAGACGACGCTGATCGAATCGATGTGGTTCATCGCCTATTTCGTGGCGTCGATCCCCTCGGCCAAGCTGATCGAGCGCATCGGCTATCAAAAGTCGCTGGTCGTCGGCCTCCTTGTCATGGCGGCAGGCGCGCTGGGCATGATGCTCGCCGCCAGCATCCCGTCCTACGGCGTCACGTTGATCATGCTGTTCGTGATCGCCAGCGGCATCACCCTGCTGCAAGTAGCCGCCAACCCCTACGTCGCCGTCGTCGGCAAGCCGGAGACCGCGTCCTCGCGCCTCAACCTGGTGCAGGCGCTGAACTCCGCAGGCACCATGCTAGCCCCGCTCTTCGGGGCCTATCTGATCTTGGGCCGCTCCAAGGGCGGCACGGCCACGGCCGGAACCGTCCTGACCGAAGCCGAGCGCCTGGCCGACGCGCAATCGGTGATCCTGCCCTATGCGCTCGTCGCGGTGGTGCTGGTCGTCCTTGCCGTCGTGATCGCCAAATTCCCGCTGCCCGCCATGGGTTCGGCCAATTCGCGCCTCGCCAAGGAGCAGCGCAAGGGCCTGTCGCTCTGGAACCACCGCAACCTCGTGTTCGGCATCCCGGCGATCTTCATCTACCTGATTGCGGAAATCGGCGTCGCCAATCTTTTCGTGAACTTCGTCAGCCAGCCTGACATCGCCAATCTCACGCAAGAGCAGGCGGGCAAGTATCTGACCTTCCTGTGGGGCGGCATGATGCTGGGCCGTTTCGCGGGTTCCGCGATCATGCAGCGCTTTGATGCGGGTAAGGTCCTGGCGGTGTTCTCGATCGGCGCTTTCATCGTGATGATGATCACCGTCGTGACGACGGGACCCGTCGCCATGTGGTCGCTGATCCTTGTCGGCCTGTTCCATTCGATCATGTTCCCGACCATCTTCACCCTCGGCATCAAGGGCCTCGGCCCGCTGACCGAGGAAGGGTCCGGCCTGCTGGTCATGGCAATCGCAGGCGGCGCGCTGGTGATCGTACAAGGATGGATCGCCGACCACTATGGCCTGCAAACTTCGTTCCTGCTGACCGCGGCCTGCGAGCTCTACGTCCTGTTCTACGCCCTGTGGGGCAGCAAGGTGACCAATGCGGCGCCGGACCCGGTGGCGCAGCCCGTCGAATAAGCAGCTCCGACCGCTGAAGGAAAACGGCCCCGGAGATCAGCCTCCGGGGCCGCTTTCATATCTGGTGAGCAAGGGAACCTTGGCTGTCGTCACAGATCGGCAATGTCGAGATCGCCTGTGCAGCGGTATGGCGCGCGCACTTCGTTTGCGGCAGCAGAACACGTCGCCAGGATAGTGAGGGGCGCGCGGGACACTGGCCCCAGAGCTGTCCCTATTTCTCCTCCATCGAACTGCGCGTATCCTCAAGCGCCAGATCGACCAGCAGGTTCATCGCCTCGGCAGCCGCGGCGGCATCCCCGGCGGCGATGGCGTCGTACACGCGAACATGATCGGGAATCGGGTTGCGCGGCAGGGCGCGGGCGCGCTGCTTGAACTGGGTTGTCCAGTTGACTGCCGCGCCGATCGAGGCGCTGAGGACGAGCAAGGCGTCGTTGCGGGTGGCCTGGAGAATGGCCTTGTGGAAATCGCGGTCGGCGGAGCGCCCGGCCTCGGTCGCGAGGGTGTGACGGCGCATCGCGGCGAGCGCGTCCTTCATCGCTTTGAGATCCGCCTTGTCGCGGCGCTGGGCGGCGAGCCGAGCGGCGGCGGGCTCCACGATGGCGCGTAGTTCGAAGAGGCTGCGCACGAACTCAATGTTAGGCTCCCCGCTAAAGGCCCAGCCGAGCACTTCGGGGTCGAGCAGGTTCCACCGGTCGCGCGGGAGGACGCGGGTGCCCGCCTTCGGGCGGCTCGCCACGAGTCCCTTGGCGGAAAGCACCTGGATCGCTTCGCGGTATGCGCTACGCGAGACCTGCAGTTCCTCGGCGAAGGCGACTTCGCCGGACAGAATATCGTCCGGCGCATATTTGCCCGACAAGATGGCCGTGCCCAGCTTGTGGGCGATTGCCCCGTGCAGCCTGCGGCCTGGTCCGCGTGCCTCGTCGCCTTGCCTCGCGATTGCGTCAGTATTGTTATAATTGGCTTCTGACACTGTCACGAGTTCCTCCACGAAGGAAACTAACAGGCCTTTCGGTGAGAAGGAACGACAAACATTGCGTTTCCCGTCGGCGGATAATATGTCGGAGTAATAGGGAGTCCAAGATGACAGAATTCTATTCCATCGTCGCTGCAACCGGCGAGCCCCGGGGCGAGCCGCTGCCCGTCAGCACCTCGGCCGATGTCGAGGCTGCCTGCGCCAAGGCAGCCCAGGCCTTCGACAGCTACCGCGCGACAAGCCGGGAGGAGCGCGCATCGTTCCTCGAGCGAATCGCCGAAGAAATCCTCGCCATCGGCGATTCGCTGATAGAGGCCTACACGGCCGAGAGCGGCCTGCCCCGCGCGCGTGGCGAGGGTGAGCGTGGCCGCACCATGGGTCAGCTGCGCATGTTCGCAGACTATGTCCGTAAGGGCCAGTGGCAGCAACTGCGCGTCGACCCGGCGCTTCCGGACCGCGCTCCGCTGCCCCGCCCGGACCTGCGCCTGCGCATGATCCCGGTGGGTCCGGTCGCCGTGTTCGGCGCGTCCAACTTCCCGCTCGCCTTCTCGACCGCCGGCGGCGACACCGCCTCGGCGCTCGCGGCCGGTTGCCCGGTCGTGGTCAAGGGCCACCCTGCCCATCCTATCACCGGTGGCCTGATTGCCAGCGCGATCGCCAAGGCGGTCAAGGACGCCGGCTTGCCGGAGGGCGTGTTCCAGCATCTTTGCGGCCCCTCGAACGAACTTGGCGCGGCGCTTGTCCAGAATCCGCACATCATGGCCGTCGGCTTCACCGGCTCGCGCGGCGGTGGTCTCGCCCTCGCCAAGCTGGCGCAGGCGCGGGAAGTGCCGATCCCGGTCTACGCCGAAATGTCGAGCATCAACCCCGTGCTGCTTCTTCCCGAGGCGCTCAAGGCGCGCGGCGAAGCTCTCGGTCATGCCTTCGTCGGCTCGCTCACCATGGGCGCGGGTCAGTTCTGCACCAATCCCGGCCTCGTGCTCGCCATTGAGGGTGAGGGGCTCGACGCCTTCGTCGCGGCCGCGACCTCGGGCGTTTCGGAAGCCAAGCCGCAGACGATGCTGACGACCGGCATCGCCGCGGCCTATGCCAAGGGCGTCGAGACGCTGGCGAGCCTGCCGGGCGTCGAGACGCTGGCGAAAGGCGAGGAAGGCAGCCGCACTACCGGCGGCGCGATCCTGTTCCAGACCACTGCCGAGCAGTTCCTCGCCGACAAGGCGGCGGGCGCCGAAGTGTTCGGCGCGTCCTCGATCGTCGTGCGTTGCAAGGACGAGGCCGAGCTTCTGACCCTGCTCGAAGGCCTGGAGGGCCAGTTGACCGCGACGCTCCACATGGATGCCGCCGACGAAGCCGCTGCTTCGCGCCTGCTTCCCGTGCTTGAGCGCAAGGTTGGCCGCATCCTCGCCAACGGCTGGCCGACCGGCGTGGAAGTGACCCACGCGATGGTTCACGGCGGCCCGTTCCCCTCGACATCGGACCCGCGCACGACTTCGGTCGGCAGCATGGCGATCGACCGCTTCCTGCGTCCGGTCAGCTACCAGAACCTCGCGCAAGGCGTGCTTCCGCCCGAACTGCGCGACGACGCCTTCGGCGACGGCGCGCCGCGCCTGGTCGACGGCACGCTTACCCTCAACTGATCCGAAGCCATATCCCGTGGCGCGCTCCTAGAAGGCGCCCCGCGGCAGGGAGAAACCCCCAATGACCTACCTTCGCCTGCTACAGCATCGCAGCGCCGACGGCACGCGTTCCGTCATCCTTGCCGAGGGGGACGCCGCCCACTTCCTGCCGGGCGTCACCTCGACCCGCGAGCTCGCCCAACGCGCCATCGCCGGAGGCGTGACGCTAGCTGAAGCCGCCAAGGCTTGCGGACAGGGCGACCGGGTCGACATTCAGGCCGAATTCGCAACGGGCAACCTGCTCGTTCCGATCGACCACGAAGATCCCGCGCATCTGCTGATGACCGGCACGGGCCTAACTCACCTGGGTTCGGCTGAGGGGCGCGACAAGATGCATCAGGCTGCCGCCTCGGGAGAGCATGTTACCGATTCCATGCGCATGTTCCTTGAGGGCCTCGAGGGCGGCAAGCCCGCCGCAGGCATCGAAGGCCAGCAGCCCGAATGGTTCTACAAGGGCGACGGCCAGCTACTCGTCGGCCCGGGCGATGCGCTCACCATGCCCGCATTCGCTAAGGATGGCGGCGAAGAGCCGGAACTGGCCGGCGTCTACCTTGTCGGCGAGGACGGTAACGTCTATCGCCTCGGCCTCGCGCTTGCCAACGAGTTCTCGGACCATGTGACCGAGCGCCATAACTATCTTTGGCTGGCGCATTCCAAGCTGCGCCAGGCCGCGCTCGGCCCGGAACTTCTGCTTGGCTCGCCGCCGGAGAAGATCGAAGGTTCCAGCAAGATCCTGCGCGACGGCGAGACGCTTTGGGAAAAGCCCTTCCTCTCGGGTGAAGGCAACATGTCGCACAGCTTCGCGAACCTCGAACATCATCATTTCAAATATGACCTGTTCCGCCGCGCGGGCGACGTGCACGTCCACTTCTTCGGCACCGCCACCCTTTCGTTCGCCGATGGCGTCGAGACGCGGGAAGGCGATGTTTTCGAAATCTCGGCATCGCCCTTCACGTTGCCCGTGTCGAATCCGTTGGCCCGCGCGCCCGCCTCGGCTGAGCCGACGATGGCCGTGAAGGCGCTCTGACCATGGACCCGATCCGTATTGCGATCGTCGGCGTGGGCAAGATCGCCCGCGACCAGCATATCCCCGCGATCAACGGCAACCCGGCGTTCAGCCTCGCCGCCACCGTAAGCCCGCACCACCAGGGTCCCGAAGGCACCCCGCACTTCGGGAGCCTGGAGGAACTGATCGAGAGCGGTCCGGCGGTGGACGCGGTCGCGCTCTGCACGCCGCCGCAGGTCCGATACGACCTTGCCGCGTTGGCGCTCGCCAAAGGCATGCACGTCTTCCTCGAGAAGCCGCCGGGCGCAACGCTCGCCGAAGTGGCGGCGCTGGAAAGCCGTGCCGACAAGGTCGGCGTGACGCTGTTCGCCTCGTGGCATTCGCGCTTCGCGGCGGGCGTGGCGCCGGCCCGTGCGTGGCTCGCCGAGCGGATCGTCAAGAGCGCGAAGATCATCTGGCGCGAAGATGTGCGCGTCTGGCATCCAGGCCAGGCGTGGATCTGGGAGCCGGGCGGCCTGGGCGTGTTCGATCCGGGCATCAACGCCCTCTCGATCGCCACGCACATCCTGCCGCGCCCGTTCTTCCTACGCAACGCGACGCTGGAGATTCCCGCCAATCGCGCCGCTCCGATCGCCGCCGACATCGAGTTCCGAGATACGGCGGGCGCGATCATCCACATGGATCTCGACTGGCGCCAGACCGGCCCGCAGTCGTGGGACATCGTGGTCGAGACCGACGCGGGCACGCTCAAGCTCTCGCAGGGCGGCGCCGTGCTGACGCTGCCGACCGGCACCGAGCATAACGAGGACATGGAATATCCCGGCCTCTACGCCCGCTTCGCCAACCTCATCAGGGGTGGCCGCAGCGACGCCGACATCGCCCCGCTTCGTCTGGTCGCCGACGCATTCCTGCGCGGCAATCGTCAGATCGTCGAAGCATTTCACGACTGAAAATCCCAGGGAGGGGACAGGACATGCTCAAGACACTACGCCGTACCACATTGGCCGTGCTCATGGCGGCCACCGTGCTGACCGGCACGGCCCATGCCGACACCGACGGCCAGCCCACCACCGCCACGCTTGAGGCAAACAAGCCGGGGGCCGTCTACAACAAGGACGTCTTCACCCAGTTCGCCGAGCATCTGGGCGAAGGCATCTACGGCGGCCTGTGGGTTGGCAGGAACAGCAAGATCCCCAACACCAACGGCTTCCGCAACGACGTCGTCAAGGCGCTGCGCGACTTGTCGGTGCCGGTGATCCGCTGGCCGGGCGGCTGCTTCGCCGACGAATATAACTGGCGCGAAGGCATCGGTCCGCAGAACAAGCGCCCTGTCAAGATCAACACCCACTGGGGCGGCGTGACCGAGCCCAACAGCGTGGGCACGCATGAGTTTTTCGAACTGATCCGCCAGGTCGGCGCGGAAGCCTATGTCGCGGGCAACGTCGGCAACGGCACTCCGCGCGAGATGGCCGAATGGGTCGAGTATATGACCTCGCCCGCCGGTGGCCTTGCCGACGAACGCGCGAAGAACGGCCATAAGGAGCCATGGAAGATCAAATATTTCGGCGTCGGCAATGAACTCTGGGGCTGCGGCGGCAACATGCGTCCCGAGTTCGCCGCGGACGAGACGCGCCGCTACGCCACCTTCATCAAGCCGCCGGCCGGTACCAAGATCCTGAAGGTCGCGGCCGGTGCCAACGTCGACGACTATAACTGGACCGAGACGATGATGCGCGTCGCGGCGAACCAGCTCGATGGCGTTTCGCTGCACTACTATGTCCACCCCGCCGGTGGCTGGCCGCCGCGCGCGCCCGCGGTCGACTTTGATGAGCATGGCTGGGCCGATGCGCTCGCCGGGGCGCGCCGCATGGACGATCTCATCACCAAGCACTCGGCAATCATGGACAAATATGATCCTAAAAAGCGCGTCTTCCTCGCGGTCGACGAGTGGGGATCGTGGTACGCACAGGACGAGGGCACGCACCCGGGCTTCCTGCGCCAGCAGAACACGCTGCGAGACGCGCTCATCGCCTCGATCCACCTCGACATCTTCGCCAAACACGCCGACCGCGTGCGCATGACCGCCATCGCGCAGATGGTGAACGTCCTGCAGGCGATGATCTTCACCGAGGGCAGCAAGATGGTGCTGACCCCCACCTATCACATCTTCGAAATGTACAAGCCGTGGCAGGATGCGACCGTGCTGCCGATCGACATCAAGTCGCCCTGGTACGGTAAGGACCAGTTCACCATGCCTGCGGTCAGCGGATCGGCCGTGAGGGCGAAGGACGGCAAGGTGCATGTCGCGCTTTCGAACCTTGACCCGAACCAGCCCAACACGGTGACGATCAAGCTTGACGGCGTGAGCGCCACGGGCGTCTCGGGACGCATCCTGACGGCCCCGGCGATCAACTCGCACAATAGCTTCGCCGCTCCGGATGTCGTGAAGCCCGCGGCCTTCACCAGCGCCAGCGTGCAGGGCGGCAACCTCGTTGTCACCTTGCCGGCCAAGTCGGTCGTGGTGCTGGAACTGCAATGATGAAAACGGCCTTGATCGGCCTCGCGGCGCTGGCAATGGCCAGCGGCGCGAGCGCCCAGCAGGTCGAGGAGGAAGGCGCCGGAACGTTGAACTCCCGGCTTTCCGGCGACCTGGTCGTGCACGACCCGGTCATCATCCGCGAAGGCGACACCTACTATGTGTTCAGCACCGTGGGCAAATATATCGGCATCAAGACCTCGACCGATCTGAAGACCTGGAAGAACGCCGGTTCGGTGTTCTCCCAGATTCCGGCCTGGGCCGAGGAAGCGATTCCGGGAACCGACGGCATATGGGCGCCCGACATCTCGTTCGTGAACGGCGAGTACCGGCTCTATTACTCGGTTTCCACCTTCGGCTCGAACCGGTCCGCCATCGGCCTCGCCACCAGCCCGACGCTTAGCGCGAAGGCAAAGTGGAAGGACCATGGCCTCGTCGTCATGTCGGATAAGGGCGATGACTTCAACGCCATCGACCCGAACTTCGTAGTCGACGCGCAGGGCCGTCACTGGCTCTCGCTGGGCAGCTTCTGGACCGGCCTGAAGCTCTTCCCGCTCGATGCTAAGACCGGCAAGGTCGCGCCTGGGACGGAGCCTTACTCGATCGCGCGCCGCCTCGCTCCCGCAGGTGGGGCCGCGCCGGTCGAGGCGCCGTTCATCATCCCGCACGGCGGATGGTACTATCTGCTCGCGTCCTACGACTATTGTTGCAAGGGGGTGAACAGCACCTACTACACGGTGGTCGGCCGCTCGAAGAAGATCACCGGCCCCTACCTCGGCAGGGACGGCAGCGACATGATGCAGGGCGGGGGCAGTATCTTCCTGCGATCCGACCTTCAGGAGCAACAGCGCTTTCGAGGCCCCGGCCATGCGGGCGCCTTCACCGACAAGGACGGCGCCACCTACGTCGTCTACCACGCCTACGACAAGCAGGCCAACGGCGCGCCCACCCTCCGCATCGCTCCTGTGCGCTGGGATGCGGATGGCTGGCCCGTCGCCGAATATTGAACCACCTGACGGCGCCCGGCCTCACCGCCGGACGTCCTTTTCGGACACGGCAGCCCGGCTGCTCAACAGATCGAACCTTTTGGAGAGGACGCTCATGAACCTTTTGCTCTCGCGTCGCGCATTCGCCGCCGCGGCCGCTCTTGCCCCGATCGCCTGTTCCAGGGCCGGCGACATCGTGACGGGAGGCGACGATGTCGCCAGAAACGGCATGAAGCCGGCCGCCATGGCGTCGAATCCGCTCGTCAAGCAGCGTGCCGATACGCAGATCTTCCGACACGACGATGGCTGGTACTATCTGATGGGTTCGGTACCCGAATATGATCGCCTCGCCCTGCGCCGGGCGAAGACCCTGGAGGGTCTAGCGACCGCCGAAGAGCGCGTGCTTTGGCGGCACGAGAAGACCGGGCCGATGTCCGGCTTCCTCTGGGCACCCGAACTGCACTATGTCGATGGCAAGTGGATCGTCTACTTCGCGGCGGGCCCGAGCGGCGGCGGCGAGGACGTGTTCCGTATCCGCACCTATGCCGTGGTTTGCGACGGGCCCGACCCGATGACCGGCAAATGGACGGTGCTCGGCGAGTTCAAGGCGCCGTGGGACAGCTTCAATCTCGACTCCACCATCTTCACCCATCGCGGGGCGCGTTATTTCTCGTGGGCGCAGCGCGAGCCAGGGATCGAGACGAACTCCAACGTCTACATCGCACCGATGAAGGACGCATTGACGCTCGCGAGCCAGCCGACGCGGCTGACGGTGCCGACGCTCGACTGGGAGATCAGGGGCTTCAAGGTGAACGAGGGTTCCGCCTTCATCAACCGCAACGGCCGCCTGTTCATGACCTATTCGGCCAGCGCCACCGACGCGCGCTATTGCATGGGCCTGCTCAGCGTTGACGAAAACGCGAACATCATGGACTCGCGCGCCTGGACGAAGTCGTCTGAGCCGGTGTTCGTGACCTGTCGAGAGACTTCGGTTTACGGCCCCGGTCACAACAGCTTCACCGTGGACGAGAAGGGCAACGATATCCTCGTCTATCATGGCCGCGATTATGAGAAGATCGAGGGTGACCCGCTGTTCAACCCCGACCGCCACACGCGTATCCAGCGCCTCTACTTCGATGCCAAGGGCGAGCCTGACTTCGGCGTTCCCGTGGGGAACGGCCCACTGCCCGAGCGCTTCGCACCAGCGGTGCGGCGCGAGGTCAACCTCGTGCAGGAGGGCAACGCGCTCAAGGTCGGAGCGGCGGCGATCGAGCAGACGCAGTTCCGCTCGCTGCCGGCGGCCGACGGCTCCGTGCAGATCTCGCCGATCATGAAGCCCGACCATTGTCTTGTCGCGGCAGCGGACGGCTCCGTTGCCCTGGCGCCGCGCAGCGCCACGGGCGCCGCGCTTGGCGCTGACCTCTTCAGCCGCGAAGATGCGACCGGCGGTACAGTGCGTTTCGTCTCAAAGGCGTTCGCAGACAAGGCGCTGGCCCATTCCTCTGACAAGTTGAAACTCGCCGCCGCCGCCGATCCGGCGAGCGCCTGGCTCCCGGGCTAAGCGGCAGGCGGCATCCGATATGCCGAAATCTCGCGGTTTCGGCGGAATTGATGCGGATAGACAACAGCTGTGACAGAATTTTAAAAGGTGGGGTGCTTTTCTTCTTGCTATCAAATAGTCCGACTAATAGTTAGACCAGTAATGGAAGGGGCATGGTATGGGCCAGCCCCAATGGGAGGGTTGATCCATGGCGCTCAAGCCATTTGCATTCTGCACAGCATCCGTTCTCGCGCTCGCTCTGAGCTCGGGCGTCGTCCACGCTCAGGATGCAGCGCCGCAGAACGCCGAGTCCGACGCCACCGCCGAAGACATTGTTGTCACCGGTGTGCGCGCCTCGATCGTGGGCGCCATCAACAGCCGCAAGGACAACGTCCAGATCGTCGACTCGATCGTCGCCGAGGACGTGGGCAAGCTGCCCGACAACAACGTGGTCGAAGCGCTCCAGCGCGTCACCGGCATCCAGATCACCGACCGTGCAGGCGGTGAAGCCGCGACGATCACGATCCGCGGCCTGACCGATCCGCTCACCACGCTGAACGGGCGCAATATCTTCACCGCGGCGGGCACTTCGTTTGCGCTGCAGGACATCTCGGCTAACCTCGTCAAGAAGGTCGACGTATACAAGACCCGCTCGGCCGATCAGATCGAAACCGGCCTTGCTGGCCAGATCGACGTGCAGACCCGCCGCCCGCTCGACTTCGACGGCTTCACCATCTCGGGGCTGGCGCGCGGCATCTATTCGGAACTGCGCGACAAGGCGAATCCCAACGTCGCGCTGCTCGTGGCCGACCGCTGGGATACCGGCATCGGCGAGATCGGCTTCCTGGTCAACGCCAGCTACACGCGCGCCGAATATCGTAACCAGAACCTCCAAGCCGGCGCCATGGTGCCGTTCGCCACGGAGAACCCTGCGGCGGGGACGGGTCTCACCCCGCTCGAGCGCATCTTTCCGGGCGACCGCAACCAGAACTGGACGCCGGGCCTTGACGCAGGCCTGCCGACCGCGCCGGGCTCGACGCTGAACATCAACGGGGTCGACACCCCCTACTATCTCTCGCGTGATGCTGTCATCAGTTCGGACCTTTACGGCAAGCGGACCCGTCCTTCGGTGAACGCCGCATTGCAGTGGGCGCCTGACGACCGTTCGGTGTACACTGCAGAGGTGTTCTACACCGGCTTCCGCGGCAAGACCTTCAACAGCCTGCACTTCAGCTTCGTGGACTGGTGGGCCGACCTGCCGGACGACGTACCGAGCAGCTTCGAGCTGTACGATGGCACGAACATCATCAAGTCGCGCCGTGTCGGCTCGGTCGCGGGCTTCAATAGCGGCGACTACGCCACCAACAAGACCGACAGCTACGTCTACGCTTTTAACGCGAAGTGGGACGTGGGTGATCGTGGCAAGATCTCGGCTGACGTCGCCTATCAGGACAGCAAGAACGAGACCTCGTTCTTCGCCATCCGCACCGATCGCGGCCCGCTCGACATCGATGTCGACTTCAACGCCGGCGGCGGCCTGCCTTCGTACAGCTTCGGCAATCAGGGCGTCCTGACCGATCCCTCGGCCTGGACCGTAGGCAACCTGTTCGACAGCGGCACCAGGGACACCGGCAGCGCGCTGACCATCATGCTCGACGGCGAGTATGAGTGGGACGAAGGCTTCCTGCGCCGCATCAAGGGAGGCTTCCGCTACGACGACCGCAAGGCCGACAGCTATGTGCGTGACCAGGGCGCTGGCGGCCTGGGCATCACCCTCGACCAATTCGGCGAGGGCACGCCTTTCACCAACAGCGGCTTCTTCGACGGTCGCGCCGACATCCCGACCAGCTGGGTGCTTGCCGATCCGCGCAACATGGACAAGGATGCCGTCCGCACCCTGTACCGGGCAGTCGCTCCCGACCTGCTGCTTTCGGACCAGCTTAGCTTCGGCCATGTGTTCGGCATCAACGAGATCAACACCGCCGCCTACATCATGGCGGACGGCGAGATCGAGCTGTTCGGCCGTCCGTTGCAGGTTCAGGGTGGCGTGCGCTATGTGCAGATCGACACCGACTATGAATATTTCGATCGCGGTGCCGACTTCGCCCGCACCGGGGTCTCGACCGGTTCGGCTAGGTGGCTGCCCTCGTTCACCGCGCGCTACGGCATCACCGACAATCTGCGCATCCGGTTCAACTACGGCGAGACGCTGCGCCGTCCGGCCTTCGGTGACCTGAACCCGAACCGCGTGTTGACGGGCGACCTGTCGCGCATCGGCTTCGGCACGGGGAGCTCGGGCAACGCTGGTCTGGGCGCCACGCATTCGAAGAATTTCGACCTTGCGGTGGAATGGTATTTCGAGCGCAACAGCGCGATCTACGCGACGGCCTTCCGCCGCGAGATCAATGGCCTGGTCGTGCCGCTCGTGGCGCGTGAAGTCATTCCGAACAACTACCTACCGCGCAACGAGACTTACACCGAGACGTTCAACATCACCCGTCCGGTGAATGCTTCGGACGGCGTGCTGAAGGGTGTGGAATTGGGGCTGACCTACTTCCCGACCTACCTGCCCGGCCCGCTCAATGGTCTCGGCTTCACCGGCAGCGCTACGATACTCGACTCCAAGCAGACGATCCCGGTCGTCAACGCCGCGGGCGAGATCACCGGCACCACCCAGTCGGCGTTCTTCGGCGTCTCGAAGCTGTCGTACAACGCCACGCTGGCTTACGACAACGGCCCGATCGGCGCCCGCCTGTCGTACATCTGGCGCAAGGGCTTCCTCCAGAGCAACGAGGCCCGCTCCTTCGCGAACCCTATCGGCTTCTGGCGCGCCCCTGAAAAGAGCCTCGATCTCCAACTCACCTGGAACGTCAACGACGATATCGGCGTCACCTTCGATGCGGTGAACCTCACCAAGGCGAAGCAGCAGAACTACTACAAGTTCGGCGATGTCGGTAACCGTGAGCAGTTCAACTCCAGCACGCTGCTGATCGACCGCACCTTTGCGGTGGGTGTGCGCTTCAAGTTCGACTGATGCGGCCGGCTGCGACGGTATCGCCATTCCGTCGCAGCCGGCTCAGCGCGGCTGCTTTCGCCGGGGCTCCTTTCTCTGCCAAAACTCGGGGAAGTGGCCGCGCTGTTCCTTTCTGACAAAAGGGGGCGACATTGCGGAATATTCTGGCGCTTGCGGCGCTCCCACTGGCAGCGCTCCTTGCGGGAGGCGCCAGCCCACCGTCTCCCGATGTTGCCGCCTCGCTGGACACCCGCACCATCGCCGCGGCCCGCTTCGGCAACGATGCCGACTGGTACGAGACGCGTATTCCCTTCTTCGAGTCCGCCGACCCCAGGATTGACGCGGTCTATTATTACCGCTGGGGCCTGTTCCGAGCGCACCAGCGCGACCTTGGTGCGCAGGGGTATATCACCACCGAGTTCGCCGACGACGTCGACTGGCAGCGTCATCCCTTCGCCAGCCTCAACGACGCGAGCGGTTTCCACATCGCCGAGGGGCGCTGGCTGAACGACCGCCGCTTCACCGATGACTACATCAATTTCATGTACGAAGGCGGCAACGATCGCCACTTCACCGACCATATGGCGGACTCGGTCTGGGGCCGCTACCTGGTCGATGGCGACCGCGACGCGGTGCTCGCTCACCTCCGGACGATGCGCCACATTTACCGCCTGTGGGACGAAAAGTTCGACTTCGACAAGGGCCTCTACTTCGTCGAGCCGTTGCTGGACGCGACAGAATACACGGTGTCATCGATCGACGCGTCCGGTGGCAAGGACGGGTTCAGGGGCGGGGATTCCTTCCGCCCTTCGGTCAACAGCTACATGTTCGCCAATGCCCGCGCGCTTTCGCGCATGGCGGGGATGGCGGGCGACACCGCTATGGCCAGGGAATATGCCGGGCGCGCCGAGGCGCTGCGCAAGCGCGTGCTGGCGGACTTGTGGAACCCCAAGCTGGAGCACTTTACCGACCGGCACCAGCTCACCAATGAATATGTCAAATATTGGGATCCAATCCGCAACCGCGAACTCGTCGGCTACCTGCCCTGGATGTTCGACCTCGTGCCGGACGAGGCGAAATATTCCAAGGCATGGACGCACCTGCTCGACCCCGACTCGCTGGCGGGCAAGGCAGGGATGCGCACGGTCGAGAAGGGGTACGAATATTATATGCGCCAGTACCGCTACCTCGGAACTGCGCCTGAGTGCCAGTGGAACGGACCGATCTGGCCATATCAGACGACGCAGGTGCTGACCGGCATGGCCAACCTGCTCGATCATTATGACGAACGTGGCCCCGTCGCGCGCAGCATCTGGATGGACGAGTTGCGCAAATACACGCAGATGCACTTCCAGGGCGGCAAACTCGACCTCGAGGAAGACTATCACCCCGAGACCGGGAAGCCGATCGTCGGGCTGGATCGCAGCCACCATTATTTTCACTCGGGCTATCTCGACCTGATCCTGACGGGCCTGGTCGGCATACGCCCGCGCGCGGACGACGTGCTGGAGGTGAACCCACTGCTTCCCGCCACGGGCGACGCTCAGGCGCTGAACTGGTTTCGCGTGGAACGGGTGCCTTACCACGGCCATCTCGTCTCGGTCACATGGGACGCCGAAGGTAGCCGCTATGGCCGCAAAGGGCTGACCGTGGCGGCGGACGGCGTAGAACTGGCGCACCGCGACACCCTGAGCCGCATCGAGGTGCCGCTGGCGCGCAAGGTCAACGCGGCGATCGTCCGCGAGACGAACCTTGCCGTCCAGCTCGTGCGCGGCTCGTTCCCGAAGCCTTCCGCTTCCTCGGGCACCGACGCCGAAAAGCTGCACGACGGCATCGACGGGCGCGCATGGTTCTATCCTGAACTGCCGAACGGGTGGGATTCCGTGCCGTCCACCAAACCACAATGGTATTCGGTAGATTTTGGCAAGAGCGTCACGCTCGGTCGCACCGAGCTGGCCTTCTTTGATGACGGCAAGGGCTTCGCCACGCCGCGCAGAGTAGCGGTGGAAGTGTGGCAGAGCGGTCGCTGGCACAGGGTGGGCGCAGCTGCAAAGGCCATCGCCAACGGCGTGACGCAGGTCAGGTGGCCCGCGCTGGAGGGCGAGCGCATCCGCGTGACGATGACACCGAGCAACGGCCGCGCGATCCGGCTCGCCGAACTGAAGGCTTTCCCTGGGCCTGTCAAAACAAGTGCACCTGCTGTAGCGGGCCGGCGATAGATGGACCGATCCCCGTTGCGGCTCTGTCAAAGCAAGTGCACCGGCTGTTAGGAGATTGACGATAGAGCGGATCGATGCCCCGTCCTTGCAAGCCAGTTAGCCCGTTTCGCTACTTCAACTCCTCGCCCGAGATCATCCGGCTGGTCGTCATGATGTACGTCCGATATCTTTTGAGCCTGAGGAATGTAGAGGACCTGCTGTTCGAGCGCGGCATCGACATCTGCCACGAGACGGTGCGACTCTGGTGGAACAGGTTCGGTCCGCTGTTCGCAGGCGACATCCGACGCCAGCGGGTCAGCCGCATGAAGGGGTTCGCCACTGGCGCTGGCATCTGGATGAAATGTACGTGAAGGTCAACGGTAAGATGGCCTATCTCTGGCGCGCCGTCGATCACGAGGGCGAGATTCTCGAGAGCTACGTCACCAAAACACGTGATAAGAAGGCGGCTTTGGCGTTCATGAAGAAGGCGCTGAAGCGGCATGGATCGCCGGAGGCGATCACCACCGATGGTCTTCGATCCTACAGCGCGGCGATGAATGAGTTTGGAAATCGCGAGAAGCAGGAGATTGGCCGCTGGGCCAACAACAGGGTGGAGAACAGCCATCTGCCCTTTCGACGACGAGAGCGGGCCATGCTGCGTTTCAGGCAGATGAAGGCGCTACAGAAATTCGCCTCCGTCCACGCCAACTTTCACAACCACTTCTCACTGGAACGCCACCTTATCGATCGAAAAACCTACAAGGAAAGACGCTCCGCCGTCCTGGCAGAGTGGCAGTTGATCGCGAGCTAGCCCCCCATCCTTCCCGTCCGAAGTGCATCCGGTGGAGACGAGTTCGCATTAGACTGACAGCACCCTCCGCAGCCGCCGCGGCCGGATAAGCGAATAGCACCGGTGGGCCTCAGGATTTTAGTTTGCGAAGATGATCGAGCAGGAGAACCTTCTCGACTGATGCGCCCAGATGTGGAACCGCAGCCTCGATCTCGGCCGGATCGTCGGAGTGCATGAGGCTCTTGATCTCCTCGCGCGGGATCTCCGAGATGGGGGGCTCCACGCGAAAGCAATGCTCCAGGATATGCTCGAAACTAGCGCCGAAGGTCTCGATGTCAGGCGACCTCGGCACCACCTTGCCGTCTACCCGCTCGAAGATGACGACGTTCTCGCGCCTCATATCCGACGGAACGAAGGGCGCGTGGGTAGTCAGAAGAACCTCTTGTGCAGCAGCGTCAGACTGATCGACCCGGCTCCCGTCAGCTGTCGGCACCGACCGAAGGCGGTTCATGAAGGCAACCCGCCACTGCGGATTGAAGTGAGACTCCGGCTCGTCGAGGAGCAACAGCACGTTCTTCTCGCGGATCATGGTGAACACACCCAGGATTTCAACGAGCTGATGTTCACCATCCGAGAGCGAAACGTAGTCCACGACACGTCGAGCTTCGTCGGCGCGAAAGGTCACCTGCTCAAGCCTAAAGCCTTATCCTCGTCTGGCGGCTCGGGCAGGCGCGCAGGTGGACTGCCCGCGATGACTGGTCCGGTCGTGTAGTTAGTTGATACGCGTCTCCGATGCCAGCCTGGGCGGGAGGCGGAGCGTAGCGGAGCCGAGCGGCCAGGCTGGCATCTGGATCGTTCCCGGGGCCGGCGGCCGATAGCCGAGGCTGCTGTGCGGCCGCGCGCGGTTGTAATGCTCGCGCCACCAGCCGGTGACGATCCGCACCTCCTCAAGGCTGTAGAAGATCTCGCCGTTGAGCAGTTCATCACGCAGGCGAGCGTTGAAGCTCTCAATATAGCCATTCTCCCACGGGCTGCCGGGCTCGATATAGAGGGTGGTGACGCCGAGCCGCCCCAGCCATTCCCGCACTGCATTGGCGACGAACTCGGGACCATTATCGGACCTGATATTCTCGGGCGGGCCATGCTCGATGAACAGATCGGCCAGCACGTCGATTACGTCGTTTGAGCGGAACCGCCGCAGCGGCACCATCGCCAGGCATTCCCGGCTGAACTCGTCGATGATGTTGAGCATCCGGAACTTGCGCCCGTTGTGCGTCTGATCCTCGACGAAGTCGTAGGACCAGACATGCCCGCGATGCTGCGGGCGCAGGCGGATGCACGATCCGTCGCCAAGCCATAGCCGACGCCGTTTCGGTTGCCGCTTCGGCACTTTGAGACCCTCCCGCCGCCAGATGCGCTCGACCACCGACAGGCTGACCTGCCAGCCGGCATGGCCCAGCAAGGCGTGGATGCGGCGATAGCCGTAGCGGCCATAATCCTTCGCCAGCGCGACGATGTCGGCTGTCAGGCGCTGCTCGTCAGCATCGTCCCTCGGCGGATGACGCTGGGTCGAGCGGTGCTGGCCGAGCACCCGGCAGGTCCGCCGTTCCGATACCGGTAGTGCACGGCGGACCTGATCAATCGCCTCTCGGCGACGGGAGGGACTCAAAAGTCAGCTTCGACGCCTCTTGCAGAATCGCCTTGTCCAGCGCGAGGTCCGCGACCAGCTTCTTCAGCCGGACATTCTCGCGCTCCAGATCCTTCATCCGACGCGCCTGATCAACCTTCAGCCCGCCATATTCCTGCGCCACCGATACAGCGTTTGCTCCGCGATGCCGATCTGACGGCAAGCCTCCACTGCCGTCGAACCCCGCCCGACAAGCACCTCCACCTCACGCAGCTTCGCGATAATCTGCTCCGGCGTAAATCGCTGACGTCCCATACATTTCTCCAATTCTCATGCCCAAAAGGGCTCTCTTCAGAATTGGACCAGTTTTTCCAAGGCAGACCATATGCAGGGCGCGATATAGCTCGAAGGCGCTTCCGAAGAACGAGCGGAAGGCCTCGCTCGTCGCAGCGTCACACCAGTAGTCGAAGGTGTAGATCTCGCGCTCACTCTCGTAATTCCAACACGTTGAGCAAGCCTTGAGATTCTCGATGTATGTTTCGAGCTCATCCGTGAGCTGCGCCGACCTCATCCACTATTCCGCGCGTTACGCCGACGTTGCCAATTCGCAAAGGCTGTCCGCCTTTTCCATGATCAACGCACAGATGACTACCAGGATCAGCGAACATGCGACGCTGACCATCAACGGTACCAACTTAACTAACAGCCTGGGCCTCACCGAGGGCAATCCACGCATGGGGTCTTTCGATGCGGGAGGGATGTCGTCGCGCTATTTCATGGCCAGACCGGAATTTGGGCGCATAATACGCGCCACAATCCGTCTTTCTTATTAAGATGAAGTGCGCTGTCAGAGCAAATTGGCAGAAGGCTCTGTCAAAGCAAACGACGACGCGGCATCGGTGGCATGATCAAGCCCGCCGGCAACCCGTTCCGCTACTTCAATTCGTCACCTGAAGTGATCCGCCTGGCGGTGATGATGTATGTCCGGTACCCGCTGTCGCTGCGGAACGTTGAGGGCCTGCTGTTCGAACGCGGCATCGGCCCGCCTCCCATCGACACGGCCAGGCTCCTACCGAACGCGTATGAACGGAATTGGTGCCGCACCGAAACGAGAGGCGGCGATTTGCCTGACCAGCCTGTGATCGGGAGAAGGGCAACAATTGGCTAACTGAAAGGCAGATTGCCGTAACGGAGCTACAATAAATTGCGCGCATGTGGTAGAAATTTGGCCGCCTGGAGGCGAAGGAGCGTCTGATGTCAGAGCGGGAAGCGTCGCGCAAAAGGCGGAAAGCCTCCAAACCCGATCAGGAGGCCTTGCGGCGCTTCATCCGCGCAAGGGGGGCCGATTATCTCAAGGACCCCAACATCACCTCTATCGGCATCGGCCGGAAGAATGGCGATGGGCCGGTCTGTTTGCAATTCACCGTGGGTGTGAAAGGCGACTCCGCCATCGAGACGCTCGGAAGCACCCGCATTCCCGAGATGATCGAGATCGACGGCGTCAAGGTCTCGACCGACGTGATTCAGCGCTCCTACAGTCCCGCATTCAAGATCGTGGAGCCCGAACAGATGGATGCGCGCCGCGAGCGGGTCGATCCGATCCGGCCCGGCGTCAGCGTTTCCCACATCGCCGGAACCGCGGGAACCCTCGGCCTCGTCGTCTATGACCGGGCGAGCGGCGCGCCCTGTATCCTATCGAACTGGCACGTCCTTCACGGCAATGGTGGGAGTGTCGGCGACATGATCGTTCAGCCAGGTCCCTTCGATGACAATAATACGGAGCGCAACGGTGCCGGGGCGCTTCTCCGCAGCCATCTAGGACCCGCCGGAGATTGCGCGCTGGCGAGCATCCGCATGCGTGATCATGACGCCTCGGTTCTCGGACTCGATGTCGTTCCGAGCCGCATGGCCGATGTCGAGTTGGACGACACCGTCGTCAAGTCGGGGCGGACCACGGGCATCACCTATGGCATTGTCCGCAGGATCGATGTGATGGCGAGCATCAACTATGATCTTCCCGCCGGGGTACAGGCGATCGGCGGATTCGAGATCGGGCCGGATCCGGCCCGGCTGCCCGCCGATGGGGAAATCAGCAAGGGCGGTGATTCCGGTTCGGCCTGGCTGATCGCCGAAGATGGCAAGCCGACGGATGTTTTCGCTGGCCTGCATTTCGCGGGCGAAGCAGACGGCAGCACCGACGAACACGCGCTTGCCTGCTATCCGTCCTCCATCCAGAAAAAGCTCGACTTCCTGCTCACGCCGCCTGTCGTCGCGCCTGAAGGAGATCTTCTCGAGGCTGTTGTTCCCCGCACAGGCTATGATCCGCAATTTCTGGGGATAGCCGCACCCGAACCCGGGCTTTCCACCGCGCTCAAGCGGGACGCGGTGAATTTCGGCCGGAAACAGACCATTCCCTACACCCATTTCTCGGTGTGCCTCAGCGCCGCACGCCGCATGGCGCGCTATGTCGCCTGGAACATCGACGGCGCCCGGATCGTGAAACTGCCGCGCCAGGGCTTTGCACTCGACCCACGGATCGACGCGGAGCATCAGACCGGAGAAGATGCTTATGCCGACAACAGGCTTGACCGCGGTCATATCGCGCGGCGCGCGGACCTGTGCTGGGGCGAGGTCGAGGAAGCCCGGCAGGCCAACAAGGATTCCTTCTATTTCACCAATATCGCGCCCCAGCATGAGCGCTTCAACCAGTCGTCCCGCAAGGGCCTTTGGGGCGAACTGGAAAATCTCGTCTTCGATCAAGCCGAGGTGCAGAACCTCAAGCTGTCCGTTCTCGGCGGACCAGTGTTCGGCGATGACGATCCCACCTACCGTCAGGTTCGTTTGCCGCGCGCATTCTGGAAACTGATCGTTTATCGCGCCAGCGACGGCCAGTTGCGTTGTTCGGCCTTCCTCCTCTCCCAGGACAACCTGCTCAACGACCTTGAAAATCTCGATCTAGATCCTTTCCGCATCTATCAGGTAAACCTTTCCGATCTGAGCGGACGCACGGCGCTCAACTTCTCCGCCTATGCCTCCGCTGACGTGATGAGCCATCCAGAGCTGGCGACCGGCGGCCGGGTGATCGAAGGGCTGGAAAGAAAGAAATCCATCGTGGAGATTCGTTCTGTTCCGCAAATTACCTTCTGATCTCAAACTTATATAGGTCTCGACAAATGCTACGATCGAGGTTGGGGATCAGCGGGTGTGGATGAAGGGGCGCTCGCTGGCAGGTTTCGCCTTATAATCAGCGCGGAGCGGTTTAGGTCGACTCATTATTGCCTTTAAGGCCGCGATTAGGCTGCTTGAAACCGGACGTTCCTTCAGGCGCTGCGACCACCAGTGACAAAAGTTGGATGTCCTGCGCCCATGACCGTGAGCGGCCGAATAGCAGACTGTTTGGCGCCGCGAGCCGACGTGAGAAGGATTAGATGTTTGGTCCCGGGATTTGATGGTGCATTATTCAGCCTGCAATGGAAGGATGCACTATGGGCCAGGTTCTCCACGGGAGCGCCCGCACGACAGCGGCAGTCCGTTGAGCAATACAAGATAGTCAAGAGAGCCTGAGGGTTCTCGCCAAGCGCCACGGGATCAACCCCAAGACGGTGGCCAAGTGGCGCCGCCGCCGATCGCTCGTCGATCACAAGACGGGCCCGAAGGAGCCTCGATCGACGGTGCTGTCGATCGAGGAAGAGGCGATCGTCGTCGCCTTTCGCCGGCATACGCTGCTCCCGCTGGACGACAGTCTCTACGCTCTGCAAGCGACGATTCCGCATCTGACGCGCTCGTCACTCCACCGCTGCCTCCAGCGCCATGACATTTCACGGCTGCCGGACGTGGAGGGCGACAAGCCCAGGCGGAGCAAGTTCAAGAGCTATCCGATCGGCTTCTTCCACATCGATATCGCCGAGGTCCGCACCGAGCAGGGCAGGCTCTATATGTTCGTGGCGATCGACCGGACCAGCAAGTTCGCCTTCGTCGAACTGCATGAGAAGGCCAAGACCGCGACCGCGCGCGACTTTCTGCACCGCCTCATCGCTGCCGTGCCTTACGCGATCCACACCGTGCTGACCGATAATGGCATCCACTTCACGACGCCGGGTGCGGGCGGCTCGGCCCTGCCGCTCATCAAGGAAGCTATCGCCAACGGCGAGCTCTTCCGCGCTCATGCCTTCGAATATGCCTGCGCACTCAGCGACATCGATCACCGTACCGCCAAGCCCAACATCCCTGGACCAATGGTCAGGTCGAGCGGATGAACCGCACCATCAAGGAAGCGACCGTCAAACGCTTCTACTACGAGACGCACGACCAACTGCGTGAACATCTCACAAACTTCGTCGCCGCCTATAACTTCGCCAAGCGGCTGAAGACCCTCCAGGGTCTCACACCATACGAGTTCATCTGCAAATGCTGGACAAAAGAACCCCAGCGCTTCACATCAAACCCGCACCATCAAATCCCGGGGCCAAACAGCTAGCGCGCCAGTGATGGGCGCCGCCGCACGCTTCCAATGCTACCGTGCAGCGGGGTTGGCCGGCGAAGAAGTCGAGCAGCTTGCCACGCGTCAGCTTGCGGCTGAACACCGCCGCCACCGACCTCATCGGCACCGTGTGCGTGAAAAACACTCTTCGCGATATCCAGACCGAATATGATAACCTGCGACACGGACGCCTCCCTCAGTGGTGCTCAACACCTCCACTTTGGCACATCGATGCCGTCGGGGCGCGTCCACCCCATCAGCTTTCGGGACCGAGCCGGGCCGAAGCGGACATTCAGGATGAATGGTCAGCGTAACGGCACTATTGCCTGCCTGCGGCCTCGGAGGCGGCGCTAGGAGTCGCCGACCACCAGCATCCTACAAGGGCCCGGCCGTATCATCCCATTATAGACCATCTCAACAATATGCTGGACGATACAGCATTTCCTAACCGCAAAACGCGCTTTAAAGTCGTCAGCCAAGAAGCCAGCCGGCGGAATCATCACAATGACCCTGAGGCGAGAGTGAGTGGCGGAGGCACACGGGTAGACCATTATCTCGCCGATGGTCCACTAGCATGATCGCGCTCTTGTCATGCTCGGCCTCAAACCCGAGCAAGAGCAAAGAAAGCTCGGGAGATGCTTAGCCAGCAGATCATGATGTTTTAATCCCGATGAATATAAGTGCAGGAGAGGAATAAATGACGGGTGTACGGGGTCGCACAGCTTTCATCACAGGCGGGGCCAACGGTATTGGGCTGGGCATCGCACGAACCTTTGCACGTGCGGGCGCCAAGCTCGCTTTAGTGGATTTGAATGCCGATGCTCTGTCTCGCGCAAAGGCCGAGTTGCAAGATACTACAGACGTCGAGACGTTCCAGTTTGATGTGCGCGACCGTGGCGCCTATGCGTCCGCCGCAGACAAGGCGGAAAGCGCGCTCGGACCGGTTTCGCTCTTGTTCAACAACGCTGGCGTCGCTGCCGGCGCCCCTCCCGAGAAAATGACTTACGAACTCTGGGATTGGGGTATCGACATCAATCTCAAGGGTGTGATTAATGGCATCCAGACATTCCTACCCAGGATGGTGGCGCGGGGGCAGGACGGTCACATCGTCAATACTGCTTCCGGCGCAGGCTTGGCGGCGACGGGTGCCTTCGTTTTATATACCACGGCTAAGTTCGCAGTAGTGGGGTTGTCAGAATCCCTCCGTCTTGAACTGGCGCCCCTTGGCATAGGCGTCAGCGTTCTGTGTCCTGGCCCGGTCGCGACCGATATAATTCAGCGATCCGCGAACTCCTCGCCCAAGGAAGGTTTGTCCTTGTCGAAAGAGCAAGAGCAGCAAAGTGCGGAACTAACGGCGCAACTTTCCGAGGTTCTCAAACTTGGGGCTGACCCCAAGGACGTTGGTGCGATGGTCCTAAAGGCGGTGCAAGAAAACAGTCTCTACATTCATACGGATCGTATGATGGAAGATATGATCAAGGCGAGAACTCAGGCCCTGCTGGAGGCCTTACCCAGTTGATCGGGTTCGAATTGCGTCGATTGGACGCGCTCACCCAAAGATTCGATCATCATCCAAGCGCACATAAAACTGAGAGGATAGTCGGTGACAAATTCGCCCGTAAACGTTGGCTTTGACCAGCAACGGCTTGCCCGAGTCAAGGAGCGTCTTGAATCCGATATTGCCGATGACCGTTATGACGGAGCGATCCTTCATGTTGCTCGTGGGGGAGAAACGGTTCTGGAATGTGTGAGTGGCTATGCTGACAGATCAGCGGGGCGGGTTCTGACCGCCGATACGCCCATATTCACGATGTCTGTCGGCAAGCAGTTCACGGTTGCCGTGGTGTTGTACTATGTGGAACGTGGCCTTCTCTCGTTGACGACACGCGTGGCCGACATAATTCCCGCCTACGGATGCCGTGGAAAGGAAGACACGCAGCTTTGGCATCTGCTGACGCACACTTCGGGGGTGATATCTCAGTCACATCCTCTTCCGATTGAGGTGATCTTTAATCTCGAAGCCTTTGTGGAGTACATCTCGGGCCAATCGGCGGAAAATCCGCCGGGATCCCGTGTAAACTACTCCCTGGGCGCCGGACATGCAGTGCTGGGCGAAATGGTACGGCGGGTCGATGGTGGAAAGCGCTCGTTCCGGGACATTCAGCGCGAAGTGCTGTTCGATCCGCTTGGCATGCATGACACGCATTTAGGGCTGCCTGCCGATGTTCGAACGCGCATGGCTCCTGTTGTGGCCAAATATCAAGGAGCGACCTTGATCGATCCTGCTGGTCTGGTGGGGCTCGGTCAGTTCATAACACCTGAAGCTGAAATGCCCTCCGGCGGCTTCGTTTCCACTATAAGCGATCTGGCGCGATTTGCAGAAATGTTGCGAAATCGAGGCGCGCTCAACGTTGGTGGACGTGAGGTACGCATCCTTTCTCCCGGCATGATAGATTATGCCTCCCGCGTACACACTGGCACGATGCACAACGGCCTTTTCGATTATGCGGAGAAATTCCGGGGTTGGCCTCGCTTCCCCGCAGATTTGGGACTTGGATTCTTCTTGCGTGGCGAAACGCTGCATCCATCGCCCTTCGGAACGCTGGCAAGTCCCAGAACATTCGGGGGCTGGGGCTCCGGGTCGACATGCTTCTTCATTGATCCCCAGCGCGATCTCACTTTCTGTTTTCTATCCGTGGGACTGATGGAAGACACCTATTCCGTTGAGCGCTTTCAGACATTGGCGGATATGATTTTTTCTTCATTCCTCGATTAGGGGAAGGCAGAGTCTTCGGCTATAAGGGGCTAGGGAGATGTATCTTCTGAAGGCCATGCATCTCCTTAAACCGTAACGGCTCGCGGCATCTGCCCAAGGTCCTGCGAGGATTTCGGCTGAGCATTAGGTATTGGTGCTGTGGATCCTCTTTCTGATATTTTGTCGCTTATTAAACCGCGCAGTTATTCGTGTGCCGGCTTTGATGTGGGGGGCGACCAATGCACTCCCCTTCCTGAACACGAAGGCATCGTCTGCTACGCGATGTTGTCAGGTGAAATGTGGCTATCCGTGGAACCCCACTCGGAGGCGATACGGTTAAAACCCAACGACTGTGTGGTTTTACCTAGCGGGCGGCCCGTGACGACCGCAACGGATCTCGGCTTGCTTCCCATGGAGCCGGATATTGTGATGCAGCACGGCGTATCGATCGGCGACATCAAATATATCAATGGCGGCGGGAAATGCTTTCTGATCGCCTGCTATTTTGAGGTCGATCGCCAATATACAGAATTTTGGCTGCAAATGTTGTCCCCTGTTGTGCACGTCAAGAACGAGGAAGACAAGGCAGTGTTGCGTTGGGCCTTGGATCGTATGCGGCTTGAGCTGCACGATCTACAGCCAGGCGGGCCTCTCATAGTCGAGCATCTTGCGCACCTGATCTTGGTACAGGCATTGCGGCTTCACTTGAAGGAAGCTGGCATTGGCTGGCTTTCTGCCTTAGGCAAAAAGGAAGTGAGCCTTGCGATCAAGGCCATGCATGAGAATCCGGCACGACGCTGGACGGTGGACTCACTAGCAAAGCGCGCGGGAATGTCCCGAGCAAACTTCGCCGCCCGTTTCAAGGAGGCGGTCGGCATCACGCCTCTCAACTATCTTAGGCGGTGGCGGATGTTACTGGCAGGACATAGGCTGACGACAACGACGGAACCCGTCTCTCAGATTGCTCTATCGTTGGGCTATGAGTCGGAAAGCGCATTCAGCATGGCGTTTAAGAACTTAATGGGCATCTCGCCACGGCGCTATGGCCGACGCGAGACATCAATCGCAAATGAACGTCCCTTTCCATCTTTGCCGAGGGAGCCTTTGGAGCCGCATGGTATCAATGCCGCTCAAATTTGATCACTAGCCCCTCCTCATCAATTTCAATGTATGGCCGCTTCTTGGACCGAGCGCCTCCGAGCTGACTTGCCGATCGGCACAGCCGCGTCGATGGTGGCGCTGCCGAGTGACGTCTTGGGATCGCCGATGCGGTAGGTGACTCTGCCGAAGCGCTGGTCGACAAACGCGCGATTGGTCGGCTCCTGACGCCGCGCGACCGCTGAGAGCGTGACGTGGCCCCCGGCAAGCGGGAGCCCGATGCTCGCGCTCGCGCGCCCATTCGCCTTCTTCAGTGCTTCCGCCCAGGATTTCGCCATACCCGCCCTGGTCATTCGACTTGAGGATGATGTTGACCACGCCCGCGATCGCATCCGAGCCGTAGAGCGCCGCCGCGCCGTCGCGCAGCACCTCGATCCGCGCGATCGCGGTGTCCGGGATCGTGTCGAGATCCACGCCGGCCGAGCCGCGGCCGATACTGTTGTTGACGTTCAGCACCGCATTGGCGTGACGCCGCTTGCCGTTGACCAGCACCAATGTCTGGTCGGGCGAGAGACCGCGCAGCGTGATCGGCCGCGTATTCGCCGCGCTGGCGGTGGTCGCGGCACGCGCGAAGTTGATCGACGGCTGCAGGAAGTTGAGGGCCCGACTGAGGTCCGGATAGCCGGTACTCTCAAGTGCGGCGGCGTCCACCACATCCACTGGCGCCGAACTGGAGAGCGCCGCGCGTCCTGCTGATCGCGTGCCGGTCACGACAATCTCATCGGCCGGGAGCTGTACTTCTTGGGCAGTCGCCGCTGTAGCCCACATGCCCGTAAGGAGAAAAAAATATTTCATCTGAGCCCCCGCAAAGTCGACCGCTCCTTACCTTGCGCACATTTGCCCGGTTAGCGCGTTATTCGGGACAGTGTTGCGGTCAGCGCAACATAATGACCGGTTGTCCCACGGGGCGCGGGATTCTCTCCCAGGGCTCTAATGTGCGTCGCTCCACGCTCGTTAGTTTCGCCGCCGGAGCACAAGGGCTTGCTGCAGAATGTGATACTGCCACTTCAATGACATCACCACGAATGTGCCGCAAATAGAACGACAGGCTCCGTCTTCCTCATCCTGCTGCTGGGCGGCAGCTTTCAGGATCGGCGAAGAACGCTAAACGGCTGCCATTGGCGCGTCAGCCCGCTACCGCCATCGACGCTTTGCGGTCGTTAAACGTTGGATTGTTCATTTCCCATATGTGACCGGCGGCTTTAATCACCACGCCTCAAAACTGGCACTTTGCTGTCACGAAAGAAGGTGTAGGCTCTATGCGTGATCGGCCGCACCACTCCCCCTATTGTGATCGTTGGCGGTGGTCCCGCCGGAATGATGGCGGGCCTGCTGTTCGCTCGCGCTGGCGTGCGTACCGTGGTGCTAGAAAAGCATGCCGACTTCCTGCGCGACTTTCGCGGAGACACGGTGCATCCGTCGACATTGGACCTCTTTCACGAGCTTGGCCTCCTTGAGGCACTCCTCGCTCGCGAGCATGACAAGGTGTCGTCGGTGGGCGCCGTGATCGGGGGCCGCGAGTATCAGATCGCTGATTTCAGCCGCCTTCCTGGTCCGGCCCGCTTCATTGCCATGATGCCGCAATGGCATTTCCTCGACTTCGTGGCGGACGTCGCACGGCGGCTCCCAGCGTTCACCCTCCACATGGAGACCGAGGCGGTCGGCCTTATCGAGGGCACAGAACGCGTCAATGGCGTGAGACTTGCGAATGGCGAAACGCTGGAGGCAAGACTGGTTATCGCCGCGGATGGACGCGACTCCCGCATGCGCGACGCGGCCGCATTGCCGCTGCAGGACCTCGGAGTGCCGATCGACGTGCTCTGGTTTCGCGTGCCCAAGGCGCGGACGCCGGACAATTGCACGCAAGGCTACATCGACAGGGGCGAGATGATCGTCACCATCGACAGGGGCGACTATTTCCAGTGCGCGCGTGTGATCGAGAAAGGCGCGGCGGACAGGATACGCGCCGCCGGGATCGCGCGCTTCCGGAACGATGTGACAGCGACAGTACCCCCTCTCGCGCCGCATATCGAAGCTATCGCCGACTGGGACGATGTAAAGCTCCTCACTGTCTCGCTTGACCGGCTGACCCGCTGGCACCGGCCTGGCCTTCTTGCCATTGGCGATGCCGCCCACGCCATGTCGCCTGTCGGGGGTGTCGGCATCAACCTCGCGATCCAGGACGCAGTCGCCGCCGCGAACATACTTGCCGCCCCCCTCGCGGCAGGTGCCGATCCCGATCCGCTACTTCACCGGGTGAGCGCGCGGCGAATGCTGGCGGTACGCACAATCCAGGCCGTACAGCGCGCCGTCCACCGAAACGTCATCGGCGCGGCCATGCGCAGCAAAACGCCACGCGCACCCGCAGTGCTCCTCCTGCTCCAGGCTGTCCCTGCGCTTCAGGCTCTACCGGCACGGCTGCTCGGCCTCGGCATCCGGCGCGAGCACGTCCGCTCACCAGACGCGTTATGGAGAACAGGCTAGCCCGGACCCTTCCCCAGCCCTTCAGCGGCGAATTCTCAATCAAGTCCGGAATGTCACACTTTTTACGGCTACGCCTGCGACGGCCCGAGTGCGGAATGACAGGTTCAGGGTGTTGGGCGAACAAAGCGACCGGCCACAAACCAACCGGGCTATGGCGCTCTCAGCTACCGCTCAGTGCGGCACCGCTCCCATCTCCACGCCAGTCTTATCGTGGAGTGCGAACTTGTCGACGATGTCGGCGCTCGCCCGATTGTAGCCGGTCACCTCGACGTTGCGGCCCTCCCTGCGCAGGCGCGCCACTATCTTGTCGAGCGCCGCCACGCCGGAAATGTCCCAGAAATGCGCCGCCGAAACGTCGATCACGATATGGCTCGCCTGGGCCTCTTCCTGGAAAGCGCGTGTGAACCGGTCGCCGGAGGCGAAGAATATCTGGCCGGTGACGCGATAGGTGGCTTGGGCACCGTCGGGCGAGGCGATCCGCTCCACCTCGAACATCCGCCGCACCTTTGCGGCAAAGAAGATGCCGGAGAGCAGGACGCCCGCCAGCACGCCCAGCGACAGATCGCGAGTGGCGACCACGACGATAACAGTGATGACCATGACCACCGACGAAGGGAGCGGGTGGCGACGCAGATTCGGGATGGAGTTCCAGCTGAAGGTGCCGATAGAGACCATGACCATCACCGCGACCAGCGCCGGCATGGGGATTTGTCCAACGAAGGGCCCCAGAACGGCGAGCAGGAAGAGGAGGAAGGCACCCGCCACGAAGGTGGAAAGCCGGCCCCGGCCGCCTGAAGTGACGTTGATGACGGACTGGCCGATCATCGCGCAGCCGCCCATGCCGCCGAAGAAGGCCGAGATGATATTGGCGGTGCCCTGGCCGGCGCACTCGCGCTGCTTGTCGCTGTCCGTGTCGGTCATGTCGTCCACGATCTGGGCGGTGAGGAGCGATTCCAGCAGCCCTACCGCCGCCATGGTGAGCGAGTAGGGCAGGATGATCCGCAGCGTTTCCCAAGTGAGCGGCACGTTCGGTAATGCGAAAGCCGGCAGTCCTTCCGGCAACCTGCCCATGTCGCCGACCGTGTTGACGGGCAGCGCCAGACCGATGCTGATCGCGCTGAGGACAAGGATCGCGACGAGCGGCGACGGCACCGCTTTGGTCACGCGCGGAAAGAGGTAGATGATCGCGAGGCCACCGGCGACCATCGCATAGGTCTGCCACCCAACATTCGTGAGCTGCGGAAGCTGCGCCATGAAGATCAGGATGGCCAGCGCGTTGACGAAACCGGTTATCACCGAGCAGGAAACAAATTGCATCAGCAGATCGAGGCGCAGTAGCCCCGCGATGATCTGGACGATGCCCATCAGAATCGTCGCGGCGAAGAGATATTCCACGCCGTGATCGCGGACCAGCGGGCCCACCAGCACGGCGACGGCGGCCGTTGCCGCGGAGATCATGCCGGGCCGACCACCCGTGAACGAGATGACGATCGCGATCGCGACCGATGCGTAGAGGCCGACACGGGGATCGACGCCAGCAATGATCGAGAAGCCGATCGCTTCTGGAATGAGGGCGAGGGCCACCACGATGCCGGCGAGGACGTCGCGGCGCGCGGCCGCTCCGTCACTGAACCATTGCCGCCGATAGATGGAAAATGAATTGTTCATGAGAAGTCCGCAACAAGGCATATGCCGCCGCAAGGGGCGCTAAGCGCATATGTGTGATGTTGTCCGGCGGATCGGCGGCCGGAATAGCCACCCGGAATCTCACCGGGTCCATGCGAATTACGCGCCTCTTAGCGGGACCGGCCCGGAGAAGGCAAGCCGATCAATGGCAGCGTCGGGGCTCGGCACCTAACAAGCTGAACGGCGAAGATGGCGCATTGCCGTCGACAGAGGTCGACCATTTGTTGCCGTTCAAATCAAAGAATCCTCTGCCCACTAGGTTGAGAACCTATACATCCAGCTGCGCGCCAAGCGCTGCGGTGGGGCAGGTCGGCGAGTAGCACCGGCATATAGTAAACAGGCATGGATTCGTTGGGATCACTGACTTCGAGCCGCGCAGAGGGTGCTGTCAGTCTGATGCGAACTTCGTCTCCACTGGATGCATTTAGGCCAGAAGGGTAGGAGCTAGCTCGCGATCAACCGCCACTCCGCCAAGGCGGCGGGGCGTCTTTGCTTGGAGGTCTGTCGGTCTATGAGATGGCGTTCCAGCAGAAGTGGTTGTGTAGGTGGCGTGGACGGAGGCGAACTTCTGTAGCGCCTTCATCTGCCTGAACCGCAGCATGGCCCGCTCTCTTCGTCGAAAGGGCAGATGGCTGTTCTCCACCCTGTTGTTGGCCCAGCGACCGACTTCCTGCTTCTCGCGATGTCTAATTCATTCATCGCCGCGCACGCCAGAGATAGATCATCTCGCCGCTGATCTTGACGTACATTTCATCGAGATGTCAGCGCCACTGCCGAAAGCCCTTCATGCGGCTGATCCGCTGCCGGCGGATGTCGCTCGCGAACAGTGGATCGAACCTGTTCCACTAAAGCCGCACCTTTTCGTGGCAGATGTCGATGCCGCGCTCGAACAGCAGGTCTTCCACATTCCGCAAGCTAAGCGGATAGCGCACATACATCAGCACCACGAGCCGGATCACCTCAGGCGAGGAGTTGAAGTAGCGAAACGGGCTGACTGGCTTGCAAGGACGGGGCATCGATCCGCTCTATCGTCAACCTCCTAACAGCCGGTGCACTTGCTTTGACAGAGCCTGGCTGAGAGCTATTCCGGTTGGAGAGCGTAAACGCAGCTGCCTGCTCTGCCACCTGAAAATGGACCGTTCGCGGCTAGAGTGCAGCTGTTCGCGCGACCCGGCTGCGGCCGGGTGTCAATCCTAAGGCAGTTGAGCGAATGCCGCCTTCATCTCAGTGGCGGCGTTGAGGGCGACCGGGAAGCCCACCGCGACGCTCAGGACATTTACCACCTCGGCGAGCTTGGCGCGTGAGACGCCCAGCCGCAGCGCGTGCCCGACGTGCAGCCGCATTTGCGGCCAAGCATCGCCAAGCGCCCCGAAGGCCGTGACGACAGCGATCTGTCTTGCCGCCGGGTCGAGCGCAGGCCTCGTCCAAACGTCTCCCATCGCATAGTCGATGACGGCCTCGACCAGGAAAGGGAAGTCGATGGACAGGGGTCCTAGCACCGGATGGGCATCGATATCGATGCGCGCTTCGCGACCGAGTTCGGCCATTTTATCGAGCCCTCGGCTGTGACGATCGACTTCGCCGTCATGTTCGCGCTCAGCGCCGTCGAAGTTCCGTTCATCAAATACGGCCTTCATTTCGGCCGCCATGTTAAGTGCGCGCGGGAAGCCCGCAGACACCGTCGTGAGATAGACGAGTTCGCGGAGTTCGTCGAGGCTGGTGCCCAGATTGAGCGCATAGCCGACGTGCTGGCGAAGCTGGACCGCGGCACCAGCACCGACGACGCCCAGAGCGGCGACCATTGCGAGTTCGCGTGTCCGACCGTCAATCGCATCCCGGCCCCAGACGTCGCCGATCGCGAAACTCATTGCCGCATCGACGAGGAATGGGAAATCGCGATCGAGCGACGCAAGCCCGGGGTTGAGCCGGTCGCCGAACGCGCCGGCTGTCATCTGGTCATAGACGTCCAGCCCGTGCTGGAAGCGATCGGAACGCGCTATGTCGCTCATGCCGGGGCTCCTTTGCGTGCATCCTCATGATCGGTCGTCTCCGACAGTCCCCTCCAACGCTCGAGTTCGGTGAGCCGGCGCTCGAGCGTGTCGCGGGTCATTTTCACCGAATCGCTTCCGGCGGCGAAGCGCAGGGGCGGTTCCTCGGCATCGACGATCTCAAGCAGCGCTTGCCCCAGCTTGCGGGGGTCGCCCAGCTGCCGGTGGCTATAGGCGCCGTAGTGCTCGCGCAATTCCTTGTCGCGCGCGGCATAATCATTGACGGCGATATCGCCATATTTCACCGAACTGCTGTCGAGGAAGTCGGTGCGGAAGAAGCCGGGCTCGACGATAGTCACATGAACGCCGAACGGCGCGATGTCGATCGCCAGGTCTTCGGAGAAACCCTCGATGGCGAACTTGGTCGACGTGTAGGCGGCGGCCGCGCCGAAGCCCACTACGCCGCCGATCGACGAGATGTTGAGTATGTGGCCGGAGCGCTGCCGACGCATGTGGGGCAGGACGGCACGGGTGACGTTGAACAGCCCGAAGACATTGGTCCCGTACTGCCGCTCGATCTGTTCCGCGGTCAGGGTCTCGAAATAGCCGAGCTGGCCATAGCCGGCGTTGTTGACGAGCACGTCGATCCGCCCGAAAGTGCTGATGGCTTCCGCCGTGGCGGTCTCGGCCCTGTCCGGATCGGTGACATCAAGCGCAAGCGCGAGCAGGCGGTCGCCGGCGTCCTCGTCGGCAAATGCTCGCTCGATGGCGGCCGCCTCGCGTCCGGTCGCGACGACCTTGTCGTTCGCTGCGATCGCCGCGCGAGCGATTTCGAGGCCGAGTCCTCGGCTCGCGCCGGTGATGAACCAGATTTTGTCCATGAGAAATTTCCTTTCCGAGTTAGTCGATGGCCGCAGTGGCAGGGCATCCGGGTGGTACCCCGCCGGCGAGCAGGAACTTACGGGCGCACGGTCTCCTGGCGGTCGGTTGACCGGGTGAGCGCCTCCCATGTGTCGATCTCTGAATGCGTCTCGGCCATGGCCCGTCGCGCACGGTCCAGCGCGTCTGTCCCCAGGAGAAGCCGGCGCGGCGGTTTGCTGCTATCGACCGCGGCGACGATCGCAGCGGCACCGCGCGACGGGTCGCCGAGAAGGCCCGCCGGCCCCTGGCTGAACTTGGCCATCGCTTCGTCTACGGAAGGAGAATAGGGACCCTCCTCCGCAGCGCTGCGGTCGATCGAGAGATCCGTCAGGAAATCGGTCCGGAACCCGCCGGGCGCGACGGCGGTGACGCGGATGCCCAGGGGCCCCACCTCTAACGCCAATGCCTTGGTGAGCGCTTCCATGGCCCCCTTGACCGCCGAATAAAGGCCCGCTGCGGGGCGTGGGTCTCGGCCGGCGACCGAGGTGATGTTGACGATGTGTCCGGCGCCTTGCTGCCGCAGATACGGCAACACGCATCGGATCATCCGAATTGGCCCCAGGACATCGACCGCAAACAGGCGCTCGACCTGCTTGTCGCTTGCATGCTCGATGGCGCCGAGCAGGCCGTAGCCGGCGTTGTTGACGACGACGTCGATCTTCGCAGCGACATCGAAGGCTCGTTCGACCGCCGTTCCGATCGACCGGGCGTCCGCCAGTTCGAGCGGAACAATGGTGAGCGCACCATCCTCCGCGGAAAGGTCGCAGTGCCCGTCGCGCGTCGTTCCAATCACGGCGTCACCGCGTGCAAGCACCGTCTCGGCAAGTGTGCGGCCGAGCCCGCGGGACACTCCGGTAATCAGCCAGGTTTTCTTGGCGCTCATCGAGCCTCTCCCGCGATCGCTGGCAGCAGGTCCGAGGCAAGCTGGGCCAGCAAGGTGTAGAAATCGAAATAGCTGTCGGCGCGGATGATCTTGTCGCCGCGCAGGCGATAGACATCGCAGAAGCGGATCTCGATCGACCGCCCGCTCGGCTCGATGCGGCCTGCGGGCGAATCGAACGCCCCCTGGTGCGTACCCCGGCCGATGCCCTGCGCGACCACCGTGTCGCCGAGTTCGACCAAGCTGTAGGGTACGCTGTTCGCGTCGGGGAAATAGCTGAACCACGCGATCCAGGGTTCCACGATCGCCCGGGGCCCGGTTGCCAGATAGTCGAATGGCACGTCCAGCCATTCGCTTTCGTCGCAGCCAAACGCCTCGATCACGGCCAAATCCTTGGCGTTGACCGCGTCATAGAGCTGCCGAATGTGGGATTGTGCGCTCATTTGCTCCACCTCAAGGTGTAGCCTGCGTGTTCCAGGCGATCCTCGACAAAGGTCCCGAACGACCAGAAGCCAATATCGTCGAGATAATCGATGCGATCTCCGTCGATCCAGTATCGGCCGCAATAGGCGCTTTCGCGCTCGCCTCGCGCTTCATCGTAGCGGCCATTGGGCAGCAGGCGCTGCCGCAACCAGTCGCGCTGGTCGCTCCAGAGCCCGATCCGGGGGGCGTCGGCAGCGACTTCCACCAGCTTGAGCTGCGCCGGCTCCGTTCCTTCCTCTGCGTCGGTCGGCCTGCCGCCCCCCGACACCGGGCGTCCGCGGGCGAGCAGGATGTCGACGTGGCTGGGTCGCGATACTTTCGGCGTCGCGGGCTCGTCTTCCGGATCGATGATCCGGAAGACGGCGACGTCTGCGGGTTCGGCTTGCACCAATCGGCCGCCGTTCGCCGGCATCACCACGCAGCCGCGGCAATCGACCACGATCATCCCGTCATCGGCTGCGGCGGTGTCCAGCCCGGGCCCGACACCGACGATCAAGCCAGCGCTGACCAGCACGCCAGCATCGGTCCAATCGCCCAGAGCCGGCTCACCGGTCAGCACGCACCCATGAGAGAGGAGGATCGGCCGCTCGGGTCCGGCACGGATCGCCTCCAGCGGCGCGCGGTCGCGTATATAGCTCATACCCATTCGCCATCCGCGATGCTGGGACGGAGGAGGTGCCCAAGCCCCATGTTGCCCCATAGCCGCTGCGTTTCGTGCTGCGCGACAACGTCGACGACGCCCGCGCCCCATTCGGAGAAGTCGACTTCGCTGCGAAGCGGCTTCTCGCCTCGAGGAAGTGCCAGCACGCGGGCCACCTCGTCGGCAACCGCCTGCGGCGGCTGATCGCGGCCTTCGAACGTCGCTTCGAGCCCCGGACCGTACTGCGCGAAATCTCGCTCCAATCGCGAATATTGCTGGAGCACCGCCTTGTCCGCCGGCGCGACATGGGTATTGAAATGCTCGGTTCCCTCGGTGAAGGCGCCGGGCATGATGATCACGGTCTCGATGCCGAATGCGCCGACTTCGTAAGCGGTGGCCTCGGCGATGGCGTCGAACGCCATCTTGCCCATGACATAGGGACCCATGAAGGGGCCGATCACATAGGCGCTGCCAGTACTGTTATAGACCAGCGTGCCCCGACCGGCCTTGCGCATGACGGGCAGCACGGCGCGGTTGAGAATGTGCGCGCCCATCGCGTTTGTTTCGAAGGCCTCGCGCACCTGTTCGGGCGTGAACGCTTCGGTGAAGCCGATGAAAAGATGCCCCACATTGTGGAACACGGCATCGATGTGGCCGTCGCGCTTCATGATTGTGTTCACGGCTGCTGCGCAACGATCCTCCTTGAGGACGTCGAGATCGCACATGACAAGATCGCCGCCGGATTCAGCCGCAAATTCCCGCAATGCGGAGGCACGCCCCGCATTGCGGGTTTCCGGCTCCCGGATGCCGGCATAGACGGTCCAGCCAAGCCGCAGCATTGTCTGGGCCGTCAGCAGGCCGAAGCCGGAGCCAGCCCCGGTAATCAAGATCGTTTCAGCCATAAAGATTCCTCCTTGGCAAGGGCCGGACAGGGTTCTAAGTCGGCCAGCGGACCAGACCCTGTTGGCGGTTTTGAACCGCCTTCGTCCAGGTGACGGGCGCTGGTCCCCGATGTCCGCCGCAATGGTCTGGACCGGCGAGGCCACTACTCATTCTGATTGAAAAATAATGGCGCATGAATGTATAGGGAAGTTCCGTCTTCCTACGCATACTGGAAAGCTAATCTAACCAATGGTGACGGAACTCGATGCCCTAGCGGTGTTCGCCCTTGTTGCCGAGGAACGCAGCTTTCGCGCAGCGGCAGACCGTATCGGGGTGACCAGGTCCGCAGTCAGCCAGACGGTTGCGCGGCTTGAGAACACGCTCGGCATCGCGCTCGTCCTGCGAACGACGCGAAGCGTAAACCTTACGGAGGCGGGTGAGCGTCTCCAGCGCGACATCGCCCCGGCACTTGCTGATCTGAGAACTGCGGTCGAAGCTGTCAGCAATTTGTCCGGGCCGCCTACAGGCCGACTGAAGCTCGCGGTTTCGTCGATCGCCGAGCGGTTCCTCGCCGGACCGCTGCTGGCGGAGTTCTCGGCCGCCTATCCGGACGTTCATTTGGACATCAACGTCACCGACGAGGAGTTCGACATCGTCGCGGAAGGCTATGACGCGGCCGTCCGGCTGGGCGAGGTGATACAGCAAGACATGATCGCCATCGCGCTCGCGGAAGAGGAGCGGCAACTGGCGGTTTGCTCACCCTCCTACCTGGCAGGGGCTGGCCGCCCCGCGCATCCGCGTGACCTGGCCGCGCATCGCTGCATCGGCTGGCGGCCTGCGCCAAATGTGCCGCCGTATCGCTGGGAGTTCGCCGAGGACGGCACCGAATTCAGCGTAGCAGTCTCGCCCGAGATAACGACGAACGACATGGCGCTGATGATCAAGCTTGCAATCGCCGGCGCGGGTATCACCTTCGGGATGGAGGAGAGCTTCAGACGCTGGATCGAGCGAGGCGAACTCACCGTCATCCTGGAACAGTTCTGCCCCTGGTTCCCGGGATTCTATCTCTACTACCCCAATCGCCGAAATGCCGCGCCGAAGCTTCGAGCGTTGATCGATCATGTGCGCCATGCAAAGAAAGATCGACGATCGCGCCAGGATAACCCGTCAGCGGCCCGGTGATCGGAAAGGTGCTGTCAGTCTAATGCCAGCTCGTCCCTCCCTGAAGATCATTCGGCTGACCAGATGGTGTTCGAGGGAGTAGTTCTTCATGAAAGCCAACGCAGCCCTGTGTTGCGGCTTTTCGAGACGAAGCTTTGGAGTATCTCGTCCTCGTGATCAACGGCGCGCCAGAGATAAACCATCTCGCCGCCGACCTTCACGTACATCTCATCGAGATGCCAGCGCCAGTAACGGAACCCTTCATGCGACTGATCCGCTGCCGGCGAATGTCGCCAGTGAACAGCGGACCGCACCTGTTCCACCAGAGCCGCACGTCTCATGGCAGATGTCGATGCCGCGCTCGAACAGCAAGTCCTCTACATTCCTCAGGCTGAGCAGGTAGCGGACATACTTCAGTACGACAAGGCGGATCACCTCAGGCGACGAGTTGAAATAGCGGAAGGGCTGGCGGGGCCTGGACGCGTCCTATCGCCAACCTCTAAACAGCTGGGGCATTTATTTCGAAAGCGCCGATCACACCCACCTGCAAAAAGCCCCTTGCCATGAGGGGCGTCCACATATGAAGGCTTGGCCGACGTTGGTGACGTCCTTCCTGCTTCCTCATTCAGTTAGAGGGAAAGTTGTCCGCCTCGAGGAAGGCCGGCACCGGATGGTCCGGCCAGTCAGATCACATATGTGTTCGGCTCCAAACCGAAGCGCAAGCGACCAAGAAGCTCCAGGGACGTATCCAGAACGAGGGCGCCGTGCATGTTATCGGCGTGAATATCGCGCGCGATGCGTTGCAACGGGTTCGACTGCAGGATCGAGCTCGCCCCGGCGGATAGGAAGATGGTCTCCACGGCCTCGAGGCATAGTCGGGCGACATAGCTCGCGTTGGCACGCCGCTCTCCGCGCCTCAGCAGCGGAACCGGTTCATCGAGCGTGTTCGCCATCATCTCCTCAAGGTCCCGCTCCGCAAGCGCGGTGGCCGCAGCGATCTTAACCATGGCCTCGCCCAGACGAACCTGCGCGACCGGCGCTTCGACCTGCTTTTCGTAATTCGTGTAGGCGATCCCACGCTTTGGGGCGCTGCCCACGAAATGCTCGACAGCCGCCCGCGCGAAGCCAAGCGCTGGACCGACGAGCTGGTAGGCGAACAGGTTCACGAAATTCATGCGGTAAAGCGGGTCCTTGTCGAGGTTTGCAGCAGCGGCCGCGAGGTCTATGGCCTGTTCGCTCGGTACGAACACTTCCTTGCACATCACGCTGTTGCTGCCCGAGCCGGTCAATGCGGAGGTGTGCCAGTCGTCCTTGATCGTCAATGCGTCCTGCGGAACGGCGAACAGGAGTTGGCCCGCTCCAGCGTCATCGGGCTCAGCCACGGCCGCTCCCAGCATCACCCACTTGGCATAATGGCAACCGGAGCAGAACGGCCAGAACCCCGACAGCAGATATCCGCCATCGACCTTCCTTGCTTCGCTCTTGCCGCCGCCGCCGCCGATCACACCCACCACGCGGATGTCGCCTCCCTCGAAAAGTGTAGCCTGAACCGAGTCGTGAAACTGCGCCGCCATCCAGCTGTTCGTGCTCATGATCATGGTGACCCAGGCGGCGGCACCGTCGCCGCGCGCAATCTCCGCATAGATGCGGACCGCCTCCAGCGGGGTGAGAGCGAAGCCGCCGTGGCGACGCGGCGCGTACAGCTTCAGCAAACCAGCATCGCGCAGGGCCTCGAACGATTCCGGGGCAAGGCGACGCAACCGCTCGGATTCGACCGCGCGTTCCTGAAGCATGGGCACGAGCGCACGCGCCCGCTCCAGCAGCATAGCTCCCGTGTCGGTTGGGTATAGGTTCGGCTGCTTCAGATCGACGACGGCGTTCATAGGAGGTTCCTTCAATTCTGCTTGTCCAAGGTCCGTTCGGATCGCGGGCGCCTGGTCGCGCTCGCCTGTTCCTTAATGATAGCGGTATCGGATGGTGATGCCGTTGGTCGCAGGCATCCCGGCGTAGCGGACGACAGTATCGATCGCGTGCGCGACGTTGATCCAGTAATATTTATTGGTGACGTTGCGACCAAACGCCTGAATGCTCCAGTCGCCGTCGCCGTCGCCGTCGCCGTCGCCGTCGCGCGTCTGCACGCCGGTACGCAGGTCGAGCAGGGTCCGCGCGGGCAGTTGGAACTGGTTTCCGCCCAGGAAGATGGCGTCGCTATCGGACTGGTAACGTATCGCCCCGCCGACCAAAGGCTGCCACCGGTCCGCCATCGCAAAATCATATTCCGCATTCTGCTGGCTTGTGGCGGCGTGCGCCGCTGAGACATAAAGACTTACAGCTGATCCGCTTGCCAACATGCCAATTTATACGATGACGCATCAACAAAACCTCTCCCAGTGGATTGGCAGGATACATCGTGTTGTGATGTTTCGGTCCCGCCCGGCATCGCCCAGCAATGCGGATGAAAATGCGCGATCGGGAAGTCGGGCTGCAACGCCGTTCGCTGGCCGTTTCACCAAACGAAATTGGTCCGAAGTCCTGGTGCAGCCAAACCGGGGTACGTTAGCATGGGCCTTAATGAAGCATGCCCGAGCGGCAGCACGAATGGACCCGGAAAATCACGGTCGCACGATCATCTGTTGGACCTTCAGGCGAACGATATCCGCAAAACGATGCCCCGCTTCGTCGGCGACAATCCGCGACCGCGGCCTGTCCGTGCTTCTTCGACCGGCTCGACAGCGATGGTGGTGATGTCAGATCTGCGCTTCTTCTGCGGGCCGCGCGAGCCCGATGTCGGCGCGACCAAATTCCTCAAGGAAGGTCTCGATATTGGTACATCGTGTGACGTTGCATCCACGCCTCCCCTTATAAAAGGATGCAGCCCGCATGCACCAAAGCGTGCCGGCCGTTGGCGAAAATTAGGTGGAGGAATATCCGGCGGTAAGAACGGCCTGGAGCTATTTCGGCTGCCGAAACGCACCAAGGCGCCTCTTCAACTGCATGTCAGAATCGTGAGGATGCCATTATCATCACTGAGGACCGAATATGTTGGCGAGTACGCTACACAATTGGAACGCTCTTGATCGTGAAACCGTACGAACCGGCGTCGAACGCGTCGGTTTTCGAGGGGAGGACGTGATCTGCGTCCTGAACTGGCTGCACCCAGGAATGGAGGTTCGGCCCCACGATCACCCCTTCGAACAGCTCATCATGATTCTGCAGGGGAAGGTGCGCTTCCACGTCGGTGATGAAGTGATCGAGGCAGGCCCCGGCTCGATGATGCGAATCCCGCCGAACGTGTGTCATTACGCCGAACCGGTCGGGGACGAGGTGGCGCTGAACCTCGATATCTTCGCCCCCATTCGCGATGACTATCGCCACCTAATTGAATATCAGCGCGGCGAATTTGATCGGGCGCCCGTTTAGTTCAACGGGCGGTTACACTGGTGCCTTCGCTGCTCTCGTGATAGGTTGCGCAGTCAGGCTTCCGGAAGAACCATGCAAGACGGCGTTCGATCTGTTCACAGGGCTTTGATGCTCATCCGACTCATGAACCGGAGAGACAGCTGGACCTTACAGCAGATCGCCCAGGATAGCACGCTTGCAAAGCCGACGGTCTATCGGCTGCTGCACACGCTGATCGAGGAAGGCTATGTCTACATGCCGCCTGGCAAGGCGGGCACGTATCGCCTGACGAGCAAGGTGCGGGAGCTGGGTGCGGGGTTGACCGCCTTCACCATTTTTGCGGATGTGGCCGAACCGATCGTCATCGATGCGACTCGGCAGCTCGACTGGCCTGCCTCGTTCGCCATGCCGTCGCCGCCGTTCATGCGCATCGTCGCGTGCGGCATGCCCTACAGCCGGGAGCATTCCGCTAAGCCCACAAGTGTGGGACGGGAGCATTGGATGTTCTCCTCTGCCGTTGGCGTGGCCTATCTGTCCCGGTGCGGCATGGCGCAACTCTCAGCATGTCACCAGGCGGGCGTTGCCCGGCGCCTGCTCGACGGAGACGCCAGTCCCGTGCCGTCGATCGAGACACTCGTCGCAAGTGGCAGGAACGTCCGCGAGACCGGATATGCGCTGCGACTTGCCACGCCAACGGATGTCAACTCCGCGATGGCCGTTCCCGTCTATATCGGGGATTGGGCGATCGGAGCGATCGCCTGCTCAACCTTCCCGAGATCGCTCTCTGCGGACTTCATCCGCAAGATGCTTCCTGGGTTGACGGATGCCGCCGCGGCGATCGCCGACGCCTGCGCCGGGGCCACGACCGAGCACGACAAGGAACCTGGGCACCAGCTTGTCCGGGGTTGAATGGCACCGAGGATCGAGCGCAGGATCGCATCGCCTGACTGTGTGAGGCCTATTTGCAGGTGATGCTTCCCAGGCCGCTCGCCTGCGTCTCAAGAGCGTTGCGCGCTTCCCTCCAGGCAGGGTCGCCCTCGTAGATGGCGGAGCGCAGATATACCCAGGTCAACCGCTGCGTCGCGGCTAGGCGGTCCGAATCTTCGTCGTCGGTTCCCGCGCATTATATCCTGCGATCCCGCCAAGCCCGTGCTTTCCGCCGAACAGGGTCAGCAGACATTTGGGCGCGGGGCTCAAGTGATAAGGGTCCGCGTGCCAATCGGCACCGCGCACGGTGAGATCCGGATTGACGTCGTGATCGCGAACACGACCAAGGCCTGCGTCTTCATGTGGGAGAAATCGGGGTTGAGCGCGGAGAAATTTTCGGCCGCAAAGGCGCTCAGGCTAGCGCCCCCGCTACCCGGCGGCGCCATGAGTATCTTTGCCTTGATGCGCGGGTCGAACAGGTTCACGTCGCGCGCGTCGTCATCCTTGGGATCGGTCAGCCGGGCGCCAAGCAGGAGCCCGACGGTCTGCGCGCCCATCGTGTGCCCTACGGCAGTGGTGCGTTCACCGTCGAGGCGGCCAGCGAGCAGGGGTACCAGCGTCTCGATCGCGTCGAGAGAGTCGAGGATGCGTTTCATCTCCTCGACGCGTTTGCGCCAGAACAATGGCGCGCCGGGCGTATCGGGAGCGTAGCCGGCGAAGGGCGAATTCGCATGGGACGGCTGAATCACCACGAAACCATGCTCCGCATGAAAGTTTGCGAGTGGAGCGTAACCATCCCTTGGAGCGCAGGTACGGGACGGGCCGTGGCCGTGAGAGAGCAGGATGACGGGAAGCGCGCGACCGATCGTCGGCGGTGATCCGTAGCACGAGCGGCCGACCGGGAGCAGCGGCTGGCAGGATCACCGGACTGACCGAGATTGTCTGAACCGGCTGACTGACCGGAAGATGCTTAGCCCTGTCGAGAAGTTCGCCCACGAAGCCGGTCCTTCATTGTTCCGTAGCCACGGCGTCTGGCTTGCCGCCGGTCAGGCGCCCCCGATCACGATCTCCTCGTGCCGCTCAGAAGTTGAACTGCGCGCGCACGCCGTAGGTGCGCGGCGGCCGCAATGTGCCCGCGATACCAGGAAAGAACGGGTAGGTATCGGCGAGGATCGCGTTTGACACGACATCTTTGTTTTCGATGTTGTTGATGTAGACCGACGCGCTCCACTGGCCGTGCGGCGCATTGTAGGTCAGGTTCGCGTTGGTCAAAGTGTTGCTCGGCGCGAATGTCGCTGGCAGGAAGGATTCCGAAAGCCAGCGAGAACTTTCGAAGCGAGAGCGGATTTCAGCTACGACCGAGCCGCCATTTTCCAGATCGAACGTCTTTTCAATACCGCCCGACACCGTCCAAGTGGGCGCTTGATACATTTGATAGCCGCTGCAATCGATCGTGTAGGAACCACCGCTGAGGGTCGCCGGACAGGCCGTGGCCGCCGGAACGGCCCCGGCTGGCAAACCCACCAGAACCGATAGGTCCGGCGACTGAAATACGAAGCTGTCGTAGCGGGCGTGAACGTAATTGGCCTGCAAAGACAGCTTCAACGTCCGCGTCGGCAAGTACTGCGCTTCGACTTCCGCGCCATAGATAGTCGAGCGTCCAACATTTTCGGTGGGAAAGCCGGGACGAGGGCCGACGTTGGTGTCGATCGACCCCAGATGCGCCAACTGTTGGTTCCGGTACTTCATCAGAAACGCTTCGGCGTTGAGCTGAACGGCGTTGGAAAAGAATCGATTTTTGCTGCCGATCACATAGGACGTGACTTTTTCGGGATCATAACTGTTTCGGGTCGACGACAGAAAGAATCCGCCCGCCTTGAAGCCCGTTCCAGCGTTTGCATAGAGCAGCGACTGTGGCCCGGCGTCAAACTCCAGCCCAACCTTCCAAGTTAGGGACTTGAAGGTTCGGGCCGTGTTCGCCTGCACGACGATGAGGGGTGGTGCGAGGATGAGAGGATTGAGGTTGAAGCCGCTGGTGAGAACGGCCGGCGTTCCCGATCCCGTGACCGCGTCGAAGGTCTTGTGTTCCCAGGAATAGCGGGCGCCGCCGGTTAGACGGAGCGCGGGTGTGAATGCGTAGGTGAGCTGGGAAAAGGCTGCGGCGGTCTTCGTTCCCAGATTGCCTGGCGTAAATGCAGGGCCGTTGAACTGCGCATCACCGATGATGTCGAACTTTGCCCGTTCATCGAAATAATACCCGCCGATAAGATATTGCAGCGGACCATCATTGTCCGACGCAAGGCGAGCTTCCAGCGACGCCTGGCGCTGCTTGGTGCGATCCCACACCCAGAACGCCGTCGTCGTCGTAAAGTTATCGGTGGAAAGTTCCCGGTACGCGGGCAGGACGGTCAATGTCCCGATCGGAGTATTCGCCATAAGTTCGGCCATGACGCCACCCGTCTTTACGTCCATGCGCGCGAGATATTGCGGAAGAGGCGTGATGGCTCCGGGGAAGATCGCGCTGTTGAGGGGCGAGTCCTCGTAGAAATTGACGATTTCAGGACTGCCTAGGCCACCCCGGACAGGTGCGCCTCCGGTCCCGAACGGCAGTAGCACCGCGCCTCCGCCCTTGCCGCCGATCTTGGTATAATCGGCGACGATGTTGATTCCGATATCCGGCGTCAGTTGCGATCGCATCGAAATGCGGAACGACTTGCTGTCCGCATCATCGGTTCCATCACGCATATAACCGTCATGATCTTCCGTCTGGAATGCGATGCGCAGACCGCCATTCTCTCCCAGCGGCGCGTTCACCGCGCCCGCCGTCAGGAACTCGTTGTAATTCCCATATTGAGCGCTGACATATCCGCCGAACTCCCCCAGATCCGGTTTGTGGGCGATCACGTTGATCGCGCCACCTGTCGCGTTGCGACCGTACAATGTTCCTTGTGGGCCTTTCAGAACCTCGACGCGCTCTAGATCATAGAACTGGCCATTCACGGCATTCGGGCGGGAGATATAAACCCCATTGAGGTTGAACGCGACCGCCGGCTCCGCATAAGTATTGTAGGCGAAGCTGCCGATTCCCCTAATGAAGAAGGCGGTGAAACCCGATTGGTTGGAGGCTTGCAGCGCGGGCGCCGCCAGGGTCAGATCGGCGGCGGTCGTGATCGAGGCCTTGGCGAGCTGATCGCCGCTGACCGCGGTAACGGAGATCGCCGCGCGCTGGAGGTTTTCGGACCGCCGCTGGGCGGTCACGATGATGTCGGTAAGCCCGACCGTCTCATCAGCCACATCGCAACAGGGCGCCGTGGCTGCCTGGTCGTTGAGTGCGGCGGCTTGTGCCGATACCGGGAGGGGCCACCCTTGCAGCGCGGCAAGCGACACGACGCCCGCCAGCAACTGTCCCTTATAATGCGAAATCATGGTCATCTCCCCTATCGTACCTTTTCTGTTGTTGCTGCCTGAACTCTGCCGATGGTTTCCGAGCTAATTAAAGCGAGCGAGTGCGCAGCTCGGCGTTAGCCCTCGTTCAGGGCCGTTCGGCGAAGTCTTCTAAGCATTTATCGATGTCGCGGGCGCGGGCTCCTCGCTCGCGCCGCCTTGAGTGAGCTAGCAGATGCCCCCTTAAGCAGCGGCTGTGGTGATCCGTGCATTCGGCTCAGAAACTCGGGTGCATTCGCCGTGCAACACGCCGACCGCAATGCCGTACTCCAACGCTTGCTCGTAGATGTCGCACACCGGCAGGGCACCCCCCGCAGCGCAGTGCGCAACGGTCGCGGCGAGCCAGCCATGAACCTCGACAGCGCCGATACCCGCCGTTTCCACAACGCCCTCGTTCCGCCAGTCATCCATCTGATCGAACCCGCCCTTGGTCAGGATATCGAGGACCTGCCGGTCGAAACTTTCATTGAAACGGCAATCCTCCGCCGTGATTTCGCCATCGGCGAACGCCTGCGCCGCGACGTGGTGCATCGTGTCGAGATGTTCATACCACGCATCTGCGGACATCAATTCGCTTGTCCGCCCTTTGCGCTGCCAGGATGTCACCTTTTGCGATCCGGTGCCCACGTCGGGGAAGATGACTCTCGGATTATGGGAAAGGCCGCCCGACCCCATAAAAAGCGCCCTGATGCCGCGTTCCCGAACAAAGGCTCCCACGAGTTCGCCAAGCTTGCGCGAGCGGTGAAAGCGCGGCAGCGGCGGCGTCATCGTATTGAAGATGATCGGCACAACCGGATACCGAGCGATATCCCCGTTGAGGCGATGCAGCGTCTGAGAGATGCCGTGGTCGACGCGGAATGCGTGCGACACCGCCGCGTCGATTCCGCCGGCCGAGAGGAAGTCGATCAAGTCAAGCGCCACGTCCCGGGGCACGTTGAGCGCGCCAGGATGGCCGCCGATATCGTCGACCGCCTCGCAGACCGTAGGGATCGTGAACGGCGGCGCTAGCTGCTGAAACAGGGAGGTGTAATGATCGGGGCCGAAGATAAAGACCATCTCCGGCTGGAAGGCCTCTATGCGGGCGGCAAGCTTAGCAAAGACGCTCTCAATGCGATCATGCCCTGACGGCGCGCGTTTGTAGCAATACATCAGTGGTGCGTGCGAAGCACAGGCCAGCATCGTTGGTGTTGCCGTTGCTATTTCGGAATTGCCAGTCATTGCAACATCCTCATCTATTCATATTATTTTACGCGACATCGAATGACACAATGGCACGACTGCTAATGAGAGGTCGGAATTTTTCTCGAACAAATCGCTCATGCTCGTCGCTCGTCAAATATCTATTGAGGTATTCCCGCTCCGAGAACTCCATTGTGACACCATATTCATACATATCGTCGCGGCTGCTGCTATTTTCACCCATCTGCCAATTCTGGATTTGCGGGAATAGGCGAGGAAACCCCGAAAGTTCATCAAGCATGGCTTGACGATCTTCACTCGTAGCGCCTTCCTTCAGAGAAAATAAGAGAATGTGACGGATCACGTTGCCTCCACCTTCCACGCATGTTTAATAATATTTTACCGGATCGAGGGAAAGCTTCGTCGTTTCTGATTTCGCCTCGCGAAATCCCGTATTCGGCGGCGCATCCCGATCCAGAAGCACGCTACGATATTCGCATGACCGTATCGTTCCGCACCAGGCTTTCCTCCGGTGACTTGCTTCTTGGAAGCTTTCTCAAGACGCCCGTGCCGCACCTCGTGGAGATCGCAGCACTTGCATCGCTGGACTTCGTGCTCCTCGATGCGGAACATGCACCCTTCACGGTTCGCGACCTCGACGTGGCGATGCTGGCAGGCAGGGCGGCGCAACTCGATGTCCTCGTGCGCATCCCGTTCGCCGCACCGGCCTGGATTCAACAGGCGCTTGATCTCGGCGCCTCGGGCATCGTCGTTCCCCATGTGTCCTCCGCTTCCGCCGCGGCATCCGTCGTGCATGCTGCGCGTTTCCAGAACGGTTCCAGAGGTTATAGCAATTCTCCGCGGGCCGGCGGTTACGGAACGGCGAACATGGCGACCCATATCGCAAGATCGGATGAAGCCGCCGCGGTCATCGTGCAGATCGAGGACGCGACAGGGGTCGACGCTGTGGAAGACATTGCCGCAGTGCCGGGCCTGGATGCGCTTTTCATTGGTCGCGCCGATCTCGCGGTCGCGTACCAGACGGGCGATCCTGCGGCGCCGGCGGTAGCGTCGGCCGCCCGGCGGATCATAGAGGCAGCGCGCGCGAACCATATCGCCGTGGCAAGTTTCTACGCAGATGCACGTGCTTACGACGCGAGCGGGGCGGATAAGGCCTCGATGCTTGTGCTCGGGTCCGATCAGTCGGTGCTCAAGAGCGCGTGGGCCGCGGCTGTCGCCAGCGTGCGTGCTCATGACCGGCCCGAGCCGGACTGACGCGCCGTGTTGTACGTCGGACACGGCGGCGATGGTTCATCATTTCTCAGTACGGCATGCACATAAGCGTTCAGTTCGCCCCATTAGACTACTCGTTATTCCCCGAAGCGAGCGGTCTGATCGCCAATCGTGCGCGCAGATCATTAAGCAGCCAACTGCCGCCGCGGCCTAGAGGCCGGTCCCGAACGTGTGCGGCATGCACAAGCAACCTACTCGTCGGCGCGACGCTCTCGTCCGCGATATCCAACGCCACCAGGGTTCCTTCAGCCAAGTGACGCTCGACCACATAGGGGGGCATTTTGCACCAGCCGAATCCGGCCAAAAGAAAGTCGAGCCGACGGCCCAAATCTACAAATCGCCAGACCCGGCTTGCCACGACGCCGTAGCTCGGCCCATGAACGCCAATAGAGTCGGACAGCACAAGCTGAACGTGCTCCTCAAGGTCCCCTCGGTCGAGGCGTCGTCTGATCTGTGCCAGCGGGTGGTTCGCCGCAACGACGGGGATGAGCGTCAGGTCGACGACTGGATAGGCCATCAAATCGTCGGGTATCGATAGCAGGAGCAGGCAAATCGCTAGCGACGCAGTTCCTTCGCGCAATCGCCGCTCCGCCCCTCCAATTCCTTCCGTAGAAAACGAGACCGGAAGATGGGGGAAGGCATCGCCAAGCGCGCGCAAACTGTCGATGAACGGTTCAGTGGGAACGAGTGGATCAATCGCGACCGTCAGCTCGGGCTCCAACCCCACCTTCGTCCCCGCCGCGATGGCTTCGAAGCGATTTGCGCTTGCGAGAACAATCCGCGCCTGCTCGACAAGCACCTTGCCGACTGGCGTAAGCGTCGGTTTGTGACTGGCGCGATCGAACAGCGCTACGCCCTGCGTCTCCTCGAGCGTCCTGACCGTCTGGCTGATCGCGGACTGCACCCGGCCCAACGAGCGTCCCGCTGCGGAGAAGCTGCCGGTTGCACTGATCGCAACGAGAACACGCAGCTGGTCCAGCGTAAGATTACCAATCATTCTCCATCACTCCAGCTGATGGACCATATCACAATTTGATCGGTTTCGCCTAGAGGTGTGACATCCTACCTTTTTGACATGCAACCGACATTCTTCATCAACCACGGTGGCGGACCCTGCTTCTTTCTGAAGCCCGGCCCCATGCGGTCCACGTGGAAATCCCTTGAGGATTATCTGCGTGGCTTCATCGGCCAGCTCGCGACCAAGCCGCGCGCGCTCCTGGTCATCTCGGGTCATTGGGAAGAGGCTGTTCCGACCGTCAACACGTCGCCGGCACCGCCGCTGCTGTTCGATTATCACGGCTTTCCCGATTATACCTACCAACTGACCTGGCCGGCCCCGGGGTCGCCGGACATCGCCGCGCGCGTCGTTGAACTTCTGAATGCCGCCAATATCCCGAACGCTGTCAACGATCGTCGAGGATACGATCACGGTGTCTTCGTTCCGCTCAAGGTCGCCTTTCCGGAAGCCGACGTGCCGGTGATCCAACTCTCAATGCAGCGCGGCCTTCAACCAAAGGCTCATCTCGCAATCGGGCGAGCCCTCAGGCCGCTGCGCGCCGAAGGTGTCCTGATCATCGGCAGCGGTCAGACCTACCACAACATGCGCGGGTTCGACGGCTCGACGGCGGACCCCAAGGCGGAAGCCTTCGACGCCTGGCTGCGCGCGGCCGTTACTAGGACGGACACCCGCGAGACGTCGCTGGTCGACTGGGAGGCAGCGCCCGGCGCGCGCGATGCGCAGCCGCACGAGGATCATCTCCTGCCGCTCATGGTCGCCGCCGGCGCGGCGTCGGGGGAAACGGCGACAGTCGCATTCCACGGCCACGCGCTGGGCAAGCCCATTTCCGGCTTTCGCTTCGGCTGAACAAGCCCTCCACCGAGAAAGGACTTATATCCATGCCCACCCTGCTAGTAGTCGAAGCCAGCCCCCGCGGCGAACATTCGATGTCGCGAGGCCTAACCGCCGATTTCGTGGCCGCGTGGCGGAAGAACCATCCGGACGGCCGCGTGATGGAGCGGGATCTGGTCGAGACCGAGTTAAGCTTCCTCACAATGCCTTGGCTCGGCGCCTATTTCACGCCGGTCGAGCATCATACGGGCGAGATGAAGGAGCTGCTCAAGCTCTCGGACGAGCTTGTCGCTGAGATTCTGGAGGCGGATTACATTGCGATCGGGACGCCGGTTCACAATTACAATGTTCCCGCCAATCTAAAGGCCTATATCGATCATGTCGTACGCAAGGGGCTGACGCTCGGCTTTGCGGGGGAGGGCCTCGTTCAGGGCAAGAAGTGCACCATCCTGATGGCCTCGGGCGGCGTCTACACCGAGGGTTCGCCAATCCGCGACCGCGACCTCGCCACCGCTTATCTACGCATGATCCTCAAGATCATAGGCATCGAGGACGTCACCGTCGTCGCCGGCGGCAATGCCAAGGCGGTCGACATGGGACAGATCAGCCGGGAGGACTTTCTCGCCAAGTTCGCTCCCGAAGTCGCCGCGGCTGCGGCTGTCTAAGGTTGGCGGCGGAGTTCGATGTCAGCGATTATGGTCCGCCCCACCGTCAGCAATATGAGCTGACACGATTTGAAAAGGAGAGGCATCATGGAACAGGTACGGCTAGGGGCGCAAGGCCCCATGGTTTCGCGCCTCGGTATCGGCTGCATGGGTATGTCGGACTTCTACGGCCCCGCCGACCGCGGTGAGAGCCTCGCTACACTGGCTATGGCAGCGGAGCGGGGGATCACCCTCATCGACACCGGCGACTTCTACGGGACTGGGCACAATGAGATGCTGATCGGCGAGGCGCTGAAGACGCTTGACCGCGACAGGCTTACACTCAGCGTCAAGTTTGGCGCGCTACGCGCGCCCGATGGACAATTCTCCGGCTTCGACGGGCGCCCGGCGGCGGTGAAGAATTTCGCGGCCTATTCGCTGAAACGTCTCGGCGTCGAGGTGATCGATATCTACCGGCCCGCGCGGCTCGACCCTGACGTGCCGATCGAGGATACGGTCGGGGCGATCAAGGAGCTGATCGAAGCGGGCTATGTGCGCCACATCGGATTGTCCGAGATGGGCGCCGAGACGATCCACCGCGCACATGCGGTGCATCCAATCGTTGACCTGCAGATAGAGTATTCGCTGATCTCCCGCGGAATCGAAAAGGCAATCCTTCCTGTCTGCCGCGAACTGGGGATTGCAGTGACGGCCTATGGGGTGCTCGCCCGCGGCCTCATCAGCGGGCATTGGCGCCCCGAGGCAACCACGCCCGGCGATTATCGCGCATACACCCCGCGTTTCCAAGGCGAGAATCTCGATCGGAACCTAGCGCTGGTCGAGGGGCTGCGGGCCGTCGCCGAAGCACGCGGGCTAAGCGTGGCGCAAGCGGCAATCGCTTGGGTGCTCGCGCGCGGGAGCGACGTGGTGCCCCTGATCGGAGCGCGTCGGCGCGAACGGCTGGAGGAGGCGCTGGGAAGCCTGAGGATCGCACTTTCGGACGCCGATCTCGCGGCTATCGAGGCGGCCATTCCAGAGAGTGCGGCGGCGGGGGACCGCTACCCCGCGCAGCAGATGGCCGATCTCGACAGCGAACGCGGGGGATGAGATCCCATTAGGAACATCTTCGGGATCAACGGCTATACGATGTGGACCGCTACCGAAACGGGCTGACTGGCTTGCAAGGACGGGGATCGATCGGCTCTATCGTCAACCTCCTAACAGCCGGTGCACTTGCTTTGACAGAGCCCTACCGATTAAAATATTTCTCCATAATTGCGCTCGTAACGCCGTTCGTCCATCCAAACCCATCTTGGGTCGGATATTCCCCGCCGCCACCGGGCTTACGCTCCTCGACATCGTATTTTTCGAGCATCTTCCCGGTTCCGACATAGGCTGCCTCCACCGTACTCAGCCACCGTTTAGCAATCTCGCGAGCAAGGTCGGGCTGTCCGGATCGTTCCAGCCCTGCGATCGCGATCCATTGCAACGGCGCCCAGCCATTGGGCGAATCCCATTGCTGCCCCGTCCGCAGCTGTGTCGTGCGCAGGCCGCCGATCGCGAGCAGATCACGCCGCACGGTCGCGCTGACGGCCTCGGCCTGCTTTGCGGAGGCTATGCCGGCGAACAGCGGATAGAGCGTCGCTGCGGACAGGCGAGGGGTCGGTCGGCGCTCGATCGCATCCCAGTCTGCATAGCGGCCTTCGCGCGCGACCCAGAAGTAGCGATCGATCGCCTGTCGCCGCTGTTTGGCGAGGCGCTTGAATTCGTCGGTACAGGGCTGATCTTTCACCGAGGCGCAACGGCGCGCTATCGATTCTTCCATGATCAGCATCAGACTATTCAGATCGATGGGCACGATATCGGTCGTGCGGATCGATGACAGCCGCTGCGGATCGCCGAGCCACCGACTGCTAAAGTCCCAGCCGCTTTCTGCGCCTGCGCGGAGATGACGGTAGACGACCTCCGCCGGACGAGACTTATCCTCGGCGGCGGCGGCCACATCCTCCGCGAATGATTCGTCACGCGGCTGGGGATGATCGTCCCAATAGCGATTGAGCAGCATGCCGTCGGGCATACGCACCACTCGTTTGCAGGCCCCGCTCGTATCCAGGCAATTGGCGCCCTTCATCCAATAGTCATGCTCGCGGCGCAACGCGGCCAGCCGCCGGGCCGCGACCGCCGGATCGGTGTCTTTCGACAGATCGAGCATGAGTGCATAAAAGGGCGGCTGCGAACGACCGAGATAATAAGTCCGCATTCCGTTGGGGATATGGCCGTAGCGTTCGATGGCCGCGGTAAAGTCGGTTAGCATCGATTCGATCAGCGATTGCTGGCCGTCGACAGCCAGGCCGAGCATGGTGAAGTAGCTGTCCCAGTAATAGATCTCGCGGAAGCGGCCGCCCGGCACGACATGAGGCGCTTCCATGGGGAGAGCGGAGCTGCCGGCGGGAACCGTTTCCGGCTGCCGCACGAGAGTGGGCCAGAGAAGGCGAATGTGACGCCGCAAGGAGCCGGCGTCGCGGTCATTGACGCCCGGCACGACAAAATTGGCCAGCACGAAAGCACGTAGCGCTTCTTTCCCCTGCGGCGGGTTGTTGCGATACGCCGAGAGGATTTCGTTGGATGCCCGCTTCGGCACTGCGTCCGCGAAGGTCTTTCCGTCAGCAAACACATGCTCCGTCTGCACCGCGCGGAAAAGGTCGCCATACAGCTCCGCAGGGGCGTCCTGGGCGGCCAGCGGTTGCACCAGCAGCAAGGCTGCGGCGACCATCGCGCCAAACCGCAGGAAGAGTGTCGTCTGGCTTTTCGTTTGCATGGAATACTCTTTAGCGGCTCTGGATGGGTTTCGTGCCAAGATGTCGATCGAAGAAACCGCGAACAAGATGATACGCTTCAATAGACTCAGGCATATTCGGCCAGACGAAGAAGGCGTGGCCGAGGCCGTCGAAGATTTGCAGTTCGCTTGTGACGCCGAGCGCGGTCAGGCGGCGATGTTGCCATGTGAGAATGCTGGCGGCGAAGTCACGGCTCCCTGCGAGCTGGAGGACGGGTGGAAAAGCGGCCATCACGCTATCGTGCGCTAGCGGATAGGCCATCGGATCCTGCGCAGACACACCATCCATGTAAAGGCTCGCGAGCGTTTGCGGCAATGCGCCCGCTGGCATCGGTTTGCCATGCGCCAGCGGTTCGGAGAGATAGGCGCTGTCCCCTTGATAAGCAGCGCCCGTACCGCAGAAGGTGCCGATGGCGCCGGGGCGCGGCAATCCCTGCTTTTGCAGCCACGCCGTCGTCTGGGCCGTGATGATGCCACCGGCCGAGCAGCCGTAGATACCTATATTTTCAGGCGGATACCGCCTCAGCAGCGCGGCATAGACCGCTGCGACGTCCTGCGATGCCGCCGGATAGCGATGCTCCGGCGCCAGGCGATAGTCGACCGTCACAACGGTCACCTGCATCGTCGTGGCGATCGGGATTGCCTCGACCAGGGCGCCGCTGCCCGCGCCCCACTGAAAAGCGCCGCCGTGGACATTGATAAGCACCCGGTGAGCGTTGCGGTGTATGACACCGCTGGCGGGCGTTACCACATCGACGGCAACGCCGCCCATGATTTCGCGTCGCTCAATGGTGCGGAAGCGGGCGCGCATCTCCGCCAGCCGATCATCGTTGTACTTGCCCCAAAAAGCACGCGCTGCCGTAACGTCGCCAGCGAATTGGGGCGGAACGATCGACCGTTCGCGCAGAATGACTCTGTGGGCCTCCGGGCTGAGCAGGGATGATGGCGGCAAGGTCATTGCCGGCACATGCACAGCCTGTGCCGTGGCTGGTACGGGTGTCAGGCTGAGCATCCATGCGGCGCTTAGGAACTTCATAAGGTCCATTTCAAGTGCTGTTGCATAAGAACAACGGCTGTGACACTTCGTTGCGCGGCGCTCGACAAGCATGACCCCGAAGGTGTAATTGCGCGTTGCACCCATCCATTATCATGATGAATTTTCGAAGGTGCAATACGTTAACAGAAGATCGGCCCGGCATCGACCACGCCGACATTGTTGTGGAGGGAGTTACGCAAGTGCAACAATCCATGTCTCGCCGCCTGCTGGCCGACGCCGCCCTCGGCGCGTTTTTCATCGCTGTGCCCGCTTATGCGCAGACGGCCGAGCCCGCGCAGGCCGCTGCGTCTGAAAACGATGGCGAGGACATCATCGTCGTCGGCACCGCTGGTGCAGGCACTCGCCGTCAGGATGCTTCGTTCGCTGTGACCACGCTCAGCAGCGAGGCAATCGCGCAGGCGGCGCCGAACAGCACGGCAGACCTGCTGCGCACCGTGCCGGGGGTCATGACGGAAAGCTCGGGCGGCCAGAACGGCGCTAACATCTTCGTTCGCGGTTATCCTTCGGGCGGCGATGCGCAGTTCGTCACGTTCCAGTATGCCGGCGTGCCCATCTACGCACCCCCGACGCTCTCTTTCCTCGAAAACTCGCAGCTCATCCGTCTCGACGAGACCGTGCAGCGCGTCGAGGCCGTGCGCGGCGGCACGGGATCCCTCTTCTCAATCGGTCAGCCCGGCCTGACGGTCAACGTGGTGCCGCGGATCGGCGGATCGACGCTGAAGGGCTTTGCGAAGCTGTCCTACACGGACTATGATGAAGTGCGGGGCGACGCCTGGGTTTCGGGTCCGCTCGGCGACGACACCGGCTTCATGGTCGGCGGCTATTACGCGCAAGGCAATGGCATCCGCGATCCGCGCTATCGCGCCGAAAAAGGCGGTCAGATCACCGCCAACATCCATCATGATTTCGACGGCAACGGCTCGGTCGAAGTCTATGCCCGTTATTTGAACGATCGCGGGCAGTGGCTGCTGCCGATCCCGGTCGTCCTGTCGAGCAACGGCAAGATCAGCGCCTATCCGGGCTTCGATCACGGTACCGGCACGCTGAACGGGCCGGACACGCGCGCCGTCACCAATGTCGTTGGCAACACCGTCGACCTTTCAAAGGGTCGTGGCGCCAAGATCATCAACACGGGCATCAACTTCGAACATGATCTGGTCGACGGCCTTCGCTTCCGGGAGCGCCTCAGCTACATGGGTGGTCATGCCGACACGCGCGGCCTGGTGCCGGTCGAAGCGCCGGTTTCCGCATCCGCCATGGCCGCGACGCTGGGCGGCGCCGGTTCGACACTGAGTTCGCTCACCTATGCGGCGACAGGCGAGGCTGTGACGACAGGCGCCGATACACAGGTGATGCGTGCCGGCATCTGGAGCGTGCAGAAGAAGATCTCGTCCTTCGTGTCCGACACCGCTCTGGAATGGTCCGCCGGCAGCAACAAGCTGACCGGTGGCTTCTTCTACACGAACTATAGCTCGCGGGACGCCTGGGCCCTGGGCAATCAGGTCCTGCTGACCGCCGAGCCCAATGCGCGACGACTGGACATGACTCTGACGAGCCGCGCCGGCGTCCTGCAGGCGGCGACGCTGAACGGCTTCTCCAGTGGCCCTGCCTTCCAGGTAAGCGGCAGATATGAAGGCAGGGATTATGCTTTTTATGCCGTCGACGAGCTGCAGTTGACGCCCCAACTGCGGATCGATGGCGGCATTCGCTGGCAGCGTCATGAGATCGACGCTACGCTCAGGACATCGAGCAATGGCGGAACCGTGAACCTCGATGGCAATGCCAACACGCTGTACGATAATGCCGTCACCCAACTCGGCGTAGCGCGCGGCATCGACTATGCCGATGACGCATGGTCGTGGACCGTGGGCGCCAATTACGATCTTACCCGCCAGATTGGCGCGTTCGCGCGTTTCAGCCGCGGTCACAGCTTCCCGCAGTTCGACAATCTGCGCGAGGCTTCGCCAGCGAATATTGCCGATAGGACCGGTCTTGCCGTGGTGGCCCGGGTCGATACCTACGAAGCTGGCGTGAAGATCTCCACACAACTCGCGAATTTCTACGCAACTGTGTTCCACAACAAGTTCGAGGGTCTGGCTACCACGACTCTGATCAACGATGTACCGACCAGCTCGAATGGCGGTGCGAAGGCGACCGGCGTGGAACTGGAAGGTGTGGTCCGGCCGTTCGCAGGTTTCAGCATCTCGGCAGCCGGTACTTATCTCGATGCCAGCTATCGCGACTTCTTCACCGGCAATGGCGCGATCGACAATACCGGCAACCGGGTGCAGCGGCAGCCGAAATGGGCATGGCGCGTGACGCCCGCCTATCAGCTGGAGGTCGGCACCCTGCGCCCGGCGCTGTTCGCTACCCTGCAATACACCGGCGACCGTTTCTCCGATCCGGAAAACCTGCAGGTGCTTCCGCATTACTACCAGCTGGATGCGGGCGTGTCCGTCGACGTCAATGACCGAGTGAAGCTTGCCGTGACGGGTAACAACCTGACCGACGAGCTTGGCTTGACGGAAGGGAACCCGCGCATCATCGGTGGACAATCGTCCGGTGTGATCCTTGCCCGTCCTATCCTGGGCCGCTCGTTCCGGTTCAGCGCGGCAGTCAGCTTCTGATCGTCCGATGGACCGGCGCAATGTCCTGAAGGGAATGGCCGGAGCGGCGGCAGTGTCCGTCGCTCCCGCTGCCTTTGCCCAGGGAGCGGGCGGAAGGCAACGGAACGTCCTGCTCCTGATCTCGGACGATCAGGGGCTTGACCTTGGCTGCTACGGCGTACCGATCCGCACGCCGCGCCTCGATCGTCTGGCGCGAGAGGGTACGCGTTTCACGCAAGGCTTCGCGGCGGTATCGTCGTGCAGTCCCAGCCGCGCCGTCATCAACACCGGCCTCTATACGCATCAGAACGGGATGTACGGCCTTCAGCACGACGTCCATCATCAATCGCTGCTTCCCGGCATAGAGACCCTGCCGTCTCTCCTGCGCAGGGCAGGTTACGCAACGGCCCTGGTCGGCAAAAAGCATGTGGGGCCGGACTCGGCCTTTCCCTATGAAGTAGAATTGGTGCCTGAGCGCTCTGGCATCCGTGACGTGCGTGAATTGGCAGTCGCGGCTACCAGCTTCATTCGATCGACCAACGATCGTCCGTTCTTCGTGACCGTTGCATATAGCGATCCGCACCGCGCGCCGATCGATTATGGCAACGACCAAAAATGGCCGGACGTCAAACCCGTCATATATGATCCCAACAAGGTTCCGATCCCTTCGCATTTGCCTGATCTACCGGCGGTGCGCGCGGACCTTGCCGAATATTATGAATCGCTCAGCCGCCTGGACAGCGGCGTTGGCATGATCCTGGACGATCTCGCCGCCATGGGCCGCGCGGAAGATACACTGGTGATCTTCCTCAGCGACAATGGCCGCCCTTTTCCTGGGGCCAAGACCAACCTTTACGACCCGGGCCTGCATCTGCCCCTGATCGTGCGTGCGCCGGGCAGCCCATCCTCGATCAACGACGCTATGGTCAGCTGGACGGATATTGCTCCGACCGTGCTGGAATGGGCAAACGGAGCACCGCCTGCGGGATATAAGATGTCGGGTTCCTCGCTGCTTCCGCTGCTGGGAAAGACGGGTGACCAGACACGCGACGCCGTTTTCGCCAGTCACGATTTCCATGAGATCAATCAATATTACCCTATGCGAAGCATCCGTACCCGCACGCACAGCTACATCCTCAACCTGGCCCATCCGCTCGACTATCCGATTGCAGGCGACGTCGCCGGATCGCCTTCGTGGAAGGCGATCAGCGCCGATCCGTCCATTCGGCTCGGCCGGCGGACGCAGACCGCCTACCTGAAGCGTGCTGCCGAAGAACTGTACGATCTGATGAAGGATGCCGACGAGCTGGTGAATGTCGCAGCCGATCCCGCCTTCGCCACGGTGAAGGCCGCGCTGGCGGAACGGCTGCACGCAATGCGAGTCGCGACAAAGGATCCATGGCTCGCCGGGCAGACAAGTCCCTATTCGCACGTCGGCGCGCATTGATGGCCGATGAGGTCGATCGACGCGGCGTTTTGCTGGCCGGCAGTGGCGGAGCGTTCGGGCTCTACACCTGGGCGGCGGGCGCTGCGGCGACACCGCCGACGAAGCAACTTGCACTTCGCCGCAAGCCCGCATTCAAGCCGAAGAATATCCTCGTCATCCTCACGGACGATCATCGCTACGACGCACTGGGCTTTATGAAGGCGCAGTCGTTCGGAGAAACGCCGACGCTTGACCGGCTGGCACGAGAGGGCGTGCATTTCAGGAACGCTTTCGTGACGACCGCCTTATGCTCACCGAGCCGCGCATCGATACTGACAGGCCTTTATGCGCACCAGCACCGGGTGGTGGACAACAACCATCCGATCCCGCCGGGGTTGATCTATTATCCCGAATATCTTCAGAATGCCGGATATGAGACGGCATTCATCGGCAAATGGCATATGGGAGCGGAGACCGACACGCCGCAGCCCGGCTTCGATCGCTGGGTAAGCTTCAAAGGGCAAGGCACCTATCTGCCAAGCAAGGACGGATTGAATGTCGATGGCCAGAAAGTGCCTCAGAAGGGATATATCACCGACGAGTTGACCGGCTACTCGCTCGACTGGATCGGGAGTCGCGACGGCAAGCGCCCCTGGATGATGCATCTCGCGCATAAGGCGGTGCATTCGGAATTTATTCCGGCAAAGCGCCATGCCGGGCGCTATGCCAATGAGACCTTCCGCTATCCCGAGAACATGAAGCCGAGCGTTCCGGGGCGGCCGATGTGGGTCGAGAACCAGCGCAACAGCTGGCATGGCGTCGATTATCCTTATCACGGCAAGCTCGATATCGGTGACTACTACAAACGCTATATGGAGACGCTGCTGGCCGTCGACGAAGGCATAGCGCAAATCATGGATCTGCTGGCTCAACGGGGCGAACTGGATGATACGCTGATCCTGTACCTGGGCGACAATGGCTTCATGTTTGGCGAACATGGCCTGATCGATAAGCGCGCGGCCTATGAGGAATCGATGCGTGTACCAATGCTGATGCGCTGCCCGTCTCTGTTCGGTCCCGGGACAGTCGAGCAGGTGGTCGCCAATATCGACGTCGCCCCGACGATGCTTGCCGCTGCGGGCCTGGAGCCGCCAGCGGGACTGGCCGGCGCCGACATTCTGCCGTTGGCGCGCCGGGAAGCGATCCCGTGGCGCAAAGAGCTGTTATACGAATATTATTGGGAGCGGAATTTTCCGCAGACACCCACCGTCCACGCATTGCGTCAGGACCGGTACAAATATATTCACTTTCACGGCATCTGGGATCTGGACGAACTTTATGATCTTGCTGCCGATCCACACGAGAACGACAATCTCCTGGCCAGACCCGGCCATGAAGAGCTGGCCCGGCAGATGAGTGAAAAGCTGTTCGGGCTGCTCGAAAAAACGGATGGAATGCAGATCCCGCTCAGCCCCGACGCTGGCGAGCGAAATGAGTTACGCGATCCCAAAGGGCCAGCTGGTGCGCCGTTTCCACCACGATTTTTTCGTCCGCCCGCTCGATCTTAGGCAGTCGCCGCTACAGACGGAGTATGTACCTGCGCGTCTTCGGACTTATCCTGTTGCCGTTTTCTGCGGTGCCGCGCCCGCGCCGCGGCTCCCGCTGCAGGTCCCGTATCCAGCAGGAATATGGCCAACCTCCTGTTTCTCACGATTGCCAAGGTCATTCATCGCCGCGCTGTAAGATCGCAAACCATCGGTGGTGACCGCTTCAGGCGAGCCATGCCGTTTCAGCACCTTCTTCATGAAGGCCAAAGCAGCTTTTTTTATCGCGGGTCTTCGTGACGTAGCTCTCGAGGATCTCGCCCTCGTGGTCGACGGCACGCCAGAGATAGACCATCTCGCCGTTGATCTTCACGTACATCTCATCAAGATGCCAGCGCCAGTGACGGAACCCCTTCATGCGGCTGATCCGCTGGCGGCGAATGTCGCTCGCGAACAGCGAGCTTCCTCGTAGTGCGATCGGCGTTTTCGATTGCCTCTCTTGGGTCGGCAACCGGGCTTCGGGCCGACCCATAGATCACGAATGTGGAATCGATCTTCGCGTCGTCGAGCAACATCTCCGGCTTCAGCAATTCCAGCTGAAAACGCAGAGACCGCAATTCATCACGTTCGAGAAAGCTCAGGTCGCGATGGGCGAGCTGGTAGGCCGGATTTGAGTTATTCGGTGTGCCTTCAGACAGAGACCCCCTTTTGTGCCGAGGACTATCGTGTTTGCCGAACTGGTTCGCCATAGTGTTCACTTCAAAGCAGGGAAAGGAGGGACGGCTGCGTTCGTAGAAGTCTGGAAGCTTTCATCTCTCCGGCGAAGGTGACCCTATCCATTTCATTTCGACTGTCCGTGACATAGGCACGATAGCGGCCGTCTGAGTTTACGCGAATAACGACGTGACCTTCCGTGCTCTTGATCTGGGAGAGGAAGCGGCCGTTGACGGCCCGGCTTTCCGGATCCAGCCGCGTGATGAAGACGTCTCGCAATGGCCGCCCAGGCCAAGCGTTCAGCAAGCGTTGTAGCGATCCCATCGCGGGGTGGGTCGCGTGCCACGCTTGGATAATGTGGGTGTCCGCATCGAGCGAGCGGGTGAAGCCCTGCCAGCAAGCGTCGAAATAGCCATGATGATCGGCTGAGGCGACATCGACCCTGCCAGCTGCCTGCACGATCGGCGTTTCGACATCGAGCCAGGGAACAGCTCCGTCGTGCGTGTCGGCAACGAGATCGCCGCCGGCAAAATAGCGAAATGGTCCATATGAGAAGACCAACGCGATCGACATGTGGTTTTCTTCGGGAGTGGCTTCTGCGGTCCAAGTCGATCGCGGCGGAAAAAGATCGCGCGATTGATCCCCGCCGCCAGTCCAGACGCGGCCGTTGCCACCAACAAATCTAACCGAGAAGGCCCCAGGGCTGCGCGCTTCAAGCTGACGGGTCGATCCGACCACTACATGTTCGACACGTCGTCCGGATTTCAAACGCGCGTTCAGCCATGCCAAGTGATTGGCCGCGAAGGGCGCGTTGATGGGCGGCAGAGGATCGTAATCCGGAAACCCGCGATCGATGACCAGACCCGCAGGCATGAGCGCATCGACGTCGCTGAGACCCGTGAGAACATAACCCTCCCGCGCACGCCGATCGCCGTCTTTCGGTGAGCCCACATGATCGGGATGGACATGGGTCGCGATCATATAATCGAGGGTGTCACGCCCCGCGGCACGCGCATGCCGCAACGCATATCGAGCGACCCACTCCCCGGCCGAACGAGAAGAATCCGGCCGCAACGGCGTCGATGCAGGTGGACCACCCCGTGTCGCGCCACAGTCGATCAGGATCGTCGTGCCATCCGGCGCGAGGATGAAGGTGCTATTCCCGACGCCCGTATCGATATGATGGATGTCGAGCGTCCCTGGCGTCCATGGCGGAAGTACGCCGAGCCCGCTGTCCGACGCTTTCGCGCGCAACAGCGGGAACAGGCTCCCAGCTAGCAGGCCTCCGAGGACGAGCGAGCGCCGCTCAACAAGCATTGCCGACCCGCATGGGTGCCAATGCTTGCCGCACGGTCAAAAGCGCGCGCCTAGGCTGACACCGATAATCCGCGGTTCCCCCAGATACTGGCCGCGAACGACTTGGTTCGACGGGATCAGAATATAGTCCTTGTTCAGCAGATTTCGCGCGAACAGGTTGATGCTGAATCGCCGATCCAAGGTAGCGAGGCCGATCGACGCGTTGATCAACGAATAAGGCGGCACCGAAAGCGTCGGATCCTGCGTGGCTCCCGTGAAATATTGCGACGTGTACGAGTAGACGCCATTGCCGAGCAGGCGGACACGACCGACCGGCGCGTCGATATCCAGCATCACCGAAGCCTTGTCCTTGGGCGATGAGCCCAGGCGGTTGCCGGTTTGGACCGTACCGCCCGGGATAACGAAATCATCGTAACGCGTGTCGAGCCAACCGTAACTGCCTGTCAGCGTAGCCCATGTTGTCGGCTTCACGGAAACCTGTGCTTCAATGCCGTGGATCGTCGCTCGGCTGGCATTGAAGATGTTGAGGATCCGCGTGACGTTGTCGAAATAGAGTTCCTGCTTGTTATGATATTTGGAAACAAAGCCGTCGATATCGGCCGTCAGCCTGCCGTTAAGCAGCTCGGTTTTGATGCCGGCCTCAAAATTTTCGAGCGTCTCCGGTTGGAATGCAGCATCGAAGGCTGCCTTCGTGGCCGCCTGCGTGTTGAACCCTCCGGCGGTATAGCCGCGTGAATAAGTCACGTAGAGCATCGTCGAACTGATCGGTTTCAACTGCACCGAAGCGCGTGGGGTAAACTGGCTCCAGTTTTGGGTCGCGCCATTCTCGGCAAAGTTGCCCGCAGCGTTGATCAAATTGGAGAAATCTAGGTCGGCTTCCTTGTGGTCCCAGGTATAGCGCGCCCCACCGGTCACAGACAGGAACGATGTCAGGTTGAGCGTGCCATCCAGAAAGACGGCGGCGGTTTGACTCAGGGAGCGGCCTTGCCAGAGCTGGTTAGTCACCAGTGCTCCGGTTTTCGCAGCCAGCGCTGACGTATTGAGCCGTCGACTCGACACGTCCGAAGGGTGCTGTCAGTCTAACGCGAACTCGTCTCCACCAGATGCACTTCGGCCCAGAATGCAGGGGGGCTAGCTCGCGATCGACCGCCACTCTGCCAGGGCGGCGGAGCGTCTTTCCTTGAAGGTTTGTCTGTCGACGAGATGGCGTTCCAGTGAGAAGTGATTGTGAAAGTTGGCGTGGACGGAGGCGAATTTCTGTAGCGCCTTCATCTGCCTGAAGCGCAGCATGGCGCGCTCTCTTCGTCGAAAGGGCAGGTGGCTGTTCTCCACCCTGTTGTTGGCCCAACGACCAACTTCCTGCTTCTCGCGATTGCCAAGGTCATTCATCGCCGCGCTGTAGGATCGCAGACCGTCCGTGGTGATCGCCTCGGGCGATCCATGGCGCTTCATCGCCTTCTTCATGAACGCCAAAGCCGCCTTCTTATCACGCGTTTTCGTGACATAGCTCTCGAGGATCTCGCCCTCGTGGTCGACGGCGCGCCACAGGTAAACCATCTCGCCGTTTATCTTCACGTACACTTCATCAAGATGCCAGCGCCAGTGACGGAAGCCTCTCATGCCGCTGATCCGCTGGCGCCGGATGTTGCTCGCGAAGAGCGGACCGAACCTGTTCCACCAGAGCCGCACCGTCTCATGGCACAGGTCGATGCCGCGCCCAAATAGCAGGTCTTCCACATTCCTCAGGCTAAGTGGATAGCGAACATACATCATCACCACGAGGCGGATCACCTCGGGTGACGAGTTGAAATAGCGGAATGGATTGCCAGCAGCTTTGGTCATGCTCGCCGGTTAGCGCGGTGGAGTTTGCTTTGACAGTGCCTCTATGTCATCTATCGGAACACGACCGAAGCCCGCTTCGAGAAAAGTTCGACATGGGAGTGACCAACAACGCTTTGCCCACGAATAAGAGATCATGCGCTCGGACTTCCTCTCGAGATTGATCTCAAAGCCCTCTCAGGGCGCGACAAGGGTCAGCCGCGAGCGTCCGTCCCGGACTGCACCGGACGACTGGGGCAGCCTGATGATGGCGGCGCAGAACGGCCACGGCGGCGCCTATCGGCGGCTCCTTGGCGAAATGTCGGAATGGCTTACGCGCTACTTTCAGCGGCGGCTGCCGCCGGGCGACGTGGACGATGCCGTGCAAGAGACCCTGCTCGCAGTCCATCGGCGACGCCACACATACGATCCGCAATATCCAATGGGCCCGTGGCTGGCGGCCATCGCCAAGAACAAGTGGGTCGATCAGCTGCGCAGTTTGGCGCGGCGACCCGTGGACGAACTTCCCGACGACGTCGCCGTGGGCGATCATGAGGCCTCGGTTGTCAGCAGCTCGGTTCTGGCCAGCCTGCTCGACGAGCTTCGTCCCGCACAGGCACAGGCGATCCTGCTCGTGAAGGTGCAGGGCTACAGTGTCGAGGAGGCGTCAGGCCAGATCGGCCTCTCCGTCTCCGCCGTGAAGATGAACATCCACCGCGGGCTCGCGCGCCTGACGGCAATCATTGAGAAGACCCCCGATGTCGAATGAATCCCTGATCGTCGGCCTGTCGTCCGACCTCGCGCCCGTGCAGCGCCGCAGCATGGTGCGTGAAGGCGGCCTTGTCCTCGCACTGGGCGCGGTGGAGCTCGCGCTGTTCCTGGGCCTGGGCATCATGCGGCCGGACATCAGCCACATGGCCGGCTCGCCATACCTGATGTGGCGGGTGGGAAGCCTCGGTCTGCTTGCCGTGGTCGCCTGCGTGCTGGCGATCCGATCCTTCTCGCCGACGGCGCGGCCACGTCGGGGGCTGATGCTCGCCTGCGCCCTCGCGGTCGCGGCCATCGTCGGCGGCGCGTTCGTCACGCCCGACGGCGCGCGCGCGCGCGCGTTACTTGATCGCATCGATCCGGCCAGCGGTATGCTGTGCGCAGCGTCGATCTTCGTGCTCTCGTTGCCGATCGTCGCGCTGCTCGGCGCCCTGATGCGGAAGGCCGCGCCGACCCAGCCAAGGTTGAGCGCTCTTGCCTCGGGCATCGCCGCCGGCGCCTGCGGAGCTTTCGTCTTCGCCTTCTGCTGCCCCTTCAACGACCCGCTCTACGTGGTGGTCTGGTATTCCGTCGGGTGCGCCGCCGTGGCGGCCGCAGCACGATGGCGCCTGCCGCGACGCTTCCGCCTCTAACCAGAACCAACTCGGCGATCGCGAGCCGCGCACCGCCTGAACCAGCGATCACCAACCCACCCAGAATCCGGGACGGGAGACGTGCGCCTGCATCACAGAAAGGAACCATGCCATGAAGACCATCATCGACGCGAAGTCCCCGGATCGGGACTGGCTCAAGACCTACTACTATCTGCGCTTCGTGGTCTCCGCGATCTGGGTCGCGCTCGCCTTCACGGTCGCGAAGGCCATGCCGCCGCTGGCTGCGGTGATGCTCGTCGCCTATCCCGCGTGGGACGCGCTCGCGAACTATCTCGACGCCATCCGTAGCGGCGGCTTGGCGAGGAACAAGAGCCAGATGCTCAATTTCGCCGTCAGCGTCGTGACCGCCGTCGCCGTCGCCGCGACTCTGCCGCACGGCATGCATGCGGTCCTCCAGATCTTCGGCGTGTGGGCGGTGCTCTCCGGCCTCTTCCAGCTTCTCACCGGGGTACGCCGCTGGAAGTCCTATGGTGCGCAGTGGGCCATGATCCTGAGCGGCGCCCAGTCGGGGCTCGCTGGGGCGCACATGCTCAGCAAGGCTGTCGGCACGGCGCCGGTCAGCATCGCGGACATCGCGCCTTACGCCGCCTTCGGCGCGTTCTACTTCCTGATCTCGGCGGTCTCGTTGACCATCAGCGGCGCGCGCCGGCGCTCGAAGGCCGTTGCGGCCTGACGCGCGTCTCTATCATCTTCGGCGCAGGACCTGCCTGCGCATGCACGAAAGGACTGAGCCATGTCTGTCGACGTTAAATACCGCACCGCCGCCACCGCGAATGGGGGCCGTGACGGCCGCACCCGCACCGAAGATGGAAAGCTCGACCTCCAGCTGTCCACGCCGAAGGAGCTCGGTGGGCCCGGCGGCGAAGGGACCAACCCGGAACAGCTGTTCGCGTCGGGTTACGCCGCATGCTTCCTAAGCGCCCTGAAGTTCGCCGCGCATCAGCTGAAGCTCGAGGTGCCGACCGCTGCGGCGGTAACCGCGACCGTGGGGATCGGCATGCGGAGCGAAGGCGGCTTCGGTCTGGATGTCGAGCTTGCCGTGGCGCTGCCGGGATTGGAACGCGACGACGCCCAGCGTCTGGTGGAGGCGGCTCACCAGACCTGCCCCTACTCCAACGCCACGCGAGGCAACGTCGACGTGCGCCTCATTGTCATCTGACCTTGACGGGCCTGCCGAGTGCAGGCCCATTCCCTTCCCGGGCGGCGCTTCGCGCCGGGCGGACATCACGAGGTAGAACCAGTATGCGCAGCTTCGACGCAATCATCATCGGTGCCGGCCAGGCGGGTCCGGCGCTTGCCGGCCGGCTGAACGATGCCGGCCTGTCGGTCGCCATCATAGAGCGCCATCATGTTGGCGGCACATGCGTCAACACCGGCTGCAGGCCGACCAAGACGCTCGTGGCAAGCGCATACGCGATCCACACCGCGCGACGCGGCGCGGACTATGGTTTCAGCTTTGCCGGGGCGGTCGACGTCGACATGAAGGCAGTTGCAGACCGGGCGGACAGGATCATCCGGGATGGACGGGCCGGTAACGAGAGCTGGCTGTTCGGCATGGCCAACGTAGAGCTTATCCGAGGACATGCGCGCTTCGAGAGTTCCGGCGTCGTTACCGTCGATGGGGAACGACTGACCGCGCCGCGCATCTTCATCAACGTCGGCGGCAGGGCCATTGTGCCGCACATGCCCGGCGCGGACCAGGTCCCGATCCTGACCAACACCGACATTGTCGCGCTCGACACGCTTCCCCGGCATCTCGTGGTGATCGGCGGAAGCTACATCGGGCTGGAGTTCGCCCAGATGTATCGGCGCTTCGGCGCCGAGGTCACGATTGTGGAGCGGATGGACCGGCTCATCGCGCGGGAGGACCCCGACGTGTCGGATGCCGCCAGGCAGATCCTCGAGGCCGAGGGCATCACGGTCCGGACCGGTGCGGACTGCATCGGCTTCGCCCGCAGCGGCGAGGATGTCGAGGTGCGCGTGGATTGCGCCGAAGACGCGCGGCCGATCGTCGCCAGCCACGTCCTGGTGGCGGTTGGGCGGCGACCGAACACCGACGACCTCGGGCTGGAGGCCGCCGGCATGGCAGTGGATGCACGCGGCTACATCACCGTCGACCACAGGCTGGAGACCAGCGTGCCCGGCATATGGGCACTGGGCGACTGCAACGGCCGCGGCGCCTTCACGCACACCGCCTATAACGATTTCGAGATCGTCGCCGCGAACCTCCTGGACGGGGAGGACCGCCGCGTTAGCCAACGTCTAACGGGCTACGCGCTCTACATCGATCCCCCGCTCGCTCGGGTAGGCATGACCGACGCCGAGGCGGCCAGGACCGGTCGCCGGCTGCTCCACTCGAAGCGACCGATGTCCCGCGTCGGTCGCGCGGTGGAGAAGGGCCAAACGCAAGGGTTCATGAAGGTTGTGGCTGACGCCGACACCCGCCGCATCCTCGGCGCGGCGATACTGGGAACAAGCGGAGACGAGGCGATCCACGGCATCCTCGACATGATGAATGCCGACCAGCCGATCGAGCAATTGCGCTGGGCAGTGCCCATCCATCCCACCGTGTCGGAACTGATCCCCACATTGCTGCTCGATCTTCAGCTTTGGAAAGGAGAGGCGTGATGCGCATGATCGGGCTAATCGGGGGCATGAGCTGGGAGAGCTCGGCGGAATATTATCGCCTCCTCAACGAAGGCGTTCGCGCGCGCCTGGGTGCGACCGCTTCGGCCCGTTGCCTGCTATGGTCGTTCGACTTTGCGGAAATCGAGGTACTACAACATGCCGGCGAGTGGAGCCGCCTCACCAGCGGATGGTGGACGCCGCACGGCGGCTGGAGGCGGCCGGAGCGGACCTGCTTCTGATCTGCACCAACACCATGCACCGGATGGCAAGCGACGTGCAAAGCGCGGTTCGCATCCCGCTGATCCACATCGCCGATCCCACTGCGGAGCGGATCGTGGCCGCCCGCTTTCGGAAGGTCGGGCTGCTCGGCACGGCGTTCACGATGGAGCACGACTTCTACAAGGGACGCCTGACCGAACGCTACGGTCTGGAGGTGATCGTTCCCGACGAGGAGGACCGCGCGACCGTACACCGGATCATCTATGACGAACTGGTCGCTGGACGCATCGAGTCCTCGTCGCGCGAGGCCTACCGGGCAGTGATCGCGCGTCTTGTCGGGGCTGGCGCACAGGCAGTGATCCTTGGCTGCACCGAGATCATGCTGCTCGTCGGGCGGGAGGACAGCTCCGTCCCTATCTTCGACACCACGGTGATCCATGCGGCAGCGGCGCTCGATCAAGCGCTGACGACCGCCCAAGGCTTTGATGAAGCGCAGCGGCGGCAGAGTGAGCTATGAAACGATGATCGAGACTGAACTGCGCCGCAGGGCATTGTCGAAGGCGACCCGCCTTATCCTGGCGTCGGGATTGGCGTCGCTCCTCATCGGCGCTGCGGAGCCCGAAACGCGCTTCGCCGTGACGCTGCAGCCCGACCTCGCCGATGATGCGAGCGGCCGGCTGCTGGTCTTCGCCGCGCCGGCGACGAACGAGAATATGACAAGCGACGCGGTCGATCTGGAGCGCGCAGGGGGCGTCTCCGTCGCGGCGCGCGACCTGCCGAGTTTCGGAGCCAGTCGCTCCGTGACGATCGATACGCTGAGAGGGGCTTTTCCCAGAAGCTTTACGACGTTGGCACCGGGCAGCTACCGCGTGCAGGCGGTGCTCGATCGCAACGGCGACTACAACTTTGCCGGAAGGGGGCCTGGCGACCTCGTATCCAAAGTCGTCACGCTACATTTCCCACTTCCATCGATCCCGGTCATCCCGCTCGATCACGCGATGCCGCCCGAGACCGACCAGTTCGACACGACAGGGCTGCCGCCCGTTGCGGCGGAGCAGATCGCCGCGTCCCGTCCGCATCTTCACGATGAGCGAATAGCATCCAAAGTGCTGACGCGCTTCGGCGGTAAGAACCAGGCCGTGGCTGCGTGGGTGCTGACCCCGCCGGGCTACGAGCTCACGTCACGCACGACCTATCCCACCGTCTATACCACAGGTGCGTTCGGCGCGGGGCACAAGCTGGCCGGCCAGCAGCTTTCGCGCATGTGGCACCTTATGGAGACCGGCGCCATGCCGCCGATGATCTGGGTCGCCCTTGACCATTCCTCCCCGACCGGCACGACCGAGTTTGCCGACAGCGTAAACAACGGCCCTTGGGGCGAGGCGCTGGTCGAGGAGGTTATTCCCGCGCTCGAGGCCAAATACAGAATGGACGCCACACCGTCCGGCCGCTTTCTGACGGGACACAGTTCGGGCGGCTGGTTCGCACTCTGGACCATCATCCGCTACCCGCAACTCTTTGGCGGCAGCTGGGCGACGGCTCCCGATCCGGTCGACTTCCACGACTTCCTAGGCGTCGATCTCTACGCGCCTGGCGCGAACATGTACCAAGCCCCCGACGGCAAGCTGCGCCCGCTCGAACGCGATCACGACAAGGTGCTCGGCACGACCGAGGAAGCTGCTCGGCTGGAGAGCGTTCTCGGTCACAAAGGCGGGCAGCTCCGCTCGTTCGAATGGGTCTTTTCTCCGCGCCGACCGGACGGCGAGCCCGCCTTTGTGTTCGACCGGGAGACCGGCGCTGTCGATCCCGCCGTCGCGGCCTATTGGCGTGAGCACTACGACATCGGGCACCGGATCGAAGCCGACTGGCCGCGGCTGGGCATGCACCTGAACGGCAAGGTCCATGTCGTGGTTGGGACCGCCGATTCCTATTACCTCGACGGTCCGGTGCGTCGGCTCGATGCCGCGTTTCGCAAAGTCGGCGGCCGCGCCGACTTCCGCTACGTGCAAGGCGCGACGCACAGCATGTCGATGCTCTACGCGAAGGACGGCGACCGCAACGCATTGTGGAAGGAGATGTCGCGCGCGATGTTTGCGGTGGCCAGACCCGGCCAGATGTGGGGTACGCCCCCTCTCGCCGCCGCGCCACCATCCGCGCGAGCGCGCCAGCAGTGATCTTGGAGTTTCTCCGGGAACCTTGAGTCATTTCCGGGCCGCACATCATGCGGTCGCGTTCACGAGGTGGTCCGATACCGTCGAGATGAACGCGCGAAGACGCTTAAGACGACGCAGGTCCCGGTGGTATCCCATCCAAATATCTCGCGTTGGCGGCGGCGTCGGCAATTCCAGTCTGCGGATACCCGGGATCTGATTGCCGACCACGCGGGGCAGGACAGCGATGCCGACGCCTTGCCTGCACATGCGCCCCTGAACGTTGCGGTTGTTTGATCGCAGGACCGGTCTCGCGTTGGGGAAACTCTCGATGAGCCAAGCGATGTCAGGGAAATGGCCCGTGGATGTGTCATGGGTGATCAGCCGGAAATCGGTCCCATCGCCATATTTGGGATCAGCCGCCTCCTCGGCGATGTAGACGCCGTATTCCAGCCTGAAGAGCCGCCGCTGAACGACGTCGGCAGTGTCGAACGGAACGATACGGAAAGCCACGTCGGCCTCCCGTTGGGCAAGACTGAATTGGCGCGTGCCGGTGAGGATCTCGACGTCGACATTAGGGTAGGCTTTTGAGAAATCCGCCAGGATAGGCGGGAGAACATAGGCTCCAAACCAGTCCGCCGACGAGATACGCAGACTGCCCTTGAGATCCTGCTCCTGCCCGGCGAGCCGGCGCTCCATGGCCAGCGCGCCTTCTTCCATCTGCTCGGCCAGCGCGATGATCCCATGGCCCTCTTCGGTCAGAACTAGACCGTCTGCAGTGCGCTGAAAGAGCGTGTGACCAATCGCCTGCTCAAGTGCGTGAAGGCGCCTGCCGACGGTCGGATGGCTTGTCTGCAGAGACCGCGCGGCGCCGCCGAGCGTGCCGGATCGCGCAATCGCGAGAAAGACCCTGACGTCGCTCCATTCCATCGCGGTCACCACACAAAACTGAACGGCAAGAGTACAGTTATGTGGCTTAAAGAACAAATCTAAACGCTTAGATTCCCTCCATCATCTGGAGGTGCATAGTAATGAAAACCTGGCTCATCACAGGCTGCTCGAGCGGCTTCGGCCAACGGCTTGCGCTCGCTGCAGCGCAGCGCGGCGATCGGGTCATCGCGACAGCCCGCAATGTTGAGACGATCGAGGAAATGGCCGCGCCTTTCGACGGTCGCATGATCACCTTGCCGCTCGACGTGACTGATGCGGCGGCGGCCAGGGCAGCGGTCGCGAAGGCGGTAGAGGCCTTTGGCGGGTTTGACGTGCTCGTGAACAATGCCGGCTACGCACTGTTCGGCGCGATCGAGGAGGGCGCGCCAGAGGAGTATCGGCCGATGTTCGAGGTCAACGTCTTCGGTTTGATCGAAACTACCAAAGCCGCACTACCCGTCCTACGACGTTCGGGCGGAATAATCGTCAACATGTCTTCCGGTGCGGGCATCGAGGGCCGTGGCGGCGGAGGTTATTACCACGCCGCCAAGTTTGCCGTGGAAGGGATTTCCGAAGCGCTCGCCGGCGAGCTTGAGCCGTTTGGCATTCGCGTGCTGATCGTCGAACCTGGACCATTTCGCACCGATTTCCTTGGTCGTTCGATCACACTGGCGGCCAACGAGATGCCGGAATATGCCGCGAGCTCGCGCAAGCACTATCGCGACACAAACGACGGCAATCAGGCGGGCGATCCCGACAAGGCGATCGCGGTGATCCTGCAGGCAGTCGACGCCGATGACGCCCCACTTCATCTGCCGCTAGGCCCCGTCGCGCACGCGATCGCCGAGCGAAAGCTGGCTGCCTTCCGCAGCGATATCGACGCCTGGCGCGACATCGCGATCGCCACCGATTTCGACCAGCGCTGAACTCTGGTCACGAGCTCTGTCCGAATGTCACATCTGACTGGAAAGCGACCATGATCGCAGCTTTGAAGGGGTTTACCCAGCAACTGGTGCCGGCGAATGGCATCAAGATCAATGCCGTCACGGGAGGCTCAGGCCCGCCAATCCTGTTGCTTCACGGCTGGCCGGAAATTTGGTGGGAGTGGCATAAGATCATGCCACTGCTGGCTGAGCGTTTCAGCGTGGTGGCCATGGATCTGCGCGGAGCGGGCTTTTCCGACCGCCCGCACGGTGGCTATGACAAAGCGACGATGGCGCGCGACGCGCATGAAGTGGTGCTTGCTCTTGGGCATGAACGCTACGCCGTGTGCGGACATGACATCGGCGGGATGGTCGCCTTGCCGCAGGCCGCCATCTATCGGGAGGCTGTCACCCACCTGGCCGTGCTCGATGTTCCGCTTCCAGGCTGGACCGGATGGGAGGCGACGACCGCAAGGCTCTGGCACTTCGGCTTCCATATGAACCGTGATCTACCTGAGCGCCTGATTCATGGCCGTGAATATGACTATGTTTCGACCTTCATGGCAGAGCGGTTCTATGATCACAGCAGCTACGATCCAGCGGACATCGAGATCTACGCGAAAGCGATGGCGCTTCCTGGCCGCACGCGCGGAGGCGCCGGATGTCGCCTGCAAACAGTGGACCGAACCTGTTCCACCAGAGCCTCACCGTCTCGTGGCAGACGTCGACGCCGCGCTCGAATAGCAGGTCTTCTACGTTTCTGAGGCTAAGCGGGTAGCGCACATACATCAGCACCACGAGGCGGATCACCTCAGGCGATGAATTGAAATAGCGGAAGGGGTTGGCGGCGGGCTCGATCATGCCGACCGGTACCGCGTCGCCGTTTCCTTTGACAGTGCCATCATGACTAACGAGGCGGATCACCTCAGGCGACGAGTTGAAGTATCGGAACGCGTTAACGGGCTTGGTAGAGCGGGGCATAGATCTCAGCATCCGCTCCGCAGCAGCAGGCAGCGCCTGCCGACGGAGCCGTGTGAATGGACGGGCGTGGAACGCCGGTCAGTTGCGGGGAGCCGTATCGGGCTCCCAGCCCCAAGCCTTCATCATCACGTCGAACAAATAAATGTTCGGAAAATAGCCGCGAACCCGCTCGGCGCCTGCGCCGATCGCCAGCGCGGGCACTTCTTCCCCGGTGTGGGTGGCGTTGACCATAACATTTTTGAGCCTAACGATGTCACTCTCCTTGTCCTTGGGCACGGCCTTCCACGCGTCGTAGCCGGCAAGGAGGTCCTCACCACGGCGGCCACCGTCGACTTGCAGGCCAAAGCTATGGTCGGCGGTGAACAGGAGCAGCGTGTCGTCGAGGTTCACGCGCTTTTCGACCTCGGCAATCAGCTTGTCGAAGTCGACGACGTTCTGGAGCCCTTCGCGCGGGTCGTCGGTGTGCGCGTCCCATTCGACCACGAGAAGATAGCCCTTGGGCGATTTTTGCAGGATGTCGAGCGCTTTGAGGGTGGCCGCGTGGACATCTATTTTATCGCCCACGACGACAGGCCGCTTCTCGGTTGCCTGCACATCGGCCAGCGCCGCATGGATGGGCCGATTGTGGGCCCGGCCCAACTGATCGAAGCTGGTGCCCGCCGCAATCAGCTGCTCGCCAATCTTCTTGCGGCCGGCGCCGAACAGGACGTCCACCCCATCGCCGAACCGGGGCGAAAAGGCTTGCGGAAAAATCTCGCCCCACTTCTTTCGGTCGTTGGAATGGGCGTAGGTGGCGGCCGGTGTGGCGTCGGCGATGGACTGGGTGGTGATCACGCCCGTCAGCAGCCCATGCTCCTCGGCATATTCCAGCACCGTTTTTGTCGGCGCGCCGTCCTGCTTTCCGCGCACGCCGCCGGGGCCTTGGCTGATGACGCCATTATGGGTTTTAATGCCGGTGACGATCGAACTCATGCCGTTGGCGGAGTCCGAAACGAAGGCATCGACGGGCGAGGTTTCGCTGAGGCCAAGATACGGCCATTTCTGAATATGCAGCCGAAGCGGTTCGCCATAGCCGAGCAGGCTGGCCCCGTTCAGGATCGGCACGCCGCCGGCGTCGGCCAGGAACAGGATGACGTTCTTCGCCTTTTGCCCGGTCTTGAGCCGCGCTTGTGACCCCGCTTCGTCATTCCGGTTTTGCTGCGCGTAACTTGTTGCCGGGCTCACAGAGGAGGCCGTGAGCAGAGCCAGCAGAGGCAATAAGGAGTTCCGCATTTTCTATTCCCCAATCAGAACTTAAACTCGACACCGAAGCGGAATTTGCGGCCCGTCAGGCTCGCATCCTCCACGAACTGCCGATAGCCCGAATAGGACACCTGAGGCTCGTCGGTCAGGTTGGTGACGGAGCCATAGACTTGCAGGTTCTTCGTGAAGGAATAGGCGGCCCGCACGTCGATGCGCTTCTCGGCAGCATAGAATTCGTCGCTCTCGATGCTGTCGCCAAGCCCCTCCACATAGTCGTCGCGATAGATATAGTCGCCACGGATCTCGAACCCGCGCCACGCCCATTCAAGCGATGCGTTGAACAGGAATTTGGAGAAGCCGGGCACTGGCAATTTGCGGTCGTCGTCGCGATTGGGGTAGGTCGCCTCGCTGTCCGAGAAAGTGGCGCTGAGGCTGGCGCTCAAACCGCGCAAGGCCCCTGGCAGGAAGGTGAAGCGCTGGCGCGCGATCAACTCGATTCCGTAATTCTTGGCTGTCGAGCCGTTCATCGGAATCTCGTATTCGAAGTCTCCTTCGGGATCGAAGACAGGAACACCGTTCGCATCGATATTCGTGAAACCGCTTACCTGCGTATAGGAGAAGTTTTTCACATTCTTATAGAAAACGGCAACGCTGTATAGACCGCCATTCGCGGTATAATATTCAAGCTGAGCATCGAAGTTATCGGAAATGGCCGGCTTCAGGTTCGGATTGCCATCCACTATGTCGCCATCTTCATTCACGAAGCGGCCAGCGGTGAGTTCGCTCAGCCGAGGGCGGCCGTAGCTGCGGTTGTAGCTTTCGCGCATGATGAGATTGGAGGCGAGCTCGTGGCGGAAATGGATGCTCGGCAGCCAGTTGCCATAGGTGTCGCCCTGCTTGACTCGCGTGAAGCTGGCTTCCTCATCGAGATAGCTGACCTGGTAGTTGGTGTTTTTCCAATCCACATGCTCGTACCGCACGCCACCCAGGATGGTGTGTTTGCCGATACGCCAGGTTCCCATGATATATCCCGCCGCCGTCTTCTCGGACGCGTCATAATCCTCAAAATAGCTGCCCTCCAGCGAGTCCTCTTCCTCAGAGCTGAACAGTTCGGGGTTGCTCCGCAGCAGAGCGACGCCATTGGCCGGAATGACGTCGAAATATTTGGTTCCGCCGAGGATGACGCTGTTGTTGGGCCTTACGATCTGAGCATAGGGAAAGTCTTCGTCCATCGAATAGATGTCGGATACCTGATCGAAGCGGGGCTTGCTGTGGTAATATTTCGCGCCTGTCTTGACCGTGAAGACGCTGGAGCCAAGGTTGAAGCTGCGCTCGAAATCGGCGCGCGCGCTGAAGACATCCTCGGTGCGAACGGAGTTGTTCAGGATCAGCTCGCCTTCGGTGACCAGCGATAGATCGGTTGGATCCTGGCCGCTCAGTTCGTTGATGACGACTTCACCACGCGACACGTCGACGAGCTGGTATTCGAACAGAAGCCACGGATCATCCGGCTCCATCAGGAAGTTCAGCTCGTTGTCGTTGGTCGTCTTCTGCTTGTTCCTGGAGTAGAACAGGTCGTAGGTGAGGAGGCTGTTCGGGCTTTCGTGACGACCGCCGAGATTGATTGAATAGAGTTCGGTCTTGCGATCATCCTCGGTGCCGATCCAACCCCGTGAGCCCTGCGAGCCATCGTCGCCCGGCGTGCCGCGACCGGAGCTGGGCGTCAGTTCGGCATAGGTCTTGCTGCCATCCACGGCATCCTGGAACTGCGTGTCGATGTCGACGTCGGTCTCATATTTGACGCCATGGCGGTCGGCGTTGCTGTAGAAGAAGCGCGCATAGAAGGAGTTGAACGGGTCCGTCCGGAAATCGAGATTGAGGTTGCCGGTGAGCGTCTTGGTGACGCGCGTGTCATATTCCCAGTGCGACGCCTCCATGAACCAGACGGGGTCGGAATATTGACCCAGGTTCAACGGCGGATTGTTCGCCGGGGTCGCCTGGACCCAGTCCATGTCGCGGTTCAGCGAATAGCGGTCCGTCTGATAGCTGCTGATGGTCGCGCTGACGCCAAAGTTGCGATCGCCGCCGCCGACGCTGAAGATGTCCGAATATTGCGCGGTCACGGCATGGCCGAACTTTTCGGGAAGGTCGCTGTAGATGCCGCCGACGTCGACGCTGATCTGCCGGCCGCTGCGCTGAAACGCGCTGCGCGTGACCACATTGACGATGCCGCCGATCGCGTCGCCGTCCCGGTCGGGCGTCGGCGCCTTGATCACTTCGATGTTGGTGATGCCGTCACCCGAGAACTGCGTCAGCGCGAGCCCGCGCCCGCCGCCGGAGGTCGGCACACGGTTGCCGTCCACCTGGAACGAGTTGTAGTCGCCCTCGATGCCGCGAATGTTGATCCCGGTGGGTGAACCGTCCTGATCGGTATCGACGCTCAGGCCCGGCAAGCGTTGCAACACGTAACCGAGATTCCCGTCGGGCGACGGCCCAAAAGTCTCTTCGGACACGATGTTGACGATGCCGCTAGCCGTCTTTTGCTGGTTGATGGCCAGCGCCTGTCCGCTCGCGGCCGCGCGAACGACGATGTCCTCGCCGCTCAGCGCGCGGCTCATCAGGCCGATATTCGCCTCCGCATGACCGCCCCGTGGCATGTCGACCGTGTAAGTGGCCCGGTCGAGACCGACATAGTCGATCCGCAGCGTGACTCGCCCCGCCGGAACGGCGACCTGGAAGCGTCCATCTTCGCGCGTATAGTCTTGCGCGTTGCTGCCGACCACCCGGACGATCGCGCCCCGCAGCGAACGGCCCGTCGCCTCATCATATACACGGCCCGTGACCGTTCCTTCGGCGGTATCCGCATTCCTCGCTTCGGTCGTTGTCGTGGTCTGCGCATGGGCGGTGCCGGCGGCAAGCGCGATCATCGCGGTCGAAGCGAGCATGGCAGAAGGCCTGGCAGGCTGAAACTTCCTCATGTCTTGTCCCCCAATTTTCGAATAACGGCGACCCCGATCACCCCAAAGTAACGAGCACGCTTCTCCACGATCTGGACCATGAAAGCCCAGAACCTTAGAATATCTCACAGTGAATTTTTCCCGGAGAAGGTGTAATTCTACGTGATCACCACGTCTTTATTATTATTCTCCGTGAGCTTCCCAATATTTACGTGTTTATTCTTAACACGGTTTCAATCATCTTATGGGTTGCTGCCTCCTACGCAATGGCCGACTAAATTAGGGCCATGACAAAGTTGTTACACGGGCAGGCACCCATTTCTTAAAAATTCCTAATGTTTCGGGCTGTCATAGAAGCGTCGTGACGTTTCCATAGCTGGCATTCACGGATAAAGATGTGAACCACGGCGCGATCGCCCTTGAACCGGGATGTTCGAGGACTTGGCCACTCTCCATTGTCAGTTGGAATATAAATGCAGGATGGGCAAAGTGCTGGCTTCCGTCTCGACCGTCGCTGAGGACATCGCTGGAGAAGCTGTAATGACGGTTGAAGGCAAGCGCGCACCGCATGGCGACGGATCGGATGGCGGGGAGCGGGATCGCGAGCGCCGCAACGTCCTGGTGATCGAGGACGATGTCGGCACCGCCACCTTCCTCCAGTCGGAGCTGGAGGCGAGCGGCTATGTGGTCGAGTGGGCGGCGGACGGCGCGGTAGGCCTCGCTGCGGCCCGCCGCGACGGATTCGATGCGATCGTGCTCGATCGGATGCTTCCGCTGATGGACGGGCTGTCGCTGCTCGAGGCGCTGCGGGACCAGGGGATCGATACGCCAGTCATTTTCCTGTCGGCTATTGGCTCGACCAATGAACGTGTGCGGGGACTGCGCGCGGGTTCGGACGATTATCTGGTCAAGCCCTTCGACATGACCGAACTGCTCGCCCGCCTGGAGGTGATGCACCGGCGCCGCGCCGCGTCTTCCGCCATGGTCACTCGTCTTGCCTGTGCCGACCTGAAGCTCAACCTGCTGACCTCGCAAGCCGAACGGGCGGGGCAAACGCTGCTGCTACAGCCGCGTGCGATCCAGCTCCTTGAGTTCCTGATGCGCAACCAGGGGCAGGTCGTCACCCGCTCGATGATCCTCCAGAAGGTGTGGAATTACGATTTCGATCCAGGAACCAATGTGATCGACGTCTATGTCAGCAATCTCCGCAGGGAAATCGACCGGCCGGGCCTTCTGCCCCTGCTGCACACCATTCGCGGCGTCGGCTATCGTTTTGGACCGGCGGATCATGTTCAGTCGCTCGATAAGCTCAATTAATCGCAAGAGGCGGAATATTCATGGATGTATCTCTCACCCGCCGGAGTCTTATCGGCGCGATTGCGGCAGCGGCGGCCACGGGGAACTGTCCCCCGCAAGCGCGCTCGCTGGCTCCAAGCCTCACCGCGCCGACGGGCTGGCTTTCATCGCGATCGGCGACTGGGGCCGGCGCGGCGAGCCGCATCAGCGCGCGGTGGCGGGGCAGATGGGGCGCATCGGCGAGGAGCAGGGCAGCGCCTTCACCCTCGCGCTGGGCGACAATTTCTACGGTTCGGGCGTGGCGTTGGTGACGGACGCGCACTGGAAGGAATCGTTCGACGACGTCTATACGGCGCCCTCTCTGCAAAGGCGCTGGTATCCGATCCTCGGCAACCACGACTATCGGGGCAACCCGCAGGCGCAGATCGACTATTCACACCATAGCCGCCGCTGGACGATGCCCGGCCGCTACTATGTCGTCGAGGGCGCGTCGCTGGGCGCGGCGCATGCCGACTTCTTCATGATCGACACGCCGCCGCTGATCGCCGGCTATCGCAAGGAGCTGGCGGCCACCGCTGATCATCATGTCCATGACCAGGATCCGGCGGCCCAATATGCCTGGCTCGACGAAGCGCTTGGAAAATCGAACGCGCCCTGGAAGCTCGTCTTTGGCCACCACCCGATATTCTCCGGCGGCCGGCACGGGGACAGCAAGGACCTTGTGCGCGACCTCCTGCCGATCCTCAAGCGCCACGACGTGAAGGTCTATGCCTGCGGCCACGATCACGACATGCAGCATATCGAGCGCGATGGGATTCATTTCATCGCCACGGGCTGCGGATCGACCGTGCGTCCGGTCGATAATGTCGAAGGCACGCGGTTTGCCGTAGCCTGTTCGGGCCTGTCCTTCTATCGGCTGACATCGGATGCCCTTGATCTGACCTTCTACGACTGGGCCGGATCGCGCGTCTACGAAGCGACAATACCCCGCCTCGGCTGACGGAGCCTGCAAGGAGCGTAAATGAAAGGCGAGGTTCCCAGGCTCGACAGCGTGTCCCGTCTGAAGCGGCGACGCGGGCTTGCGCCGTGGCGATCGACGAGCGGCCGCTTCGTGCTGCTCCACCTCGTGCTTTGCCTGGTATGCATCCTGCCGGTCCAGCTCTACGTCTATTTCGAGATCGACCATATTCTCCTGTCGGATTTCGAACGGCCGCTCGAATATCGGCAGGGGAATCTCCTGCGGCATTATGACAGTGGCGGCATCGCGGAACTGCAGACGGCGGTGGCGGGCCGCGCGAGCCGGGCCTTTCAGGACGCGACGGCGATCCTGCTGGTCGATAGCGAAGGCCGCAAGCTTGCCGGGAATCTCGCGGCCTGGCCGGAAGGACTCGCCGCACCGCAGGATTGGAAGCCGGTCACGCTGCACCGCGATGGCGCGCAGCAGCCAGAGGATTTCCTCGTCCTGACGACGCGTCTCGCATCGGGCTATCGCCTGCTGCTTGGAGGATTGCTGGATAACCGCACCTCGATGCGCGAGGCGCTGCTGCGCGGGCTAGTCGCGGCATTCGCGCTCGCCGTTCCCATCGGCCTGCTGGGCAGCATCGTCATCGTGCGGGAGATGAACCGCATGGTGGAGGCCATTTCCCTGGTCGGCGAACATGTCGCTGTCGGGGACCTCGGGTGCCGCGCCGAGATCGATGGGAGCGGCGATCCGGTCGATCGCCTTCGCATGTCGCTCAACGCGATGCTCGATCGGATCGAACTACTCGTCGAGGAGCATCGCACGCTGACCGATGCGCTGGCACACGACCTGCGCTCGCCGCTCACCCATATCCACATCCAGATCGCGCAGGCGCTGGCCGAAGCGCCGGGCAGCGACCAGCATGGTCGTTTCAACATCATCGCGCAGGAACTGACGCGCGTGCTGCACATGCTGGAGAGCGCGCTCGAGATCAGCCGCGCCGAAGCAGGCATCGGGCGCGGGGACTTCGAACGGTTCGATGCCGGCGAGATGCTGCGCGACCTGTGCGAAATCTATCAGCCCACGGCACAAGCAAGTGGGGTGAGCATCACGGTCGACTGGGCGCAAGGCCTCAATGTCGATGGTAATCGCGGACTGGTCGCCCGCGCCTTGGCGAACCTGATCGACAACGCGCTCAAATATGGCGCGGACGGCGGCGAGATCATGCTGGAGGCCTCGGCCATGGACACGGACGTGCATCTTTCCGTGGCGGACCGGGCCAAGGGCATTCCAGCCGCCCGGCAAGCGGAAGCGCTGCGCAAGTTCGGTCGCCTCGACGGCGCGCGGAGCACCCCTGGAAGCGGGCTTGGCCTCAGCCTGGTTAGCGCCGTTGCATCGCTGCACCGGGGGGACTTCCGCCTTGAGGACAACCGTCCTGGCTTGCGCGCTACACTTATCCTGCCGCGGGGGCTTCCCAATCCCGACAGTTCGACATCATGATGGCGGCGCGGGTGGAAAGCGGATGAGCGAAGTTACTCCTGCCGGCTCGACGGAAACGAACGTCAGGGCCGCGTCAGCCGCACCGCGCTAGGCTGTAGTGATAATTTAACTATTTGAGCCATAGCATGATGCTGGCGAGTTTGACGAAGCCGAGGGAGTTGGCGGCGAGTTTGTCGTATCTGGTGGCGATGCGGCGCGATTGCTTGAGCTTTGCGAAGAAGCCTTCGATCCCCCAGCGTGGTGCTGTCAGTCTAATGCGAACTCGTCTCCACCGGATGCATTTCAGGCTGGGAGGGCAGGAGGCTAGCTCGCGATCAACTGCCACTCTGCCAGGGCGGCAGAGCGTCTTTCCTTGAAGGTCTGTCGGTCGATGAGATGGCGTTCCAGTGAGAAGTGGTTGTGCAGGTTGGCATGAACCGAGGCGAACTTCTGCAGCGCCTTCATTTGCCTGAAGCGCAGCATGGCTCGCTCCCGTCGTCGGAAGGGTAGGTGGCTGTTCTCGACGCGATTGTTGGCCCAGCGACCGATCTCCTGCTTCTCGCGATTACCAAGGTCGTTCATGGCCGCGCCATAGGAGCGAAGCCCGTCGGTTGTGACAGCAGCGGGCGATCCATGCCGCTTCAACGCCTTCTTCATGAAGGTTAGAGCCGCTCTTTTATCACGCGTTTTCGTAACGTAGCTCTCGAGAATCTCGCCCTCGTGATCGACGGCGCGCCAGAGATACACCATCTCGCCATTGATCTTTACGTACATCTCGTCGAGATGCCACTGCCACTGGCGGAAGCCCCTCATCCGGCTGACCCGCTGCCGCCGGATGTCGCCTGCAAACAGCGGGCCGAACCTGTTCCACCACAGCCGCACCGTTTCGTGGCAGATGTCGATGCCGCGCTCGAACAGCAGGTCCTCTACATTGCGCAGCGACAGCGGATATCGAACGTACATCAGCACCACGAGGCGGATCACCTCGGGTGACGAGTTGAAATAGCGGAACGGATTGCCAGCAGCTTTGGTCATGCTCGCTGGTTAGCGCGGTGGAGTTTGCTTTGACAGTGCCCTTGGAGTTGCTTTGACAGCGCCAGCCCCACAGTGTTTCTCACCACCCAAGAAGTTCACATCGCAGGTTCGAGACCGGAAGATCGGGCGATAACAACGCCTCTGGCCATATCGAAGACGGTGAACGCGTAGCGCACGGGCACCGTTTCGCGCAAGCGTCGACACACCTCGTACCGGAGTACCCGCCGTCCCCCGGCCGTGAGCGCGTCGAGCATGTGCGCGAGCGCGCCACCGAGTTCGACTGCGGCGCTTGCCAGGCGGGGTGCGTCGGCGAAGGACCTGTCGGCCGCCGCTAGAGCATCAACTGCTGAAAGGCGCGCTTCCAGATCGAATGCGGAGACCAGATAGGTATCCGGACGGTCGCCCAAGGACTTCGCCGGCCGGCCCAGATCTGCAAAGAGGTATAGCGGACCGGCTGGCGGTGTTCCCAGCTCGCCTGGCGGGCCGACGTGCACCGTGGCGGTCGGGTGGGATGGCGGGCCCGGCTGCGCGAACTTGGCTGCCAGAGACCCGTGATATGCCACCGCTGCCTTGCGGGCGCCGAGCCAATGTTCGAGCCACTCGACCTGCGCATCAAGATCGGCGTGAAGCGATGCGCAGCACGCTGCGCATTCAGCGCCGCCGGGAGGGCGGGCGACGATTGCCAGGCTCGGGTGGTCGGCAAGGCCCGCCCAACTGATCGTGAAGAAGGCCTCGCCCGGCGTGGCCGCCAGAGTTAGCTCGCGACCGAACAACCCGCCTTCGTTGTTCGTGCGGGCCAATGTCGAGCCGAACCGCTCGCGCAGCCGTATCTGCTCGCCCCGCGTGAAGCCGCTGCCGTCAAGATCAAGCGCGATCGCCAGATTTGATGCGGTGAGGCCGGGTTGTGGAGGATAGGGAAGACTGCGCACATAGATGGCGAGAGCCGCGAGATCGCCGTCAGAGATCGTATAACGCGGCATTGCGGCGAGCAAGGCCCGACCATCATTTCCGCGCCCGTGGCGAAGCGCTGTCGCCAGCCGCTCGACCGCCTGGGCAACGGACAGCGCCGACAATTCAAGCGGCGGCGCGGCGATGCCGCCCTCGCTGGCGCCCAAGCCAGCCGCGCCATGGCACGCGGCGCAGGCACGCGCGCTCGGTGTAATCGGCCATGGCGGATCGCCCATCGTCGCGCTCAAAGCATCGTGACCGATACCTTGCTCGTAAATCGCGCGGCCGGAATCGGGTGGAGCGACAGCCGGCTGCGATGCGAGGAGGGCGACCGCGAGCGCCGCTAGGCGGCCCATGCGCGTACCTCGGTCGCGATATCGGTGGGCCTGGGATTGCCGTACAGCCGGCTCCAGTTCGGCGCTCCAGCCCGGCCGATGGCGATGACCGGCGGATGATTGTCGCGCTGGGGATCATAGCTTTCGAATCCCCGGCGCAGATTGTCCACCGCGCCGAGCGGCGCCTTCAGAAATCGCCAGTGCGGCCCGGCGTGATGCGCCTGGGCGAAGCTTTCGATCGCTTTGGGCGTATCGCCGAACCAATCGAGCGAGATAGAGACGAACACCGCGCGAGGGCCGAGCAGCGGCTGGAGCAGGGGCTGCGCGCGGCTCAGGGCCATCGACTGGATCGGACAGACAGTCGAACAGCCGGTGAAGAAGAAGGTGAGCGCCACGACACGCTGGCTCATAATATCTCTAATAAGGCGCAGTTGCCGGCCTGCGCGCGTATCGCGGACCATCATCTCAGTCAGCCTAACGGGAACACGCAGTGCGCGCCTTTGTTGGGCGACGGCGTCCTGCGCGACACCCGTCGAAACCAGCGCGGCGAGACCGCCGAACACCAGGTCGCGCCGCGCCACGGAACTGGTTGCGTCGATGATCATTGGCCCGGCACCTCTACCAATGTGCTGAGTATGCCCTCGCCGCGCTCATCGCGATAGCGGACGAACAGCGTGAAGCCGCGCCCTGCGGCAAGATCAACCGGCGCGGAGAACCCCTGGCCATCGCTCGCAATATCGCGCGGCGACATCTGCCAGCCGTCGCCCACCAGGGTGACGCCGGCGAGACGCGCCGCCGGCTCCCCACTTATCATGAAGCGCAGAAATTGCGGTCCCGGTAAGATTCGAGGGCTGGTCGAAAGATGTCGCTCTATCGCCTGCGGCAATGCGGCCGATGTTGGTGCGCCGGTTCCGGCAGGGCCCGCTATTATCAGTCGCGCGCAATGCGCCACCGCCGGCTGCTCGGTCCGAACCACTGCCAGATAGGCCCCGCCCTGCGGCACGACTACCTGTACGTCGTAACTGCCGGGCTGAGCCGTCGGCGCAAGCCCGCGATAGCGGAGCAATATGCCGGCGGGCGCGCCCGCGCGCAACGGCAGGCTCGACATGGCGGCCTGCGCATTGTCGTCGTTGATCATATAGGCGGCGCGATCGCGGCCGCTTGCGACGAGGACGCCCGCCCGTGGGATATGCGCTATCAGCGGCAGCGCGCCGGCATGCTGCTCGGCCTCACGCGTCGAACCGGCGGCGATCGTCACTGTCCCGGGCGCTCCGCCGGCTGGATCGAATACAACACGGGTCGCGCCGCCCTGGTGCTTGTGTACCAAGTAAAGGAAGGCATCACTGAAATCGGCAGCGATAACCGGATCGTTGGCGGCGATCGTCCAGCGTTCGCGGCCCCGCGCGACATCGATCACCGTGACCGCCGCGCCGTCCGCCGCGATCAGCGCGAGCCATCGTCCGTCAGGGCTTGCGGCTATCGCGCGCGCCTTGCGCTGGAGCGCTATGCGCTGCAACGCATCAGGCCGGTCCTGCGGCACGCGCACCAAGGCATCTCCCTCGGCGGTTAGGGCGAAGGCTGCGTCGGCAAGCGGAGAATATATCCCGGCCGCCACCGGCGAGCCGATCGCGAACCGCACCAGCCCCCGGCCACGCCGGATGAAGGCGCCGTTGCCGGAAAGAGCCAGCGAGACAATAGTCTCGCCCGCGCCCGATAGAGCGACAGCGCCGGTCCCGATCCGCTCGGGCGCGCCGGCGCGCCCGTCAGTGCCGACCGCGACGATCGCGCCGTCCACCGTGCCGACCCGGAATCCATGGCCATCAGCTCTCACAGCGCTTGGTTCCGCGCCCAGTGGCACGGTCGCCGCAACGGCAAAACGGTTCATGTCGATCAGCTGCAGTTCGGGGACGCCCGGCACCGCCAGGGCCAGCATCGCGCCGCTCGAATCGAGCGCCCAATCCCGGGGCACGCTGCCCAGGTTGATCACCGCCTTTATGTTCGCCGATGCCAAGTTGAGCAGTGGATCGACCAGCGCGAGCTTGCTGTCCTCCGTCGCTTGGATGAGGTCGAAGCCATTGGCCTCGACGGTGCCCTCGGGCGGCACAGCGGATGCCGCCAGCCGGTTGACGAGCCGCTCGCATCGTCTCTCGCCCTGCTCGCCATCGTCGGGCGCCAACCATAGCGCCGGCGTCAGCCCGCTGAGCGGCGTGTTGCTCGCCGGATCACGCACGCTGACATCGACGCGCATCGGCACACCGGCGCGCAGTTCGCCGCCATCGCTGGCGCGCGCGGATACGCGGATCACCTGATCATCCGGACCGGCGCCGCCAAGGAGAAGTGCCGCGCACGCGAGGACGGCCATTCGCTTCACGGAGTGGTAGCGCACGCGCCGTCGGATTTTGTAGCGCGTGCGTCGATATAACCCCACGAGCCGCTCGAAGTGATATATGCGGGGCCGTCGCGATAGAGCCACAAGCCGTCGCCCACCCGCCCCAGATCGATCGTCGCCGCCTTCTGCGGGCCGAGGAGGCTGGAATGCGGTGAGCCGAACCTCGGCATGTTCAGATCGTCATATTGTAGGCCGTAGGTGACGAACGCGCGCTGGCGCGCCCTCCCCCCGGGATGGACGGCGTGGACGATCACTCGCCTGCCGGGCAGCGTGCAGAAGGTCGGAGCGCCGCGTCCGCGGAAGCCCGGCCGCAACAGCCCATCGGGGATCTCATATTTGTTAAGGTTGACGAGCACCGGCCTTCCCTCCGCCTCGGGATCGGGTTCAGAATCCTCGCGCGGCAGGCCGAGCCGCGCCCAGAAGGGTTCGGTGCGGAAATTCACCGCGACGTCGCCGGTGTCGTAACTGTCGTCGCAGATATGACAGTCGGGAATCGCCTTGAGCGCGCCCGATCCGTCAGTCTGCTTAAGGTTCAGGCCATCCTGATAGACCACGACGAACTCGTCCCAGCAGTCCTGCGGGCGGCCGTCGCGGCAGATGCGCGCGGAAATGCCGCCGTCCCGGACGTTGCCAGTCGCATAGGCGCCGTCGAGGTCAGCGTCGGCCGGCTCGATCACCAGCGCGCCGACCAGGCCGGCGGCGGGATGGCGGATCGGATCGGCCATCGATGACAGAGTCGCGACCATGCCGGTGGCGGTCTCGAAGGGCTTGAATGTCACCGGGACGGTACCGCCGCCAGTGGCGAACTCGACTGTTCCGGCATACCAATAAGCCGTCGCCGTACCGCCTGGGCTGGCGACCGAGGCGCTTGCGTTGCTGTTCAGGCCGACCCGCGCGCCATCATTGTGGCGTACCGCATAGCTCATCAACCCAGGATGCAGACCAACACGCGAACTGGGCAGCAGCGAATCGTTGAGAGTGGTGCCTGCGGCGGCCGAGACGATCGGTGGCAGCATGGCGTTGTCCTGGGTACGCGACAGCTGCTCGGGCAGGCTGTTGGTGACATTGACGATCGCCATTTCGCCGCTCTTCACTCGCAACAGCAACGGCCGGCCGCTATCAGGCGGCAGTGCGATCGCTTCGAGATTGAGCGGCAGCGTCGATCCGGAGCGCGGGCAGTTCGGCGGATTATTCATCCGGTCGGGCGGGACCCGGTACGCAGCGGCAAGCTTGAAGCGCAAAGCGTTTGGATCGGAGATCGCCTGACCAGCAGGATTGTAGGTCAGTGGCCCGGCCACCGTTTCGATGCAGAACAGGCGCCCCCAGGCACCTGGCACGCGGAACGCATTGCCGCTGCCCAGCCCTTCGAACCCGCCGACGATTGGCGCTTTGTTTGCCGCCGTGGCCGGCGGCGCTCCGCCGCATTCGGCGTCGCCGGCGCTCGCAGCAGGCGCGCCGAGGACGGCAAGCCGGCAGCGGATCGGCAATGTCTCGCGACCGCGAGCGACATCGCGGGTAAGGGACGGTTCAGCATAGCTGCGGAAGAAACCCCAAGCGCCATTCCACAAGGAATCCACGGAGCCCGCGTGATAGAGGAAGTCGCTGGTGAGCTTGGCTGGGTTCCCCGTGGTCGCGCGCTGGACCTGCATTTCCATCTCGAAATGCTCGGAGATGCCGATCTCTTGGGAAGAAACCCAGGGCGACGCCGGCTCGGCGGCCTGGCGTCGCCACTTCTGGCCATGCAGCGTGAAATTATGCTGCACTTCCTGTGCGCCCTGGACCAGCCGAACCTGGACCGTATCGCCGTCATAGGCCTCGAAAATCTCGGTCGACGGATCACCCGGCGCATGGTTTTTGCGCAGGTCGACGGTCGACATCAGCGTGCCGGTGAGCGGGCTGTCCTTGTGGACGGTCGAGTCGAACAAATTGGCCATGTCGCCATATTTATCGGTGCGTTGGCGCCAACCCGAGCCGGCGGAGTTGCCCACGCGCAGCGGAACGGGCTCGTTCTTGTAATTGAACAGATAGGGGTCGTGGTGATCGACCGAGATCGCTTCGGGTCGCGAGGGATTTCCATGCGGCGGCGCGATCGGCCGATCATTGCTATCGTAAAGCAGTGCGAAATCGGCCACCGCCAGCGCGAACTCGCGCCGCACGTTGCGCAGGTTTGGCGATATGTCGGTCGCATCGGCCGGAACCTCGATGATCGCCTGAGTCCCTACGCCGGAGGTGAGCGGCGAGCCGTCCGGCTTTTTCCATGTGGATTCCCATCCCTTGCCCGCGGGCTCGACCAGAAGCGCCGAATAGAAGCCGTGTTGCTGGATCGACGACGGGCCGAAATGGTCGTGGGTGAAGACCGTCGCGATCGTGCGGTCCTTGCCTTCGCCGTCGAGCAGCGGATCGGCCCACCAGCGCTGAATCGTGCTCTGAAAGACCGGCTTTCCGCCGGACGTCTTGGCAGTCAGCGTCATTGGCGCGCCTGTCGCGCTGTCCACCGCCGAGCCACCCGGCGCCTTCGATGCCGCGATCAGATGCTCGATATGATCATAGGCAAGCGTGCCGTCCTCATAATTATATCCGTTTGCCGAGCCGTCGGACGAAGTGACATCGAACTTCACCAGGTGGATGTGCTGGCCGATCACGTCAGTGGGCGTGGCGACCTGAAAGGCGTCCTTCCTAGTGTGCCCCGGCGTACGGTTGGTGTGGGTGAAAACGATGCACTCGCCCGAATTGGCACGGAAGAAGAAGGGGTCCGCGGCGCGGCGCTTTTCCTCATAATCGGCCACATCGCCGTCCAGCACGTTGATGCGCGCCTGCTTGTCGTGCCAACCATATTGGTTGACCACAAGTTGCAACTCGATCGCCGACACGTCGTAGCGGCGCTCGCGCGTCGCGAGCGAAGGCAGGCCTCGCGCCCAATGATCGCCAGAGCCGGGCTTCAGCGGGCACGGATTGGCGAAGGGAGCGCCGGGTGCCGCCTCCAGCCCGTTCACCAGGAAAGGCGCAGCGACATTGTTTTCAACCAGCCGCGATTGATGGAACCAGTTCGTGGGCAGTGCAGGATCATAAGGATCGAGATCCGCCGCGCGCCCGGCGTGCCAGTTCATCGCGGATCGTTCGAACCTGTCGCCGGCGGCCGGCAGAATGCTGAGCTTCACCTTCTTGATTGGAAACGTCATGTCGCCTGCATCCAGCGCCGCGGTCAGCGTCGGCATGGTGCGAGCACAGCCGTTGATCTCGCCAGTGCAATTCGCGGGCCTTTCCGTGATGTGGCGCGGCAGACCGGCGTCCTCGGCCAAGTCACGCGGCGCCTGTGGCGCGCGATAGCCGGCTTTGCCCGCGACGTAGAAGGGATAGCCCGGCATTACTGGTGCAGTCGCGCCGTCTGCCATCCGCACCGGCGGCGAATTGCCATAGGTCGGCTCGGGCGGGAGCGCCTGGCCGGGCAGCGGCACCAACCCCGGAATCGGCGTCCCCGCCCCGTGTACGCCGGTCGCCTTGTCGGTGCCGGGGCCGGCGTAAGAGGCGGCATCGTAATGCCAGCCCTCGCCGTCCTTGAAGCCCCAGGCTCCGCCGACGTCGGGCAGCTTGCGCGCGCCATCCTCCAGCACTTCGTGAACCCGCCACAGCGCCCACATCCCTTGCGCGAAGTGCGGATAAAGGTGGCAGTGAAAGATTGAATCGCCCGGGGTCAGGTTGCGGTTGCCGGTGCCGCCGTAATAGATTTCATAGCCGAACGTCTGGAACGGCGCGATCGACTGAGAATCGAGATAGTTGCCCTTCGATGAAGGCTTGTCGTCGCCTTCGGTCTTCTGCGTCGCCTGTGACAGCCACTGGTGGGCGTGCAGGTGGAAGACATGCGTCTCCTTCGGGCCCGCATGGACGTTGTAGAATTTCACCCGGTCTCCCAGATAAGAATGATAGACGTTGCTGGGATCATCGGAATATTGGCCGAGCAGCGCCGGATCCCCGTTTGCCCAGCTGCCCAGGAAGAACTCCTCATAGGCGCAGTCGACGCAGTTGCGCGCCGGCCCCTTGCCGACGCGGTTCGCGAGCAGGATCGTGCCCATGCCGCTGGCGCCATAGTTGATTCCGAAGCCGTCGCGCGTACCCACCATCTGCTGGTGCCGCGCCTTTTCCGCCGGTCTTGATCCGGTCGGTCCGTTAAGCACGGCGAAATCGGGATGGTGGACAGTCTTCAATTCGTCGTGGAACATGATCGCAAATTCACGCCACGCCGTCGCGCCGCTTCGCGGCTGATCACTGGCGGGCTGGCCGACGCGGCCGGCGTCCTCGCCGATTACGATCGCCGTCAGGTCACCATGGACGATCTCGTAGCTGCCGTCGGCCGCCTTGCGCAACATGTTGAGCAGCGGTTTGCCGTCGCGCATCGCCTCATAATCGAGCCACGCCGCGCCGCGGTCGCTCGAACAGCCCGGACCGCCCGCCGCCTGGTCGCGCGCGCAGTCGAGGTCGGCCTTCGCTACTTGGCTGCGGTAATAGCGGCTACCCTTCGGTTCGACTATGACCATGCCGAACAAGCCATGTGTCAGTGAGCCGCCGTCGCCTTCGCCGCCGGCGACGGCGGCCAGGCTGGAGAAGAAATACGAACCCGCCTTGTCGGCCCGATAGCGATATGTGACCGCCGCCTCGCCCGGCGCGGGGTTGTTGAGTCCCGTGGCGATCGGATCGTCGCCGTCGAGCGGCATGAGGCCGACGATCGCGACGCCAGCGCGACGCGTGCAGGGGTCGTTCGGCGGATCGGGCACGGTGAAGCTCTTGGCGTTCACACCACCCAGCTCCTCCTCTTCCTCCGCCTCGAGCGAGGGCGGCGATGGCGGCGGCGCATCGGTGCCCATGCACTTGCCGTCCAGACGCTGCGCCGGCGCGAGCAGGTTCTGGAAGCGAATGTGCAGTTCGTCGCCTTCGGAGACGCGCAGCACCAATGGTCGTGGCCGGCGATCAGGCTTCAGCCGCGCCGTCCCCGCACCGGCCTGCGTGTCGGCCAAGTCGCCGCGCAGCGCATAGACCATGCCCCAAGGGTTCATCGAGCCGAAGCGGTTGTAGATGATCGGCTGATTGATTGCGACGACATCGGCGGTGACTATGCGCGTAGGAGCCGCGGGAGGGCGCGGTGTGTCGGGTCGTTCTGCGATACGCGTCGTGCAGCCTGCCGCGAGCAGCATCGCGGCCAGAGCGCCGATCAACCGCAATGTCATCACTTGATCACCCGGATGTCATCAATCAACAGCGCCGGCGGATTGGCGAACGCTTCGTCGGCGCATACGGTGATCGAGGCGTCGGTCACCTCCTGCCCGTTGGCGACCGTCCATATTAGCGTTCCCGAGAAGTCCTGGTTCAGCGTCCATGTCGCGATCCGCCAATCGCTCGCCCGACGCCCGGCAAGCGCGAGCTCCGCGAGATCGCACAGGACATAGCGGGCGATGCCGTAGTCCGCCGGCGCATCAGGCACCGCCTCGAAGGATGCGAAGTCGTTCCACGGCATGTCGCCCCAGACCATGAAGTGCCATGCGAAGCTCAATCTCGTACCTTGGGGCAGTTTTGCGTTGCGGTACACCAGACGCGCACCGTCGGCCGCAAGCGTTGGTACGCCCGAACGAGGCGAGGTCGCGCGCAGCCCGTCGAACCGCTTGGCCGAAGCCGGATTGAGCCGCATCCGAAACGCGTTTACCGCTTCCGGATCGTCGAGGCACAGGAAACGGGAACCCGCCACTGGATCGACCATGGGTCCGTCTGGCGACTTGAGCGATTTTCGCGTCTTGGCCATTCCCTCAGCGACAAAGCCTGTCGGAAACTTGCTCGCCTCGAACGATGTGCTCTGCGGAAGTGCCATCACGCTTCCCCCACTGAATGCGACCCGTGGCTGGTCATCTAATCAACAGCGTCTGCCTCTACCGTAAAAGAGTCAACACTGTTTGATGGTAGGCATAGCTATACGTTCGGATACCTACATTTATACTTTCGGCTATTACGTTGTGAGGTGGCGACGGAGCGTCTTTCCTTGAGGTCTTTCGATCAACGAGATGGCGTTTCGATGAGGGGTGCCGACGGACTTGATCATGCTCATTGGTTAGCGCGGTCGACTTTGCTTTGACAGTGCCCCGGCGGACCTTGCTTTGACAGCGCCCGGACGGGTGTCAGTCAAGAAGATCGGGAGCCGTGACCCCGATCATGATGGCTACGGCACCGCCGATCACTGTCCATGTTACCCGAGCCTTGTGCTGCGCAACGAGGAAGCGTTCAATCGCCGCCGGGTCACTCTTGGGAGGGCTAAACCAAAGTTCTTCAATCATAAACCAAGCTGGGACGAGAAACGTCCACAAAGCCAGGGCTACATCTCTGACCGAGCGCTTGCCGCCGATCCCCGCTGGGAATGGCTCGCCGCTACCGAGTAGAATTGCAATCAGTAAAATGACTGCCAAGGCAATGGCCGCCCAAATCGACGGTAAATGTGCTCCGCGCATTTTGGTGCTTCTCCCGTCGCGTTGAAATGACCGGGTTATTATATGGCCCATGATCGAGTGATCACCGGCGCGTGGGCCATACAGGTATATAGTTCCCAATCAGTTGCTGAACGGATCCACGAATCAGGAACTTGATACCGAGTGCTGTAATACCGCCGGAAACAACGGCAGCATTATGCAGCCGATCCCAGGTAAATATCCCTTCATGCGTTCGCAATGGCTGAAATTGGCGAATCTTTTTCGGCTTCCTATTATCTACCACAATACGCATACGTAACCCAGCAGATCGAAAGCGATATAGTCGATCGTTCCCGGCGCGCCTTTCAAGGCGCCCTGCAGCGATTGGAAGCTCGATCGACCGTCGGCGTCGAGCACGACGGCTTCCCCATCGATCAGAGCCGACTTTACCTTAAGCCCGGCCGCCGCCTCGACCAAGCCCGCGAACTTCTCCGACCAGTCGAGACCCGAGCGCGTGTACGCGACCGCCTCGCCGGCACCGATAGCGAGCAAGACGCGGTAGCCGTCATATTTCATTTCATGGAGCCAGCGGGCGCCGGTAGGTACAGTGTCGACAAGCATCGCCAGTTGCACAGGGCGGAACGGCGGCGGACCCGAACCGGGATCCGCCGCGCGGTTGGTGAGCCGACCAACCTTTTTAGCGCTGATGGAGGCTCGTGACATCGCGCGCCTAAGCCATGTTGTTCATCCTGGGAGGACTCCTTGGCGAAGAGTCGTTCCCGCGGGGGCGGTCACTTCAGCTTCAACGCCGCGGCGTTCAGCTTATCGCGATCGTTGCCGACACGTTTGATCAAGCTCTCCGCCTGATCCTTGCTAAACAAAGCGCTCGACTTGGCCGCGCACCGGAGCGATAGCACCCGCACTTAAAGTCGCGCCGCCCGAGTTGAACGGCGCGCATGCCCCGCCACCGTTGCTGGCCGGGGCTCTGGGTGGTGGGAGCGGCGCTGGGCCGCTCCACTGAACGGAGACCACCCATGCCCCGCAAGCTTCAACTCACCGACCTTCAGCTCATCCTCCTCTCGACCGCGTCCACGCGGGTGAATGGGCATCTCTATCCCTTGAAGGGCAGCATCGCCGGCAAGACCGACGATGTCGCCGTCGCCGTCACCGCGCTGCTCAAGCGCGGCTTGGTCGAGGAGGTGGCGGCGAGCGACGCCAGCCGAATGTGGGAAGAGCGGGATGGCGAGCGCCTCGGCCTGGTGATCACCGCCAAGGGCCGAGCGTTGATCGATGGGGCGGGCCCGGGCGGAGAGACCGTTCCCGCGCCCGCGCCCGCGACTTCCGCGCCGCGCGCCGGCTCGAAGACGCAAATGGTGCTGGCCCTGCTCGGCCGCGAGGAAGGCGCGACCCCGGCCGAACTGATCGACGCCACTGGCTGGCTGCCGCATACGATGCGCGCGGCGCTGACGGGCCTGCGCAAGAAGGGCCATGGCATCGAGCTGGGCAAGCGGGGCGAGGAGCGGGTCTATCGCTTGACCGGCGCGGCGGTGCTCCCATGAGCGCGATGGAGACGCGGATCGACGCGGAGCTAGCCGGTCTGGAGGCGCTCTCCTCCCGCGAACTGCGGGAGCGCTGGAGCGCCATGGCCCTGGGACCAGCGCCCAGGATCAGCCCGGCGATGCTGCGCCTGGCGCTTGCCTGGGAGATCCAGGCGCGGACGCTGGGCGGCCATGACCGGGGGGCGGCGCGGATGCTCGCCCAGCTCATGGCGGCCAGGACCAGCAGCGCTCCGGTGACCCCGGGCATGCGCCTTGTGCGCGCCTGGAACGGCGTCGCCCATGTCGTCACCATCGGCGAGGATGGCGTGATCGAATGGAACGGCAAGGCGTGGAACAGCCTCTCGGAGGTCGCCCGCGCCATCACCGGCGCGCGCTGGTCGGGGCCCGCCTTCTTCGGCCTCAAGAAAAGGACGGCGGCCGCATGAAGACGGTCCGCTGCGCCATCTACACCCGCAAGTCGAGCGAGGAGGGGCTGGCCCAGGACTTCAACTCGCTCGACGCGCAGCGCGAGGCTTGTTCCGCCTATATCCTCTCCCAGGCGAGCGAAGGCTGGGTGGAGGTCGCCGAGCGCTATGACGATGGCGGGCTATCGGGCGGCACGCTCGAGCGTCCGGCGCTCCAGCGGCTGCTGGCGGACGTGGCGGAGGGGCGGATCGACATCATCGTCGTCTACAAGGTCGATCGGCTGACCCGCTCGCTGCTCGACTTCGCCAAGTTGGTGGAGGCCTTAGATAAGACGGGGACGAGCTTCGTCTCGATCACCCAGTCGTTCAACACCACCACCAGCATGGGGCGGCTGACGCTCAACATGCTGCTCTCCTTCGCCCAGTTCGAGCGGGAGGTGACCGCCGAGCGCATCCGCGACAAGATCGCCGCGTCCAAGGCCAGGGGCATGTGGATGGGCGGGATACCGCCATTAGGCTACAGGCCCGATGGCCGCAGCCTCGCCGTCGTCGCGGAGCATGCCGCCATCGTCCGCGCGATCTTCGAGCGCTATCTCGACATCGGCAACGTCCGGCTGTTGGCGGAAACGCTCGAGCGTGAGGGCCTGCACGCCCCTGTGCGCCATACAGCGAGCGGCAAGAGCATTGGCGGCAGGCCGTTCAGCCGGGGACAGCTCTACCTGATGCTCAAATGCCGGACCTATCTCGGCGAGGTCCAACACAAGGAGCATGTCTATCCCGGGCTCCACATGCCGATCATCGATCGCGAGCTGTGGGATCGCATACGGGCCAGGCTCGAGGCGAACCTGCAAGGCCATCGCAGCGGCGCGCGCGCCTCAAGCCCGGCTCTCCTCGCCGGCAGGATCGTCGATGGAAAAGGGGAGCCCCTCATCTCGTCCCATGCGGTGAAGGGCAAGACCCGCTACCGCTACTATATCTCCCAGGCCAAGGAAGAGCGAGGCGGCGCGACAACGCGCGTGCCGGCGCGCGAGATCGAAGCGGCGGTGAGCGAGCGCATCGCCCAGGCTCTTGACGATCCGCTTGGGCTTATGATCGAGGCGGGTCTGCCGCTCGATCACCATATGCCCGCCGACATGGAGCAGCGGGCGAAGGAGGCGGCGGCGAGAGCAAGGCGCAAAGACCCTGTTCTTGTGCGCCAGCTGGTCACCCGCGTGGCGGTCGGGAAGGACAGGGTGGCGATCCACTGCGCCACTAGCCAGATCGCGACCTTGCTGATGGTCGAGTTAGACGAAGACACGACCGCGGAGCTGGTCCTAACGGCGGCGATCCGCCTGACCCGCTCGGGCCGCGCCATGCGCCTGATCCATGACAATGGTCAGCATGCCAGCGCCACGCCCGACCCGGCGCTCGTCCGGATCGTCGTCCAGGCGCAACGCTGGTGGACCGAACTCAGCCGAGGGGAGGTCAACATCACCATGCTATGCGCGCGTGAGAAAGTGTCCGACGCCTGGATGACTCGCGTGCTGCGGCTAGCCTTCCTCTCGCCCAAGGTCATGGCCGCGATCCTCGCCGGACGGCAGCCCGCCAGCCTCAACACCGCGGCGCTGCTTGGAACCGGGGCCGTGCCGGCTTGCTGGCGTCAGCAGGAGAAGAGGTTGCTCGCTCCCTGACCGCTGACCCGCCAACCCCCGACCCATTGCCCAGCCGTCCCTCGCCCGATTTTCAATTCCTAAGTGCTGACGGTTCGCTTCCAGCAGCTCTCGACCAACTCGAGCCGTTCCAAGTCTCCCGCCGACGCGGCTGCTCTTGCCGAAACCCGCCATTCCAAGGTTCCGAAGCAGACCGTCAGGAAGGCGCAGCAATTCCGGACGTCCAGCCCATCCGCCGACGAGGCAAAAGCCGCCGTCTGGGCAAAGGGATAAGCCATCTCTCAATCCCTCGCGAGCGTTTGTCAGAGCGCCTTGGCAAGTTCGCAGTTTCCCGGGCACTACGGCACTGGCGCTCCAGCATTTCCACAACCTTGAGGCGTCCGCTGCGAGGCCGTGCTCGCGCCACTGCGTTCAGGGCGTCCTCCACGGTCCGACTGTTCTCGTGATCCTACGGCCGAGAAACTCCCTGTCGAGGTTCTTCTCCTGGGTCTTCATGGCCTTCTGCAGTTCATCCCTGTTCGCCCTGAAGTGGGCCAAGCGCTGCGGCACGCGGCTGGCGGCGTCATCTGGGATGCGCATCCACACGTGGCCGCGCCGGTCGATGCATTTGAGCAGCAGGGTCCATGCAGCGTAGGCCCCGTTGTCCCCCGCAGCTGTCCAGTAAATGTCCCACCAATGCAGCGCGAACGCACCTCGTCTCACCCACGCGTCGGCGGCGCGCGTGCGGGAGACACGGAGACTATCACCCGGCCCGACCGGCCACTCCGGGATATCCTCAGCCCAGGCCGGGTTGAAGGCTCGGATCCTGCGACTACGCTGCAGACGCCAAGTCACCCCCGAGGACGCGTCCGCCTTCACGATGGCTGTTAGCCATCCGCCACATCCGTTCAGGGCGGCGGCCAGAACGACGTCGAATAGCGCCAGGTCCGTCATCGCTTCGGACAGCACCCGCTGGCGGATGACCTCCGGGCACTCGCGCACCCGGAAGGCGATGTGGATCATCTTGTCTATGCCGGCGTCACCGACGAACGTGGTCAAAAGGGTTTGTCGGAGTGCGAGCCAAAGCGCCTCACCGCGCGGGGGATCGCGTTGGAGCAGCGCCTCGCAAAGCGCGACGTGGAACCCCTCGCTCCGGCGGACGCGGCGTCGGAAGTCCGCAGTCGGCTCCTCCATGCCCTCCAGCCATGCATCGACCGCGGCGGGCGCGTGATCGATGAACGGGATCAGGTCCTGCGAGCGGAAGTCCCGCATGTGGAGCGAGGCGCCCTCCGCCTGCGCCCGTTCGATGCGCTCCTTGGCGGTCTCAACCGCCTTGTCGCGGATCTCACGCCGGCGGTCGACGTCCATCGCGGCGTTCAGCCCCTCCAGCGAACCATCCTCGGGCCCATAGGCTATCGTCATGGTCACGGCGGCGGGATCCTCGGCGCGCCGCTCGTCCACGATCGCGATCGCCGAACCCGGGTCCAGGGGTTCCGGGGCCGGCGCCTCCACGACGTGGCGTAGGATCGACGTCGCGATCTCGACATCCTCGGGCGATCCACCGCGCGTGGCCACTGCTCTCGGTAGAAGCCATGGTGCGAGCGACGGGGCGACCTGATCGAACGGGAGTCCAACGGTCGCCGCCGCCACAGCCAGCGAGCCAAAGTGGTCGGTCCAGACCGTCGCATCGGCGGTCCAGTGCCATCCATCGTCGGCCAGGACACGCCCTAGGCGCTTCGCGTCGGACTCGCAGAGCAGGCGCATCGCGATTCCGCGCTTCTCCTGGTCTGGGTCCATGACCCGCCCCTCTATCCAATCCCAGCTCGCGTCGCCGATCGGGGCATGGACCATCGCGAGCAGCATGAGGAGCTGAGACGCGGTCGCCGGAGCGGCGTCGCGGTAGCGCAGGACCAGCGCGTCCACATCCGCCTCGCCCAGCGGCAGAAGCAGGTCCTCGTAATCGTTGTAGACGCTACTCAGGCCAGCCTCGAGGATGTGCTCGATGCGTTGGACTGCCGGAAGGTCGATAAGCTCGAGCAGAAGCATGCGGCTGCGGACGTCGCTCTCCGACTGCGCCACCGGCCCGAGCGGGGCGAGACGGACCTCGCGGGCCGCAGCCCGAACCTGCTCGTCCACCAGCAGCAACTGCTCCGTGGATCTGACGGCGGCCATGGCTCGAGCCTCGTCATCGCGGCCCGGCAGCCCCAACAGCTTCCCGCGATGGAGCGCGGCGAGGGCGTCCGGCACCGTCCGGGCGGCCGCCGCTGTGATCTCCTCGAAGCCGTGATCCTCCATCGTATGGTAGGCTCCCCTGTCAAGCGTGGAGACGTCTATCGACTGCAGCGCCTTCCGCATCTCGTGCACAAGGGAGGGCGGAGGGTCCAAGCGGTAATCCGTCCAGAAGCCCTTCGCCCGGTCGATCCGCCGGCGAAGGGGCAAGCGAGTGTCGAGAAGGGTCAGGTCGACGTGCCGGCACTCAAGCGCGATCATGCTGTTGGCCGGGTCGTCCAGGTAATCGGCCTCGTAGTCGAAGCCCCGGTCGATGTCGGGATCCCGCTCCACCGCGAGCGCCTCCAGGTCCTCATCCCCGGAAAGCCAGAGCATGAGCGCCGCCACGCGAGAAGGAAGCCAAGCCGCCACGCCGGGTTCCGACGCCAGGCGAAGCACGGCATCCGATCTGGCCCTCAGCGCGTCCGCAGTCGCAGCGAAGTCCATCTGGTTGAAAAGGCAGACCCACTTGAGCTTCTCCCAATCGTCATACCGCCGCATGATCGCGACCCTCAGCGCCGCCAGCTCGAGCACATCGATGGCTTGCGCGAGGCCGCCCGGTTCGAGGAGCTGTGCAACCGCCTCACCGAATTCCAGCCTGCTCCGCTCCACGAACGCCACCTCGTGGCCGAGGATCGTGCGCGGCCCATCGGCGTCGGCCCCGACGCGCGCGACCATCGCTTGCGATCGGGAGCGTTCCTGATCGGGATGGCGGCGATCTCGTGGATCGACGTCCCTCGAGATTGTCGACAGCCACCGGACGCAGCGGTCGATCATGCGCGTCCGACAATCGCCGTCTGCCGGAAGCGCACGCAGCGCGTCGATGGCGAGCGCCTCCGGTGCTCCCGACGACGTCTCAACGATGTCGAGAAGCGGTTCGCAGAGCGGCTGCGCCATGCGGACCACCTCCGACCGATGACGCTCGGGCAGGTTCTGCGAATGCAGCCAGGCCGAGACCAGCGGAGAGAGAAGGTCATCGCCGCCTGTCTCGTCCGCGAGCTGGATCGAGACCGCGGCCCGGAGGATCTCCGCCTTCTCGTCCAGGCCGGCGATGGGGTCCAGCCAGTCCTCGAGCGCGCGCTGCACGAGATCCCGGTCCGCGAGCCCGCCGCGCTGCAGATTGTCCAGAAGTGCCACACCTAGCGCCTGCGCGACGAGGGCGGACGAGAGCTCATAGCCGTGCGAGCCATGCCGGCTGGCGAAGTCGCTGTCGACGATGTCGCTCAGGCGGCGGAAAACCTCGGCCTCGCCCAAGTCCGGCCTCCCCACCATCGAACCGATGGCGCCAAGGTCGAACTCTTTCATCCCATCCAGACGGTTGCGAGCCACCTCGGCCAGCCACGAGAGCCACTCCTGCTCACCGAAGGCGCTCGTGGCCGGGGCGAGCGTCGCCCTGCCATACTCCCACAGAAGACGGTGGATCGTGACCTCTCCGCCATCGACGAGCCGATCCCGCAGGCGCACCACCAGGCTGAAGAGGCGCGGCGCCCGCGCGATCTCCACTAGATCCTCGTGCAAGTCCGAGCGGGTCAGCCCCTCCAGTGCCAACCGCCGGTCAAGCTCCCCACCGGGCCCGTCGTCGAACGGACCCACTTCGACCACCTCCGGCTTCTCGACAAGCGAGGCGAGCCGGCCAAGGCGTTCGGTGAAATGCAGGTTCCGCGTGACGGCGACGACGCGAAACCGCCCACTGAATTCCGGTGCCTGGAGAACCGAGAGCACGTCCTTCCAAGGCGCCGACACGAACTCGTTCATGCCGTCGAACAGGACGGTGATCGCCGGACCCTCATCCGCCGGCCTCTTGAGTAAGCGGTCGAGCCGTCTCTGCCAGTGCTGCGCGTCGCGAGCGTCCGTCATCTCGTACAGACGCTCCGCCAGGAAGCGCTTGATCGACGTCCGGGACACGCCCGACAGGTCCGATGCGAAGCGTGAGGGGACGAGGATTATGATGGGCTGCTCGTCAAGGCGCTCAACAAGCCAATTCAGAGTGGCCCAGGTCTTGCCGCTTCCCTGAAAGCCAATGACGACTGCGGGCGCGTCGACCGCCGACCTGCCCGCCCACCAAGCCTCGAGCCCTGCATGGACACCGGCTCGGCGGATGTGCGCATGGGCACCGCCCGCCGCGTCTTGGCCCAGTTCCGACTGCGAGACCCGAGGCTCGCCCCAGATCGACCGCAGCCTCGCGTGACTGACCTGACGAAGACGGTCGAAGCCAAGGTTCCAGGCCTCAAGGTCGCGCGTGAGCGAGGCCAGCCCCGCCTGGCCATCGCGCTCCAGCGCCCGGGCCAGGTCACCGGCGTTGCTCGAGACCATCTGGTCCAGCACGGACGGGGCAGCAGTGCAAAGCGCCGCAAGCGCCGGGAAGCCGTCGGTCTTCCAGTCGATCACGACGATGGGCACCCCGGTTTCGTCGCTTTTCCGAAGGAGCTTCTGCTCGAGCTGCTCCGGTGCGGGACGGGTGGCAACGAGGAACCAGGCTTCCAAAGCGGGGTCGAGTCCGAGCGCGTCGTCGACCTCGCCGAGCAACTCGCGGTCGCTGAGACTGGTGCTGTCGGCGTAGCGCTTTGTCTCGATGCGGAACCGCCGGCCCCTACGTCCCGCCGGGCCTGCATCGCCGCCATGCTGGAAGCCGGACTTCGCCACGGCGATCGCAACGTCGAGATGCTCGGAGATGAGCGCCGCAGCCACCTTCTCGAACTCACCCGGCGTCAGCGACTGAAGTCTCGTCCTTAGGTCCGCAAGCATCTCATCGGTGGTGGGAGCCGTCGTCATTTACGTTTTTGATTCCATCTAAGTCGGACACGCCTTCACTGTCTGCTATTCGATCAGACGCGACGCAACGCCTCTGAATAACTCGATATCGAAATTCCTCGATCCCGTTTCGGGCGCCCTCGGCGTCAGATGCTCACGAGGGACGTCAAGTGCCTTGCGGAGGACATCGGGCGCCGGAACAGTAGAGAAACTCTCGGCGCGCTATTTTGTTTGTTGGGAACATAGCGTAAACACGGAGGCATGATCTGCATCTGGTGCCTCAACGATTTTTCGAAGCTCTCGCTTGAGCACGGGATTCCCGAGGCGCTCGGATGTCCGCCTGATCTGGAGCTTCACGACACCACCTGCGCTGAGTGCAACAATCGCCTCGGCACGATCGATCAAGCCCTGTTGAAGTCGTTCGAGGCGATCAGCGTAATGTATGGCGTGCCCCGCAAGAAGGGTCGGCCGCCTACCATCGACAGCTGGCGGGCGATCAGCAGCAAGCACAGGCCAGATGGATCCCACATCTTCATCAATGGCGGCCCGGGCGTCATCGATGCCGAGGGCAAGAGGCTCTATCCGGCGGCCAAGTCTAACGGCGTTATCGATCTCTGGGTAAAGCCGGAAGAAGGCAAACTCGGCTTCAGCATGGAGTTCGGCAACGATCCACGCTTCCTGCCCGCACTCTACAAGGTTGGCCTCAATTTGGTCTCGAAGAACTACGGCGCTGCAGCCGCCGCCGGTCCTGCCTACGACCATATTCGCTCCTTCGTGGCACGGGACAAAGCGGCACCGTCGCTCACTGCTGTACTGGCAACTGATGTGATTCCGCGCGCGGTGACGCATGCGTCTGGAGCAATCGTGAAGTCGGGGCGACCCTATCCCATGTTCCGGATCACGATATTGGGCGTCACGCTGATCATCGACCTTGCACCGGATCAGCCGGGGCTGCGCGATATGCGCGGCGCGGCAACGCTCATAGGCGAAAGCCTTTATGTATTTCCAACGAAACGCGCGGCCTGACCGGACAGTTCATGTTGGCGGCGCCGCGAGCGCACACTTTCGAATAACTGCGGACATGCGCCCCTGACCTGTTTGCGGATGGACGGACGTGACGATCGCCTCGATTACCGGCGACTCCAGTTTCGCACGGCCCCAGTCCAGATGAACGGGATCGTCATAGGCCAGCGCAAGCGGCTCCTCGTCCGGCGGCGCCAGCATGTTCGTCCAGCGTATGTTGGGGCGAGTGCGAAGGCGTGACGGCCAGTCGCCATCCAGCGCGTCGGCCTTGAGCACAATCTGGAGGCAAACCGACCCCATGGTGGTGACGAACAACATATAGGGTGTGTCGCGGTTCTCTGACGTCCGCCGCAGCAGCGCGGCCGCAAGCAGCGGCGGCGAGTTGCCGATGATCGCAAAGGAAATGCCGATGATCATGTGCGGCAGCAGATCGTCGTCGGCGGATCCGAGCCAAGCAATGATCTTCGTGAAATTCGGCAGTTCGTCTTCTGGGAGCAACGCCAATGCCATCTTGACCAACGCCTTATAGGCCTTTGCCGGAACGAAGCGCTCGGTTCCGCCGGGGATGCGGAACACCAGCTCGCCGGTTTTCAGGTTCACCCCGAAATGGTCGGAAAACGGCGTCCCATTCGCGCGCATCGAGATCGACCGCTGGCCATCGACGATCCGGTGGCGGATCAACGCCGGGCCGTCGGTACGGCCGGTCTGGCGTACCTTGTTCCCCTTTCCCTGCGTGCCGCCAACGGTGAGGATCGCGCCCATGCTCTTGACCAGCGCATCGTCGAACACACCAAACCGCGCGTTGCAGTCGTCACATTCGTCGAGTGAGGTCACCCATTTATTGCCAAACGCCTCCGGCAGCGTGTGTGCGACGCTGCGAAACGTACGCGGATCAGTCTGACCGCAGAAGCGGCAGTACCCTTTCGTGCCGAGCATGACGCCCGGCTCGCCTAGGCTGCCTTGGACCATCGCGACGATCGCATAGTCCAGGCAATCGAGGGTCGCTTCTTGGCGCGTGTTCACACAGCTCCTCCATCTTCATCTACTCCGAAGCGCCAGCGAGCCGCCACGTGGCGCCGCGAAGCGCTCAGCTTTTGGCGTGTGAACGCTTCACACGGCGGGCAGCCGCTGCTGCCCGGATCTCTTTCTCGTCGCGTGCGATCTCGCGCTCCGATTGCGCGAGCGCGCGCGGGATACGATCGTGTAGCTTGTTGAGCACCATTAGCTGCGCGATCTTGTCGAGCGTCCATGAGCTTGGCAGCAACAACATGGTGATCTGCATGAGGCTCAAGGCTAGATTCTGGCCAGGCTCGACAAACCCGACATTGCTGGCACCCGCGATGACGGCGTAGTGGCGGTCGAACGATCCGAGCCGATAGGCGATGCCCTTGGTGCCCGCATGCACATTGTGACTCGCCATCTTGTAATGCGAGCGCATCATCGCCCGGCCGGCCGCATCCTCGATATTGCTGAAATTGGGCTTGGGATTCCCCAGATGCGCGGCGACCCAGCCATAGTCGCCGCCAAATTCCTTGCCATAGCGACTGATCACATCGGCATAGTCGCGCTCGATTCGCGCAACCGCGCGCTTCGAGAATGGGGCATAGCCGAGCTTAGGATGGCACTGCTGATATTGCCCGAGTCCCTTCTTCGCCTCAACGATCTCGTGCGCGAGATAGCGCTCGGCAAGCGCCTCACCTCCATCGCCAAGAACCATCGCAACACACGCGACCTCGTGCAGTGTGCGCCACCGCGCCATGGCACCGTCGGCGTAGCCATTTTCCATTAACACCATGATTTCGGACGCGATCTGGATCGCTCGGACATGGAGATGCGACAGCGCCTTGTTGAGATGGGCGCGACGGCGGGAGCGGGAGCGGGTGGCGCGACGGTGAAATTCCGTGCCGATGTCGCGCGACAGCTCGATCAGCATCCTCAGCGCATCGAAGCCCATTCCCCAGCGCGCCTGGAGGTTGAAGCGGAACTGATCCATCTGGATATCTTCCGCGTCGCGCCACGCTGCCCAATCGCGTTCATATCGACACAGCATCTTGACCGCCGCTGTTTCAGCGACGGTGTGGATCAGGTCAGGTATCGTCTCGCTGATCTCGTCGACATATTCCTGTGTGCGAGCGATGTCGGCGTCGGTAAATTCGAGCACGATGTCCGCATCGGAGTCCATTTCGACGAGGTCGTCGCTGTCATCACTTTCGTCAGAGGAAGCTCCAAGCAGTTGATCGACGATGGAGCCGATTAGCTTTTCATCCTCGGCATGTCCTTCCGCCTTGAGCTTGTCGCGCACCAGCTCGGTCGCAATGATCCGAGGCATGGTGGCCAATTGCTCTTCAATGACGGATTGTAGTGAGCCCATTGACCGATTCCCAGGACAAATGCGGGGGATGAAAAAAGGTAGCGGAACGAAAGGGAAACGGCAACGGAGCGGTAGTGCCTTCCCTAATGTCGATCATCTGCGCCGATCGCGCAGCACGACATTGTTCGATCTGAAGCCTGACTGTAGATTCCGAGATTCAGATGGCGATCACCAGAGACAATCACTTCGTTCCGCAATGGCATCAACGAGGCTTTCTTGAACCCGGTTGTTCGACCCTTGCCTATCTGGACCTGACGCCTCCCAAAAAGATCCTCGCCGACGGGCGCGTCATAGAAGAGCGGTCGCTGTTCGACGCGCCGACGAAGCGCTGCTTCTTCCAGACTGACCTCTATTCCACATTCTTCGCCACGGAGGTGAACGACGAGATCGAGAGGAAGCTGTTCGGCGATATCGACACCCGCGGATCGCAAGCGGTCAGGGCTTTCGCGGGAACCGACCTCGCCGCCTGGCACGAGCATTTCGGGACATTCTTCGAATATATCGACGTCCAGAAGCTGCGGACACCGAAAGGGCTGGCCTGGCTCCAAGCGCAGTATCCAGCGCTCCACCAGAACGAGCTGATGATGGAGATGCAGGGCATTCGCATGCTCCACACCACCATCTGGACCGAGAGCGTACGCGAGATCGTGTCCGCCGAGGATGCCGGCGTGAAGTTTATCCTGACCGACCATCCGGTGACGATCTACAACCACGCGCTGCCGCCCGAAGCGCCACAGTGCGCCTTTCCCCATGATCCGGGAATCGCGCTGAAGGCGTCGCAGACCCTGTTCCCGCTCAGCAGGGATCACTGCCTTATCCTGACTAACCTTGAATACGCCGAGAACCCTTCGGCGCCGCCGCTGGAGAAGCGCACCTTTGCGCGCAATTTCCGCCAGTCGATGGTGCGGACAGACCAGATGATTCGCACGCGCCGGCTCATGGACATCGAAGTCTCGCGCATAAACCGCGTGCTGAAGGCGCGAGCAAAGCGTCACATCGCCGCCGGTAAGCGCGAATGGCTGTATCCCGAACGGCACGCTGCCGGATCATGGGCCGACATGGCCGCGACGTTGTTACCGCCGCACGACGAGCTTTGGCATTTCGGCGGCGAGACCTATGTGGGGTTCGAGGACGGCAGCGTCCGTTACCAAGATGCGTTCGGCCGGACCGAAAAGGAACGCGAAGCCCTTAAGAAGGTCCCACCGACGAAGGAGCTGGCGCCGGGCGCGCCCTGCGGCTGCGGGTCAGGACATCCCTACCGCAACTGTTGCAAGTCCAAGCAACTAGCGCTGCGGCCAAGCTGGACCGAGCGGAGCATCCGCGAGCGCAATCTCGTGCTTCATCGCGGGATCCTCTCGATCCTAGGCCTCGACGCAGGCAAGGACTGGACAGCGGTCAGGCGAGAACTGACCGATGACCAGATCAAAGAGGTTTACTTTCTCTACGAGGCGCTGTGGCCCCTCGAAACCGATCTGCTCTCGCTCCTGCCGAAGCCCGATGGATGGCCGCGCGCAGTCTACACCGGATCGCTCCATCCACAGTCAATCGTCGAGTTCGCTCTTGGCGCGTCGCTCTATTTCGGTGAGCTGATCGTCGAAACACCGTTCGTCCACTCCGGCACCATCGCCGAGAAATTCCGACCGACAGAGCATCCGCGCAGCTATCATCTTGAATTTCTAAAAGCGGTGGCCTTCTTCCTCAATGTCATGCCGCTAGTGGACGCCGGATTGATCAACCTCATCCCGGATCCGTGGACCTTCGACTATCATCTCCGCCGTGAGACCATGGCAATGGCCGAGGAGCGCGCCGCTGGCATCGACATAAGCCTCCGCGGGGAGCCCCGACTGGAGGAGCTGATGCGTGCCGACTTCATGCGCGATGTCCTTATGTGGCCTCGGGATGCACAAGAGGCCCGGATGCGTGAGAACTTTCCCGATCTGGATGCGGCCGGCAGGGCGGAAATATGGTCCGAGCTGGAACGGCTGAGAGAAGAGGACCCGCTGACGGCGCTGCAGGACGGCATCTTCGACGGCGGCAAGGAAGGCGGCCAGATGCGCCTGATGCAGATGGGGCCGAATTTCGAGATCGCCATGTATCTCGCGCAGGCAACCGGGGCCTCGATCGTGACCGACAGCGCATTCCGCTGGAGAGAAATCATACGCGCGGCGCGGCCCAAGTCGGGAGCGCGGCCGGCTCGCTTCAGGCAGCTTGCCGGCAACATTGCTGATGCCACCTTCCTGTTTCCTGACAATCCCGAGCGCATCATCCAGATGGCACGCGAGGGCGCACTCGCCGGCTATCCGGCGCTGTTCGCCGAGATGTTCCGTTATCTAGCTGGTGCAGGGGAACGCGTTCCCCGGCAGAATTTCGAGGCGGGGCTTGCAGCTAGGTTTGCCCGCACTCATGCGGTGGCTCAGAAAGCGCTTCGTAAGCGCACAGAGTCTGGCAATGGAGGCAGGATCTCCTGCGTCTTCGCGCCAACCGGTATTCAGGACAATACGATCAATCGCCTACTGCTCATGTCGAGTTCCGAGCACCACCTGCCGATGGTGCCTATGGCCTTCTACATCCAGCGCATGGGTGCGGAGCGTTGATCGCCTGCTTCCCAGTGCTGGTACGAACACACGGATGAACGCAGCTGGCAGGGATGCAATCTGAACCTCGAACGGGCCGGTATATCGGCGACTACTGACGCGGCCATTGGCTCGATCGAATGTCAGCTTTTCCAATCACTCGGCTTGAAAGCTGATCGGCAGACGACGGCCCACTTTATGTCATTCTGCGATGCCGATCAGGCGACAGCTGAATGCCCGCTTCTGGTCAGCGCTGCCGTTCGACCTATCGTTCTGGAACGGCAAGAAAGTCCCATGGCCGGGCGGTCGGCAGCAGTCGACCAGCATACGATGTTTGCCATCAGGGGTGCGAACGGCCACTTGTTCCAGCATCTGCCATTCCGATGGAAATGATAGCCCTTCTCAGGCGATCGCGATAGACGAGCGAGATCGAGCATGGAATATTGCGATGATAGCTCGAAGCGAGGATGCGGGAGCTAACGTCGGGGGACCGTAAGTTGACTGTCAGTGTTCACAATCCTGATCAATATATTGCAGCGCTACGGACGATCATCGCACAGGGACGCAAGCGAATCGGGCTGTTGGTTGGCGCCGGAGCTTCTGCCGGGATGGCCAAGCCTGATGGTACTTATCCGCTTATCCCGGCGGTTGCGGGCCTCACTGATCAGGTTCTCACGACGCTTGCCCCGACCTATCAACAACAGATCGACGGCCTGAAAGCCGAACTCGCGCAGCATGACATCGAGACCATCCTTTCTCGGATACGCTCTCTGAGCAAAGTAATCGGATCGGCGAAAGTCCATGACCTCGATGGCCCCGGCTTTGCTACGTTCGGCGAAGCGATCTGCTCGGAGATCGGCAAGATCGTGGACGTTCGATTGCCGGAGACCGGATCGGCTTATGGCGACCTCGTGAAGTGGATCACGGGCACAATGCGTGACTATCCGGTCGAGATTTTTACAACGAACTACGACCTACTGTTCGAAGAGGCGTTCGAGTCCGTGCGAGCGCCGTATTTCGATGGCTTTACAGGCGGTCGTGAACCGTTCTTCGACCCCGTGTCAGTTTCGCGCAGCGACCTTCCCGCGCGATGGACGCGGCTCTGGAAGCTCCATGGCTCACTCGGCTGGCGGGCGAGCCCGAAGGGAGAAGTGATCCGAACGGGCCAAAGCTCAGCAAGTCACCTCGTCTTCCCCGAACATCTGAAATACGATCAGACGCAGAAGGCGCCCTACGCCGCGCTGCTCGATCGCCTTCGTGCTTTCTTGCTCACCCCCGACACGCTGCTGGTCTCTATCGGCTTCTCCTTTGCCGACGCACATATCGCAGCCCGGTTGGATGAGGCGCTCGCAGCGAATCCATCGTCCAGCGTCTTCGCGTTTCAATACAAGGCCCTCGAAGAAGAAGGGCCGGCATGCGATCTTGCGCGCCGCCTGCCAAACTTCAGCGTCTATGCGCGTGATCAGGCCAAGGTGAACGGCATTCGCGGGGCATGGAAGGCGCCGGCCGAACTTCCGAACAGGGACTGGGGACCGATAAGGTCGACCTATCTCGACAAGGACGGAAACTTCACGCTCGGAGCAATCGAACCCTTTGCTCGGTTCTTCGCGGCATCGCGCTCGGTTCAAGCATTTCCCACACCACCGGCGCTGGCGTCAACAGCGGCGGTAACGTCACCGCCGACAGCCACCACCGCGTCGGTGGCCTGATGAACGCTCCAACCCTTCTCGGCCATGTTGGCTCTGTCGCGGGTGCGACCGTCAGCGTGCGTCAGTTCGAGGGTGTGGCCTCGGGCATCGCGATCATCGGAGGAAGGAGCTACCGGGTCGGTCAGGTCGGTAGCTTCGTGCGGATACCTCAAGGGTATCATGATCTATACGCGATTATATCCGAGGTCGGGGCAAGTGCCACACCAGCGACGCTGACCGATGCGCTCGACCGCGGCGAACGATGGCTGACAGTTCAACTCGTCGGCGAGATTGTTGAGGCATCGTTCGAGCGGGGTATCAGCCAATATCCCAACGTGAACGATGAGGTGCATCTCGTCACCGAAGAGGATTTGGCCAAGATCTACGGCGCCGAGTTCGCCGGACAGGTCGTGGTGGGGCGACTTGCCAACGCCGAGAGTATCCCCGTTCGCCTAGACCTTGACAAGCTGGTCACGCGTCACAGCGCGGTGCTCGGCTCAACCGGGTCGGGCAAATCCACGACCGTCGCCAGCTTGTTGCGATCAATCTCGGCGCCAGGCGGAGCGGGCTTTCCGAGCGCGCGCATCCTCCTGCTCGATATCCACGGTGAGTATGCCCGCGCGCTCGGCGACAACGCTGAAATTTTCCGGATCACTCCCGGAGACGGTGAGAAGCAGCTGGTCATTCCGTACTGGGCACTGCGACCGACCGAAATCCTCAACTTCCTATGCGGGAAGATGGATGATCGTGCGACGACCGCGATCCTCGACAAGATCTTCGCGGCTAAAAGCACGATAGCGCAGGCAGACAACTTGCCGGGCGTCGATCTGAATTCGATGACCGTCGACAGCCCGATCCCTTACAGCTTGCGAAACCTGTGGCTCGATCTGATCGATCCAGAGATCAAAACCTGGCTCGATCAGGCAAAGACACAGCCGGCGATTGTGCTCCCCGGGGACGCGACTACGCTTCGCCTGCCGACCTACCAGCCGCACACGACGACGAATACGGCGCCCTTTCAGAACAACATTGGTGTGCTTGGCATCCGCAAGCAGCTCGATCGCATGCGGTCACGTATGCTCGATCGTCAGTTCGAGTTCTTGCTCAAGCCCGGCGACTGGGAGCCTGACCTGACCGGTCATGTGGCGAATGACCTTCCCGCCCTTCTCGAAAGCTGGATTGGCCACAAGAAGGCGATAACTGTACTCGATCTGTCGGGCATTCCCAGCGCCGTTCTCTTGGATCTGATCGGCGCGATTCTGTCGATAATCTATGAGGCACTCTTCTGGGGTCGCGAGCGCGAGGAGGGTGGTCGAAAGCGGCCCCAACTCGTCGTTATGGAAGAGGCGCACCGGTATCTTGGCCGGGAAGCCGACAATCCTGCGCGTGAAATGGTCCAAAGAATTGCTAAAGAGGGGCGCAAGTTCGGCATCGGTGCGATGATCGTCAGCCAGCGACCTTCGGAAATTGACGACACCATTCTCTCCCAGTGTGGCACCTTCATCGCGTTGCGCCTCACCAACTCCACTGACCGCAGCAAGGTACAAGCCGCTTTGCCCGATAACCTGAGCGGTATTGCCGACAGCCTCTCGGTTCTACGGACAGGAGAAGCCATCATAACCGGCGAAGCTGCCAAACTGCCAGTACGCTGCCGCATTACCCTGCCACCGAAAGACCGTCGCCCAGACAGCGAAGATCCGCTCGTCGCAAACAGCTGGAAGCGAGCTCGGGGCACTGACGATTATAATCAGCTGGTCGCAGTGTGGCGTGCACAGGATCCGAAGTGGAAGCCGCCAGCGACGGACGAGAACGAGGAAGGCAATTGATGGAAAGACAGGCTGTAACGTCGGGCAATTTGGCCGAGGTCGGATATGACCCCGAGTTGGAGACGCTCGAGGTCCAATTCAAACACGGCGGCGTTTATCAGTATTTCAACGTGCCTGCGTTCATGAACGAACGTCTCATGACCGCGGACTCACTAGGTCGCTTTTTCAACGCGGAAATTAAAGGTCATTACCCCGAGGCGAAACTCTAGCGCACCGCCGCGCAATGTCGTGGAACTCTCCAAACGATGTCGGCTCCTTACAGGGTCTGCGGCTCGGAAGATCCTTGGGAACAGCAGCGAAGTCCCAGCCGCAGTCGTGGGGGACTCGACCCAGCGGTTGTCCGCTCTCGGGGACAGAACAATTCGACCGCGACGGCAAGAGTGGCGCATCCCGGTCGCGAGGTTGTGGCCGTGACGCCTGTCGGGAACGTCGGCTAACCGTATAGCTGTGCCGAAGCCGACTGAGCGGAATGTCCCAGTCCTGGACTAAAAGTAGCTGGTCTCATAATCGTATGACGCAGATCGCCAGCCGCAAAAGTGCCCCGCCGGAGTAATCTCACGGCGGGGCCATAGGTCAGGGAAGCGTCACCCGGGGGGACCAAGTGACAGGGCAAATGTAAGCCTAACCTGTGAAGGCGCAATGACGGTTGTCGCCAGAATGGACCAACAGATCCCGCAGCGCTCTTCCACGCCTAAACCGGTTATGACCTGGATCCTGAATGGCTTTGATGAGGCGCCGACCCGAGACAGATATTGCCAGCCGGGGATAAAAATGGAACAAGAAGGGAACACCGGCTGGACAGGGCTCGTCTTTGGCGCCATTGTGGCGCCATGGCAAATAGCAGAATGAATGTCGCCGATCTGGACCGCATCAACCTGCGGCTGTCGGCCGAGACCTTCGAATCGATCGACGCGGCGCGGGCGAGGCGGGCCGGCCGCGTCTCGCGCAATACATGGATCGCCGAGGCGATCGAGGAAAAACTTGGGCGTGAGTCCGGGCTACCCGCCACTCCGTTTGGGAAGGCGAGCAATGCCTGACTTCTACGAATTTTTCGCGGGCGGCGGGATGGCGCGCGCTGGTCTTGGTGATGGTTGGCGCTGCCTGTTCGCTAACGACTTCGATCCCAAGAAGGGCATGGCTTATCAGACTAACTGGGGCACAGGCGGCGAACTGAAGGTCGGCGACGTCAAATCGATCCGCGCCGCCGATTTGCCTGGGAACGCCGATCTGGTCTGGGGATCCTTTCCCTGTCAGGACCTGTCTCTCGCCGGCGGCGGCGCGGGCCTGAAGGGCGAGCGTTCAGGCACCTTTTACCCTTTCTGGGACATCATCAAGGAACTGGTCGCGGAAGGGCGCGCTCCAAGGCTGATCGCTCTTGAAAATGTCTGCGGCGCGCTCACTTCCCATGAGGGTAAGGATTTCCAGGCCATCTGCCAAAGCTTTACCGACGCTGGCTATCGCCATGGCGCTTTGGTGCTCAACGCCTCGCTGTTCGTGCCTCAGTCACGTCCCCGCCTGTTCATCATCGGCGTACGCGAGGATGTCGAGATCGATTCGGCGCTGCTCGCGCCAGGAGCGGTGGAGCCGTTCCACACTCGTGGCTTGTGCAATGCGGCCGAAGGGGTGAGCAAAGGCGCCAAGGCCTCCTGGCTATGGTGGAATGTGCCGACCCCGCCGCACCGCAACTCCACTTTCGCCGACATTATCGAGGAGAGCCCGGCCAGCGTCACTTGGCATACGCCGGCCGAGACTGAGAAGCTTTTGGCCATGATGTCGCCGCTCAACCTCGCCAAGGTCGCGGCCGCCAAGCGCGCGCAGCGGCGGATGGTGGGCGGGGTCTATCGGCGCACGAGGCTCGACGAGAAAGGCGACAAGGTCCAGCGGGCCGAGGTGCGCTTCGACGACGTGGCCGGGTGCCTGCGGACGCCGGCGGGCGGCTCGAGCCGCCAGACCATCATCGTGGTCGATGGCGAGACGATCCGTTCGCGGCTGATATCGGCGCGTGAGACGGCGCGGCTGATGGGGTTGGCCGATGAATATAAGCTGCCCAAAAATTATAACGAAGCCTATCATCTAACTGGCGACGGGGTCGCGGTCCCGGTGGTGCGCCATCTCGCCACCCATTTGTTCGAGCCCTTGCTGGGCGTGGCCGCGGCGCGGGAGCGCGAGGCGGCATAGCCAATGGCCGGCAGGAAGCCCTGATCACAAAGGCGATGACGCCGGCTCGCCGCGTCTGATACCGTTGCGGGATGACGGCAAGAAATCCCGATTCAACCAACTTTCCTCCATTCGAGACGGAGGATCTTCGAACCAACCTCGCCCGGTTCCTCGACACGACGTTCGAGGAAGCGCCCGGAGTGTCTCGCAAGGTCGGCAACTTCAAATGGGGCGTCTACGCCTTCTTCGATTATGACGGCGAACCCATCTATGTCGGCCAGACCAACGAAATGCTGCGGACCCGCATCCGCCGTCACCTCACCAACCAGCGCACCGACGCCGTGGCCATGTCGGTGCTGGATCCGTTCGAAGTCTATGAGATCGAGGTCTGGCCGCTGCCGCAATTTGACGGGGTGTCCAAGGCGCGCAAGACGGATCCGCGCTATGAGGACTGGCTCACCGCCGTCGATCATCTGAACGCGCTTGAGCGGCTGGTCTATGATCGCGCGATCGAGAAGAGCCACTTCAAGGCGGTGCTCAATGAAAAGGACCCGCCGCCGGCGAAGACCGCGATCGAGGAGCCGCGGTCGCTTCGGGGCAGGGTGGTGTCGGATGAGGTTTACGCCATCCGATCGCATCCCGACTTCCGTAACGCCAGACGCGCGCTCATCATCTCGCGGCTCGCCCAGGTGATAGCCGAGCGCAAGGTGCAAGGTGGGCTGCGCCGGGTGCTGCTGACGCAGGCGAAGCGGCTGCAATGGCTGGCGCATCGTCGCTATGAAGGGCTTGGCGGAGCCGCCTCGGTCGAGGTCGAGGATAATGACGAAGCCTGACCCGGCTCGCTCGCGCACGATGCGGGCGGTCAAGTCGACTGACACCAAGCCCGAGATGCTGGTGCGCCGGTTGGCTCATCGCCTGGGCTATCGTTTTCGCCTGCACCGCAAGGATCTGCCGGGATCGCCGGACCTGGTTTTCCCCGGCCGAAGGCGGGTGATCTTCGTCCATGGCTGCTTCTGGCATGGCCACCACTGCAAGCGCGGCGCGCGGCCGCCCAAGACCAACGCTGAATATTGGCGCGCGAAGATCGCCCGCAACAGGGCGCGGGATGAGCGGGTCATAGGCGAGCTCGAGGCGATAGGGTGGCGAAGCATGACCATTTGGGAATGTGAGCTGCGCGACGAAGATGCGCTTAGCCTGCGGCTGCGCAGATATCTGGAGCAAGACGTCTTCCCTTAGACGTAAGCGCAGGCGTCGGGTGACCCACGGTGTGGTTCAACCAAAGTGCATAGCCTCGTCTCTTCCTCCCACATTCCACTTGCCTGCCGCGCTAAGTCGAGCAATGTGGTTCAGCTTCCCATGAAAGCCGGGAAGTGGGGCCTAGTAACCCCACGAGCAAAGCAAACTCGGTCGTCAGTTTCTGAAGGCCGGGTGGCATGCGCGCATGTCCAGCCGGCAACGGTAAAGGCGCATGCGCTCTGTGCTTTGCCAGGGTTTACTAGCATCCGGCTTCCGAGCCGTCGCCCCGAGAGGACATAGGAGCGACGCACGAGGCCAGGGCCAAGGGCCGCTCCTGATCAGAGGAGCGCGACCACTGAGTGCATCTGCCATCCGCAACGCCGCAAGAGCCGGCAGCCTATCGAACAGTTCGACGTTGATCGAGACCACGCTCGAATATCATCTCTGCGCGATGATCACCTCCGAGCTGCTGCTGCGCGGACACCGCTACGACCTGCTGCGCGCGGATCGGGACCTCAGCGGCTACGACATCGTCATCGAGGCCAACGGCGTGGTGCGACACATCCAGCTCAAGACGCAGATTGCGGGGGGCCGGTCCGTCGAGGTGAGTGCGCAGATCGCACTGGAAGCCAAGCCCTCGGCCTGCATCGTCTGGACGACCTATGACCCCGTAACGCTGCGACCCGTTGCATGGCGCTTCTTCGGGGAAAAGCCCGGCGAGCGCATCACGCCGCTTGGCGACAGGGTAGCCTGCCATAGCCGCGGAAAGAAGACGTGGCGGCCCGAGCACCGGGTCATCAGGGCTACGAGGTTCAAAAGGATCGACGATCTCGAACAGCTGGTGGACCACCTGTTCGGAACGGACAGCCGGGAGATCTCTCTTCTAGTCGAGCATATGAACAGCCTGCCCTCGCGCGAGGATGAGCCATGGCTTGATGCTGTCCGGCGCGGCGTGTAGCGCGACGATTACGGAGTCCGGTCGGCGTCAATTATGATGGCCGATA
>JARYGO010000006.1:0-127143 GCA_033795485.1 Sphingobium sp.
GGTCGCTCATGCCCAGTCTCCTTGCGGAGCCAGAACCAGATCGCGACGCTCAGATTAATGGGTCCTGAACCTAGGCACCTTCTTCCGCTATATCTGCGACAACGGCACGTGGATCGCGCGCTACGACGATCTGGTAACTGGTAAGGAAGAGCCCATCGACCTGTCAGGCGTAGCAGTGTCGTCGAACGGGATCGAGCTGCAGGACCGCGAGTTCGTCGCGGCGATCCGCGAAGGCCGCGAGCCGAATGCCAGCGTCGCGCAAGTGATGCCCTGCTACCGCGTGCTCGACGCGTTGGAAAAGCAGCTCGCAGGGTGAAGCGTCAGGTTGCGATCATCGGCAGCGGGCCTTCGGGCCTGCTGCTCGGGCATTTGCTGCGGGCGAGCGGAATCGACTGCGTCATCGTCGAGCGGCAATCGGCCGAATACGTCCTCGGCCGCATCCGCGCGGGTGTGCTGGAGACGGTGACCACCGATCTCATGCGCAAGCTCGGCATCGACACAGGGCTCAACGCCAACGGCCTGCTCGAAGAAGGCTTCAATCTCGCGACCGCAGATCACCTGATCCGTATCGAGATCACCAGGCTGACCGGCAGCATCGACCAATGGCCCGAGGAGAGACTGTGGGACGAACTCGCCGCGCGCTTCGATCCTATCGCCGATTTCGGCGTCAACGGCAGGCGCATACTCGACGGTCGGCGCGCATTACACGCCGCGCGCTTATGTGGAGCGGCTGATCGGTCCGGCCATTATGGAGCCGCTGCGCGCCGATTGGGACGGGGTGAGGGCGCAGCCGCATCCCTCATCGAAAGCGCAAGGCTGGTGAGGCACGCACACGTGTCGAGGCGATCCACGCGCGCCTCGCGCCGACGAAGGTGCTCGATCCGGCCTGCGGCACGGGCAATTTCCTCTATGTCGCCATGGCGCGGATGAAGGAGTTGGAGGGCGAGGTGCTCGACCTCTTGGTCGAGTTGGGCGACGCCCAATATGTCGCGGAAATCACCGGCCACACCATCACGCCCGAGAATTTCCTCGGTATTGAGATCAATCCGCGCGCGGCCGCGATCGCGCAATTGGTGCTTTGGATCGGCTATCTGCAATGGCATTTCCGCGTGAATGGCGCGGATCTCGCTCCACCCGAGCCGATCCTGCGCGACGTGCGCACCATCCAGCATCGCGATGCACTAATCGCCTGGGATGCGCGCGTACCGGAGGCTGATGCGGACGGCTACCTGTCAATCGCTGGGACGGTGAGACGATGTGCACCCATCCCGTCACCGGCCGCCGCAATTACAGATCGACGTCATCCATAGCCCGCATAGAATATTTGCTACTTAGCTGCTGGCTTTCCATAAGGGTCTGAAACGCCGATTGCGATCAATCGGTCATTCAAAATTGCTAGAATTCTGAGCAGTTCCTCTTCGTCTGCTGGCGCCAGCGCGCTGAAGATCCGATCTCGTATGGCATTACGGCAAGGTTCCGCATCGGCGATGGCGGAGCGTCCCGCATCGGTTACACTGATATGCTTCGCTCGTCGATCATTGGGGTCAGGATCGCGGCGAACAAGTCCGTCACGTTCCAGTGTATCAATTGCTTCGGTCACGGTGCGCGGCGCAAACGCAAAAGCATCACTGATATCGACGGCCCGAACCGCCACACGGCGGTCGATGAACAGCAGCAGCTTGAGCTGTGCGAGAGAGACACCTTGTGCTTTCAGCTCGTCATTCATCAGCCGGTGCATTCGCACGTAGAAATCACGCATTTCCTCCATCAGCGATCGGTCAGCCATGGATGCGCAGAAAAAGATGAGGTTCCATATGATATGGGATTGCCATATCCCGTCGTTAGGTTCAAGGCGCTTTTTCACACCATGATGCAATGCAGCAACAAGTGAGACGCGGTTGATGAACAGCAATGAAGTCTCCTCGGATGGCAATCCAATTCCCGGTCGGGGCACGGGCGGTCAAGATGTGAAAAGCCATCGGCTCTGAAACGCCCCGGTGTCCGGCGCATCCTGATGATCGTCCTTCTGCTGGCGGTGATCGGCCTGATCATCTGGTTCATCAACTATCAGACTCATGGCAAATATCTCGAAGAGACGAATGACGCCTTCATTCAAGCCGATGCCGTCACGGTCGCGCCCAAGATTTCCGGCTATGTCGAGGAAGTCTTCATCCGCGACAATCAGGATGTGAAGAAAGATCAGCCGCTCGTGCGGATCGATCCTCGCGACTATCGGGCCGAGGCGGCGCAGGCGCAGGCGCAGATCGATGTCGCGACCGCCAATGCCGACAATGTTCAGGCGATGATCGGCGAACAGCAAGCCGCCATCGCACAGGCGCAGGCGCAACTTGCGACCGCCAGTGCAGATGCCCGTTACGCCGCGGCAGAGGCAGCGCGTTATGCGCCACTGGCCGCGAGCGGAGCGGAAACGCAGGAAAAGCTGGCCAGTCTGCGCAATCAGGCGGCCACGGCGGCCAATGCCGTCGCCGCCCAGCGCGCGGCCTTGTTGACTGCGCAGCGCAAGGTCGGGTCGCTGCGCGCGCAGGTGCGACAGGCACAGGCGCAGGGGGAAGCGGGCAAGGCGCAACTGGATGCCGCCAGGGTCAACGTCGGTTCGACCATATTGCGGTCCAGCATTGCGGGCCGGATCGGCGATCGCAGTGTGCGCGCCGGCCAATATGTGCAGGCCGGTACGCGGCTGATGTCGGTCGTACCGTTGTCGTCGCTCTATATCATTGCCAATTTCAAGGAAACGCAAATCGGCCTGATGCGCCGTGGCCAGCCCGTCACCATCCATGTCGATGCGCTTGAAAGCACCGACCTGACAGGTCATGTCGACAGCATATCGCCCGGCACGGGATCGCAATTCTCGCTGCTTCCGCCCCAGAATGCGACCGGCAACTTCACCAAGATCGTGCAACGCGTGCCGGTGCGGATCGCCATCGATGCCGGGCCTGAGGTCCGCGCGATACTGGTCCCGGGCCTGTCGGTGACGGTCGAGGTCGACACCGTCAGTGCCAAGGGGCAGACGCAGCATATCGCTGATCGCGAAAAGGCACGGAGAGAGGCTGGGCAGTGAGTGACGCCGTGAGCGGGGCAGAACCCACGCCCAGCACCGTGCCCGAAGAACGCGCGGACACCGCAGCATGGTTGGCGGTCGCGGCTGGCACGCTGGGCGCGTTGATGGCGACGCTCGACATTTCCATCGTCAATAGTTCGCTTCCCACCATTCAGGGCGAAATCGGCGCGAGCGGCACAGAGGGAACATGGATCGCCACCGCCTATCTGGTGGCGGAAATCATCATCATCCCGCTATCAGGCTGGCTGGAACGGCTGCTAGGCCTGCGTACGTTGCTGCTGGTTGCGGCGATCCTGTTCACGCTGTTTTCGATATTATGCGGCGTGTCGACCACGCTGACCATGATGATCGTCGGCCGTATTGGTCAGGGCTTTACCGGCGGCGCGCTTATCCCCACAGCGATGACCATCATCGCCACGCGGCTGCCTCGATCGCAACAACCGATCGGCAACGCGATGTTCGGCGCGACCGCGCTGTTGGGACCGGTCGCCGGACCAGTGCTGGGTGGGTGGCTGACGGAAAATATGAGCTGGCATTATGCCTTCTTCATCAACCTGCCGGTAGGCATCGCCCTGATCTCGCTACTGCTGCTGGCGCTACCGCACCAGAAATCCAATCTGTCGCTATTCCCACAAGCCGATTTTCTGGGCATCGTTGGACTGGCTCTGGGGCTGGGCGGCCTGACCGTGGTGCTGGAGGAAGGGGAGCGGGAACAATGGTTTTCCTCCCCCACCATCATCTGGCTGACGGTCGTGTCGATCGTCGGGTTTCTGCTGCTGACCGCCGGGCAGATATTCTCACGCAGTCCGGTCATCCGGCTTGCCCTGCTGCGCAACCGCCAGTTCGGCGCCGTCGTAGCGATGGTCACGGTGGTCGGCATGGTGATTTACGGCACATCCTATGCAATCCCGCAGTTCCTGTCGGCGATTGCGGGCTATAATTCGCTGCAAGCGGGGCAGGTGGTCATGCTGTCGGGCGTGCCCGTGATCCTGATGATGCCCTTTACGCCGTGGCTGATACGGACGGTTGATATCCGCCTTTCGGTGGCCTTTGGCCTGATGGTGCTGGCGATCAGCGCATGGCTGGAAACCGACCTCAGCCCGCTTTCCGATGGCGCCAGCTTCGTCGATTCCCAGCTCTTACGCGGGTTCGGCACGGTATTCTGCATGATGTTCCTCAATCAGGCGGCGATCCGTTCGGTTCCGCCCGAACAGGCCAGCGATGCGTCGGGCCTCTATAATGCCGCGCGCAATCTGGGCGGCTCCTTCGCGCTGGCGGGCATCGCCGTGATCCAGGACCAGCGGCTATGGCTGCATAGCCGTCGCATCGAGGATAGCCTGAACGCCAATTCGATCCATGTGCAGGATTATATGGCGGCTCAGGCGCAGATGCTGGGGGGACAGGACCGCGCGCTGCGGGTGCTGGAAGGGACGATCCAGACCCAGGCCCTCACCATGACCTATTCCGATCTTTTCTGGATCCTGACCATAGGGATCATCATCGTCTGTCCGCTCGTGCTGCTCCTTCGGCCGCTCCCCAAGGGTGCGCCGATGGCCACCGGGCATTGAGGAACGCCATGCGCCCTATCTTCGCTTTCCCGCTCATCGTCTCGCTCTTGGCGGGTTGCACCGTTGGTCCGCGCTATGCCGGCCCCCCGGCTGCCGCACCCAAGGCGGCCGGCGCGTCCGGCTTCATTCGCGCGGGCGATGCGCCCGTTACCGCCACGGCGCCCGCGTCGCGCTGGTGGGAGGGATTGAACGACCCGATCCTCGATCGCCTGATCGTCAAGGCGCTGGTCGCCAATCCCGATGCGCTGGTGGCGAAGGCCCGATTGCGTCAGGCTCGCGCGGCGCTGGGGCTGCAACGCGCCAATGGCGCGCCCAATTTGAATGCGTCGGCCGTCTATGCGCGCGCGCATGTGCCCGGCGTCGATCTGGGTGGAAGCGATAGCGGCGAAGCGAGCGACAGCGGCTCAGGCTCATCCGACCTCAATCTCTATAATCTGGGCTTCGATGCATCGTGGGAGATCGACCTGTTTGGAGGTCAGCGCCGCGCGGTCGAAGCGGCCCGTGCAACGGCACAGGGAGCAGAGGCCAATGTCGCCGACATGCAGGTCAGCCTGTCTGCCGAAGTGGCCCAAGCCTATATCAGCCTGCGCGAACGACAGCAGCGCATCATCCTGAACCAGCAATCAATCGACATGCAGCGTGAGATGCTGGACCTGACCCAGCAGCGGTTTGCGCGCGGCACCACATCGGCGCTGGTCGTGGCGCAGATGCAGGGTGATCTGGGCAGCACGCGGGCCAAGGCAACGCCGCTCCATGCCGAACGCGACGCCTATCTGAATGCTCTGGCGGTGCTGACGGGCGAAGAGCCCGGCGTGCTGGATGCGGCGCTGACGCCTGTGAGTAGCGATGTGGTCGCGATCCCGCAGCCACCTGCTGCCGTGGCCGTGGGCGATCCCGTCCGGTTGCTCCAGCACCGCCCCGATATTCGTGCCGCCGAACGGCAACTGGCGGCGGACACAGCCAAGATCGGCCAGGCGGAGGCCGCGCGCTTCCCCAGCATCAGCTTCATGGGCCTGATCGGTATCGGTGGCACCAAGTTCAGCGACTTGAGCAAGCTGGACGATTTCGTCGGGATCGCTGCGCCTCGCCTTAGCTGGAACTTCCTCGACTTCGGCCGCAACCGGGCGCGGGTCGGGCAGGCAGAAGCGGTCCGGGATGAGGCGGAGGCGCGCTATCGCGGGGCCGTGCTGGCGGCGCTGCGTGATGCGGAGGATTCGCTGGCGCGTTTCCGCGATCGGCGGATCACCATCGCATCGCTGGCGCGTACGCGGGACTTTGCCGCGCAAGCCGCGCAACTGATGGCGCAGCGCTATCAGGCAGGCACGGCGACGCGGATCGATCTGCTCGATGCCCAGCGCAAGCAGGTTTCAGCACAACAGGAACTGGTGTCGGCGCAGGCGGCGCTGACGAGCGATTTCGTATCGATCGAAAAGGCGTTGGGATTGGGTTGGGAAGATAAGGCAGCTTCCATCCAGCAGTTGGTCCAAGCTGTCACTGAGCGGGCTAACTGATCGGGAATAATCGATGCATCCTTGACGAAATCAAACGCATCGGATAATTGCGATGCATGGACACCGGTGATGCACTCTCAGTTCTCTCCGCCCTCGGCCATCCGACGCGGCTTGATGCGTTTCGGCTGCTGATCCGGCACGAGCCAGACGGCCTGTCGACCGGCGCGCTGGTCGAGTCATCGGGGCTGACCCAGAGCACATTCTCCACGCATCTGGCAGTCATGGTGAAGGCCGGGCTGGTGCTGTCAGAGAAGCGTGGACGCCAGCAGATCCAGCGCGCCAACCTCGACGCACTGCGTGCACTGATGATCTATCTGGCCAAAGATTGCTGCCAGGGGCGCGCTGAACTGTGCGAGCCGCTTCTGGCCGAACTTACCTGCTGCTGAAGAGGCAATAATGACCGATATCGTGATCTACCATAACCCGCAGTGCGGGACCTCTCGCAATGCCCTGGCCATGATCCGCAATGCGGGCATCGAGCCGCATGTTGTCGAGTATCTGAAGACGCCGCCAAGCCGCGCGCTGTTGATGCAACTCATCGAGCGGGCGGGCATCACTGTGCGCGCTCTGCTGCGCGAGAAGGGCACGCCCTATGCCGAACTGGGCCTCGGCGACGAGACTTTGACGGACGAGGCCCTGATCGACGCGATGATGGAGCATCCCATCCTCATCAATCGCCCGCTGGTGGTGTCGCCACTGGGCGTGAAGCTCTGTCGCCCTTCCGAAGAAGTGCTGGATTTGCTGCCGAGCGAACAACGCAGCACTTTCGTCAAGGAAGATGGCGAAGTCGTGGAAGCAAACCGGCGATGACCCTTTCGGTTCGCAGGGCAATGATCGACGATGCTGAGGCCATTGCCGTCATCTACGCGCATCATGTCTTGCACGGCACGGCGACCTACGAAGTCGTGCCGCCGACCGAGGCTGAGACCGTAGAGAAGATACGGATGGTGACCGGCCGGAACTGGCCGTTCCTCGTCGCCTGCGATGGATCGGAAGTGGTGGGCTATGCCTATGCCACGCAGTTCCGCGATCGGCCAGCTTACGCCTATGCCTGCGAGAACAGCATCTACGTGGCACACGACCGGCGCGGCGGCGGCATCGGCAAGCTGCTGCTCAAGGCCTTGCTGGAAGCCGCTGAAGCCTATGGCTTCCGGCAGATGGTCGCCGTTATCGGTGGGGGCGAACCCGCTTCGGTCGCGCTGCATGGCTCCTGTGGGTTTGAGCCGGTCGGCCGTCTGACCGGCATGGGCTGGAAGGCCGGCCGCTGGCTCGACACGGTTTACATGCAGATCGCCTTGGGCGGCGGCACCGCGACCGCGCCTGCTGCTTCCGCGAAAGACTGATGGCCATGTCGCTGTTCGAACGCTATCTCTCGCTTTGGGTGGCACTGTGCATTGTCGTCGGGATCGGCCTCGGCCACCTGCTTCCCGGCGCCTTCGAGGCGCTCGCAGCGCTGGAGATCGCCAACGTCAACCTCGTGGTTGCGGTGCTGATCTGGCTGATGATCATCCCGATGCTGCTGCGGGTCGATTTCGGCGCGCTGCACAGCCTTCGGCAGCACTGGCGCGGCATCGGCGTCACCCTCGTGGTGAACTGGGCGATCAAGCCATTCTCGATGGCGCTGCTCGGCACGTTCTTCCTCGGCCATCTGTTCGCGCCAATGCTGCCGGCAGGCGCATCGTCGTCATACATTGCCGGACTGATCCTGCTGGCGGCAGCGCCATGTACGGCGATGGTCTTCGTCTGGTCGAACCTCGTCGACGGTGAGCCGAACTACACCTTAAGCCAAGTGGCATTGAACGACCTGATCATGGTCTTTGCCTTCGCGCCGCTTGTAGGGCTGCTGCTGGGCGTGGCGTCGATCACCGTGCCGTGGAACACCCTGGCGCTGTCGGTGGGGCTTTACATCGTCGTTCCGGTGGTGATTTCCCAGTTGCTCCGCCGCGCGCTTGTTCGCGGCGGTGAGAAGCGGCTTCAGCATTTCCTGTCCACCATCGGCCCGATTAGCCTTGCCAGCCTGCTACTGACGCTGGTGCTTCTGTTCGGCTTTCAGGGCGAACAGATCATCCGGCAGCCGCTGGTGATCGCACTGATTGCCGTGCCGATCCTGTTTCAGGTCTATCTCAATGCCGGCATCGCCTACTGGCTAAGCCGCCGCTTCGGCGTGGCATGGTGCGTCGCCGGCCCTTCGGCCCTTATCGGCGCCTCCAACTTCTTTGAACTGGCTGTGGCCGCCGCCATCAGCCTCTTTGGCCTCAGTTCCGGCGCCGCGCTGGCGACGGTTGTGGGCGTGCTGGTGGAAGTGCCGGTGATGCTCTCGATCGTCGCCTTGGTGAAGCGGACCCGCCCCTGGTACGAGAAAGGTATTCCCGCATGAGACTGCGCGAACTCGCCGTCCCAGATCATCTTCCTGCCTTGGACAAGGCCTTCGCGCTGGCTCGTCCCGCCAGTGGCCTTGCCCGGGACCAACCGCCCCCGCGCATTCTGCTGCTCTATGGATCGCTGCGAGATCGCTCGTTCTCGCGCCTTGCCGTGGAAGAGGCCGCTCGGCTGCTGCAATATTTCGGCGCCGAGACACGGATCTTCGATCCCAGCGACCTGCCGCTGCCCGATCAAGTGGCGGGGGACGATCACCCGGCCGTACATGAACTGCGCGAGCACGCACTTTGGTCGGAAGGCATGGTCTGGTGCAGCCCGGAACGGCACGGCCAGATCAGCGGCATCATGAAGATGCAGATCGATCATCTGCCGCTCCAGATGCGCGGGATGCGGCCGACGCAGGGACGGACGCTTGCGGTCATGCAGGTGTCGGGTGGGTCGCAATCGTTTAACGCCGTCAACTCGCTGCGCCTGCTGGGCCGCTGGATGCGGATGTTCACGATCCCCAACCAGTCGTCGGTAGCGATGGCCTACAAGGAGTTCGACGAGAACGGTCGCATGCGGGCGTCCAGTTATTACGAGCGCATCGTCGACGTGATGGAGGAATTGGTCCGCTTCACCGTGCTGATGCGGCCGCACGCGGCGCAGTTGGTCGACCGCTACTCCGAGCGCAAAGAAGCCGGAGTTCCGGCTGATGCCGCAACCGACCATTCGGCGATTGTAATAGTGCCGCAATCCTGATTGGCGCCCACATCGACGCATGGCCACAATTGGGGCCAACCACCATCCCTGTGTATGACTGGAATTGGCGGGGCAGTAGAGGTCCTGGCTCCCTGCCGCGGCAAGAAGCCGGCAATCTCAGATTCGGTGCCTTCTGCCAACGTCAGGGCGTCCCGGACCGTCCATGTTAGTCCAGAAAGAAGCGGATCGCCCGAATCTGACGGAGTTGAGCGCTCGCTTCGCACCAACCTTTCCCGGCGTTCCACGATACCCGCTCGCGAGCGGCGGGATCAAACTCTGATAATCCCATGACACATCTCCTGTGGCCATGATGGCCGCAGGAAGAACGCTTCAAAGGAGAGCCGACCCTTCACGGACATTCACAGCAAGGATTTTGCTCGCCAAGAGCTGACATTTACTTCACGTCCCCGGCGCGAGAAAAGCCCAAACGGCCTCCATCGTCCCGTTGCTCATCCTTAAGCGTTACGCCGCTCGCTCGAAGAGCCCGCGCGCTGCGCATCAGCCACACGAGCTTGTCAGCCGCGGCGTCATAAGAAAGCCCGTGCGGCGGTCGAATATTGGAGACGCAGTTGCGTTCGCTGTCGATCCGGCCGACACGCGGTCCCCAGGTGAGATAAGCGCCCAGGCTGTCGGGTGAACTGAGGCCCGGACGCTCACCGATCAGAATGACGGAAAGCGCGGCGCCCAAGACCTCGCCGATCTCGTCGGCCAATGCCACCCGCGCCTGACGCGCGATGCATAGCGGCGCGATATGCCAATCGGCGAGCCGCTCGAGCAAGGCCGCCGCGACCGCCGCGCCATGCGCCGCCGTGGCGGTCGCGGACAGACCATCCGCAATCACGATCACCAAGTCCCAGGGGCCGTTCTCCAGAGCGTCGAGACGATCTCGCGACTCCGGAGTGAGCCGCCGTCCGAGATCCGGGCGTTGCAGATAGGTCGCCCGATCGGCGGCGCGGCTTGCAAGGTATAAAGGTTCGGCTGGCAGCCCATCGGCGACACGCTCACCCGACAATTCCGCATGCACGGCGTCTCGCGCCCTCGCGTGCGCGATCTGGAAATCGAGCATGGGAGTTGTAGGTAGTCCGGTTCCGGCATTGCCCAGGCCGATACGCGCCTGGGTCGCCAGCTTCAGGCGCTCGTGGATGTCGAGGAAGCGACCGGTCATGACAACATGTCGGGCAGGCGAAGCAACCCGCCCGCGTCCCGCAAGGCCATGGGCCGAACGAAACCCGCCGGATCGATAAGCCCCATCCGGTCCAGCCAATCCTTGAACTCCGGGGCCGGAGTCAGACCGAGCACCCGGCGGGCATAAAGCGCATCGTGAAAACTGGTCGACTGATAGTTCAGCATGATGTCGTCGCTGCCCGGCACGCCCATCACGAAATTGACTCCCGCGACGCCCAGCAGGGTAAGAAGACAGTCCATGTCATCCTGATCCGCTTCGGCATGATTTGTGTAGCAGACATCGACACCCATCGGCAGGCCCATAAGCTTACCGCAAAAATGATCCTCCAATCCGGCACGGATGATCTGTTTGCCGTCGTAAAGATATTCAGGTCCGATGAACCCCACCACGGTGTTGATGAGCAACGGAGAGAAAGCGCGCGCAACGGCATAGGCGCGGACCTCCATCGTCTGCTGGTCGACGCCATGATGCGCTTCGGCGGAGAGTGCCGACCCCTGGCCTGTTTCGAAATACATCAGGTTGTCGCCGATGGTCCCGCGGCCGAGGGAAAGCGCGGCCTGCTGCGCCTCCCGAAGAATAGCCAGGTTGACGCCGAACCCTTGATTGGCGGCCTCGCTTCCGGCGATGGACTGGAACATGAGGTCCACCGGCGCCCCACGCTCGATCGCGGTGATGGAGTTGGTGACATGGGTCAGGACGCAGCTTTGAGTCGGGATTTCGTAGACCTGTCGCAGCTCGTCGAGCAGGCGGAGCAGGCCGATGGCGCTTTCCACGCTGTCGCTCGCAGGATTGATCCCGATCACGGCGTCCCCGCATCCCATCAGCAGCCCGTCCAGGATGGACGCGGCGATACCCAGCGGATCGTCCGTGGGATGATTGGGCTGCAAGCGAACGGCGAGCGAGCCAGGCAGGCCGATGGTCGAACGAAACCGCGTCACGACCCGGATCTTGGCCGCAACGCTGATGAGATCCTGGTTGCGCATGAGCTTCGAGACGGCCGCCACCATCTCCGGCGTCAGGCCTGACGCCAGACGGGACAGCGTGGCGCCGTCGGCTTCGTCTCCCAACAGCCATTCACGCCATTGGCCGACGGTCATGTGCGCGATGGGCGCGAAAGCCTCTGGATCGTGGCTGTCGACGACGAGGCGCGTCACCTCATCCGTCTCATAGGGGATCAAGACGTCCGAGAGGAATATCTTGAGTGGCAGATCCGCCAGCAGGTAGCGTGCGGCGACGCGCGTAGCGGCGTCCGGCGCGGCGATGCCCGCCAGCACGTCCCCCGACCGGAGCGGCGTGGCGGCCGCAAGCAGCGTCTTCAGATCGTCGAAGCGATAACGAACTCCGAACAAATCGATAGCGTACATAAGGCCCGCTTCCTCCCATGCCGAGGACAATGGCCACAGGTTAGCCTTCGGGCTTCGCCAATCAACTCTACATGAGTGTCAGAGGCCGGCCTACGTCAGTTGCTCAGCCTGTCACTCTTCATCCCCAGAAGCAGACATAGATTAGCACACAATCTAATTTCGGAACTGGGCGGGGGACCAGCCGTGTCGGCACGCCTGCAACTGCTCTCCGCTTTGCGCCGCCTGCTCCTCATAAGCTTTGGCGTGGCCGAAGCGGTGTCCAACTGCATTACCAGCGCGCTTCAGGCCGGCGGCTCGACAGCGGCCGGCGAGCATGTGGCCGATGGAACAGCTTGGGATCGCCAAGGTTGTTATCACATAAGGAGGACCGTCATGGCAAAGAAGATCACCAAGCTCCCCAAGCGCATTGCGGGGTACAAGATTCCGAAGAAGGTCAGAAAGAACAGCAAGCCCCTGCTCCGCCTGCTCGACACGCCGCAGTTCAAAGGCTTGCTCGGCGCAGCAGTCGCCGCCGGTGCCGCGGCCTTGGCCGGCCAGTCCGCGAACGGCGATTCCAAGGGCATGACGAAGAAGAAAGCTGCCCGGCGCCTGAAATTCCTTGCGGCGGAAAGCAAAGACCGTGCGACGGAGATCGCGGAATCGGTAGGCACGGCGGTCGCGAACGCGATCGGATCGCACTTGCACCGGAAGGAGCAGCCGGAAGGTGCCACGGCCCATTGACCGGATGGCGGCTGGTCCTTCAACCATGTCCATGAATTAAGCCATGTCCGGCTAAGGCGCTGGCGCCTTGCCGAGACCGATCAACAGGGTGGCGGCGAGCGACGCGGTCGGCGCGGAACAGGCTAACTGGCAGCATGTTCACAAGGTGCGGCAGGTCATCCGCGATTCCATGGCGCGTGAACGGCCGACAGGATAACCAGACAGAATTACCCAACGCCGATATCGCTATGGCCCAATGTGGCCGATCCTTTGACAGTCGGAATAATCTTGCCATGACTTTCGGTCCAGCAGCAGGGACGGCGCATCCCCTTCCCATCGCCGAGCGGCCTCCCGCACCCCTTGTCGGCCGAGAAGGCGCTTGCCAACAAGGTGTGACGGCAATGCCTTACGCGACCAGTTCGCAGGCATGGAGCCGAAAGGGGTGATCCCGTTCAGGCGCGACCGCAAGATCCCTGGTCCTGCGCGATGTGGGCATCGACTGGCATCGCCACCGGATCGAGCGATGCTTCAGCCGCTCAGGCATTACCGGCGCTTCGCCACCCGCTTGATCGGCGCACCATCCACTTTAAAGGCTTCTTCTACCTCGCCGTTGCCATGATGTGGCTATGCTGAATGTCGATCCGGCCCAGCCATCCACCCCTGTCATAGTGGCCTCTTGGCGGCGCGAGCCTCGGCAGCTATCGCGCGCTCATGCATTTTTTCTCGGATAACGCCACGCCCGTCTGCCCATCCGTCATGGCCGCGATCGCGGCGGCGGACGAGGCCGACCGCCCCTATGACGGCGACCGCTGGAGCGCCCGGCTCGACGCGGCCTTTTCGGCGCTGTTCGACGCGCCGGTCCACGCGCTGTGGATCGCCACCGGGACCGCCGCCAACTGCGTCGCGCTCGCCACGCTTTGCCCGCCCTATGGCGGCATCCTCTGCCATGAGGAGGCGCATGTCGAGGTGGACGAAGGCGGTGCGCCGGGTTTCTTCACCCATGGCGCCAAGCTGATGCCGCTGACGGGATCGGGCGCGAAGCTCGATCCCGTCGCCCTCGCCGCGCGGCTGGCGGCGATCCGCCCGGACGTCCATCAGGTTCCCGCCCGCGCGCTGACTATCACCAACGCCACCGAATATGGGCTGGTCTATACGCCCGATGAGGTCGCCGCCCTTGGCGCGATGGCCCGCGCGCAGGGCCTCGGCTTCCACATGGACGGTGCCCGCTTCGCCAATGCGGTCGCGGCGCTGGGCTGCGCGGCCGCCGACCTTACATGGCGCGCGGGAGTCGACGCCCTGTCCTTCGGTTGCGTCAAGAATGGCGGCATGATGGGCGAGGCGCTGATCTACTTCGGCCCGCAGGCGGAGCGCCGCGCCGAGGAAGCCCGGCGGTGGCGCAAGCGGTCCGGGCACCTCCTGTCCAAGGGACGCTATGCGGCGGCGCAGATATTGGCGCTGCTGGAGAACGACCTGTGGCTTGCCAACGGGCGGGCGGCCAATGCCGCCGCCGCCGCGCTGGCGCGGGCCGTTCCCGATCGTCTGCTGTACGCCGTGGAGGCGAACGAACTGTTCGTGCGCCTGTCCCCAGCCGAAGCCGCCGTCCTGCGCGCGCAGGGCTTCGACTTTTACGACTGGGGCGAGGGCGCGGCGCGGCTGGTGACCAACTGGGCGCAATCGCCCGAGGACGTCGCGCCGCTGGCGCAGGCGCTCGCCCGGCTCGATCATGGATGAGGGGCAGGATCGAGGCGGGATAATCCTGCCGTTCCTTGTCGTCACGCTGATCTGGGGCTCCACCTGGATCGTCATCCGCGATCAGCTGGGCACGGTGCCCGCAGCCTGGTCGGTCTGCTACCGCTTCCTGCTGGGCGGGGCCGGCATGATCGTGCTGGCGCGACTGCGGCGCGTGCCGCTGAATATCGGCGTCGGCGGGCTCGGCTTCGCCGCCTTGCTCGGCTTCGCGCAGTTCGTCCTCAACTTCAACTTCGTCTATCGGGCCGAACATTATCTGACGTCAGGCGTGGTCGCGACCGTCTATGCGATGCTGCTCATCCCCAACAGCATCTTCGGCTGGCTTTTTTTCCGCCAGCCCATCGGGCGCGGCTTCCTGGCCGGCTCGCTGATCGCGCTCGCGGGAATCACCCTGCTGCTGGCGCATGAATATCGCGCCGCCGGCGTCGATCCGGGCGGCGTCGCGCTGGGCGTGGCGCTGTGCCTTGCCGGACTGCTGAGCGCTTCGTCCGCCAACATCATGCAGGGCCTGCCTATCGCCCGGCGCCTGCCGATGATCGCGGTGCTCGCCTGGGCCATGCTGCTGGGATCGGCGATGGACGCACTATGGGCCTGGGCGATCCACGGGCCGCCGGTCCTCGACCCGCGCCCCGGCTATCTGCTGGGCATCGCCTATCTCGCCATCGCCGGATCGGTCGTCACCTTTCCGCTGTATTTCCGGCTGATCCAGCGAATAGGCGCGGGCCCGGCCGCCTATACAAGCGTGCTGATCCCGGTGATCGCCATGCTCATCTCCACGCTGGCGGAGGGCTATGCATGGTCCGCCACCGCGGCCGCCGGCGCGGTGCTGGCGGTTGCGGGCATGATCGTGGCGATGCGGGCGCGCGACAACGCTCGGCCATCCTGATCCCAGATCAGGCGTCGGCGCTCGGAGCGTCTTCCGCCGGCACGCGATGGACCCGATGCGGGGCCATGTCGTCGATCCGGCTGGTGATGCGGTTTTCGGCCTTGGCCTGCCGGACATTGCTGCCCGCCGGGACGCTGTGGGTCAGCCAGACATTGCCGCCGATCACCGACCCGCTGCCGATGATGATCCGGCCCAGGATGGTCGCGCCGGCATAGATGATGACGTCGTCCTCCACGACCGGGTGGCGCGGGGTCGCCTTTTCCAGCCTTCCCTGCTCGTCCACGGCAAAGCTGCGCGCGCCCAGCGTCACCCCCTGATACAGTCGCACCCGCCGCCCGATGATCGCTGTCTCGCCGATCACCACGCCGGTGCCATGGTCTATGAAGAAATGCTCGCCGATGGACGCGCCGGGATGGATGTCGATCCCAGTCTTGCCGTGCGCCACCTCCGATATGATCCGCGCGACCAGCGGCGCGCCCAGCGCGTGCAGTTCATGCGCGAGCCGGTGGTGGATGATCGCCAGGATCGAAGGGTAGCAGATCAGCACCTCGTCCACGCTGCGCGCGGCCGGATCGCCGGCAAAGGCCGCCTCCACGTCGGTGTCCAGCAGGATGCGCAGGTCGGGCAGCCGGTCGGCGAAGGCGGCGATGATCCGCGCCGCCTCCGCGTCCAGCGCCTCCGCCGAAGGGTCCGGCCAGGCATAATGAAGCTCAAGGCGGATCTGGCCGTAAAGGCGGCTGAGCGCGGTCTGGAGCGTCTGGGCGACGAACGCGTCCTCATTGTCGATCCGCACGAAGCTGGGGCCAAGGCGCAGCGGGAACAGCGCGCCGCACAGCGACATCATGATCTTGCCGATGTCCCCGCGCGAGGGGAAGCCCGCGCCGCCATATTCGCTATGCTGGCTCTGCCCCTGCCGCCAGGATGCGCGCGCGGCGGCGAGATCGGCGACGAGCCGGTCGAGGTCCCAATAATGACCCTCCCCCTCGAAAATGGTCTGCTCGTCGCTCATGCCGCTTCCACATACCGGTTGATCCGTCCCCCTGGCTTAGCCATCGCCGGTCGCGCGGCTAAATGAGTTTTCCTTTAGGCTGGATGCTGTTTCTCTTTTCAGTCGATCCCGCGCCCATGCTAGGCAGCGCCATTCGCCCGTTCCGAGACGGGCGCATCATAAGCAAGGGTATAGCCATGTTCCATCATTCGCCTTTTCGCGCCGCCCGGGCGCTGACGCTCATCGGCCTGCTGTCGACCGCCGCCATCGCCGTTGCAGCGCCCGCTCCCGTCTTCGACATTGCGCGCGTTCGTGCCGACATCCAGACGCTGTCGAGCGATGCCTATGAAGGGCGCGGTCCCGCGACGGCGGGCGAGAAGAAGACGATCGACTATGTCGCCGCCCAGATGAAGGCCGCCGGCCTGAAACCCGCCGGCGACAAGGGGACATGGTTCCAGAACGTCCCGCTGCTCCAGTCCGACATCGTCGGCGCCCCCCGGCTGTCGATGACTGTCGGCGGCGCGGCCATGCCGCTGACGCAGGGCGACCAGATCGCCGTGCGCGCCGCCTCCACCGGCCAGACCTCTGTCAGCCTGAAGGACGCGCCGCTGGTGTTCGTGGGCTATGGCGTCAAGGCGCCCGAGCGCAACTGGGACGACTTCAAGGGCGTGGACCTCAAGGGCAAGATCATGGTCGTGCTCATCAACGACCCGGACTTCGAGGGTGGCGAAGGCGATTTCGGCGGCAAGCTGATGACCTATTATGGCCGCTGGACCTATAAATATGAGGAAGCCGCGCGGCAGGGCGCGGCGGGCGTGCTGGTGATCCACGAAAGCGAGCCCGCCTCCTATGGCTGGGCCACGGTCAAGAACAGCAACACCAACAGCATGTTCGACATCGTTCGCAAAGACCCCAGGGCCGCGCATACGGCGATGGAAGGCTGGGTCCAGCGCGATCTGGCCGCGAAATTATTCGCCTTGTCAGGACTGGATTTGGAAGCGGCGAAGGCGGCCGCGCGCAAGGCCGATTTCCGCCCCATGCCCCTGAAGGCGACGATGAGCGCCGACTATGCGGTCAAGGCGCAGGTCATCACCTCCTACAATGTCGCGGGCATGGTGCCCGGCAAGGCGCACCCGGACGAGACCGTCATCTATTCGGCCCATTGGGATCATCTGGGCGTCGGCCAGCCCGACGCGAGGGGCGACCGCATCTATAATGGCGCGCGCGACAATGCGTCGGGCACCGCCGCCCTGCTGGAACTGGCCCGCGCCTATGCCAAGGGGCCGCAGCCCGATCGTTCGGTCCTGTTCCTGGCGGTGACGGCGGAGGAAAAGGGCCTGCTGGGTTCGGAATATTATGCCGCCACTCCGCTGCGGCCGCTGGCGACGACCGCCGGCGTCATCAACATGGACGGGCCGTTCGGCATGGAAAAGACGACCGACTTCAGCATTTCGGGCGCCGCCAAGCTGGACCTGCTGACCATGCTGGAGAAGGAAGGCGCGAAGCAGGGGCGCAGCTACACGCCTGATGCGCGTCCGGAGGCGGGCAGCTTCTACCGCTCCGACCATTTCTCCTTCGCCAAGCGGGGCGTGCCCGCCATCTCCTATTCCGCCGGGCGCATGCTGGTGAACGGCGGCGCGGAACGGGGCAAGCAGTTGCAGGACGCCTTCACCCGCGACAAATATCACCAGCCGGCCGACGAATATGATCCCGCCTGGAACATGGACAGCGCGCCGGGCGACCTTGCGATGCTCTACAATGTAGGCCGCGCGCTCGCCGACGACCGGACTTGGCCCAACTGGTCGGCCGACAGCGAGTTTCGCGCCGCCCGGGACGCCAGCGCCAGCCAGCGTCCTGCCGGCAAGTAACTCGACGCGGAAAGGGGGCGGGACGATCCTCCCGCCCTCCCAGACAAGGCCCTAGACGATGACCACCCCCACCCGCCGCGCGCTGATGAAAGGCGTCGCGGCGGCCTCCGTCCTTCGCTGGCTCCCGGCCTGGGCTCAGCCGGTGTCGCCGGGGATCGCCCCCGCCATTCCGACCGTCGCCGGTCCCGACATCCGGCTGCGCATCGCGCATCAGAGGATGCGGATCGACGGGCGGGACAGCCATGCCATCGGCATCAACGGCACGATCCCAGGCCCGCTGCTGCGCCTGCGCGAAGGGCAGACCGCGCGCATCGCCGTCACCAACGATCTGGACGAGGACAGTTCGATCCACTGGCACGGCCTGCTGCTGCCTTTCCAGATGGACGGCGTGCCGGGCATCAGCTTTCCCGGCATCCCGGCGCGCTCGACCTTCACCTATGAGTTTCCGGTCGTGCAGGCCGGCACCTACTGGTATCACAGCCATTCGGGCCTTCAGGAGCAGATGGGCCATTATGGCCCGATCGCCATCGACCCCCGCGACGGCGATCCGGTGCGGGCGGATCGCGAGCATGTGATCCTCCTCTCCGACCACAGCCCGCTCCATCCCCACCTCATCTTCCGCAAGCTCAAGCAGCAGGGCGGCTATTTCAACTATCAGAAGCAGACGCTGGCCGGCCTGCTGGCCGGGCGCGACCAGCCGCTGAAGGAACGGATGGACTCGGGCGCGATGCGGATGGACCCGGCCGATGTCGCCGACGTCACCGGCGCGACCTACAGCTATCTGGTGAACGGCCATGGCCCGGCGGACAACTGGACCGGCCTGTTCCGACCGGGCGAGCAGGTGCGCCTGCGCGTCATCAACGCGTCGGCCATGACGATCTTCAACGTGCGCATACCCGGCCTGCGGCTGACCGTGGTTCAGGCGGACGGCCTGTCCGTGCGCCCTGTAACGGTCGACGAGCTACAGATAACGGTGGCGGAAACCTACGACATCATCGTCGCCCCGACCGAGGATCGCCCCTATACGCTGGTGGCCGAGGCGAGCGACCGATCCGGCATGGCCCGCGCCACCCTGGCGCCGCGCGCCGGCATGACAGCGCCCGTCCCGCCGCTGCGCCCCCGCCCGCTCGCCACGATGAAGGATATGGGCATGGGCGCGGCGAGCGGCGGCATGGACCATGGCGCGATGGGCCATGACATGGCGGGGATGGATCATGGGGGTGCGCGCGTCGGCGCGGCGATGACGCATGACATGCGCGATTTCTCACGCGCGCCGGGCGTCGCCAGGACGCCGGCCGTCCAGACCATCGCACCTATGCCGATGGATCGCACGGGCGAGCCGGGACAGGGGCTGGACTCGGTCGAGGGGCGATGCCTCACCTATCGTGATTTGATGGCGACGGATCGAAACCCCGACACGCGCGCGCCGTCGCGGGTGATGGAAATCCACCTTACGGGCAATATGGAACGCTATATGTGGGCGTTCGACGGGGTGAAGTTCAGTGAGCTGAGGGGTTCCATCCCGTTCCGCAAGGACGAGCGAGTGCGCGTCACCCTGGTCAACGACACGATGATGGCTCACCCCATTCATCTGCATGGCCATTATTTCGAGCTGGTGACGGGCCATGGAGACTACGCCCCGCGCAAGCATACGGTGAACGTCGCGCCGGGCGGCAAGGTGACGTTCGACGTGACGATGGGCGCGCCCGGCGACTGGGCGTTCCACTGTCATCTGCTCTACCACATGCATGCCGGCATGATGCAGGTCGTCTCCGTCCGGGCGGAGGATAGGGGCTGATGCGCCTTGCCGTCCTCCCCCTGCTTGCGTTGATGCTGACCTCGCTTCCTCTGCGCGCGCAGCAGATGGACCATAGCGGCCACGATATGGGCGCGAGGACACATGAAGCGCCCTCGCCCTCCCCGCCGCCGGCCGATCCCCATGCGGGTCATGCCATGCCGGCGGAGGTTCCCATGGATCATGGCGGCACGACCGCTGCCTCGGAACTCCCTCCGCTCCCGCCTAAGGACTGGGCGGCCGACAGCGTCTATGACCCGGCCTCCATGGCCCGCGCCCGCGCCGGGGTCTGGCGGGAGCATGGCGGCGGACGCTTCTCGCAGATCCTCTTCAACCTGGCCGAATATCAGGTCCGTGAGGGCCGGGACGGGTTCCGCTGGGACGGTGAGGGGTGGTTCGGCGGTGACATTCACCGGCTGACGCTGAAGACCGAGGGCACCGCTACACATGGCGCGGGTGTCGAGGATGCCGAAATCCAAGCGCTCTACAGCCGCGCGGTCGGACCTTATTTCAACCTTCAGGCCGGTGTGCGCCACGACATCCGGCCGCGCCCCGCCCGCAACTTCGCGACCTTGGGCATAGAGGGGCTGGCCCCCTATTGGTTCGATGTGGAGGCGGCCATCTTCCTGTCGAACAAGGGCAATCTCCTGGCCCGGCTGGAGGCGACCTACGACCAACGCGTCATCCAGCGCCTGATCCTCCAGCCCCGCCTTGAACTCAATGTAGCCGCGCAGGACGTGCCGGAAAGCGGCATCGGATCGGGCCTTTCGGACGCCGAGTTGGGCCTGCGCCTGCGCTATGAGATTGCGCGCGAGTTCGCGCCCTATATCGGCCTCTCGCACGACCGCCGCCTCGGCGACACCGCGCGGCTAGAGCGCGCGGCCGGCGAGGACCCGAGCAGAACCAGCGTCGTCCTGGGCATCCGCTTCTGGTTCTAGACTCTGTCCTGTTCGGATTGAACCAACCTCCGTTCGCTTTGAGCCCCTCGACTGCTGCGAAGGCAGGCAGTCGAGGGGCTCAGTTCCTGGGACCTGTCGTGACGTTTCCCTGCCATTCACACCGTGCTCATCAACAACGGCATCCAGTTTCACTAATCAGCCCCGCCACAAATACACCTTCCATCATCGGGGCTGCGACGGAAACCGCATTCAACACATGGGCTAGCAAAGGCGAAGCACCCTTGGACCAACGGCTAGGTCGAGCGGACGAACCGGACCGACCATGGAGGCAGCGGACAAGCGCTACCATTATGATAGCCATGTCTAACTGACCGCCTCCACAACTTCATCAACGCCTACAATTATGGTCGCGGACTGAAGGCCCCGCCCGGCCTTCACCCTATAAATCTCGGCAAACGAGCCGGAGCGGTTCATGCTTAAACCCGCACCGTCATGCCGGGATCAGAACGGCTAGAATCTGATCCACATTGCCGGCGCAATTCATGCCCGTCCCCTACGCACCATCCGGCGCGCCAGAGCAAGCCATCCGTGTTGAACCATGGCGCAACGAAAAAGGGCCGGTCTTTCGACCGGCCCCCTCGTCATTCCAATCCATGAAGGATCGGAAATGATCCTTACTGGCCCGAACCCGGACCGTAGGTGATTTCCACGCGACGGTTCTGTAGTTCGCGAACGCCGTCGGCGGTTTCGACGCGGGGGTTCGATTCACCGAACGCCTGGGTCGTCATCACGCCATCGGGGATGCCCTTCGAAGCCATATAGGCCTTGACGGCATCGGCGCGACGCTGGGACAGGCCGACATTGTACGAGGGCGAACCCGAACGGTCGGCATAACCCGCCAGCATGACCTGGGCGCTGCCGCAGTTGCTGTAGGCCGAAACCGCATTGTCGAGGATGGTGGCCGCGTCAGGCGTAACGTCCGACTTGTCCCATTCGAAGAACACGATGTACGGCCCGGGGCTGCACTCCGCGACCGGCGGAGGCGGCGGCGGGGGAGGCGGCGGGGGCGGAGGCGGAGGCGGCGGGGGCGGCGGAGGAGCAGCCGGCTCGCCGAAGTTGTACGCCAGGCCCAGCAGCAGGCTGTGCGAGCGGATCTTGGTGTCCACCGAACCACCGGCGGTGCCAGCGAAGGTCGTGTAGGCCGGAACCAGCTTGATGTCGTCCTGGTTAAAGTAGCGATACTTCAGCGAGACATCGACATTCTGGGTCAGCGGATAACGAACGCCAGCCAGCGCCTGCCAGGCGAAGCCGGTGTCGGTATCGTTGACGAGGTCGTTGGCGAGTTTGCCGCGCGAGACGCCGACGCCGCCGCCGACGAAGCCCTGGAGGCCATCATCGGGACCGAAGTCCAGCAACCCATTCAGCATGAACGACAGGGCCGAAGTGGCGCCACCGAAACCGGAAGCGTCGAGATCGACTTCAGCGCGCTTGTAGGCGGCTTCGGTTTCCAGACGGAAACCGCCGAAATCGTAACCGATCACCGCGTCGACGTCCCAACCCTTATGGTGGTCGGCGCTGACCACCAAGCCGGGGGTGAAGGTCATGTCGGTGTCTTCAACGATGACGACGCCGGAGTCGATACCGACATACCAGCTATCGTCGCGCGCCAAGGCCGGAGTGGCCAGGGCGGAGGTCGCAAGCGCAGCCGCGAGGGCAAGCTTCCGCATAGAAATCCCCTTTCAAAAGTGTCACGAAGGACTGCTGAAACCCTCTATCGGTTCGAAAGTTTCATGGCAAGCGCACAATTGATGAAACTGTTGCAAAAATGCCGCAGAGACAGCAGCTTCCGCCTTTCCCGACCCCTCGAATAAGGGGCCGCGGACTAGGAATTACAGCGAAAATAGGCCTGCTTCAAGCGGCGATCAGGCCATGCCCGCGCAGCGCCTCTAGGATCGCCGCCAGGGCTGCTCGCGCCTCGGCATCGGCCACGCTGCCGCCGGCGGGGTCCGCGATAGCCGGAGCTTGAGCGCCGACGACCCGATTGTTCCCGACATGCAATCCGTCCGCGCGTAGCGGTCCGTCCAGCCACGCGCCGCCCTCGTGGATCATCGCATGACCTCGATCGGCGACGATCATGCTCAGTCCCTCGCGCGGCGTCACGAACCGCCATCCTCCCGCCGTCCATCCCGCGATCGCGCCGGCGCGCCCAGCCCAGGCGCCGGTAGCCCCCGCGCCGACGATCCAGCCTTGGCCGAGAGCGGGCGCGGCCGGCGGCGCATTCAGGTCTGCGCTTTCGACGACGCCGTGCAGCAGCATGTCGATCAGCGCCAGCGCCTCATTGTGGAACATCTCCTTCTGCGCCTGCCCCGCATGGAGCAGCGGCAAGGCCCAGCGCGCCGTTTGATCGTCGCTCATCCTGCTTTCCTTTCGTCATGACTGTGTGTTCAGCGCCACAAGCAGCGCCCGCCCGATCCCCAGCGCGCCGATCTGGCGGACGGCGATCCGCACGTCGCCCCCGCCATCGGCGGCGATCATCGCCGCGTAATAGGACCATGTCGCGGCGGCGACCTCCACGGTGCGGATCGTCAGATCATCCCGGATCACCGACACTGCGTAGCGCTCACTTTCCTCGCTCAGCGGCGCATCGACCCCGTCGCGCCAGTCCCATCCGCCGCGACTGCGCCGCACCCAGCTGATCGACCATCCGCCCGAACCGTCGGCAAGGGCCCGGCCATGGACCGGCGCGGGCGGCAGCATGGCCTCTCCCCGCACCGTCAGGCTGGCTTCGGCCGGCTCGCCATCGCCGATGCCGATCGCCAGCACCGTCAACAGACCGCCGGTCCCGGCGAAAGCGCTTGGCGGCACGGCGAACAGCCGTTCCTGCTCGATCAGCAGGAAGGGCGCGTCCACCCGATGCCCCGCCCCCATCGCCCATTCGCTGCCGCGCAGTCCTCGGCGCAGCCCGGTCAGCCGCCATGTCGCCTCGCCGGTCTGCTCGGCCCGCGTGAATTGCAGCAGCTCCGATCCGATCAGGCACAGGTTCCTCCCCTGCGCCAGCCCCGCCTCGTCGGCATCGCTCAGATCTATGTCGCTCGCCAGCAACTCGACCTCGCAAGCCGATGCCCGATCCGTCATCGTCACGCCGCCGGGCATCAGCACCGTCGCCAGCCGTCCCATGGTCGCGCGCGCCGCCGCCCGGCCCAGCGGGTCGGCCACCCCGCCCGCGTCCCGCGTCAGCAGCGCCGCGCGCCTCCACCCCGCGCCCCCCGCTCGCCGCCGCCACGACCATTGGCGCGCTCGCCAAGCCGTCGCCCAGCGGGGGCAGGTCGGCCAGCATCAGCGTCGTCGGCCCATGCGGCGCATCCGTCTCGCGCACGATGGTTCCGCCGGACGCGCCACCGGGCAACGCCGAGACGCCCCCCGGCACGCGGCGCAGCACCAGCCGCACCGCCATGCCTTCCCATTCGCGTTCCTCGATCCGCCACAGCCCGCCCACATGCTCGACCGTGACCAGCGCGCCCGGCCGCAGCGTCAGGGCATCCCACCCACATTGCGCCTCCATCGTCGCCCGCCCGGCCCAGGCGGCGCGCAGGCGATCGGCCGCCAGCGCCCGCGCCGCGCCGGCGGTCAGCACCACGGGCAGTTCCATCCCCTGCTCGGTCCGTCCGGGGCCGGGGCGCGACACCGTCTGCACCCCCGCCTGATAATCGCGCGCCGCATCATAATGCCGCACCGACAGGCGCAGCGGCGCATCTTCGGCCGCCCCGCCCCGATGGGACAGCGGTTCGCGCGCTCGCCCGTTGACGCGGGCACAGAGCGCGCCCGCATCCACCGTCCCCTCGGACACATCTCCGACGCCCCGTAGCATCAGCCCGTCCAGCGCCAGCCCATGACCCTCGACCAGCGGCGCCAGCGCGTCGCCGACGCTCGCCCCGCTCGCGGCGAAGCCGCCGACCAGCCCCAGCGCCTCTCCCGACAGACCGCCCCCGCCCAGAGCCTTGGCGATGGCCTCCACCGCCACCGGCCCCTCGTCGGCCTCCACCTCGAAGGTCAGCGAGGGGATTCGGTTGCCATAATCGGCCAGCGCTAGATCCTCGAACACGGCATAAGCGATGCCGCGATTCGCCGGCGTTTCATCCAGCCCCTGAGCCGAGGCGATCAGCGGATCGACCGGCTGGTCCTCCCCGCCCAGATGCAGGCGGAACGCTCCCAATTCGGTCTTGAAATCCCCCGCGCTCCCGCGCAGCAGATTGCCTTCGGCCCAGATGCGCCGCACGCTCCGGATCGGCCGCGCCGACAGCGCCACCGCGAAGCTCGCCGCATAATCGAAGGTCGTAACGCTCGGCCGTCCCTTGCCGCCGCCGCTCTTCGTGCTGGTCTCGCGCAGGTCGGTGGCCCAGATCACCGTCCCCGCCACGCGCATCGTCCCGAACAGCTTCGGGATTTGGCTGCCATAGCTGGACGTCTGCACCTGAAGGTCGTTGAGGCGCGGCCCCGTTCGTCCCCTGGGGGCGAACAGCACCGTCTGGTCGAACGCCTGCCCCGCCAGCGCGCCGATCGCCCCGCCAATCGGCCCGCCCAGCGCCGTGCCCACCGCCGTCAGCAGCAATGTCGCCATCGCCCGTCCCCTCTTGTTCGATCCGCCAATATCCGATGACAGGCCAGGGCGACGGCCCCGGCGTCTCCACCACCCGGCCCAGCCCCGCATGGGCATGGACATGCCCGCCCGGTACCCGCAGCATCAGGTGCAGTTGCACCGGCCCCGGCCGCACAAGCGCCAGATCGCCAGCCACGCCCAAGCCGACCGGCCGCAAGCCCGCCGCGCGCAGCCACGCCTCGGCCCGGCCGACATCGCCGCTACGCAGGCTATAGCAGGACGGCGGCTCCGCCCGATGCCCGGCCCGTTCCAGCGCCAGCGCGGCCAGCCCCACGCAATCCAGCCCCCGCTCCGCGCTTCGCCCATGCAGCCGGAAGCGGACGCCGATCAGCGCGCGCGCCGCCGCCGCTATCCGCGCGCCCTCATCCACCGGGATAGCGCGTCAGCAGGTCGTTGCCCGCAGCCATGGCTCTCCCCGAAAATTGGCGACATTGCCGAAGCGCGCGGCGCAGGTCGCCAGCCGCTTGTCACACCCTTCGGTCAGTAGCACCAAATCCCCCGCCGCCCCGGCCGCGCCGTCGCTCAGCCACAGCCCGCCCGCGTCATTGTCGATCACCGCCTGCGCGATCCCCGTTGCCGCCCCGCTCATCCACCGCACCGTGCCGAACGCATGGACGCCCGCCACCAGCGGCGGGCCCGCCAGCGTGACGCGCTCGCCCTCGACGGCGCTCACCGTGGCGATCCGCCGCCGCCGCGCCAGGTCGACGCGGCAGTCGCGGTCGCCCAGTTCCGCGCGGCAATCGGGCGTCGTCACGGGGGCGACCGGCGCGTCCAGCACCGCAGCCGCTCCGGTCAGTTCCGCCGCGAACGCCGCGCCCCGCCGCTCGACCCCGCCGATCGTCCCGCGCGCCAGTTCCAGCCACATCTCCCCCGGCGCTTCCCACTGAGTCAGCGACAGCGTCAGCGCGGCCCCATCCCAGCGTCCCGTCGCCAGATCGTCGGCCGCGATCGCGTCGGCGCTCAAGGCGCCCTCTATCTCCAGCCCGTCGGGCTCCAGCCCGATCCCCGCGCGGATCGCCGAGGGCGTCATTCCCGGCGCGGCGCGATAACGCAGCCCGCCGATCCACAGGTCGCGATCATGGCTGGTCAGCCCGATCGTCACCCCGTCCCGCCGCTCCAGCCGCCAGCAGAAAGCCAGCGTCGACAGCGGCTGCGCCAGACTCTCCGCGACGCTCATTCCCGAATCTCCACCAGCGGCACCGACGGCGCTTCCCCGGCCGCGAAGGTGGCGCGGTTGATCTCCAGCCGATCCTCGGCAAAGCGCACCGGCACGTCGAAGCGGAACCCCGCCGTCACCACCGCCCCCGCCTCCGGCGCGGCGTCGAAGTCGATCATGCCCAACCCCGCATGGCTCCAGCCGACAGCCCGCTCGATCCCGTCCACCGCGACCCGGATCGTGCCCGCCACCGGGCGCGTGATCCGCCGCGCCTGCGCCTCTTCCCCCGCGCCATAGAGGCGCCGCAACGCGAAGCGGCTCGTCACCCCGTCGCCGACTCCCAATTGCTGGTCCAGCGGCCCCGGGGCCTCGCCGATGGCGCAACTGCGGTCGTCATAGAGATCGGCGAAGCGAAAGCCCCGCGCCGCGCCCCTTCTGGCGCGGAAGAAGGCGATGAGGGCGGCGATGTCCGCCTCCGACCTTACCCCAGGCCCGGCGTCGAAGGAAAGGCGCGCATCCGCCCAGTCGCTGCTCCGCCGCTCATGGCCCGACGGGCTTTCGACGATCTGCGTCGAAAATGCCGGGCTCAGGCTCGCCTCCCCTCCAATGGCAAGAGGAAACGGCACATCATCAAAGGCTTGCACGCCATTCTCCCCGTCGATCCTGAAAAGAGTGAAGCCGTCGCGGGCGACCTGCGGCAGCGCCCAGATGAAGGTCGCCGCCGTCCCTCGCGCCACCCCAGCCTTCGCAGCGTCGGCGATCGCCCGCCACTGGTCCCTCTGCTCGGGCAGCAGCACGAAGCCCGCCAGATAATGCTGCGCCTCGATCGGATAACCCAGCCGCTCGGTCGCCACCTCGATCCCGCGCGCGGTCAGGCTCGACCGGCCTTGTGTGACCCAGTCATAATCCTCCAGTTGAAGGACATCGAAGGCCGGGGTGGCCCAGCCGACCGGCATGTTCGCCCGCTTCGCCTCCGGGGCCAGCGGATCGAGCACGGTCGGCAGATAGGTCAACAGATGCGTGACAGCGCCCGGCGCCAGCGCTTTCACATGCGCGCACAGCGCGGCGGTCGACGCCGCCAGCAACGCCCCGGCCGCGTCCAGAAGATCGGTCTGCGCCTCGTCCAGTGCGCCTCTGATATCCGGGATCGACACCGGGCTGCCCCCCAGCGCCGCGCGCGCCGCGTCGTCATACAGGCATATCCGCCCATCGGCCGGCATCACCCACCACCAGGGCTCGCCGACCTGAAATGTGATCGCCAGCCCCGCCTCCAACCCTATGGAAGCAAAGGCAGCCGCCACGGCCTTCAGATAGTTCATCGCTCCATCATGCGCCGGCGACAGCAGGGTTGATGGCGGCACCCACCCAGTCAGGGCCGGGTCGCCATTCTCCGCCCGTTGCTTCCACTCGCCCGGGCAATGGGCGTCGAACAGTTCGTAGGACAGCGACCAGATGACGCCGAACCCCAGCGCCTTGGCCCGGACCGCGAAATCCCGATGCCACGCCGCGCAGGCCGCGTTCAGCGCTCCGCCGGCCAGACCGACATAAAGTGCCCCGTCCCCGGCGCGCTCCAACCGGAAATAATGGCTCATGCCGACATAATGGTTGATGTCCCCGCGATAGCCGAGCGCATGGATCGCCGCGACCAGCCGCTCGGGCGTCTGGTTGAACGCATCGTCATAGCCGGTCGCCATCGATAGGCCGTGCGGCGGCACCATGACGTCGCCCACCGCCAGCACCGATCCCGCGCCATCGCAGACGATGTCCGTCATCTCCGCCCAGCCCTCCGCCGCCATGGCGAAGGGCGTGTTCCCTTCGTCATAGCCCGGCGCGACCAGCGAGACGAACATCCGGTCGATATCGCCCGCCCACACCGGATCGGCTTCTTCGGGCCAGCGATAGCCGCCGACCAGATCGGCGAAATCCAGCGTGATCTCCGTATCTTCCGGAACGCCGCTCGCATAGTTCCACAGCCGCACATACCAGGCGCGGGCATTGCCCGCCGCGTCGCGGCCCTCGATCGTCAGCGTCGGCCCGTGGGTCTCGTCCAGCTTGCGGACGCCGCCGCTCCGCCATCGGAAGCGCAATGTGCAGGCCCGGAAATCCCGCGCCGTCTCATGAGCGAGCAACGGATGGCTCCATCGGTCCTCCGCTTCCCAGATCAGGCCGGCGAGGTCGCCCGATCCATGAAAGACCGCGTCCACTCGCAACGCATCGGGCGCGGTGGTCACGACCGACGCCATCATCGGCCGGGGAAAGTTCACGGTCCAGTGCGTCGGCGCGAACCGCTTGAGGTAGCGCGTCTCCTGCCCCTCGCGCCGCTCCGCCAGCCAATAGTCGACCCCGCTCATCGCTCCAGCGCTCCCCTGACCGCCCGCGCCACCTGCCGCGCGCTGCGCGCCAGCATCCTGGGCGCGTCCTCGCCCGGCGACCCGCGCACCGCGATGCTGACCCGCACGTCGCGCGCGCCGCCAGCCGCGCCGCCGGGCACGACCGTCCCGCTGCTCGTCGGCACGAACATCTCGGGCCCGCGCTCGCCCACCATATAGGCGCGGCCCGGCCCCACCGGCCCGCCTGTCGCCCGCCCCGGCAGACCGAGCACCGACCCCAGCAGCGATGCGCCGATCCCCGGCAAGCCGCCGCCCACGCCGCCAATCGCCGAACGCAGGGCGGAGGAGGCGATATCCTCCATCACTGACAGGGCGATCCGGCGCAGATCCTCAAAGCCGAACTTGCCCGTCCGCACGGCCCGCAGCAGCCCTTGCTCGATCCGCCGTCCGGCCCGCTCCGCGCCCGCCGCCAGCGGCCCCTCCAACCCCTCGCGCATTGCCGTCACGTCGCGCGCCAGCCCTTGCGTATCGGCGCGGACGCGCACCACCAGCGTCTCTATCTCCTCGTCCATCCCCGCCCCCTGTCCAACGGCCCGCCGCTTATCCGCGCGCGCCTCACTCGTCCGGAAACAATGTCTTCAGGCGCGCCATTGTCGCCGCGTCGACGCCCTCGCCTCCCGCCTCTCCGCGCACTGCCCGGAACACCGTGTCCAACTCATCGGGCGTCGCGCGCCAGAACTCGTCGGGCCGCCAGCCCAGCAGCCACGCCGCCACGCCCGCCAGCCGCCCCGCGCCCGCCGCGAAGCGCGCGCTCATCGGCCCGCCAATATCTGCCGCAATATGGTCTTCAGCACCGGCGCGACCGCCGCCAGCCCGGCCGCGATCACCGCCTCACCCAGCGTCTCGCGCGTCAGCCCGCTCGGGCGATCGGCCAGGCAGTGCCAGAACAGGGCGGCCATGTCCTTCAGCGTCAGCCCGCCGGACGCGGCCCGCTCGACCAGCGCGAACAGCGGTCCCAATTCCTCCTCCGCCGCGACCAGCGCCGCGAAGCTCGGGCGCAGCGTCAGGCTTTCGCCCCCCACCGTCAGCGCGGCCTCTCCGCGCTCGGGATTGGCGCCGCTCACTCGCTCACCACCGGGCCGGAGCTTTCCAGGCTCAGCGCATAGTTGCGCTCGCCATTATAGTCGCCCGCATAGTCGAGCCGCGACACCAGGAAGCGCCCGCGCATCCGCTCTCCGCTCTCGAAGCTCAGCTCAAAAGCTTCGATCGTGCCGGACAGCGCATGGTTGCGCACCCGCACCTCGGCCGCCGAGCCGGTGAAGATGCCCGCCGCCGACACGCTGACCGACCGCACCCCCGCCCCCGACAGCAGCTCGCGCCATCCCCCGCTGTCCTTGCTGGTGATGTTCACGGCCTCGCCGTTGACGGACAGCTGCGTGGTCCGCATCCCGGCCACCGTCGCATAGGTCGGCGGGCTGCCGCCATCGCCTACTTTCAACAGAAATGCGCTTCCCTTTTCGACGCCCATGTCGCATTCTCCCTTCAGTCAAACAGTGCCAAAGTCACGTTGGATGGAGAGGTCCCGATGATCCTATCAACCGCCCTCATGATGATGCTCGCGGCGCCTGCCGATGTCGGCGCGGGCCGCAAGACCTTCGCCGCCTGCCTGTCCGGCCAGGTCAAGCCCGCGCTGGACGCCAAGATGTCGCTCGACGATTTCCGCGCCGGCCTCAAAGCCAAATGCGCGAAGGAGGAAGCCGCGTTCCGCGAGGCCATATTGGCCGCGGACAAGGCCGACGGCATGCCGCTCAAGGGCGCGCAGGCCGACGCCGACGACCAGATCAGCGAATATGTGGAAAAGATCGTCGGCGAATATGCCGACTACCAATCCGCGCCGGGCTGAATCCACAAGAACCTCTCCCCTTCCTCTCAAGGGAGGGGCCGGGGGAGGGAGCGCAGCGAGCCTCAGCCACCATCAGCCCCGACGACGCTAACCTCCAGCACCGCCCGCACCCTATAATCGGCCACGCCCTGCCATCCGCCGCCGCGCCGTTGCGACGGCACCGCCCGCGCGACCCGCGACCGCACGAACCGCACGCCGACGATCCACCATCCATCGCGAACATCGCCATCGACCCCCCGCATCGCCGCCTCGACCCGGCCCAGCATCGCCGCGATCGCGCCCGGCGTCTCGCCCTTGTCGAACAGCGCCACCGACAGCCGCACCTCGCGCCCGTCCAGTCCCTTGGCGCCCCGCCCTTGACGCCGTCCAGCGGAGGCCGCTGCGCCGCGACGATCTGCCCGCGCAGCGCCGCCACCTCGCCCTCCAGCGCCTCGATCCGCTCCCCCTGCGCCACCGCATCGAAGCTCGCCTCCAGGCTCTCCATCACACCGTCCGTCATATGCTTCTCCCGCTTGAACAAAAAAGGCGGCCCCAACGGACCGCCACCCACGACTTCCAACGCTATCGGTTCGCCGACCTACCCCTCCACCGCATGCACCCGCGCCAGCGTCTGCATCGGATGGGTGACCAGGCTCACCTCCACCAGCTCCAGCGCCAGCAACTCGCGCGGCCGCGCGCCCCGCGCCGCCTTCACGCGATATCCGAAGGACAGCCCGTCCAGCGCCCCGGCCTTCAGCGCCGCGGCCGCCTCGCGCCCCGCCGCCGTCCGCGCCGACACGCGCCCGATCACCCGCAGCCCGCGCGCATCCTCCTCGACCCGCTCGACCGTCCCGATCGCCGCGCCCGGCCGATGCTGCCACAGCAGCGCAATGCCCGCCGCCGGCACTGCGCCGAACGCGCCCCGCCGCACCAAGTCGCCGCCCCGATCCACCCGGTCGAAGATCGCCGCATAGCCCGCGAAGCGCACATCCCCGCCAAAGCCGCTCATGTCCGCGCCGCTCACGTCCGCGCCAGCCCCGGCAGCCCGACCTTCACCGCCAGCCCCAGCAGCAGCAGCGCCAGCGCCACCCGCACCAGCCAGCCGATCACCGCGCCCCGCGCCGCCTTCTTCGCGTCGCGCCACGCGCCCAGCAATTGCCGCAGCTCGCGCACATCGTCCTCGGCCCCGCGATCGGACAGGCCCAGCCGCTCCAGCGCCCGCCCCGCGCCCATTTCCGCCGCTTCCTCGACCAGCGCGCGGATCGTCACCAGGTCGACCGCGCCCGGTCCCCCGCCCGCCTCCGCCTGCGCCACCAGCCGCGCCAGCATCTCCGCCTCATATCGCATCGCCCGCACTCCCCGACCCGAACCCTTCCCATCGCCCCCACGCGCGCCTAAACCCCTGCCATGCACAGGCGCCGCCGCACGATCCTCATCCTCCTTACGCTCCTGATCCTCGGTGCCGCCGCCTGGGGCCTCGGCCTCGACCGCGCCGCCGACTGCGCGCTGGCGGGCGGCCGCTGGAACTGGGACGGCCATTTCTGCCGCCTCGACAGCACGCCTTAGCCACCTCCTTTCGTGTCGAGCGGTGTCGAGACACGCCCGCGCCATCATCACGCCGCCCCGCCGATCCCCAGCAGCGCCCGCTTCTCCTCCGCGCTCAGGAAGTCCGCCGCCGCGACTCGCTCCCACAGCGCCGCGCGCTCGTCCGAAAGCGCGGGCACCTGGTCCAGATCAGCCGCCATTGTGACGCCGGGGAACCAGTCGCTCAGCCCCTGCGCGATCCCGCCGGCGATCTTCTCGACCAGCGGCAGGATCGTCTGCCGCCACAGCGCCTTGTTGGCCTCGCGATAATTGGCGTAACTATTGTCGCCCGGCAGCCCTACCAGCATCGGCGGCACGCCGAAGGCCAGCGCGATTTCCCGCGCGGCGGTCGCCTTCAGCGCCACGAAGTCCATCTCCGCCGGGGTCAGGCTCAGCGCCTTCCAGTCGAGCCCGCCCTCCAGCAGCATCGGCCGCCCGGCATTGGCCGCGCCGGAGAAGGCGACCTCCATCTCGCGCTTCACGCGCTCGAACTGCTCGGGGCTCATCACGCTGCCGTCGCCCGGCGCATAGACCATCGCGCCGGAGGGCCGCGCCGCATTGTCCAGCAGCGCCTTGTTCCACACGGTCGCGGCATTGTGGATCGCCACCGCGCCCGCCGCAGCGCCCGCGCAGCCCAGCCCATAATGATCGTCCAGCGGATGCAGCGCCTTCAGGTGGATCACGCCCCCGCTACCCGGCGTTCCGCCCGCCGCCTCACGCGGGCTCAGCCGCGTCACGCTCTCCCCCACCCGGTAGAGATAGGCGGCGGGCCAGCCCCGCGCGTCCCCCTCCACGCTGACCCGCTCGGGCCGCAGCGCGAACAGCTCGGCCGGCGCGCCGTCCGCTCCGTCCAAAATCTGCACATAGGCGTTGCCGTGCAGCAGTAGATGGCAGGCCAGCGTCTCCACCAGCGACTGCCCCGCCGACCGCGCGCGCACCAGCGCCAGCGCCCGGGTCCGATCCGCCTCGCCGCCGCCCCGCGCCGCCAGCACGGCCGCGCCCGCCCCTTCCGACACCAGCCTTACCGCGCGCTGCGCCACCGGATTGGTCATCACACCGGCGCGAAGCTGCGCCTCGTAGGAGGCCGGCCATTCGCCCAGCACCACCGCGCCCGATCCCCAGGCGCGCGCCAATGCCGGCCGCGCCACGGCCTGCGCGGCCTTGGTCCCGAATAATCTCATCAAAGCCCCCATGAAAAATCCCCGCCCTCGCGACGAGGACGGGGATCGAAAATCCTATGAGCCGGGCGGCAGCGCCCGGCGGACCAGCGCCTTATGGGTTACGCGCCAGCACCCGGTCGCAGGTCGAATTGGTGCCCTCGCTCTTGCCGATCACCCGGCCAGCGACGGCCCCAGCCGCGCCCGCAAGCAGCGATTCGCCCAGGTCGCCGCCGGCCAGCGCGCCGACGCCCGCGCCACCGGCCGCGCCGATCACCGTGCCCCGGTCGCGGCCTTTCTTGGCCTGCAACAGGCAGTATCGCACATTGTCCCGGTCGCGCGGCGCGGCACGGGCCACCCGCGCCCGTTCCTTGCTGTTGAGCGATGCGGCCAGCACCGGCGACGCGATCAGCGATCCGGCGACCAGCGCGCCCATTATCCTGATGATTTTCATGGCTCCTACTCCGTTGATCCTGATCGCCAAAAAACGAAAGCCGTTTCCCCTTGTTCCTCCCCAGCGCGATGCCGCTCCCTTACATCCCCCGCACCCGCATCTCGCCGCGCCTGCCCAGCATCAGTTCGCTCAGCGCCCACACCAGCGCGTCCGCCCGGTCGGGCGAGCGCCCCGGCCCGACATAGCCGCCGCCCGTCACCAACCCGCACATCTCGTCCTCCAGCGCCGGAAATGCGCCGCGATGCGCCACTCGTCCGGTCTCGTAGAGCGCCGCCACGGGTTCCGCCCGCGCCACCTTCCCGCGCGAGGCGTGGACCAGCCGCACCGGCAGCCCGGCCTCCGCCGCTCGCAGCACGCTTTCCACCATCGCGCCGCCCTGATTGGCTTCGGCGATGACTCGATCCGCGCCATGGGTGGCGGCCGCGACCGCTACCGCGCGCGCCCAGCCCTCCGGCCCCAGCCCCTCGACGCTCGCATCGGCCAGCACATAGCCTCGGCCCTCGCCGCCCAAGCCGACAATGACGATCCCGCAGGCGTCGCCCCCGACGCCGGCGGGCGGGTCGACTCCCACGACCACGCGCGACAGCGGCGCACCGCCCCCGCTCCCCGGCACATGCCGCACCCGGCATCGCTCGATCAGCGCCCGGCTCCACAGCGCGCCCTCGGCCTCCTCGATCATCTCGCCGTCCAGTTCCTGCCGGCCCAGCCGCGTGCCGCCATAGTCGCTCAGCATCGCCGCGACGAAGCCTTCGGCCAGATTGGCTTCATTGTCCGCCGTCCGCCCGCGCGTCACCACCAGGTCGCGGCCGCTCCGCGCCAGCAGCCGCCGGACCAGCGGCACCGGGCGCGGCGTCGTCGTCGCCACCAGCTGCGGCCTTTCGCCCAGCCGCATCCCCATCGTCAGATTGTCCCAGGCCCCCTCGCCGCCCGGCCATTTGGCGATCTCGTCGGCCCAGCCATGGCTGAACTGCGGCCCGCGCAGGCTTTCGGGCTCGGCCGCGCCGTGCAGCGTCGCCACCGCCCCAGTCGGCCAGGTCAGCTTGCGCAGCGCCGGGGCGAAGCTCGGCCTGCACCACCAGGGCGCGATCGCCAGCAGGCCTGATTCCCCCTCGACCATTACCGACCGCGCCTCGCCCAGCGTCGCGGCGACCAGCGCGATCCGCGCCTTGCCGTCGCGCTCGGCCACGCCGCGCACCCATTCGGCTCCGGCGCGCGTCTTGCCGAAGCCGCGCCCCGCCATCACCAGCCAGGTCGCCCAGTCGCCTTGCGGGGCCAATTGCTCGGGCCGCGCCTGCCAGCTCCATTCATGGTCCAGCCGCCCGATCCCGGCCGCACCCAGCCCCGCCAGCACGCGCCCGCGCTCCAGCGGGTCCAGCGCCGCCAACTGCTCCAGCGCCGACGCTCCCATCCAGCCCCTCCCCCATATCGTTTGCCTTCGCCGCCTCCGCTTCCCGCGCCGCCGCCCGCGCGCGCAGCCGTTGCAGCGCCTGCCCTAGCCGCCGCGTCACCGCGCCGCTGTCGGGCCGCTCCGCATCCTCCTGGCCGGCCCGCCGCGCCAGATCGGCGGCATGGCCTTTGCTAAGGTCGCGCCCCAGCGCGATCGGCACACCGCGCTTGACCTTGCGCGATTTGACCGCGCCCACGCCATCCTCGGTGATCTCCACCTCTTCCGCGCCGAACAGCGCGGTCCTAAGCAGCAGCAGGTCCAGCGCCTCGAACGCCTGATCCAGCGCCTGCCTCCACCCCCGCGCAAAGGCCGCGTCCTTATATTTGAGCGCATAGGCGCCGCGCACCGACATGCCCGCCGCCAGCGCCGCCGCCTCCGCGTCCGCCGTCCTCGCCAGCATCGCCAGGAACAGCTCGCGCCGCGCCGCCGTCCATTTTTCCCTGTCCCGCGCGCCCCCGCCAGCCCCATCGACCAACGCCGCCTGATCGCCATGCGCTTCGCGCGCCCGCCCCGTGCCCCGCCCTGCCATCGCTTTCCCCCGACCCCGTGCCGTCGACAAAGAAAAGAGGCCGATCCACACTGGACCAGCCCCTTGTTTCCCGCCGCTCGGCATCGCCGCGACGCATATTTTCCGACTATGCCCCGCTATAGCCTACCAGCGTGACGATGTCAAGAAAAATGTTCCATATAGGTTATTTCTATGCAGCAAGCCGTTTCATCATCGCCGCTTCCTCCGCCAGCACTGCCCGCACGGACTCCCGCTCCCGGATCGCCGCGACATAGGCGTGCAGCCGAGGCCAGCGATCCGCCGTCAGCACCGTGCTGCAATAGCTGAAATTGATGATCGGGCAGACCACCGAAATATCCGCCAGCGTGAATCGATCCTCGACTAGAAAGCCGCTATCCGGCAGCATCCTCTCCAGATAATCGAACAGCGGCGGCACCTTCTCTGTCTCCGCCTGATCCGCCGCCGCGTGGTCGACCGGCCGCCCCAGCCGCTCCGCGACAAGCCGGTTGAAAAAGACGGGGACCGTCGCCGGCTGCACAATCGTGTCGCCGAACTCTTCATACCAGATCGTCCGCGCCCGCGCCTTCGCTTCGGCCGGTATCAGGTTCGGCTCGGGATAGAGCGTATCCAGATAGGTTATGATCGCCGTGCTGTCGCAGATCGAATAGTCGCCATCGACCAGCGCCGGTATTTTGCCAAAGGGCGAAGCGTCCTCGAACGCGGGTCCGCCCTGCCCCATGCTTGCGGGCACGACCTCCAACGCGATCCCCTTCTCCGCCGCGAACAGCAACACCTTGCGCACGAATGGCGACAGCCGCATTCCGAAAAGCTGCATATGATGATCTCCCTGTTCCACACAGAATATCCTATGATCAATTTTATAAAAGCAGTTCTCGCCCACGCCGCTTCGCTGGATGACCTGCAAGCACATGTTCGCAAGGGAAAAGGCAATTCGGTGCAGTTCGTCAGATATTTCGTTGCTGTCGCCAAGGAACGCCATTTCGCGCGCGCGGCGAAACTTTGCGGCGTCTCCCAACCGACGCTTTCCGCAGGCCTAGCGAACCTGGAACTCGAACTCGGCAAACGCCTGGTAGTTCGAGATCGAAGGTTCGTGGCGCTGACGGCTGAAGGAGAAGCGATATTGCCTTGGGCGCAGCAACTGCTTGCCGCGCGCGAGGCCATGGCCCTGGCCGCCGAGAGCCCCGGCGGGGTCCTGCATGGCGAACTGCGGATCGGGATCATTCCGGCGGCGATGCCCTTGAGCGGGCAACTCGTCAAAGCGCTGCTCGCCGAGCAGAGCGAAATCACGATCTCGGTCCGCTCCTTGACGTCCCGCGAGATCGCGCGCGGCCTCGCGGCGTCCGAGCTGGACGCCGGCGTCACCTATCTGGACCATGAGCCGCTCGCCGATGCGCTGAGCGTCGAACTGTATCAGGAGACCTACCTCTATATGAAGCGCAGGACGGAGGGAGACGAGCGCAAGCATATCTCCTGCGCGGACGCGTTGAAGGAGCCGCTGTGCATCCTCCATCAGGGCATGCAGAACCGGCGCATCCTGGACCAGAGGCTGGCCGAACGCGGGCTGTCCCTGCATCCGCGCGCCACGGCGGATTCCTACGTCGCCCTCCTGTCGCTCGTCCAGACAGGCAATTTCGCGACCATCATCCCGGACAGCTATGCGGCGCTGCTGCCGGACTTGGAATGGGCCCATGTCATGCCCTTCGACTCCCCCCTCCCCTCCAGCCGCATCGGTTTGATCGTCCGAGACCAGGCCCTGCTCAGCCCCATGGCGAGCGCGGCTCTCAGCGCCGCGCGGAATATGCAGTTCCCGCCCGCAATTTGCCAGGTGATAGATTTTTCCTATCATTCATAGGTTCAGCGACTTTGACGAGCTCGCATCCATGAGGCATTGCGGCGGGGAATGTTGCGATGAGGGACAGGACGTTGAGCTTCGAGCGGGCGAAATCTTGTGAGCTTCCCGGGCTTTCTGAGATCGTGGCCGAATTGGTGGGCCGCCATGGACAGACGCGCGAAGCGCTGCTGCCCCTGCTCCACGCGCTTCAGCATGAGATAGGCTATGTCGATGACGCCGCCGTTCCGCTGATCGCCGCCGCTCTCAACATCAGCCGGGCCGAGGTCCATGGCGTCGTCACCTTCTATCCTGATTTCCGGCGGGCGCGGGCGGGGCGGCATGTCGTCAAGCTATGCCGCGCCGAAAGCTGCCAGGCGCGTGGTGGCGCGGCTATTGAAACGGCGGCGGCGCGCCGGCTGGGCGTAGCGATGGGCGAGACGCGATCGGACGGCGCCGTCACCCTTGAGGCGGTCTATTGCCTGGGCCTCTGCGCGATCGGTCCCAACGCTCTTGTCGATGGACGCCCGGTCGCGCGCATGGACGAAGCGGCGCTTGAGCGGATCGCGATAGAGGTCGCGGCATGACGCGCGTCTTCATCAGCCGGGACATGGCGTCGGTCGCGCTCGGCGCGGACGCGCTCGCCGACGCGTTCGCAAAGGCCGGATGCGATGTCGTGCGCACCGGCAGCCGTGGCCTGTTCCGGCTGGAGCCCCTGGTCGAGATCGACAGCGCCGATGGACGGCTTGGTTACGGCCCGGTTCGTCCGGATGAAGTCGCCTCGGTCCTCGACGGCTCCCATCCCAACGCGCTCGGCCCTATTGACGCCCTTCCCTTCTTCGCCTCGCAGCAGCGCTTCACCTTCGCCCGGTGCGGGATCATCGATCCGCTGAGTGACGCGGACTATGCGGCGCATGGCGGCTGGCGGGGACTGGAGGCGGCGCTGGCCATGACGCCGCAGGTCGTGGTCGACGCCGTCAAGGCTTCGGGGCTGCGCGGTCGCGGCGGCGCGGGCTTCCCGACCGGGATCAAGTGGCAGACCGTCCTAGACGCGGTGAGCGACAGGAAATTCATCGTCTGCAACGCCGACGAGGGCGACAGCGGCACCTTTGCCGACCGCATGCTGATGGAAGGCGACCCCTTCTGCCTGATCGAAGGCATGGCGATCGCCGCCCACGCGGTCGGCGCGTCCCGCGGCTATATCTATATCCGTTCGGAATATCCGTTCGCCGTGGACACGATGCGACGGGCGATCGACCTTTCGCTGGGCAGGATCGCCCCGTTCACGCTGGAGGTGCGCGAAGGTGCGGGCGCCTATGTCTGCGGCGAGGAGACGGCGCTGCTCGATTCAATCGAGGGGAAGCGCGGCCAGGTGCGCGCCAAGCCGCCGCTGCCCGCGCTCAAGGGCCTGTTCGGCAAGCCCACGGTCATCAACAATGTGCTGAGCCTCGCCGCCGTGCCGTTCATTCTCGACCACGGCCCGGAGGCCTATGCCAATGTCGGCTTCGGCCGATCGCGCGGCACCATGCCGGTGCAACTGGCGGGGAACGTCAGGAATGGCGGGCTTTACGAGATTGGCTTCGGCATCACGATCGGCGAACTGGTGAACGACATCGGCGGCGGCACGGAGAGCGGGCGGCCGGTGCGCGCCGTGCAGGTCGGCGGCCCCCTGGGCGCCTATTTCCCGCCGTCGATGTTTCACCTGCCCTTCGATTATGAGGCGTTCGCCAAGGCCGGCGGGCTGATCGGCCATGCCGGCGTCACGGTGTTCGACGACAGCGTCGACATGGCGCATATGGCCCGCTTCGCCATGGAGTTCTGCGCCGTCGAAAGCTGCGGCAAGTGCACCCCCTGCCGGATCGGATCGACGCGCGGCATCGAAGTGATCGACCGGATCATGGCGCAACGTGCTCCTGCGAAAGCAGGAGTCCAGGGCAAAGCATCACCGGACCCTGGGCTCCTGCTTTCGCAGGAGCACGGAAACTTGAATACCGCCCTCTATTCCCGCTCTCCCGCGCGCATTGATACAGGGCTTTCGGCGCAGACCGACCTGCTCCGCGACCTGTGCGACACGATGAAATTCGGATCGCTTTGCGCGCTGGGCGGGTTCACTCCTTACCCGGTGCTGAGCGCGCTTGAATATTTCCCTGAAGACTTCGGCGCGGCCGTCCCCGCCGTCGAAGCTGCGGAGTAGAATGATGGGCTTTTCCCGCGAAATCGATCATGGCACACCGCCCGCCCTCGCCGGTGGCAAGACCGTGACCGTCACGATCGACGGCCAGACGGTGGCGATGCCCGAAGGCACCTCCATCATGCGCGCCGCGTCGTTGATGGGCGGCGCGATTCCGAAGCTATGCGCGACGGACAATGTCGAAAGCTTCGGGTCCTGCCGCCTCTGCCTCGTCGAGATCGATGGCCGCAACGGTTATCCGGCGTCCTGCACGACCCCGGTCAGCGAGGGGATGGTCGTGCGCACGCAGACCGAGCGGCTGAAAAAGCTGCGCCGCGGCGTGATGGAACTGTATATCTCCGACCATCCCCTCGACTGCCTGACCTGCGCGGCCAATGGCGACTGCGAGCTTCAGGATCAGGCGGGCGCGGTGGGCCTGCGCGACGTGCGCTACGGCTATGACGGCGCGACCAACATGGGTCAGGCGAAGGACCAGTCGAACCCCTATTTCGATTTCGATCCGTCCAAATGCATCGTCTGCTCGCGTTGCGTGCGCGCCTGTGACGAAGTGCAGGGGACGTTCGCGCTCACCATCGAAGGCAGCGGCTTCGGGTCGAAGGTCGCGGCCTCGCAGAATGACGACTTCCTTTCGTCCGAATGCGTATCCTGCGGGGCCTGCGTCCAGGCCTGTCCCACGGCCAGCCTGATCGAGAAGAAGGTGGTGGAGATCGGCAAGCCCGAGCGCGCCGTCGTCACCACCTGCGCCTATTGCGGCGTCGGCTGCACCTTCCGCGCGGAGATGCGGGGCGAAGAGGTCGTCCGCATGGTCCCGTGGAAGGACGGCAAGGCCAATCGCGGGCATAGCTGCGTCAAGGGACGGTTCGCCTGGGGCTATGCCCAGCATCAGGACCGCATCCTGAAGCCCATGATCCGCGCATCCGTGGATCAGCCCTGGCGCGAAGTCAGCTGGGACGAAGCCATCGTCCACACGGCCAGCGAGTTCCGCCGCATCCAGGCGAAATACGGCGCGCGCTCCGTTGGCGGCATCACCTCCAGCCGCTGCACGAACGAGGAGACTTTCCTCGTTCAAAAGCTGATCCGCCAGGGCTTTGGCAACAATAATGTCGATACCTGCGCGCGCGTTTGCCACTCGCCGACCGGCTATGGCCTCAAGGCGACGTTCGGCACATCGGCCGGCACGCAGGATTTCGACAGCGTGCGGCATAGCGACGTCATCCTGGTGATCGGCGCCAATCCCACCGACGGCCATCCGGTCTTCGCGTCGCGGATGAAGAAGCGGCTGCGCGAAGGCGCGCGCCTGATCGTCATCGACCCGCGCCGCACCGACCTCGTCAAATCTCCGCATATTGAGGCCGATCATCACCTGCCGCTTCGTCCGGGCACCAACGTCGCGATGCTGACGGCGCTGGCGCATGTCATCGTGACGGAGGGCCTGGCCGACGAAGCCTTCATCCGCGAGCGGTGCGACTGGGACGAATATCAGGACTGGGCCGAGTTCGTGTCGCAGCGCGAGCGCTCGCCCGAAGCGATCGAAGCACTGACCGGCGTGCCGGCGCAGGACGTCCGCGCGGCCGCGCGGCTGTTCGCGACCGGCGGCAACGGGGCGATCTATTACGGCCTTGGCGTCACCGAACACAGCCAGGGCAGCTCGACCGTGATGGCGATCGCCAATCTGGCGATGGCGACCGGCAATGTCGGCCGCGAGGGCGTGGGCGTCAATCCGCTGCGCGGCCAGAACAATGTGCAGGGCGCATGCGACATGGGCAGCTTCCCGCATGAGTTTTCGGGCTATCGCCATGTTTCCGATGTCGAGACGCGGCGGATGTTCGAACGCGCCTGGGGCGTCCCGCTCGACGGCGAGCCGGGCCTGCGCATCCCCAACATGCTGGACGCGGCCACCGACGGCACGTTCAAGGCGCTGTTCGTGCAGGGCGAGGACATCCTCCAGTCCGATCCCAACACCCATCATGTCGCGGCGGGCCTCGCCGCCATGGAATGCGTCGTCGTTCAGGATCTCTTCCTCAACGAGACGGCCAACTACGCCCATGTCTTCCTGCCCGGATCGACCTTCCTGGAAAAGGACGGGACGTTCACGAACGCGGAGCGCCGCATCCAGCGCGTCCGCAAGGTGATGGAGCCGCTGAACGGCTATGGCGACTGGGAAATCGTGCAGCTTGTGGCGAACGCCATGGGCCTTGGCTGGACCTATGCCCACCCCTCGCAGATCATGGACGAGATATCGGCGCTGACCCCCACCTTCGCGGGCGTCAACTATGACGCGCTCGAAGCCCATGGCTCGCTGCAATGGCCGGTGAACCAAGCCGCGCCGGAAGGCACGCCGACCATGCATCTTGACGGGTTCGCGCGCGGCAAGGGCAAGTTCGTCGTCACCGACTATGTGGCGACCGACGAAAAGACCGGGCCGCGTTTCCCCCTGCTGCTCACCACCGGGCGCATCCTCAGCCACTATAATGTCGGCGCGCAGACCCGGCGCACGGACAATGTCGCCTGGCACCCGGAGGACTTGCTGGAAGTGCATCCGTCCGATGCGGAAAACCGTGGCATTAAGGACGGCGACTGGGTGCTGCTGCGCAGCCGGGCGGGCGAAACGACGCTGCGGGCCAAGGTCACGGAGCGGGTGGCGCCGGGCGTCGTCTACACGACCTTCCACCACCCCACCACGCAAGCCAACGTCATCACCACCGACTATTCGGACTGGGCGACCAACTGCCCGGAATATAAGGTGACGGCTGTCCAGATCGGCCTGTCCAACGGGCCGTCCGACTGGCAAGAACGCTATGAAGCCCAGGCGCGGCTAAGCCGCCGCATCGATACCGCCGTCGCGGCCGAGTAAAGCGAATGATGAGCAATGACGAGCGGCTGGTCTATATGGTGAACCAGATCGCGCGCAATTTCGCCACGATGGGCGAAGGCCCGGCCGCGACCGCTACGGCGGACCATATCGCCAGCTTCTGGGACCCGCGAATGAAGGCGCGCATCCTGGCGAAATATCAGAGCGGGGACGCGGAACTGACGGCGATCGCGGCGCGGGCGATCGCGCAGCTGCGCGATCATGGCGCGCCCCCGGCGCAGACAGCTGCGACCCAGTTCAACGCCGTTGGCGAGGCCGGACATTCGGATGCCGGATGAAGCCGGCAGCCTGGCCGTGCGCATGAGGCGGATCGGCTCGGACGGCAAGACCAGCGACATCGAGCGGCCGGTCGCCACCGAACTCCCGATAGCGCTGGAGTTCAACGGCGTCGGCTATGCCGTCCTGATGGCCAGCCCGGACGACCTGGTCGACCTCGCTTATGGTTTCGCCCACTCCGAGCGTCTGGTGGAAAGCACCGACGAGATCGTGGATGTCGGCATCCATCCAATGGCGCAAGGCATGGTCGTGCGGGTGACGCTGGTGCAGGAGCGCGTCGGCCGCGTGGTGGACCGCGTCCGTCACCGGGTCTCCGAATCCTCCTGCGGGCTTTGCGGCATCGAAAATCTCGAACAGGCGCTGCGGCCGTTGCCCAGGATCACGCAGGCGTCGCGCGCCCGGGCCACCGGCATTTTCAAGGCGCTGGCAGCGCTTCGCGCCAGCCAACCGCTCAACGCCCTCACCGGCGCTGTCCACGCGGCCGCGCTTTGCAGCCATGACGGCTCCATTCGGATGGTGCGAGAGGATGTCGGCCGGCATAACGCTTTCGATAAATTGCTTGGCGCCATGATGCGCGCGGATGCGCGATGGGACGGGGGCTTTTGCCTGTTATCGTCGCGCTGCTCTTATGAGCTGGTCGAGAAGGCCGCTCTCTCCAACTGCCCCTTGCTGGTGACGGTGTCCGCCCCCACGACCCTTGCGATCAGCCGCGCGAATGACGCGGGCCTGCCGCTTGCCGTCCTCGCCCGCAGCGATGCGATACTCGCTGTCCATGGCTCTGACGGCACCTCGTCGCTGTAAAAAGGGCCGGTTGAGCAAATTACAGCTTTCTTGTCCAAAAGCGCATGAGATGCCGCGTTTCCCGAGGCTGGTCCACGTCCTTCCAATATAGTGTCGTGCCAAGCCATTCTATGTCTTTCCTTTTCCACAGTCGGGCGCCGTCGAACTGGTGCTCGATCATTGCCGCCCCGGCCGACGAACCCATCTGGGCCGACTATCCCCAGCGCAGACACCTTCTTCCCAAGATCAAGAATGTCGTCGAGTGCTTGCGTCAGGAACTGGGCGACGCCGTCAACAGTTCCTGATTGTTCGACGAGCGGACGATGGTTGTGCGTCCGGAGACGGTATAGCGATGACTGAGGCCGGATCCTAAGGGAGTGGCTTGCTTGCCCTCTGCTTGCTGACCTGCGCACCGCCTCACGACGTCACGCATCTTGATGATCGAGGCGAGCATATGGCGGGCGTCTTAGAAGGCGAGGCCGATTACCGCCGCGCGCATCGGCCCCACCGTGTGGGACTGGACGGGCCGATGCCGATCGTGAACAGGTCCATGACGCTGATCGCCGAGCCGCTGTCTATCCGCGATTTGCGCCGTTCCTCGCCCACGATCAATAATCCTTCGACACGCGCACGTTCGCGCTCTGGCGGCCCAGCGTCGAGATCGCGCCCAGCAGCGATAGCCAGCGCGTGACCTGATATTCGATGCGGGTCGCCGAATAGCCCTGCCCGTCGGTGATCAGCTCCACATAGGTCTTGCGCGTCAGATATTTGCCCGCCGCGATCGACGTGCCCTGGTTCTGCGTCGGATCGGCGGCGATGATGCGCAGCCGGTCGAGGCCCGCCGCCTTGCGCACCGCGTTGATCGGGTCGAGGCCCCCGCCCCCCTGGAGCGACCCGACCGCCGAAGCGAGCTGGAGCGCCTCGGGCGCGGACAGGTTGGTGATCGAGGTGCCGAACAGGATGCGCGAGAGCAGCTCGTCCTCCGGCAGCGCGGGGATGGAGGTAAAGCTGATCTCCGGGCGAAGGCCGGTGCCGCCCACGCGGATCGTGGCGCTGAGGTCGCTGATGTCCGCCTCCGCCTCTATGTCCAGGGTCGGGTTGATGGGCGTGCGGCCGTCGAATAGGATCTGGCCCCGCCGCAGCTCGAAGCGGCGGCCGGCAAACTCGTAACCGCCCCGGACGAGGTCGGCCGTGCCCGCGATCGCCGGACTGGCGACGGTGCCGCCGATCGTCAGGTCGGCCCGCCATTCGCTGTCGAGGCCCAGGCCCGTCACCGTCAGGCGGTTGCGCGCCTTCGCCTTGACCGCCAACGCCCAGGGCGCGTTGCCGGCAGGCCGCTCGAACTCGTCGCCGCGCCGGTTTACCTCTACGACCTTCAATTCCGGGATCTGGGCCACGGCGGCGGCGCGTCCCATGGTGAAACGGCTCCTGTTCAGCACCAGATCGCCGCCGATCCTGCCGCCGACACCGTCCGACGTCACGCTGATCGGGCCGGTGACGGTGGCGGCGATGTCGTCGCGCTCCAGCAACGCGGCATTGTCGGCCTGGAACGCCAGGTCCATGCCGACACCCCTGATGCCGCCAAAGTCGAACCGGCCGGAGCCGGTGACCCCGCCGCCATTCTGCGCCTGCCCCGAAAAGCTGGTGATGACCAGTTGCGGGCCGGAAAAGCGCCCGCGCGCCTTGACGTTGCGCAGGCGCATGCCGGTGACGGGGCTGCTGATGGCGGCGGCGTCGGTGGCGAGGCCGCCGCTGATGATGGGGTTGGCGAGCGTGCCGCGCGCGTCGGCGGTAACGGCGACCGGCCCGGCGATGTCCACTATCTCCACCCCGGTCAGACGCCAGAGCGTGTCGGCGGTGCCGTTGTAGCGCAACTGCGCGAACAGCGGCGCATTCTCGATCCGCGACAGGAAGCCGCCCGCCTGCGCGAGCGGCGTCAGCAGCGCCTGGCCCCGGCCGATCGTCTGCCCTTCGCTGAGGAACAGCATCCGCGCCGCCAGCCGGTCGGGGGTGAGCGCGGCGTTGAGACCGACATCGACGGGTCGGGAACTGAGCGACAGGCCGGAGCGCGACAGGCCGCGCAGGCGCAGTTCCGCCTTCCCCGTGGGCGCTCCGCCGCGCGGCAGGACATAGCTGAGCGATCCCGTCGCGGTGCCGCCCAGCCCAAGATTGTCATAGGCGATGTCGAGCAGCGAGAGCGGCAGCCGGTTGAGGCGCGCCTCTATCCGCGTCGTTTCCCCGCCCAACTGTCCCGCAAGCTGCGCAGATCCGCCCATATAGGTCAGGGTCGCGGGCGACAGCCGCCAGCCGTCGTCCGTCCGCGTCAGCAGCGCCGATCGGACGATGCGGATCGGCCGCCTGTCGATCGTGCCGCTGGCGGACAGGCGGACGCGACCGGGCTCCACCTGCGCCTCGCCCTGAATGTCGAACGGGCGTCCGCGCTGGCCGCTGAGGCTGCCGCGTACCGTGCCGCGCCCGTCCTTCAGGTCAGCGTTCAGCGCCATGCGCCCTAGCAATATGCCGCCGATGCGAAGCCCCCGCGCCTGCGCCGTGGCGTCGACCGACGTGCCGGCGGGATCGAGCGTCAGGGTCGCATCCAGCTTGCCGCTGCGCACCTCGATCCGGCTCGGCCCATCGAAGCCGGCGTCGCGGGCGGTGAGGGCCAGCACGACCTGCTGGACGGCATTGACGGGACGCAAGGCGACCGTGCCGGTGACGGGGCCAGTGACATTGAGCACGCCGTCGAGGCCGCCGGTCACCGGACGAATATCGCCGCTGGCGATCACCTCCGCCACCGACAGGCGAGCGACGCGGACCACCGCCTGGCCGCCCATGGGCAGCAATATCTGGCCATTGCCGGTGAAGGGCCCCAGCGTCGATCCCCCGGCGGCGGTAAAGCCGTAACCCGCAGCATCGGGATCGAGTAGCAAGCGAACCTCGCGCAGCCCCAGCCCGTCCATCGGCCGCGCCAACAACAGATCCATCCGGGGCCGCTCGATCCGCCCGTCCAGCGTCAGGCGCAGCGGGCCGTAGCGGGTATGGCGGCCGCTGCCCTCGAAATGGAAGCTGCCGTCACGATGACGCAGCCCGTTGGCGGTCAGCGTCAGCGCCGGCGCGGTCAGGCGCAGGCCGGTGAGCGCGAGCTGCCGGTCCGGGCGCAGGGTCAGGTCGGTCCGCAGCGTCGGCAGCCCCCCGCCCAGCGTCCGCAGGAAGTCATTATCCAGCCGCCGCATCACCGCCCTCGCCTGGCCCGACAGGCCGAAGCTGCCCCTTGGGCCGGGGACGGCGCGCAGTTTCGACTGGATGTCGACGATGCCCAGGCCCCGGATCGGCAGGCCCCGGATGGTGCCGGTCAGGCCGAAATCATATCGGCCGCTTCGCAGGTCGGCGAGCATGATCAGCTCGCCGCGCAGCCGGTCCGACCGCATCCGCATCGGATTGCTGATGATCTGCTGCCCCTTGAGTTGCAGCACGCCGTCGAGCGCGAAGTTGCGGGCGATGCCGGCGACCAGATCCCCCTGCCCGTCCAGCCGCGCCGCGCGCAGGCGCAGCGGGATCAGCGCCGCGCCGCCGGGCGCGCGCCGCCCCTTGCCGTCGGCGCGGACGCCGCTGATGATCGTCTTGTCGAAGGCGAGTTGCTTAGCCGTCAGCAGATATTCGTAGCCAAGCGTGGCCATCTGCCCGTCCAGGCGGATGCGCGCGGCGACGTCGCGGCCGCGCATGGATTTAAGCAGCGCCTGCGGCCGGGCGAGCTTCAGGTCGACCAGCATATTGTCCAGCGCATTGTGGCGCAGGTCGATCGCGCCGTCGGCGGTCAGGTCGATCGCGGGCGAGCGGACCGAAAGCTTGCCGTCGACGATCCGGCCCTCCAGCGTGCCGCTGGCGCTGATGTCCAGGCGCGGGGCGGACAGGCGCTGGAACAGGCCCTTGCCCGTGATCGCCGCGCCTTGGAGCGTGCCGGTGGCGGCATAGTTGCCGCTGCGCGCCGAAAGCGCCAGGCCCAGCACCGGCTGCGCGTCGAGCGTGGCGGCGAGCGTGCCATTCCAGCGAGTCCATGTGCCCTGGCCCTGCACCCGCAGATTAGCGTCCTGGCGCGTCCCCGCCATCGCCGCGATCACGCCGCCCTTCGGCGCGTTGACGGTCACGTCGATGTCGAAGCGGTCGGCGTCGGGACGGCTGTCGAGGCTCAGTTGCAGCGCGTCCTGCCCGTCCAGCGCGCGCGCCGACAGGTCGATGATCGCGCGGCCAGACCGGATGTCGGCGTCCCCGGCCAGCGTCGCCACCTGTTGCCGTCCGGTGATGCCCTTCGCGATCGTCAGGCGGCCGACCGTAAATTGCATCAGGCGAATGTCGAAGTCCGGCAGGATCGGCCCCTGGCGCGCGGTCGGCTTCAGCCGGGGCAGGACGTGGAGCGTGGCGCTCGGGATGACCAGCCGGTCGATGTCCAGCCGGTTGGCGAACCAGGCGAAGGGAAACCAGTCCAGCTCGACGCGCGGCGCGTCGAAGAAGCGGCCATTGGCGTCCGACAGGGTCAGGCCGTGCAGCACCGCCTTGCGGTAGATGCTGCCATCGATCCGATCGATGCGGATGCGCAGGCCCGATTCCGGCGCAATGCGGGCCACCCGCGACACTAGGAAACGGTGGCCCGGCGCGGTGTCAAGCCAGACCAGCGCCCCGCCGACGATCAGCGCCAGCGCCAGCAGCGCGCCCAGCAGCCAGCGCTGCCAGCGCCCGTCCCAGGCGCGGCGGCGGTGGCGCGCGGTTTCGGGCGGAGGCGCTGCGCCCTCCATCAGAAGGCCTGCCCCAGCGAGACATAGACGGCGACGCGCGGATCGCCCGGCTGCGGATTGACCGGCGTGCCGACATCGACGCGGATCGGCCCGAAGCTGCTATAATAGCGCGCGCCCACCCCTGCGCCGATCCGCAGGTCGCGGAAGCGTGGCAGGAAGCTGGTCGAGATATTGCCGGCGTCGACGAACGGCACGACGCCGAAATTGCCGAAGCGCACCCGCGCCTCAAGCGAGAACTCCGCCAGGCTCTTGCCGCCGATCGGATCATTGTTGCTGTCGCGCGGGCCGATCGCCTGATAGCCATAGCCGCGCACCGATCCGCCGCCGCCGGCATAATAGCGGCGCGACGGGGCGATGGCGCTGACGTCCGAACCCACTATGGTGCCGAACCGGGCGCGCGCCGCCATCACGACCCGATCGCTCATTGGCTGGTAGATGCTGCCGTCCACCTGCGCGCGGGCATAGCCGAACGTGCCATTGTGGAACGACAATTCGGGGCTCAGCCGCCCGCCCAGGCGAAATCCCCGCGACGGGTTCAGCAGGTCGTCGCTGCCGTCATAGGTGAGGCTGAGCGGCAGGGCGGCGATGAAGAAGGTGCGGCGGCCACCGACGATCTTGCTGAAGCTGTCGGCTTCGTCGGACGCCACCAGTTCCGCGCCGACCCGCCAGACCCATTTCTTCTGGAAGATGATGTTGGTCTGCCGTTCCAGCCCGCCGGCGAGCGTGATGGTGCGCGCGTCATAGGCGTCGCGGCGGATGTTGCTGACCGACACCAGGCCGGTCAGCACATTGTCGCGGCGCATGAAATTGTTGCGGCGATAGCTGGCCGACGCGGTCTGCTCCTGCGTGCCGACGACGCCGCGCAGCGTCACCGCGCCCTCGGGCGGCAGCAGGTTGCGATGCTGCCAACTTACTTCCGCGCGATAGCCCTCCCCCGTGCCATAGCCCAGCTCGCCCGCAATCGTGCGCAGCGGCGCTGGCCGCGCGTCGACCGCTATGTCGACATGCCCGCCGTCCCCTGCGTCGCGCGGCGTCAGCGTGACCGAGGAGACGAGGCCGGTGGCGACCAGCGCCCGCCGCAAGTCCTCCACGTCCGACGCCATATAGACGTCGCCCGGATCGAAGCGGGCGATACGCTGGACATGGCGGGCGCTGAACAGATCCTCGTTCGCCATGACGATCCGGCCGAAGCTGCGGAAGCCGCCGGGGGTGACGACAATGTCCAGATCGCCCTTGCGCTCCTCATGGTCGATCCGCACCTCCGGCTCGTCCACCTTGGCGAAGGGGAAGCCGTTCTCGCCGAGCGCGGCCGCCAACGAGCCTTGGGCCGCCAATATCCGGTCGGCGTCGACCGGATCGCCCACCGCCACCGGAAAGGCCGCGCGCAGCGCCGGCTGGCGGTCTCCCGTGCTCTCCAGCCCCATGAGGTCGACCGATTGCAGCAGATACAGCGTGCCCGGCACGATGTCGAAGCCGACCGCCAGCCGGTCGCTGCCCGCCGGCGGCGCGGCGACCGATCCGCGCACGCGCGCGGCATAATAGCCCTTAGCGCGCAGCAGCCGGTCGAGCAGGTCGCCGTCCTCCTTGATCCGGCGGTTGATCTGCGCGAGGTTCGCGGCCTTGCCCTCTCCCTGTTTCAGCACCGACAGCTCATCGAAGCGAGCGGTGAACTGGTCATCGGCGATGCCGTCGAGCCCGGTCAGCGTCACGCTATAGCGCCGCTCCTCGCCGCTGTCGGCGAAGCTGGCGGCGTCCTCGCCGATCGTCGGCGCGGGATCGGGCGCGAGCAGCTCCGCCTGGGTCGCCGCGCCCCGGTCCTCCGGGTCCGGCGGGATCGGCGTCACGCTGTCGGCTTGCTCCATGTCCGGCCAGGCCACGCCGATGTCGGGCATAGCGTCGAGCGGGGTCTCGACTGGCGCCTCGCCGCTGGGGACGGTCCGCGCCACCGGAGGCGGCTGGGCGATGGCGGCATGGGGCGCGGCGGACGCGAGCGCCAGCGGCGCCCAGACAAGACAGGTCGCGAGCGGACGGCCAAAGGAGCGGCATGTCCGCGAACCGTGGGTCATCGGGCCTGTCTAAAGCGATTTCACGGCGGAGGAAACATCCGACAGTCCACAGATCGCGGAAAACACCCATGCTTTGCGCCGATTCCGGCGCGCAAGACCATGGCCCTAGAAGGCGGTGTGCAGCCTGTCCATCAACAGGCGCGCCGGACCGACATCGGGCACCGGCCGCGCGCGCGTGGCGGAGAGCATCCGGTCCTGGAGGCGAGCGACGCGCTCATAGAGTTCCTGGCTGCCTTCCACCAGCGCGCGGGCGGCGAAGGGAAGGCCCGACACCAGCGCGGGATCGCTGGCGCTCGCGGGACCCAGCGCATATTTGTCGGCCGCCAGCTCCCCCTCCCCGATCTCGCCGCGCTGCCAGGCGCGCTGGGTCAGCAGCCAGGCGATGACATGCATCAGCCGGGTGGTGACCTTCAGCGATTCGCAGGTGAAGGCGACGCGCTTCAGCGGATCGGCCAACGCCTGCTCCACCGGCGCGCTGGCGTCGAAATAGGACCGCGCCTCGTCGGCCATCACCATCGCCTCGACATAGAGGCTATCGACCAGCCGGTGGTGAAGACTGGAATTGAAAGGGGATGTCGCGCGCATGGGCCGTTGGTGACACAGGCGCGTCCGCCTGTCAGGGGCGTTAACCCTTTTGCCCGGATCCGTCCCAAAACGGGATGGCATGCAGCGGCAGGCGATCAGGCGATGATGTCGGGAACGAGCTGATCCTCCAGCATCGCGATCTCGTCGCGCAGGCGCAATTTGCGCTTCTTGAAGCGCGCGAGCTGCATCTGGTCGCCCGCGCCGCCGTCGACCAGCGCGGTGATCGCGCTGTCGAGATCGCGATGCTCGATCCGCAGCAGCTCCAGCCGGCGCATGATATCTTCCTGGCTCACCCGCAGTCCGCTCCCGCCCCGTTCGCGTCGATCGACGATGATAGCGCCGGCGGGTCAAGCGGGCCATCGCAAATTGCCCGTCGATCGTCGCATGCCGCCGTTCCGCGCGAGACAGCGCCATGAAATCATGATCTACTCGGTCATCCATCACCCTCGTAAGGAGAATGTCATGGAAAACAGCCATATTTCTGCACTTTCTGCCAAACATGCCGGGCTCGACGCGCGACTCAAGGCGGAGACGAGTCGGCCCATGCCAGACAGCACGCTGGTCGCGTCGCTCAAGAAGCAGAAATTGCGGCTGAAGGAGGAGATGCGGAGCGCCTATTAGGCGGTACCGGGCCTGCCCTTGCAAACCGCCGTTCCGTTGGTCGGGGCGGCGGCTCGGCCGCCCGCTGGCGGGCAGGCCGCAGGCTTGGTGATCCAGGTCGTGATGAGAGCCTGATGTAATCCAAGTGGCGTCGACCCTTGGGTTCCTGCCTCCGCAGGAACACGGCTTTCCCTGAAAGAACAGACTTCAGAGCGGCGAGCGTTCAATCAGAACCACAGCCGTTCGGTTCGAGTAGCCTTCGAGCCTGTCGAGAAAGCGTATCGAGAACTCGGGGCGCAGCGCTGATTTCTCGACTTCGGTTCTCGACAAGCTCGAACCTGCGCTCGAAACCAACGGTCTGATTTAACGCCCGACGTTACGGCCGGTCGCGTCAGCGGCGGTTCGACAGCGGCCGCAGATAGTCTGGCAAAGCGCTGGAAGTCCCGGTCGCGCCGACTGGCTTGCGCGCCAGTTGGGGGTCGATATTCTCATCGAACGCCATGCCGATCTTGTCCCCCCGCGCCCAGGCGACCTTCCCCGCGACCGGGCCGATGCCGCGCAGGTCGACGACGATCCGGGCGCCCTTCTCCATCGGGCGCTCGCAATCGGCCATCAGGCCGACAGCCGACAGGTTGCGCACCCGCGCCCTGCCCAGGCTGACGCCGTCCGGCGTGGTGATGCTGGTGAGCAGGAAAAGGCTGTCGCGCGGGGCCGTGCGGGCCGGGCCGCGATCGGCCATGAAATCCTGACTGTCGTCCATTTGCGCGTGCGCCCGTATCCGTTTTGGAAGTTGCGGACAGCCTTGCCACGGCGAAATGGAGAAAGGGTTAATCGTCGCGGGAGATCTTTTCCTGCCGCTCGTGCCGCTCCTGCGCCTCGACGGTCATGGTGGCGATCGGGCGGGCCTCCAGCCGGCCCAGCGAGATCGGCTCGCCGGTCACTTCGCAATAGCCATATTCGCCGTCTTCGATGCGGCGGAGGGCGGAATCGATCTTGGAGATCAGCTTGCGCTGGCGGTCGCGGGTGCGCAGTTCGATCGACCAATCGGTCTCGCTCGACGCGCGGTCGTTGAGGTCGGGTTCGCGCAGCGGCTCGTTCTGAAGCACCGCCAGCGTGCCTTCCGCTTCCGACAATATCTGTTTCTTCCAGTCCCATAGCCGCTGCCGGAAATATTCCAGCTGACGGGGGTTCATGAACTCCTCGTCAGGCGAGGGCCGATAGTCCTGGGGCAGTTCGACGATCGACTTGGACGCGGTGTCCGCTTCCTTGCCGGAATTGAGGAGCGATGCCATCTGGCTCTCCGAACGCGGAGGCATCGGGCGCTGGAAGTTCCCGGTGCCGTGACTGGTGTTGAGCGGGCCTATAGCCAGCCCGGGGGGGCGACACAAGCGCCCATTGTCATGCGCCGCAGGTGAACGGGACATGGCTGGCCGTCGGGCGCGCGGTCCAGGAACAGCGACTCGCCCACTCGGCTGCGTCGCAAATAACCGATCTTGGTCCCTTCGCTTTTACTTGGTCGCCCGCATCCGTTTCATAATGGCACGTTAACCAAAAGCCTTCATCGGCCCGGATGTTTTCGCTCGACGCCGGACCCGCATTCAGGGTTAACGCCGTTGCAGTTAACGCTTTATTTTGCGTTTTTGACGATAGGCAGAGCCCCATCGCCAGTGTCTCGACCTTTAACCAGGCGGGATTTGGCGAGGAGCGGAAATAACAAGAGTGGTTCCTATGTCGGTTCGGATGGCTTTGGCGAAACTGTGCGCGGCCACTTGCGGCGGCGCCATCATCGGCGGCGGCGCGGTCCACATGGCGGACAGCCCGCGCCCAGCGGTCGTTCATTCGACCAAGAGCGTCAAGGCCAGCTATCCCAGGAAGCGTTATGCGGTGCGGCCGGTGAAGCGCAAGGTGGTGCGCACCGTGACCGCCTGCGCGCCGTCCACCGTGACGGTCCACAGTCAGGCGGCGCCCATTCCCCTGCCCGCGCCGATGATGCCGCACGCTGAAATCCCGCTGTCGGGCGGCGGCGGATCGGTGCCCGTGGTGCTCGGCGGCGGGGGCGGCTTTGGCGGCGGCGGCTTTATCGGCGGCTTTTTCGGCGGCAGCGGCGGCGGGGGCGGCGGCAGCGTCGTCATCTCGTCCACCAGCAGCTCGACCGGCGGGATCAGTTCCTCCACCAGTTCGACCACCGGCGGAGTCTCAACCTCGACTGGAGGCGTATCCACCTCGACTGGCGGCGTGTCGACCTCCACCGGAGGAGTCTCGACTTCCACGGGCGGCGTGTCCACCTCGACGGGCGGCGTGTCGACGTCGAGCGGCAATGTCTCGACTTCCTCGGGGGTCAGCAGCAGCTCCTCATCAAGCTCGTCCTCGTCGTCTTCCTCCTCATCCAGTTCCTCGTCCAGCGGCGGCAAGCCTGACAAGCCGGACCACGGATCGAGCGGCAGCAGCGGCTCCTCCTCCTCGTCGTCCTCCAGTTCCTCCTCGTCGGGCGGATCGTCGAGCTTCGGCAGCAGCGGATCGTCGTCATCCTCCTCGTCTTCTTCCTCCTCCAGCTCTTCGTCGTCGAGCAGCTCTGGCGGCAGTTCAGGCGGGCCGCCGACCGACGTTCCGGCCCCGCCGATGGTGCTGCTGTTCGGCGCGGCCGCCGTGGCTCTGGTGGCGCGCCACCGCTTCGCCAACCGAGCGAAGGCCAGCGACGCGGCCTGACGCCGGCAGGGCATGGAAAGAAAAAGGGCGGCTCCCCATGGGGCCGCCCTTTTCATTGGGGATGCCGCTCGCCCGGCCAGACCGACGCGCGGGCTTGCATGGAGGGAAGCCGGGCGGCATAGGGCGGCCATGCACGACATCCGCTTCATCCGGGAAAATCCGCAGGCTTTCGACGCGGCGCTCGCGCGGCGGGGGGCGGCCGCCTCCAGCGCGGAGATAGTGGCGCTCGACGCCCGCAAGCGCGCCATCGCCACCGAATTGCAGCAGGGCCAAGCCCGCCGCAATGAGGCCAGCAAGGCGATCGGACAGGCGATGGCGGCCAAGGACATGGCGCTGGCCGACAGCATCAAGGCGGAGGTCGCGGCGCTGAAGGAAAGGCTGCCCGAGCTGGAGGCGCAGGACCGCGCGTCGAGCGAGGCGCTGGACGCGCTGCTCGCCGCGCTCCCCAACCTGCCAGCCGACGACGTGCCAGAGGGCGCGGACGAGGCCGGCAATGTCGAGGTGGCGCGCTGGGGCGAGCCCCGCTCCTTCGCCTTTGCGCCGCAGGATCATGCCGATTTCGGCCCAGCGCTCGGGCTGGATTTCGAGGGCGGGGCCGGCCTGTCGGGCGCGCGCTTCACCGCCCTGCGCGGGCAAATGGCGCGGCTGCACCGGGCGCTGGCGCAGTTCATGCTGGATCGCCAGTCCGGCGACAATGGCTATGAGGAAGTGAACCCGCCGCTGCTGGTGCGCGACGAGGCGCTGTTCGGCACCGGCCAGCTGCCCAAATTCGCCGAGGACCTGTTCCGCACCACCGACGGGCGCTGGCTGATCCCCACGGCCGAGGTGAGCCTGACCAATCTGGTCCGCGAACGGATCGTCGCGAGCGAGGAGCTGCCGCTGCGCCTGACCGCCCTCACCCCCTGCTTCCGCTCCGAAGCCGGCGCGGCGGGGCGCGACACGCGCGGCTTCATCCGCCAACATCAGTTCGAGAAGGTGGAGCTGGTCGCGATCTGCGCGCCCGAAGAGTCGGAGGCCGAGCATGAACGAATGTGCGCGGCGGCCGAGGGGATATTGCAGGTGCTGGGCCTGCCCTATCGCAAGATGCTGCTGTGCGCGGGCGACATGGGCTTTTCCGCGCGCAAGACCTATGATCTGGAAGTCTGGCTGCCGAGCCAGCAGACCTGGCGGGAGATCAGCTCCGTCTCCAACTGCGGCGATTTCCAGGCGCGGCGGATGAACGCCCGCTACCGGCCGGAGGGCGAGAAGCAGACCCGCTTCCTGCATACGCTGAACGGATCGGGCCTGGCGGTCGGACGCACGCTGGTCGCGGTGCTGGAAAATTACCAGCAGGAGGATGGCAGCGTGATCGTGCCCGAGCCGCTAGCCCCCTATATAGGCGGGCTGACGCGGCTGACGCCGCGCTGAGCCTTCCTCCCGTCCCACCCGTTCAGAAGGGGCCGACATGCGCATATTGCTGACCAACGACGACGGCGTCCACGCCCCCGGCCTCAAGGTGCTGGAGGCCATCGCGCGCACCCTGTCGGACGACATCTGGATCGTCGCGCCGCATGACGAGCAATCAGGCGCGGGCCACAGCCTGACGCTGACCCGGCCCTTGCGCATCCGCAAGCATGGCGAGCGGCACTATAGCGTCACCGGCACGCCGACCGACGCGGTGATGATGGCGGTCGGGCATCTGATGAAGGATACGCCCCCTGACCTCGTCCTGTCGGGCGTCAATCGCGGCGCCAATCTGGCCGAGGACGTGACCTATTCGGGCACCGTCTCCGCCGCGATGGAGGGTGCGATCTCCGGCATCCGCTCCATTGCGCTGAGCCAGGTCTATGCGCGAGAGGGGATGGGCGACGCCGTGCCCTTCGCCGCCGCGCAGGCTTGGGGCGAGCGCGTGCTGCGCCCGCTGATCGCCCTGCCGCACGAGCGCCGCCTGCTGTTCAATGTCAACTTTCCGGCGATCGAGCCCGACGCGGTCAAGGGGATCAAGGTCGTCCGCCAGGGCTTCCACGACATCGACCGCACCCGGATCGTCGAGCAGACCGATCCGCGCGGCTATCGCTATTACTGGTTTGGCCTGGGCAGCAGCGACGCGGTGCCGGAGGGCAGCGACCTGGCCGCGATCGCGCAGGGCTATGTCACCGTCACCCCGCTCCATTACGACCTGACGCAGGACGGCGCGATGGCGGCGACGGCGGCGGCCTTCGCCTCCTGATCCTGGGGTTCGCCGGCAGGGGTGGCAAGAGGCGCGCAATGCGATAGACAGGGTGCGATGCTGCGCCGCGCCGGTTCTCCGATCACCCTCTCCTGCCTGACGGCGCTGGCCGCCTGCATCTCCCGTCATGGGATCGGCGGTCGGGGCAAGCCGCTCCTCCGCTCGCCGGCCGCATGAGGATAGACAGCCCTCCGCCCGGCGCCAACGGCATGTCCGGCTTCCTGCGGCGGCGATCGGCCCTGCCGGTATGGGCGGACCTCGCCTGGCGCGTGGTGCTGGTGTTCGGCCTGATCGGGCTGGTGCTGCTGCTCCACTGGGTCGGGCGGGACGGGCTGAAGGACAATCTGGACAACCGGATCAGCTTCATCGACGTCCTCTATTTCACCACAGTCACGGTGACGACGGTCGGCTATGGCGACATCGTGCCCGTCAGCCCGGAAGCCCGGCTGTTCGAGGCGCTGCTGGTCACGCCGATCCGTCTGTTCGTCTGGCTGATCTTCCTTGGCACCGCCTATAATCTCTTCCTCCGCAACATCCTCTACAGGTGGCGCATGGCCCGTATTCAGGCAGATCTGCACAATCATATCGTCGTCACCGGCTTCGGCACCAGCGGGGCGGAGGCGGTGCGCGAACTGCTGGCGCGCGGCACCGACCCGCGCGAGATCGTGGTGATCGACCCCAGCGAAAAGGCGCTGGCGGAGGCGGAGGCGCTGGGATGCAACATCCTGTGCGGCGATTCGACCCGCGACCGGACGCTGAAGGACGTGCAGATCCACCGCGCCCGGTCGATGATCGTGTCGGCGGGCCGGGACGACGCCTCGATCCTCATCACCCTGACCGCGCGGCACCTGGCCCCGCGCCTGCCGATCAGCATCGTCGTGCGCAACGAGGATAATGAACTGCCCGCGCGCCAGGCCGGCGCGACCACGGTCATCAATCCGGTCAGCTTCGCCGGGCTGCTGCTCGCGGGCAGCACCAGCGGCCGGCATATCGCGGCCTATATGGCGGATCTGGCGGCGTCGGGCGGCCGGGTGAAGCTCCACGAGCGGCCCGTGACCGCAGAGGAGATCGGCCGGCCGCTGTCGGCGATCACCACCGGCCTTGGCGTGCGCATCCATCGCGGCGACCGGGCGATCGGCTTCGGGGAGCCAGACTCCCAGACGCTGCTGGCCGGCGACCAGATCATCGAAATCGTGGAAGAAAAAATCGACCCGGCGGATCATCGCGATCAATAGGTATAAAGCAAAGGCGAAACGAAGGCTTTTGTTGCGATCTGGCAACATATCGCAAAATTCATACCGCCGTTGGTGCGGTGCGGCATTAGGCCAATTGCCTTACTGTCCTACTATGGCAAGACTCCTCCCAGCTTCGATTTTTAGGGGGTCCCCATGCGTTTGAAGAATGCTCTGCAATGTGGCGTGGTCCTGTCCGCCTTCGCCTGGACCGCGCCATCCCTCGCCCAGTCCACTGAGCCGCAGGCCGAAGATGGCGGCGCCATCATCGTCACCGGATCGCGCATCCGCCAGAACCCGCTGGACCAGGACAAGCCGATCGTGACGGTCGATCAGGAAGCGATCGCCCGCACCGGCCTCTCCTCGATCGCCGACGTGCTTCAGCGCATCCCGAGCGCGGGCGGCGGCCTCAACACGAAGGTCAACAATGCCGGCAATATCGGCGGCCCGCCCGACGGCACCGGCGTCAGCTCCGGCTCGGCGGAAATCGACCTGCGCTATCTGGGGGCCAAGCGCACCCTGATCCTGGTCGACGGCATGCGCTACGTGAACGGCTCGGCGGCGGGCGGCATCCCCGCTTCGGTCGACCTCAATTCCATCCCGGCCAGCATGATCGAACGAGTCGAGGTGCTCCAATCGGGCGCTTCCCCGCTCTATGGTTCGGACGCGGTCGCCGGCGTGGTCAACATCATCACCAAGCAATCGCAGAAGGGCCTCGACCTGTCGGCCCAATATGGCACCTATGAACAGGGCGACGGCGAAACCTGGGACTTCAACGCCAGCTACGGCATCCAGTCCGACCGCGTCTCGGTCGTCTTCGGCGGCAATTATGTAAAGCAGCAGAGCGTGCGCACCGCCGACCGCTCGATGTCGCTATTCCCCAATCCTGGCCAGACGAGCTGCTCCGATGCGATCGGCGGCTGCTCCGGCGCGACGCCCCGCGGCCGCTTCACGATCGACGACGACACCGACCTGACGCTGATCGCGCCGGTCACGGGCCGCACCCCGACGCTGGCCGATTACAAGGCCTTCACCTCGGCCGACCGCTATAATTTCGCGCCGGAAAACTACCTGCTGACCCCGTCCGAACGCTATGGCGCCTTCCTGAACGCGAAGGTCGAATTTTCCGACACTGTCAGCCTGCGCACGCGGCTGGTCTACCAGCATCGCAACTCGACCACCCAGGCCGCGCCGCTGCCGCTGTTCGTGGGCCCTGACGCGGGCAACGGCAACCTGCTCGACACGATCAGCATCGACGCGACCAACCCCTATAATCCGTTCGGCTTCACCCTCTCCTCGGGCGCGGACGGCACGCCGGCCACTTATCAGGCGATCGCCCGGCGTTTCGTCGAGGGAGGGCCGCGCATCTTCAGCCAGGACGTCGACACCTTCACCGTCCAGTCGACGCTCGACGGCTCCTTCGATGTCGGCGGCCATAAATGGTATTGGGACGTCAACGGCATCTATGGCACCAACGACGCCCATCAGGTGTTCACCGGCAACCTCAACGCCGCCAGGCTTGCGCAGGCGCTCGGCCCGGTCGGCAACTGCACCGGGGCGTGCGTGCCGTTCAACATCTTCGGCGGCGCGGGGTCGATCACCCAGCCCATGCTCGACTATGTGACCTTCGACCAGCGCGACCGCAGCACCCAGCAATTGTGGGACGTGACCGCCAACCTGTCGGGCGAGTTGTTCGACCTGCCCGCCGGCGCGATGGGCTTCGCGATCGGCTATGAGCATCGGGACCAGGACGCTTCCTACACGCCCGATCCGATCATCACCGCCGGCCTTGGCGCCGACGTTCCGACCAGCCCGGCGGCGGGCGGCTTCAACGTCGATGAAGTCTATGGCGAGCTGCGCATCCCGATCCTCTCCGACACCCCCTTCTTCCAGAAGCTGGAGCTGAACGGCGCGGTGCGCCATTCCAACTATTCCAGCTTCGGCAGCAACACGACCTTCACCGTGTCGGGCCTGTGGAAGCCGGTGGACGACCTGCTGCTGCGCGGCGGCTATGCCGAAAGCTTGCGCGCCCCAGCATCGGCGAGCTTTACGCCGGCCGCTCGCGCACCGATCAGACGATCAACGATCCCTGCACCAGCGCGCCGGGCGGTTCCTGGTCCGACCCGACCGTGCAGGCGAACTGCATCGCCAACGGCGTGCCGGCCGGCGGCACCTATGACGAGCCGACCGGCGGCCAGCTCGGCGTCTTCTCGCGCGGGTCGACCGACCTGAAGCCGGAAACCGCCCAGACCTGGACGGCGGGCATGGTCTACAGCCCGGCCTGGGCGCGCGACGGCTTCGCCAGCGCCCTCAGCCTGGAGGTCAACTATTATAATATCCGCCTGAAGAACGCCGTCGATTCGGTCCCCGCCACCCTGACGCTGCGCCGCTGCGCCTTCGACGCCGATCCGGTCAGTTGCGCGGCGATCACTCGTACGCTCAGCGGCAATATCGCCAGCATCGACGCGACGCTGCAAAATCTCAACGCCATCAACACCGACGGCATCGACGGTTCGTTCATCTACCGCTCGAAGCCGGTCGGCGACGGCACGGTCGGCCTGACGGTCAACGCCGCCTATCTGCTGAGCTACGACATCAAGGCGCCGGCGGAACTCAACGCGCCGACGATCAAATGCGCCGGCACCGAGCGCTGCGGTTCTGTCGACCAGGCCTATCCGCGCTTCAAGGGCACCGCCACGCTCGATTATTCGGCCGACGCCTGGGGCCTCTCCTTCACCGGCCGCTACATCAGCAAGGTCACGGAGGGCGACGGCCATGTCATGGGCTCGACCTTCTATGGCGACATGCAGGCTTATTTCTCGCCCGGCTGGCTCGACCATCGCGCCCGGCTGACGATCGGCGTCAACAATATCTTCGACAAGGACCCGCCGGCCTGCTTCACCTGCGACAGCGCCAATTTCGATCCCACCACCTATGACGTGCCGGGCCAGTTCGGCTATGTTCGCCTGTCCTACAAGATGTGACGGATCAATAGCTTAGCATTTGGCAAGGGCGCGTCCATGCGGCGCGCCCTTCGTCATTTTCAGCGACCCCGTGACATTTGGCGCAAAAATCCCTATCTGCCGCGCCAATCATGGCAACGATAATCCCGCAAGCGCCGAAGGTCGGCATGGTGTCGCTCGGCTGTCCCAAGGCCCTGGTCGACAGCGAGCGCATCCTCACCAAGCTGCGTTCCGACGGCTATCAGATGTCCGCCGACTATGCCGGCGCGGACGTGGTGCTGGTCAACACCTGCGGCTTTCTCGATTCGGCCAAGGAGGAATCGCTGGAGGCGATCGGCGAGGCGATCGCGGAAAATGGCCGCGTCATCGTCACCGGCTGCATGGGTAACGAGGCGGAACTGATCCGCCAGCGATTCCCGACCGTGCTGGCCGTCACCGGCGCGCATCAATATGAGCAGGTCGTCAACGCGGTGCACGACGCCTCGCCGCCGGTGCCCAACGCCTTCGTCGACCTGGTGCCCGAAGGCGGCCTGAAGCTGACCCCGCGCCATTACAGCTATCTGAAGATTTCGGAGGGCTGCAACCATCGCTGCTCCTTTTGCATCATTCCCTCGCTGCGCGGCGACCTGGTGTCGCGGCGCATCGACGCGGTGCTGCGCGAGGCGGAAAAGCTGGTCGCGGCGGGCACTAAGGAATTGCTGGTCATCAGCCAGGACACCTCGGCCTATGGCGTGGACACCCGGCACGAGCCGCGCCAGTGGAAGGGGCGCGAGGTGCGCGCCCATATGACCGACCTGGCGCGGGAACTGGGCCAGCTTCGCACCAGCGAGGGCGTCGCCCCCTGGGTGCGGCTGCACTATGTCTATCCCTATCCCCATGTCGATCAGGTCATCCCGCTGATGGCCGACGGGCTGCTGACGCCCTATCTCGACATTCCCTTCCAGCACGCCAGCCCCAAGGTGCTGAAGCTGATGAAGCGCCCGGCCAACGAGGCCAAGGTGCTGGACCGCATCCACGCCTGGCGCGCCCTTTGCCCGGACATCGCCATCCGCTCCAGCTTCGTCGTCGGCTTCCCCGGCGAGACGGAGGCGGATTTCCAATATCTGCTCGACTGGCTGGACGAGGCGCAGCTCGACCGCGTCGGCGCCTTCCGGTTCGAGGCGGTCGAAGGCGCGGCGGCCAACGCCCTGCCCGACCCCGTGCCAGAGGAAGTCAAGGAAGAGCGCTACCAGCGGATCATGGAGCGCACCGCCGCCATCTCCGCCGCGAAGCTCGCCGCCAAGGTCGGGCGCACCCTGCCCGTCATCCTCGACGAGGTCGGCGAGCCGGACGAGGAGGATGGCAGCATCGGCGGCACTGCCCGCGGCCAGGCCGACGCGCCGGAGATCGACGGCAACGTCTTCCTGCGCGACCTGCCCGAAGGCCGCAAGGTCGGCGACATATTCGACGTGCTGGTCGAGGATGCGGACGAACACGATCTTTACGGCGTGCCCATCGCCTCCTGACGGTCAGGACCCGGCGAAGCCGTCCTGATATTCGGTCTTGATCGCGTTGCGCATCGCCGCGTCGACCGGCAGGGCGATCCTGTAACTGCCCTCGGCATAGGGACCAGCGCTATAGGGGCCTATGACCACGGTCACCGCGTCGATCAACTTGCCCTCCTTTGAGGTGGGCACCAGCACCTCCTTCATCGGGTCGATGCATTGGGTAAAATCATCGTCCCCACGCACGACCGGCTGGCCGCGCTTTTCGGCGCGCGCGCGGTCGAGCCGGTCGCAAAAGCCGGCGTGGATAGCGGCTGCGAAGGCGGCGGGGCTAGTCATCACCGCCGCCATGCTGGTCTCGCGCCCGCGCGCCTTGTCCCACAGCAGCGCGTCATGGCCGGTCATGCCATGCGCGCCGCCGGTAAAGACATAGGTTTCCGACTGGAGCGACAGGAAGCGCGGCGTGTCGGCGGCGACGGTCCAGCGCGTCTCCAGGCTATGCGCGCGGAAGGGATAGCCCGCTTGCTTCGCCGACCTGCTGTCGTCCCGCGCCATCCGCAGCGCATCCGCCCTGCCCGTCTCCATCGCCTCGCCGAACTTGGCGGCGAGCGCGGGGATCGCCGCCGCCTGCGCCGGATAGGCATAGATGAACTCCAGCAAATCGGTCTTTTCGCTCCGCTCGAAGGCTTTTGCCGGCGGCGGCGCGGGCGGGGTCCCGGCCATGCGATCGGCGAAGCGGATCGCCGCTACATTAGCCGGCGCGTTGTCCGCCGCCCGATCGTCCTTTTCGGCCGAACAGGCCGAAGGCAGCAGCAGCCCGGCCAGCAGGACCAGCCGCCCTCCCATCGCGCGGCCTTGCGTCAATGGGCGGTCGCCGCCGCCTGGCACTTCTCGCTTACCGCCTTGCGCGCATAGCTGCTTTCCAGCGCGCGGGCGGCGTTGGGCCAGCCTTCGGCGATCAGCGCCTGCTCGACGGCGTGGGGACTGGCGAATTGGCCGCTTTCGGCCAACGCATAGGCGCGCTGGCGGGCGGCCTGGGTGGCGCGATCATCATGGGGAATCATGGGGCTCTCTCTCCGGCTTTCTCTATGGTTGCCATGCTAGGACTACGGCCATGCCCATGCAAATGTTCCGGCGATGGAGCGCTTCGGGCCCGCGACGAAAATCGGCGTTTGACCCCGGCCCGCTTTGACCTAAATCGCGAAGGATGACCGATTATGCCGACCTGCTGAAAGCCGATCACGGCCAGCCCGCCCACCTTATCCACCTGATCGACGCGACGGGGTTCGAGCCCTGGCTGAACGCCCAGCCGGAGCGCACGCGCCGCATCGTCGCGGCCCATCGCTTCAGGGGCAATCCCGGCGAGCATGCGATCCTGCCCGGCGAGGGGCATGAGGACTGGTCGGTGGTTGCCGGCGTCAAGGATAGCGCCGCCCTCGGCCCCTGGTGCATCGCACGGCTGGCGGAGGTTCTGCCGGAGGGCAGCTATCGCCTGGCCGACGGACGGCCCGGCGCGGCGACGCTGGGGTGGCTGACCGCTCATTATGCGTTCGACCGCTACCGCAAGGCGGAGGCGTCGGCAGGCCCGCGCGTCCTGCTGACCGGCGAGGTCGCCCGGATCGAGGGGCATGTGCGGACGGCGCAGGCCGTCGCCCTGGTCCGCGACCTGGTCAACACCCCCGCCGCCGACATGGGACCGCCGCATCTGGAGCAGGCGGCGAGCGACCTTGCCGCCGCCTTCGGCGCGACCTTGACGGTGACGCGCGGCGACGCGCTGGAGACCGGCTATCCGATGATCCACGCGGTCGGCCGGGCCGCCGACAGGGCGTTCGCCCCGCGCCTCGTCGAACTGGTCTGGGGGGAGGAGAGCGCACCCCGCGTCGCCATAGTCGGCAAGGGCATCTGCTTCGACAGCGGCGGCCTCGACATCAAGCCTTCGGCGGCCATGCGCCTGATGAAGAAGGATATGGGCGGCGCGGCCCATGCGCTGGCCCTCGCGCGGCTGGTGATGGGCGCGCGGCTCCCCGTGCGGCTGCACCTGCTGATCCCGGCGGCGGAAAACGCCATTGGCGGCAACGCCTTCCGCCCCGGCGACATATTGGCCAGCCGCAAGGGGCTGACGGTGGAGATCGGCAATACCGACGCGGAGGGGCGGCTGGTGCTGGGCGACGCGCTGACCAAGGCGGGCGAGGACGCGCCGGACCTCATCATCGACTTCGCGACGCTGACCGGGGCGGCGCGGGTGGCGCTGGGTCCCGACCTGCCCGCCCTGTTCACCGATGACGAGGGGCTGGCCGCCGACATGGTGGAGGCGGGTGCGGCGGTCGACGATCCGGTCTGGCGCCTGCCGCTGTGGGACGGCTATGCCGACATGCTGAAATCCGACGTCGCCGACATCGCCAATGCGGGCGAAGGCGGCTTTGCCGGCGCGATCACCGCCGCGCTGTTCCTGCGCCGCTTCGTGCCCCAGGATGCGGCCTGGCTGCACCTCGACACCTTCGCCTGGCGGCCGGCGGCGAAGCCCGGCCGGGCCAAGGGAGGCGAGGCGCTGGGGCTTCGTTCCGCCTTCGCCCTGCTCCAGAAGCGTTACGCGCCCGAGGGCCAAGGAAAATAGCGGACGGGCCACGGCCCGTTACGCAACCGGATTGGCATATGCGCGTTGGGGGAACATGACCGTCCAATCCGCTTATGAAGAGCCGTTGCAGCTCCAGCGCCGGGGGCTGGACATGTTGAACCAGTGGATGCGCACCCTGGTCGATTATGTCCGGTCGGGAAAGCCCGACCTGACCAACCGCCAGATGGCGTTGATGATGACGGTCTATATCGGCCCTGGGCCGCATACGGTGCGGGGACTGGCGGAGACGCTGCACGTGTCGAAGCCCGTTATCACCCGCGCCCTTAACAAATTATCGGCCCTGGGCTATCTGCGCAGGGAGCGGGACGTGGCGGACCGCCGCAATATTTTCGTCGCGCGCACGCCGAAAGGGGCGGAATTTCTTGACGGATTTCACGATTTCATCGCAGGGACGAACCGCGATGAAGGACAGGAACGCACACGCGCGGGTCGGACCGCCTGAACGGACGCGCTTCAAGCTCGACGGCCGTTCGGTGGCGCTCGACGCGCGCGTCCATGCGGCGCGCGGCGACCTGGCCGACATCTCGCTCGCGGGCACGCTCTTTTCCGCCCATTATGCGCGCGCGGTCGAGCTGACCTGCGTCGCGGCGGGCGCGCCGCTGCTGGAAAGTCCCAGCGTCAAGGCGCGGGCGGTCAGCCAGTTGCTGCGCGGCGAAAGCTTTCATGCGCTGGACGTGACGGCCGACTGGGCCTGGGGCTTTTGCGGGCATGACGGCTATGTCGGCTATGTCCGGCGCGAGGCGCTGGATGTCCGGGAGGTGGCGAGCCACCGGATCACGGCGCCGTCGGCCCCGCTGTTCAGCGCCCCCGACATCAAGTCGCCGATCCTGGATCACTGGCCGCGCGGCGCGCTGTTCGCCGGCCAGAAGGCGGGCGACTTCGTCGCCTCGGGCGAAGGCTATATCCATGTCCGCCACGCCGCTCCGGTGGATGCGCTGGAAAGCGACTGGGTCGCGGCGGCGCAGCGCTATCTGAACTACCCCTATATCTGGGGCGGGCGCGGTCATCGCGGGATCGACTGTTCGGGGCTGGTGCAGGTGGCGCTCGGCCAATGCGGCGTCGTCGCGCCGCGCGACACCGACATGCAGCGCCAGGGGATCGGCGCGGCGCTGGCCGAGGACGTGGCGGCGCGGCGCGGCGACTTCATCTTCTTCCCCGGCCATGTCGGCATCATGACCGACGCCGACCATCTGCTGCACGCCAACGCCCATTGGATGGCGGTGGTGATCGAGCCGCTGGCCGACGTGGTCGCGCGGCTGGCCGACCGTCATGAGCGGCCGATCGTCGCGCGGCGGAGGATCGGCGCATGACCACCCATGTCTTCATCGACGGCGGCGTCGGCACGACCGGGCTTGAAATCGGCGAACGGCTGGCCGGACGGCCCGAACTGTCGCTGATCGCCCTGCCCGACGACCGCCGCAAGGACCCCGCCGCGCGCCGCGCCGCGCTGAATGAGGCGGACATCGTCATCCTGTGCCTGCCCGACGACGCCGCGCGCGAGGCGGTGGCGCTGATCGACAATGACCGCACCAAGGTGATCGACGCCTCGACCGCGCACCGGGTCGCGGACGGATGGGCCTATGGCTTCGCCGAGCTGGAGCCGGGGCAGCGGCAGCGGCTGGAGCAGGCGCGCTTCGTCGCCAATCCGGGCTGCTGGCCGACGGGATTCCTGGCGCTGGCGCGGCCGCTGGTGCTGGCGGGCCTGCTGCCCGCCGACTGGCCGGTCAGCGTGTCGGGCGCGTCGGGCTATTCGGGCGGCGGCAAGGCGATGATCGCCGACTATGAGGGCGAGGGCGGCGCGCCGAGCGCCTTTCGGGGCTATGGCCTTGGACTCGCCCACAAGCATGCGCCGGAAATGCTGCGCTATTCGGGCCTCGTCCATCCCCCGCTGTTCGCCCCGGCGGTGGCCGACTGCTATCGCGGCATGATCGTCGAGGTGCCGTTGCAGCTGCGCGCCATGCCGGGCGCGCCGTCGCTCAGCGACGTCCATGCGGCGCTGGCGGCCGCCTATGCCGGATCGCCGATCGTTTCGGTCGCGCCGCTGGCCGACAGCATGGCCATGGCCGCCGTAACGATCGAGCAGGTGGGCGCGACCGACCGGCTGGAGCTGTTCCTGTTCGGCAATGAAGAGAGCGGCCAAGCCTTGGCGGTGGCGACGCTCGACAATCTGGGCAAGGGCGCGGCCGGCGCGGCCGTCCAGAATCTGAACATCATGGCCGGGTTACCCGAGACGGCGGGCCTGCGCCTTTAACGCCGCCCCGTCAGTGCAGCGTGCCGACCGGCCGTTCGCTGGCGAGCAGGACGATCAGCCGCTCGATCTGCCGCCAGTGGCAGAAATGGATGTGGTTGCCGAGGTCCCGGCTCCGGTCGGCGCGCGCCGCCGCTTCGTAGCCCGCGTCGTCGCCGAAGCGCGCGATCAGTTCCGCCGCATCCTCAAAGCTCGCGCGATTCGACAGATATGGCAGTTGCATGAGCGCCCCGCAGGAGATTGTTTTCAGATCAAGGCCGCCCCGATCTTTCGTGCCGTGCTTCAACCTTCGTGCCAGTTTCGCGCGCCGACGCCGCGCCGCCAGCGACGAAGGTGAACGCGCTCTTGACCAAGTCCCGCGCTGGCACGCCCGTCCCGATCCGGCACGCCCCTGTGTCAAAATGGCGCGGGCGCGGCAAGGCTGGCGTCCGCGCGCGCGGCGTGGCAAGGACCGTCGCATGACGACACCGAACCGACCCAGGAACCCGACCGGCGCGGGCGCCATCATCGCCCTGCTCATCATGGTCGGGACCATCGGTGGCGGCCTGATGGGCCAGCCGAGCGCGGGCCTGCTGGCGGGTGCGGCGGCGGGCGCGCTGGTCGCGCTGCTGCTGTGGCTGCGCGAACGGGGACGCTGAAGCATTTTCAAGTCAGGTGGCATCACCTGACGACTCGGAAAATGTGGAAAAGCAAAGAAAATAGAGCATGATCCGCTTCAATCTAAGCAGATCATGCTCTAAACCCGGCATCGAGGGCGCGCATGACGCGAGCGCTTGCCCGGCGTCCCGGCACGACCTAAACGATAGGGCCATGAAGAAGCATCTGATCGCCCTCACCCTGATCGTGCTAGCCCTGCTGGTCGGCACATTCCTCTATTTCGCGCAGGGCGACACGGCGCGGCTCGCCGCCGGCGCCGATGTGGGCCGCGAGCCCAGCTTCACCGCGCCGCGCAGCGAAGCGATCCCGACGGTCAACATCGCCGAGGTCGCCGGATGGAAGGCCGGGGCGAAGCCGGTCGCCGCCGCCGGCCTGAGCGTCGACCGCTTCGCCGAGGGCCTGTCCCACCCCCGCTCGCTGCTGCGCCTGCCCAATGGCGACATATTGGTTGCCGAAACCAACAGCCCGCCGCGCCCGACCGGCGGCATCTTCAACAAGGTGATGAACTATCTGCTGGGCCGGGCCGGTGCCGCTGTGCCCTCGCCCAACCGCATCACCCTGCTGCGCGACGGCGACGGCGACGGCCGGGCGGAGGTCAGGACGACCTTCCTCTCTGGCCTCAACTCCCCCTATGGCATGGCCCTTGTCGGGGAGACGCTCTTCGTCGCCAACACCGACTCCCTGATGGCCTTTCCCTACAAGGCGGGCGAGACGCGGATCGCCGCCAAGGGGCGCAAGATATTGAACCTACCCGCGCAGCTGCCCAACATGCACTGGACCCGCAGCCTGGTCGCCAATCCGGACGGCACGCTGCTTTATGTCGGCGTCGGATCGAACAGCAATATCGGCGAAAACGGGCTGGAGACGGAGGCGAACCGCGCCAATGTGCTGGAGGTCGATCCCCGCACCGGCGATTATCGCATCTTCGCCGCCGGCATGCGCAATCCCGTGGGCCTGGCGTTCGAGCCCAAGAGCGGCGCGCTATGGGGCGTCGTCAACGAACGCGACATGCTGGGCAGCGACCTGGTGCCCGACTATCTGACCCGCGTGGAGTTTGGCGGCTTTTACGGCTGGCCATGGAATTACTGGGGCGGCTATGAGGATCGCCGGGTCCAGCCGCAACGGCCCGAAATGCGCGAATATACCAAGCGGCCCGATTATGCGCTGGGCAATCATGTCGCGCCGCTGGGCCTGACCTTCGCGCAGGATGTGAAGCTTGGCGGGCCGTTCGTCAACGGCGCGTTCGTCGGCCTGCACGGAAGCTGGAACCGCAAGCCCGCCGCCGGCTACAAGGTCGTTTTCGTGCCCTTCGGCGACGATGGCCTGACGCTGAAGGTGAAGCCGATCGACGTGCTGACCGGCTTTCTGACCAAGGACGGCAAGGCGCAGGGCCGGCCCGTGGACGTCACCGCCGACAAGACGGGCGCGCTGCTGGTCAGCGACGATGTCGGCGGCGTGATCTGGCGCGTTCGCAAATAAGCAGGGTCAGACGGCCAGGCCGTGCCGTCCCGCCAGCTCCACCACATATTGCCAGGCGACCCTGCCCGACCGGCTGCCGCGCTGGGTCGCCCACTGGATCGCCTCCAGCGGATCGAATTCCAGCCCCAGGTCGCGCGCATAGCCCGCGACGATCGCCACATAAGCGTCCTGGTCCAGCGCGTGGAAGCCAAGGCTGAGGCCGAAGCGGTCGGACAGCGCCATCCGGTCGTCGACCACGTCGCGCGGGTTGATCGGATCATCCTGCTCCGCCATGTGGCGCGGCACGATATGGCGGCGGTTGGAGGTGACGTAGAGGCGCACATTGGCGGGCCGCGCCGCCGCCCCGCCCTGTAGCAGCGACCGCAGCGACCGCGCGTCGCCCGCCCCCTCGTCAAAGCCCAGATCGTCGAGGAAGAGGATGAACGGCCGGGCCGTTTCCCGCAGAAGATCGAACAGGCGCGGCAGGCTGGCGAGATCGTCGACCGCGCATTGCAGCAGGGCAATGTCCACGCCGTCGCGCTGGAGTTGCCCCACCACCGACGATACGGTGGCCGACTTGCCGGTCCCGCGCGCACCCCACAGCAGCACGTCATGCGCCGCATGGCCGGCGGCGTGACGGCGGCTGTTTTCGAGCAGCGCCTGCTTCTGCGCGTCGATGCCGGACAACAGCGCATAGTCGACCGGCGCGAACGCCCCGACCGCCGCGATGGCCCGACCGTCCCAGACATAGGCGGGGTGGGCCGAAAGATCGGCCGACACCGGCGGCGGCGGCGCCAGGCGCTCCAGCGCCTCGGCAATGCGGGTCAGCAGGGCATCGTTCATGGCCCGCCGACTAGAGCATTCTGAAGTCGGCTGGAACAGCCGATGGCGCGCGGGATGCGGAAAAAAGGCGATTCACTCCGATCGCTCATTGCTCCAGCTGCACGGCTTCAGGCGGCAAGCGCCCCGTCGTCGAGCGCGTAGAGCGCGGCGGCGCCTGCGCGGGCGGCGGCGGCAAACCCCATCGCCTCGGGCACGAGGATGTCGAGATAATAGCGGGTCGCGACCTGCTTGGCGCGCAGGAAGTCGTCGCCCCCCGCTCCCGCCAGCTGCTCGGTCGCGATCCGGTGCTGGCGCGCCATCAGCCAGCCGCTGACCGCCACCGCCGTCATGGTGAGCAGCGCATAGCTTCCGGCGAGACGATCCCGCGCGTCGGCGGCGATGCTCCAGCGGGCGGTTTCCTCGACGGAGTCGACCAGCGCCATCAGCCCGGCCTCCCCACCCGCCTCAGCGCGAATGTCGGCGATCAGCGAGTCGAGCGCCGCGCCGCCGTCGCCCGACAGCTTGCGACCGACGAAATCGGCGGCCTGGATGCCGTTGGTGCCCTCATAGATGGCGGCGATGCGGATATCGCGATAGATCTGCGCCGCGCCCGTCTCCTCGATATAGCCCATGCCGCCATGAACCTGGAGCCCCAGAGAGGCGACCTCCGTGCCGATGTCGGTGGCATAGGCCTTGACCAGCGGGGTCAGCAGCGCGCAGCGCGCCAGCGCGGCCTCATCCCCCAGCGACCCGCGATCGAGCAGCCCGAAGGCATGATAGGTTATCGCGCGCGCGGCCTGGGTCAGCGCGCGGGCGCGCAGCAGCATCCGCCGCACGTCGGGATGGCCGATGATCGGCCCGGACTGGACGCGCTCGGCGGCGAAGGCCAGCGCCTTCTGAGTCGACGCCTCGGCCGCTTGCACGCCCTGGAGGCCGATATTGAGCCGCGCATTGTTCATCATCGTGAACATCGCTCGCATGCCGCCATGGAGCGGCCCGATCATCTCGCCGATGCAGTCGTCATGGTCGCCGAAGGACAGGACGCAGGTGGGCGAGGCGTGGATGCCCATCTTATGTTCCAGCGCCACGGGACGTACGTCGTTGAACGGGCCCGGCCCGCCATCGGCGTCGATGCGATATTTGGGCACCAGGAACAGCGAAATACCTCGGGTTCCAGGCGGCGCGTCGGGCGTGCGGGCCAGCACCAGATGGACGATATTGGGGGCCATGTCATGATCGCCGAAGCTGATGAAGATCTTCGTCCCCTTGATCTTCCACCTCCCGTCGCCCGTCGGCGTCGCGGTGGTGCGCAGCGCGCCGACGTCGGACCCGGCCTGCGGCTCGGTAAGGTTCATCGTGCCGGTCCATGCGCCGCTGGACAGGTGCGGAAGATAGGTCGCCTGCTGCTCCGCGCTGCCATGATGCACCAGCGCCTCGATCGCGCCGACGGTCAGCGTCGGGCACAGCGAAAAGGCCATGTTGGCGCTGCCGAGCGACTCCAGCGCCACCGCCGCCAGCGTGACCGGAAGCCCCTGCCCGCCGAAATCCACCGGCGCGGAAATCGTGCCCCAGCCATTGTCGACATAGGCGCGATAGGCTTCGACGAAGCCCGGCGGCATCCGCACCTGGCCGTCGACCAGCCGCGCGCCCACGGTGTCGCCGGTGCGGTAGAGCGGCGCGAACCGGTCCTGCGCGAAGGTCCCGATCCCTTCGATGATCGCATCGACCATATCGCTTTCGGCCGCCGCGAAGCGGGGCGCCTGCGCCAGCGCGCCGATGCCGGCGACATGATCCAGGACGAAACGCTGCTCGCGGATGGGGGCCTTGTAGGACATGGATGTCATTCTCCTGACGCAATGAGCCTTTACCCGCCCACGGCTGGGGCTATAGCGTGGGGCGGTGAGTATCTCAAATCCGGCATTCACCACCAAAATCCGCCGCTACGGCACGGAAGCGTTGCGGGAGGCCGCGCTGCTGATCCGCGCGGGGGAGACGGTCGCCGCGCCCACCGAGACCGTCTATGGCCTGGCCGCCGACGCCACCGATTCCCATGCCGTCGCGGCCATTTTCACGGCCAAGGGGCGGCCCAGCTTCAATCCGCTGATCGTCCATGTTTCCGACCGCGCGATGGCCGAGCGGCTGGCGCATTTCTCGCCGCAGGCGGCCCGGCTGGCCGATCGTTTCTGGCCGGGGCCGCTGACCCTGATCCTGCCGGTGCGCGCCGATAGCGGCCTGTCGCCGCTGGTGATGGCGGGGCTGCCGACCGTGGGCCTGCGCCTGCCCGCCCACCCGGCGATGCAGGCGCTGATCCGGGAGAGCGGCCGGCCGCTCGCCGCGCCGTCGGCCAACCGCAGCGGCGCGATCAGCCCGTCGCGGGCCGAGCATGTCTTCGCCAGCCTTGGCGGGCGCGTGCGCCTGATCCTGGACGAAGGGCCGACCAGCGAGGGGCTGGAATCGACCATCGCCGTTCCGGAAGCCGACAGGGTCAGGCTGCTGCGGCCCGGCCCGGTGACGGCGGCGATGCTGCGGCAGGCGAGCGGCCTGCCGGTCACCATCGGCGCGCCCGGCGACAAGATCGAGGCGCCCGGCCAGCTTGAAAGCCATTATGCGCCGTCAAAGCCGGTCCGGCTGAACGCGCTGCGGGCGGAGAAGGACGAATATATGATCGGCTATGGGCTAATGCCCTGCCACTTCAACTTGAGCCAGGACGCCGATCTTCATCAGGCGGCGGCCAATCTGTTCGCCGCGCTCCACTTGGCCGACGCCAGCGCCGCCGCCCGCATCGCCGTCGCGCCGGTGCCGGACGAGGGCATCGGCGCGGCGATCAACGACCGGCTGCGGCGCGCGGCGGCTTAGGACCGATCGACATTCAGCCCTGACGGCCTGCAAATGGCGGTTTCCCGCGCTTCCGGTGCTCACATACTTAAGTACGCTGCGTTGAAACGAGGCGCGTGACTCGTTTCAAGGGTCGCGAAAAACCACCATTTTCGGCTCGCCATCTTCTGAATGTCGATCGGTCCCAGAGCGTCGAGCCTTCAATCAGAATCGTTCGTTTCGAGCGGAGGTTCGAGCTTGTCGAAAACCGAAGTGGAGAAATCGGCGCTTCGCCCCCGAGTTCTCGATACGACTTCTCGAACTGAACGGTTTCTTCTGATGTAACGCTAAGCGCTTCAAGCCGCACCGTCATGCCAGCGAAGGCTGGCATCTCAGGCAGCGACGCGCCGCGCCAGCATCACGCCGCCGCCAGCGGCCCCAGCCTTCGCTGGGGCGACGGACGGGAGCAGGGTAAAAGCCTCCCTTGTATCTTCCGGGAGGGGCAAGCGCGCTCAGCAATCGCTGTAGCCCGCTTCCCGGCACTGCTCGCGCCGTTCCTTGTCCGCCTTCTTGCGCGCCTTGCCCTCGCGGGCTTCCTGCTCGCGCATCTTGCGGCCGTAATTGCGGTCGGCCTCGTCCTGGCTGGTGGTCGCCCAGTCGGCCGCCTGCGCGCCGGCGCGGATCGGCATGGTCGCGATATTGGCGGCCGTCCGCACGACGCAGCCCGGCAGCAACAGCATCGCGACCGGCGCGAGCAGGATGATCTTCTTCATGGTTCGTCCCCGGCATTGTTCAGCCCCTTATGGGCCGATCCCCAAGCACTTGCCATAGAATAGCTGAACCGGGGCCTAAGAAGACCAAGGATCAGGCGTCGATCCGCTCGGCGAACCCCTTGCGCAGCTTGGCGAGCTTGGGCGGGATCACCGCCATGCAATAGGGATTGCGCTCGCCCACCCGGTCCCAATATTTCTGATGATAATCCTCGGCCGGATACCAGGGAGCCATGGGTTCGATCGTGGTGACGATCGGGTCGCTCCAATCGGCCCGCGCGCGCGTGATCGCGGCCAGCGCCTCCGCCTCCTGCTCGGGGCTATGCGGGAAGATGGCCGATCGATATTGAGTGCCCACGTCATTGCCCTGCCGGTTGAGCGTCGTCGGGTCATGCGTGGCGAAGAAGATGTCGAGCAGGTCGCCATAGCTGATCCGGTCGGGATCGAAGGTGACGCGGATCGCCTCCGCATGGCCGGTCACGCCCGAGCAGACCTGCTCATAGGTCGGATCGGGCACGGTCCCGCCGATATAGCCGCTCTCGACCGAGGCGACGCCCTTCAGATTCTGATAGACCGCCTCCGTGCACCAGAAGCATCCGCCCGCAAGCGTCGCGATTTCCTGCGCCATTTCCGTCAATTCCCATCCATCGTCATAGGCGCGATAGATAGGAAGGATCAGGCGGCGGTTCCAGTCTCCACGGGCGAAGGGGCAGGCGCGGAAGCCGGGGCGCCGAACGCCTTTGCCCGTTCCTCCGCCACAAGTTCCTTGCGCGACAGCTTGCCGACCAGCGTCTTGGGCAGCATCGGGCGCACCTCGACCGCGATCACCTTCTCATGCTTGCCGAGCTGGGGGTTGAGCCAAGCCATCAGCGCCGCGCCGTCCGTGTCCGCTTCGTCCGTCAGGGTGACGAACGCCTTGGGCACCTCGCCCCGATAATGGTCGGGAACGCCGATCACCAACGCCTCCTTCACCTGGGGATTATGGTAGAGGATCGCCTCGATCTGGCTGGGGAACACCTTGAACCCGCCGACCGCGATCATGTCCTTCAGCCGATCGACGATGCGGACATAGCCGTCCTCCTCGATCACGCCGACATCGCCGGTGCGCAGATATTCGCCGACGAACACCTCGGCGTCGGCGTCGGGCCGCCGCCAATAACCCTTCATGATCTGCGGTCCCGCGAACAGCAGCTCCCCCGGTTCGCCGGACGGCGGCGGGCGCGTCGGGTCCTCGCGATCTACCAGCTTCACCATCGTGCCGGGAACCGGCTGTCCGACGGTGCCCGACTTGTTCAGCCCCTCATAGGGATTGGAGCAGACGATCGGGCTGGTTTCGGTGAGGCCATAGCCTTCGATCAGGCGCGCGCCGGTCGCCGCCTCGAAGCGCTGCTTCAATTCCAGCGGCAGCGGCGCGCCGCCGGAGATACAGGCGCGCAGCGAGGAGAAATCGGTCCGGCCAAGTGCCGGATTGTCGAGCAGCGCCTGGTACATGGTCGGAACGCCCGGCAGCGCCGTCGCCTTCGTCCGCTCGATCGCCGCGAGCACCTGCCCCGCGTCGAAGCGCGGCAGCATGACGATCTCCCCGCCGTTCAGCACCGTGCGGTTGAGGGTGCAGGTGTTGGCGAACACATGGAAGAAGGGCAGCACGCCGATGATCCGGTCGGCCTCGTTGCGGTGCGGGTCGATCAGTTGCGCCTGCCGCGCGTTGGCGGTCAGATTCTGGTGCGTCAGCATCGCGCCCTTGGGCTGGCCCGTGGTGCCGCCGGTATATTGCAGCAGCGCGACGTCGCTGATCGGGTCGATCGGCGCGACCGCGCAATGGCCCGCATTGGCGATCAGGTCGGCATAGCGGGTGACGCGCGGGTCGGAAGGGATGGGCGCGCTCTCCGCCCGCTTGAACAGGCGATAGAGGATCGACTTGCCGGTGGGGAGCGCTTCCGCGATGGAGCCGACCACCAGCCGCTCCAACAGGCTGTTGTCCAGCACCTCCAGCGCGGTGGGCAGCAGCGCCCTGGCCGACAGGGTGAAGAGGATTTTGGTCCCGCTATCCTCGACCTGATGCTCCAGCTCGGCGGCGGTATAGAGCGGCGAGAAGTTGACGACGATCGCCCCGGCCATCAGCGCGCCATAATAGGCCGCGACATAATGGGGGACATTGGGCAGATAAAGGCCGACCCGATCGCCCCTTTCCACCCCCATCGCCTGAAGCCCGCAGGCCACGCGGCGAATGTCGCGCATCATCGCGCCATAGCTGAACTTGCGCCCCATGAAGTCGATCATGCTGGCGGCGGGGTGGGCCTCGGCGCTGGCCGTCACCATCTCTCCCATCGACATCGGCGGAAAGCTCTGGTTCCAAGCCGACGGATGTTGATACGCCTTTTCCCAAGGGTTTTTGCTGCTCTCCATTGACAGGAGTGTAAGTTCAACCCCCGCTTTACGCAAGCGTCAACCACAGCGAAACGCCGCGCCGGAAGGTTCGGCGCGGCGTTCAGATCCGCTACATGGCGGCGGCCCTTGCGGCCGCCCCGATGACGCTACGGCTTACAGGCGTCCGCTATTGTCGCTGAACGGGTCGATGACCTTCGCGGCATCGGAAACCAGTTCCGATCCCCCCGCCAGCGCCTCCTCGGCGCGCCGGGCGGCGTCGTCGCGCTCGCGGCGAAGCTCCTCGATCAGGGCGGCGCGGTCGCCGTCCAGGCGCGAATCGGTCGGCGCCTCGATGCCCGCCTTCTTCGCGGCCTTCGTCACCAGCGCGTCCAGCTCGCGCTGCGAGCAGAGCCCCAGCGTCACCGGGTCCTTGGGCACGATGTTGGAGATGTTCCAGTGGCTGCGGTCGCGGATCGCGGCGATGGTCGTGCGCGTCGTGCCGATCAGCTTGCCGATCGCGCCGTCGGAAATCTCCGGATGGTTGCGCAAGATCCAGGCGATGCCGTCGGGCTTGTCCTGCCGCTTGCTGACCGGCGTGTAGCGCGGCCCCTTGGTGCGCCGCACGGGCTCGGGGCCTTTCAGCATCTTGAGCCGATAGTCGGGATCGGCCTCGCCCTTGTGAATTTCCTCGTTGGTCAGCTCATGCGCGCGAACGGGATCGCGGCCGGTATATTTGGTCGCGGCGGTGTCGTCGGCGATCGCCTGCACCTCCAATATGTGCAGCCCGCAAAACTCCGCGATCTGCTCGAAGCTCAGCGCGGTGTTGTCGACCAGCCAGCTGGCGGTCGCATGGGGCATGAGGGGCTGGGACAAAGTCACTCTCCGGCACGTAAAAATGATAAGGGCCGCCCAAGCAGGGCGGCCTCACGCTGGAGAGAGATAGTCGATCGCTGCCCTTTCGGCAAGAAAAAGCGTGTGGTGTTTGCCGGGCCGGTGCCGGGGCGGTGGCGGCGGCGCGGCGCGGGGTCGTCAGGCGACCTCGCCGATGGCGCTGGGATCGAAGGGGTGAAGCCCGGCCAGGAACTGGCGCGCGCTCGCCGCCCAGCTGAAGCGCCGGCCATAGGCGGCGCAGGCGGCGCGGTCGCGGGTCAGCGCGGTGGCCACGGCCTCGTCCAGCCTCTCCGACAGCGCGCCGGTCTCCGGCGTTACGACATCGACCGGCCCCGTCACCGGATAGGCCGCCACCGGGGTTCCGCAGGCCAGCGCCTCGATCATCACCAGGCCGAACGTGTCGGTGCGGCTGGGAAAGACGAATATGTCGGACCCGGCATAGGCGCCCGCCAGATCGCGCCCGAACAGCGGGCCCAGGAAATGCGCCTGCGGATAGCCGCGCTCCAGCAGGACGCGCGCCGGGCCGTCGCCTACCACCACTTTCGATCCCGGGTGGCCGCTGGCCAGAAACGCCTCGATATTCTTTTCGACGGCCACCCGGCCGACATAGAGCTGGATCGGGCGCGGCAGGTCCGCGAACAGCGCCGGCGGTGGCGCGTCGGGCGTGAAGCAGTCGAGGTCGACGCCCCTGCCCCAGTCGCGCACCTGGGCGATGCCATGCGCGCGAAGCTGGTTCTGGACCGACCGGGTGGACACCAGCACGGCTTGCGCGGGCCCGTGAAACCAGCGGATATAGCGCCAGAACCAGGCGGCGGGCAGGCCCGTGCGCTGCGCGACATAGTCGGGGAAATGGGTGTGGTAGGCGGTGGTGAACGGCACGCCCATGCGCAGGCACCAGCGCCGCGCGGCCAGGCACAGCGGCCCCTCCGTCGCCAGATGTACGGCGTCGGGCTGAAACGCGCCGATCGCCCGGCCGATCACCGTCGGGCGCACCATCGCCAGGCGAATCTCCGGATAGGTCGGGCATGGCAGCGAGCCATATTGGTCGGGCGAGAAAATCGCGACCGAATGGCCCATGGCGGTCAGCTCGCGGCGGATGGCGCTCAGCGTGCGGACGACGCCGTTGACCTGAGGCGCCCAGGCGTCGGTGACGATCGCGATCCGCATGGGCGCCTCCCTGTCTAGTTCGGGCCTGTCTATCTCAGAGCTGGCCGTTTCGGGCCCGTCATGCCGCCGCCGCTTCATGTCCATCAGGCCGCCAGCAGTTCCGCCTCGCGCGCCTCGCGCTTCGCGATCTCGTCGGCCCAGTGCAGCACCTCCATACGGCCATCGAAATGCTCGACCAGCGCCGTGCAGCCTTCGACCCAGTCGCCGTCATTATAATAAGCGACCCCGGCGATCTCGCGGATTTCGGCATTGTGGATATGGCCGCACACGACGCCGTCGACGCCGCGCGCGCCCGCTTCATGGGCCACCACTTCCTCGAATTTGGAAATGAACTCGACGGCGTTCTTGACCTTGTGCTTGGCCATTTTCGACAGCGACCAATAAGGCAAGTCGAACCACTGGCGCACCTTGTTCACGCCATGGTTAAGGCCCATCAACATGGTATAGGCCGCGTCGCCGACGAAGGCGAGCCAGCGATGCGCCAGCATGATCGTGTCGAACTCGTCGCCGTGCAGCACCAGCAGCTTGCGGCCGTCGGCGGTCTCATGGATCGCCTTGCGCCGGATTTCGACGCCGCCGAAATTGAGGCCGGTGAACTGGCGGAACATCTCGTCATGATTACCGGGGATATAGACGACCCGCGCGCCTCGCTTGGCGCGCTTCATGATCCGCCAGACGATGTCGTTATGCGCGGCGGGCCAGTAGAAGCGCCTCTTCAACCGCCAGCCGTCGATGATGTCGCCCACCAGATAAAGCGTCTCGCTGTCGACGCTGTCGAGGAAGTCGATCAGCATTTTCGCGTTGCAGCCGCGCGTGCCCAGGTGAACGTCGGAAATCCAGATGGTGCGATAGCGGCGGCGCTTGCCGTCCTCGCGTTCGGGAAAATGCAGCACGGCATTTTCGGCGTCATTGCCCTCGGCCAGGAAAGGCAGGCGGGTGATGGCGTTCATGATGGCAAGCCCCCGAGCTAGTGTCCTCGGAAGCCAGCCCATACAGCCGCAATGTTACAAGTCCGCGCCGAATATGACGAAAATGCTACGTTTCGGCCGTTTTCAGGCGGTCAGGACGATCTTTCCGAAATGGTCGCCCGCATCCATCCGGGCATGGGCCCTGGCCGCCTCCGCGAGCGGGAAGCGCTGGTCCATCGCCGGGCGCAGCCTGCCCTCCTCGACGAAGGGCCAGGCGGTGCGCATCAGCTCGTCGGCCACCAGGCTCTTGAACGACACCGACCGCGCGCGCAGGGTCGATCCGGTAATGGTCAGGCGGCGCTGCATGATCGCGGGAATGAAGATGTCGGCCTTCGCGCCGCCCAGCACCGCGATCGACACATGGCGGCCGTCATCGGCCAGGCATTGGAGGTTGCGCGGCAGATAGTCGCCCCCGACCATGTCAAGCACCGCCTGCACCCCCTGTCCATCGGTGATGCGCGCCACCTCCTGAACGAAATCCTGCGCGCGATAGTTGATCGCGTGGGTCGCGCCCCACTCCTTCGCCTGCGCGCATTTCTCGTCGTTGCCGCACGTGACGATGATGGCGATGTCGAACAGGCGGCAGAGGGTGATCGCCATCGTGCCGATGCCGCTGGTCCCGCCATGGACCAGCACCGTGTCTCCGCCAACCGCATAGGCGCGCTCGAACAGGTTGGTCCATACCGTGAAGAGGGTTTCGGGCAGCGCCGCCGCCTCGACCAGATCATAGCCGTCGGGCACCGGCAGGCACTGGCCGGCGGGCGCGACCGCATATTCGGCATAGCCCCCGCCCGTCAGCAGCGCCGCGACCCTTCGCCCGATCAGCCCGTCCGCGCCGGGGCCGGCGGCGACGATCGTGCCCGCCACTTCCAACCCCGGAATGTCGGACGCGCCGGGGGGTGGCGGATATTTGCCCTGCCGCTGGAGCACGTCCGGCCGGTTCACCCCGGCGGCGGCCACCTTTATCAGCACCTCGCCCTCGCCGGGCAGGGGCACCGGGCGGCGCTCGGGCACCAGCGCGTCCGGGCCGCCGGGCGTCGCTATGCCGACCGCCATCATCTCGCCCGGCACGTCCATCTGTTCCGCCATGTGCTGCCCCCCGGCCGCTTAAGATATTGCGCCGCGTCAAAATCGTCGGGCGGCGGCGCGTCCTTATTGACAGACTGGCCTTGCGGGTCAACATTACGATTTATGGACATGGATGACTATCAGCCGAAAAAGGCCGATGATCCGCTGGCCCAGCTAAAGCGCCAGGATCTCGATCCCTTGTCCGTGTCCCATCTGGAGGAGCGGATCGCCGTTCTGGAGGGCGAGATCGCCCGGACCCGATCGAAAATCGAATATGCCGTCAAGCATAAGGCTCATGCCGAGGCGTTATTCAAACGATGAACCCTCGCCCCGCCCCCAGCCGCCAGAGCGGCTTTACCGGGCACGGGCAGTCTGGCAATTCCGGCGGGAAGAGGCGCGGCCTTGATCCCAGCCCGAGCAATGCCGACATCAGGTTCACCACAGTCCCGTTCGCGGGCCAGGAGTAGACCCATATGCCTTCCTTCGCCGCCGCCCTTGAAACCACCCTGCACAACGCGCTGACCCATGCGTCGGAGCGCCGCCACGAATATGCGACGCTGGAGCATCTGCTGCTGGCCCTGATCGACGACGAACATGCGTCCAAGGTGATGCAGGCGTGCGGCGTGGAGCTGGGCGAGCTAAGCGACGCCGTTACCCAATATCTCGACACCGAACTCGATAGCCTGAAGGTCGCGGGCGAGACCGACCCGTCGCCCACCAGCGGATTCCAGCGCGTCGTCCAGCGCGCCATCCTGCACGTCCAGTCGTCCGGCAAGGACGAGGTGACGGGCGCCAACGTCCTCGTCGCGCTCTTTTCCGAGCGCGAGAGCTATGCCGTCTATTTCCTGCAACAGCAGGATATGAGCCGCCTCGATGCCGTTTCCTTCCTGAGCCATGGCGTCGGCAAGGGCACCCCCACGCCCGAGCGTCAGGAGGCCAAGGGCGCCGCCGAAGAGGAGAAGAAGGTGCAGGACGGCAAGGGAAAGAAGGACAGCGCCCTCGATCAGTTCACCGTCAACCTCAATGAAAAGGCGGGCCGGGGAAAGGTCGATCCGCTGATCGGCCGCGTGGCCGAGGTCGACCGAACGATCCAGATATTGTGCCGCCGGTCGAAGAATAATCCGCTCTATGTCGGCGATCCCGGCGTCGGCAAGACCGCGATCGCCGAGGGGCTGGCGCGCAAGATCGTCGAGGGCGAGGTGCCGGACGTCCTCAAGGAAGCCGTCATCTATTCGCTCGACATGGGCGCGCTGCTCGCCGGCACCCGCTATCGCGGCGATTTCGAGGAACGGCTGAAGGCGGTCGTCACCGAGCTGGAAAAGATGCCCCACGCGGTGCTGTTCATCGACGAGATCCACACGGTCATCGGCGCCGGCGCGACCAGCGGCGGGGCGATGGACGCGTCCAACCTGCTGAAGCCCGCTTTGTCGGGCGGCACGATCCGCTGCATCGGGTCGACCACCTACAAGGAGTTCCGCAATCATTTCGAGAAGGACCGGGCGCTGCTCCGGCGCTTCCAGAAGATCGACGTGAACGAGCCGACGATCGAGGACACGATCAAGATCCTCGCCGGCCTGCGCTCCGCGTTCGAGACGCATCACAGCGTCAAATATACGCCCGACGCGATCAAGGCGGCGGTGGAGCTGTCGGCGCGCTACATCAACGACCGCAAGCTGCCCGACAAGGCGATCGACGTGATCGACGAGGTCGGGGCCATGCAGATGCTGGTCGTGCCCTCCAAGCGCAAGAAGACGATCACGCCCAAGGAGATAGAGGCGGTCATCGCCACCATGGCCCGCATCCCGCCCAAGACGGTGTCGTCCGACGACAAGAGCGTGCTGGAATCGCTGACCACTGATCTCAAGCGCGTGGTGTTCGGCCAGGACAAGGCGATCGAGGTGCTGTCCAGCGCGATCAAGCTGTCGCGCGCGGGCCTGCGCGATCCCGACAAGCCGATCGGAAACTATCTCTTCTCCGGCCCCACCGGCGTCGGCAAGACGGAAGTGGCGCGGCAGCTCGCGAGCCTGCTCGGCATCCCGCTCCAGCGGTTCGACATGTCCGAATATATGGAACGTCATTCGGTCAGCCGCCTGATCGGCGCCCCTCCGGGCTATGTCGGCTATGACCAGGGCGGCCTGCTGACCGACGCGATCGACCAGCAGCCCCATTGCGTGCTGCTGCTCGACGAGATCGAGAAGGCGCATCCCGACCTGTTCAACATATTGTTGCAGGTCATGGACAATGGCCGCCTGACCGACCATCACGGCAAGACCGTCGATTTCCGCAACGTCATCCTGATCATGACGACCAACGCCGGCGCGTCCGACATGGAGAAGGAGAGCATCGGCTTCGGCAACCTGACCAGGGACGATGTGCAGGAGGATGCGGTGAAGAAGCTCTTCACCCCGGAATTCCGCAACCGTCTCGATGCCGTCGTGCCGTTCGGCTATCTGCCGCCGGAGATCGTCAGCCGCGTCATCGACAAGTTCGTGCTCCAGTTGGAGTTGCAGCTTGCCGACCGCGACGTTCACATCACGCTGGACGAGGATGCGAAGGCCTGGCTGACCGCGCGCGGCTATGACAAACTCTATGGCGCGCGGCCAATGGGCCGCCTGATGCAGGAGAAGATCAAGCAGCCGCTGGCCGAGGAACTGCTGTTCGGAAAGCTGGTCCATGGCGGCGAGGTCCATGTCCGGCTGAAGGATGACGCCCTTGCCTTCGAAATCACGCCCGCCGCGCCCAAGAAGGGCAAGAAGGGCGGCCGTGGCGCGGCCAAGGCGGACGCCAAGGCGAAGTAACACGACCTGATAGATGGAAAAGGGAGCGGCGCCGCCAGGTTGCCGCTCCCTTTTTTTGCGTTCCCGCGGCTGGGCGGCGGCGGTGGCGATAATGGCTCGCGGGCAAGGCGGCTTGTCGCACCCTCCGCATATTTTCCTGCGAGCCGATGGATAATGTGGCATCCTTGAGATCCGGGGCGTGACCAGTGGCGATGATAGCGGCATCGGCAGGCCGGGGCCGGCGGATCGCCTACGCCCGCCGATATGCACAGCCAGAGGGAGACGGACGATGGCCGACATCACATTCTACACCAATCCCATGTCGCGCGGGCAGATCGCCCGCTGGATGCTGGAGGAGACGGGCGCGCCCTATGACACGGTCCTTTTGTCCTTCGACGGCGACATGCAGGAGCCCGACTATCTCGCGGTCAATCCGATGGGGAAGGTGCCCGCGATCGTTCACCGGGGCCAGGTCGTGACCGAGGCGGCGGCGATCTGCGCCTATCTGGCCGATGCGTTTCCCGACGCAGCCCTCGCCCCGCCGCCGGCCGAACGCGCGGCCTATTATCGCTGGCTCTTCTTCGCCGCCGGTCCCGTCGAGGCGGCGGTGACCAACCACGCGCTGGGGTTCGAGGTGCCGGAGGATCGCCGCCGCATGGCCGGCTATGGCAGCTATGATCGCATGCTCGATACGCTGGAGAAGGCGGTCTGCGCCGAGGAATGGCTGTGCGGCGACCAGTTCACCGCCGCCGACGTCTATGTCGGCGCGCAGGTCGACTGGGGGCTGATATTCAAGTCGATGCCGGCCCGGTCCGTGTTCGAAGCCTATGCCCGCCGCCTGCGCGAGCGCCCGGCCTATCAGCGAGCCAAGGCGATAGACGGAGAGTTGATCGCGCGGATGCAGGCAAAGGCCGACTGAACCGCTCGCGTCTCTTCGATGCGACATAGCGGCGAACCTTAACCGGAGCCACGCCCGTTCGGTTCGAGTAGCCTTCGAGCTTGTCGAGAAGGCGTATCGAGAACTCGAGCGAAGCGCCGGGTTCTCGACGGGCTCGAACCTCAGCTCTAAACAAAAGGCCCGGCGGATCGCTCCGCCGGGCCTTTTTCTTTTTAGTCTCAAAGGCTGCGCTTAATCGCGGTTGCCCATGAAGTTCAGCAGGAAAGTGAACATGTTGATGAAGTCGAGATAGAGGCTGAGCGCCCCCATCACCACCGACTTGCCCATCATGTCCGTGCCCGCGACATAGGCATACATGCTCTTGATCTTCTGCGTGTCATAGGCGGTCAGGCCCGCGAACAGCAGCACGCCGATGGCGCTGATCGCGAAGGCCATCGCACTCGATTGCAGGAACATGTTGATCAGCGACGCGACCAGCAAGCCGACGACGCCCATGATCAGGAAGGTGCCGAAACCCGACAGATCCTTCTTGGTCGTATAGCCCCAGAGGCTGAGGCCTACGAAGGCCGCGGCGGTCGCGAAGAAGGTCTGCGCGATCGAAACGCCCGTGAACACCAGGAAGATCGAGGACATGCTGAGGCCCATCAGCACGGCGAAGGCCCAGAACATGCCCTGGATGGCGGCGGTCGAGAAGCGATTGATGCCGAAGCTCATCGCGAACACGATCGCCAGCGGCGACAGCATGATGACCCAGCGCAGCGGCGTGTTCAGCACCTGCACGGCAAGGCCGCTGCTCGCGAACAGCATCGCGACGAGACCCGTCAACAGAACGCCGCTCGCCATATAATTATAGACCGATAGCATATAGGACCGCAGACCGGCATCGAACGCCGCGCCGCGTGCGGCGGTGGCGCCGCCAAATCCCGCTACGCCCGGACGGGGGTCAGACCAGTTGTTGGCCATGGCAATTCATCTCCTTTGGCGGCACCAATGCCGCACCCCCCATATTATCGGTCCGACCGGCCCGCTTTTCAAGCGAAACCGGGAGGATCGGCGGCCGCCAGCCTCGCGGAGCGGCGGAAATAGGCTATAGCAACGCCATGCATAGACTCTTTGTTGCCATTCGCCCATCCGCCATAATATTGAGCAACATATCAGCAATAATGTCGGGCGTCGAAGGGGCGCGCTGGCAGCGGGACGACCAGCTCCACATCACGCTGCGCTATATCGGGGAAGTCGATCAGCCGATGGCGCAGGACGTGGCCGCCGCGCTCGCCCGGATCGCCTTCGCCCCGTTCGATGTCGCGCTGTCGGGCCTCGGCGCCTTCGCGCGGCGTGGCCGTCTCGATGCCCTCTGGGCCGGAGTCACCCCGCGCGACCCGATGGAGCGGCTGCATCGCAAGATCGACCATGCCTGCGTGCGCTGCGGCCTCGCGCCCGAGGGCCGGGCCTATCTGCCCCATTTGACGCTGGCCCGCTTCGGCAAAGTCGCGGGATCGCCGGACGAGTTCCTCGCTCGCCACGCCGGCCTCGCCAGCCCGCCCTTCGCGGTCGAGGAGTTCGGCCTGTTCGAAAGCGAGCTGGGTCGGGAGGGATCGACCTATCATCTGGTCGAGCGCTACCCGGCCCGCTCCTTCTAACGCTCGGCTCGAAACCGCCCGCACCGCCGCGAACGGGGCGGCGCCTTCGATCGGCTTCAGGACAACGTCAGCACCGCGCAAGCGACGCGGCCCCCGGCATTGCCCGCGGGGTCGCTTTTATTGTCGTCGGGCGCGGCATGGACGACGACGGCCGCGCCATCCGCATCCAGCAGAGGCGTCGCTCCGCTCGTCAGCGTGGCGGCGGGGATCAAATATTCCATCTCGCCAGTTCCATCGGCCCCGATCGTCATATTGGGCATGTCCCCCATATGCATGCCCGCCGGGTTATCCTTGCCATGCTGGCGCGCAGTCGGATTCCAGTGGCCGCCCGCGCTGGTGAAGTCGGGCCCCGTGCAGGTCCCGGTCATATGGACATGCGCAGCGTGAACGCCCGGCGTCAGGCCGGTCGCCTTGACCAGCACGTGCAGGCCGTCGGCCCCCTCCGTCACCAGGGCCGTGCCCCGGCCCGCGCCGTCGCCCGCCATCAACGACCCGCCCGCCGCCGGCGCGGTCGCGCCGCCGCCCGATCCGCCGTCCATGGTGGCGCAAGCACCCAGCGACATCATGCAGGGCAGAGCGAACAGCAGGAAAACGGTTTTCATGATGGTCTCCTTGGACGGAACAATGCCTCGTCCGCAAACGCGGAACGGCTCTCCTTGTTGCCCAGGATCAAGTGAAAGTCACGGGCTCCTTGGCGACGAAGCCGCGAATGCGCCGGCAGGACCATCGGGCAGGGCATATTTGTGCCTGGCCTGATTGCTGAACTGGATGCCGTCTTCTGGTTGATGCCATAGCGCTCGGCGAGAACCCTCGGCCTCTCTCGATCATGGGGTTCGCACCCTTATCCGCCGCCGGCGCTCCGTCAGACGGCGGGGCGCCTGTAGCGTTCGCGCTTGGCCTGCGCCGCGCGGCGCACTTCGGCCATCGCCCTTTCCTCCGTGGCGAACAGCAGGCTGTCCAGCACGGTCGACAGATGCGCCCGCATCGCCGCCCGCGCCGCGCCCGGATCGCGCGACCGCAACGCCTCCAGCACCGCGCCATGCTCGTCCACCAGCGGCTTCACATGGGCGGTGCGCGCCTTTTCGTGCAGCAGCGCCGCTTCGGGCGAAGTGTAGCGCAGGTCCCAAAGCTGCTGCACCGTCTCGACGATGGCGGTGTTGCGGGTGGCGCGCGCGATCGCGAGGTGAAAGGCGCGATCCGCCTTGTCCGCGCCCCCCGGCTCCTGATTTTCGCGCGCCAGTTCGGCCATCAGTCCCTCAATCTCCTCGATCTGCTCGTCGGTGATCTGGGTCGCCGCCAGCGCCGCCGATTCCCCCTCAAACAACAGCCGCGCCTCGGTCAGCTCGAACGCGGAAATATTGAAGCCGGGAATATCCTCCTTGCCCGGCAGGCGCATGACATAGCCGCCCGCGCCGATCCGCACCTCGACCAGCCCCATCACTTCCAGCGCGATGATCGCCTCGCGCACCGTCGGGCGGCTGACGCCATAGAGCGCCGCAAGTTCGCGCTCGGCCGGTAGCCGCGTGCCGACCGGGTAGCGGCCCGCCGCCAGTTCATCGATCAGGCTGCGCGCCAGGTCCTGATACAGCCTATCCTGCGATCCGTTCTTGAGGGGCAGGGACATGCGCTATTTTGGCCTTACCAGTGGGGAATGATCGACAGGCCAGAATGCCATGCCCAAGTCAAGGGGAGCGAAAAGGCTATTCGACCGTCACCGATTTAGCGAGGTTCCGGGGCTGGTCGACGTCCGTGCCCTTGGCGACCGCGACATGATAGGCCAGCAACTGCACCGGGACCGCATAGACCAGCGGCGCGATCAGCGGATGCACCTCCGGCATCTCGATCGTCGCCAGGCAATTGTCGCCCGCCTGCGCGATCCCCTCGGCGTCGGAGATCAGCACGACCTTGCCGCCCCTGGCCTGCACTTCCTGCATGTTGCTGACGGTCTTTTCGAACAGCGGCCCGCTGGGCGCGATGACGATCACGGGCACGGCGTCGTCGATCAGGGCGATCGGCCCATGCTTCATCTCGCCCGCCGCATAGCCCTCGGCATGGATATAACTGATTTCCTTGAGCTTCAGCGCGCCCTCCAGCGCCATCGGGTAGTCAGGACCCCGCCCCAGATAGAGGACGTCTCGCGCCGGCGCGATCAGATGGGCCATGGCCTCTATCTGCGGGTCGCGGTTCAGCGCCTCGTTCAGCGCGGCGGGCGCTTCGCTCAGGTGCCAGACGATCTCCGACTCCTCGTCCGGCGTCAGCCGCCCCGCTGCCCGCGCGAGGTTCGCCGCCAGCGCCGCCAGCACGGCAAGCTGGCAGGTGAACGCCTTGGTCGACGCGACGCCGATCTCCGGCCCGGCATGGGTCGGCAGCAGCAGGTCGGCCTCGCGCGCCATGGAGCTGGTGGGGACGTTGACCACGACGGCGACGATCTGCCCCTCCGCCTTCGCATGGCGCAGCGCGGCGAGCGTGTCGGCGGTCTCGCCCGACTGGCTGATGAACAGTGCCAGCCCGCCCTTCTCCAGCACCGGGTCGCGATAGCGGAACTCGCTCGCCACATCTATGTCCACGGGGACGCGCGCGAACTTCTCGAACCAATATTTGGCGACCAGCCCGGCATAATAGCTGGTGCCGCAGGCGACGATAGTGATCCGCTTCACCTGCCCCAGATCGAAATCCATGTCCGGCAGCGACACCTGATTTTCCATGCGGCGCAGATAGGAGCGCAGCGTCTGGGCGACCACGACCGGCTGCTCGTAAATCTCCTTCTGCATGAAGTGGCGGTGATTGCCCTTGTCAATCAGCGCGCCCGACACGCCGGAAATGGTGATCGGCCGTTCCACGGGCCGGTCGTCCTTGTCGAAAATCTCCGCGCCCTCGCGCGTGATGACGACCCAGTCGCCCTCCTCCAGATAAGCGATGCGCTGGGTCAGCGGCGCCAGCGCCAGCGCGTCGGAGCCCAGATAGGTTTCGCCGTCGCCATAGCCGACCACCAGCGGCGACCCCAGCCGCGCGCCGATCAGCAGGTCGGGATGGCTGCGAAACAGGATGGCGAGCGCGAAGGCCCCGTGCAGGCGCGGCAGGACGGCGGCGACCGCCTCGCGCGGTGACGCGCCCTGTTCGACCAGTTCGCTGACCAGATGGGCGACCACCTCCGTGTCGGTCTGGCTGTCGAAGCTGCGCCCCCGCGCGATCAGTTCCTCGCGCAGCGGCTTGAAATTCTCTATGATGCCATTGTGGACCAGCGCGACCTCCTGCGTCGCGTGGGGATGGGCGTTGCTGGTGATCGGCGCGCCGTGGGTCGCCCAGCGAGTATGGGCTATGCCGGTCGCGCCGGGAAGCGGCGCGTCGTTCAGTTCCCGCACCAGGTTGATCAGCTTGCCCTCGGCCCGCCGGCGCGCGATCGCGCCGCCGTCGATGGTCGCGATGCCCGCGCTGTCATAGCCGCGATATTCGAGGCGCTTGAGGCCGTCGACCAGCCGATCGGCGACCGCATCCCTGCCCACGATTCCAATGATTCCGCACATGGATGCCTGATGCCCCGAAACGTCTGAAAAAGGATGAACATGCCGCGAATACGGCCCGTGGACGCCTATGCCATGAAGCAGGCGGTCAGGAAACCATGTTCGCCAAGCCCCTATAGCGGCCGAAGCGTAATCAGCCAGATATCGGGCGGGGCGAAGGCGCGCAGCGGCAGCCTGCTCGTCCCCACCCCCGCCGACACGATCATCGTCGCCCTGCCCCGGCGATAGACCCCGCAGGCATAGCGCGTGCCATAGGCCGACGGCACATAGAGCGCGCCGACCCCCGGCAGGGCGATCTGTCCGCAATGGGTATGGCCGACGAGCAGAAGCAGCGGCGAATGGCCTGACAAGTGCGTGAAGATGTCGGGGCTGTGCGACAGCAGCAAAGGCGCGCCGCCCAGCGCCCGCATGGCGGAGAGGGTCGCCGGCACATCGGGCCTGCCGGTATAGATGTCGGCCAGCCCGCCCACCGCGATCGGCCCCCTTCGCACCGCCCGGTTGGACAGCAGCCGGACTCCGATCCGTCCGTAAGCTTTCGCCCATGCCTGCTCGTTTGGCAGCCGCCGGTCCTGCGACCGGGGGCGCGCGACGATGTCGTGATTGCCGGTCACGGCCACCACCCCCAGCGGCGCGCGCAGGCGAGCGAAGGGCGCGATGCTGGCCGCCGCATCATATGTCGCGCCGCCTTTCCAGTCGCCGATATAATCGCCCCCCAGAACGACAAGGTCGGGTTTAAGCGCGTTGATCCGGTCGACGATGGCATCCATCCGCGCCGGCCCATTGTCCGGCTCCGACAGATGCGCGTCGGTCAGCAGCAGGACCTTCACCGGCGTTCGCGGTGCGTCCGCTGGAAAAGGCAGGCCTATCTCTATCCGCCGCACGACGGGCAGCGCGCGTGCGTTGGCGAACATCCAGGCCACCGCCACGACCGAGAGGAGCGCGATCGCCGCCGCCAGACCTGACCAGCGCAGCTTGCGCACGCGGCCGCTCACCCCTGTTTGCGCGCCTGCATCTTCGCGCGGAAGCGCGCCGCCCAGCCGGGCTTGCCCTCCTGAGCGGGGCGGACGAGGCAGAGCGCGTCGGCCTCCACCTCACGAGTCACGACCGATCCCGCCGCGACGATCGCGCCTTCGCCGATCTTCACCGGAGCCACCAGCGCGCTGTTGGAGCCGATGAAAGCGCCCGCGCCGATCTCCGTACGATATTTGAAGAAGCCGTCATAATTGCAGGTGATGGTCCCCGCGCCGATATTCGCGCCCGCCCCCACGGTGGCGTCGCCGATATAGGACAAGTGGCTGACCTTGGCCCCCTCCTCCACCACCGCCTTCTTGACCTCGACGAAATTGCCGATCTTCGCCTTCGCCCCGATCCGCGCGCCGGGCCGCAGCCGCGCATAGGGGCCGACCGCCGCCCCGCTTTCGACGCGCGCGCCCTCCAGATGGGAAAAAGCGTGGATGACCACGTCGTGGGCGATGGCGACGCCGGGGCCGAACACGACGTTCGGCTCGATCGTCACGTCCCGCCCCAGCACCGTGTCATGCGCGAAAAACACCGTCTCCGGCGCAACCAGCGTCACGCCGTCGCGCATCGCCTCCGTCCGCCGCCGTGACTGCCACGCGGCCTCCACGCCCGCCAGTTCGGCGCGGCTGTTGACGCCCGCCACTTCCCAGGCGTCGGTTTCGATCACCGCGCTCTGCCCGCCCGGCAGCATGACGATGTCGGGCAGATAATATTCGCCCGCCGCATTGTCGTTGCCGATCTGGTCGAGCAGCACGAACAGGTCGCTGGCCCGCGCGGCCATCAGCCCGGAATTGCACAGAGTCACCGCGCGCTCCTCCTCGTCCGCATCTTTATATTCGACCATCTTGCCGATGATCCCCTGCCCATCGGCGATGATCCGGCCATAGGCGGCGGCATCGTCCGGCCGAAAGCCCAGCACGACCGCGCGCGGATCGTCGCCCCGGTTCAGCCGGTCCAGCATGGCGCGCATCGTCTCCGCGCGCACCAGCGGCACGTCGCCATAGAGGATCAGCACGTCGCCGGCGAACCCCGCCAGCGCGTCATGGGCCTGGCGCACCGCATGGCCCGTGCCCAACTGCCGGTCCTGCACGGCGATGACCGCGCCGGTGCCCTCCACGGCCCGCTCCACCTGATCCCGGCCGGCGCCGACCACGACCACCTGCCGCTCGGGCTCCAGCTCCGCCACGCTTGCGAGCAGATGCAGCAGCATCGGCCGCCCAGCGATCGGGTGCAGCACCTTGTGCAGCGACGATTTCATGCGCGTGCCCTGCCCGGCGGCAAGGATGATGACGGCCAAAGGGCGCCGCGAAGCGCGATCTGCGGGACGACTGGTCACATATCTGTTCCTGTTGCGAATGTCCGTATGCGCGCCCTGCCATGTTTGCCTTGCATATGCCACCGCGCAGGCGGCATGACCCCGGCCATGACGCAGATTCCCTTCGACATCGTCGGTTTCGATCTGGATGGCACTCTGATCGACACCAGCGGCGATCTGGCCGCCGCGGTGAACTATGCCATCGGAACCATCGGCCGGCCGGCTTACCCGGTGGAGGCCATCCGCCCCTTCGTGGGCAAGGGCGCGCGCGTCATGCTGGAACGCGCGCTGAACGCCTCGGGCGGCTGCACCGACGACCTGCTGGCGGAGACGCTGCCGGTTCTGCTCGATTATTATCAGCAGAACCTCGCCATCCACTCCATTCCCTATCCCGGCCTCCTGGAGGCGCTGGAGGCGCTGGAGGCGGCCGGGGTCCGGCTGGCGATCTGCACTAACAAGGCCGAGCGTTTCGCCATCCCGCTGATGCGCCAGATCGGCCTCGCCGACCGTTTCGCCAGCATCGTTGGGGGCGACACCCTGTCGGTCGGCAAGCCCGACCCGGCCCCCATCCACGAGATGGCGAAGCGGGCGGGCGGCGGCCGCACGATCTTCATCGGCGATACGATCAACGACATCGCCGGCGCGCGCAACGCCGGCATGCCCAGCATAGCGGTCGGCTTCGGCTTCCTCGACGGCCCGATCGAGGAATTGGGGGCCGATGCGGTCATCCACCATTTCGACGAGCTGGTGCCGCTGCTGGAGCGCTGGCCTTCATGACGCTGCGGCTGGAACAGGACGGCGCGATCGCGCGGATGCTGATCGACCGCCCCGCGCGGCGCAACGCCATGAACCACGCGATGTGGGAGCGGCTTCCCCTGCTGGTCGGGCAGGCGATGGCCGATGACGCCGTCCGCGTCCTGATCCTGACGTCCGCGACGCCCGGCATCTTCTGCGCCGGCGCGGACATAGACGAGTTTGCGGCATGCAGCGGCGAGGAGAGTTGGCGCGTCGCCAATCAGACGGCCATTCGATCGACCCAATATGCGCTGGCCCAGGCCGAAAAGCCGGTCATCGCCGCCATCGACGGCGATTGCGTCGGGGGCGGATGCGGCCTGGCGATGGCCTGCGACATCCGCGTCGCGTCCCCGGCCGCGCGGCTGGGCATCACGCCCGCCAGGCTCGGCATCGTCTATTCGCTGTTCGACACCAAATTACTGGTCGACCTGGTGGGCCCGGCGCGCGCCAAGCGCATCCTCTATACCGGCGCGCTGATGGAGGCGGAGCAGGCGCTTGCGATCGGCCTGATCGACGAGGTCGCGGCCGATCCGGTGGCGCAGGCTGAGGCCCTCGCCCGGACCATTGCATCCAATGCCCAGCACAGCGTCCGGTCGGCCAAGGCGATCATCGGCCGCATCATCGACGGACAGAGCGACGACGACGAGCGGACGCTGGCGATGTTCCGCGACGCCTTCACCCTGCCCGACTTCGCGGAGGGTATCGCCGCCTTCCAGGCCCGGCGCAAACCGGACTTCTGATCGGCCGGCTCGGCGCACGGCCGACCGCAGAGCGAAGTCTTTGTTAACCTTGGCCCTCTATGTGCTCCTTCAAGACGCAAGGCGTCCCGTCATCACCATGATTTGAAGAGGCCGCACGTCGCGTGGGGGAGAATTTCGCCTTTTTCCTGCCGATCATGATGCTGTCGTTCAGCATCGCCTTCTTCATCGTCTGGCGCTGGGGCGCGCGACAGGCGCTGTTCTGGGGCATAGGCTTCCTGAGCGTCGCGGGCGGCTTTAGCGTGCCCATATTCGCCGCCTTTCTGCCGACGCACCTGTGGGGCATCGTCGCCGATACGCTGTTCGCTACAGGCTTCCTGTTCTTCAGCCAGGCCCTGCTGGAACGGTGGCGGCCCGGCTGGCTGATGGGCGCGCGCCTGACGATCTGGGGCGGGTCGATCCTGCTCTGCGCCTATGCGGCCGGCATCGCCCGCCATGTACCGATGGAGTTGGTCGCATCCGATTTCGGCTGTTTCCTGCTGATCGGCGTGCCGATCGCGGCGGGCGTGCGCCACCTGCGCGCCTCCACCGACCGGGCGCTGTTCGCCGCGATCATCCTCGTCGCGCTGGACAATTTGGTGCGCGGCAGCACGGTTCCGCTCACCTGGTCGTCCGATCGGCCCTTCGGGTCCACCGAATATGCCTTTCTCATGCAGGCGCTGGCCTGCTTGTTCGGCCTCTTCATGGCGCTGGCGGCACTGGCGGCGACCGTGGTCGACGTCATCGCCCGCTATCGCGACGCCGCGCATGTGGACCCGCTGTCGCGCTTGCTCAACCGGCGCGGTTTCGATGCAGCGACGGCCCGCTTCGCCGACGCCGACGGCCGGTGGGGCGCGGTCGTCACCTGCGACATCGATTTGTTCAAGGGGATCAACGACCGGCACGGTCATGCCATGGGCGACAGGGTGATCGCCGCGCTCGCGGCGCTGATTACGGCGACCATCCCCTCCGACGCGATCGCCGCGCGCTTTGGCGGAGAGGAGTTCGTCGTCTTCCTGCCGGGCGCGGACCTTTCGGCGGCGGCCGGGTGCGCCGAAACCATCCGCGGGCGCTTTGCCGACCAGCCACTGGACGCCGGCGGGATCGCCGTCACCGCGACCGCCAGCTTCGGCCTCGCCATGGTCCAGCCGGCCGACTTCTCCCTGCACGACGCTATCGCCCGCGCCGACCTGGCGCTTTACCAGGCGAAGGCCGAGGGCCGCGACCGCGTCAGCATCTGGCGTCCGGCGACGCCGCCCGCACTGCGCGTGGTTCCCGACCTTCCGGCCACCGCGCGCCACGGATAAGAAAAGGCCACCGATCTCGCGGGATCGGTGGCCTCTTTGATCCTGGCGGATGGCTCCATGCGGAATCACATATGGATGGGCTTGCCCGTCACCGCCATCGCGGCTTCCTTGATCGCTTCGCTATGCGTGGGATGCGCGTGGCAGGTATAGGCGATATCCTCGCTGGACGCACCGAACTCCATCGCCTGCACCGCCTGCGCGATCATCGTGCCCGCGACGGACGCGATCGCCCAGACGCCCAGCACCTTGTCGGTTTCCGCGTCGGCGATGATCTTCACGAAACCGTCGGGTTCATGATTGGTCTTGGCGCGGCTGTTGGCCATCATCGGGAACTTGCCGACCTTGATCGGTCCCTTTTCCTTCGCCGCTTCCTCGGTAAGCCCGACGCCCGCGATTTCGGGCCAGGTATAGACGACGCCGGGGATCAGGTCGTGATTGACGATGCCGGTGAGGCCCGCGATATTCTCCGCGACGGCGATGCCCTCATCCTCGGCCTTGTGCGCCAGCATCGGGCCGGGAATCACGTCGCCGATCGCCCAGACGCCGGGCACCTTGGTCGCGAAATCATGATCGGTCTCGATCTGCCCGCGCTGGTTCAGTTCCAGCCCGATCTTGTCGAGGCCCAGCCCCTCCGTGTTCGGACGGCGGCCGATCGACACCAGCACGACATCGGCCTCGATCGTCTCGGCCGCGCCGCCGGCCGCGGGTTCGACCGTCAGCGTGACGCCCTCGCCCTTGACTTGCGCGCCGGTGACCTTGGTCGACAGCCGATAGTCGAAGCCCTGCTTCTTGAAGATCTTGTTGGCTTCCTTGCGGACCTCGCCGTCCATGCCGGGCAGGATCTGGTCGAGATATTCAACGATCGTGACCTTCGCGCCGACGCGCCGCCATACCGATCCCAGTTCCAGCCCGATGACGCCGCCGCCGATCACCACCAGATGGCCGGGCACCTTGTCCAGCTCCAGCGCGCCGGTCGAATCGACGATCTTGCCGCCCGCATTGTCGACTTCCACGCCGGGCAGGGGCGTCACCGACGATCCGGTGGCGATGACGATGTTCTTCGCCGTCACGCTCTTGCCCGCGACCTCGACCGTATTCGCGCCGGTGAAGGTCGCCAGCCCCTTCAGCCAATCGACCTTGTTCTTCTTGAACAGAAACTCGATGCCGCCGGTCAGACCCTTGACCGCGTCGACGCGCTGCGCCTGCATTGCGGGCAGGTCGAGCGACATCTGGTCGATCTTGACGCCCAGCTTGGCGAGCCGGCCGCCGGCCGCTTCCTCATAGAGTTCCGACGCGTGCAGCAGCGCCTTCGACGGGATGCACCCCACGTTGAGGCAGGTGCCGCCCAGCGTCTCGCGGCTCTCGGCGCAGGCGGTCTTCAACCCCAACTGCGCCGCGCGGATCGCGGCGACATAGCCGCCCGGACCGGCGCCGATCACCAGCACATCATAGTCGAACTCAGCCATCATTCACCTTCCCATCAGTGTTCCTGCGAAGGCAGGAACCCAGACCCGCCGTTGATTTCTCCGCAAGGCCCGAACTGGGCTCCTGCCTGCGCAGGAGCACATCATTCCACAATTTTCTCGAACAGATCGCGCCATTCGGGATTAAAGTCCTCGATCAAGCGCAGCTTCCATTCGCGTTTCCACTTCTTCATCCACAATTCACGCAACCGCGCCTCTTGCAGATCGTCATATGCCTCAAACCAAACAAGATAACGACAGCCATAACGGGAACTGAACTCGCCGCCGAAACCATTGCGATGTTGCCAGACCCTCCGGATCAAGTCGCTCGTCACACCCAGATAAAGAGTGCCGTTGCGCCTGCTCGCCATCAGATAAGCATAACCCGCTTTCGTTGCATATCTCCGCTCTGGGCTCCTGCTTTCGCAGGAGCATTGGGATAAGGCTTACAGGTCGATCAAGATGCGCGTCGGGTCCTCGATCGCGTTCTTCACCGCGACCAGGAAGGTCACCGCCTCGCGGCCGTCGATCAGGCGATGGTCATAGCTGAGCGCCAGATACATCATCGGCCGCACCACGATCTGGCCGTTGATGACGACCGGACGATCCTCGATCCGGTGAAGGCCCAGCACCGCCGACTGGGGCGGGTTGATGATCGGCGTCGACATCAGCGATCCGAACACGCCGCCGTTGGAGATGGTGAAGGTGCCGCCCTTCATGTCCTCCATGGTCAGCGCGCCTTCCTTGGCCTTCTTGCCGAATGCGCCGATCGTCTTCTCGATCTCCGCGACGCTCAGGCTCTCGGCGTTGCGGATGACCGGCACGACCAGCCCGTTGGGCGCGGACACCGCGACCGAAATGTCGGCAAAGTCATTATAGACGATCTCATCGCCCTCGATCTGGGCGTTGACGGCGGGAATATCCTTCAGCGCCATCGTCACCGCCTTGGTGAAGAAGCCCATGAAGCCCAGGCGCACGCCATGCTTCTTTTCGAACAGGTCCTTATATTTCGCCCGCGCCTCGATGACGGCGGTCATGTCGACATCGTTGAAGGTGGTGAGCAGCGCGGCGGTCTCCTGCGCGCTTTTCAGCCGCTTGGCGACCGTCTGGCGCAGACGGGTCATCTTGACCCGCTCCTGCGCGCGGCTGGGGCCTGACGGTGCCGCAGGCGCGGCGGCGGGCGCGGCGGCGGCGGTCTCGCTGGCCCTGGCGGTGCCGGCGGCGACGGCGGCGGTCACGTCGTCCTTGGTCAAGCGGCCGTCCTTGCCAGTGCCCTTGATCTTGCTGGGGTCCAGCCCATGCTCCAGCACCAGGCGGCGCACGGCGGGCGAAAGTGTCAGATTGCCGCCATCCTCTTCATCCGACGCGACAGGCGCAGGCGCGGGAGCCGATGCGGCGGGCGCTGGCGCGGCCGCTTCGGCCTTGGCGGCGGCAGGAGCGGGAGCGGGCGCGGGCGACGCGGCGGCGGCCGCACCCTCGTTGATGGTGGCGAGCAAGGCGCCGACATTCACCGTGTCGCCTTCCTTGGCGATGATGTCGCCCAGCGTGCCGGCAACCGGCGCGGGCACGTCGACCGCGACCTTGTCGGTCTCCAGGCTGACGATCGGCTCGTCGGCCTTCACCGCCTCGCCAGGCTTCTTCAGCCACTGGCCAACAGTTGCTTCGGTTACGGATTCGCCCAGCGTGGGGACTTTGACTTCGGTTGCCATGAGCTTGTTCAGCCTTTCTTCTGGCGGCGGATTTCTTCACGGACGCTGTGGCCCAGCGCGTCGGCGACGAGCGCGCCCTGCTCGGCGACATGGCGCTTGGCCAGACCCGTAGCGGGCGACGCGGCGGCCTTTCGGCCCGCGTAACGGGCGCGCATCGGCGCGCGGTCGGCAAGGCCCAGCGCTTCCTCGATATAGGGCTCGACATGGAACCAGGCGCCGTTGTTGCGCGGCTCCTCCTGGCACCAGATTACTTCCTCGAGGTTCGTCATGCGCTTGAGGCGCGTGGCAAGCGCGTCAGTCGGGAAGGGATAAAGCTGCTCGACCCGGACGATCTGGGTGTTTTGGTCCCCGGCCGCATCGCGCGCCTCGATCAGGTCGTAGGCGACCTTGCCCGAACAGAGGACCAGCCGCCGCGTTTCCGCGTCGAGCGCCGGGTTGGTATCCGAAAGGAGGCGCTGGAAATGCGTTTCGCCCTGGAAATCCTCCGCCTTGCTCACCGCCAGTTTGTGCCGCAGCAGCGACTTGGGCGTCATCATGATGAGCGGCTTGCGGAAGGGGCGCAGCATCTGCCGGCGCAGGATGTGGAAATAGTTGGCCGGCGTGGTGCAGTTGGCGACTTGGATATTGCCTTCCGCGCAAAGTTGCAGGAACCGCTCCAGACGCGCCGAGCTATGTTCCGGCCCCTGCCCTTCATAGCCGTGCGGCAGCAGGCAGACGAGGCCGTTGGACCGCAGCCACTTGGTTTCGGACGAGGCGATATACTGGTCGAAGATGATCTGCGCGCCGTTGGCGAAGTCGCCGAATTGCGCCTCCCACAGGACCAGGCTCTTGGGATCGGCCAGGGCATAGCCATATTCGAAGCCCAGCACGCCATATTCGGACAGCGGGCTGTCCAGCACCTCGAACCGGCCGTGGGGCACGGTCGACAGCGGGATATATTTGGCTTCCGTATTCTGGTCGACCCAGACCGAATGACGCTGGCTGAAGGTGCCGCGACCGGAATCCTGGCCCGACAGACGCACGCCATAGCCTTCGGTCAGTAGCGATCCGAAGGCCAGGGCCTCGCCCGTCGCCCAGTCGAAATTGGCGCCCGACTTGAACATCTCCGCCTTGGCGTCCAGCACGCGCTGCAACGTCTTGTGGATGACATGCCCCTCGGGAACCGTGGTCAGCGTACGCCCCAGGCTGTCGAACAGCTTGGGCGTGATGCCGCTTTCCACGCTCTGGCGCGTCGTTTCCACGTCGGCGGGCTTGTGCAGCCCGGACCAGCGGCCCGCGAACCAGTCGGCCTTGTTGGCCTTGTAGCTCTTGGCCGCCTCGAACTCTTCTTCCAGATGGTTGACGAAGTCGTTGGTGATGCCGTCGACGAAGGCCTCGTCCACCACGCCTTCCTGCATCAGCCGGGAAGCATAGACCTGGCTGACCGGCGGATGCTGGCGGATCTTCGCATACATCAGCGGCTGGGTGAAGGAGGGCTCGTCGCCTTCATTATGACCGAAGCGGCGATAGCACCACATGTCGATCACCACGTCGCGATGGAAGGTCTGGCGATATTCGATCGCCAGCTTGCAGGCGAAGGTGACCGCTTCGGGATCGTCGCCATTGACATGCAGGATCGGGGCCTGGACGCCCTTCGCCACGTCACTGGGATAGGGCGAGGAGCGGGCGAACTGGGGCGATGTGGTGAAGCCCACCTGGTTGTTGACCACGAAATGGATGCAGCCGCCGGTGTTGTAGCCCCGGATGCCGGAAAAGCCGAAACATTCCCACACGATGCCTTGGCCCGCGAACGCCGCGTCGCCATGGATCAGCACGGGCAGCACCTGCTCATGCTTGCCCAGATCGTCGCGGAACACCTGTTGCGCGCGGACCTTGCCTAGAACGATCGGGTCGACCGTTTCCAGATGGGAGGGGTTGGGCACTAGGCTCATATGCACCTTGATCCCGTCGAACTCGCGATCGGTCGAGGTGCCCAGATGATATTTGACGTCGCCCGATCCGCCCACATCCTCCGGATTGGCGGTGCCGCCCGAAAATTCGTGGAAGATGACGCGGAAGCCCTTGGCCATCACATTGGCCAGCACGTTCAGCCGGCCGCGATGGGCCATGCCATAGACGATTTCCTTCACGCCCGACGCGCCGCCATATTTGATGACGGCCTCGAGCGCGGGGATCATCGACTCGCCGCCGTCCAGGCCGAAGCGCTTGGTGCCGACATATTTGCGGCCCAGGAACTTCTCATATTGCTCGCCCTGGATGACCTTGGACAGGATCGCCTTCTTGCCCTCGGGCGTGAAGATGATCTCCTTGTCCTGGCCTTCCATCCGCTCCTGGAGGAAGCGGCGCTCCTCGACATCGGCGATGTGCATATATTCCAGGCCGACATTGCCGCAATAATTGGCGCGCAGGATGGCGACGATCTCGGCCACCGTCGCATAGTCGAGGCCCAGCGTGCCGCCCAGATAGACTTTCTTGGCCGGATCGGTCAGGCCGTGATAATCCGGCGTCAGGTCGGCGGGCAGCTCGCGCTGGGTAAGGCCCAGAGGATCGAGATTGGCGGCCAGATGGCCGCGCACGCGATAGGTGCGGATCAGCATCTGCGCCCGGATGGCGTCGCCCGCCGCCTCGGCGATGTCGGCCTCCGACACGCTCTTGCCGCCCGCCTTGGCCGCGGCCTTGACGGCGATCTGCATCTGCGTGGGGTCCAACGCCCCGGTCAGATCGTCCGTATCGCTGAGCGGCCAATTGGCCTTGGCCCAGCTGGGCCCCTGTTCGATCTCGAAATCCTGATTCTCGTAACCCATGGTCTTCATCCCATCCGAGCCGCGTGCAGTCGCGGCGCCGGGAAAGACGCGGCCGGGGTGCAGCCCGGCCGCGTTCGGGCCATGTCAGCCCTTCAACACGTCCAGCAAGGTCGTGCCCAATTCGGACGGACTGGCCGCGACCTTGATCCCCGCCGATTCCATCGCCGCGATCTTGCTTTCCGCGTCGCCCTTGCCGCCCGACACGATCGCGCCGGCATGGCCCATGCGGCGGCCCGGAGGTGCGGTGCGGCCCGCGATGAAACCGGCCATCGGCTTCTTGCGGCCCTTCTTGGCCTCGTCGATCAGGAACTGCGCGGCCTGCTCCTCGGCGTCGCCGCCGATCTCGCCGATCATGATGATCGATTCGGTCGCGTCATCGGCCAGGAACAGCTCCAGCACGTCGATGAAATTGGTGCCGTTGACCGGATCGCCGCCGATGCCGACGGCCGTGGTCTGGCCCAGGCCCGCGTTGGAGGTCTGGAAGACCGCCTCATAGGTCAAGGTGCCCGAGCGCGAGACCACGCCGACGCTGCCCTTCTTGAAGATGCTACCGGGCATGATGCCGATCTTGCACTCGTTGGGGGTCAGGACGCCGGGGCAGTTCGGGCCGATCAGGCGCGACTTGCTGCCGGACAGCGACCGCTTGACGCGCACCATGTCGAGCACGGGGATGCCCTCCGTGATGCAGACGATCAGCGGGATTTCGGCGTCGATCGCCTCCAGGATCGAATCCGCCGCGAATGGCGGCGGAACATAGACGACCGACGCGGTCGCGCCGGTGGCATGCGCGGCCTCGGCCACGGTGTCGTACATCGGCAGGCCGATATGGGTCGTGCCGCCCTTGCCTGGGGTGACGCCCGCAACCATCTGCGTGCCATAGGCCAGCGCCTGTTCGGTATGGAACGTACCGGTGGCGCCGGTCATACCCTGGGTAATGACCTTGGTGTTCTTGTCGATGAGAATGGACATGGACGCCCCTCGCTTCGCAGTGTCGTGGCAGTTTCTTCGGTCGACCCGCCCCAGGCTGCGCACTTACCTGGCGCGGATCGGTGCAAGATGATGTGAGACTTCAGGCGAGCGAGGCGTCGATGCCCTTGCAGGCCTCCAGCAGTTCCTTGACCGCGTCGACCGACACGGTGAGGTTGGCCTTCGCCTCCTCGTCTAGTTCGATCTCGACGATCTGCTCAACGCCGTCCTTGCCGATGATGACGGGCACGCCGACATAGAGATTGTCGATGCCATATTGGCCGGTCAGATTGGCCGCGCAGGGCAGCAGGCGCTTCTGATCGTAGAGATAGGCTTCGGCCATGGCGATGCCGCTGGTGGCGGGCGCGTAGAACGCCGAGCCGGTCTTGAGCAGGCCGACGATCTCGCCGCCGCCCGAGCGGGTGCGCGCGACGATGGCGTCGATCCGCTCCTTGGTCGAGCGGCCCTGCTTGATGAGGTCGGGGATGGGGATGCCCGCGACGGTCGAATATTGCACGACCGGCACCATCGTGTCGCCATGGCCGCCCAGCACGAAGCTGTTGACGTCCTTGACCGACACCTGGAACTCTTCGGCCAGAAAGTGGCTGAACCGGGCGGAATCGAGGACGCCGGCCATGCCGACGACCTTGTTGTGCGGCAGGCCCGAAAACTCCCGCAGCGCCCACACCATCGCGTCCAGCGGATTGGTGATGCAGATGACGAAGGCGTCGGGCGCGTTGGCCTTGATTCCCTCACCCACGGCCTTCATGACCTTCAGGTTGATGCCCAGCAGGTCGTCGCGGCTCATGCCCGGCTTGCGGGCGACGCCGGCGGTGACGATGATGACGTCCGCGCCGGCGATGTCGGCATAATCATTGGTGCCCGTGATCTTCGCGTCGAAACCCTCGACCGGGCCGCACTGGGAAAGATCGAGCGCCTTGCCCTGGGGAACGCCTTCGACCACGTCGAAGAGGACGACGTCGCCCAGCCCCTTGAGCGCAGCCAGGTGCGCGAGCGTGCCGCCGATATTCCCTGCGCCGATCAGCGCGATCTTCTTACGGGCCATATATCTGTCATCCTCCAAAGCGATGGATTTTGGAATTGCCCGCTCGCCTACGCCCATATGGCGCGGGTTTCAACCTGCGACGAAGAAAGGAAAGAAATTATCTTTGCAATTCGTTCGCAATATCATTAGAAGGGTCGACGCTGTTCGGCTCCTGGGTCCTACCCTGCCCTCGCGCCCTTCCCTGCAGCACCAACTGCCTGACGCCGCCCGGCCTTCGTTCGTGGCGGCGTCAGGGAATTGATGCATCTATTTGGGGACAGGCCGGTGACAGGCTGCGGCGGCCTGCGGCGAAATCCAGTTCATTTCGGGCCGTGGCCCTGCGCCAGATAGTCGTTGGACTGCATTTCCATCAGCCGCGACACGGTGCGCTCGAACTCGAACGCGCCATCACCTTGCGGGTAGAGCGCCGCAGGCTGGGCATCCGCCGAGGCCAGCAACTTCACCTTATATTCGTAGAGCGAGTCGATCAGCGTCACGAACCGCGCGGCCTCGTTGCGCTTGTCCGGCCCGAGCACGGGAATGCCGACCAGGATGACCGTGTGATATTTGCGCGCGATCGCCAGATAGTCGGGCGCGCCGCGCGCCTCGGCGCACAGCCGCTTGAAGGAAAAGACCGCGACCCCCTTCAGGCTCTTGGGCACATGCAGCGTCCGCCCCCCCTGCACCGGGATGTCTTCCGCCGGAACATGCGCGCGGTCGCTCGGCGGATAGTCGGTCAACCGGAAGAAGCTTTCGCTGAGCGCCGCCGTCGCCTCCGGACCGTTGGGCGAGTGCCACAGCGTCGCATCGCCCAGCCGGTCCAGGCGATAGTCGGTCGGGCCATCCAGCGTCATCACGTCCAGCCGATCCTTGATGAGATCGATGAACGGCAGGAAAAGCTGGCGGTTGAGGCCGTCCTTGTAGAGATCGTCGGGCGCGCGGTTGGACGTAGTTACGATCGTCACCCGCGCCTCCAGCAGCCCGGTGAACAGCCGCGACATGATCGCCGCGTCGGCCATGTTATTGACCACCATCTCGTCGAAGCAGAGCAGCCGCGCCTCGTCCGCCAGCGCGGCGACGACCGGCGGGATCGGATCGCCGCTCTCCGACTTGCGCGCCTCGGCCAGCCGGGCATGAACGTCCAGCATGAACTCGTGGAAATGCGCGCGCGTCTTTCTCTGAACCTGCACGGTGTCGAAGAACAGGTCCATCAGCATCGACTTGCCGCGTCCCACCCCGCCCCACATATAGAGGCCGCGCGGCGGCTCGGGCGACTTGCGCAGCATCCGCCACAGGGTGGAGCCACGCGGCGGCGCGGCCTCAAGCTCTCGCTGCAACCGATCGAGCCGGTCCGCCGCCGCCGCCTGATCGGGATCGGCGCGCAGTTCGCCCGCCGCGACGAGCGCGCGGTAGCGGATCGCGACGCTGGTCACCTGGGCATCGTCACCTTTCGGATGGTCGCCGTGGAGGCGGCGACGGGCTCGCCCTCCTGCGAGATCAGCATCCGCAGGAACATCAGCCGCCCGGTCTCCCGCAGCAGGTCGACGTCCGCGAGCAGAACGGGCCCCACGCGCCCCGAGCCAAGAAATTGCATCGACAGGTCGATGGTGACGCCGTTGACCTGCGCCCGATGGCCCATCGCCCACAGCGCGCCGAAATAGGCGTGATCGGCGAAAGCGGCGATGAAGCCGCCATGTAGGCTATCGAGCCGGTTGCGGTGACTTGGCCGCGTCTCCAGCGCGACCTGCGCCCGGGCCGGCGCGTCGCTGCGCAAATAGCCGCGGCCGATCGCCTGGAGGAAGGTATCGGGATGCGGGTCGGACCATGCGGCCCAGCCCGCCCATTGCCCTTCCGTCTGCGCGACTCCGCCTGCAACGCCATCGCTCACCGGATCAGAGCTGCCTTTCGACCATCATCTTCTTGGTTTCGGCGATCGCCTTGGCGGGGCTCAGCCCCTTGGGGCAGACATTCGCGCAGTTCATGATGGTATGGCAGCGATAGAGGCGGAAGGGATCCTCCAGCTCGTCCAGACGCTCGCCGGTATATTCGTCGCGGCTGTCGGCCAGCCAACGATAGGCCTGGAGCAATATGGCGGGCCCCAAGAACTTGTCGCTGTTCCACCAATAGCTGGGGCAGCTCGTCGAGCAGCAGGCGCACAGAATGCACTCATAGAGGCCGTCCAGCTTTTCGCGCTCGGCGGGCGACTGGAGCCGCTCCTTGCCCGAAGGCGGCGGCGACACGGTCTTAAGCCAGGGCTGGATGCTGTTATACTGGGCGTAGAAATGCGTGAAGTCGGGCACAAGATCCTTGACCACGTCCATGTGTGGCAGCGGCGTGATCCGCACTTCCTTGCCCGCGCATTCCTCGATCGCGGTCGTGCAGGCAAGGCCGTTGCGCCCGTTCATGTTCATCGAGCAGGACCCGCAGATCCCTTCCCGGCACGAGCGGCGGAAGGTCAGCGAGGGATCATATTCATTCTTGATCTTGATGAGCGCGTCCAGGACCATCGGCCCGCAATTGTCCAGGTCGATCTCAAACGTGTCGTAGCGCGGGTTCTGCCCGGAGTCGGGATCGTAGCGATAGACCTTGAAGCTCTTGACGTTGGTCGCGCCGCCCGGAGCGGAATGAGTCACGCCCTTGCCGCTGATCTTGCTGTTCTTGGGCAAAGTGAATTCGGCCATCGACCATCAATCCCATTCTTGCTTGCGCGCCATGATCGGCATTTTCAGCGGCCCGCATACCAAATAATATCGAAAGGTCCAGTGCCGCGACCGCACAAAGCGCAAGGCTTGCGCAGGCTGCCTGAGCCGTGCAAGTCGGGCGTGGATCGCGAAACGGCCGATCGCACATGGCAAAGACGGGCCAAGCGCCGATATGAATCCCATCGCCTTTCTTGCCATAGCCGAGGCGCAGCAGCTTTATCACTGGCTGCCCGCTGCCCTGGCCCTCGCGCGGCAAGGCGACGTGCCGGTGGATGTCCTCTCCCCGTCGCCCGCGATCCTGCGGATCGTCGCGAAGCATGATCCGGGCGGAACACTTCGGCGCGTCCTGCTGCGCCGGCCGGGATGGCGGGCGGATTCGCTGTTCCGCATGCCGTCGCGCTTCGCTACGCTGGCGCTCAACTATCCCCTGATCCGCCGCTATTCCACCATCGTCACGACCGAAACGTCGAGCGCGATCCTTCGCCGCTTCCCCGGTTTCGCCGCCAAGCTGGTGGAGATAAAGCATGGCGCGGGCGACCGGGCCGGCGGCTACAGGAGCGCCCATGCGGCCTTCGACCTGATTCTGGTCGCCGGCGAGAAGGATCGCGAGCGGATGATCGAGCGGGGATTGCAGTCGCCCGACCGCATCGTCGTCGGCGGCTATGCCAAGTTCGAGCTGATGGCGCCGCCCCGGCGGCTGTTCGACAATGATCGTCCGACCATCCTCTACAACCCGCATTTCGACCCGCGCCTCTCCTCCTGGGTGCGGCACGGCCCCGCGATCCTGGCGGCGCTCGAAGCGCTGGAGGGCTATAATGTCATGATCGCCCCCCATACGAAGCTGGCCTGCCGCGTGCCCACCATTCATTCCGATGCGCCCCACATTCATGTCGACATGGGCAGCGAGCGCTCGATCGACATGAGCTACACCAACGGCGCGGACATCTATCTGGGTGACGTCAGCAGCCAGGTCTATGAGTTCATCCTGCGCCCCCGCCCCTGCTTGTTCCTGAACCTCGATCGTGCCGCATGGCAGGGCGACCCTGATTTCGCTCATTTCGCGCTGGGGCAAGTGCTGACCAGCGCGTCGGACCTTTCCGCCGCGCTCGAACAGGCCGAAATAGTCCAGCCCCGGTTTGAAAGCGTGCAGAAGGCGGCTATGCGCTTTGCGATCAACGATGGGCCGGCGCCCGCGTCCCGACGCCAGGCGGATGCCATCCGCGCCGTCGCCGCGCGCGCGGGCTGACCAAGGACGAGCCCGCACCGCATGACGACCGACAGCAACCCGCATTCGCCCCTGGGTCCGATCCGCCTGATCGGCGACAACCCAACGCGCATCTGGGGCATGACCAACGCCGAACGCGTTCGCCGCATGGCCGACGAGGCGGCGAAGGGTGGCAGGACGCTGGCGGAGGGGCATTGCCTGGCGGTCAACCTGGCCTTCGCCTTCGACCCGCTGCTGCTGCGCAAGGTGGTGGCGGAGCCGGGCACGGTCTTTACCCGCGCGGGCGTTCTGGTCGTCGGCCAGATGCCGATCGACGCGGTCGCCGAAAGGCCGGTTCCGGCCGAGGGCCTCACGATCATCGACCTGGCCGACGGCAAGCGCATCTATAACGACCAGCTTCGCAAGCTGGAGAGCCCGTTCGTCAGCGAACTGACGCCCCAGACCCGGGCGGCGATCGAACGGCAAAGCTATTTCGGCGCCTATAAGGGCGTGACCGACCTGCTCACCAAATATCTGTGGCCCGAACTGGCGCTGGTGCTGACGCGGCTCGCGGCGCGGATCGGCATGACGCCGAACATGGTGACGGCGATCGGCGCGGCCGCCTGCGTCGCCGCGACCTTCCTGTTCGCCCAAGGCTATTATTGGACGGGGATGCTGGTCGGCTTCGTCTTCATGGTGCTGGACACGGTGGACGGAAAGCTGGCCCGCTGCACCATCACCTCGTCGAAATGGGGCAACATATTCGATCATGGCATCGACCTCATTCACCCGCCCTTCTGGTGGTTCGCCTGGGGGATCGGGCTTTCGCGTTGGGGACTGGCGCTGGCCCCCGCCACCTTCTGGACGGTCATGGCCGTGATCCTGGCGGGCTATATTCTGCAACGGCTGATCGAGGGGATCTTCATTCGGCAGTTCGGGATGCACATCCATGTCTGGCGGCCGTTCGACACCTGGTTCCGGCTGATCACCGCGCGGCGCAATCCCAATATGGTCATCCTGTTCGCGGCCATGCTGGCGGGGCGGCCCGACTGGGGCATCATCGCCGTCGCCTGGTGGACGGCCCTGTCGCTGCTCGTCCACTTGGTTCAGCTTTTCCAGGCTTATGGGCGGCGGGCGCGCGGCGCGGCGATCACCAGCTGGCTGGAGCAGGGCGCATGAACGAGACGATCGTCAAATTCGGTTGGCCCACGACGCTTATCAGCGACTATCGGCACTGGCTCGTCCTGCTGCGCCCGGCCCAGCCGACGCTGGGATCGCTGGTGCTCGCCGCCAAGTCCGACGCTACCGCTTTCGGCGACCTGCCCGCCGAGGCCCATGCCGAACTGTCGGTTGTGACCAAGGCCATCGAGACGGCGCTGAAAGGCGCGACCGACTATGGCCGGATCAACTATCTGATGCTGATCATGGTGGACCCGCACGTCCATTTCCACGTCATCCCCCGCTATGAGGGGACGCGCGGCGCGGCCGGGCTGACGATCGCCGACACGGGCTGGCCGGGACAACCCGAGCTTGGCGGCGCGTTCAAGCCGGACGAAGCGCAGCGCGACGCCCTGCTCGACTGGCTGAAGCCCTATTTCGCGTAGCGTCCTTCCTCGACCCAGCGGGCGGTGAGCGCGGTCGCGGCTTCCACGTCCTGCGGAAAGTCGACCTCCTGCCACGCCAGCCCCTCGATCGACACGGTGCCCACCGCGTGGCCCTTGGCGATGATGTCGATAGCGCGCAGATACCAGCGTTCGACCCCTTCGGGCGTGCGCATCATCTGGTCCACCTGATTGCGGAAGATCGCTGGCCCCTCGCCGCGAAAGGCCAGCATGCCGATCGATTCGGCATTGGTGTCGGGCGGCAGCAGCCGCTTGCCGATCGCGTGCAGGCGGCCGCTGGCGTCGCGGCTCACCTTCATGTCGTCGTCGTCATAGTCGGGCTTGACGTCGACGGTGACGGTGATCGGCGCCTGCGCCCCGTCCATCAGCCGGCCGACAATCTCGTCCGACACGATGGTGTCGCCGTTCAGGATGATGAAGTCCTGGTCCATCTCCTCCCGCGCGATCCAGCAGGTGCCCAGATTGTCCGCGACCTGGAAGAAGGGATTGAACAGCGTCCGAATCCGCGCCCCGGTGTCGCGATAGAGTTGCAGCGCATGATCCTCGACCCGCTCGGTGCGAAAGCCGGTGACGACCACGATGTCGGTCACGCCGTTGGCGGCCAGCGCCGCGACCTGCCAGCTAATGAGGCTGCGGCCGTTGAAGTCGATCATGCATTTGGGCATGTCGCGGGTCAGCGGCAACAGGCGCGAACCCTGCCCGGCGGAAAGGATGATGGCTTTGGTGATGCTCATGGCGCGGGTCTCTAGCCGATAATCGGGACCAGATACAGACATGCGCCGCCGCATTTGCCGTTTGCCGGGGCAGGCCCTAGATAGGCGCGCGCCGGCACGCCGGCAACGAAGGTGGAGCGAGCGTGACGGACGGTGAAGGCGACGGGGGCAGCGACCGAGGCGGCGGCTTCGCGCGCATATTGGCCAATACCGCCTGGCTGCTCGGCGGCAAGGGCGTGGGCGCGCTGCTCAGCATCGTCTATCTGGCGATCGTCACCCGCACATTGGGCGTGGCGGATTTCGGCCGCTTCGCCCTGATCCTGTCGGCGGCGCAGGCGATCAAGACATTGGTGTCGTTCGAAAGCTGGCAGATCATCGTCCGCTACGGGCAGGATCATCTGAAGGCGGCCGACGCCATCGCGGGCGGCCATGCGCTCAACCGGCTGGCGCGCTTCTGCATCATGGTGGACCTGGCGTCGGCGATCGTCGGCTGCGCGCTGGCGGCGGCGGTGACGCTGGCTTTCGGACCGATGATGGACCTGTCACGTGACATGGCGATCAACGCGATCCTGTTCTGCGCCGCCATGTTGCTGACTATCCGCTCGACCCCCATGGGCCTGCTGCGCCTGTTCGATCGATTCGACGCCGGCGCGCTTGCCGAAACGATGGTGCCCATCGGCCGCATGATCGGCGCACTCCTGATCCTGGCGACCGGCCCGTCCATCGGCGGCTTTCTGTTGGCGTGGGCGGGGGCGGAACTGCTCTGCGCGGTCAGCTACTGGTGGCTGGCCCTGCGCGCCGGGCGGGGGCGGATGGGATCGTGGCGCGCCGGACGGACACTGGACGCGCGGGGCGAGAATGCGGGGCTGATCGGCTTCCTGACCGCCACCAATTTGCAGGCGACGCTGTCGTCGCTCGGCCAGCAGGTGGCGGTGCTCTTCATCGGCATCTTCGTGGGGCCGACGGGCGCGGGCCTCTATCGCCTCGCCAACCAGCTCAGCCAGTCGCTCACCAAGATTTCCGGGCTGCTTTCCCGCAGCATCTTCGTGGAGTTGGCGCGGACGCGCAGCCAGGACGGGACGGACGAGCTGCGGCACCTGTTCCGCCGCACCAACCGGCTGGCGCTGATCGCGGGCGGCGTCATCATCCTGCTGATCCTGCTGATCGGCCGTCCGCTGCTGGGCCTGATCGCCGGCCCCGATTTCCTGCCCGCCTATCCGGTGCTGCTGGTGCTGGGAGTAGCCGCGTCGATCGAACTGGTGGGCGTCAGCTACCGTCCGCTGCTGATGGCGACCGACGGCGCGCGGCTGTCGCTGTGGATCACCCTTGGCGCGACGCTGTTGATGTTCGCGCTAATGGCCGCGTTGCTGCCGCTCTACGGCACGATCGGCGCGGCCTTCGCCAGCCTTGCTTCGTCGGCGATGATGTTCGCGATGATGGGCTGGGCCAGCCGAAGGCTGCTGCGCCGATAGCGCCGATGCCGCGCGTCAGTCCTCGACGATGCGCAGCAGCTTTCGCTCGACCGGCGCCAGGACGCCATGCAGCTCCTGGCCGCGCTTCAGCACCGCGCCCGCTTCGCCGATCAGCGCCCACATGCCCTGCCGCTGGCGCAGCGCCGGGCGCTTCTCGATCCGATATTCGGGCCGTTCGGCCGCGCGGCGGAAGGCGGAGAAAATGGCGGCATCCCTGCCCAGGTCGATCGCATAGTCGCGCCAGTGGCCGGCGGACACCATGCGCCCGTAGAGGTCCATGATCCGCTGCAATTCCAGCCGGTCGAAACCGATCTGCCCGGGCTTTGCTCCATGGGGAAACGGCGTGACGTTGGACATCAGGCGCGGCCGCGCTCCTTGAACAGCGGCATGTCTCCCGTATCGCGAGCATCCCCTGCCGCAGGCGCGACATCGCGCTCGGCGACCAACTCGGCCAGCCGCTTGCGCAATTGCTCGACCTCGCACTGAAGCAGTTCCAGCTTCTGCTTTTCAGGATCGAAACAGTCGCTGCACGGCGTACCGTAGGGTAGGAAATCGCGCTGATAGGCGGTGACGTCGACCAGCATCTGCCGCGCGGGAATGCCGACCATCGTCGCCCCCTCGGGCACATTCTTGGTCACCACCGCGTTCGCGCCGATCCGGGCGCGAGACCCTACGGTGACCGGCCCCAGCACCTGCGCGCCCGATCCGACGATCACCCCGTCCCGCAAGGTGGGGTGGCGCTTTCCCGCAATGCCATTGGCGGGGTCGGTGCCGCCCAGCGTCACATTCTGGTAGAGGGTGACATCATCGCCGATCTCAGCCGTCTCGCCGATCACGGTGAAGCCATGGTCGATGAAGAACCGCCGCCCGATCCGGGCGCCCGGATGGATGTCGTTGCCGGTGAGGAAACGCGCGATATGATTGACCAGCCGCGCGAGAAAATAGAGCCGCACGCGATAAAGCCGGTGCGCGACCCGGTGAAAGGCCAGCGACCAGACCCCAGGGTAGAGCAGGATTTCGGCGCGCGATCGGGGCGCGGGATCACGGGACTTGACCGAATCCAGATAGGCGATGAGACTGCGCAGCATGGAGGCGCCCTTTTGACCCTGAAACCTTATCGGCGACATATAGGCGCAAAATCCTTATTTTTCTAGACGGCCGCGCAATTCGCCTTGGCCCGCCCCAATAGAAACTTGCTTGGCGACGCTTTGATTTCCCATCAGGCGGTAGACAATTCACATGAAGGCCACCGGATGATCGACGCCCTGACGAACCATGCCACCGACATCTGGCCTTTCATCCTGGTCGGATTCGGCGCGCAGATCGTCGATGGCGCGCTCGGCATGGCCTATGGCGTGATCTCCTCGACCCTGCTCCTGGCGCTCGGCCTGCCGCCCAGCCGCGCCTCGGCCAGCGTCCATGCCGCCGAAACCGTCACGACCGGCGTATCGGCGCTCAGCCATATCCTGCACCGCAATGTCGACTGGAACTTGTTTACCCGCCTGCTGATTCCCGGCGTCATCGGCGGCGTGACCGGGGCCTATGTACTGTCCAACATCGATGGCGACGTCATCAAGCCGTTCATCCAGATCTATCTGATCTCGATCGGCGTCTATCTGGTCTGGCGCGGTTTCCGCACGCCGCCGAAGCGCCAGAATCCGAAGCTGGTTGCCCCCTTGGGCCTGGTCGGCGGGTTCATGGACGCGACCGGCGGCGGCGGCTGGGGTCCGGTCGTCACCTCCAATCTGCTGATCCAGGGGTCGAGTCCCCGGCACACGATCGGCACGGTCAATAGCGTCGAGTTCGTCCTGACGCTCTCCATCAGCATTGCCTTCCTGTTCCATCTCGGCTGGGAGAGCTTCACCAACTATACGGCCGGCCTGCTGATCGGCGGGGTTGTGGCCGCGCCCTTCGGCGCGATGCTGGCGCGGCATGTCGCTCCCCGGATATTGCTGACGTCGGTCGGTGTGATCCTGACGCTCACCTCGCTGTTCGGCTTCGCCAAATGGCTTGGATATATCGGCTAATTCACTTATAGTAGGCTTTCCGATCGAGGAAGCCAATCAATGTCCAGTTATCTGCCGACTCTGAAGCAGCTCCAATATCTGGTGGCGCTCAAGGAATATGGCCATTTCGGCAAAGCGGCTGACAGCTGCTACGTCACACAGTCGACGCTGTCGGCGGGCATCCGCGAATTGGAGTCGCTGGTCGGCATCACGCTGGTCGAGCGGACCCGGCGCGTGGTCCGCTTCACGGCGCTGGGCGACCGCATCGTCGAAAAGGCGCATCGCGTCCTGCGCGAGGCGGAGGAGCTGGCCGCCATCGCCGAAGCATCGGGCAAGCCATTGACCGGCGAGCTGCGGATGAGCGTGATCCCGACGATCGCGCCCTTCCTCCTCCCCCGGCTGTTGCCGCGCCTGCGCGCCGAGCGACCGGAACTCAAACTCTATCTGCGCGAGGAAACGACCCAGGCGTCGATCGACTCGCTGCGCCATGGCCATGTCGATTGCGTGCTGATGGCGCTGCCCTATCCGACGGGCGAACTGGACAGCGAGATATTGTTCAGGGACCGGCTGTTCGTCGCCTTCCCGCAGGACGATCCGCGCGATCCACCCGAATGGATCATGCCCGAGATGATCGACGAAAGCCGCCTGCTGCTGCTGGAAGATGGGCATTGCCTGAAGGACCATGCGCTGGCGGCCTGCAACCGCCCCGAATTGCGGGCGGAAGCGACGATGATGGGCACCTCGCTGCACACGATGGTCCAGATGGTCGACAACGGGCTGGGCCTGACGATGCTGCCTGAAATGGCGATCGCGGGCGGCATATTGGAGCATACGCGGATCGTGGCGAGGCCGCTGCGGTCGGAAAACGCCGCGCGCGACATCGCGCTGGTATGGCGGCGCAACAGCCCGCGCGAAAAGGAGTTCCGGCTGATGGCGGACCTGCTGCGCGCGGCGGCCGGGCCGGAGATCGAGAAAGCGCAGGCGGCCTGAGCGATCAGGCCCTGTCCCACTTCGCCATTTCGGCTTCGTCCTGCGCCCTGGCCTCGACCCAGCGCGAGGAGCCGTCCGCGAAATATTCCTTCTTCCAGAAGGGCGCGGCCGATTTCAGCCAGTCGATGAGGAAGGCGCAGCTTTCCAGCGCGGCGGCGCGATGGCGCGCGGCGGCGCCGACGAACACGATCCGCGCGCCCGGCTCCAGTCGGCCGACGCGGTGGATGACGCGAACCTCCAGCAGCGGCCAGCGCGACAGCGCCTGCTCGACGATCCGGTCGACCTGCGTGGCGGTCATCGCCGGATAATGATCGAGCTGGAGCGCGACCAGATCGCCCTCCCCGCGCACGATGCCGGTAAAGCTCGCCACGGCCCCGCCGCCCGCCTGCTCCAGCGCCGCCAGCTCGGCCGCGACGCTAAAATCCTCCGCCTGGATCGAGACGCTTTTCATCCGCCCGTGACCGGGGGAAAGAGCGCCAGTTCGCGGGCGGCGCCGACCGGCGTGTCGAGCGCAACGAATTGCTGGTCGAGCGCGGCGCGCAGGCGGCCGCCATCGCTCAGCGCTTGGGTATGGCCGTCGCTCCGCGCGGCGAGCGATGCGACGACATCGGCGACCTTGGCGCCGGCGGGCGGCTCGACCCGCTCCTCATCCAGCCCGATCAGCTCGCGCACCCAGGCGAAATAAACGACGGTCAGCATAGCGTCAGTCCATGTGTCGGATGCCGACGCGCAGATAGTCCCAGCCGGTAATCAGCGTCAGGATCGCGGCGGCCCACAGGGTGACGATGCCCACCATCTGCACGAACGGCCATTGCGGCACCGCGCCGGCCAGGATCAGCGCGCCCAGCGCCACGATCTGGAAGGTGGTCTTCCATTTGGCGAGCTTCGACACCGGCACAGACACCTGCAACCCGGCCAGAAACTCCCGCAGGCCCGAAACCGCTATCTCGCGCACCAGGATTATCATCGCCGCGACCACATGGATGCCGGCGATGTCGCGAGTGACGCCCAGCATCAGGATGACCGCGCCGACCATGATCTTGTCGGCGATGGGATCGAGGAAGACCCCCAGCTTCGACACCGCGCCCTGCGCCCGGGCCAGATAACCGTCGAAATAGTCGGTCACGCCCATAAGGCAGTAGAGGGCGAAGGCCAGCGCATAGCCGGTCGTCCACCGGATGCCGTTCGCCTCCGGCCACAGCAGGCCGACGAGCAGGGGCACGGTGACGATGCGCGAAAGCGTCAGCAGATTGGGCAGCGTCAGCATGAACCAAGCGCCTGCCACAGTCGGGCGACGCGCACAAGCGGGCCGCTGCACCGGCGGAAAGCCGCGCCGGCGGGCGGCCGGGATCATTGGACAGATGGATCGCCAACAGCTAGACCCCGGCTGCGGTTTCACAGCAAAAAGACCCCCTTGCCCATGCAAGCCTCTCTCAGGCTATTGAACAAGCGGCGTTTTCTGCCGATCTTCATCACCCAGCTTCTCGGCGCCTTCAACGACAATCTGTTCAAGAACGCGATGGTGCTGTTCGTCGTGTACAGCGTCTATAATGACGAGCGCTCCGAAACCTGGTTCAGCGCCGTGGCGACCGGCTTGTTCATCCTGCCCTTCTTCCTGCTCTCCGCGCTGTCGGGCCAATTGGCGGACCAGCGCGACAAGGCGGGGATCATCCGAATCGTCAAGGCGGCGGAGATCGGCATCATGCTGGTCGGCGCGGCGGGCCTGGTCCTGATCTGGAGCGGAATATGGGTGCATGTTCTGGCGATTCCCCTGCTGCTCGCCGCGCTGTTCGCTATGGGCATCCATTCGACCTTCTTCGGCCCCATCAAATATGCGATCCTGCCCCAGCATCTGGGGGACGATGAAGTGCTGGGCGGCACTGGCCTGGTCGAGGCGGGCACCTATATCGCCATCCTCGCGGGCACGATCCTGGCCGGGGTCATCCCGATCGAGGCGGCGGCGGTCGGGGTCGTGCTGACCGCCATCCTCGGCTATTTCGCCGGACGGCAGGTGCCCCCGGCCCCTTCGCTGATGGTGCCCCAGCCGATCGACTTTCACATCATCCGCTCGTCCTTCACGCTCGTGCGTGGCACCATGCATGTGCGGCGGCTGTTCCTGGCGATCATGGCGATCAGCTTCTTCTGGGCGATCGGGGCGGTGCTGTTCATCCAGTTTCCGCCGCTCGTCAAGAATGTGCTGACCGCCGACAAGGCCGTGGCCAGCCTGTTCCTGGCGATCTTTTCGATCGGCATCGCCATCGGGTCGGTCGCCATCAACCGCCTGCTGGGCGGCCATGTGTCGGCCAGATATGCCCCGGCCTCCGTGATCGGCATGGCGGCGTGCATCATCGCCTTCCACATCGTCTGCCGCCTGTGGGTCGGCGCGCCCGACGGCCATCTGCTGTCGTTCCAGGATTTCCTGCGCCACCCAATGGCGATCGCCCTGTCCGCCTGCCTTCTGGGGGTTGCGACCTTCGGCGGCATGTTCGTCGTGCCGCTCTACGCCTTCCTGACGACGACGGTCGAAAAATGCGAGGCGGCGCGCACGGTCGCGGCGAACAATATCGTCAATTCAGGCGCCATGGTGCTGGGGTCGGTCGTCGCCCTGCTGCTCAGCTTCGCGGGCATGTCCGTCGTGGACCAGCTACTGCTGGTCGCCGTCATGTGCCCGCCCTGCGCCTGGCTGGCATGGCGGCTGCACTGCGCCTGCGACTGAGCAGGCCGGCCCGCTACGGCGCGGGGTCAGGCGATGAAGCTGTAGAAGGCCGTGAAAAAGGCCGAGAAGCTGAGAACGAACAGCTTCCAGTCCTGATCGTCGTCAACCGGCGCCTTGGTTGGCTTCACGGGCTCCGCGGTCATGCGCAGGACATGGGCAGGCAGCCGCTGCCGGAAGGGATGACGGGCCGATTCGGTGGTGAGGACGAGGGGGCGAGTGCGCATGACGCGGAGTTAACGCTTTCTTTACCATTTCGGCCATGGGCAAAGACGGTTAACAACGGCCTGTCCCGCGCCGGGACGCAATGGCCGTGCGCGCCCCGCGCCGGCGCGGACTTGACTGTATCATCACTATAATACAGCATCGTGGGACCGATGACCGATCCATTCTCCTCCCCGTCCCCACCCGCCCCGCCGCAGCCCGCTCCTTCGCCCCAGGCCCAGGCTTTCGGATCGGGCCCGCCGAGCGCCTTCCCGGCGCCGATGCCGTGGAAAAGACGCCTGCGCATCGCGGGCTGGGTGATGGCGGCCCTGCTGCTCCTGCTGCTGGCGCTCATCGCCTGGCTGGCCGTCACCGCGCCGCTCTCACGCTCGCTAAGGCCCATCGCCCCGCCCAGCATCAGCCTGATGTCAGCGGACGGCCATCTGATCGCCCGGCGCGGCGCGGTGATCGACAGGCCGGTCGCCGTCGCCGACCTGCCGGCGCATGTGCCCCAGGCGTTCATGGCGATTGAGGATCGTCGGTTCCAGACTCACTGGGGCATAGATCCGCGCGGCATAGCGCGGGCGATGTGGCACAATATCTGGTCGGACGGCGCGTCGCAGGGGGGTAGCACCATCACCCAGCAGCTCGCCAAGGGCGTGTTCCTGTCGAGCGACCGGACCTTCGGCCGCAAGGCGCGCGAGGCGCTGATCGCCTTCTGGTTGGAAGCATGGCTGACCAAGGATCAGATCATGGAGCGCTATCTGTCCAACGTCTATTTCGGTGACAATGTCTATGGCCTGCGCGCCGCCTCGCTCCATTATTTCAACCGCCAGCCGGAACGGCTGACGATCGCGCAGGCGGCGATGCTGGCGGGTCTGCTGAAGGCCCCCTCGCGCCTTGCGCCCACGAACAATCTGCGGGGTGCGCGCGCTCGCGCCGCGCTGGTGACGCAGGCGATGGTGGACGCGGGCTATATCAGCCCGGCGGAGCGCAACGCCCTGCGCCCCGCCCGCCTCGACGTGCGCGAAGAACCCGATGCGACTAGCGGCACTTATTTCGCCGATTGGGTCCTACCCGAAGCGCGCGACCGGGCGGGCGCGGTCTATGGCGCGCAGAATGTCACCACCACGCTCGACTGGCAGATTCAGCGGCTGGCGGAGGCGGCGATCCGGCGCGCGCCGCTCGGCGGGGCGCAGGCGGCGCTAGTGGCGATGAAGCCGGACGGCAGCGTGGTCGCGATGGTCGGCGGCAAGAATTACAAGAGCAGCAGCTTCAACCGCGCCGTGCAGGCGAAGCGCCAGCCCGGGTCGACCTTCAAGCTGTTCGTCTATCTCGCGGCCTTCCGCGAAGGCATGACGCCGGAGGACGAGATCGACGACTCGCCGATCACCACCGGTTCATACCGCCCGGCAAATCATGGCGGCCGGTATCGCGGCCGCATCACGCTGCGCCAGGCCTTCGCCGTGTCGAGCAATGTCGCCGCCGTCCGGCTGACGCAGAAGATCGGGGTGGACAAGGTCATAAAGGTCGCGCGCGACCTGGGCGTCACCGCGCCGCTGACCAAGGATCTGAGCCTGGCGCTGGGCACGTCCGAAATCCCGCTCGTGGAACTGGTCGAAGCTTATGCGGCGGTGGCGGCCGGGGCATATCCGGTGATCGCCCACGGCCTGCCGCCGGAGGAACAGGGCTGGCTGGAGCGGCTGATGGACCGGCAGAGGCGCTTTGGCGAGGACCAGCTCGACATGATCCGCGACCTTCTCTCCTCGGCCGCCAATCGCGGCACGGGCAGCGCGGCGGCGCTGAGGACCAGCACCTTCGGCAAGACCGGGACGACCCAGGACAGCCGCGACGCCATCTTCGTCGGCTATGCCGGCGGCCTGGTGACGGCGGTGTGGATCGGCAATGACGACAATGCCCCTCTGCCCGGCGGCGCGGCCGGCGGGGGCGTTCCCGCCCGCATCTGGCGCGACTTCATGGGCCGCGCGATCAACGAGCCGGCCGAGGAGGTAGAGCCGGAGGAGGAGGACAGCGATCTGGTCAACGCGATCGCCAACGTCACCGTCGAAACCGGCGTGGGCAACATGACGCTGGGGATCGACGGCGGTGGCGTGACCCTGAATCTGGGCCCCGGCGGCAATCTGCGCCTTCCGGTTGACGAGCCGGCCCTCGATGAGCCCGCCCCGCCACGGGTCGTGCCGACCCAGCCCAACGGGCAAGGCGCAACGCCGCCGCGATAGCGGTGCGCTATTTTCGATCGCGGTCGTTGTTCCGCAGCCGGTCCAGCGTATGGCTGGCGGCGTCGCCGATCGAGCGCGCGCCGTCATCGACGGTTCGCGCCGCCTTCGTCAGCGCGGCATCCTCCTTCGAGCCGGGATGGCGCCCGGCAAGAAAGAAGAAGCCGATGGCGAGCAGCAGCGCGATCGCGACTATGGCCAGGACGACGCCGCTCGATCTGCGCTGGCGGCAGAGCGGCCGGTCGTCATAGAGGGCGCCGGGCGACCCCGCGCCCTTCCCGTCCGTGGACATCAGATTTTCCTTTCCGGTCATCAAAGAACCCGGAGAAGAGACGAATCGTTCCGCAAAATCCACGCGCCGATCCTACAATCGGCCTTTTCCAACGGCTGTCAGCGGCCCCGGCTCAGCCGGTCGACATCATCCATGATCTCGCTGAGAACGCCGGTTTCCGAGACGTCGTGCGTCCGCCGGGACGGCAACGCGCCGCTGTCCAGGATTTGCTCCAGCGCGGCCCGGCCACGAGCGACCCTGCTCTTGATGGTGCCGACCGCCACACCGCAGATTTCCGCGGCTTCCTCATAGGCGAAGCCGCCCGCCCCGACCAGGATCAGCGCCTCGCGCTGGGGCTGGGGCAATTGCAGCAACGCGCGCTGCATGTCGCTGAGTTCGACATGCTTGTCCTGCCCCGCCGGCGCCGCCAGCAGCCGGTCGGCGGTCACATCGTCCCACTCGCCGCGAAAGCGCGAGCGCCGCATCTGGGAAAGATAATGGTTGCGCAGGATGATGAAGGTCCAGGCGCGCATGTTCGTCCCCGCCTGAAAGCGGGCGCGCGCGGCCCAAGCCTTGAGCAGGGTTTCCTGTACCAGATCGTCGGCCAGGTCTCGGCTCCCCGACAGCGACCGCCCAAAGGCGCGCAGATGCGGGATGACGGCTGCCAATTCCCGCTTGAAATCGCTGTCCGACAGCGCCTCGCGCGGCTCCTCCGGAACAGCCAGCTCAGTCACGGTCATTCCCCCGGTTCCCAACATAGAGGCCGATCAATGGCCATGCTTCGTTAAATTCATGATGCACCAGGCGCCGTTCCCGTTCTGCCAACCCGCCGATCGTCCGCCGTCAAAGCCACAGGACGATCAGCATGCCGATGATAACGAGGGATAGTGAGATAGCCAGTACGTAGCGAACGATATGGGGGGTCGATCCGCTGCGTGCATCGTCGGTGATGATATGCTGTTCGTCCTGCGCCATGGCACATCTCCTGATCGTTACGCCTGAATAACGCGAGGCGGCGATCCGGGTTCCGTGCCGATCGGGCATGACGCCCGATCGGATCGCGGCACGGCGCGCCGTCAGACGGGGGCCGTTGCCTCATCGAAGAACAGCGCCTGGGCAATCGCGGCCTTCAGGGTCGCGCGCTGGAACGGCTTGGTGATGAGGAAGGTGGGCTCGGGACGCTCGCCGGTCAAAAGCCGCTCCGGAAAGGCCGTGATGAAAATCACTGGGACGGAAAACTCGGCCAATATGTCCTTCACCGCATCGATGCCGCTGGAATCGTCGGCCAACTGAATGTCGGCCAGCACCAGCCCCGGCCTGTCGGCCATCGCCTCGCGCACCGCGTCCTCGCGCGTCACCGCGATGGCGGTGACGTCATGGCCCAGGTCGCGCACGATCGTCTCGATATCCATGGCGATGATCGGCTCGTCCTCGATGATGAGCACCTTGGCCCTCGTCTGCGCCTCGATCTCCGCCAGCGCCTCATGCACCAAGGCGTCGACATCGTCGACGGGCAGGCCGATAAGATAACCGACATCCTCGGTCGTGAAGCCTTCCAGCGCGGTCAGCAGCAAGGCCTGCCGCGGCAGCGGCGTCAGCCGGGCAAGGCGAGCGCTGGCCACGGCTTCGGCCGATTCCTCTCCCTCGGTCAGGACCGGCTCATCCTCAAGATGAGAGGACGACCAGATAGCGTGAAAAATCCGGTAAAGGCCCAGGCGCGGGTCGACATCGGCCGGAAATTCCTCCGGCGCGGCCACGATCGCTTCCAGAGTCGCGCGGACATAGGCGTCGCCATGCGCCTGGCTGCCGGTCAAGGCCCGGGCATAGCGACGAAGAAACGGAAGATGGGGGTGCAATTGCTGTCCGAGCGACATTTGGTGGTCTTCTCCCTGCCGACTAAGGCGTAATGATAGGAAACATCCGCCAAGACATGGATCGACGACGCCGCAGTGGCAAGTCCCCCCGACCCGTCTCTTTGCTCCCCCTCCATAGTGGATCTGGAAGACGGAAAAAATGCTCCGGACGATGGAACCAACCAATGGACGATTTGTTTCACAGCCGTTCGGTTTTTTATGAACGCGCGCAATAAAAGACGATTTGGCGGTTTAAACTTGAAACGCTCCGGCACACGAACCGAATTGACGGCATGGCGCGAAACGGCAATGGGGGCATCGTATCGCCGATGACCAATATATCAGAGGGGCTGGTTTTGGTATCTTCCGACACGCGACCGGATAATGTTGCCCAGATGGATGGGGACGGCGCCAAGAAAGCTGCGCCAAAGAAGGCCGCGCGCGGCAATAAGGACGCGAGCGCGCGCAACCGCGCCGCTCAGGATGAAGGCAATGTGGGCCAGGTGCTGCGCACCGTCTATCAACGAACCGTGGACGAAGCCATTCCCTCCGAGATGCTCGACCTTCTCCGCAAGCTGGACTGATATCGCCGTGACATCGCCGCCGCCATGACGCAGCCTTTCGACGGGGCGATTGCTCCGGCGCGTGGCGTTCCTCGGTCCATTTTCCACTCGCCCCATTTTCGGTCGACCGGCGTCAAGATGTTCTTCATTCTGACGATGGCGTTGCTGCCGCTCGGCATCATCGCGCTGCTCGCCTCGCTCCAGGCGATCCGGACCGCCGATGTGGAACGCGATTCGCTGCTGCGCGTGACCGTATTGCAGAGCGCGCGTAAACTGGCGGGGGAACTGGCGGCCGATCAGACCGCGCTCCGCATCGCCGCCAACAGCTTTGCCGCTGGAACCGCGGACCCCGGCATGTGCCAGCGGATCGGCCTGTTCCTGAAGGCGCGCGCCCATGCGGAACCCCGTTTCTTCATCTACGACCGCAGCGGGTCACGGCTTTGCGGCTCCCCCCCCCTCCGCGACCAGACGGTGCCCGCCGCCGAGCGGTTCGCCCCGCGCAGCCATGATCTGCTTCCCGGCACGAACGAGTTGATCCTGCGGACCTTCAGCGATGATCGGCGGGTCGTCGCCATCAGCCATTATGGGCGCGCGCATCTGGGGCAGATCGCCGATCCGGCCACCGCCCTTCAGGACCGGCGCCTTACCCTGATGCAGAAAGGGCGATCGGTCGTCATCGGCGAGGCAGCCGGGGCCGGCCCGCCCGACGCGCAAAGCCGCAGCGTCTCGGCGCGCGTCGATCCCAGCGATATCATGCTGACGATGACGGTCCGGGAGCCGCCGGCGACGCTGTGGCGGCTGATGTCGCTGTTCCTGCCGCTGCTGATGGCCATCGCCGCCGCCACCTTCGTCTGGATCGTCGTCAATCGCCTGCTGATCCGGCCCTTGGTCCTGCTCCGCCGCGCGGTCGCCGCCTATCAGCCGGGCGAGGTGATGCAGCCGCTGGCGCGCATGCGCACCCCCGCCAAGGAGATCGCCGACCTTGGCGAGACCTTTCGCGCGATCAGCGAGGATGTGGCGACGCATGAAGCGGAGATGGCCGAGGGGCTGGACCGTCAGCGCAAGCTGACCCGCGAAGTGCATCACAGGGTCAAGAACAACCTTCAGATCATCGCCAGCCTCATCAACCTGCACGCCCGCTCCGCCGTCGCGGACGAAGCGGTGGAGGCCTATGCCTCCATTCAGCGGCGGGTCGACGCCCTGTCGGTCGTGCACCGCAACCATTTCGCCGAGCTGGAGGAGAATCGCGGGGTCGGCGTGCGGCCGTTGATCAGCGAGTTATCGGCCAGCCTGCGGGGCACCGCCCCCGCCAGCGCGCGGCGCTTCGCGATCCAGATCGACGCCGATCCGATGCATATCAGCCAGGACGTGGCGGTGCCGGTCGCCTTCCTGCTGACCGAGCTGGTGGAACTGGCGATGATGGCGGAGCCGACCGCCGTGTTGCGCATCGGCGTGCGAGCGCTCGCCCAGCCGGGGCGCGCCTGCCTCACCGTGGCCTCCACCGCGTTGCGGGCCTCCCCGGACATGGAGGCGCAGTTGCACGAACGGTACAGCCGGGTCATGACCGGCCTGTCGCGCCAGTTGCGCGCGCCGCTGGAACATGACCCGGAGGAAGGCGAATATCGCATCACCATCAGCACCACCGACTGACGGCCGATAGTGGCAGTCGATGGGGCGGTGACCGATCAGGCCCGGCCATATCCGGCGCGGAAATCGGCCGCGAAGGCGGCAAGGCGCCCCTCGCCGATGGCGTCGCGCAGCCCCTGCATCAACGCTTGATAGAAATGGATATTATGTTCGGTCATCAACATGGCCCCCAGCATCTCGCCGGCCTTCACCAGATGATGCAGATAGGCGCGGCTCCAGGTCGCGCAGACCGGGCAGGCGCAGCGCGGGTCCAGCGGGTCCTTGTCCTCGGCGAAGCGGGCATTGCGGATGTTGAGCGGCCCGGCCCAGGTGAAGGCCTGGCCGTTGCGGCCCGACCGCGTCGGCAGCACGCAGTCGAACATGTCGATCCCGCGCTCGACCGCGCCGACGATATCGTCGGGCTTGCCCACCCCCATCAGGTAGCGGGGGCGATCGGCGGGAAGCATGTCGGGCGCGAAGTCGAGGGTGGCGAACATCGCCTCCTGCCCTTCGCCGACCGCCAGGCCGCCCACGGCATAGCCGTCGAAGCCGATCTCGATCAGCTTTTCGGCCGAGACGCGGCGCAGATTTTCATCGAGCGATCCCTGCTGGATGCCGAACAGCGCCGCGCGTTCGGCATGAGGTCCGCCCGCGTCGAAGGCGTCGCGCGAGCGCTTCGCCCAGCGCATCGATCGTTCCATGGAGGTCGCGGCCTCGTCCGGGCTACAGCCGTTCTTCGTGCACTCATCGAATGCCATGACGATATCGCTGTCCAGTAGGCGCTGAATCTCCATCGACCGCTCGGGCGTCAGCATATGCTTGGACCCGTCGATATGGCTGGAAAAGGCGACGCCCTGCTCGGTCAGCTTGGTCAGCGCGCTGAGGCTCATCACCTGATAGCCGCCGCTGTCGGTCAGGATCGGGCGATCCCAGCCCATGAAGCCGTGCAAGCCGCCCAGCCGGTCGATCCGCTCCGCGCCCGGCCGCAGCATCAGATGATAGGTGTTGCCAAGGATGATGTCCGCCCCCGCCGCGCGCACCTCGGCCGGGCGCATCGCCTTGACCGTGGCGGCGGTGCCCACTGGCATGAAGGCCGGCGTGCGGATGTCGCCCCGGCGCATCGACACGGTGCCGGTTCGAGCCTTGCCGTCGGTGGCGTCGATCGAGAAGGCGAAGCGCGGGCGGTCGGTGGGCTGTGTCGGGAAGGGCGCGGGCATGCGCGCGCTCTAGGATCGAACGCGCGGCCGCACAAGATCAGCCTTGCTTGCGGACGCCCGCGAACAACAGGGATGCGTCGATGTCGAAACCCTCGACGCGGCGGTAGCGGCCGATGAAGCGCAGGCAATCCGCCGACAGCCGCAGCGGCCAGGGCTGCCCCTGCCGGTCGTGGAGCATCAGGGTCACGAATGGGGCGGACTGGGGATCGTTCTGCACGCTTCTTCTGGTAATCAACAACGGTTAACAGCGCGTTGTTCGCCATCGCTGAAAGGATGCAAAGGCCGAGATAGCGTTGCACAACCGCAACACAATCCAGTTTTATGGGTATTAACATGAGTCCTGCGCGTCACAGTCCTCGATAAAAAGGGTTAACGATCTGCAACGCATCACAAGAAGATTGCATCCGCGCGCCGCCCCTGATTTCCTCTTATTCATATAAAAGCGGGGGCGCATATGGTTGATTCAGGCCGATTCATCATCACGGACAGAGAAGCGGCGGCGGGCGCCCATGATGGGGAGAGAGACATGCCCGCTTCCGTCACGGAAAGGCCGGCCGCGACCGATCCGCGTCATGCCAAGCTGTTCGATCTTGGCCAGATCGACGTCCGGTGGGAAGCCGAGCGGGAAACGCTGTGGGCCTTCATGACGCCGGAGGACCGCCCCAACTATAATCTGAAGCTGCTGCGCGATATCCAGACGTGGCAGACGGAAACGAAACGGCTGTGCGATGCAGGCACGCTGCCGATCAAATATATGGTGCTGGGATCGCGCTTTCCCGGCGTGTTCAATCTGGGCGGGGATCTGGAGCATTTCGCGGCCAGCATAGAGCGGCGGGATCTGGACGCGCTGGTCCGCTACGGCCATGCCTGCATCGACGTGGTCCATCGCGCCTGGCGAAATGCCGACGCGCCGGTCATCAGCGTTGCGCTGGCGCAGGGGGACGCGCTGGGCGGCGGGTTCGAGGCGCTGCTATGCTTCGACGTGGTGGTGGCCGAACGGCGGGCGCGCTTCGGCCTTCCCGAAATGCTGTTCGGCCTGTTTCCGGGGATGGGCGCCTATTCGATCCTGTCGCGCAAGCTGGGCCGCTCCATGGCCGAAAGGATGCTGCTGTCCGGCAAGGTCTATTCGGCCGAGGAAATGTACGACATGGGGATCGTCACCCGTCTGGTGGAGGATGGCGAGGGCGAACAGGGCGTGCGCGACTATATCGACCAGACGCGGTCGCGCCATGCCGGCTATATGGGGGTGTTCGAGGCCGGTCGGCGAGTCGATCCGCTTCATTATGCGGAGTTGCAGGACATCGTCGAAAATTGGGCGGCGACGGCGCTCAAGCTGGCGCCCCGGGACCTGAAGCTGATGCGGCGGCTGGCCTCGGCGCAGACCAAATTGACCGAGTAGCTTCCACCCGTTCGCCCGATCAGGCGCGCTTGCGCCCCGCGCGAATGTCGATGACCGCGCGCTCCAGATTATCTTCCTTGCGCGCCATCAATTCCAGCAGCGCGTCGGCCGGGATCGGGCGGCACAGCATGAAACCCTGGACATTGGTGAAGCCGGCCTCGCGCGCATAGCGAAGCTGCTCCTCATTCTCGATCCCCTCGGCCACCGTCTCGCAGTGGAGCGCGCGGGCGAGGTCGGCCACAGAGCGTGCGATCGCACGGTCACGGGGATTTTCGCCGATCCCCTTCATGAAGCTCTGGTCGACCTTGATCGTCTCGAACGCATAATGGCGCAGATAGCCGAGCGAGGAATAGCCGGTGCCGAAATCGTCCAGCGCCAGCCGCAGGCCGATCCGCTGCAATTCGCCCAGCACCAGGCTGGTGCGGCCGCTGTCCTCCAGGAAGATCGATTCGGTGACTTCCAGTTCCAGCCGCCGCGCCTCCAGCCCGGAGCGCACCAGCGCGGTCAGCACCGAACCGGCAAGCCCGTCGCTCTTGATGAGGACGGGCGAGATGTTGACGGCCAGCCGGACATGATCGTCCCACTGCATGGCCGTATGACAGGCTCGGTCAAGGACCCAGGCGGTAATCGCCTCGATCTGCGAAGTGCTTTCGGCGATGGGGATGAACTCGCCCGGCGAAATCGGCCCCATCGTCGGATGGGTCCAGCGCAGCAACGCCTCGCAGATGACGATCTGCCCGGTCGCCGTGTCGAATATGGGCTGGTAGTGGATCGCCAGCTCGTCATTGGCGATGGCGGTCCGCAGCCCCCGTTCCAGCTCGTAGATGCGGTTGTGCTTTTCCTTCATCGACCAGTCGAAACTGGCCTGGCGATTGCGCCCCTGATGCTTGGCCTGATATAGTGCCATATCCGCATGTTGCAGCAATTCGTCGGCGTCCTGCCCGTCCTCCGGCGCGACCGAAACGCCCATGGAGGCGGTTACCGCCAGATGATAGCCGCCGACCATGAAGTCATAAGCGAACTGCGCCATGACATCGTGCGCGATGGCGGTGGCGGTCCCGCGATCGGCCTCGGGGCAGATGATGATGAACTCGTCGCCGCCGAAGCGCGCGACATGGCCGCGCCCGTCGACGGCCTGGGTCAACCGCTCCGCCACCTGGCAGAGCAGTTGGTCGCCGATGATATGGCCCAGCGTGTCGTTGATTTCCTTGAAACGGTCCATGTCCATCCACAGGACCGCCATCGCCGCGTCCTGCGAATCCCGGCGCTCGAACATCTCGCGCAGGCGCATCTGCATGGCCATGCGGTTCTCCACCCCGGTCAGGCTGTCGAACCGGGCCAGCCGCTCGAACTTGGCGGCGAGTTGGGTCTTTTCCAGGCGGCCCTGCAAGGCCTGGAGGACGATGCGATGGGTCGTGGTCGTGATCTCCGCCATGGCGAAGATCATCATGAACAGCATCAGCGCCAGCACCCAATAGCCAACGCCGCCCGCGACCGCGAGGCCGAGCGAGGTCGGCAGTAGCGCCAGGCATGTCTGGCCGATGGCGATCTTGACTCGTCCCGCATTGCGCCCCGCGATACCGCCGGAATAGGCCGACGCCAGCGAAACGCTGAGGATGTGGAGCGAGGCCTGGTCGGTCAGCGTCAATGTCGCGAAGGCGAGCAGGCCCAGAAGCGCCGCATAGCTCCACGCGCCCAGTTCATAGGCCGCGCCCCATATGCGCTGAACGACCTCGCCCCTCCGGGCGACCTGCCGCTGGAAATAGATGGCGGACAGGCTGCGGATGGTCCCAACCAGGCAGATCAGGGTCGCAATGACGAAGATCGCCGGGCGATGGGCCGTATAGGCGACGACGCTGCCCAGCGCGCCGCCCGCGAGCGCGCCGATCAGCAGCGACGCCGGCGAGGCGTAGAGCGATTTGACAAGGCTCTCCTCGACGTCAGCGTGGAACTGACGGTCCCGCGCAGAGCGCGCGCGCCAAAGCGCGATCCAATTTGT
>JARYGO010000007.1:0-118309 GCA_033795485.1 Sphingobium sp.
GTCGCGGCGGCGGGCACGGGATCGGGCTGCGGCGCGACGGGCGCTCCGCCCTCGCCCGGCTTGCCCAGGATGCGGCGCCGCTTCACCTCGACCACGACCGTATTCTTGCGGCCATGGCTGAACTGCTGCTGCACCTGGCCGGATTCCACGGTCCGCTTGATGCCCAACGGCTTGCGACCCAGAACCGGCTTGTCTTCCTTGCTGTCACTCATACGACTGAACTTAACCCTTCACTTCAAACCTCGCCGCCGGTCCTGTATCGACTGGCGGAACCCATAGCATATCGCCGGTCAATTGCCCAACGCGTCGGGGCCCGTCACGTCGGCGGAGTCCCGCTCCCGACGCGCGGGCGCTTGCGTAGCGCAACCCAGATAGCTTTCCAAGCGGCCGACCGCCGCGCGCAGGCGCGATGCCGCACGCGTGTCGGTCACCGCGATATGGACGACATTCTCGCGCCCCATTGCCATAGATAGGGCGCCCCGGTCCACAGGCAAGACGAGGCCCGCCAAATCGCTGCCTTCCGCTTCCTGGCCGACGCGCAGCGCCTGGTCCAGCTTGCGATTGCCGTCGCTGCCCGCGTCGGCCGCGTGCAGCAGCAGCTTCACCTGGCCCTTGCGCGCGGCGACGTCGATCTTTTCCGATCCGGTCAGCAACATGGAAGCGCGCGCCTCCAGCCCCAGGCGGCTGAGCAGATCCTGCCGCAACGCCTCCTCGATCCGTTCGGCCAGGTCGTCGGCTATCTGGAGGTCGCCGGTCTTGAAGGCGCGCGCCAGCCCGCCCTTCAGCTTGCCGTTGCCAAGCGCCTTTTCCAGCGCCGTACGGGGCACGCCGACCCAGGCGCCACGCCCCGGCGCCTTGGCCCGGACGTCGGGCAGCACCTCGCCGTCGGGGCCCAGCGCCAGCCGGACCAGTATGTCAGGATCGGCGCGTTCGCCGGACAGGATGCAGCGCCTCTCGGTCATGACCGCGCCTCCCGCAAGGGATGGCCCGGCACCGCAGCGCTGGTGAAACGCCCTAGGCGCTCATCGGGGAGTGTCCGCAACATTGGCGTCCTCCCTTGATGGAGGGGAGGCGGGCGCGGGCGCGCGATCGGCGATCAATATGCCGCCCGCCCCGTAATTTTCCGTCGACAGTTCGATGATGTTGATCTGCACCGCGGCCGCCGGCTTTCCCAGCCGCTGCACGAGCGACTGGGTGATGTCGGCGACCAGTCCGGCTTTCTGTTCCCGGGTGGCGCCGCCGGCGAGGCGGATGTCAACGAACGGCATGGGGATCAGGCTTCCTCATCCTCGAACCAATGAGCGCGGGCGGCCATGATGATCTCATTGCCCTGCTCCTCGGTCAGGCCATAGGCCGCCAGGATGCCGCCCTTGTCCTCCGACGTCTCGCTCTTGCGGCGGCGGGGATCGACGCGCTTCTTCTGCACCAACTCGTCGGTGGCGAGGTCGGCGAGATCGTCCAGCGTCTTGATGCCCGCCTTGCCCAAAGTCACCAGCATGGCTTCGGTCAGGTGCGGCATGTCGGCCAGCGCGTCCTCGACGCCCAGCGCCTGACGCTCCTCGCGCGCGGCGGCCTCGCGACGGTCGAGCGCTTCCTGCGCGCGGCTCTGCAACTCGGCGGCCAGGTCGTCGTCGAAACCCTCGATCGAGGCCAGCTCGTCGATGCTGACATAGGCGACCTCTTCCAGCTCCCCGAACCCTTCCGCGACCAGAAGCTGCGACAGCGTCTCGTCCACATCCAGTTCGTTCTGGAACATTTCGGACCGCGTGACGAACTCCTTCTGGCGCTTCTCGGACGCGTCGGCCTCGGTCATGATGTCGATCGCCTTGCCGGTCAATTGGCTGGCGAGGCGGACATTCTGGCCGCGACGGCCGATGGCGAGGCTGAGCTGATCGTCGGGGACGACCACCTCGATCCGCTCCTCTTCCTCGTCGATGACGACGCGGGCGACCTGGGCTGGCTGAAGCGCGTTGACGACAAAAGTGGCCGTGTCCTCGCTCCACGGGATGATGTCGATCTTTTCGCCCTGCATTTCCTGCACGACGGCCTGGACGCGGCTGCCCTTCATGCCGACGCAGGCGCCGACCGGATCGATGCCGGAATCGCGGCTGATGACGCCGATCTTCGCGCGGCTGCCCGGATCGCGGGCGGCGGCCATGATGGTGATGACGCCGTCATAGATTTCGGGGACTTCCTGCGCAAACAGCTTCTTCATGAAGTCGGGATGCGCGCGGCTGAGGAAGATCTGCGGCCCGCGATTCTCGCGGCGGACGTTGAGGATGATCGACCGGATGCGGTCGCCGACGCGCACGACTTCGCGCGGGATCTGCTGGTCGCGGCGGATGACGCCCTCGGCCCGGCCCAGATTGACGACGACATGGCCGAACTCGACCGACTTGACGACGCCGGTGATGATCTCGCCGACGCGGTCCTTGAACTCCTCATATTGACGGTCGCGCTCGGCGTCGCGGACCTTCTGGAAGATCACCTGCTTGGCGGACTGGGCGTCGATGCGCCCCAGGTCGATCGCGGGCAGCGGATCGACGATGAAGTCGCCGACGATGGCGTCCTTCTTCAGCTTCTGCGCCTGCTTGATATCGACCTGCTTGAAATAATCCTCGACCACGTCGACCACCTCGACGACGCGCCACAAGCGCAGGTCGCCGCTATCGGGGTCCAGCTTCGCGCGAATATCGTTCTCCGCGCCATAGCGCGCGCGGGCGGCGCGCTGGATCGCGTCCTCCATCGCCTCGATGACGATCGCCTTGTCGATCATCTTCTCGGCCGCCACCGAATTGGCGATGGCGAGCAGTTCGGCCTTGTTGGCGGAAATGGCGTTGGCCATGGAAAGAACCCTTATTCTTCGGTTTCGATATCGTCCGCACCCTCGGAAGAGAGCGGCATGGTAGCAGAAATCAATGCGTCGGTCAGCACCAGCTTCGCGCTGTCGACATTGGCATGGTCGATCGTCAGATCGCCCAGCTTGGCGTCCTGGAAAAAGATCGTCTCCCCCTCCAGCCGCATCAGCCGCCCCTTGAGCGTCTTACGCCCCTCCACCGGCTCCAGCACGGTGATCCGCGCCTCGAACCCCGCCCAGTCGGAAAAGTCGTGGAGGCGCGTCAGCGGCCGGTCGATGCCGGGCGAGCTGACCTCCAGCCGATAGGCCTCCTCGATCGGGTCGGTTTCGTCGAGCAGGTCAGAGAGGCGGCGCGAAATGGCCGCGCAATCCTCGATCACCAACTGCTTCGTGTCGGGCCGCTCGGCCATGATCTGAAGCGTGCGCTCGTCCCCGGAACCGAACAGCTTGACGCGCACCAGATCGAAACCCAGGGCCTTGACCTCGGGTTCGATCATCTCAACAAGCGCGGCGATGTCCGCCATTCGATCTCCATGCACATATAGGGCCGCCGCAGCCGCGAACCTTGCGATCCGCGACCCTGACATGTTTGACGATGTAAGGAAGCAAGCGGCATATAGGTCGAGCGCGGTTCCGCTGCAACATTATTCGTCCATGTCGATTATCGTGCCATGACCGCCCTTCCCCAGCCTAGCACCGGAGAGACTTGATGCGCAGCCCCCTCGCCTTCGCCCTTCCCCTGATCCTCCTGGCCTGCGCGGGGGAGGACGCCAACGGCCAGGGCGGGGCCATGACGGCGGAAAAGCCGTTCAAGACGCAGACCGTCGCTGATTTCGACGCGCCCTGGGCGATGACCTTCCTGCCCGACGGGCGCATGCTGGTGACGGAGAAGAAGGGCGAGCTGCTGCTGTTCGATCCCCGGAACGGGACCAAGATTCCGGTCACGGGCATCCCGGCCGTGGACAGCGCGGGCCAGGGCGCGCTGATGGACGTCGTGCTTTCGCCCCGATTCGCGACCGATAAACAAGTCTATATCAGCTTTTCGCAGGCCGGCGCCGGCGGCAAGGGGGTCGTGCTGGCGCGGGGCGCTTTCAAGCAGGCGAGCGACGGCACAGCCAAGCTCGACGGGTTCAGGCCGATCTTCCGCGCCACCCCCTATGTCGAGGGCAACGGCCATTATTCGGGCCGCATCGCCTTTTCCCCCGACGGCCGATATCTGTTCTTCACCAATGGCGAGCGGCAGAAATTCGATCCCGCCCAGGACCCCAAGGCGACGCTGGGCAAGGTGCTGCGCCTCAATCCCGACGGCACGCCGGCCAAGGGCAATCCGCTGGCGGCCAAGGGCTTCCATCCAGCGGTCTGGTCCTACGGTCACCGCAACCTGCTGGGTATCGCGTTCGACAAGGACGGGCGGCTGTGGGAGCAGGAAATGGGCCCCAAGGGCGGGGACGAGGTGAACCTCATCAAGCCGGGGCTCAACTATGGCTGGCCCAGGGCATCGAACGGCAGCCATTATGACGGCCGCGACATTCCCGACCACGCGCCGGGCGACGGGTTCGAGGCGCCCAAGGTCAGCTGGAACCCGGTGATCTCACCGGGCGGTCTCGTCTATTATTCGGGCGACCTGTTCCCGGCATGGAAGAACTCGCTGTTCATCGGTGGCCTGTCGAGCCAGTCGCTCGTCCGCGTGAAGCTGAACGGCGAGACGGCGGCCAAGGCCGATCAGTGGGACATGGGCGCGCGCATCCGCGAAGTCGAACAGGGGCCGGACGGCGCGCTGTGGGTGCTGGAGGATGGCGAGCGCGGATCGCAGGGGCGGTTGCTTAAGCTGACGCCGGGCTGACCGCCCTCCCTATACTAGTGCCACCCTATCTTATGGAGCCATCATGACCGGACCCAGACTTTTCGAGGCCGTCCGCGTGGGCGGATTGACGCTCGACAACCGCATCGTCATCGCGCCCATGTGCCAATATTCGGCGGTCGACGGCCGCATGACCGACTGGCACCTCATCCATCTCGGCCATCTGGCGCTGTCGGGCGCGGCGCTGCTGACGATCGAGGCGACGGCGGTGCTGCCCGAGGGACGCATCAGCCACGCCGATGTCGGCCTGTGGAGCGACGAGACGGAAAGCGCGATGGGCCGGGTGCTGGACAGCGTCCGCCGCCATACCGACATGCCGATCGCGATCCAGCTTGCCCATGCCGGACGCAAAGCGTCGACGGAGGTGCCATGGAAGGGCGGCGCGCAGATCGCGCCCGGCATCCCCAATGGCTGGCAGACGGTCGCCCCCTCCCCGCTGCCCTTCGCGGCGGGGGAAAACGCGCCGGCCGCCCTGGATCGCGACGGCATCACGCGGGTGCGCGACGCCTTCGTCGAGGCGGCGCGGCGGGCCGACCGGCTGGGGATCGACGCCATCCAGTTGCATGGCGCGCACGGCTATCTGATGCACCAGTTCCTCTCGCCGCTCTCCAACAGGCGCGACGATGAGTATGGCGGCGGCCTTGAAAAGCGGATGCGCCTGCCGCTGGAGATATTCGACGCGGTGCGCGCGGCCTTCCCGGCCGACAAGCCGGTGACGATGCGGGTGTCGGGCACCGATTGGGTAGAGGGCGGCTGGGACATCGACCAGACCGTCGCCTTCGCCCAGGCGCTGGAGGCGCGCGGCTGCGCGGCCATCCATGTATCGAGCGGCGGGCTCGATCCGCGTCAGCAGATCCCGGTCGGCCCCAGCTACCAGGTGCCGCTCGCCCGCGCCGTCAAACAGGCGGTCTCGATCCCGGTGGTGGCGGTCGGCCTCATCACCGATTTCGATCAGGCCGAAGCGATCGTGGGCACCGGCGACGCGGACCTGATCGCGATCGCCCGCACGATCCTCTACGATCCGCGCTGGCCCTGGCACGCCGCCGCGCATCTTGGCGCGCACGTGAAAGCGCCCGACCAATATCTGCGCTCGCAGCCCCGGCAATATAAGGCGCTGTTCGATCTGCCCGGCAGCGCGGAAAGCTGATGAGAGCGTTCAGCGTTAAATCAGAACGCTAATTTCTCGACTTCGGTTCTCGACAGGCTCGAACCTCCGCTCGAAACGAACGGTTCTGATTTAACGACGATCTAAGACCAGCGCGCACGGGAAGGCCCTTCTCGCCGCTCCTTCAGACCAGCCGGCTCTGCTTGACCGCCGCCGCGATGAAGCTGGCGAACAGGGGATGCGGGTCGAAGGGCTTCGACTTCAGTTCGGGATGGAACTGCACGCCCACGAACCACGGATGGTCGGGCCGTTCGACGATCTCGGGCAGCATGCCGTCCGGCGACATTCCCGAAAAGATGAGCCCGCCCCTTTCGAGCGGCTCGCGATAGCCGGCATTGACCTCATAGCGGTGGCGATGCCGCTCGCTGATCTCGGTGCCGCCATAGATGCCCGCGACCACGCTGTTGCCCGTCAGCCTGGCATCATAGGCGCCCAGCCGCATCGTGCCGCCCAGGTCGCCGCCCTGCTCGCGCTTTTGCAGCCCCTCGGCCGTCATCCATTCGGTGATGAGGCCGACGACCGGCTCGGACGTTTCGCCGAACTCGGTGGTCGAGGCGTTCTCGATCCCCGCCGTGTTCCGCGCGCCTTCGATGCAGGCCATCTGCATCCCCAGACATATGCCGAAAAAGGGCACGTCGCGTTCGCGCGCGAACCTCACGCTGGAAATCTTCCCCTCGGACCCGCGCACGCCAAAGCCGCCGGGGACGAGGATGCCGTGCATCGGCTCCAGCCGCGCGGCGATATCCTCGCCCTCCCGCTCGAACAGCTCGGCGTCGATCCATTTGATGTTGACCTTCACCCGGTTGGCGAAACCGCCATGGGTCAGCGCCTCGTACAGCGATTTATAGGCGTCCGGCAGGCCGACATATTTGCCGACAACGCCGATCGTCACTTCCCCTTCCGGGTTGCGCTGACGGTCCATGATGTCGATCCAGCGATCCAGCGCCGGAGCTTTCGCATCCTCCATGCCGAAGGCGCGCAGCACTTCGGCGTCCAGCCCCTCGGCATGATATTGGGCCGGGACGGCATAGATGCTGCTGGCGTCGAGCGCGGGAATCACCGCTTCGGGCCGGACGTTACAGAACAGCGCGATCTTGCGCCGTTCGCTGTCCGGCAGCGGATGTTCGCAGCGGCACAGCAGGATGTCCGGCTGGATGCCGAGCGATGTCAGCTCGCGCACGCTATGCTGGGTCGGCTTGGTCTTCAGCTCGCCCGCCGCCGCGATATAGGGGACCAGCGTCACGTGGACGAAGATGGAATTGCCCCGTCCCAGATCGTTGTGAAGCTGGCGGATAGCCTCCATGAAGGGCAGGCTTTCGATGTCGCCGACGGTGCCGCCGATCTCGCACAGCACGAAGTCCAGGTCGTCGGTCTCCGACAGGGCGAACGCCTTGATCTCGTCGGTGACGTGCGGGATGACCTGCACGGTCGCGCCCAGATAGTCGCCGCGCCGCTCCCGCTGGATGATCGTCTGATAGACGCGGCCCTGGGTCACATTGTCGGACTGGCGGGCCGACACGCCGGTGAAGCGCTCATAATGGCCAAGGTCGAGGTCGGTCTCCGCCCCGTCGTCGGTCACATAGACTTCGCCATGCTGATAGGGGCTCATCGTGCCCGGATCGACGTTCAGATAGGGATCGAACTTGCGGATTCGGACGCGATATCCACGCGCTTGCAGCAGCGCCGCAAGGGATGCGGCCATCAGGCCCTTGCCAAGCGAGGAGACCACGCCGCCGGTGATGAAAATATACCGCGCCATGGGAGAGGAGGCTTAGCCTTTCGGAACAACAAAGGGCAAGCGCGCGAATCCACGCGCGCTCAAAAAAAGTCGGAAACTGTCGTAGACGATCAGTCGGCGAGCGGAACTGCGCCGTTGCTGGCCTCGCCATTGCCGACTGACCGGGCCGCGCCCGCCAGCGGATCGCCCGCCGCCGGAGCGGGGCCATTCGCGGCTGGCGCGCTGACCGGCGCTTGCCTGAGCGACGTGTCGATGGTGCTGGGCGCGTGGCGGACGGAGGCGATCACCGCCAGAACGACCGACAGGCCCACGAACAGCGTCGCCAGCACCGTCGTCGAGCGCGTCAGGAAATCGGCCGCGCCGCGCGCCGACATCAGCCCCGACGGGCTGCCGCCCACGCCCAACCCGCCGCCTTCCGACCGCTGCATGAGGATGACGGTGACTAGGCAGGCGGCGATGATGGCCTGCACGACGAGGATGAAGGTGAACATGCGACTTTTATGTCCGGCAATGGGAAGAGGTTGGCGGTCCCATAGCGGGGATGGGGGCAAGGTTCAACCTCGCCCCGCCCCTTCTTGACCTTGCGCTTCGAAGGGACGCGCTTCTTTCAGGCCGCCGCGGCGATCACGCCCGCGAACTTTTCCGCGGTCAGGCTCGCGCCGCCCACCAGGCCGCCGTCGACGTCGCTGACGGCCATCAGCTCTGCCGCATTGTCGCCGTTCATCGACCCGCCATAGAGGATGCGCATGGCGGCCGCCTCCGCGCCGATCCGCCCTTCCAGCGCCGCACGCAACGCGCCGTGCATCGCCGCGACCTGCTCCATCGTCGGGATGCGGCCGGTGCCGATCGCCCAGATCGGCTCATAGGCGATGGACAGCCAGTCTGCCGCCGCGCCTTGCGGCAGCGACGCCAGCAACTGCGCCGACACCACGGCCTCCGCGTTGCCCGCGTCCCGCACGTCCAGGCTCTCGCCCACGCACAGGATCACCTTCAGCCCCGCCGCCCTGGCCGCCAGCGCCTTGGCCGCCACGTCCGCGTCACTCTCGCCCTGGTCCTCACGCCGCTCGCTATGGCCGACGATGGTCCAGCTCGCCCCGGCTTCCGCCAACATCACGGCCGACAGGCATCCGGTATGCGCCCCGCTCTCCTTCATGTGGCAATCCTGAGCGCCGATGAAGGCGCCGCCCTTCACCGCGTGCGCCGCGCCGATCAGCGTCGCGGGCACGCACAGCCCCACCTCGGCCGCCGGATGGGCGGACGCCAGCGCGCCGATCGCCTCCACTTGGCCCAGCTGCGCGCGCAGCCCGTTCATCTTCCAGTTGCCGACTACCAGCTTGCGCCTGCTCATGATCGTGCCAATCCTCCCTGCACGTTGGATCGGGTTCAGCCGATGAACGGCCGTCGGCCATTTGTCCACCCCGCTAACCAAGCTGTTGCCGCCACGCGCGGCCCGGCCTAAAGGGTCCGATCACAAAACCCAGTTTTCGGGACATGCAATGCTCTCTGTCTTTCGCCGGTTCACCACATCCCGGTTCGGCGCGATCATCGCGCTGCTCTTCCTCGGCATGATCGCCTTCGCCTTTGTCGCGGGCGACATCACCGGCAATGGCGGCCTGGGTTCGTTCACCGGCGGCGGCGGGACGGCGGCCAAGGTCGGCGGGTCGAAGCTGACCGAGGCGGAGTTTCAGGAGCGCGCCCAACGCGTGTTCGAAAATGGGCGCAAGCAGAATCCGGGGATGGCGATCGACTCCTTCTTCGCGGAGCGCGGCCCGGAGCAGGTCTATGACCAACTCGTCGCCGCCCTCGCGCTCAAGGAATATGCGCAGGACCAGGGCATGCGCATCAGCAAGCGGCTGGTCGACGCCCAGATCGCGCAGATCCCCGCCTTCCAGGACGCGGCCGGCAATTTCAGCCAGGATCAGTTCCGCGCCCTGCTCGCGCGCGAGCGGCTGACCGAGAGCGCGCTGCGCGACGACATCAGCCGCGAGATATTGGGCAAGCAGCTCGTCGGCCCGGCGACGCTGGGCGCCAAGCTGCCGGCCAGCCTCGTCCTGCCCTATGCCTCGCTGCTGCTGGAAGCGCGCCAGGGCACGATCGCGGCGATCCCCGCCATGGCCTTCGCCGACGTCAAGGACCCGACCGACGCGCAGCTCGCCGATTACTACAAGCGCAACGCCAGCCGTTTCTTGATCCCCGAGCAGCGCCGCATCCGCTACGCGCTGATCGACCGCAGCCGCTTCGCCCAGGCCGCGCAGCCCAAGGAGGCCGACATCGCGGCCTATTATAACCGCAACAAGGCGCGCTATGCCGCGTCCGAGACCCGCAGCGTCGAGCAACTCGTGCTGCCGACCGAGGCGGGCGCGAAGGCGATCGCCGCGAAGGTGAAGGGCGGCCAGTCGCTCGCCGCCGCCGCGCAAGGAGCGGGCCTCGCCGTCTCGACGCTCGACAAGCAGAGCCGTGAGGCGCTGACCGGCGCCGCGTCCAAGGCCGTGGCCGACGCCGCATTCGCCGCGAGCCAGGGCGCGCTGGTAGGACCGGTGCGCGGGTCGCTCGGCTGGGTGCTGCTTAAGGTCACGGGGATCGAGCGGGTGCCCGCCCGGTCGCTGGACGCGGCGCGGGCGGAGATCGCCGCCGCGCTGCGCGCCGAGAATGAACAGCGCCTGCTGACCGACTTCACCGGCAAGATCGAGGACCAGATCGCCGACGGCGGCACGTTCGAGGAAGTGGCGAAGGACAATGGGCTGAAGCTGGAGACCACGCCGCCGCTGTTGTCCACGGGCCAGAATGTGGAGGACGTGGCGTTCCAACCGGGCGCCGACATCAAGGCGCTGCTCGCTCCGGTCTTTGCCATGAGCGCCGATGACGACGCGCAGCTCGTGCCGATCGCCCCCAACCAACGCTATGCGCTCGCCGCGCCGGTCGACATTATCGCCGCCGCGCCGCCGCCGCTCGCCAAGGTCAAGCCGGCGATCGTCGCCCAATATAAGCTCAACCAGGGCAATCTGAAGGCGAAGGCGCTGGCCGAGCAGGTGCAGGCCAAGGTGGCCAAGGGCGTTCCGCTGGCGAAGGCGATCGCGGACGCCGGGGTCCGCCTGCCCGCGCCGCAGACGCTGGGCGGCCGCCGCGCCGATATCATGCGCGGCGACCAGCGGCCCGAACCCGCCATCGCCATGCTCTTTTCGATGGTAGCCGGCAGCGTCAAGACGCTGCCGATCGGTCAGGATCGCGGCTATCTGGTCATCAAGCTGGACGGCATCAAGCGCGGCGACGCGGGGGGGCAGCCGGAGCTGCTGAAGCAGGTCGGCGGCCAGCTTTCGCAGGTCGTGGGCGACGAATATGGCCAGCAGTTCGAGCGCGCGATCGAAAAGCAGCTCGGCGTCACCCGCAATCCGAAGGCGGTGGCGAACGTGAAGCGCGCGCTGGCCGCCGCCAACGGCGCGGGTCAGTAGGGCATGGCGACGGCGGCGCGGGATCGGGGACGGCCCGACATGCTGGCGGATGTCCGCGCCACGCTGGAGGCCGGCCGTTCGGCGCTCGTCTGGCGCCGCCAGATCGCCGACACTGACACGCCGATATCCGCCGCGCTCAAATTGTTTGAGGCCGACCGGGGCGACTATCTGCTGGAGTCGGTGGAGGGCGGCGCGGTGCGCGGCCGCTACAGCCTGATCGGCCTTGCCCCCGATCTGGTCTTTCGCGCGCAGGGCGAACGCGCGGAAATCAACCACGCATGGGCCACCGATCGCGCCGCGTTCGAACCACTGGGCAGAGGAGCGCTCGATGCGCTGCGCGCGCTCGTCGCCGAATGCCGGGCGGACATGGACCCCGCCCTGCCGCCCGCGCTCGCCTGCCTGGTCGGCTATTTCGGCTATGAAACCGTGGGCCTGGTCGAAAAACTGCCCCGGCCCGATCCCAATCCGATCGGCCTGCCGGACATGCTGTTCGTGCGGCCCTCGGTGATCCTGGTGTTCGATCGCCTCGCCGACGCGCTCTATCTGGTCGCGCCGGTCTGGAAGGGCAGCTTTACCGACGCCGACAAGGCGATAGAGGGCGCGCTGGACCGGATCGACGCCACCGCCGCTCGACTCGCCGCGCCGCTCCCGGCCGGCGACGTTCCGGCCGATATCGCCGACATCGCGGTCACGCCGGTCCTGGAACCGGCCCGCTACGCCGCGATGGTCGACCGGGCCAAGGACTATATCGTCGCGGGCGACATATTCCAGGTGGTGCTGGCCCAGCGCTTCACCAGCCCCTTCACCCTGCCGCCGATTGCCCTCTATCGCGCGCTGCGGCGGATCAACCCGTCCCCCTTCCTCTATTATCTCGACCTGCCGGGTTTCGCGCTGATCGGGTCCAGCCCGGAGATATTGGTGCGCGCGCGCGACGGGGAGGTCACGATCCGCCCGATTGCGGGCACGCGGCCGCGCGGCAAGAATGCGGTCGAGGACGCCGCCAACCGCGAAAGCCTGCTCGCCGATCCCAAGGAACGGGCCGAGCATCTGATGCTGCTGGACCTTGGACGAAACGATGTCGGCCGCGTCGCCGCCGCCGGAACGGTGACGGTGACCGACAGCTATACGGTCGAGTTCTACAGCCACGTCATGCACATCGTGTCCAACGTCGTCGGCCGCCTGTCGCCCGAAAAGGACGCGCTCGACGCCCTGTTCGCAGGCTTTCCGGCCGGCACCGTGTCGGGCGCGCCCAAGGTCCGCGCCTGCCAGATCATCGCCGAACTGGAGCCGGAGACGCGCGGCGCCTATGCCGGCGGGGTCGGCTATTTCGGCCCGGACGGCAATATGGACAGTTGCATCGTCCTGCGCACCGCCGTGCTCAAGGACGGCGTCATGCACGTTCAGGCGGGCGCGGGCATCGTCGCCGACAGCCAGGCCGAATATGAGCAGCGCGAATGCGAGGCCAAGAGCGGCGCGCTGCTGGCGGCGGCGCGCGAAGCGGTGACGATGGCGCGTGAGGGCGGCTTCGGGCAGTAGCGCTTCATTGCCGTCATGCCGGACCTGATCCGGCATCCATTAGCTCGGCGTGGAGAAAAGGCGGCAGGATCAGATTTGGGATGATGACGGCCAATTGGCCAACCCCCTCCCTACCGGCAGGCCCGCCACCCCGTCGCCCCGCGTTCCGCCTGATCCAGATGCAGATGGTCGCGGTGCGCGGCGTTATAGTCGGGCGACAGCACCGTGGAAAACAGGTCGCACGCCCCGTCGCGCACCTCGTGCAGGAAGGCCGCGTCCTTGCCCTCGCCGCGCCAATCGCCGACCACCGTGATCCGCCGCCCGTCCTTCAGCACGAAGCCCGCCACGTCCAGCGCGTCGGCGGTCGCATGTTCGCTGAAATCGCCCTGGCTGCGGCCATATATGCGCCGGCAGCTATAGCTGCCAAAATGGGTGATCGCGCGCACCGGCTGGCCGAAGGCGCGCTGCGCCGCCGGCTGCACGACATGCCATTCCCATAATTTCAGCGCCGCGACCACCGGGCAGGAGGGCGCGACCGAGGCGGGGGCGAGCGCGATCGCCTCATCGTCCGCCTTCAACCGCACGGCGTCGGCATAGGCGCATTGCCCCTCGCCGCCCGGCTTCATCGGGCTGTAGGCGACCCCCGCCCGGTCCAGCAGCGCCCTGCATCCAGCCGCGTCGCCCGTCAGCGCTGCGAGCTTGCGGCCGGTGAACATCCCCACCGGCTGCGCCAGGTCGAGCGCCGTCCAGGGCAGGTCCTGCGGCCTCTGCCGCGCGAGCGCGAACAGGATCAGCCCAGCGACCGCCAGGACCGCCAGCCCGACTAGCCACCGCAATATATGATGCACCCTTCGCACAGGGTCAGTGACGGACAGCCCGCGCCAAAAGTTCCGATGTCACCGGATAACCCAGATCGTCGGGAATGCAGAGATGACGCTCCCCCTCCCGATCCTCGAACCAGGGGGTGATCTTCGTCGCCGGGATCGCCGCCGCGTGGGACGCCGCCTCCTCGAAGCTTCGATATTGCGCCAGCCGCTCCAGATTCCGGCGGGTCGGAAAGATCACCTTGCCCTCGCCCGCGTCGCATCGCGCGAGCGCCGCCGCCGCGCCGCTCCAGAACAGGTGGACGGTTTCGTTCGCATCGGCCAGCGCCTCCTGCGCTCGCGGCGCGCGGGTCAGGTAGAAGCGGGTGTCATAGGCGCGCCTCGCCCTTTCGAAGGCGGCGGGATGCCACCGGGCGAAGGGCAGCAGCACCGACAGGTCCAGCGCCACCCCTTCGGCGTCGAGCAGGGTCCCGAACGACGCGCCTTCGGCCATGGCGCGGCGCATCGCGATCAGCCGCTCGGCTGGAAAATCGTCGGGAAATCCGATCCCTAGCCCGCTTTCCTCCAGCGTCTCGCGCACCGCCGCGACTCGCGCCGCGCCCTCGTCCGGCGGCAGGTCCGCCGCCATATGCGCAGCCAGCACCGCGTCGCCGGGATCGACCGCCCCGCCGGGAAAGACCAGCGCGCCCGGCGCGAAAACCATGCTAGAGGCGCGCTCCATCAGCAGCAGGTCGGGCGGCCCTTCGTTCCGGTCGCGCAGAAGGATGACGGTGGCGGCCGGGCGGGCGTCGGGGGCGGGATCGAGGCGCATCCGTCATGCTGTAGAACGTGGCACCGCCCGCGAAAAGGCTCCGCGCGAAGGGAAAAGCCGCCGGCCGCCCTTGGCAGCGGCGCGGGCGGAAGCTATCGGCCCCGACCATGACAGCGCACAAGTCGGGAGACCCGACCACCCTCAACCGCCTCTATGGCCGCCAGTCCGGGCACAAGCTGCGTGCCGGGCAGCAGCAATTGGTGGACAGCCTTCTCCCCGCCTTGTCGGTTCCCGAAGAAGGGCCGGTCACCGCCGCCGCGCTGTTCGGCTATGACCGCCCGCTGCATTTCGAGATCGGCTTTGGCGGCGGCGAGCATCTGGCCTATCGCGCCGACCTGCTGCCCGATCATGGCTTCATCGGTTGCGAGCCCTTCCTGAACGGAGTCGTCACCGCCCTCGCCCATATTCGCGACGCGGGCCTTGGCAATGTCCGCATCCACATGGGTAACGCGCTGGAAGTCCTCTCGCGCATTCCCGACGGCGCGCTCAACTTCGTCTATCTGCTCCACCCCGATCCCTGGCCCAAGGCCCGGCACGCCAAGCGCCGGATGATGAACCCCGGCCCGGTCGCGATGATCGCGCGCAAGCTGAAGCCGGGTGGCGAGTTCCGCTTCGGCACCGATCATCCGGTCTATCTGCGCTGGGCGCTGATGGTGATGAACGGCCACCCGGATTTCGAATGGCTGGCGAACGAGCCGCGGGACTTCCTGACCCGTCCCGGCGGCTGGCCCGAGACCCGCTATGAGGCGAAGGCCCGGCGCAAGGGCTATGAAGTGTGGTATTTCCGCTACCGGCGGCGCTGAACAAGGGCGCGGATCGGGCGTTGGACGAGCGAAGGAGACTTGCCCATGTCCGACCATCAGGAAATGATTCACGAAGACGGCCTGCCCGGCCATGAAAGCCGGCTGGAGCCCAAGCCCGAATGGGAGCCGCGCTATCCGGGCTCGGGCCGGCTCGCCGGGAAGGTCGCGCTGGTGACCGGCGCCGACAGCGGCATCGGCCGGGCGGTGGCCGCGCTTTACGCGCGCGAGGGCGCGGATGTCGCCATCCTCTATCTGTGCGAACATGACGACGCCCGCGAAACCGCCCGCATCGTCGAGGCGGAGGGGCGGCAGGCGCTCACCATCGCCGGGGACGTGGGCGACAAGTCCTTCTGCGACGGCGCGGTGGCGCAAGTGATCGACCGATTCGGACGGCTCGACATATTGGTCAACAATGCCGGGGAGCAGCATCCCGACGAGGACATAAGGGGGATCAGCGAGGACCAGCTTCGCCGCACCTTCCAGACCAACATATTCGGCATGTTCTTCCTGACGCAGGCGGCGCGCCCGCATCTGAAACAGGGCGCGGCGATCATCAACTGCACCAGCGTCACCATGTATCAGGGGTCGGGCGAGCTGCTCGACTATAGCGCCACCAAGGGCGCCATCACCGCCTTCACGCGCAGCCTGTCGGAAAATCTGATCAAGGACGGCATCCGCGTCAACGCCGTCGCACCCGGCCCGATCTGGACCCCGCTCAATCCCATGGGCGGAGCGACTCCGGAAAAGCTGGAGCATTTCGGCGAATCGACACCAATGGGACGCCCCGGCCAGCCGAACGAAGTCGCCCCCAGCTTCCTGTTCCTGGCATGCGACGACGCCAGCTATATGTCGGGACAGGTGCTCCATCCCAATGGCGGGACGGTGGTGAACGGCTAAAGCTTGTTTTGATTGAATAGTCGCTTCGAGCCCCTCGACCGCTGCGAAGGCAGGCGCTCGGGACAGGCTGGAGTCGAGAAGCCTTCATGCGACGTATCTCGAGCGTCGAGTGGCAACCAGAACCGTCGTTTCGAGCGGAGGTTCGAGCTTGTCGAGAACCGAAGTCGAGAAATCGGCGCTTCGCTCGCGTTCTCGATACGCCTTCTCGACACGCTCGAAGGCTAGTCGAACCGAACGGAGGGGGATCGAGCCTAGAACCTCCCTTCCGCCGCGTCGGCGCGTGAAAGTCGGGCGGCTTGCCATCAATCCAGGCAAGGAACCCCGCGATCGCCGGGGCGGCGCGCAAACGCTCGACCGCCGCGCCGATGGCGGCCAGTTCGGCATTGGTGAAATGGGCATGGACGGCGCGGTGGCAGATCGGATGCAGCGGCACGGTCGTCCTGCCGCCCCTGCTCCTGGGCACGGGATGATGCCATTCCACGCTTCGCCCCAGCGGACGGACGCATAGCCAGCAGGATGTCGCTTCCGCCATGGGCGTCATCCGCGCCGTTCCCCCCGGACCGGCTCGGCGCGCCTTTCAATTGGCCGGCTTGGTGACGTCCACCTTCTCGACCCATTCGGGATAGAAGGTCGGTTCCCGGTTCGACCAGCCTGCGGCCGTCGCCGCCGCCTCGCTGATCGACTGGAGCAGCAGCCGCCGCTTTTCGGGATGGAGATGCGGCAGGCTGGCCGCCGCGCAGAAAGCGCCCGGAAGCCAGGGCCGCGCGCCCGCGCCGATCAGCCGCTCATAAAGGAAGCGATAGGCCGAAAAGCTGCCCAGCCGATCCTGCCCCAGATCGAAGGCGGAGACGGTGACTAGCGGCGCCATGAAAGGCTCCACCTGCTCAAGCCCGCTGTCGTCGGGCACGCGCGACTTGATCTCGTCCAGCCGGTTGTAGATCCGCGCCTGCGCCCGGATGCTCGCTTCCTCCACCATGTCGCGCGACCACAGCTTCATCGCGTCGCGGCGGTGGAGGCCAATGTCCAGCGACCGACGGATATAGCGCTGCGTCGCAGCGGAAAAACTGGCGAACTCCCGTAATTCAGCGAGGGTTATCGCCCCGTCCGCTGGCTTTGCACTCGTGCCCATGTCTTGCCCTCCGACTTGAAGCCGACCAGCCGAACATGCGCTCATCATGCTTACCGAATGCTTAAGCGCCCGTTCGGCTGACAGAAAGCAAGGGATCAGATTTCTTTTTGCGGCGCAACATGAAAATCGGCGGATGCGACAGAATGATGACAGGGCGCACCTATATGATCAGCATGGTCGCGGGCCTCGCCCCGCCGCCGAGGCAGGTGCGCGCCGACCCCACCGCGTCCGCCTATTCAGGAAATCCTGAAGAGGGCACCGGATCGCCATGATCGCCCGGCTGGGTGACCGCAGGCGGGTCGGATGCGTCCATCGAATCCTCCAGGCTTTCGTCCAAAGTCTCTTCCTGGGTGCAGACATGGTCCTGATCGTCGCTCGGCCGCTTGGCCGTGGTCTCGTCCTTTTCGATTTCCGGCACACCGTCCGCCATGACTCTTCTCCTGCGCTGCGCTGCGTTGCTGCTCCATAAGCGCATCGCCCCCCTTTCGGGTTCCGCATCGGCATTGCAGCGCGATCGACCAACAAGCGCGGCGCTTCGACCAGTGTGTCCTTAGGGGGGCGACAGGCGGCGCGCGGTCGCGTAGCATCGCGCCATGACAACCTCTTTTGAAGAGCGTGCGTCCGGGGTTTCGCCCACGCTCGCCCTCTATTCTATCCTCGGCTTTTGGTTCTTCTACGCCCTGCTGGTCAGCCTGCGAGCCGTGCTGCTCGATTTCGGCGCGCAGGGCGAGCTGGCCGCGCGCCGCGCGGTCGTGACGGTCATCGGCATCGTCGTCACCTGGATACTCTATTTGGTCGTGCGCCGGTTCGACCGGCGGGGCCTGCCCACGCGGATCATCGTCGCCTTTTCGCTGGCCATCCCCTTCGCGATCGCGATGGCCGCCGCCAATTTCTATATCTTCAACATCTACGACCCGGTGGGGCTGTTTCCCAACACCGAACAGGCGATGGCCGAATATCAGAAATATGCGGCCGAGCCGGGCTTCGCCGTCAAGCAGATCGCCGAGGACGCGATCAGCCGCTATTTCTTCCTCGCCGCCTGGGCCGGCCTCTATCTCGCCCTCGCCTATGCGAGCGAGGCACACCGCACCGAGCGCCGCGCCGCCCGGCTGGAACGCGCCGCGCAGCAGGCCGAACTGCGCTCGCTGCGCTATCAGGTGAACCCCCATTTCCTGTTCAACACGTTGAACTCCCTCTCCAGCCTCGTCATGAAGGATCGGCGGGACGAGGCCGAACAGATGATCATGTCGCTCTCCAACTTCTATCGCACCAGCCTGACCGGCGATCCGCTGGACGACGTGCCCTTGTCGGAGGAAGTGCATCTCCAGAAACTCTATCTGGACATAGAGGGGGTGCGCTTTCCCGATCGCCTGACCACGCGCATCGCCATTCCGGACAATCTGATGAACTGCTGCGTGCCTGGCCTGATCCTCCAGCCGCTGGTCGAAAACGCCATCAAATATGGCGTGTCGCGCACCTCCCGCCCCGTCACCATCACGATCGCCGCCGGCGAGAAGGAGGGGATGCTGCATCTTTCCGTCCTGGATGACGGCAACATGCCGCCCGGAGAGGGCGATGGCGGCAGCGGCATCGGCCTTGCCAATGTGCGTGATCGGCTGGTGGCCCGCTATGGCGAAGGGGGCACGATCGTCTATGGCCCAAGGGCGGAGGGCGGATTCGCCGTCCATCTGACCCTGCCGATCGTCCGCAAAGGCTGCTGACTGGAATGACGACGCCCATCCGCACGATGATCGTCGATGACGAGCCGCTGGCGGTCGAGCGGCTCCAGATGCTCTGCGCCCGCGAGCCGCGCATCACTCTGGTCGGCACCGCCAGCGACGGCGAGGCGGCGTTGCGGCTGATCGACGGGCTGCGTCCCGATCTCGTCATGCTCGACATCGCCATGCCGCTGCTCGACGGCATCGGCGTCGCTCGCGCGGTCGGCCGCACGGGCCTGCGCCCGGCGATCATCTTCGTCACCGCGTTCGAGGGGTTCGCAGTCGAGGCGTTCGATCTCGCCGCGATCGACTATCTGCTGAAGCCCGTGGCCCATGACCGGCTGACCCGCTCGATCGACCGGGTGGAGACGGCGCTCGCCAACCGCGCCGATCCGCCCGCGGCCCTGCCCGCCGAGCCAGAGACGCAATGGGCGGAGGAGTTCTGGGTGCCGCACCGCTCCGAACTGATCCGCGTCGGCGCCGACCGGATCGACCGGATCGAGGCGGAGCGCGACTATATGCGCCTGCATGTCGGCGCGCACAGCTATTTGCTGCACCAGACGATCAGCTCGCTCGAAACCCGGCTCGATCCGACCTGCTTCGTGCGCCTGCACCGATCGCACATCGTTCGCCGCGACCATATCGCCCGGCTGCGCCATGACGGCAGCGGCGTGTGGTTCGCCTGCCTCGCCGACGGGATCGAAATCCGCATCGGCCGCACCTTCCTTGCCAATGCGAAGGCCATGACCGGGCGGTAAGCTTCGCGCCTCTCCGCACAACGAAAGGCCCCGGCGGCGCGCCAGGGCCTTTTTCTTGTTGACGGAATAGCGTCCGCGTCAGTTGCCGGTGAAGGACCGGGTCTTCTTCACGTCCTGCGCGGCATAGCGCTCCCCGGTCGCCGCGCGGGCGATGGCGGAGGCGATCGGCGCCTCGACATGGTCGATTGCGGCGTCGCGACAGGCCTGCATCGTCGCCGCGTCGGCGCTGACGCATACCCGCTTGGCGGCGGCCCGGATGCGGCGGTTCAGTTCCTTCTGACCGGCGGCGTCGGCCAGGTCGATGTCGTGAAAGCGAACGACCGACGTGCGGCCGTTGGACTGGAACTCGCCGGCGCTGGCGGAACCGGCAAAGGCCAGCGACGCGGCGGCGGAAAGGGCGAAAAGGGTCTTGGTGGCGAACATGGCGATAGTCTCCTCAAACTGAAGTCCTTCGACCGGGCGGCCTCTTGTTAGGGGCATGGGGCCTTCCGGTGCGGACGTTGCTGGTGTCTGGGTGAGACCAACCGTCCTGCCCCCTCTCTCTAGGCCCGTCCGCCGGGGCCGGCGCGCGCCGTTCGACCGACCGCCGTTTCGGTCGGCGAACGACACGCGCATCGACGAAGCGCAGACGGCGGCGGACCAACGGCATGACCAACACCCGACGAACGACATGGAAGCGAGCTTGCCGTAAGGGAAAGCGGAAATAGAAAAGTCGCCGGACGCAAAGACGCCCCCGGTGCAAGGGATGACCGGGGGCGTATCCTGGGCGCTGTCGGGCACTTCAGGATCTCGTCGAAACGCTCGCCTGGACGACGGCGCGAAGGCCGTTCTTCCGTCGGCCCGCCCCGGAAGGGCGGCATGGCTTATGCCCGACCATAGCGGTTGGCGGCGCGCTGTAATCCGGGCTTCGACCACCGCTCGATGGACAGAGGCGAACGGCGGGGCCCGCCGACCAACGGCCGGGACCGCTCGACTAACGACATAGCGCGCCGATACGGCCGTCGCGGCGCCGCCCGCGGGCGACTATTGCGGCCCGCCGCACGCGCGCCCATATCCATTTCTGCCCCTTGCCCCCAAAGAACAAATCTGGAACCACGCAGCCCTATGAGTCTAACCCATATTTCCGTGCGCGGTGCGCGCGAGCATAATCTCAAGGGCGTCGACGTCGACCTGCCGCGCGACAGCCTGATCGTCATCACGGGCCTGTCGGGTTCGGGCAAATCCTCCCTCGCCTTTGACACCATCTATGCCGAGGGGCAGCGCCGCTATGTCGAGTCGCTCTCCGCCTATGCGCGCCAGTTTCTGGAGATGATGCAGAAGCCCGATGTCGAGCATATCGAGGGGTTGAGCCCGGCAATCTCGATCGAGCAGAAGACGACCAGCCGCAACCCCCGCTCCACGGTCGCCACTGTCACGGAAATCTACGACTATATGCGGCTGCTGTGGGCGCGGGTCGGCGTCCCCTACTCGCCCGCCACGGGCCTGCCGATCAGCGCTCAGACCGTCAGTCAGATGGTCGATCGCGTACTGACCCTGCCCGAAGGCACCCGCTTCTACCTGCTCGCTCCGGTCGTGCGCGGGCGCAAGGGCGAATATCGCAAGGAACTCGCCGAATGGCAGAAGGCGGGCTACACCCGCGTCCGCATCGACGGCGAAATCTACCCGATCGAGGATGCCCCCGCCCTCGACAAGAAATATAAGCATGACATTGAGGTGGTGGTCGACCGCCTGGCCGTCGCCCCCGACATGACCACCCGTCTCGCGGACAGTTTCGAGCAGGCGCTGAAGCTTGCCGACGGGCTTGCCTATGTGGATTTGGCGGATGGAGCAGTGGCAGACCTCTCCAATTCCGTCATGCCAGCGCAGGCTGGCATCTCAGGCGGCGGCGCGACCACGCCCGAGATCCCAGCTTCCGCTGGGGTGACGGACAAGGGCAAGATGAAGGGCGCGGGCATTCCCGCCAACCGCATCGTCTTCTCCGAAAAATTCGCCTGCCCCGTCAGCGGCTTCACCATATCGGAGATCGAGCCGCGCCTCTTCTCCTTCAACGCCCCCCAGGGCGCCTGCCCCGCCTGCGACGGGCTGGGCGAGCGGCAGGAGTTCGACCCCGAGCTGGTCGTGCCCAACGAGGCGCTGTCGCTGAAGAAGGGCGCGGTCGTCCCTTGGGCGAAGTCGAACCCGCCAAGCCCCTATTATATGCAGGTGCTGGGCAGCCTCGCCACCGCGTTCGGCTTCTCGCTCGACACGCCCTGGGCCGACCTGCCGGGCGAGGTGAAGCTCATCATCCTTCACGGCACGGGCGGCAAGCCGGTCACGCTGCGCTTCATGGACGGCCGCAAAAGCTATGAGGTGAAGAAGCCCTTCGAGGGGGTGATCGGCAATCTCAACCGCCGGCTGATCCAGACCGAAAGCGCCTGGATGCGGGAGGAACTCAGTAAATATCAGACGGCGATGCCGTGCGAGACCTGCCATGGCGCGCGATTGAAGCCCGAGGCGCTGGCCGTGAAGATCGCGGGCGAGGACATCTCGCTCTCCACCCGCCGCAGCGTGGTGGACGCGCTCGCCTTCTTCACCGCCATGCCCGAGCATCTGAACGAGCAGCAGGGCCAGATCGCCCGCGCCATCCTCAAGGAGATCGTCGAGCGGCTGGGCTTCCTCAACAATGTCGGCCTCGATTATCTGAACCTCGACCGCACCAGCGGCACGCTGTCGGGCGGCGAGTCCCAGCGCATCCGCCTCGCCTCGCAGATCGGCAGCGGCCTGTCCGGCGTGCTCTACGTGCTCGACGAACCGTCGATCGGCCTGCACCAGCGGGACAATGACCGGCTGCTCATCACCCTCAAGAGGCTCCGGGACCTCGGCAACAGCGTCATCGTCGTCGAGCATGACGAGGATGCGATCCGCACCGCCGACTATATCGTGGACATGGGGCCGGGCGCGGGCGTCCATGGCGGCGCCATCGTCGCGCAGGGCACGCTGCCTGAAATACTAGCCGCCAGGGGATCGCTGACCGCCGACTATCTGAACGGCACCCGCCGCATCGAGGTGCCGGGCAAGCGCCGCAAGGGCACGGGCAAGAAGCTGACCGTCCACAATGCCCGCGCCAATAATTTGCGCGGGGTGACGGCGTCCATCCCGCTCGGCACCTTCACCTGCATCACCGGGGTTTCGGGTTCCGGCAAGTCCAGCTTCACCATCGACACGCTCTACGCCGCCTCGGCCCGCGCGCTGAACGGCGCGCGGATCATCGCGGGCGCGCATGACAAGGTGACGGGCCTTGAACATTGCGACAAGGTGATCGACATCGACCAGTCGCCGATCGGCCGCACCCCCCGGTCGAACCCCGCCACCTATACCGGCGCCTTCACCAACATCCGCGACTGGTTCGCGGGCCTCCCCGAATCCCAGGCGCGCGGCTACAAGCCCGGCCGCTTCAGCTTCAACGTCAAGGGCGGCCGCTGCGAGGCGTGCCAGGGCGACGGCGTGCTCAAGATCGAGATGCACTTCCTTCCCGACGTCTATGTCACTTGCGACGTGTGCCATGGCGCGCGCTACAATCGCGAGACGCTGGAGGTGAAGTTCAAGCGGATGAGCATCGCCGACGTGCTGGACATGACGGTCGAGGACGCGGTCGCGTTCTTCAAGGCGGTGCCGCCGATCCGCGACAAGATGGCGATGCTTGCCGAAGTGGGCCTGGGCTATGTCAAGGTCGGCCAGCAGGCGACGACCCTGTCGGGCGGCGAGGCGCAGCGCGTCAAGCTCGCCAAGGAGCTTTCGCGGCGGGCGACCGGCAACACCCTCTATATATTGGACGAGCCCACCACCGGCCTGCATTTCGAGGATGTGAGGAAGCTGCTGGAAGTCCTCCACGCCCTGGTCGACCAGGGCAACAGCGTGGTCGTGATCGAGCATAATCTGGACGTCATCAAGACGGCCGACTGGATCATCGACATGGGCCCCGAAGGGGGCGTCAAGGGCGGCGAAGTGGTGGCCGAGGGCACACCGGAGAAGGTGGCGAAGGAGCCGCGATCCTTCACCGGCCATTATCTCGCGCCGCTGCTGGGGCTGGAGAGCGTGGCGGCGGAGTGAAGGGTGCGCCGCGAGGATGCGACACTCTTCCCAAGCGCCAGCGGACCGCCTGGCCATCACCGCGACCCCGCCCGCGCACCGCTCGTCGCGTGACGGGATGAAGCGGCCGGAACCCTTGCCTCACCGCGCCGTTGATAGCCCGTTCCAACCTATGAGGACCGCTATCATGATCCGCACCCTGATTTTCGGCGCCATCGCCGGCTATGTCGGCAAGAAGCTGTATGACGAAGGCAAGCTGCACGAGTTCAAGGACGACCTGCTGACCCGTCTCAATGTCGATCGCGACTCGGCCGGCGGAAGCTCGACCAGCGCAAGCTCGACCGCTCGCCCCGCGACCAGCCCCGCCGCCACGCCAGGCATGTCGGTGAACTGATCCCTCTGCCGGCGCCCGCTCCCTTGCGCGGGCGTCGGCCCCCCTCCATCTGCGACAGGAACGGCTTTTCACGCGTCAGGTCGCGCTCGCACCCTTTCTCCGCCTGTGCTAAGCTCCTCTTGGCCGACGAGCGACTCCTTGATCGGCCCACCCGACCTGAACGCCTCATTCCCGGGCATGGCAGAGGAGGAGTGCAGAGCATGAGCAAGGAGCTGGATGTCAATTATCTGCTGCACCGCCAGCAGATATCCCTGTTGCGGGCCCAGTCGGCCCGTTCGAGCGAAGGCCGCGTCGCCTATGAGGAAATGGCGCGCGGCTATTCCGATCGAATCACCGCCTATGCGCGGCAGAACAGGATCACGCCGCGCAGCCACTGAGTGCAGGCGTCGGGGCGGCTAATTGCCTGGTCCGTGTGCGTGTCGGCGCATGGCGCGGTTGTCGTGTCCTGCATGGTCCGATGGAGGGCGAGGTCATGCTCTCTCGGACTGACAGGCCTGTCTCGCATCGCCAATCTGTCGTAGCAAGGCGCCGTCCATTTCCCGCTGTCGGATAGATCCCATGCCCCTGCCGTCCCTTCGCGCCGCCATGCTGTCCGCCGCGCTGCTGCTGCTGCCCGCCTGCGCGACCGTCACCCCCGAACAGCGCGTCCGCGCCGGGCTGGTCGAGGCCGGCCTTTCGCCGCCTATGGCCGCCTGCATGGCGGGCCGCATGGTCGACCGGCTGAGCCTGGCGCAACTGCGCCGCCTCAAGTCGCTCGCCTCGCTGGGGAAGGCCGACATGGGTGGGATGACTGTCGATCGGTTCCTCCACAAGATACGCGCGCTGGACGATCCGGACATCTTCCTGGTCACCAGCCGCGCGGCCTTGGGCTGCGCACTATAGGCGGACGTTCGGGCCGATACTTCGCAATTCGCTTCGAAAAATCGGCCATTTTGCTTTGCAATTTTGCAAAGTGACTTTGCAAAATCCGCTTTCTTCCGCTGTCCCGCTGTGCTTAATCCGGCGCAACGCAAGCCACCCCAGCATGAAGGACGGCCCCGCTCATGAACATCCACGAATATCAGGCCAAGGAACTGCTCGCGAAATATGGGGCGCCGATCGCGGCCGGTCACGCCGCCTTCACCGTCGAGGAAGCGGTCGAAGCCGCCAAGAAGCTGCCCGGGCCGCTCTATGTCGTGAAGTCGCAGATCCATGCCGGCGGTCGCGGCAAGGGCAAGTTCAAGGAACTGGGGCCCGACGCCAAGGGCGGCGTCCGCCTCGCCTTCAACCTGGATGAGGTGAAGGCCCATGCCACCGACATGCTGGGCAACACGCTGGTGACGATCCAGACCGGCGAGGCCGGCAAGCAGGTCAACCGCCTCTACGTCACCGACGGCGCGGACATCGACAAGGAATTCTACCTCGCGTTGCTGGTCGACCGCGCCACCGGCCGCGTCGCCTTCGTCGTGTCGACCGAGGGCGGCATGGATATCGAGGAAGTCGCCCATTCGACGCCCGAGAAGATCCACACCTTCGCCGTCGATCCGGCCACCGGCTTCCAGCCCCATCATGGCCGCGCCGTCGCCGCCGCGCTGCACCTGACCGGCGACCTCGCCAAGCAGGCGGCCAAGGTCGCCTCCTCCCTTTATGACGCGTTCCTCGGCACCGACGCCGCCCAGATCGAGATCAACCCGCTGGCCGTCACCAAGCAAGGCAATCTGCTGGTCCTCGACGCCAAGGTCGGCTTCGACGGAAACGCCCTGTTCCGCCACAAGGATCTGATGGATCTGCGCGACGAGAGCGAGGAGGACCCCGCCGAACTCGAAGCCTCCAAATATGACCTTGCCTATATCAAGCTGGACGGCGACATCGGCTGCATGGTGAACGGCGCCGGCCTCGCCATGGCGACGATGGACATCATCAAGCTCAACGGCATGTTCCCCGCCAACTTCCTGGATGTCGGCGGCGGCGCGAGCAAGGAGAAGGTGACGGCCGCGTTCAAGATCATCCTCAGCGATCCGGCGGTGAAGGGCATCCTCGTCAACATCTTCGGCGGCATCATGAAGTGCGACATCATCGCCGACGGCATCGTCGCCGCCGCCAAGGAAGTAAACCTGTCCGTTCCCCTGGTCGTCCGCCTGGAAGGCACCAACGTCCAGCAGGGCAAGGACATCTTGGCGGGATCGGGCCTGGCCATCGTCCCCGCCGACGATTTGGGCGATGCGGCCCGCAAGATCGTGGCTGAGGTCAAGAAAGCCGCCTGAACGGTCACGCGACCATAACCATCGGCGTCAAGGGACGCGGCGATCCGGCATCGGATCGTCGCGTCCCCGTCGGCATTTTCAGGGCCGATGACGCATCAACCGGAGGATGTTGGAAATGAAGATCCTGGTGCCCGTGAAGCGAGTGATCGACTATAATGTGAAGCCGCGCGTCAAGGCGGACGGGACCGGCGTCGATCTTGCGAACGTCAAGATGAGCATGAACCCGTTCGACGAGATCGCGGTCGAGGAGGCGATCCGCCTGAAGGAAAAGGGCGTGGCGACCGAGGTCGTGACGGTGTCGATCGGCGTCGCCAAGGCGCAGGAGACGCTGCGCACCAGCCTGGCGATGGGCGCGGACCGCGCGATCCTTATCCAGACCGACGAGGAGGTGGAGCCGCTGGGCGTCGCCAAGCTTCTCGCCAAGGTGCAGGAGGAGGAACAGGCCGGCCTCATCATCCTGGGCAAGCAGGCGATCGACGACGACAGCAACCAGACCGGCCAGATGCTGGCCGCGCTGCTGGGCTTGCCGCAAGGCACTTTCGCATCGAAGGTCGAGGTCGAAGGCGACAAGGTCAACGTCACCCGGGAGGTCGATGGCGGGCTGGAGACGGTCAAGCTCAACATCCCGGCTATCATCACCACCGACCTGCGGTTGAACGAGCCGCGCTATGCCTCTCTGCCCAACATCATGAAGGCCAAGAGCAAGCCCTTGGCGCAGAAGACTCCCGCCGATTATGGCGTGGACATCGCGCCGCGCCTCGAGACGCTGAAGGTCGTCGAGCCGCCCAAGCGCTCGGCCGGCATCAAGGTCGCCGATGTTGATGAGCTGGTCGCCAAGCTCAAGGCCATGGGCGTCGCCGCCTAACATCCCAACCTCCGCCCGGTTCGCCAAGCCGAACCGCTGCGCGACCGCTCTCGACTCTTGACGATGCACAAGACGGGAGCGGATGAAAGGAATGAAGAATGAAGACTCTAGTCTGGGTTGAACATGAGGGCGGCGCGGTCAAGGACGCGACCCTCTCCGCCGTCACCGCCGCCTCGAAGCTGGGCGAGGTCCATCTGATCGTCGCGGGTTCGGGCGTGTCGGGCGTAGCCGAGGCCGCCGCGAAGATCGTGGGCGTGGGCAAGGTCCATGTCGCCGACGACGCGGCCTATGACCATGCGCTGCCCGAGAATGTCGCGCCGCTGATCGTCGAGCTGATGGGCCATCATGACGCCTTCGTCGCGCCCGCCACCAGCAACGGCAAGAATATCGCGCCGCGCGTCGCCGCGCTGCTCGACGTCATGCAGATCAGCGACATCTTGTCGATCGAGGGCGAGGACAGCTTCACGCGTCCCACCTATGCGGGCAACGCGATCGCGACGGTCAGGTCGAAGGACGCCAAGAAAGTCATCACCGTGCGCGGCACCGCCTTCGAGAAGGCGGCGAGCGAAGGCGGTTCGGGCACGGTCGAGGCGGTCGCCTCCACCGGGGAAAAGGGCCTGTCGAGCTTCGTCGGCGCGGAGATCGCCAAGCTGGAGCGTCCCGAACTCACCAGCGCAAAGATCATCGTCTCGGGCGGTCGCGCGCTTAAGGACGGCGAGACGTTCGAGCAGATGATCTTCCCGCTCGCCGACAAGCTGGGCGCGGCGGTCGGCGCCAGCCGCGCGGCGGTTGATGCCGGCTATGTCCCCAACGACTATCAGGTCGGCCAGACCGGCAAGATCGTCGCTCCCGAAGTCTATGTCGCGGTCGGCATATCCGGCGCGATCCAGCATCTGGCCGGCATGAAGGACAGCAAGACCATCATCGCCATCAACAAGGATGAAGACGCCCCCATCTTCCAGGTCGCCGACATCGGCCTCGTCGGTGATCTGTTCAAGGTGGTGCCGGAACTGACCGAGAAGCTGTAAGGCGAAGCGCCAATACCGAAGAAAATAGCCCCGGCAGCGATGCCGGGGCTTTTTCATGCCTTCCTGACTCTCCTCAAGGGCGTGAACCGCAGCACGGCGAAACCGGCCAGCGCCGACATTATGGACCCGGCCAGCGTGCCTATCTTCGCCTCCTCGACCAGCGCGGGCGCGCCGGGAAAGGCCAAGGCGCCGATGAACAGGCTCATCGTGAAGCCCACCCCGCAGAGAAGCGCGACGCCATAGACTTGGCCCCAGCTCGCGCCCTGCGGCCGCGCCGCCAGGCCCAGCTTCACCGACAGCCAGATGCTGGCGAAGATGCCCGCCTGCTTGCCCAGGAACAGCCCGAGCGCGATGCCGACGGGCAGCGGCGCCAGCAGCCCTTCCAGGCCCATGCCCGACAGGTCGACCCCCGCATTGGCGAAGCCGAACAGCGGCACGATCAGATAGGCGCTCCATGGATGGATCGCATGTTCCAGCCGGTGCAGCGGGCTGTCCACCGCGTCGGGCGCGCCCGGCGTCCTGCGGATGGGCACGGTCATCGCCGCCAGCACCCCCGCGATCGTCGCATGGACACCCGACAGCAGCGTCGCGTACCAGAGCAGCGCGAAGCCGACCAGATAGACGGGCAGCGCCTTCACCCCCATGCGGTTGAGCGCGATCATGACGATGAGGATCAGGGCCGCCGCCAGCAATGCCATGCCGTTCAGCCCGCTCGTATAGACGAGCGCGATGATGGCGACCGCGCCCATGTCGTCGACGATCGCCACGGTGGTCAGAAACAGCTTCAGCGAGGTCGGCGCGCGCTTGCCGAGCAGGGCCAGCACGCCGATGGCGAATGCGATGTCGGTCGCGGCAGGGATCGCCCAGCCATCGCCGAGAGCGGGGCTGTCGCGCGTCACCACCAGATAGACGAGCGCGGGGACGGCCATGCCCGCCGCCGCCGCGATCACCGGCAGCCGCCGCCTCTCCCAGTTCGACAGCCGACCGTCCACGAACTCGCGCTTGATCTCCAGCCCGACGAGCAGGAAGAAGATCGCCATCAGCCCGTCGTTGATCCACAAATGGGTCGTCATCGGTCCCAGCTTCGGGCTCAGTTCCGGGCCGACCGCCGCATGGACGAACGCATGATAAAGATGGGCCGGCGCGCCGCCCAGATTGGCCAGCAGGATGGCGAGCGCCGCCGCCGCTATCAGCAGGACGCCGCCGCTCGCCTCGCTGGCAAGAAAGTCGCGCAAGGCCGAAGGCGATGGCCGTGGGATGGGCAAGAACGGTCTCCATTTGCCTGGATCAGATGTCGCGCACGGTAGGCAAGGCGTCCATCCGGGTCAAACGCGGCGCTTATGTTCTTGCGCCGCCGAGGAGAATCGTGATCTTGTCTGCTGGCCGCTGCGCAAAGGGGGGCGCGACTTTGGGGGACATGCTGGTCGTCATCTTGGCGGCCATTCATCGTGAGTTGATGCTGTTCGCCGCGGTGGGCCTGGCCGTCGGCGGCCTTGACGATTTCCTGATCGACATCGCCTATCTGTGCCGCCGCGCGTGGCGCAGCGGCATCATCTACACCCGCTATCCGCGCATGACGACGGCCGACCTGCCCGCCTCCTCCCGGCCGGGCAGGATCGCCGTCTTCGTGCCGGCCTGGGAGGAGGCGGAGGTGATCGCCCCGATGCTGCGGCACGCGCTGCGGCGCTGGGGAGAGGCCGACTATAGGCTGTTCGTCGGCGTCTATCCAAACGACCCGGCGACCCTGCATGAAGTCGCCGCCGTGGCCGAAGGGGAGCCGCGCATCGTTGTCGGCGTCGTCGACCGACCCGGCCCGACGACCAAGGCCGATTGCCTGAACGCGCTCTGGCGGGTGCTGCTTCGCGAAGAGGCGCGAACGGGCGGGCGCTTCAAGGCGGTGGTGCTGCACGACGCCGAGGATGTCGTCCACGCCGACGAGATTCGCCTGTTCGACCTGCTGATCGACCGTTTCGCGCTGGTGCAGCTTCCGGTCCTGCCGCTGCTGGGTTCGGGCACGCTCTGGTCGCGGATGATCGCGGGTCATTATGCCGACGAGTTCTCGGAGGCGCATGGCAAATATCTGACCGTGCGGGAGGCGCTGGGCGCGTCCATTCCCTCCGCCGGCGTCGGCTGCGCCTTTGCCCGCGACGCGCTGGCCGCGCTGGCCGGCCATAATGGCGGCCGCCCGTTCGACGATGCGTCCTTGACCGAGGATTATGAGACCGGCCTGCGCATTGCCGATGGGGGCGGGCGCGGGATTTTCGTCCGTATCCGCGACGCGGCGGGCCAACTTGTCTGCACCCGCGAATATTTCCCCGACACGCTCGACGCCGCCGTCCGGCAGAAAGCGCGCTGGATCGTCGGCATCGCCCTGTCCGGCTGGGACCGGATGGGCTGGGGCGGCGGTCCGATGGAATTGTGGATGCGCTTTCGCGACCGACGTTCCGCCCTGGCGGCGCTGATCCTGTTCGCGGCCTATCTGACGATGCTGCTCTGGGCGGTGCTGGGCCTGATCGACATCGTCCATCCGGTGCCCTGGACGCCGCTCACCCCCGCCCTCTCCCTGCTGCTGGCGATCAATCTCGCGCTGATGCTCTGGCGTTTCGCGATGCGGGCGCTGTTCGCCGGGCGCGCCTATGGCTGGCGGCAGGGACTGATGGCCATTCCCCGGACGATGATCGGCAATCTGATCGCCATTTTGGCGGCGCGGCGCGCGGTCTTCCTCTATGTCCGTTCGCTGCTCGGCCGGCCGCTGCGATGGGACAAGACCCGGCACCGCTTCCCCGACCTGGAGGGCAAGGCGTGAGGCCACGCGCCGTGCCGGGCCGTCCGCTTCGCTTCTTCGGGGCGCTGCTGCTGCTGTGGATCGGCGCGCGCGTCGCCTTCAACCTCCCCCTTCCGCAGCCCGCCGAAGCTACCGCCGAGCCTCCCCTGGCCATGGCGCGCCCTATCCCCCTATTGACCGCCCACGCCGCGAGGGTCGCCGTCCGCTCCGCGCCTGTGGCCCGGTTCACCGCCTTCGCTGCGCTCATCCCGTCAACGCGCCTGATGAAGCAGCCGCCTGAAACGAGCCGGGGAGAAACCGATGACGCGATGCCGATCGACCTCCTCGACTTCATTCATTTCTCCGTCGCCTTCGCCAATCGCCATCATGGCAGCGGCGCGCTGGCTGGCGGCGGTCTCGGCGCCACCGCCGCGCTTGCGCTGGCCCCGGCTCCGCTCGCGCCCCCGCGCACCGTAGGAGCGCCGACCGATCGCTGGCGCCTGAGCGCATGGACGCTCTGGCGCCCGGACGGCCCCGGCAGCGATTTCGTCGCGTCACCGGGCCAGTTGGGCGGGTCGCAGGCCGGCGCGCGGCTGGAGGTCGACCTGATTCCTGCCGCCCGCCAGCGCCTGTCCGCCTATGCGCGCGCGACCACGGCGCTCGGCCGCCCCGCCGCGCCGGAAGCGGCGGTGGGGCTCGCCTTGCAGCCAAGCCGCCGGATTCCCGTCAGCGTCGCGATCGAACGGCGGGTGGCGCTGGGTCCCGGCGCGCGCGACGCGATGGCGGTGATGGCCGTGGGCGGCTTCGGCCCCAGCCCGCTCGCGCCCGGCCTGCTGGCGGAGGGCTATGGGCAGGCGGGGATAGTGGGCTTCCGCCGTGGCGACGGCTTCGTCGACGGCAAGGTCAATCTGCTCGCTCCTATCGGCGACGGCCCGGTCCGGCTGGGCGCGAGCCTGTCGGGCGGGGCTCAGCCCAGGGTCCACCGGGTGGATATCGGCCCCGAGGTGCAGCTTCGCCTGCCCCTCCCCGCTGCCGCCGCGCGCCTGTCGGTCGAATGGCGGGAGCGGGTGGCCGGCAACGCTCGCCCGCCGTCCGGGCTGGCGGTCACACTGGCCGCGGATTTTTGACCAGGCCGCCGCGCCAGCGCCTTCCTATTGGGCGGGATTGGGACTAACCCGGCTAGCGTCATGGATCTTTACCTGCCCATCGCCAACCTGTCGGTCAACGCGCTGGTCATCATCGCGCTGGGCGGCGTCGTCGGGCTCCTGTCGGGCATGTTCGGCGTAGGCGGCGGGTTCCTGACTACCCCCCTCCTCATCTTCTACGGCATTCCCCCCACGGTCGCCGCCGCGTCGGCCGCGTCGCAGGTGACCGGGGCCAGCGTGTCGGGCGTGGTCACCCACATGGCGCGCGGCACGGTCGATTTCCGCATGGGCGGCGTGCTGATCGCGGGCGGCGTTGTGGGCGCGGGCATGGGCGTGGGCATCTTCCGGCTGCTCCAGGCCTGGGGCCAGATCGACACGGTGATCGGCATACTCTACGTCCTGATGCTGGGGTCGATCGGCACGCTGATGGCCAAGGAATCCATCGAGGCGCTGGTCGCGCTCAAGACCGGGCGGCAGGTGCAGGCGCGCAAGCGGCGTCACCATCCGCTGGTCGCAGCGCTGCCGATGCGCTGGCGCTTCTACCGCTCCGGCCTCTATATCTCCCCGTTCGCGCCGCTGCTGCTGGGCGTGGCGACGGGCATATTGACGATGCTGCTGGGCGTTGGCGGCGGCTTCATCATGGTGCCCGCCATGCTCTACCTGCTGGGCATGGCGACGCAGGCGGTAGTGGGCACGTCGCTGTTCCAGATATTGTTCGTCACCATGGCGACGACGATGATGCATGCGCTGACGACCAAGGCGGTGGACCTAGTGCTGGCTCTGCTGCTGCTGATCGGCAGCGTCGTCGGCGCGCAGGTGGGCACGCGCATTTCCATGACTGTCCGCCCGGAATATCTGCGCATCATCCTGGCCGTGATCGTCCTGATCGTGGCGATGCGCATGGCGCTGGGCCTGGGATGGCGGCCCGACGAGATATATACGGTGCAGGTGCAGTGAAGCGGCGGATCGCCGGGCTGATCGCTGCGTCCCTGCTGACGCTGCCGGCCATGGCGGCGGATGAGCCGATGCTAGTCCCCGACGTCTCCCAGCGCGAGATCGAGATTCAGTACAGCTTCACCGGCGAGCAACTGCTGCTGTTCGGCGCGATCGTCTATCCCGACGGCCGCCGCCCGGATCGGCCCGCCGACATCGTCGTTGTGCTGAAAGGCCCGGACCAGTCGATCACCATGCGCGAAAAGCAGAAGGTGGCGGGCATCTGGGTCAATGCCGACAGCGCGCGCTTCCGGTCCGCGCCCAGCTTCTACGCCATGGCCTCTTCCCGCCCGATCCGCGACATCGTCGATGAACGGACCGCCGCCATTTACGAGCTGGGCGTGGACAAGCTCCAGCTTTCCCCCTCCTCCCTGAACGAAAGCGCGGAACTGGAGCGGTTTCAGCGGGGACTGGTCGACCTGCGCCGGCGATCCGGCCTGTTCGTGGAGCGGCCGGGCACGGTGGAGATCACCGATGGCGTCCTCTATCGCGCGCGCCTGCCCCTGTCGGCGCGCGTGATCGTGGGCGACTATACGGCCGAGACATTCCTGGTGCAGAATGGCCGCGTGGTCGCGGCGGCGGTGCGCGACATCACCATCCGCAAATCCGGCTTCGAACGCTTCATGGCCGTCGCCGCCGAACGCTGGTCCTTCCTTTACGGCCTGGTCGCGATCCTGATGGCGGCCGGCTTGGGCTGGGCGGCGGGCGCGGTTGCGCGACGCATCTAGGGGTGAACCATCCGGGCAGCAACGTCGTCGACGGACAGCAAAAAGGGTCGTGATGGAAAGACTTTGCGCACCACGACCCTACTCAGCTAGATCAAGCGATCGCAATGATCGCAGCGCGGGCGACCGCCTGTACCGGAACGCCGGTAATAGCCTTCGATGTTGTTACCTTCAGTACAACGGCTGTTGTCGTGATAAACATTGCGGGTGCCAATCCGCGCGGAGTGAAACGGCGTTATCTTAGCCATAATGTGGCCTTTCATATCAAAAGTATAGACAGACTCGCTGCTCTTTGGTATGGAAAGGCCGCCTCGACTCCCTAAACGGACGCCGAGGCGGCGGTTTGCTTCTTTAACAAGAGCAAGGGTTTCGGTGGTTGCAGCCGCCTACTCCCCCACTGATGGTTTCCCATCGGGACTGTCCTTTCTCCGGGGCCCAACGCACCCCCTGATGTGCCTGTCAGCGCTAATAAGAGAACGCCATAGCCCCGAGAGGGGTTATGGACGTATCGTGGGGCGACTCCCTCGGATGATCAAATCTTAGCCGATTGCATGTTTGGATACAAGCCCGTAGGCAGAGCATACAAATCTGGATTCCTGTTCTCTTTTTGTTCTGTATAGAGGGTTCAATGACAGACGAAGCACTAGCCAAGGCCAAGGCCAAGCGTGAGGAACTTTTAGCCTCTGTCTCGCAAAAAAAAGCGCTTATTTTGGATGCTCAGTCATTGATTTCTCGTTTTGAAGGCGAGATCGCAGAACTGGATCATTGGATAAACATGTGGCACCGCATAACTGGCACATCGATGCAACCTACAGCAGCGGAACATATCGAGATTATTCCCGAAAAGAACAAACCTGCGCGGCCTAGAAATCCCGACCGCCAATTTGTCGTAGAACAGGTGTTGGAGATTATACAGGATGCGGGAAAGCCCCTTTCGCGTAGAGACCTATTCGACGCGCTTGCAACGCGCGGCATAGAGATACGTGGCAAAGATCCAGAAATGGTTCTAAGCACCATGCTCTGGCGTACGCAGGAAAGGATCGTGCGGATACCTCCGCACGGCTACTGGCCCAAGGAGGTTCCATTCATCGAGGGGGGATATGATCCGGACCTAGAGGAACTGTTTGGTTCGACCGCGAAGGAACCAGAAGGCGGTGCTGAGGCTGACGACGCCGATTAATACTTAGGATTGAGGATGGTTGGTATCGAACCTACTGCCTCACCTAAAATTGAGTTCTCCAACCCTTAGTTACCCAAAACTCAGGAGTGTTGGTAGGCGGAAATGCCGATAGGGTAGGGCGAAGTGCCTCTTCCTTTACCCCTTGGACAGCAGAAGACTTGAGTCCCCGTAACTATAGAATCGATAGCCTTCCTGAACGGCGTGCCTATATGCGGCCTGCATTTTTTCGATGCCCATCAGCGCCGACACCAGCATGAACAAGGTCGATCGGGGCAGGTGGAAATTGGTCATCAGGCCATCGACCGCGCGGAAACGATAGCCGGGCGTGATGAAGATGCGCGTCTCTTCTGCGAAGGGGGCGATCGTGCCGTCGGCCGCCGCCGCGCTTTCCAACAGGCGCAGGCTGGTCGTGCCGACCGCGATCAGCCGGCCGCCCGCCGCGCGGACCGCGTTCAGGCGGCCGGCTGTCGCCGCGTCGATCCGTCCCCATTCGGCGTGCATCCGGTGATCGTCCGTATCCTCCGCCTTGACCGGCAGGAAGGTGCCCGCGCCCACATGGAGCGTCAGCGTCTCGGCCCCGATGCTCGCCGCCGCAAGCGCATCCATCAGGCCTGGCGTGAAGTGCAGCGCGGCGGTCGGCGCGGCGACCGCGCCATCCTCGCGCGCGAACATGGTCTGATAATCGACCTGGTCGCGAGCATCCGTGGACCGCTTGCTGGCGATATAGGGCGGCAGGGGCATCCGCCCCGCCCGCTCCAGCAAGATTTCGACCGGCTCGTCCCCTTCGAAGTCCAGCGTCAGGCCGCCATCCTCGTCGCGCGGTCCCGCGATGGCCGTGACGCCCGCGCCGAAGTCGATCCTGTCGCCGGCGCGGACGCGCTTGGCGTTGCGCAGAAAGGCCTGCCATTGCCGCAGCCCCAGCCGCTTGTGCAGGGTCGCGCCGATCCGCGCCTCGCCGCGCAGGCCTTCGAGCTGGGCCGGAATGACGCGGGTGTCGTTGAACACCAGGCAGTCGCCCGCCCGCAGCAGCGAGGGCAGATCGGCGACGCGCCGGTCGGCGAACGGCCGGTCGCCGTCGACCAGCAGCAACCGCGCCGAATCGCGTGGGGTAACGGGCCTCAGCGCGATCCGATCGGACGGCAGGTCGAAATCGAACAGCTCTACGCGCATCGCGGCGCCATCCCCTCCGGGCGGCCTATTTCTTCCTTGCCGGCGCGGCCTTCTTCGCGGGGGGAGTTTTCGCCACGGGGTCGGCCAGCGAGGGCGGCGGCGCGGGGGGCGCTATCGGCGCGACCACCGGCGGCTTGCCGTCGCTGTCGATCGACGCTTGCAGGATAACGGTCGGATTGGCGGGCGGCTCGCCCGTCGCGATCGCATCGACATAGTTCATGCCCTCGATCACCCGGCCCAGCACCGTATATTTCTTGTCGAGCTGCATGCGCGGCAGCAGGACGATGAAGAACTGGCTGTTGGCGCTGTCCTCGCTCTGCGCGCGCGCCATCGACACGGTGCCCCGGACATGGGGAAGCTGGTTGAACTCCGCCTTCAGGTCCGGCAGCGGCGACCCGCCCGTGCCGTCGCCCTTGGGGTCGCCGCCCTGCGCCATGAAGCCGGGGATCACCCGATGGAACTTCAACCCGTTGTAGAAGCCCTGCCGCGTGAGCGTCTTGATCCGCTCGACATGGTTGGGGGCGACGTCGGGGCGCAACTGGATGCGCACCCGGCCGCCCGACGACAGGTCTAGATCCCAGATATTCTCCGGGTCGGCGGGCACGGTCGCGGGCGGCAGCTTCGCGGCGACCTCCGCGCCCAGCTTCTTGGCCTGAAGCTCCGCGCGGGCCGCAGCTTCGGCCTTTTGCGCTTCCTCCGCGCCCTTCCCGCCCTGCGCATAGGCGGGCGCGGCGGCGGCCAGCAGCGCGCAGCCGATCGTCAGACCTTTCAGCGCCGAAGAGAGAAACATTATCCTGTCACCTTTCAAAGTCCGAGGGCGCGGCGTTACGCGCGCGGGCGATATGGATGCCCTGATAGCGCCCTCTTCGCGATTGGCAACTGAACCACGGCTGAGCAAGCGACGAACGGCCGCGAAAGCAAAGGCCTCAGCCAGCTCTGTCCCGCATCAGAGCGACGCGGCTTTCCACTTCGGCGCACACGCTCGGGCTGACGAACTTGTGAATCGGCCCGCCGAACAGCGCGATCTCCTTGACCAAGCGGCTGGCGATCGGTTGCAGCGACACGTCCGCCATCAGGAACACGGTTTCCACCTTGTCACTGATCTGCTGGTTCATGCCCGCCATCTGATATTCATATTCGAAGTCCGCGACCGCGCGCAGGCCGCGAACGATGACGCCTGCGCCCTGGCTTTCGGCGAAGCTCATCAGCAGCGAATTGAACCCGGTCACGACGATGTCGGCGTCGATGGCCGCGCATTCGCGCCGCACCATGTCCAGCCGCTCCTCATCGCTGAACATCGGCGATTTGGAGATGTTGGTGGTGACGCCGATCACCAGCTTGTCGACTAGCTTCGCGCCGCGCCGGATGATGTCCATATGCCCCAGGGTGATGGGGTCGAAGGTTCCGGGGTAAACACCGATTCTGCCCTGCGCCATGTCTAGCGATCCCTCTCCACGATATAATCCGCGATGGCGCGCAGCAGGTCCGCTTCGGCGCCGTGCCCATGCAGATGCGCCTTGGCCTGCTCCACCAGCAAATGGGCCTGCTCGCGCGCCCGCGCCGCGCCCAGCAACGAAACGAACGTCTCCTTGCCCGCCGCCGCGTCCTTGCCCAATGCCTTGCCCGCGCGTTCGGCGTCGCCCTCGACATCCAGCAGGTCGTCGGCGATCTGGAAGGCGAGGCCGATGTCGCGGGCATAGCCGTGAAGGCTGGTGCGTCCCTCCGGCGGCACGCGGGCCAGGATCGCCCCCGCCTCAACGCAGAAGCCGATCAGCGCGCCCGTCTTCAGTTGCTGAAGGCGGGTGACGGTGGGCAGGTCGAAGCGCGCGCGCCCCGCTTCCAGGTCCATCATCTGGCCGCCGGCCATGCCCCCCGGGCCGCTGGCGATGGCGAGCGCCCGGACAAGGTCGCAGCGGATGAAGGGATCGCCATGGGTCGCCTCGTCCGCCAGGACCTGGAACGCCAGGTCGTGCAGGCAATCGCCGGCAAGGATGGCCGTCGCCTCGTCGAAAGCCATGTGGACCGTGGGCTTGCCGCGCCGCATGTCGTCATCGTCCATTGCGGGCAGGTCGTCATGGACCAGCGAATAGACATGGATGCATTCGACCGCGAGACCGACGCGCACGGCCGATTCGGGCGAGACGTGGAACAGGTCGCAGGTCGCCGCCACCAGCAACGGGCGCAGCCGCTTGCCCCCGCCGATCGCCGCGTGGCGCATGGCGTCGTACAGACGGCGCCGGGGATCGTCGGGAATGGTCAGCAGGCGGTCGAAGGCGGCGTCGATCGCCCGAGCGGTCTGCGCGGCGCGCGACGCGACCAGCGCGGCGGCTCCCCCCTGCCCCACCGCGCGGATCAGTCCGCGCCGAAAGGCTGGGCGCCGGTCACCGCTCCGCTGGCGTCCAGCGTCAGCTTCCGGATGCGCGCGTCGGCGTCGGCCAGCCGCTCCGCGCACTGCTTCCGCAGGGCTTCACCCTGTGCATAGAGGGTGATCGATTCGTCGAGCGGCACATCCCCGCTTTCCAGGCGGCGCACGATCGTTTCGAGCGCGCGCAGCGCCTCCTCGAAGGACAAGCCGGCCGGGTCGGGCTTGGGAGAAAGGGGAAGATCGACCATCGTCCTGCATTGGCCCCGACGGAAGTCCCGGTCAAGCCTGACCGAAAGCACATCCGCCGGCCGCAGAGCCGTCCCATAGCGGGCCGATAATGCCGCCCTGCAAAAACTTAGTAAATTTTCTACAGTTTTCCGTTGACGTGCCATGCTGCGATTGCACATAAACTAGGGCGCTATGAAATATTGTCTCCCCCTGATCGCCGCCGCTTCGCTGTCCCTCCTGTCGGCCTGCGGCTCCAATGACGAACCCGAAGTCGTGGGCGGCCCCGCCGACCCGATGGCGGAACAGCTGGCCAACGCCGCCCCGGTCGAGTTGCCGCCTTCGGTCAAGAAGAGCGTGCAATATCGCTGCAAGGACAACAGCCTGCTGTTCGTCGATTTCATGTCGGACGACAAGACCGTCCAGCTCCGCACCGAAAAGGGCGGATCGGCCACCACGCTGAAAGCGCCCGAAGCGGGCAAGCCCTTCACCGCCGAGGGTGGCTATGAAGTCGCCGGCGCCGGCGACACGATCAGCGCCAAGATCCCGGGCAAGACGCTTAGCTGCCACGTCTGATCTTCGTCCCCGTTTTCCAAAAGGTCGGGCATCCGGGCGATGTCCGGCCTTTTTATTGAGCGCGTGGCAAGCCGGGCCCGCGCATCGCGGTTGTGCTGAACCGCCCATCTGGCTAAAGGCGCGGCATGTCGAGCACCGCCCCCCAGATTACCCCGGAAATCGTCGCCGAACACGGCCTTTCCCCCGAAGAATATGACCGGGTCCTGAGCGCCCTCGGCCGCGAGCCCAATCTGACGGAACTGGGCATCTTCTCGGTCATGTGGTCCGAGCATTGCAGCTACAAGTCCAGCCGCATCCACTTGAAGAAACTGCCGACGGAGGGGCCGCAGGTGATTTGCGGGCCGGGCGAAAATGCTGGCGTGGTCGACATCGGCGATGGCCAGGCCGCGATCTTCAAGATGGAGAGCCACAACCATCCAAGCTATATAGAGCCCTATCAGGGCGCGGCCACGGGTGTCGGCGGCATCCTGCGCGACGTCTTCACCATGGGCGCGCGCCCGATCGCCAACATGAACGCGCTGCGCTTCGGCCGGCCCGATCATCCCCGGATGCGCCACCTGATCAGCGGCGTCGTGCGCGGCATCGGCGGCTACGGCAATTGCGTCGGCGTGCCCACCGTGGGCGGGGAGGTCAATTTCCACCCCGCCTATGACGGGAACATCCTGGTCAACGCCATGACCGTGGGCGTCGCGGACACCGACAAGATCTTCTATTCAGCGGCAAGCGGTGTCGGCAATCCGATCGTCTATGTCGGCTCCAAGACCGGGCGCGACGGCATCCATGGCGCGACGATGGCGTCGGCGGATTTCGGCGAGGATGCGGACGCCAAGCGCCCGACCGTGCAGGTGGGCGACCCCTTCACCGAAAAGCTGCTGATCGAGGCGTGCCTGGAGCTGATGGGCAGCGACGCGATCGTGGCGATCCAGGACATGGGCGCGGCCGGCCTCACCAGCTCGTCGGTCGAAATGGCCAGCAAGGGCGGCGTCGGCATCCGGCTGGACATGGACCAGGTGCCGCAGCGCGAGACAGGCATGACCGCCTATGAGATGATGCTGTCGGAAAGCCAGGAGCGGATGCTCATGGTCCTGAAGCCCGGCCGCGAAGCCTTTGCCGAAGAGATTTTCCGCAAATGGGAACTGGACTTCGCTGTGATCGGCGAGGTGACCAACACCGGCCGCATGGTGCTGGTCCACCAGGGCGAGACGGTGTGCGACATCCCCTTGGCCCCGCTGGCCGACGATGCGCCGCTCTACGACCGCCCCTCGGTCTCGCGCGCGGACTACAGGGCGTGGGCGGGAGTCGCGCCGCTGGCTGACGCGCCGCGAAGCGCCGATATTCTCGCGGACCTAGTCACGCTGATGGGCAGCCCCGATATCGCCAGCCGCCGTTGGATCTGGGAACAATATGACCATATGGTCGGCGCGGACACGGTCCAGCGGCCCGGCGGCGACGCCGCGGTGGTGCGCGTCCACGGATCGCGCAAGGGCATCGCGATCAGCACCGATTGCACGCCACGCTATTGCTATGCCGATCCCCATGAGGGCGGCCGCCAAGCGATCGCGGAATGTTATCGCAATATCAGCGCCGTGGGCGCGACGCCGCTCGCCGTCACCAACTGCCTCAATTTCGCCAACCCGCAGCGCCCCGAGATCATGGCGCAGCTCACCGGCTGCCTGGAGGGCATGGGCGAGGCCTGCCGCGCGCTCGATTTCCCGATCGTGTCGGGCAATGTCTCGCTCTACAATGAGTCCAAGGCCACCGGCGGCGGCAGCGCGATCCTGCCGACGCCCGCGATCGGCGGCATCGGCCTGATCGCCGATTGCGAGAAAAGCGCGCGGATCGCCTTCGACGAGGAAGGCGAGGTCATCGCGGTGATCGGCGACAGCCACGGCCATCTGGGCCAGTCGATCTGGCTGCGCGAGATTGCGGGGCGCGAGGAAGGCCTGCCGCCGCCGGTCGACCTGACCGCCGAACGCGCGCTGGGCGAAGTGATCCGGGCCATGATCGACCAGGGCATGGTCAGCGCGGTCCATGACGTCAGCGATGGCGGCCTGGCGGTGACGGTCGCGGAGATGGCGCTGGCCGGAAAGATGGGCGCGACGCTCGACGCGGCCGGCGAAGATATCGACGCCACCGGCTTCTGGTTCGGCGAGGATCAGGGGCGCTATGTCGTGACGGTCGCCGACCTGCCGCGCTTCCAGAGCGCCTGCGAAGGCAAGGTTCCCGTCCGCTATATCGGCCGGACCGGCGGCGACAGGCTGACGATCGGCGATGCCTCCGTCCCCCTCTCCGACCTGCGCGCGGCGCATGAAGGCTTTTTCCCCAGGCTGATGGACGCGGAACTTTAAACCGGTTCGCATCGGAGGAAGCGCCGCACCGCTTTCGGGGAACCAACCCTCCGCGCAGCGCGTTCAGCATAGTTGATGCTGAGTTTCGCGGTGGTTGCCGTGACGGTCATCGACTAACGGGTATAAGCCCAGGGGCAAAAGGCGGGACATGACGGCATCGGGTGCGGACAAGGCGAGCGGCCGCGCGTTTCTTCAATATGACGGGGTATTGGGCGATCGGATCGCGGCGCATGACTGGGCGTCGACGCCGCTGGGTCCGATAGAAAGCTGGGGCCCCAGCCTGCGCACGGCGGTCGGCATGATGTTGCGCAACCCCCTGCCCATCGTTCTGCTGTGGGGCGAAGAAGGCGTCATGATCTATAATGACGCTTACTCGGTCTTCGCCGGGGGTCGCGACTCCCGCCTGCTGGGCTCGCTGGTGCGGGAAGGCTGGGACGAGATCGCCGAGTTCAACGACAATGTCATGAAGGTCTGCCTCGCCGGCGGCGCGCTCAGCTACACGGACCAGGAACTGACGCTGCACCGGCATGGCGTGCCCGAGCAGGTCTGGATGAACCTGGATTACGGGCCGGTGCCCGGTGACGACGGCCTGCCCGCGGGAGTCATCGCGATCGTCGTGGAGACGAGCGAGGCGCATCGCGACCGCCTCACTCTCGCGGCCAGCGAGCGCCAACTGCGCTTCCTCGACGAACTGGGCAAGGCGATCGCCTATATCCGCGACGCCGACGAGATATTGGCCGTCACCACGCGCATGACCGCCGGGCATCTGGGCCTTTCCAACTGCGCCTACGCCGACATGGATGAAGACCAGGACGGCTTCACAATTCGCGGCGACTGGGCCGCGCCCGGATCGCCCTCCATCGTGGGCCATTACAGCCTGGCGGACTTCGGATCGAAGGCGGTGGAGGAACTGGGCGCGGGGCGTCCGCTGATCGTCAACGACAATCTGGCCGAACTGCTGCCGCATGAGGCGCAGACCTTCCAGGATATCGGCATCGCCGCGACCATCTGCATGCCGCTAGTCAAGGGAGGGCGGCTGACCGCCCTGATGGCGATCCATGACAAGGCGCCACGGACATGGTCGGACTATGATCTGACCGTGATCCGCGAAGTGACCGAGCGTAGCTGGGCGCATGTCGAGCGGGTCAAGGCCGAACAGCAACTGGCGGAGCGCGAGGCGCGAAACCGCCAGATATTGGATAGCGCCGTCGACTATGCGATCATCGCGACCGACACGGCGGGACTGGTGGTCGGGTGGAACGCCGGGGCCGAACACATGCTCGGCTGGACCGAATCCGAGATGCTGGGCCAGACGCTCGATCGCTTCTTCCTGGCCGAGGATCGCGCCATCGACCGGGCCGGCACCGAACGCCGGCTGGCGACCAGCATTGGGCGGGCGAGCGACGACGGCTGGCGGCTGCGCCGATCGGGCGAGCGTTTCTGGGCCCATGGCGAGATGACCCCGCTGCGCAACGAAGCCGGCGAGACGGTCGGCTTCGTCAAGGTGCTGCGCGATCGCACGGTCGAACATGACGCGCAGGAGGAGCTGCACGCCGCCCAGGCGCTGTTACGGCGCTCTCAGGAGGCCGGCGGCGTCGGCCTCTTCTCGATCGACGTGGCGACGAACGAGATCACGGCGACCGAGGAGTTCTGCCGCATCTTCGGCTTCGCGCCGAGCGACCGGCTGCCCACCAGCGCAGTGGAGGAGCTGACCCTGGCGGACGATGGCCATCTGATTTCGGACACGGCGCGCCGCGCGGCGGGCAGCGCGCCGCTGGACGTCGAATATCGCATCCGTCGCCTCGATACGGGCGAGGAGCGGATCATCGCGCGCAAGGGCGAATATGAGCGCGATGCGCAGGGGCGCGTCCTGCGGCTCGTCGGCGCGGTCCAAGACGTGACCGAGCGGCGACGCGTGCAGCGGGCGCTGGAAAAGAGCGAGGCGGGCTTCAGCGCGCTCGCCCAGTTCATGCCCAATCAGGTCTGGACCGCGCGCGCCGACGGCTGGCTCGACTGGTTCAACGATCAGGTCTACCGCTATAGCGGCGCGGCCAGGGGTACGCTGGACGGCGAAGGCTGGACCAGTCTTATCCACCCGGAGGATCTGCCCGACGCCGTCGCGCGCTGGCGAGCGGCGCTCGCGGCGGGCGAGAAATATGAGACCGAGTTCCGCTTGCGCGACTCGCAGGGCGACTATCACTGGCATCTGGCGCGCGCCGTGCCGCTGCGGGACTCGCGCGGCATGACGGTATCGTGGGTCGGCACCAACACCGACATCGACGCGCAGAAGCGCGCGGAGGCCGCCAGCGCCATGGACCGTGACCGGCTGTGGACTCTGAGCCAGGACCTGATGCTCGTCTGCACCTTCGAAGGCGCGATCACCGCCGTCAATCCATCGGCGACGCGCTTGCTGGGGTGGAAGGAAGACGAGATGGTGGGCGAGATGCTGTCGCAATTCGTCCATCCCGACGATCTGGGGGGCACCGCGGCCGAAATATCCAAATTATCGACCGGCGCGTCGACGCTCTCCTTCGAGAACCGCTATCGCACCCGCGACGGGGAACATCGATTGCTCGACTGGACCGCCGTGCCCGACGCCGGCCGCATCCATGCCGTCGGGCGCGACATCACGGCGCAGCGCGCGACCGAGGAGGCGCTGCGGCAGAGCCAGAAGATGGAAGCCGTGGGTCAGCTCACCGGCGGCATCGCGCATGATTTCAACAATCTGCTTCAGGGCATCACCGGCAGCCTGGACATCATGCAGTCCCGTCTGGACCAGGGCCGGGGTGACGACCTCGCGCGCTGGTTGAATGGGGCGAAGGCCTCGGCCAACCGCGCGGCCGCGCTGACCCACCGCCTGCTCGCCTTTTCGCGCCGGCAGCCGCTGGACCCGCGCCCGGTGCGGGCCAATCCGCTGATCGGCTCGATGGAGGACATGCTGCGCCGCTCGCTGGGCGAGCGGATCGAGCTTGAGCTGGTGCTGGCGGGCGGCCTGTGGCTTACCCGCTGCGACCCCAATCAGCTCGAAAGCGCCATCCTGAACCTGGTCATCAATGCGCGGGACGCCATGCCGGACGGCGGCAAGCTGGTCATCGAGACCTGCAATGCCCATCTGGATTCGCTCTACGCGGCGCGGGAGCGCGACGTTCGTCCGGGGCAATATATCTGCATCTGCGTGACCGACACCGGCACCGGCATGAGCAAGGAGACGGTCGCCCGCGCGTTCGAGCCCTTCTTCACCACCAAGCCCATGGGCCAGGGCACGGGCCTTGGCCTCTCGATGATCTACGGCTTCACTCGCCAGTCTGAAGGCTATGCGCGCATCTATAGCGAGGTCGGCCAGGGCACGACGATCAAGCTCTATCTGCCCCGCTACCAAGGAGAGGATGGACCGGAGGACGCCCTGCCCGTGTTGACCGATTCCGCCGCCGCCGAGGGAGAGGTGGTGCTGGTGGTCGAGGACGAGCCGGTCGTGCGGGGGCTGATCGTCGAGATATTGGACGAACTGGGCTATCGCGCGATCGAGGCCGACGACGGGCCCAAGGGCCTCGCCATCCTCCAGTCCAACCAGCGCATCGACCTGCTGATAACCGACATCGGCCTGCCCGGACTGAATGGCCGCCAAGTCGCCGACGCGGCGCGGGAAAGCCGGCCCGACCTCAAGGTGCTGTTCATGACCGGCTATGCCGAAAACGCCGCGCTCGCGTCCGGCTTCCTCGAACCGGGCATGGCGATGATTACGAAGCCCTTCGCCATGGAAGTGCTCGCCAGCCGCATCCGGGACATCATCGAGGCGCGATGAGCGGCGGAGCGCGCGAGTGCGCATCGCCGCCATATATCGTTGACCTCGCCCCACCGCTTGGCCATGCGGCGTCAACCACTTCCGCATTGGACGCGACCTGATGAGAATCGTCATCATTGATGACAGCGGATTGCGGGCGACGGTCCTGGAGGAGGGGCTGCGCGAAGCCGGCTATGACGATATCCACATCATGCCCCCGCGCGGCGCGTTCGTCGCGCGGCTTGAGCGCATGGCGCCCGATGTCGTGCTGATGGACCTGGGCAGCCCCAGCCGCGACACGCTGGAGGAAATGCTGACGGTCAGCCGCGCGCTGGCCCGGCCGATCGCGATGTTCGTCGACCAGTCGGACGAAGCGATGATCGGCGCGGCGATCGACGCGGGCGTGTCCGCCTATGTCGTCGACGGGCTGCGCAAGGAACGAGTGAAGCCGGTGCTGGAACTGGCGGTCCGGCGGTTCAACGCCTTCGCCAAGATCCAGGCCGAACTGGACGAAGCGCGCACCGCGCTGTCGGACCGCAAGATCATCGACCGCGCCAAGTCGATCCTGATGAACCAGCGCGGCCTGTCCGAACAGGATGCCTATGCCCTGCTGCGGTCCGGGGCGATGAACCAGGGGAAGAAGATCGTGGACGTCGCCCAGGCCATCATCACCGCGAGCGACCTGCTGGGAGGAATAGCATGACGACCGGCCTGCGGATCGCTTTCCTGCCCCTGACCGACGCGGCGGTGCTGGCGGTCGCGCGCGAGCGGGGATTTGCCGAGGAAGAGGGGCTGGCCCTGGATCTCGTGCGGTCGACCAGCTGGGCGACCCTGCGCGACCGGCTGGTCTATGGGCAGGTCCAGGCGGCGCAGATGCTCGCCCCCCTCGCGGTGGCGGTGACGATGGGGCTTAGCCAGCAGCCCGCCGCCCTCGCCGCGCCCTACAAGCTGAACGTCAACGGCAACATGCTGGTGATGGCGGGCGGTTTCGCCGCCGCGCTGGAGCCGGACGTGGCGCGGCGAATCGCCGATCCGCTGGGCACGGCCCATGACTTCGCCGCGGCCATCGGCCTGTGGCGGCGCAAGCCAGTGATCGGCGTGGTCCACCGCTTCTCCAGCCACGCGATCATGCTGCGCTATTGGCTGGGGAGCGCGGGCGTCGATCCGGACCGCGACGTCCTGCTGCGCGTGCTGCCGCCCTCGTTGATGGTGGAGGCGATGCAGGGGGGCGAGATTGACGGCTTCATCGCGGGCGAGCCCTGGGGCAGCGCCGCGGTGGAAACGGGCCTGGCCGAGGCGGTGGCGATCGGCGAGCGCATCTGGCGGCGCGGCGTGGAAAAGCTTCTGACCTTCCGCCAGGCCTGGCTGGAGGATAATCCCGATATGGTCGACCGCCTGCTGCGCGCGCTGGCGCGGGCGGCGGCCTGGTGCGACGATCCCGCTCATCATGAGGCGCTGGCGCTGTTGCTGGCCCATCCCCGCTATGTCGATCAGCCCGCCGAACTGATCCTGCGCGCGCTGTCAGGGCAGATCGTCGCGCGGGCCGGGGAAGCTCCGCTCGCCAATCCCGATTTCCTGCTGTTCGCCCGCGAAGCGACCCCTTTTCCGTGGCGCAGCCAGGGTCTGTGGATTTATTCGCAGCTCGTGCGTTGGGGAATGGTCGATCATTCGCCCGAGAATGCGGCGAAGGCCGCCGGGGTCTTCAGGCCCGACATCTTCCGCCGCGCGCTGGCCCATAGCGACGTGCCGATGCCGGGCGCGAGCATGAAGCTGGAGGGCGCGGTCGATCTTCCGCTGGCCGTGGGATCGCGGCGCGGCGAACTGACGCTCGGGCCCGACCGCTTTTTCGACGGCCGCGTCTTCGATCCCGATAAGATCGACATGTTCCTGGCCGGTTTTCCGCCGCTCCGTTGAAAAGTCCCGCAAATTGTGCCTTGCAACATAAGGCGAATCGAAGGATAACAGGGAAGCGCGCGACGAAGCGCGCTCACACGGAATGGGCCTCCCAAGGATGGGACCGCCATTCCCATCAAACATCGCAGCAAAGCCGCTGATCGGATCGCGTTCCCATGAACGCGCGTCCGGCCTGCGGCTTTTTTCATGTCCATTTCCGTTAATTGGGGGACGTCATATGGCTACTGCTTATTGGAATCGCGGGGGAGAGGCGGTTTCGCCGGCCGCTACGACCAGCTTCTGGAAGGCCGGCCATGCGCCGACCCTGATTGCCGCCTTCCTCTATTTCGACCTCGCCTTCATGGTGTGGGTGCTGCTGGGGCCGCTGGCGCCCTCGATCGCCGCCACGCTGGCGCTGACCCCGGCCGAAAAGGGGCTGATGGTGGCGACGCCGACCCTGGCCGGCGCGCTGCTCCGCGTCGTCAACGGCCTGGCGGTCGACCGGGTCGGGCCCAAGCGGTCGGGCGCGATCAGCCAGATCATCGTCATCCTCGGCCTGTTCCTGGCCTGGACGCTGGGCGTCGACAGCTTCGGCGGCACGCTGGCGCTGGGCGTCATATTGGGCTTTGCGGGCGCAAGCTTCGCGATCGCTCTCCCCCTCGCCAGCCGCTGGTATCCGCCCGAACATCAGGGCAAGGCGATGGGCCTGGCCGGCATGGGCAATTCGGGCACCGTGCTCGCCTCGCTGTTCGCGCCGATGCTGGCCAAGCTGTTTGGCTGGAACGCCGTGTTGGGCCTGGCCTGCATTCCCCTGACCATCGTGTTCCTGGCCTATATGCTGATGGCGAAGGACGCCCCCAATCCGCCCGCGCCCAAGAAGCTGGTCGATTATTTCGAGCCGCTGAAGACCGCCGACGCCTGGTGGCTGATGGCGTTCTACGCCGTGACCTTCGGCGGTTTCGTCGGCCTTGCCGCCTCGCTGCCCATCTATTTCACCGATCAGTTCGGGCTGACCCCGATCATCGCGGGCTATTGCACCGCAGCTTGCGTCTTCGCCGGATCGCTGGTCCGGCCGATGGGCGGGGCGCTGGCCGACCGGATCGGGGGCGTGAAGGCGCTGATGATCGTCTATGTCGTCGCGGCGCTGGCGCTGGCGGGCGTCGCCTTCGCCACGACGCTGACGGCCGCGCTCGGCCTGTTCGTGGTGGCGATGCTGGCGCTTGGCACCGGCAACGGATCGGTGTTCCAGCTCGTGCCGCAGCGCTTCCAGGCGGAAATCGGCGTGATGACCGGCCTAGTCGGCATGGCGGGCGGCGTCGGCGGCTTCTACCTGGCGTCCTCGCTCGGCATCGCCAAGCAATTGACCGGCAGCTTTTCGGCAGGCTTCCTGATCTTCGCCGGCCTGGCGGTGCTTGCGCTACTTGGCGTGGCGCTGGTCAAGACCCGGTGGCGTGCGACCTGGAGCACCGGCGCGCGCATCTGAACGAAGCGGCGGCGGCCGATCGAGCCGCCGCCCTTTTCCTGCCCAGCTTTCGTCCAGGGGGCGATCTTGCCATGAAATATCTGTTCGCATCGGCGGCCGCGCTGGCCGTCGCGGGGCCGGCTTGCGCCCAGCCATTGACGCTGAAACCCGTTGCCGAGGCGCGTCTGCGCTACGAACATGTCGACCAGGACGGGCTGGCCCGGAAAGCCGACGCGCTGACCGTCCGTGCCCGCGCCGGACTTCAGGCGTCGAGCGGTGCGCTCGCCGCCACGGTCGTGGGGCAAGGGACGCTGGCGATCGTCGACACCTATTATGACGGGCTGAACGGGGACGCGACCCGCCCGCTGGTGGCCGACCCGCAAAATGTCGCCCTCTATGTAGCGCAGCTTCAATATAGCGGCAGCGCCGCGACCCTGACCGCCGGCCGCCAGAAGATCATGCTGGATGACGAGCGTTTCGTCGGCAATGTGGGTTTTCGCGACAATGGGCAGACATTCGACGCGATCCGCGCCGAACTGACCCCGGCCAAGGGCCTGAAACTGGACGTCGCCTATGCCTGGAGCGTGCGGACGATCTGGGGGATCGACGGAGCCGGCGCGCGCCAGCAGGCGGTGAGCGGCGACAATCTGTTCGCCGGCCTGTCCTATGCGACGCCCCTCGGCACGCTGAAGGGCTTTGCCTATCTGGTCGACCAGGACGAGGCGGCGGTGCAGGCTTTCCGCCTGTCGAGCCAGACCTATGGCGCTCGGCTGGCGGGGACGCGGCCTTTGTCCGGGACGGCGAACCTCAGCTATCAGCTAAGCTATGCGCGGCAATTCGACTATCGCGCCAACCCCAATGATTATGCGGTCGACTATTGGCTCGCCGACGCCACGCTGGACGTGAAGGGATGGAAGCTCAACGCCGGTTACGAGATACTGGGCGCCAGCCATGGCGCGGCTTTGACCAGTTTCCAGACACCGCTCGGCACGAATTTCAAGTTCCAGGGCTGGGCCGACAAGTTCCTGACCACGCCCCCAGACGGCGTCCGCGACCTCTATGTCGGGGGCGGCTATGGCTGGAAGCAGATGGGGCCGCTGTCCGGCGTGACGCTCCAGGCGGTCTGGCACCGCTTTGAGAGCGATCGGCTCAACCAGCATTATGGTGACGAGATCGACCTTATCGCATCCGCGAAGGTGAGGAAGACGGCGCTCTCCGCCCGCTACGCGCGATATGAAGCGCGCAGCCTGGCGAGCGACACCAATAAATTCTGGCTTCAGATCGACTCGGCCTATTAACGGGGCCATGACGGAATCGCTTGAGCAGTCGGGCGATTGCGTTTATGGTGCGGCGCAAGGGACAAGGATGTCCCTTCACCCATAGCCGATACGATCCAGGGAAGGATCGTTGAAGCGTAGATGATGGCAAAGCCGCCATCCAGACTCCCGGTTTCAAGCCGGGGTTCTGGATGGCGGCTTTTTCTTTTTCTGGAGTCACGCGGGATGGAAGTGCAGGACAGGATCGACCTGGCGGTGGACAGCGAGGAAGCGCTTCTCGTGCCATCGGATGATGTGCGGGAACATCTGGTCGTGATTGGCAACGGCATGGCCGGATGCCGCGCGGTCGAGGAACTGCTGGCGCGCGACGCGGGGCGCTACCGCATCACCATATTCGGCGCCGAGCCGCATGTGAATTATAACCGCATCATGCTCTCGCCTGTCCTCGCCGGCGAAAAGACGTTCGAGGACATCGTTATCAACGCGCGCCAATGGTATGCCGACAACGGTATCGACCTGATCGCGGGCGACCCGGTGTCGGCGATCGACCGAGCGGCCAAGACCGTGACATCGCGCGGCGGCCGGACCGTCCGTTATGACAGGCTGCTGATCGCCACCGGCTCCGACCCGTTCATCATTCCGGTGCCGGGCAAGGACCTGCCGGGCGTCGTCAGCTTCCGCGACATGAAGGATGTCAACACCATGCTGGCGGCGGCCGAAGCGGCCAAGGCAAGAGGCGGCGGCGAGGCTGTGGTGATCGGCGGCGGCCTGCTGGGGCTGGAGGCCGCACACGGCCTTACCCTGCGCGGCATGAAGGTGACGGTCATCCACCTGATGCCGACCCTGATGGAGCGCCAGCTCGACGAAGCGGCGGCCTGGCTGCTTAAGAGCGCGCTCGAAGTCCGGGGCCAGACCATCCTGACCGGCGCGGATACGGCCGAGATCTATGGGCAGGGCAAGGTCGAGGGCGTGCGCCTGAAGGATGGCCGCGACATTCCCGCCAGCCTGGTGGTCATGGCGGTCGGCATCCGCCCCAGCGTCGCGTTGGCGCGCCAGGCGGGGCTGGAGGTCGGGCGCGGCATCAAGGTCGACGATCATATGGTCACCAGCGATCCGGCGGTGCTGGCGGTCGGCGAGTGCGTCGAGCATGACGGCAATGTCTATGGCCTGGTCGCGCCGCTGTGGGAGATGTGCCGCAGCCTGGCGGACGGGCTGACCGACAGGCATTCGGGCTACAAAGGTTCGGTGACATCCACCAAGCTCAAGGTCGCCGGCCTCGACGTCTTTTCCGCCGGCGACTTCTCGGGCGGCGAAGGCTGCGAGGATATCGTCCTGCGCGACGCCGCGCGCGGCGTCTACAAGCGCGTCGTCGTCAAGGACGACCGGCTGGTCGGCGCCGTCCTTTATGGCGACACCGCCGACGGCGGCTGGTATTTCGACCTGCTCAAGAAGGGCGAGGATATCGCCGACATCCGCGACCTGCTGATCTTCGGCCAAGCCTTTGCCCTCGGAGGAGGGCAGTCGGACCCTAAGGCGGCCGTTGCGGCGCTCTCGGACGATGCCGAGATTTGCGGCTGCAACGGCGTTTCCAAGGGCCAGGTCGTCGCCTGCATCGAAGCGGGACATCGCAGCCTCGACGCGGTGCGCGGCACTTGCAAGGCGTCGGCGAGCTGCGGATCATGCACCGGGCTGGTCGAAAATCTGCTGGCGCTGGCGCTGGGCGACGAGGTGCAGTCCGGGCCGAAGACGATGTGCAAATGCACCAGCTTCACCCATGACGATGTGCGGCGGGAGATAGTGGCGCAGGATATGCGCTCCATTCCGGAGGTCATGCAGAAGCTGCACTGGTCGACCCCCGACGGCTGCGCCTCCTGCCGTCCGGCGCTCAACTATTATCTGCTCTGCGCCCTGCCCGGCGACTATCGCGACGATCAGCAGAGCCGCTTCGTCAATGAGCGGATGCACGCCAATATCCAGAAGGACGGCACCTATTCGGTCGTGCCGCGCATGTGGGGCGGCCTCACCAATCCGCGCGAATTGCGCGCGATCGCCGATGTGGTCGAGAAATATGACGCGCCGATGGTCAAGGTGACCGGTGGCCAGCGGCTCGACATATTCGGCATCAGGAAGGAAGACTTGCCCGCCGTCTGGGCCGATCTCAACGCCGCCGGCATGGTGTCGGGCCATGCCTATGGCAAATCGCTGCGCACGGTGAAGACCTGCGTCGGTTCCGAATGGTGCCGTTTCGGCACACAGGATTCGACTGGCCTCGGAGTCAGGACGGAGCGGATGAGCTGGGGCTCCTGGATGCCGCACAAGTTCAAAATCGCGGTGTCGGGCTGCCCCCGCAATTGCGCGGAGGCGACGATCAAGGATTTCGGCATCGTCTGCGTCGATTCGGGCTATGAACTGCATGTCGGCGGCAATGGCGGCATCCATGTCCGCGTCACCGACCTGCTGTGCAAGGTATCGACCGAGCAGGAAGCGCTCGATTATTGCGCCGCCTTCATCCAGCTCTACCGCGAGGAGGCGCGCTATCTGGAGCGCACCGCGCCCTGGATCGAGCGAGTCGGCATTGACTATGTGAGGGCCCGCATCGTCGAGGACGAGACCGGACGCGAAGCCCTGCGCGCGCGCTTCCTCTATTCGCAAAGCTTCAGCCAGGACGATCCCTGGGCCGAGCGCGCGGCCGGCGCGGACGGCGCGCTGCACCAGCATCTGCACCCAATCGCCATAGCTGCGGAGTGATCGACATGACCGACTGGATCGACATCGGAACGCTGGCCGACATCCCCCCGCGCGGCGCGCGCACCGTGCGGATCGCCGGCGAAAAGGAAATCGCCCTGTTCCGCACCGGCGACGACCAGGTCTTCGCGCTGGTCAACGAATGCCCGCACAAGAAGGGGCCGCTGAGTCAGGGCATCGTCCATGGCCATAGCGTCGCCTGCCCGCTGCACAACTGGACCATCGCGCTGAAGACCGGCGCGGCGCAGGGAGCGGACGAGGGCTGCACGCCGACGATCGCGGTGCGAATGGAGGGAGAACGGATTTGGCTCGCGCGTCCCGCGGCAATGAGGGCGGCAGCGTGAGAAAGAACATCGAATCTCCCCTCCCCTTCAGGGGAGGGGCCGGGGGTGGGGTTTCCAAATGACGCGCCGACCCCACCCCAACCCCTCCCCTGAAGGGGAGGGGCTCAAGAGGAACATCCGCACCACCTGCCCCTATTGCGGCGTCGGCTGCGGCATCTCGGCCACGCCCACGGGGTCGCGCTCCGTCACGATCAAGGGGGACGAGGCGCATCCGGCCAATGGCGGGCGCCTCTGTTCCAAGGGCACGCATCTGGGCGAGACGCTGAGCCTTGAGGGGCGGCTGCTCACGCCCATGATCGGCGATCGGCGGGCAAGCTGGGACAAGGCGCTGGATCTGGTGGCGAAGCGTTTCCGCGAGACGATCGAGCGCCACGGCCCCGACAGCGTCGCCTTCTACGTCTCAGGCCAATTGCTGACCGAGGATTATTATGTCGCCAACAAGCTGATGAAGGGCTTCATCGGCTCGGCGAATATCGACACCAACTCCCGCCTGTGCATGTCGAGCGCGGTCGCCGGCCATATGCGGGCCTTTGGCGAGGATGTGGTGCCGGCGCGCTATGAGGATCTGGACGAAGCGGACCTGATCGTGCTCGTTGGCTCCAACACCGCCTGGTGCCATCCGGTCGTCTATCAGCGCATCCAGGCCGCCCGCGCCGCGCGCGGCACCAAGCTGGTCGTCATCGACCCGCGCCGGACCGAAACATGCGAGGGCGCGGACCTGCACCTGCCGCTGAAGCCCGGCACCGACGTAGCGCTGATGAACGGGCTGCTGGCATGGGTGGCGCGGGCCGGATTGCTCGACGCCGCTTTCCTGGAAAAGAGCGTCAATGCGCCGGACGGCTTTTGGGACAGCATCGGCACCGGGCACGACCTCTGGTCGACGGCAAGGACCTGCGATGTCTCCCCCGCCCTGCTCCAGCGCTTCTTCGAGCTGTTCGCGGCCACCCCGCGCACCGTCACCCTGTTCAGCCAGGGGATCAACCAGTCGCTGCGCGGCACCGATCAAGTGAACGCGATCATCAACGTCCATCTGGCCACCGGCCGCATCGGCAAGCCGGGGGCCGCCCCCTTCTCCATCACCGGCCAGCCCAACGCCATGGGCGGGCGCGAGGTCGGCGGGCTTGCCTCCACGCTGGCCACGCACATGGATTTCGCGCCGGACAATGTCGCGCGCGTCGGGCGCTTCTGGGCCGCGCCGTCGATGGCAACGAAGCCGGGCCTCAAGGCCGTCGACCTGTTTCGCGCGATCGACGAAGGGCGGATCAAGGCCCTGTGGGTGATGGCTACCAACCCGGCCGTCTCCCTTCCAGACGCGGGCACGGTGCGCGACGCGCTGAAGGCGTGCCCCTTCGTCGTGATGTCGGACGTGATGGCGCGGACCGACAGCAGCGTCCATGCCGACGTGCGCCTACCCGCCGCCGGCTGGGGCGAGAAGGACGGCACGGTCACCAACAGCGACCGCACCATCAGCCGCCAGCGCGCGCTGCTGCCCCCGCCCGGCGAGGCCAGGCCCGACTGGTGGATCGTCACGCAGGTCGCCCGCCGCATGGGCTGGCGCAACGCCTTCGCCTATGACCGGCCCGCCGACATCTGGTGCGAACATGCGCGCCTGACCGCCTACCAGAATGACGGCGCGCGGCTGCTTGACCTGCGCGCCCATGCGACGATCGGCAACGACGCCTATGAAGCAATGGCCCCGTTCCGCTGGGGCGGCGCGCCCTTCTCCGACGGCCGCTTCCCGACGCCCGACGGAAAGGCGCGGCTGGTGGCGGTCAGGCAGATGGATATCCAGCCGCCGCTCAAGGACTGGCCGCTGACGCTCAATACCGGCCGCTACCGCGACCAGTGGCACTCAATGACGCGCACCGGCCTGTCTCCGAAGCTGGCCCGCCATCGCGAGGAGCCACTGGTGGAGGTCCATCCGGACGACGCGGCGGCGCTGGGCATCGCCGACGGCGATCTAGCCCGCGTATCGACGCCGCAGGGCGACAGCCTGTTCCGCGCCCGGATGGCCGAGGGGCAGCGGCGGGGCGAGATCTTCACGCCGATCCACTGGACCGACCAGCAATCGAGCGGCGGGCGGACCGGCCTGTTGCCGCGCAGCCTGGCCGACCCCCATTCCGGCCAGCCCGGTTTCAAGGCGACGCCGGCACGGATGGAGAAAGTGGCGACCGAGTGGAAGGGCTTCCTGATCGTGCGCGGGACGGAGCCCGTTCGCCTGCCCTGCCTCTGGACGACGCGAATCACCGTTCCGGGCGGCATGCTTTACGAGATCGCCGGCAATGGCGACCCCGCGCGGCTCGAAGCCTGCCTGCCCGGCGGCGACCGGGTCGAGGCGATCGACGCCACGCGCGGCACCCGCCGCGTTGCGATCATCACCGGGGGAAAACTGGCGGCGGTGCTGATCGTCACGCGCAGCGGCCTCCTGCCTTCGCGCGACTGGCTGATTGACCAACTGGCGGCGGCGGACGTAGGCCCATCGGTGCTGGCGGCGCGCGGGCCGGGCAGCCAGGTCGACAGGGGGGCGATCATCTGCGTCTGCTTCGACGTGGGCCTCAACAGCATCGTCACCGCTATCCGCGAGCAAGGGCTGGTCGACGTGACCGCGATCGGCAAGGCGCTGGGCGCCGGCACCAATTGCGGATCATGCCGACCCGCGCTTGCCAACCTGCTAGCCCAATCATGCCAGGAGACGCTTCATGCAGCCCGATGACCTCATTGTTCCCGGTCAGGTCTGGCTGGTCGGCGCAGGACCGGGCGACCCCGACCTGCTAACCCGCAAGGCGGAAAAGCTGATCGCGGCGGCGGACATGATCTTTTACGACGCGCTTGTCGGTCCCGGCGTGCTGGAGCTGGCGCGCCCCGGAACCGAGATGGTCAGCGTCGGCAAACGGTCGGGCCGGCACTCGAAGCAACAGGAGAGCATCAACGACCTTCTGCTCGCGACCGCGCGGGCGGGCAAGCGCGTCGTTCGCCTGAAGGGCGGCGATCCTTCGATATTCGGCCGCTCCGCCGAGGAAATCCACCATCTGGCCGAGGCGGGCATTTCCGTGCGCGTCTGCCCCGGCGTCACCACCGCCAGCGCGGCGGCGGCGAGCGGCCATGCCTCGCTCACCCTGCGCGGCGTGGCGCGGGGACTCACGCTCCTCACCGCCCATGCGCGCGCGGGCGAGCCGCTCGACCTCGATTGGGAAAGCCTGGCGCATCCCCAGGCCACGCTCGGCATCTATATGGGCCGCGCGGCGGCGGGCGAGGTAGCGCGATCGCTGATCGCCGCCGGCCGCCACCCGGACACGCCGGTCATGGTGGCCGTGGACGTGTCGCTGCCGACCGAGCGGCTTATTCGCGGCAAGCTGTCGACGCTGGGCTTTCTGGTCGCGGCGGTCAGCGACGACGATCCGACCCTGCTGCTGATCGGCGAAGCGGTGGCGGCGATGGCGCCGGCCGTGAGTCCCGTGACGGCCGGCACACAGGTCGCGCTGCCATGAGCTAGCGCCGCCCTTCCTTATCCCGGAGACGCTACCCCGCCAGTTCGCCGGCCCTGAGCAAGAGGCGCTCGGCCTGTTTCAGATGAGGCGCGTCGATCATCTTGCCGTCGAGCTGCAACGCGCCGACGCCGGGATTCGCCGCGAAAGCCTCGACCACGGCCCTTGCATGGGCGATGGCTTCCTCCGTGGGCGTGAAAGCGTCGTTGATGATGGCGACCTGCGACGGGTGGATCGCCATCATGCCGGTAAAGCCGTCCCGCACGGCGCGGGCCAGATAATGGCGGAGGCCGTCCAGGTCCCGGAACGCCGGAAACACCGTCTCGATGGCGGCTATGCCCGCCGCATGTGCGCCGAACAGCGTCAGGGCGCGCACTATTTCGTATGGAGGGGTATAGCGCCCGTCCTCCTCGCGCGCACTCGTCGCGCCGACGGCGCTCGGCAAATCCTCGGCGCCCCAGGTCAGGCCGATCAGGCGCGAAGCCACGCTGGCGTAGCTTCCCAGCTCAAAGATCGCGGCGGGCGTCTCCGTCGCGATCGGCAGCATGGGCAGGTCACCCCCCCTGTCGGCGAGCTTGCGCGCGAGCGCGTCGATCGTCGCCGCGCCTTCGGCCTTGGGGACGACGATGGCGTCGGGCCGGGCCGTCGCCACCAGGTCCAGATCATCCTCTATATCGCCGCTGTCGAGGGGATTGACGCGCACCAGCAATCGGGCCCGGCGGTCGGCGCCCGCGAGGAACGCGGCGATGTCGCCACGAGCCTGGGGGCGACGATCGGGCGCGACGGAATCTTCCAGATCGAGGATCAGGGCATCGGCTCCAGTGCCAAGCGCCTTTTCCATCCTCTCCGGCCGATCGCCGGGAACGAAAAGAAGGGACCGCAACGTCATGCCGGGCTCCTCTGGAGGAGCGCGCTGCGCTGGCAGCGGCAGACGATCTCATCGCGCTGGTTCAACAAGGCGTGGCCGAAGGTGACGATCCCGGCGGTCGGACGCGACTTGCTCTCCTTCAGGGCGACGACCTCGGATGTCGCGCGCAGCGTGTCGCCGATGAAAACGGGCTTGGGCATGACGAGCTGGTCATAGCCAAGATTGGCGACCAGCGTTCCCAGCGTCGTCTCCGCGACCGAAAGGCCGACCATCAACGCGAAGGTGAAGGTGCCGTTGACGAGAATCTGGCCGAACTCGCTGGCCCTGGCCGCCTCCGCGTCGATATGAAGCGGCTGCGGATTATGCGTCATCACCGAGAAGAGCAGATTGTCGGTCTCCGTCACCGTGCGCCGGATCGGATGCTCGATCCGATCGCCGATGGTCCATTGGTCGAAATAGAGGCCGGCCATCCGCTTTCACCCTTTCCAATGTCGACGAACGCGGGGGCCTTGCCCCGCGCCCGTCGTGCTATCCAGTTGGACGAGGATGCCGTCAAGGGTGAGGGCATCATGGGAAATGGGTCGGCGTCAATCCTTAGAAGCCGATCCGCAGCCCCGCGACAGCCTTAATGCCGTAGCCATCGGCAAAGTCCTTAAGAGCCGTGCTTCCCGACACTTCGGTATAGAGCGTGATCTGGTCGTTCCAGCTGAGACTGCCGCCGACGCCCATCTCCGCCCACAGGCGTTGGTCTTGATTGGCGATCGGCGTGCCCGAAACGTCCACTCGTGTGCCGTCGAGCCACTCATAGGTGAGATTGGCTATGCCATAGACATGCGTCCGGCGCGCTTGGGTCTCGTTGCTCTGATAATCGAGCGAGATGCCCCAGCGGGTTTTCAGGCTGTTCCCCAGCCCCCTCGACACCGAAGCGCCGGCCGGGTCGGTGAAGCGGTCGAAATCGACAGTCGAATAGACCATCTGGATCTGCGGCGTCAGGCTTAGCCCGCCGCCCACCGGCGAGCGTTTGCCCGCTTCGACGCTGAACGCCTTTCCGCTTCCATGGTTGTTCGTGGTGAGCCGGTCAAGCAGGCTCGACTCAAGATCGCTCCTGTACCAGCTGAACTTCGCCTGGCCGTCGATATAGAAGCCCTGGGGACCATACCAGGTGAGGCTGGCGCTCACTCCATAGCCCTCGCCGCTGATCTTGCCGTCGCCATAGACCGAACGGACATGGCTCGTCGCCTCTCCATAATGTCCGGCGATGCCGGCGATCAGCGTGCTACCGTCGCCGCGGCGGGCGAGCGTGACGTCCGTGCCGGCCTGGAGCTGCCACCTGTCGACGTCGCGATCGGCCATCGCCGTCGAGAAGGCGGCGACGGGGCGGTCGCGCGACGTTTCGAACCGTCCCCAGATGCCGCTGCCCTGGATCGGGCCCGCCGACCATGAGCGGTTGCCCACGCGCTGTTGCAAGGTCGGCAGGCCGTTCATCGCCAGCAGCATCTGCGGATAGGCTTCATAGACGGGGACGCCGGGCTGATAGAGCGGCGGCGGGGGAACCGGAGGCGGATCGGGCGGCGGCGGCGCGCCGGGATCGAGCAGGGACGAGCGAAGATACCAGTCGCCGTCCGCCGGATCGGCGACGCCGTTCTTGTAGAGGCGGTAGCCGAAGGCGCCGGCGATAATCGCGGGCTGACCCTGGAACTGATAGTCCCCCTGGAGCGTGAAGCTGCCGTTCGACGCCCCGCCGACATCGACGATCTTGATCCCCTCACGCGTCGCGCCGCCGATGCCGTCGCGATTGATAACCGAGACGCGCGTGGCGCCGGCGGTGGCGCCCGTCACCACCAGCCGGTCGGCGGGGGATGCGTCGTCGCCGAGCGTGGCCTCGATCTCCAGCGTTCCGTCCGCGCCGCTATAGTCGCCGGCGATGGTGAGAGTGCCGATGCCGCCGCGCCCGGGGGCGACGGTGCCGGCGTTCGTCACGCTTCCCGTCCGGCCGATGCCTTCCAGCCTGCCCGCCGGTCCCACGGCCAGCGTGCCGCCAAGCGAACCTTGGACAGCCAGCGTGCCGCCGGCGACCTCGCCGCTGCCCGCATAGCCCGAACTGTCGCCGGCGAGGAGCAGCGTGCCCGCGTCGGCCTTGACGAAGCTGCCGGCCCCCGCCAGCGATCCGTTCAGGGTGAAGGTGGTGCCGCTGTCGGTGCGGATAGTGCCGGCGCCGGTAAAGGTCAGGACGCGCTCGCTCGTCAGATCGGCGGTGGTGCGCAGCGTGCCGTCAGAGAAGGTGACTCCGCCCGTCGCGGCGCCAAGTGCGGCGTCAGCGGATATCTGCACCGTGCCGCCGTCTATGGCGGTGCCGCCGCCATAGCTGTTGCTGCCTTGGAGGATGAGGGTGCCCGTCCCGGTCTTGGTGAGCTGGCCCGCGCCGCCGACCGCGCCGCCGAGCGTCAGCGCCGTCTCGCCGGCGGTGTTGAACGTGCCGCCACCCGTCCCCAGCGTGACGGCGCGCGGCGTGGTGAAGCTGACGGTGGTGCGCAGCGTGCCGCTGTCGAGCAGCAGGCCGCCGCCCGCGCCGCCCAGATTGGCGTCGCCGCCGACCTGTAGCACGCCACCCATGATCCGGGTTCCGCCCGTATAGCCGTTGGCGCCGGTCAGGATGAGCGTGCCGAGGTCGGTCTTGACGAGGGCCGCGTCGCCGGTCAGCGAAGCGGCGATGGTCGCGACATAGCCGCTGCCGGCGCTCGACCCGTCGCCGACGCGGATGATGGAATCGCCGCCCGCTGCCCCCGATCCGGTCAGCGCCAGCGGCCCGCCGTCCAGCACATAGCCGGAACTCGCGAACTGCATGCCGGCGGCCTGGACCTGGCCGTTGCCATTGTCGATCGTCACCGTGCCCGGCGCGGCCGAGAATATCGCGAAGGCTCCGCCATCCCAGGGCGCGTTCACGGTCCCGCTGGCCTGGGTCCAGTTGTCGCTGCCGGCCCCATTGTGCCAGACGCCGGACCCGCCCTCGATTTGGCCATCGGCCTTGGGGCTTGATCCACCGTCCCAGAAATTGAGGGTCAGGCCGGTGGCGTTGACGAGATTGACCTGCTGCGCGATCGACGTCTGGACGAAGAAGTCGCCCGAGGGCAGGCTGCCGATCGCAAGGCCGTTGTCCGTTAGCGCGCCGCCATAGTCGACTATCCGATATAGGCCAGGATCGAAGCTGCCGCCGGGCGAAACCGTCACATCGAGCGTGCCGTCGAGCACCAGGTCGCCGCCGACCCGCACCAGGTCGTTGAACGGCCCGCCGGGCACGTTGGCTTGACCGAAGCTGTAGTCGAGCGTCGTGCCGGCGGAGAGCCCGAGATTGCCGTTGATGCGCAGCGTCCCCGGTTCGATGCCGGTGTCGCCCGGCGCCAGCGTGCCGCCGGTGAAGGACACGTCGCCGCCGATCGTGCCGATGCCTCCCAGCGTGGCGGCATTAACGCTCGTGCCCCCGCGCGCCGCCGACTGGTCGCCACTGACGTAGAGCGCGCCCGCCGAGACGGTGGTGGGGCCGGCATAGCTGTTCGCGGCGGTCAGGACGGCCGTGCCCGGCCCCGCCTGCACCAGCGAGCCTGTGCCGGACACGGCTCCGGTGAAGCGCAGCAGGTCCGCGCGGTTGAAGGCCAGGGTGCCGTTGTCAACCACGTCGCCGACAATGCCGCCGCTCGTGCCGCCGTTGCCGAGTTGAAGCGTTCCCGCCGCGATCGTCGTGCCGCCGGTGTAGCTGTTATCGGCGGTGAGGATGGTGGCGCCGGCTCCGATCTGCGCCAGCGCGCCGGTGCCGGAGATGGTGCCGTCGAAGATCAGCGCATCGGAGCGGTTGAACGCCAGAGTGCCATTGTTGGCGACATTGCCGACGATGCTTCCCGACGTGCCGCCGTCGCCGAGCTGGAGCGTGCCTGCACTGATGGTCGTGCCGCCGGTATAGCTGTTAGCCGCCGTCAGGATCGTAGTGCCTGCGCCCACCTGCGTCACCGCTCCAGTGCCGGAGATCACGCCGGCGAACGTCACCGCGTCGGAACGGTCGAACGCGAGCGTTCCGTTGTTGATGACATCGCCGACGACACCGCCGCTGGTTCCGCCGTCGCCGAGTTGCAGCCTGCCCGCGCTGATCGTCGTGCCGCCGGTGTAATTATTGTCGGCGGTAAGGATGGTGGTCCCGGTCCCCGCCTGCACCAGAGCGCCCGTGCCCGAAACCGTGCCGGCAAAGCTCACGGCATCGGCCCGATTGAACGCCAGCGTGCCGTCATTCACGACGTCGCCGACGATGCTTCCCGAGGTGCCGCCGTCGCCAAGTTGCAACGTGCCGGCGCTGATCATCGTGCCGCCGCTGTAGCTGTTGGCCGCCGTCAGGGTCGTCGTGCCTGCGCCCGCCTGCGTCACCGCTCCAGCGCCGGAGATGGCACCGGCGAACGTCAACGCGTTGGACCTGTCGAAGATCAGCACGCCATTATTGGTCACGTCCCCGACGATGCCGCCACTGCTGCCGCCATCACCGAGCTGGAGCGTGCCAGCCGCGATCGTCGTGCCGCCGGTGTAACTATTGTCGGCGGTGAGGATGGTGGCCCCGGCTCCGATCTGCGCCAGCGCGCCGGTGCCGGAGATGGCCCCGCCAAAGCTTACGACATCGGAGCGGTTGAACGCCAGAGTGCCATTGTTGGCGACATTGCCGACGATGCTTCCGGACGTGCCGCCGTCGCCGAGCTGGAGCGTTCCGGCGCTGATCGTGGTGCCGCCCGAATAGCTGTTGGCCGCCGTCAGGATCGTCGTGCCAGTGCCCGCCTGAGTCACCGCTCCAGTGCCGGAGATAGTGCCGGCGAACGTCACCGCGTCGGAACGGTCGAAAGCCAGCGTTCCGTTATTGGCGACATCGCCGACGATGCCGCCGCTGGTGCCGCCGTTGCCGAGCTGCAACGTCCCGGCCGCAATCGTCGTGCCGCCGGTATAGCTGTTGTCGGCAGTCAGGATGGTGGTGCCGCTGCCGATCTGCGCCAGCGCGCCCGCGCCGGAGATCACGCCGGCGAAGGTCATGCTGTCGGAGCGATCGAAGGCAAGCGTGCCGTTATTCACCACGTCGCCGATGATGCCGCCGCTGGCGCCACCATTGCCGAGTTGCAGCGTGCCCGAACCGATCGTGGTGCCGCCGGTGTAGCTGCTATCGGCCGCGACCAGCAATGTGCCGCCGCCGGATTTGACCAGCCCTCCTGGCCCGGTGACGGCGCTCGCGAGCGTCAGGGTCGTGCCGTCCAGCGTTTCGAACGTGCCTCCGGCAGCGCCCAGCGTCACTCCCCGCCCGCTGGCGATGTCGGCGGTGGTGCGCAGCGAGCCGCCGTCGAGCCCAAGGCCACCGCTCGCCGCGCCCAGGTTCGTGTCGCTCGCGACTTGAAGCACGCCGCCATTGATCTGGGTGCCGCCGGCATAGCCGTTCGCGCCGGTCAGGATCAGCGTGCCGAGGTCGCTCTTGACCAGCCGGGCGCCGCCGATCAGCGGCGCGTCGATCGCGGCCGTCACGACAGACCCGGCGGCCGTCCCGTCGCCCACGCGAATGACCGACTCTCCGCCGACGAGCTCGATCGGCGCGCCCTGAACGACATAGCCGTCGCTTTGGAACTGCATGCCGGAGGCTTGCACCTGCCCATTGTCGCCGCTGACCGTCACCGTGCCCGGCGTTCCCGTGAAGATGGCGAAGCCCGCGTCGGTCCAGGGGGCGTTGATCGCGCCCGCCGGGTCGGTCCAGTTGAGCGAGTCGCCGCTGGCGGCCCTGCGCCACACGCCCGCGCCGCCATTGATCACGCCGTCATTCTTCGGACCCGCCTCGCCATCCCAATAGGTGAGCGTCAGGCCCGCCGAATTGACCAGATTGACTTGGCCGGCGATCGCCGTCTGGACGCTGAAGCCGGTCAGCGGACGGGTCGGCGTCGTCGCACTCGAGGCGAAGCTGCCGATCGCGAGACCATTGTCGATGAGCGCGCCGTCATAGTTGAACACGCGATAGACGCCCGGATCGAGCGCCTGCCCCTGATCGAGCAGATTGACAACACCATCGAGCGTCAGATCGCCATGCACCACCGTCAGGTCGTTGAGCGGCCCGCCAACGCTGGTATCGACCATGTTGTAGAAAAGGATCGCGCCCGGGCTCAGCCCCAGATCGCCGTTGATCGTCAGCGTCGCGGGCGTGAGCGGCACGAAGCCGGGGGCCAGCGTTCCGCCGTCCGCGATCGTCACGTCGCCGCCGACGATCCCGTTGCCAGCCAGCCGAGCGCCGTTCGCGACGCTGGTGGCGCCGGTCGCCGCGCTCTGGTCGCCATTCACATAGAGGAAGCCTTCGGTGATCCTCGTCTCGCCCGCATAGCTGTTGTTCGCGGTCAGGATCGTCGTGCCGGAGCCGCTCTTGACGAGGCCGCCGGTGCCGGTGATGCTCCCATCGAAGCTGCTCTGGTCCGAACGGTTGAAGATCAGCGTGCCGTTGTTGGCGACATCACCGACGATGCCGCCGCTGGTGCCACCGTTGCCGAGCTGGAGCGCGCCCGCCGCGATCATGGTGCCGCCGGTGTAGCTGTTGTCGGCGGTGAGGATGGTGGTCCCAGTGCCAATCTGCGCCAGCGCGCCGGTGCCGGAGATCGCCCCCGGCAGCGTCACGGCGTCCCCGCGATTGATCGCCAATATCCCGTTATTAACGACGTCGCCGACGATGCCGCCACTGCTGCCGCCGTCCCCGAGTTGGAGCGTTCCAGCCGCAATCGTCGTGCCGCCGGTGTAGCTGTTATCAGCGGTGAGGATGGTGGCGCCGGCTCCAATCTGCGCCAGCGCGCCAGTGCCGGAAATGGTGCCGCCGAAGCTCACGGCATCGGAGCGGTTAAACGCCAGCGTGCCGTTGTTGGCGACATTGCCGACTATGCTTCCAGACGTGCCGCCATCACCGAGCTGGAGCGTTCCGGCGCTGATCGTGGTGCCGCCCGAATAGCTGTTGGCTGCGGTGAGGACCGTCGTGCCGATCCCCGCCTGCGTCACCGCTCCACTGCCGGAGATCGCGCCGGCGAACGGCACCGTGTCGGAACGGTTGAAGGCCAGCGTTCCGTTATTGGCGACATCGCCGACGATGCCGCCGCTGGTTCCGCCGTTGCCGAGCTGCAACGTCCCGGCCGCGATCGTGGTGCCGCCGGTATAGCTGTTGTCGCCAGTGAGGATCGTCGTGCCGCTGCCGGCCTGCGTCAGCGAACCGACGCCGCTGATCGCGCCGCCCAGCGTGACGGCGTCGGAGCGGTCGATCAGAAGTGCTGCATTGTTGACGACATCGCCGACGATGCTGCCCGACGTGCCGCCATCGCCGAGTTGTAGCATGCCCGAACTGATCGTCGTGCCGCCGGTGTAGCTGCCGTCGCCCGTCAAGAGCAGCGTGCCCGTGCCCGTTTTCGTGAGGCTGCCCGGCCCGGTTGGATCACCCGCCAGCGAGAAAGTCGTGCCCCCCAGCGTCTCGAACGTGCCCCCCGCCGCGCCGAGCGTCACGCCGCGCCCGCTGGCGAGGTCGGCGGTGGTGCGCAGCGTCCCGCCGTCGAGGCTCAGGCCGCCGCTCGCCGCGCCCAGATTCGCATCGCTCGCGACCTGAAGCACGCCGCCATTGACTTGGGTGCCGCCGGCATAGCTGTTCGCGCCGTTCAGAATCAGCGTGCCGAGGTCGCTCTTCACGATCCCCGCGCTTCCGGTCAATTCGGCGTTGATCGTCGCGGTCATGCCAGCGCCCGCCGCCGATCCGTCGCCCACGCGGATGGTCGCGTTGGCGCCGGTGAGAGTGACCGGATCGCCCTGGACCAGATAGCCGTCGCTCGCGAACTGCATGCCCGAGACGTTGACCGGCCCGAGCGAAGCGTCGACGCTCACCGTGCCCGGCGCCGCCGAGAAGATCGCGAAGGCGCCGTCGCTGAACGGGGCGTTGGGGGAGCCGGTGCCGGTGGTCCAATTGTCGTTGCCGGCCGAGGCCTGCCACACGCCGTTGCCGCCATTGACGATGCCGTCATTCTTCGGGCCCGCCGCGCCGTCCCAATAATCGAGCGTCAGACCGGCGGTGTTGACTAGATTGACCTGGCCCGCGATCGAGGTCTGGACATAATAGCTGCTCGACGGGATCGTGCCGATCGCCAGCCCGTTATCGGTCAGGCCGCCCGCATAGTTGAAGACGCGGTAGAGGCCGGGATCGAAGCTTCCGCCGGCCGGGACGGTGACGTTGATGGTGCCGTCGAGCACCAGATTGCCGCCCACGTCGACCAGGTCGTTGAGCGGCCCGCCCGGCACATTGGCCTGGCCGAACTCATAGGCCAGCAGCGCGCCCGAGGAGAGAGCGAGGTCCCCGGCGATCGTCAGCGTGCCGGGCGCCATGCTGGCTGCGCCGGGAGACAAGGTAGCGCCATCGGCGATCGTCACGCCGCCGCCGATGGTGCCACTGCCGCCCAGCGTCGCGCCGCTCGCGACGGTGGTGAGGCCGGTCGCCGCGCTCTGGTCCCCATTGACCCGCAGCGTACCCGCCGAAACCAGCGTTGGCCCCGCATAGCTGTTCGCGCCGGACAGCAGCAGCGTGCCGCCGCCACTCTTGGTCAGCGCGCCCGCGCCGTCGAGCAGGCCGTCATGCGTCAGCGTCGTGCCGTCGAGCGTCTCGATCGTGCCGCCGCCCTGCGCGATGACGGTCTCTCGCGCGGTCGTCATGTCCGCCGTGGTGCGCAGCGTTCCGTTGGACAGGCGCAGCCCGCCGACCGCCGCGCCGAGGTTGGCGTCGCTGCTGATCTGCAATATCCCCGCCTCGACCGCGGTGCCGCCCGAATAGCTGTTGGCGTTGTTGATGATCAGCGTGCCGAGGCCCGCCTGCACCACTTCGCCGGTGCCGGAAACGATCCCTTCCAGCACCTTGGTGTTGGAGCGGTTGATGACGAGGCGGCCGTTGTTGACCACATCACCCGGCACCAGCCCGGTGGTGCCGCCATTGCCGACCTGTAGCGTCCCGGCGCTGATCAGCGTGCCGCCGGTATAGCTGTTGTCCGCCTCGAACACCGTCGTGCCGGTGCCCGCCTGCTCGAACCGGCCGGTGCCCGAGATCACGCCGTTGAAGAGCAGGCTGTCCGAACGATTCACCACCAGCGCGGCGTTATCGACGATATCGCCGATGATGCTGCCGCTGGTGCCGCCGATGCCGAGCTGGAGCGTGCCTTGGTTGATGACGGTCCCGCCGGTATAGGTGCCGGTGCCGGTCACGAACAGGGCGCCCGCGCCGTTCTTGACGGTGCTGCCGGTCCCGGAGATCGCACCGCCATAGAGGATGTCGTCGGCGCGATCGAGGATCACCGTCCCATTGTTGAGGATGTCGCCGAAAATCTGGCCGGTCGTGCCGCCATTGCCGACCTGCAACGTGCCCGCCGCCACGGTCGTGCCGCCGGTATAGACGTTCGCGCCGGTGAGGATGGTCTTGCCCGAGCCGAGATGCTGGACCGAGCCTGGTCCAGAGATCGCGCCCGCGAAGGTCACCTCGTCCGCTCGGTTGAACGCAAGTATGCTGTTGTTCGTCACGTCGCCAACAATGCTACCGACGGTGCCGCCATCGCCGATCTGCAACGTACCCGCGTTGATCGTGGTGCCGCCCGTATAGCTGTTGTCGGCCTGGAGCACGGTGACGCCGGTGCCCGCCTGAATAAGCTGGCCCGTGCCGGAGATGATGGCGGGCGTCAGCTTGGTATCCGAACGGTTGATGACCAGCCTGCTGTTGTTGAGAATATCGCCGACGACATGGCCGGTCGTCCCGCCATCGCCGATCTGCAACGTGCCCGCGCTGATGATCGTGCCGCCCGTATAGCTGTTGTTCGCCTGGAGCACGGTGGTGCCCGTGCCCGCCTGGATCAGTTGTCCGGTGCCGGAGATGACGCCGGGCGTCAGCTTCGTGTCCGAACGATTGATGACCAGCCTGCTGTTGTTGACGATATCGCCGACGATGTGCCCCGTCGTGCCGCCATTGCCGATCTGCAGCGTGCCCGCGTTGATCGTCGTCCCGCCGGTATAGCTGTTGTCGTTGAGCAGGATCAGCGTTCCGTCGCCCACCTTGCCGAGCGCGCCGCCACCGTCGATGGCGGTCTGAATCTCGGTCGTGGTGCCGGCGACCGTGTCGAAGGTTCCGCCGCGCGTTCCCAGGGTGATGGGGCGCGTCTTGACCAGGCTGGCGGTCATCCGCAGCGTGCCGCCGTCGAGCGTCAGGCGGCTGTCGGGGGTTCCGAGCGCCGTGTCGGTGCCGATCTCGATCACCCCGCCCTGGATGCGCGTGCCGCCGGTATAGCTGTTCACGCCGGTGAGGAGCAGCGTGCCCGCGTCCGTCTTGTTCAGCAGGACATTGCCGACCAGCGGCGCTGAGATGGTGGCGGTGATGCCCGCGCCCGCCGCCGTGCCGTCGCCGACGCGCACGGTCGCTTCGCCCGGTGCGTCGGGCGAGCCGACCAGCTCGATCGGATCGCCCTGCAACAGATAGCCGCTGACGCCGAACTGCATGCCGGAGGCGCGAATCTGCCCGTCGGCGTTGCTGGCCGTGACCGTGCCCGGTGCGCCCAGGAAGATCGCGAACTGGCTGTCGGCCCAGGGCGCGTTCACCGCGCCCGCCGGATCGGTCCAGGAGTTCAGCGCATCCGGGCCGGCATGGAACCAGGTGCCGTCGCCGCCCTCGATGACATTGTTGTTCTTGTTCGCGATCGCGGACCCGTCCCAATAGTTGAGATCATTGCCCGACGTGTTGATGAGGTTGACTTGGCTAGGGATCACCGTCTGCACGATGAAGTCGCTGAGCGGACGAGTGATCGTCGTGCCGTCGCTCGTATATCCGCCGATGGTCAGCCCGTTGTCGGTCAGGGTGCCGGCATAGTTGAAAATCCGGTAGACGCCAGGCCCCAGCGTCTGGCTCTGGTCCACCACGTTGATGGTGCCGTCGAGCACGAGGTTCCCGCCCACCGTCGTCAGGTCGTTGCCCGCGCCGCCGACGACCGTGCTGGTGATGTTGTAGAGCAGCGTCGAACCGGGGTTGAGGCCGAGATTGCCGTTGATCGTCAGCGTGCCCGGCGCAAGCGAGTCCGGGCCCGGCGAAAGCGTCGCCCCGTCGAGGATCGACACATCGCCGCCGATGACGCCGCTGCCGCCGAGACGCGTGCCGCTCATCGCCACCGCCGCGCCGGTCGCCGCGCTCTGGTTGCCGTCGATATAGAGGCGGCCGCTCGCGACGGTGGTGCCGCCGGCATAGCTGTTGGCGCCGGTCAGCACCGTCCGTCCCGTTCCCGTATGGACGAGCGCGCCGGTGCCGGATATCGTGCTGGCCAGCGTGAAGTCGTCCGACCGGTTGATCGCCAGCGTCGCATTGTCGACGATCGGGCCCGCCACATTGCCGGCGGTCCCGCCATTGCCCAGTTGCAGCGTGCCGGCACTGATCGTGGTCGTGCCGGTATAAAGGTTGTTCGCGGCCAATATCGTCGTGCCGCTGCCCGCCTGCTCCAGCGAGCCGCTGCCCAGGATCGCGCCGTCGAGCACGATCTGGTTGGAGCGGTCGACGCGCAGGACGCCATTGTTGATGACCGGGCCCGTGATGCCACCCGCGGTGCCGCCATTGCCGAGTTGCAGCATGCCCGCATTGACGATGGTGCCGCCGCCATGGCCGCTGTCGGCCAGCAGCAGCAGCGTGCCAGCGCCGGATTTGCGGAGTATGCCCGCGCCGCTGATCGCGCTGTTCAACGTCAGCGTCGTGCCGGTAACGGTGTCGAACGTGCCGCCGCCCGCGCCGAGCGTCGTCGGGCGGCCGCTCCCGATGTCGGCGACGGTGCGCAGCGTGCCGCCGTCCAGCGTCAGGCCGCTTCCCGCCGCGCCCAGCGCCGAGTCGCTCGCGATCTCGATGGCGCCGCCTTCGATCCGGGTGCCGCCGGCATAGTCGTTCGCCCCGGTCAGGATCAGCGTGCCCGCGTCGGTCTTGCGCAGCAGCGTGCCGCCGGTCAGCGGCGCGGAGATGGTGGCCGCCATGGCCGCGCCCGCGGCTGTGCCGTCGCCCACGCGGATGGTCGTCTCACCCGGCGCGTCGGGGGAACCGACCAGCAGCAGCGGATCGCCCTGGAGCAGATAGCCGCCGACGCCGAACTGCATGCCCGACGTGGTGATCTGGCCGTCGGCGTTGCTGGCGGTGACGGTGCCCGGTGCGCCGATGAAGATCGCGAACTGACCGTCGGCCCAGGAGGCGTTCACCGCGCCGTTCGGGTCGGTCCAGGCGAAGGTGGAATCCGGGCCGGCGTGGAACCAGTTGCCATCGCCACCCTCAATGACATTATTATTCTTGTTGGCGATCGCCGAGCCGTCCCAATAGTTGAGCGAGAGCCCCGTGGTGTTGATGAGGTTCACCTGCCCCGGCACCACGGTCTGGACGCTGAAGCCGGTCAGCGGCCGCGTGACCGTGCCGTCGATGCTGGCATAGCCGGTGATGTCGAGGCCATTGTCCGTCAGCGCGCCGCCATAGTTGAAGACGCGATAGACGCCGGCCCCCAGATCCTGCCCCTGTTCCAGCACCTTGAGCTGGCCGTCGAGCACCAGGTCGCCATTGACGTTTATGAGATCGTTGAACGCGCCGCCGACGCTGGTGTCGATGATGTTGAGGAACAGCTGCGAATTGTTGTTGAGCGTGAGGTTGCCGACGGTCAGCGTAGCCGCGTCGCCGGGAACGTCGCCCGCCGTCAGCCATCCGCCATCCTCGATGACCAAGTTGCCGCCCAAAACGCCGTTGCCGCTGATCCGCGCGTCGCTCCGCACCCGCGTGGTGCCGGTGACCCCGCTCAGATCGCCGCTGACGAACAGCGAGCCTCCGGCGACGGCGGTGTCGCCCGCATAGCTGCTGGTTCCGGTCAGGAATAGCGAACCCGAGCCCGTCTTGGTCAGTCCGCCGGCCCCCGTGATGGGACCACTGAAGGTTACGAAGTCCGACGCGAGGTTGCGATCGCCCCCCGCCTCAATCGTGCCGCCGCCCGCGTTCAGCGTAGTGGCCCGCCCGACCGTCATCCCCGGCGCGACGCGAAGCGTGCCGCTATCGAACGAAAGGGCCGCGCCGGCCGCGCCCAGATTGGCGTCGCTGGAGACCTGAACGACGCCGCCGTTGATCGCGAGACCACCCTGGCTGTTGCTGCCTGAAAGGACCAGCGTTCCTGCACCCGTCTTTGCGAGGATGCCTGGCCCGGACAGGACGCCGTCATGCGTCAGCGTCGTGCCGGCGACCGTCTCCACGGTGCCGCCGGCGGCCTCGACCAGCGTGGACCGGGCGGTGGTCATGTCGGCGGCGGTGCGCAGCGTGCCTCCCGCCAGCGTCAACGTTCCGCCCGCCGCGCCGAGATTGGCGTCGCTCGACACCTGCAACACGCCGGCCGTGATCGCGGTGCCGCCAGCGTAACTGTTGCCGCCGTTCAGGATCACGGTGCCCGCCCCGTTCTTGGTGAGCAGACCTGGGCCGGCGATCGCGCCGTCATGCGTCAGAGTGGCGCCGCCCGATGCGATAAAGGTGCCGCCGAGCGGGCCAAGCGTGGTGGCGCGCGCGGTAGTGAAGTCGGCGGTGACGCCCAGCGCGCCGCCGTTCAGCGTCAGGCCGCCCGACGCCGCGCCCAGATTCGCGTCGGACGAGATGAAGACGGTGCCCGCATTGATCGTCGTGCCGCCCGAATAGCTGTTCGCGCCCGCCAGGGTCAGATCCCCGCCCAGCACCTTCTCCACCGCGCCGCTGCCGGAGATGATGCCCGAATAGGTGCCGGCATTGTCCTGGGCAAAGCGCACGAGGCCATTGTCGATGATCGAGGGCGGCAGGCTCTGCGCGCGCGCCTCCAGCGTGCCGGTCGGGTTCACGGTCACGCTGCCGTTGAAATTGGCGTTGTTGCCAGTGAGCGCCAGCGTCCCCTGGTTGACGAACATCTGAAGCGCCGCGTTGCCGCCGTTCGCGCCGACCGCGCCGGTCAGTGTCCAGCGGCCCTCGCCGGTCTTGGTCAGCGTCTGGAAGTTGCGGATGTCGCCGGCAAGGCTGTCGGAGGACCCGGCGCCGCCGCCCAGCGTCAGCGTGTTGGTGCCGCCGCCGCCGTTGAAGCTGCCGGTGATGACCGAGCCTGCCTCCAGCGTCAGATTGTCGCTGCCGCCGGCGAAGGACAGGCTGCCCTCCACCCGCGCGCCCGTGCGGTTGATGAAGGTGACGCTGCCGTTGGACTGGTTGCCGATCACATTGGCGTTGGCGCCGAGCTGGGTGCGGACGGTGCCGTAATTGTCGATGGTGTTGGTGCCGCCGGTCACGCGGTCCTCGAACCAGATCGCGGCGCCGTTGCGCGAGGAGATGGTGCCGCGATTGGTGATGACGTTGCCGACGCCCATCACGTTGATCGGCTCGCCATTATTCTGCGTGCCGTTGGCGAGGATGCTGGCGCCGACGCCGACGGTCAGCCGGCCGTTCGATCCGAACTCGATCGTGTTGTTGCCCGCGCTCCACTGTCCGTTACCGCTCGTGGCGTTGTTGGACACCAGGCTGTTGTCCTCCAGCGTGATCGTCGCATTGTCGCCCAGCGAGATGGCGTTGGAATTGGTGACGGAAACCTGCGCCCCGGACTGCACGGTCACCGTGGCTCCGTTGGACGAGGGGCCATTGCCGATCCGCGACGTGGAGGGGTTTGGCGGGCTTGGCGTGCATATCACGCTGCTCCCGCTGGTCGTGCAGTTCGCCCAGGCCGTGCCGCCACTTGCGCCCATGACCAGCATCAGGCCCAGCGACAGCCGGCCGAGGCTTCCGGACTGTGGCCGCGCGGGATGAAAAAGGGAAGAACGTCCGCAGCTCGCGAGCATCGCGGCTTTATGACGTGTCAGCTTTGGACGCCGGCGACTTTTCCGCTTTTCACGGGCATCGGAAAGAATTTCCCCTTCCGCCCGATAGGTCAAACTGCTCTCGCGCATGCCGCCCCTCCCGCCGTAATCCTACGGCTCGGTTGCAGCAGCTCACTCGACTACGGCAGCCCAGCCGGATAGGAAAACCGGGGCTACACTTTTGTTCCGTCAGAAATAACATTACTTTTCCGTTAACCTTGTTTCCAAGTGTCCCTTGGAATCGCAGCGATTTATTGCGGCAAGCATCGCCTGTTTGGCGAGCTATGGAACCTGTCGGCACCCATTCAGGCCACATTTTATGATCAGTGATTTTGGCTGGGGCGGCAGGATTCGAACCTGCGCATGGCGGCATCAAAAGCCGCTGCCTTACCGCTTGGCGACGCCCCAGCATCGACCGGTGTCCGGGCGAGAGGGTGTCGCATATAGCGGCTGGCGCGGGAAAGAAAAGCCCGTGCTGCGGCCGGGGCCGGATACGCGCTCTGGCGCTTTATGGCGCGGCCCGGCATAGGAGGGAGCGAACCCTCGTCCGCCCGAATGAAGAATCGCCGCTCATGTCCGCGCCCAGCAATTCCCCGCCGCCCTCCTCCCCAGCCGCCGCCCCAGCCCCTTCGACCATGCCGTCCGCTTCGCCGCTGTTCCTGCGCGAGGACGAAATTCGGCGCGGGATCGAGATGCTCTATTTCGGCTATGGCGCGCTCGCCCGCTCGATCGAGGAAGGGCTGGCGGCGCAGGGCCCGACGGCGCGGGGGCTGGGCCGGGCACATCACCGGGCGCTCTATTTCATCTCGCGCCAGCCCGACCTCACGGTCTCGGGCCTGCTGCGGCTGCTGGGGGTGACGAAACAATCGCTGGGACGCGTGCTGACCGATCTTTCGGAGCGCGGGCTGGTGGAGACGCGGCCCGGCATCCGCGACCGGCGGCAGAAGCTGCTGCGGCTAAGCCCGGCCGGCGCGGCGCTGGAGGCGGAACTGTTCCGGGCGCTGCGCGAGAAGATGGCGGCCGCCTATGGTCATGCCGGGCAGAGCAGCGTCACCGGCTTCTGGCGCGTGCTGGAGGGGCTGATTCCCGCCCCCGACCGGGCGATGCTCCTGGCCCTGCGCCGGGTATAACTTCAGCGGGGCGCAACCTTCCGGCGCGCCCGGCGCTTATAAGGCGTCAATGCTTTAATGACGGGGATGCATTATGCGACATGCTCTTCTGGCCGGGGCCGCCGCCCTGGCGATCGCCGGTCTTTCCGCCTGTTCCGAAAAGACCCAGGAGAATATCGAAAAGACCGGCGACAGCATCGGCAATGATGTCAGCGGGTCGCTGGAGAGCGCGGGCGACAGGATCGGCGCGGGCCTCAACGATGCGGGCCAGGCGATCGACCAGACCGGCGACCGGGTCGGAACGGCGGCGGACGAAGCCGCGGCCGACGCCGAGCGCGAGACCCGCAAGGCGCGCGACGATGTCGGCGGCGCGCTACAGGAAGCGGGCAAGGACATCAGGAACGACAATTGACGGATGCGCGGCGCTCCGGCTGGCGAGCGCTGCGTCGGGCGGCCCTTCAACGGCGGGTAAGTCGTCAGGCGATCCCGAGTTGAAAATGCCATAGCCGATCGGCGCGGACGCCAGGACACGGCATATCCTTCTTACCCTGCCGCCGCTTTTGCTTTATCCTGCGCGCCATGGGCACCCCTTCCCTGCGCCAACTCGATATTTTCGCGCAGATGGTGGCGTCCGGCAGCATCGTGCGCTGCGCCCGCGACCTGGGCCTCTCGATCGAGACGGTCGAACGCGATATGGACGCGCTGGAACAGCGGCTGGGCTATCGTTTGTTCGAGCGCGCGGCCGGGGAAGCGCGGCTGACCGATGCGGGACGCAAGACCGTACAGGCGATGACGCTGCTGTCGGAACAGGACGCGTCCGATTGGGCGGAGGAGAGCCCCGCACAGGTGCGGACCATACAGGCCCAGAATATACAGGCAGAAGAGGCGCGCGCCAGCGATGCAGCGCCCGCCGTCGATCCGGTTCGGGTCCCACTCGACTCCATGACTCCGCCAGCCGACGAGCCCGCCAGAGAACGCCAGCAGGTGACGATCGCCGCGCCCGCGCCGGTGTTCAGCCATTTCCAGGACGCGCTTACCGCTTTCGAGCAGACCAGCACCGACGTCGTCATCACCCTGGACTTGGGGGTGCAGATCGCGCCGGACGCGGCGCGGGCGATGGCGCTGGGCACAGCGGACATCACCTATTTCTACGCGCTGGGCGCGCCCGAGGGCTTCCCCTCCCGCTATGTCTGGTCCGAACAGCTGATCCTTTATCTGGGCAGCGACCATGAACTGGCTTCGCGGGACCTGGTGCATCTAAGCGACCTCGACGCGCTCGCCCCTGTGACCATGGACGCGCAAAGCGGTATCCGCGCGATCGTCGAACAGGCGCTGGTCAAGGCGGGGCTGACGCCGCGCGCGCCGGCCCTGGAAAGCGACAATCTGTTCGATGTCGTCAGCGCCGTGCGCGACGGCGCCGGCTATTTCGCGGGCTTCGGTCCGCTCGCGCGCGACTTCGGCCGGATGCCTGGCGTACGCCGGGTCCCGCTCGCCGACCCCCTGCCGGCGGTAGAGGTGCGGCAGGCGGTCCGCGCGGACGTGGCCGACGATCCGATCGTCAGCACCTTGGCCGAATATCTGTTCCGCTGACACCGTTCATCGCAAATTTTCATTGCGGCGCAACATTTCTCCCTTTCCGGTATTGATATAGCATATCATGCCCGCTAGGCGGGGTAATCTCCTGTTCCCAAGGATGCTTCCTCGCCCATGACCATGCTCCTTTCGCTCCGCGCCGGCTGCGCCCTTGCCGCCCTTGCCCTTCCCCTGCCGCTGTCCGCCCAGACGGCGTCGGCGACGGACGCAGCGCCCGACCAGGCCTATCATGACGGCCAGCCGGGCGACATCGTCGTCACCGCGCTCATCCCCCGGCGGCAGGGCGATATATTATCGGGCACATCGGTGGTGGCGGGCGAGGAACTGACCCGGTCGCTGCGCACCACCATCGGCGATACGCTGGCGCGGCAGCCGGGCGTTTCTTCCACCTCCTTCGGCCCCAACGCCTCCCGCCCGGTCCTGCGCGGGTTCCAGGGCGAGCGCGTGCGCATCCTGACCGACGGCATCGGCAGCTTCGACGTGTCCAACACCTCGGTCGATCATGCCGTGGCCATCAATCCGCTGACCGCCGACCGGATAGAGGTGATGCGCGGCCCATCCGCCCTGCTCTACGGATCGTCCGCGATCGGCGGCGTCGTTAACGTGATCGACAGCCGCATCCCGCGCCGCGTCCCCGACGAGCCGATCCATGTCGAAGGGCTCGCCACCTATGGCAGCGCCGCCGACGAACGCACGGTCAGTGGCGAGGTGGAAGCGCCGCTATCGCCCAATTTCGTCATCCATCTCGACGGAAGCTGGTCCAAGACCGACGATCTGCGCACTGGCGGCTATATCCTGTCAGCGCCCCTGCGCGCCATCGCCGCGGGCAGCGACGATGCGGAGATTCGGGAGGCTGGACGGCTTCACGGCCGCCTGCCCAACAGCGCGGCGGAAAGCTGGGAAGTCGCGGGCGGCTTCGCGCTGATCACCGACACCGGCAATCTGGGCGTGTCCGTGTCCCACACCGACAACCGCTACGGCGTCCCGTCGCGCATCGAAGTGACCGAGGCGGCTGACGAAGGCGAGGAGGAAGGCGAAGAGGGACATGGCCCCGAGCAGGTGACGCTGGCGATGAAGCAGACCCGCGCCGACCTGCGCGGCGAAGTGGCGACCAATGGCGGCTTCCTGGATACCATCCGCCTGCGCGCCGGCTGGGCCGATTACCAGCATCAGGAAATCGAACCGACCGGAGAGATCGGCACCACATTCTACAACCAGTCGATCGAAAGCCGTCTGGAGTTCATTCAGGCCAAGCGCGGCGGCTGGCACGGCGCGTTCGGCGCGCAATTCTTCACCCGCGATTTTTCCGCCGTGGGCGAGGAAAAATTCATACCCAGGAACGAAACCGACCAGATCGGCATCTTCACCCTGCAATCGCTGGACCTTGGCGACACCAGGTTCGAAGCCGGCGCGCGCTACGAACATACGCATCTGCACGCCAATGCCGACGAGGACCTGTTCTTCGACAGCGGCCGCACCCGGCGCTTCGACGCGCTGTCCGGATCGCTGGGCGTCAGCCAGCAGGTCGTGCCCGGCTGGCGGCTGGGCCTGAATCTCTCTCGCACCGAGCGTGCTCCGTCGGCCGAGGAACTGTTCGCGCGCGGCAATCATGCCGGCACCCAGGCGTTCGAACTGGGCGACCCCGACTTCGGCAAGGAACGAAGCTGGGGCGTGGAAGCAACGCTTCGCGGCCAAGGCGAAGGCTATTCGCTGTCGCTGTCAGGCTATCACAACTGGTTCAAGGGCTATATCTACGACAGCCTTGTCGACGACGCGGCCTGCCAGGCGGCCCATGGCGGCGAGGAGCTGGAGTTCCCCTGCTATCAATATGCGCAGGCCGACGCCAAATATTACGGGTTCGAGGCGGAGGCGAAGGCCACGCTGGCGAAGATCGGCGGCTATGCGCTCAATGCCGATGGCGTGGCCGACTATGTCCATGCGACCATCACCGGCAGCGGACCCGCGCCGCGCATCCCCCCGCTCCGCCTGCTGGGCGGCCTGGAGCTGGCAGGCGAGGGGCTGACGGCGCGCGGCGAGGTCGAACATGTGTTCGAGCAGGACCGGATCGCCGCCACCGAGACGCCGACGGACGGCTTCACGCTGGTCAACGCCTCGCTCGCGGTGAAGCCCCTGGCGGGCAACGACCGGACCAGCATCATCCTGTCGGCCAACAACATCTTCGACGTGACGGCGCGCCGCCACGCCAGCTTCCTGAAGGATTATGCGCCCCTGTCCGGCCGCGACATCCGCGTAACCGCCCGCTTCTCGCTATAGCCCCGCGCTTTTTTCCGTCGGCGGGGCGAAAACACGATGTTGACGATCCCGCCCCTGACGTGGCAGGGGCGGGATCGTCATGCGACGCCGATCAATGGCGTCCGCTCCGGCGTTGCGGGTATAGCTCAATGGTAGAGCACTAGCCTTCCAAGCTTGTGATGCGGGTTCGATCCCCGCTACCCGCTCCACGCACTCCGCTGTTTTCAATGCTCGTTGCTTGGCCTGTTTGCTTCGTGTTTTGCTCGCATCCGCTCTGAGAGCGAAATAACGACCGCCGCGCCGTCACGGATGGCTCAAGCGCGCGCCAGGTTGGCGCATCGCGTCTGTCCCTTCTTTTCGTTTGAAAGCAAGGGGCGGGAAGCCGATGCTGGGACGATCGCCTACCACATGTCGGCAGATGGAAGGAGGCGAACATGACCTATGGTTTCAAGACCCTCTCGTCCCCGCTGGGCTTGCTGACGCTAGTGGCGAGCGCGCGCGGACTCGCGGCGATATTGTGGGAAAATGACGATCCACGGCGGGTTCCGCTGGGCCCGCTGGTCGAGGCTGGCGATCACCCGGTCCTGGCGCGGACGCAGGCGCAGCTTAGCGAATATTTCGCCGGAACGCGGCGCGCTTTCGATCTGCCGCTCGATTTCACCGGCACGGCCTTTCAGAAGCAGGTCTGGTCCGCGCTACTGACGATCCCCTTCGGGCAGACGCGCAGCTATGCCGACATAGCGCGCGCGATCGGCCGACCGACCGCATGCCGCGCGGTGGGCGCCGCGAATGGCCGCAATCCGATCTCCATCGTCGCGCCCTGCCACCGGGTGATCGGTGTCAATGGCGCGCTGACGGGTTTCGCGGGCGGGATTGCGGCCAAGCGGCGCCTGCTCGCCCTGGAGGGGCTGGGCATGGCCGCCTGATCGGCTCCGTTCCCAGGAGCAGCGTCGCCCGCCAGCCGAGGCCAACGGGCGACGCCTTGGCTCAAGCGGGAGTTAGAAGTGGAAAACCACGCCCGCCATCGGACGGAAAGTGTCGAAGTCATAGGTCTCGGTCTGCACGCGCAGGCGGATGCCGCTGCTCCCAGTGACGCCGCCCAGGCCGATGTCCTTGGGACCAATCTCTACGCCGACGCCGTACATCCAATCCGAGCGATTGGGGAAACCGTTCTTCGCATTCACCCACTGATAACCGGCGGAGCCGAAGATCATGCCGCTTTCGCCGGCGCGCGCGCCGAAGCGCCCGCGAACGCCATATTCCCAATCGATATCATCGAAACCCTTAGACGCATTGCCCTCGACACCTGCGAATACCGGGCCGAGCGGAACATTGATGCCGGCGATGCCGCTGATCAGCGCGCCGCTGGGTTTGGAGTCGTTGGGGATCGAACCGAACTCGGTATTGCGGTCGAAGCTATGATAGCCACCCAGCACGCCCACATAAGGCTCTATGCCAAAGGCCTCGCTGCCGTCGGGCGCCGTGTCCTGCGCCAAGGCCGCGACAGGCAACGAACCCAGGATCGCGGCCGCCAATAATAGTTTCTTCATGGTAAATTTCCTAAATTACTTAGATTTCCGTCACTTGAGGACAGCATCTCAACAGGCTGGCGCGTGCAGGGTTTCCTCGGGCGGCCGATAAAAACAGACTGTCGCCAATCTGCAACATGGCTGGACGCGCGGTGGCCGCTAACGGGAACAGCCGCACCCAGGGGTTTTGGGACGCGCCAACGGCCATGCCGCTGCTCAACGCCAACGGACAATTTTGCCTTAGCTTCATCCCGTGCCTTGCGGGCGTGGGACAGGCTCACTTGGGGCTATTTCCCCAGTGATAACAGCTTCTCGCTACCCCCAACTCGGAACTTGAGACGCCAGAGCTTCCCACCGGCTGGCGTCACATACAGGAACAGCCCGCCGCTATCTGCCAGCTTGTAAGGTTTTTTCACCCGGCTTGGCAGCGCGAGCAGCAACATCGGTGAGCGCCATGGAAACGATCACTTTCCCGAATCTGGGGGTACGATCCTAGGAGCATATCTAATACCCCCACACATACCCCGACCGGGGATATATGCTCGCGAACACCAGTGAATGCCCGTGAGCAGTTTCCAGATAAATACCGCAGATTTACGTGCGTTTCAAGGACGCAGGTAAACGTCCACGAATAGGAAGGCGGTGCCGCTTACAGGACTCGAACCTGTGACCCCCGCATTACGAATGCGATGCTCTACCAACTGAGCTAAAGCGGCAGCGAGCGGGCAGATAACAGTGCTTTAGTCTCAGGACAAGCGATCAATGTCGGGATCGCGGCGAAGTCTTGCCCGCTGGCACGGAAACCGCCGAACCCGAGCCTTCTTCCCGCGCCATCCGTTTACGCGATGTTCACCATCAGCGTGCGACGGTCGCTCCGACAGCTTTGTTTGGACAGGACGTGGCATGGATACGTTGCGGGGGCATGACGTCGCCAACGATCAGGATGATTTCGACTATATGGCGGATACCGCCTTCGATGCGCCCCCGGCCGTCGCGGTCGACGAGCGGCGCATGCATGTGCGTGCCTATAATGTCTGGGCGTCCATGCTGGGCGATCGGGCCTTCCCGTCGATCGAGGATCTCAACCCCGACGATCTGGAGGATTTCGGCCCCAACAGCGTGCTGCTGGATTTCAGCGCAGGGGTAGACAATCCCGCGATCGTCTATCTGGGCACCGCGCTTCGGCACGAGTGCGAGGTCGAGGGGACGATCACGCATATCAACCAGGTGCCGGCCCGTTCGCTGCTGTCGCGCCTAACCGACCATTATCTTCAGATCATCGCCAACGCGGCGCCGATCGGCTTCGAGGCCGAATTCGTCAATCAGCGCGGGTCGGACATATTATATCGCGGCATATTGATGCCCTTTTCGTCGGACGACGACACGATCGATTTCATCTACGGCGTCATCAACTGGAAGGAAATGGCGAGCCACGACCTGACCGACGCGCTGGTGTCGGAAGTGGAGGAGGCCCTGCGCAGCGCCCCCGCGTCGCGCAGCGTGGCGCCGGTCTGGGCCGATGGTCCCGCCAATGTCGCGCCCGCCCCCGTTCTGCGCGGCGGCGACCTGCCGGAACCGGAGGACGACCTGTTGGACCTCACCGGCATGGAGAGCCTGGCCCCCGACGCGCCGCTCGCCGACTGGCTGAGTCTGGCCCGCGACGGGGCCGAGGAGGCCCGGCACAGCGAGAGCCGCAGCCATGGGGCGCTGTATCGCGCGATCGGCCTTGCCTATGATTTCGCCCGGGCCAGCGTCGACAATCCGGAAGATTATGCCGAGATGCTGGCCGACGCCGGCATCAAGGTCCAGGCCCGCAGTCCGATGACGGCGGTGGTGAAGCTGGTGTTCGGCGCGACCTACGACAAGACGCGCGTCACCGAATATGCGACTGCGCTGGACCATGGCTGGGCCGCCGGCCTGCCCGTGGGCTCGCTGGCGGATCATCTGGAAAAATACCCCGGCGGCCTCAAGGCGCTGGTGCGCGACGAACGCGCGTGCCGCCGCCCGGAAAAGCCCGCCCGCACGCAAGCGAAGGACCGCGCCCGCGAAACGCTGAAGGCCGCGAGCCCGATCCCGGCCGAGCGGATCACGACTGACATGGACGGACTAGCGGTGGTCGTCGCGCGGCGGGAAGCGGATGGATCGCTGGCGATCGTCGCGGCCCTGTCCGGCGGCAGCGCCCTTGGCCAACGCGTGGTCGACGAGGCCGCGCGCCAGGGCTGAGGGACGCCGGCCGGGTGAGCACCCGCGCGCCGCCCATGTTGCGGCGCGTCATAATATTGCATTAAAACGCAACTATCTTTCACGCCGAGGGTTGAGCCTTTGGCGGCGCCGTCCCATAATGGTGGCCAAGGGCGCGAACCATCGCCATGGTGGTCCTGCCCAAGCGAACCGTTGAATGGGCGCTGCCGGCGCCTCGCCTGAAGGCCGATCCGCCTGGCAGCCCTGAATATCCTGGGATATGAGGTGACTGGATGACGAGCGTGGCGGACAGCAAGAAGCCGGTAGCGAAGACAGCGGCGACCCGCGCCGGCCCCGCCGACCCCGGCATGACCGGCGCGATACAGGCGGCGCTGTCGCACGGCGCGCTGCCCGGTGAGCGGGAGGGATTCGACGACGCCGCCACGGCGGCCGCCGCCGCCTTCCTGGCCGGCACGGCCGCCGCGCGGACGCCCGGCCGGCCGGTGATCGCGATCGAAACGCTGGGCGAAGGCGCGAACGGGCGCTTCATGCGGATCGCGCTGATCAACGACGACATGCCCTTCCTGGTCGATTCGATCGGCAACACGCTGGCGGCCGCGGACATCACCATCCATCGGCTGCTGCACCCGGTCCTGTCGGTAGCGCGCGACGGCGACGGCGCGCTGACGTCGATTCTGGATGACGACGCGCCGGGCGCGCGCCGCGAATCGATGATCTATATCGAGGCGGAGCGGGCCGACGCGAAAGCGCGGCGCGCGCTGGAGGCGGCGCTGGCACGGACGCTGGAGGAGGTGCGCGCCGCCGTGGCCGACTGGCCCCTGATGCGCCAGGCGATGGAGGCCGACGCCAACGCAGTCCCCGACGAGGAAGGCGCGGCCCTGCTCCGCTGGTTCCTGGCGCGGCACTTCACCCAGGTGGGACATGAAGTGCATCGCCGCGACGCCGCTGGGCGCATCAGCAGGGAAGAGCCGCTCGGCATCTGCGCACTCGACGGCGACGAACCGCTGCTCGCCCGCGCCTCGATCGAGGCGGCGTTCGGCTGGTTCGAGGAGGGCCGGCGCACGCCGCTAGTCATCAAGTCCAACCGCACCGCCCGCGTTCATCGCCGGGTGCTGATCGACCTTGTGATCGTCCCCGTCCGGGAGGGCAAGGCCGTCGTCGCCCTGTCGATCCATGCGGGCATGTGGACCAGCGCCGGCCTGACCGCCACGCCGGACAAGGTGCCGCTGCTGCGTTCCGCCCTGTCCTCGCTGATGGACAAATTCGGCTTCGATCCGGGCGGTCACGCGGGCAAGGCGCTGGCCCATGCGCTGACGGCGCTGCCGCACGACATCCTCATCAGTTTCGACCGCGAGACGCTGGAGCGGCTAGCGCTGACCTTCATGTCGCTGACCGATCGGCCGCGCCCGAAGCTGGCGCTGGCGACCAGCGCGCTCACCCGCCATCTCTATGCCTTCGTCTGGCTGCCGCGCGACGAGGTGTCGACCGCGCGTCGGGTGGCGGTCCAGGACATGCTGGCCGCCGCCGCCAACGCGCAGGTGCTGAGCTGGTCGATCGCGCTGGAGGAAGGCGGCCTGGCGCTGCTGCGGATCACGCTCGACCTGCGGGACGGCGGCGTGGTGCCGGACGACGCGGCGCTCGACCGCCGCCTGACGCAGATGGTGCGCGGCTGGCTTCCTTCGGTCGAGGAAGCGCTGGCAGAGGGCGAGGACCCCGGCCGCGCCGCCGCGCTGGCGCAGCGCTATGCCCCAGGCTTTCCGATGAGCTACCGCAACGGCGCGGAGCCGGCGGAGGCGGCGATCGACATCCGCCTGCTCCATGGCCTCACCAACCCCGGCGACCGGTCGATCCGCATCTATCGCAACGGCGAGGACGCGACCGAGCGGCTGCGGCTCAAGCTCTACACCAACGAAGCGATGGCCCTGTCCGAAGTCGTCCCGGTGTTCGAGAATTTCGGTTTTCGCGTGATTGAGGAGATGTCGACCCCGATCGACGGCGGCGCGCTGGGCCACATCCAGCGCTTCATCCTGGAACTGCCCGCCGGGGCCGACGCGGACCGGGTCGTCGCCCGCGCCTCGATCGTCACCGAAGCCGTCGCCCAGGTGCTGGAGGGCGTGGCCGAGAATGACCGCTTCAACGAACTGATCGTCACCGCCAGGCTGGAACCCCGCGCGGTCATCCTGTTCCGCGCGCTCTATCGCTACCTGCGCCAGACCGGCATGGCTTATGGCATGGCGACCGTCGCCGACACGCTGCGGCGCGAACAGGGCGTAGCCCATAGCTTGGTCACGCTGTTCACCGCCCTGCACGATCCGAAAGCCAAGGACAGCGACGCCGCCATCACTCAGGCGCAGATCGCGATCGACGAGGGGCTGGAGAAGGTCAGCGCGATCGACGAGGATCGCGTCCTGCGGTTGCTGCGCGCGGTCGTGACCGCCACGCTGCGCACCAATTTCTTTGCCCCCGCCTCCGCCGAGGCGCTGGCCTTCAAGCTGGACAGCGCCAAGATACCCGGCCTGCCAGCACCTTTGCCCTGGCGCGAGATCTGGGTCTATAGCCCCCGGGTCGAGGGCATCCATCTGCGCGCCGGGCCGGTCGCGCGCGGGGGCCTGCGCTGGTCCGACCGGCGCGACGATTTCCGCACCGAGATTTTGGGGCTGATGAAGGCGCAGCGGGTCAAGAACGCCGTCATCGTGCCGACCGGCGCGAAGGGCGGCTTATATCCCAAGCAGCTTCCCAATCCCCAGACCAACCGCGACGCCTGGATGGCGGAGGGCACCGAAAGCTATCGCATCTTCATCCGCTCGCTGCTGTCGATCACCGACAATCTGGTGAAAGGAAAGGTGGAGCATCCCGCCGATGTCGTGATCCGCGACGGGGACGACCCCTATTTCGTCGTCGCCGCCGACAAGGGTACGGCGACCTTCAGCGATGTCGCCAACGCGATCGCGCTGGAACGCGGCTTCTGGCTGGGCGACGCCTTCGCCAGCGGCGGCTCCAACGGCTATGACCATAAGGCGATGGGCATCACCGCCAAGGGCGCGTGGATTTCCGTCCAGCGCCACTTCGCCGAGATGGGCGTCGACGTGCAGACCGAGCCGGTCAGCGTCGTCGGCTGTGGCGACATGTCGGGCGACGTGTTCGGCAACGGCATGTTGCTGAGCAAGGCGATCAGGCTGGTTGCGGCGTTCGACCATCGCCATATCTTCTTCGACCCCGCGCCCGATCCGGCGAAAAGCTGGGAAGAGCGCGCGCGGCTGTTTGCCCTGCCTCGCTCTTCTTGGGACGACTATGACAGGTCGCTGATCTCCAAGGGGGGCGGCGTCTTTCCCCGCACGCTCAAGAGCATCCCGCTGACGCCGGAAATGCAGGCCGTGCTGGATGTCACCGACGCGCAGATGGAGCCGGCCGCGCTGATCGCCGCCATATTGAGGAGCCCGACGGACCTGCTGTGGTTCGGCGGCATCGGCACCTATGTGAAGGCCGCGGCGCAGAGCCATGGGGATGTCGGCGATCCGGCCAACGACCGGCTGCGCGTCAATGCGGAGGAGCTGCGCGTCAAGGTGATCGGCGAGGGCGCGAACCTTGGCACCACCCAGGCCGCGCGAATCGCCTTCTCGCTGAACGGCGGGCGCATCAACACCGACTTCATCGACAATTCGGCGGGCGTCGACTGCTCGGATAATGAGGTCAATATCAAGATCGCGCTGAACAAGGAGATGACGGAAGGCCGTCTTTCGCTCGACGCGCGCAACAGCCTGCTGGTCGACATGACGGACGCCGTGGGCGCGATCGTGCTGGAGGATAACAGGCTCCAGGCGCTGGGCCTGTCGATCGCCGAAGCGGGCGGCGCGACGGAGCTTGCAAGCTATGTCCGGTTGATCGAGACGTTCGAGGAAAATGGGCGGCTCGACCGCACGGTCGAGGGGCTGGCCCCCAACGACCAACTGCTGCGGCGCGCGCAGGACGGCCATGGCCTGACCCGCCCCGAACTCGCGGTGCTGCTCTCGACCGCGAAGCTGGCGCTCCAGGACGCCATAGAAAATGGGGGGCTGGCGAGCGATCCGAGCATGGGCCCGGAACTGCTGGCCGCCTTTCCGCCCGCGATGCAGGAGAAGGAGGCCGACGCGATCCTGGGCCACCAGCTGCGCGGCGAGATCATCGCCACCAAGGTCGCCAACCGCATCGTCAACCGACTGGGTCTGATCCATCCGTTCGAGCTGGCGGAAGAAGAGGGCTGTTCGCTCGCGGACCTCGCCAGCGCCTTCCTGATCGCCGAGCGGCTTTACGACATCGGCAGCCTGTGGCGCGATATCGACGCGGCCGACATGTCCGAGGCCGCGCGCCTCGCCATGTTCAGCGACATCGCCGGGGGGATGCGCGCGCAGATCGCCGACATATTGCGCAGCGTGCCGGCAGGCACATTGCCGCAGGCGGGGCTCGACCAGCTGGCTGGCGGCGTCGGCAAGCTGGCGGAAGAGGTGGACGACCTGCTGACGCTGGAGGCGTCGCGGCGCACCGCCGCCGTCATCGACCGGCTGCTGGCGCTGGGCGCGCCCGAAGCGCTGGTCCGCCGCGCAGCGGGGCTGTTCAAGCTGGACGGCGCGGTCGGCATCGCTGCCCTCGCGGCCAATATGGGCGTAGACGAGATCGACCTGACGCGCGCCTTCACGCGGCTGGGCGAAGCGGTCGGCATCGACTGGGTCCAGTCCGCCGCCGCGCGGATGGCACCGACCGATCCGTGGGAACGGCTGCTGATCTCCGGCGTGGCGCGCGACATGCAGCAGGTGCGCCTGGATTTCCTGGCAAGCGCGCGCGGCAAGGATATGAGCGGGCATCTGGACGCATGGCTGGCCGCGCGGCAGGCGCGGATTACCCAGTTCCGTGGCCTGGTTCATCGGGCCAAGGCGGCGGCGGCGCCCAATGTCGCGATGCTGGCCGAAATCGCCGGGCAGGCGCGCGGCCTGTTGGCCCGGTGACGCGATCCGAGCGGGGCTGGTGACGACCAGCCCCCGCCCCATAATTATTACATTCCGACAGCCCTGCCCGTTTGCAATTGCGAGTCGTTCGCGTTATGCGATCGGCCTCGAAAGCAGCAGGATTCGTCGCGCACCCATGGCCGCCAGTTCTTCCTCCACCGGCCAGCCCGCTCCCGGCAAGCGCAAGAAGGGCGCGAAGGCCTTTTGGCTGAAACAGCTTCACACCTGGCATTGGGTCAGCTCCGCGATCAGCCTGATCGGCCTTTTGCTGTTCGCCTTCACCGGCATCACCCTCAATCATGCCGCGGATGTCGAAGGCTCGCCCGTCACGACGGAGAAGGCGGCGACCTTGCCTCCCCCGCTGCTGAAGCAAGTGGTCCCCGACGGGGCCGCCGACGCCAAGAAGCCCCTGCCCGCCGACGTGGCGCGCTGGGTCGAAAAGGAAATCGGCCAGAGCGGCGCGGGGGAAGCGGAATGGTCGGCGGGCGAAATCTATCTCGCCCTGCCGCGTCCAGGGGGCGACGGCTGGGTCGCGATCGACCGCGAGACGGGCGCCGTCACCAGCGAGGCGACCAGCCGGGGCTGGATCAGCTATCTCAACGATCTTCATAAGGGCCGGAACGCGGGCGCGGCGTGGAAATGGTTCATCGACATCTTCTCGGTCGCCTGTTTCCTGTTTGCTACTACCGGCCTGTTCCTGCTGTGGCTCCATGCCAAGCGGCGGCCGACCACTTGGCCGCTGGTGGCCGCCGGCCTCGCTATTCCCGCCATAATGGCGCTCGTCTTCATCCATTAAGGGGTAATCGTCCGATGTCCTTCACGCCCAAACTCATCCTCGGCGGCGGCGCGGCGCTCGGCGCGTTCGGGGCGTTCGGGGCCGCCGCGCAGGCGCAGACCATGACGTTGAACGTGGCCATCCCGCGCCTTTCGGTCGCCGAATATCACCGCCCCTATGTCGCCATCTGGCTGGAAAAGGAGGGGGCCGCACCCCGCACCCTGTCGGTCTGGTATGATTATGACATGAAGAATGGCGAAGGGACGAAATGGCTGCGCGACGTGCGCCAGTGGTGGCGCGCGTCGGGCCGGACCATGAGCTTCCCGGCCGACGGCGTGACCGGCGCGACCCGCGCGCCGGGCGACCAGAAGATCAGCTTCACCGCCGGCAAGGGCTCGCTGGGCGCGATCCAGCCCGGCAACTATACGCTGGTCGTGGAGGCCGCGCGCGAGGTCGGAGGTCGCGAACTGGTGCGCCTGCCCTTCGCCTGGCCGCCCAAGGCCGGCGCGGTCGTGCGCGCGGCAGGAAAGACGGAATTGGGCGCGGTCGCGCTGAGCTTTGGCAAGTAACGGCTTTTACCTTAAAGCAGGGAGACGAGATGATGAAGAGCAAATGGCTGATCGCCGGCGCGCTGGCGGCGCTGACCCTGTCGGGCACGGCGCAGGCGCATCGCCAGTGGATGATGCCGTCCGCCACTACCCTCTCGGGCACCGATAGCTGGGTGACGGTCGACGCCGCGATTTCGAACGACCTCTTCTATTTCGAGCATTTCCCGATGCGGACAGAGAGCATCAAGGCGACCGCGCCCGACGGGAGCGAGGTGAAGATCGAAAACGCCGCGACCGGCCGCTACCGATCGACCTTTGACGTCCATCTGACGAAGCCCGGCACCTACCGCATCGCTTCCGTCAGCAGCGGGATCATGGGCAGCTATATGCTGAACGGCAAGCAGGAACGCCTGCCGCGCGGCACGACCAAGGAAACGCTGGCCGCCGCCATTCCCGCCGGCGCGACCGACGTGCGCACGTCCGAAATGGCCAACCGGAACGAGATTTTCGTGACGCTGGGCGCGCCGACCACCACCATCTTCAAGCCGACCGGCGTCGGCATCGAGCTGGTGCCCGTAACCCATCCCAACGACCTGGTGGCGGGCGAAGCCGCCAGCTTCCAGTTCCTGCTCGACGGCAAGCCCGCCGCCGACCTCAAGGTCACGGTGATCCCCGGCGGCATCCGCTACCGCGATGCGCTGAAGCAGATGGACCTAGTCACCGACAAAGCCGGCAAGCTGACCGTCACCTGGCCGGAGCCCGGCATGTATTGGCTGAACGCCAGCGTCGGCGGCGGACGGGAAGGTGGTCCGGGCGGTCCTGGAGGCCCCGGCGGTGAGGGCGCGGGCGCGCCGCCGCCATCCGCCGCCCCGGCCGGACCCCCGGTCCGTCGCGCCAGCTACATCACCACGCTGGAAGTGCTCGCCCCCTGACGGGCCTGCGCGTCGCCGTCCCGCGCGACCTTGATCCGGCCGATTTTGCCGGGCGGATGCGCGCGGGGCGGATCAGCGACTTTGGCGGACCGACGATGGGCACCAGTTGGTCGGCCCGCATCGTCGATGCCCCGCCCGATTGCCCCGCGCTGATCGAGGCGACGCTGCGCGGCGTCGTCGACCAGATGAGCAATTGGGAGGCGGGGTCCGACATCAGCCGATTCAATCGCGCGCCGCTCGGCCGATGGGTGGACCTGCCCGACGATCTGATGACGGTTCTGCATGCAGGTCTGGAAGTCGCGCGGATCAGCGGCGGCGCCTTCGATCCTGCGATCGGCCGGCTGGTCGAGCGCTGGGGCTTCGGCCCCGGCGGCATCATCGGCGGTCCGCTCCCCGCGCCCGACCCCGCCCCCTGGCGAGCGATCGAACTGGCGGCCGGCCGCGCTCGCCGTCTGCGGGACGTCACCCTCGACCTTTCCGGCATCGCTAAGGGCTTCGCGGTGGATGCGATCGTCCGTATGTTGCGGGGAAAGGGCCTCGGCCATTTCCTTATCGAGATCGGCGGCGAGTTGCGCGGCGAGGGCGTGAAGCCCGACATGCAGCCCTGGTGGGTCGACTTGGAATCCCCGCCCGGCCTGTCGCTGCCCATCCTGCGCGTCGCGCTGTGCGGCCTGTCGGTCGCCACCTCTGGGGATTATCGCCGCTTCCGCGAGGAGGAGGGCCGGCGGCTGTCGCACAGCATCGACCCGCGCAGCGGCGCGCCGATCGCCCATGACGTCGCGTCGGTGTCCGTGCTGCACGAAGGCGCGATGATGGCCGACGCATGGGCGACCGCCATCACCGTCGCGGGCGCGGGGGAAGGCATGGCACTCGCGGCCCGGCACGGCATCGCCGCGCTGCTGATCCGCCGCGACGGCAAGGACGGACGGGAAGTCATGACGCCCGCTCTGGCGGCGATGCTGGATTAGGCTTTTCACCGGCCCCCCGCCCATCTATCAGGCGGGAATGGCGCGCAAGGCGGGCAGGTCGGCCCAGAACAGACGGACCGGGGGTCATCGGGGTCTCAGCCGGCGCGGCCTGTTGGCCGGCGGCGGCGCGGCGGCGGGGCTGCTGATCGCCTGGGGGCTGTGGCCGCGTGACTATGCGCCCGCGCTCAACGCCTCGCCGGGCGAGCATGTCTTCAACGCCTTTCTGAAGATCGACCGGTCGGGACAGGTGATCGTCATCGTCCCCCAGTGCGAGATGGGCCAGGGCGTCACTACCCTGTTGCCGCAGATATTGGCCGACGAGCTGGGCGCGGACTGGCGGACGGTCGCGGTGCAATCCGCGCCGATCAGCCCGCTCTACGCCAACCGCCTGCTGGCGCGCAAATGGCTGGCCGGGGACTGGTCGATGGCGGCCGGAGGGCTGGGCGACTGGGCGATCGACCAATATGCGACCCGCAACGCGCTGATGCTGACCGGGGCCGGCACGTCCGTCCGCATGTTCCACGACAGCTATCGCGACGCGGGCGCGACCGCGCGCGCGCTGCTGTGCAAGGCGGCGGCGGCGCGATGGGGCGTCCCTTGGGAAAGCTGCGACATAAGCGAGGGCATCATCACCGATGGCGGCGACCGGCGGATGCGGATGGCCGATGTCGTGGAGGCGGCGACCGGGTTCGACGTGCCCGCCATCCTGCCCTATCGGCAGGGGGCCGAAGGGCGGCTCGCAGGGCAGGACCTGCCCCGGCTCGACACGCCGTCGAAGATCGACGGCAGCCATAATTTCGCCGCCGACATCCGCTTGCCCGACATGGTCTTCGCCTCGATCCGGCAGGGGCCGATCGGCGACGCGACCTTGAAGGCCATCAACGAGGACGCGGCGAAGGGCGTCACCGGCCTCTTGAAGTTCGTGCGGGCCGAGCGCTGGGTGGCGGCGGTCGCGACCAACTGGTGGGCGGCCAACAAGGCGCTGGACCTGAGCGATCCGGTCTTCATCCTGCATGGCGGGCCGGTAGACAGCGAAGGCATGGACGCGGCGCTGGAAGCCGCCTTCGCCAGCGACGCGGCCCGCCGCCTCTATGAGCAGGGCGACCTGCTGCCGCTGTTCGAGGGCGCGACGATCCTCGCCAGCGAATATCAGGCCGCTCCCGGCCTGCACCTGGCGCTCGAGCCGATGGCCGCAACGGCGCGGGTGACGAACGGCACGGCCGAAGTCTGGATGCCGACCCAGGCCCCCGGCCTCGCCCGCGCCGCGATCGCCGCCGCGCTGGATTTGCCGGCCGACGCCGTCACCCTCTATCCGCTTCATGCGGGCGGGTCGTTCGGGCGCAAGATCGAGCATGAGGCGGGCATGCAGGCGGCGCTTGTGGCACGGGAGATGGGCCGCCCGGTGCAACTGCTCTGGTCGCGGCTGGAGGATGTGGTTCAGGACCGCCCGACCGCGCCCGCTCATGCCCGCATGGCCGCCAAGCTCGGCCGCACCGGGGCGATCGAGGGCTGGCTGGCGAAGGTCGCCGCCCCCTGCGCGATGACGCAGACATGGGCGCGCATCGCCGATGGCATGCCGCCGCACGAGGCCGCCGCCGCGTCGGGGGACAAGGCCAGCCGCCTGGCGCTGGCGGGCATGGTGCCGCCCTACGCCATCCCCAATTTCGCGGTCGATCATTATCCGGCCGCCCTGCCCCTGTCGGTCGGCTTTTCGCGCGGGAACGCCCATCTCTACGGCGCCTTCTTCACCGAAGCCTTCATCGACGAGCTGGCGCATCTGTCGGGCATGGAGCCCATGTCCTTCCGCATCCAGATGCTGGGCGGCAATCCGCGCCTCGCCCATTGCCTGACGACGGCGGCGGCGATGGGCGGCTGGCAGGGCGGGATCGCTGGCAGCGGCCAGGGCATCGCCGCGCATCAGATGCAGGGCAGCCACGCCGCCGTGCTGGTGGAGGCGGGCCTCGAAGGCGGCCGGCTTTCGGTCGGCCGGATTGTCGCGGCGGTCGATTGCGGCGATCAGGTCAATCCCGACATCGCCCGGCAGCAGATTGAGGGCGGGCTGATCCATGGCCTCGCCATGGCGATGGGCGCGTCGGTGCCCTACGCGAAGGGCCTGCCGACCCGCGCGATCCTAGGCCGCATGAACCTGCCGCGCCTGGCCGACATCGGCGAGGTGACGGTGGAACTGATCCGCAGCACCGCCGATGCCGGCGGCATCGACGAAATCGCCGTGCCCCCGGTCGCGCCCGCCATCGCCAACGCCCTGTTCACCGTGACCGGCCAGCGTTTCCGCACCCTGCCGCTGCTGGGGTCGGCATGACGATCCCGAGCGGCCATCCCGCCATCCCGCAGCCCAAGGTCGGCGTCCTGCTCATCAACCTCGGCACGCCCGACGCGCCCGACACCCGATCGGTGCGCCGCTATCTGGCGGAGTTCCTGGCCGACCGCCGGGTCGTGGAGATTTCGCCGCTGCTGTGGCAGCCGATCCTGCGCGGCGTCATCCTCCCGACCCGCCCGCGCAAGTCGGCCCACGCCTATCGCCAGATATGGATGCCCGAAGGCTCCCCGCTCGCCGTCCACACCCGCGCGACGGCGGAAGCATTGCAACAGCGCATGGGCGGCCGGGTGCTGGTCGACTGGGCGATGCGCTATGGCAACCCGGCGATCGGATCGCGGCTGGCGGCAATGAAGGCGCAGGGCTGTGAGCGCATCCTGCTCGCCCCGCTCTATCCCCAATATAGCGCCGCGACGACCGCCACGGCGCTCGACGCCGCCTTCGCCGCCATGGCCGCGATGCGCTGGCAGCCGGCGATCCGCACCCTGCCCCCCTATCATGACGATCCAGCCTATATCGCGGCGCTGAAAGCATCAGTCGAACGCCATCTGGCGGCGCTGGATTTCGCGCCCGAGGCCCTTCTCGCCAGCTTCCACGGCATGCCCGAGCGCACGTTGCGGCTGGGCGACCCCTATCATTGCCAGGCCATCAAGACCGCGCGGCTGCTGGGCGAAGCGTTGGGGCGGCCCGTGCGTATCAGCTTTCAGTCGCGGTTCGGCCGGGCCAGATGGCTGGAGCCGGAGACGGAGGCCACTCTAATCCAGATGGTCCGCGAAGGCGTCCGCGACATCGCCGTGCTGACGCCCGGCTTTTCCGCCGACTGCCTGGAGACGCTGGAGGAAATCGCCCTGCGCGCGAAAGCGGTTTTTTTGCGCGAAGGGGGCGGAAAATTTGCCTTTTTGCCCTGTCTAAACGCCTCCCCCGAAGCTATCACTCTGTATGAAAGCCTGATTGGCCGGGAGCTTTCGGGGTGGGGGGAATAACCGGCCCGACTTAGGAGAGGCATATGTCCAGAGTAGCGATCGTGACCGGCGGAACCCGTGGTATCGGCGAGGCGATCAGCCTGGCGCTCAAGGACATGGGATGCACGGTAGCGGCGAACTATGCCGGTAACGACGCCAAGGCGCAGGCCTTTGCCGACGCCAGCGGCATCAGCGTGTTCAAATGGGACGTGGGCGACCATCAGGCCTGCCTCGACGGCTGCGCGCAGGTGGCGGAGGAGCTTGGCCCCGTCGATATCGTCGTCAACAATGCGGGCATCACGCGCGACGGCGTCCTGTCGAAGATGAGCTTCGAGGATTGGAACGAGGTGATGCGCATCAACCTGGGCGGTTGCTTCAACATGGCCAAGGCGACCTTTGGCGGCATGCGCGAGCGCGGATGGGGCCGGATCGTCAATATCGGGTCGATCAACGGCCAGGCCGGTCAATATGGCCAGGTCAACTATGCCGCCGCGAAATCGGGCATTCACGGCTTCACCAAGGCGCTGGCGCAGGAGGGCGCAAAGGCGGGCATCACCGTCAACGCCATCGCCCCTGGCTATATCGACACCGACATGGTCGCCGCCGTCCCCGCCCCGGTGCTGGAAAAGATCGTCGCGAAGATCCCCGTCGGCCGCCTGGGCCATGCGAGCGAGATCGCGCGCGGCGTCGCCTTCTTCTGTAGCGAGGAAGGGGGCTTCGTGACCGGCAGCACCCTGTCGATCAACGGCGGCCAGCATATGTATTGATCATGGCAGGCGAAGGGGCGCCGGACGCCGACCAGAACGGCGCCCCAACATCCCCGGCCCCGGCAGCTGAATATCCGCCTTCTCCTCCCGACCCGGCGGCCGCGCCCTATGCGCCGCCGGTCAAGCGCAGCGTCACCATCGCTGGCCACCAGACCGCCATCAGCCTGGAACCCCTGTTCTGGGATGCCCTGCGTCATGCCGCCGCCGCGCGCGGTCTGCCGGTCAACGCCCTGATCGCGCGGATAGACGTCGAACGCATGGCCGTTCCCCATCCGCCCAATCTGGCGAGTGCGATCCGCTGCTGGCTGTTCCAGACTCTCTTTGCGACATTTAGCGACAAAGATAGGAATGACTCGCAATAGCATTGACTCTGCAAACGCTTCGCAATAACAAACCCCAACTGGCTAGGACCAGAAGGGGGTTTCAATGTCCAAGACCACGACTATCTCATCCTGCCTTGCGCTGAGCTGCGTCGGCGCCATGGCCTTCGCCAGTGCCGCCAATGCACAGGATAGCGCCCCGGCTCCAAAGCTGGGCGGCATGACCGTCACCGACACCGCGATCGACGAGCCGGAGGTCAAGGTGGAGCGGGCCGAATCCCCCAAATATGTCCGCCCGCTGCTCGACACGCCCCAGACCATCACCGTCATCGGCAACCAGACCATCCGCAAGCAGAACCTGCTGACGCTGCGCGACGTGCTGTCGACCGTCCCGGGCATCACCTTCGGCGCGGGCGAAGGCGGCGGCGGCTATGGCGACAGCATCAACCTGCGCGGCCAGAGCGCCAATACCGACATCATGATCGACGGTGTGCGCGACAGCGCGCAATATAGCCGCACCGACCCATTCAACCTGGAGCAGATCGAGGTCATCAACGGCGCCAACTCGGTCTATGGCGGCTCCGGGTCGATCGGCGGAAGCATCAACCTGGTCACCAAGCGCCCCAAGGCGGACGACGAGACGCTGGTGACGGCGGGCGTCGGCACGTCCGACTATTATCGCGCGGCGATCGACAGCAATGTGCGTGTGTCGGACTTCGCCGCGATCCGGCTCAACGCCATGTATCATGAAAATGACGTGCCCGCGCGCGGCTTCGACGCCTATAAGCGCTGGGGCGTCGCCCCGTCGGTCAAGCTGGGGGTCGACGGTCCGACCTCGCTGACCCTGCTCTACACCCATCAGGAAGATGAGAATACGCCGCTCTACGGCGTGCCTTATTACAAGAACGCCTTCTATGACGGCCCCCTGCCCGGCGTCCCCTATAGCGGCTATTTCGGCTATAAGAATATCGACCGTCAGGATCAGACGGTGGACCAGGCGACGATGATCTTCGATCACAGGTTCAGCGACCTGCTCGCGATCCGCAACCTCAGCCGCTGGCAGCGGGTCGAGCAGGATCTGGTGGTCGACCCGCCACAGGGCGGCACCTATTGCCTTGCCGACCGCATGACGCAATTGGGCGTGGCCTGTACGGCGGCCCAGGCGACCAACACCTATTACCCCGGCGGGCCGCGCGGCAATTACCGCTTTTCGGAAAATCAGACGCTCTACAATCAGTTCGACCTGACATTCTCCTTCCCCGGCGGCCATTCGCTGGTGATCGGCACTTCCGCCATGAAGGAGGATTATAAGCTGGAAAGCGGCAACATGTTCCGCAATCCGGGCAGCGCGACGCCCAACCCGGTGCTGGACCCGATCAGCATCGCCAACCCGAACGGCATCTATACCGGGCCGGTCAACCAGACCCAGACCAGCTATCAGGACAGCGTGCTCAACAATGTCGCGGCCTACGCCTTCGCGGCGGTGAAGATCACCGAGCAGTTGGAGCTGAACGGCGGCCTGCGCTATGAGCACAACAAGGCCGTGTTCCGGTCCGACGCTATCACACCGCCGGCGCTGGCGATCCCGGCCGGCCAGACGACCCGCTACCTGCGCGGCGCCAGCCAAGTGTCGATAGACGATCTCTTCTCCTACCGTATCGGCCTGGTGTTCAAGCCGGTGGAAAATGCCAGCCTCTATGTCGCCTATGGCAACAGCAAGAACCCGACGGCGACCAGCGTGCGCTCGGGCTGCGGTCTCGCGACGGAGGCGACGCTGGGCAACGATCCATGTGTCGCCAAGCCCGAACAGGCGGTCGATTACGAGATCGGCGGCAAGATCGACCTGTTCGACGCGAAGCTGCAACTGACCGCGGCGCTGTTCCGCAACGAGCGCACCAACTACCGCGTCACCAGCAACGATCCCTTCATCGGCGCCCTGCCCGTCAACGATGGCAAGAACCGCGTGGACGGGGTGACGCTGGGCGCGTCGGGCAACATCACGCCCGACTGGACGATCTTCGCCAACTACACCTATCTCGACAGCGAGGTGAAGCAGAGCATCTCCGACTATGACAAGAGCCAGGGCGTGGTCGACGCACAGGCGGGCAATCCGCTGACCAACAACCCCGAACATTCGGGCAGCCTGTTCACTACCTACACCCTGCCCTTTGGCCTCCAGCTCGGCTATGGCCTGACCTATCAGGGCAGCTTCTACCTGAACAATGCGCGCACCACGCCGACGACCATCCTCTACAAGTCGGACGCCTACACCACGCATCGCGCCATGCTGTCCTATCCGGTCACGGCCGACCTGACGGCGCAGCTCAACGTCCAGAACTTCACCAACAAGAAATATTATACCAGCATCCGCAACAATGGCTGGGCCAATCCGGGCGAGGGCCGATCCTGGGTGTTCAGCCTGACCTACCGGATGTGACGGCATTTCCCGGCGGGCCATTCGCCGTGAACACGGGCGGGCGACGGCTACTCCTCCCGGGGGCCGTCGTCCGTCCGGACTTTGCTGATCGATGCCTACTATGCAATTGATTCGCATTAGAGCATCCGCTATGCACAGCAGCGGATCAGGACGCCGAAGGGGTGGCGACTTCATGTTACGCATGGCCGACAGAATGGATGGGACCGACGGCGACTTCGCCGCGCCATCCGATACCGCCCCCGCCCAGCCCCAATCCGCCTCGCCCCTGTCCGCCCAGTCCCTGTCCGCATCGCCGCCCGCCATGGCGGACGAAGCTCCCACCGCCGCGCGCTACGGCGATAGCCACAGGGTCAGCCTGCCCACCATTCTGATCATATGTCTGGCCCATGCCGCGCTGCTCGCCGCAGCCATTCAGGCGCGCCACCATTATACGCAGCATCGGGAAGAGAAGCTGACGGTGGTCAACCTGACGCCCCCCCCTCCTCCGCCCGCCGCCGAAGCGCCTCCGCCGCCGAGCCCCACCCAGCCGGAAGTCGTGTCCCCGCCGCCGATCGTCCAGACGCCCGTGCCGCCGAAGCCGCAGGTCATGACCACGCCGGACCCGGCGCCGGTCGTCATGCCGATCGCCAGGGTCGCGCCGCCGGCCCCGCCCAGCGCGGCGCCCAGTCTGCCCACGCCGCCCAGCACGGTCCAGGGCGGCGACCTGTCGGCGCAGATGATAGCTGGCAAGCCCCCCCGCTATCCGATCGAAAGCCGGCGCAAGCGCGAGCAGGGCACTGTCGTGCTGTCGCTGGTCGTGGGCGTCGACGGCCGGGTCGCCACCATCGCCATCGCGCAAAGCAGCGGCTTCGCCCGGCTCGATGACGCCGCGCGCGACGCGGTGCGCGGCTGGCGCTGGTCGCCGATCATCCGCGACGGCCAGCTAGTCATGGTGAAGGGCATCGTCGAAATCCCCTTCGTGATCCAGGGCTGACCGACGCCCACATGCTGATCGCCATTCCCGACCTGCTGGACGCCCAAGGCGTCGCGACCGTCCGCGCGCTAATCGACGCGGCCGACTGGGTCGACGGTAACGTGACTTCCGGCCATCAGTCCGCGCTCGCCAAGAATAATCTCCAATTGCCCGAAACCGCCCCGCAGGCGCGCGAGGCCGGGCAGATCGTGCTCGACGCGCTCAGCCGCAGCCCGCTGTTCATCGCCGCCGCGCTGCCGCTGAAGATATTCCCGCCGCTTTTCAACAGCTATGCGGGCGGCCAGGCGTTCGGCACCCATGTCGACAATGCCGTGCGCATCCAGGCAGGCAGCGGCTTCCGCATCCGGTCCCACCTGTCGATGACGCTGTTTCTGGAGGATCCCGACGCCTATGACGGCGGCGAGTTGACGGTCGAAACCCAGTTCGGCGTGCAGCAGGTGAAGCTGCCCGCCGGCCACGCCGTTCTCTACCCCTCCTCCTCGCTGCACCGGGTCGAGCCGGTGACGCGTGGCCGGCGCGTCGCCAGCTTCTTCTGGATAGAGTCGATGGTCCGCGACGACGCAGCCCGCCAGATATTGTTCGATCTAGACAGCAGCGTCCAGTCGCTAGGCGCTACGCACGGCCAGGCCGATGCGGAGGTCATCCGCCTGACCGGCATCTATCATAATCTGCTGCGCCGCTGGGCGGACAGCTAGGGCTTTGGTCCTGGCGGATTGCACCACCCCGGGACCGATTTCAGGCATTCCCCGCCACCGGAGCCAGGCCCAGCCGCCTGATGTCGATCGCCGGGCAGCGGTCCATCACCACCTTCAGCCCGGCAGCCTCGGCCCGCGCCGCCGCCTCTGGGTTGATGACGCCCAGTTGCAGCCACACCGATTTCGCGCCCGCCGCGATCGCCTCGTCTACCGCCGCGCCCGCCGCCGCGCTGTTGCGGAAGATGTCGACCATGTCGATGGGCACGCCTATGTCGGCCAGGCTGTTCCACACGAACTCGCCATGGACATGCTCGCCCGCGATCTGCGGATTGACCGGCAGTACGCGATAGCCATGGTCCTGAAGCACTCTCATCACGCCATAGCTCGGCCGGTCGGGACGGTCGGAGATGCCGACCAGCGCGATCGTGCGGGTCTCGTTCAGCAGGGCGGCGATGGCGGCGGGATCGGTCAGCGGCATGGGACTATCTCCTTGGCGCTCAAGATGGGCGTTGCGGCACATCGGCACAAGCGAGCGAGGGACTGCGTGGTTCCCGCGCGGGAAAAGCCCAGCCGTTAACCACCGTCTTTACGCAGCCGCTAACCTGTCGCCGCTATCGCCGGTCCGGGGACGAAGGGGCTGACACATGAAGACCGTCTGGAAATATCCCGCCGCGCTGGCGCTCGCGTCTATCACGACGCCCAGCTTCGCCGGATCGGGGCTCGTGGTGCAGCCCGTCCAGATCGGCCGCGAAACCATCCGCTACGATCAGGGCGTGCCGACGCTCGACCTTCGCCTCGCCCGCGGCGCGGTGCAGATCCAGCCGCGCGGCTTCGACCATGGCAGCCTGGCCTTCAACGTCGCCATCTATAATGACGGTCCGCTGCCCGCGACGGTCGACGTCACCAATTTCTCGCTCGCCGCCGGCGACCAGCGGCTTGCCGTCTTCACTCATGACGAACTGGTCGGCAAGGCCAAGAAGCGCGCCTTCTGGACGCAGATGGCGATCGCGGCGGTCAGCGGCCTCGCCGCCGGGATCGCCTCCACCCAGACCACGACCTACAGGACCAAGCATGTCTCGCGCCATGGCGTCAGCCGGGACTATGTGATCGCGCCCAGCGCCGCCGGACAGTTCCAGGCGAGCCTGATCAGCGCGGGCGGCGCGGCCAGCGTCTATCAGGTGCAGCAGCGGCTCGACCGCACCCGCGCCCAGCTTGGCGACGAGGTCGTGCAGATGACGACGATCAATCCGGGCGAAAGCTATGCCGGCTATATCGTCGTCGACAAGATCAAGGCGAAGGCGCTGCCCCAGCGCGTGCAACTCATGGTCCACTGGAATAACGAAGCCTATAATTTCGCTTTCCAGATCGCGCCGGACGGGACCCCGGCTCCCGCCTTCACCAACCTGACGCCGGCCGAGCCGCCCCGCGCGCCGCGCAGCCTGCCGGCCGGTATGGTCGTGGCGGCGCCCGTCGCGCCGCGCCCTCCGGTCACACGCGCGCTCGCGACAGCCAGCGGCTCCGCGCCCTACAAGCCGACCCTCATCGCCAGCCGCGCCCGACCGGCCCCGGCGTCGGCGCGGTCGATGGTGGACCCCTCGCTGGAGATCAGCGTCTCCAACTAAGCCCGGCGGGCGCCTATGCTGCCGTCATGTTTCGGATTCGCGAGGACGACCTGACCAGCGCGCCCACCCGCGCTCTGCTGGCGCTGCACCTGTCGGGAATGCACGCCCATTCCCCGCCGGGCAGCGTGTTCGCCCTCGACCTGTCGGGGCTCCGGACGCCGGACATCACCGTCTGGTCCGCTTGGGACGGCGAAGACATCGCCGGAATAGCCGCGTTGCGCGCGCTGCCGGACGGAGGCGGCGAGATCAAGTCGACGCGCACCCATCCCGATCATCTGCGCCGGGGCGTCGCCGCGACGCTGCTCGCGCATATCGTGGCGGTGGCGCGGGCGCGCGGCTATCATCGGCTCAGTCTGGAGACGGGCAGCGGCCCCGCCTTCGACCCCGCGCTGGCGCTGTATCGCGCGCATGGCTTCGTCGACGGTGAAGCCTTTGGCGATTACAGCCCGACCGCCTTCAACCGGTTCCTGCACCTGCCCCTTGGCTGAGCCAGTCGGCGACGCGCGCCGCGATGCTCTGGAAGGCGCGCGCCTCCATGCCCTCGCCCGCCGCCACCGGATCGCCGGCGTCGGAGCGGCGGCGAATCTCGATATTGAGCGGCACCCGGCCCAGGAACGGCAGGCCCATCTCGCCCGCCGCCGCTTCCGCGCCGCCGCTGCCGAACGGATCGGACAGCTCGCCGCAATGCGGGCAGATATAGCCGGCCATATTCTCGACCAGCCCCACCACCGGCACATGCGCCTGATCGAACAGGCTGATCGCGCGGGCCGCGTCGATCAGCGCCAGGTCTTGCGGCGTGGAGACGATTACCGCGCCGGCCGGCTTGTGTTTCTGGATCATCGACAATTGAATGTCGCCGGTGCCGGGCGGCAGGTCGACGATCAGCAGGTCGACGCCCGCGCCGTCCTCCCCCGCCTCGTCCCAGCGCGCATCGAGCAACTGCCCCAGCGCGCTGCCGACCATCGGCCCGCGCCAGGCGATCGCCTGTCCCGGTTCGATCAGGTGCGCCATCGACAGCATCGGCACGCCGAAACGGCTCATGATGGGGATCATCCGCTTCTCGCGCGCCTGCGGCTTCATGCCCTCGCTGGCCATCAGCCGGGCCTGCGACGGGCCGTAAATGTCGGCGTCCACCAGCCCGACCCTGTGCCCCATCCGGTGCAGCGCCACCGCCAGATTGGCCGACAGGGTCGACTTGCCGACCCCGCCCTTGCCCGACCCGACCGCCAGGATGCGCAGCCCCCTGCGCTCCGCCGTCATCGCGATCCGCACGTCCTTCGCCCCCGCCGCCAGCGCCGCCGCGCGGACATCGGCCTCCATCCGCGCGCGCGCCTCGGCCGGCAGGCCCGACACGTCGAGGGCCAGGGTCAGCACATCCTCGCGCAGCCGGGGCGGGCTCGTGCGGCCGCCCGTCAATGTCGCGAGACGGGCGGCAAGCATGTCGAGATCGGTCATGGTCGGCGCCTTAGCCAATTATCGTTGCGATGGGCACTGTTTTTCGGCGCGCCGCCTTCCTATAGAAGCATATATGAACAGATTTTTCGGGTGGATGCCCGGCTTCGTGAGCGGCATGGTCCAGGGTCCCTGGGGCAGCAAGGGCGACGACCCGGACGGTGGCGACAATAAAGGTGGGGGCGGCGATGGCGGCCCGCGCAATCCGTGGACCCAGCCCGGCCGCAACAGCGGGCAGAAGGGCCCTTCCGCGATCGAAGACCTGCTGCGCCGGGGCCGGGAAAGCTTCGGCAACCGCGACGGCGGAGGCGGGGGCTTTGGTGGCCTGCCCCAGCGCCCGGGCGGCAAGACGCTGTGGCCGATCGCGCTGGTCCTGGTCCTGCTGCTCTGGCTGGCGCTGACCTGCATCCACCGCGTTGGCCCGCAGGAGCGCGGGGTCGTCACGCTGCTCGGCAAATATAGCCGCACCCTTTCCCCCGGCATCAGCCTGACCCTGCCCGCGCCGCTGGAAAGCGTGAACACGGTCGATGTCGAGGAAATCCGCACGATCGACATCGGCTCCGCCAGCGAGGAATCGGAAAATCTGGTGCTGACCGGCGATCAGAACATAATCGATCTTGCCTATTCGGTGCGCTGGAACATCCGCAATCCCGAACTCTACATGTTCCAGCTTTCCGATCCCGACGCCTCCGTCCGCGAAGTCGCCGAAAGCGCGATGCGCTCGGTCGTCGCCAGCATCAGCCTGGACGACGCGCTGGGCGCCGGCCGCACGGAGATCGAGCAGCAGGTCGAATTGCGGATGCAGGAGATACTCGACGGCTATCGCTCGGGCATCCGCGTCCAGGGCGTGGCCATCAAGCAGGCCGATCCGCCGGTCGCCGTGAACGACGCGTTCAAGGCCGTGTCCGCCGCGCAGCAGACCGCCCAGACCTATCTTTCCGAAGCCCGCGCCGCCGCGCAGCAGGTGACGGCCAAGGCGCAGGGCGAGGCCGCCGCCTTCGACAAGGTCTATGAACAATATCGCCTCGCGCCCGACGTGACCCGCCGCCGCATGTATTATGAAACGATGGAAGGCGTGCTGGCCAATACGGACAAGACGATCGTCGAAAGCGGCAACGTCACCCCCTATCTCCCGCTGCCCGAAATCAGGCGCCGCGCCGCTACGGCCGCCGCGCCGGGCGCCACTCAGGCCGAGGAAGCCCGCTGATGCCGCCGCTGTCCCGCAACCCGATCGCCTTCGCGCTGATCGCCATCGCCCTGCTGATCCTGATCGGCAGCACGCTGACCATCGTGCCTGAAACCCGGCAGGCGGTGATCGTGCGCTTCGGCGAGCCGGTGCGCATCGTCAATCGATACCGCCCCGACGAACAGTTCGGCAAGACCGGCGCGGGCATCATCGCCCGCCTGCCCTTCGCCGAGCAGATCGTGTGGATCGACAAGCGCGTGCTGTCTGTCGAGATGGAGCGGCAGCAGGTGCTCTCGACCGACCAGCTCCGCCTCCAGGTCGACGCCTTCGCTCGTTATCGGATCGTCGATCCGCTGCGCATGTATATCTCGGCAGGCAGCGAGGACCGCGTGTCCGACGCCCTGCGCCCGATCCTTGGATCGGCGCTGCGCAACGAACTGGGCAAGCGCCCCTTCGCCTCGCTGCTGTCGCCCGAGCGCGGGCAGGTGATGGAGAATATCGAGGCGGGCCTCAACCGCGTCGCCCGCCAATATGGCGCGCAGATCGTCGACGTGCGGATCAAGCGGGCCGACCTGCCCGACGGCACGCCGCTGGAAAGCGCCTTCACCCGGATGCGAACCGCGCGCGAGCAGGAGGCGCTGACCATCCGCGCCCAGGGCGCCAAGCAGGCGCAGATCATCCGGGCGGAGGCGGACGCCAACGCCGCGCGCGTCTATGCCGAAAGTTTCGGCAAGGACGCCGACTTCTACGACTTCTACCGCGCCATGCAGAGCTATCGCTACACCTTCGCCCCCGACAAGCAGGGGTCGACGACGATGGTCCTGGACCGCGACAACGAGTTTCTGAAACAGTTTCAGGGTCGGTGAAAGGCAACCCAGTCACCGATGATTGTCGACCCGGAACATTGGCCATTCAATATGGGTTAAGGGAGAAAGGGACATTTTTCGTACTTCCGAAACGTCCCCACCCTAGCCCGATCATGAGAGGACTCACCCGCGTGCGTTACGCCTATGCCCTTACCGCAGCCCTGCTGCTCGGCGGCACCGCCATCGCCGTCACCTCCAGTTCCAATGTGGGCGCGCAGACCGCCCAGAATGAAGGCCTCGCCGCCGCCGCGCCGCAGGGCGCGCCGGCCAGCCTCGCCGACATGGTGGAAAAGCTTCAGCCGGCGGTCGTCAACATCTCGACCAAGCAGCGCGTCACCGTCCAGAACCCGTTCGCCGGCACGCCCTTCGGCGACCTGTTCGGACAGCAGGGCGGCCGTCCGCAGACCCGGCAGGCCCAGTCGCTAGGATCGGGCTTCCTGATCTCGGCCGATGGCTATATCGTCACCAACAATCATGTGGTGTCCGCCGGGGCCGAGGGCGCGAGCGTCGATTCGATCACCGTCACCATGACCAATCGTGAGGAATATGAGGCGAAGCTGGTCGGCCGCGATCCCGCGACCGACATCGCCGTGTTGAAGATCAACGCGAACAAGCCGCTGCCTTTCGTCAAGTTCGGCGATTCCGCCCGTGCAAGAGTCGGCGACTGGGTCGTCGCGATCGGTAACCCCTTCGCCCTGTCCGGCACAGTGACGGCGGGCATCATCTCGGCCGTCCACCGTAGCACGGGCGGCGGCTATGAGAAGTTCATCCAGACCGACGCCTCGATCAACCAGGGCAATTCGGGCGGCCCGATGTTCGACATGCGCGGCAACGTCATCGGCATCAACAGCCAGATCCTCTCGCCCTCTGGCGGCAATGTCGGCATCGGCTTCGCCATTCCGTCCGAACAGGCCGCGCCGATCGTCGACACGCTGCGCAAGGGCCAGGCGGTAAAGCGCGGCTATCTGGGCGTGCAGATCAGCCCGCTTGGCGAGGATCTCGCCGATTCGCTCGGCCTCGCCAAGAATCGCGGCGAGTTCGTCCAGGGCGTCGAGCCGGGCAAGGGTGCGGACAAGGCCGGGATCAAGGCGGGCGACGTGATCGTCAGCGTCAACGGGCAGGAGGTCAATCCGGACCAGAATCTCTCCTCGATCGTCGCCAGCCAGCCGATCGGCGCGCGCGTGCCGATCATCCTGATCCGCAACGGCCAGCGCCAGACGGTGACGGCGGTGGTGGGCGAGCGCCCCGCCGAGGACGAACTGACCAATTTCGCGCCCCAGCAGGACGAGGATTTCAGCCAGCAGGACTCCCAGGGCAATGGCGGCGCCGCCGCGACCCAATCGCTCGGCATCTCCGCCATCCCGCTGACCCCCTCGATCATCCGCCAGCTTGGCGTGCCCGCCGATACGCGCGGCGTCGTCATCACGGCGGTCGACGGGTCGACCGACGCGGGCGCGAAGGGGCTGCGGCGTGGCGACGTCATCATCACCGCGAACAACCGCCCGGTGTCGAGCCAGGCGGAGCTGGACGCGGCGGTCAAGCAGGTGGCGGCGCAGGGCCGCAACGCGGTGCTGTTGCAAGTTCTGCGGCGCGGTCAGCAGGCGATCTTCCTGCCCATCCGTCTGCGCGACAAATAAGTCGGGCCGCGACGGCCGGCTTTTCGGAACGGGCGCGGGGGCATTCCGCGCCCGTTTCCATTTGTGCCGCCGCAGCCTCCTTGTCGAACGACCCTTCGCCCGCCTAAAGTGCGCTGAGATATTCCTCGGGGAACAGCATATGAGCGACGGAATCTTCCTTGGCCTGGGCGCGCCCGACAAGGATGGCGGCATCCCTCAATATCTGAATCTGCGCCGGGCCAATCGCCATGGGCTGATCGCGGGTGCGACCGGCACCGGCAAGACCGTGACCCTTCAGGGCATCGCCGAAAGCTTTTCCGCGTTGGGCGTTCCCGTCTTCGTCGCCGATGTGAAGGGCGACCTGTCCGGCATCGCCATGGCCGGGTCGCCGACCGCAAAGAACGCCGACAAGCTGGTCGCGCGCGCGAAGGAGATCGGCCTTGCCGACTACAGCTATGCCGACAATCCCGCGATCTTCTGGGACCTGTATGGCGAACAGGGTCATCCGATCCGCACGACCGTCAGCGAAATGGGGCCGCTGCTGCTCGCGCGGCTGATGGGCCTCAACGAGACCCAGGAAGGCGTCCTCACCATCGCTTTCCGCTATGCCGACGAAGAGGGGTTGCTGCTGCTCGACCTCGGCGATCTTCAGGCGATGCTCGGCTTTTGCGCCGACAATGCCGACATGCTTTCGGCCCGCTACGGCAATGTGACCAAGGCCAGCGTGGGCGCGATCCAGCGGCAATTGCTGCAACTCGACAGCCAGGGCGGCGCGCATTTCTTCGGTGAGCCCGCGCTCGATATTCATGACTTCCTGCGCGTCGACGACAGCGGGCGGGGCTATGTGAACATATTGGCCGCCGATAAGCTGATGCAGAGCCCGAAGCTCTATGCCACCTTCCTGCTGTGGCTGCTGTCGGAGCTGTTCGAGACGCTGCCCGAAGTCGGCGACCCGGAAAAGCCGAAGCTGGTCTTCTTCTTCGACGAGGCGCATCTGCTGTTCGACGACGCGCCAAAGGCGCTCAGCGACAAGATAGAGCAGGTCGTCCGCCTGATCCGGTCGAAGGGCGTGGGCGTCTATTTCGTCACCCAGAACCCGATCGACATTCCAGAGGAGGTCGCGGGGCAGCTCGGCAACCGAGTCCAGCACGCGCTGCGCGCCTTCACCCCCCGCGACCAGAAAGCCATCAAGGCGGCGGCGGAGACATTCCGCATCAATCCCGACCTGGATGTCGAAACCGCCATCACGGAGCTGAAGACCGGCGAGGCGCTGGTGTCGCTGCTCCAGGAGGACGGATCGCCCGGCATCGTCCAGCGCACGCTGATCGCGCCGCCCCGCTCGCGCCTGGGTCCAGTCGACGCTAGGGAACGCGCGATCATCCAGTCCATCTCCCCGGTCGCCGGCAAATATGACGATGCGGTCGACCGGGAGTCGGCAGAGGAGATATTGGCCGCGCGCGGCAACGCGGCGGCCGCCGCCGCACAGGCGGCGAAGGCGAAGGTCGAAGCGGACAAGGCCGCCGCCCAGCAGGCCAAGGTGGAGGCCAAGGCGCGAGAGGCAGCCCTCAAGGAAAAGGCGCGGGCCGACGCCACCGCCGCGCGCGAAGCCGCCAAGCCTTCCGGCCTGGAAAGGGCGATCCAGTCCGCCACCCGCGCCGCCGGCTCCTCGGTCGGGCGGCAGGTCGCCAACGAACTGGGCCGCGCCGTGTTCGGCGGGTCCAGCCGCAGATCCTCGTCCGGCGGCATAGCGGGCAAGCTGGTCCGGGGCATATTGGGCGGCCTGTTCAAATAGGGCGCGCGCCCAAGCCCGCATTTGCGATACAACCATATCTGCCGTGGCGAGCCATCACGCCGCTTGCCGCCCTTCGGCCCGACCGGCTAAGGACGGGCGATGGTCCAGCCCCGACACCCGCTTCGCTACGCGGATTTCCGCGCCTATCTGATCGGTCGCGTCGCGGCCGTGCTGGCGCAATATAGCATGATGATCGTCCTGGGATGGCAGGCCTATAATATCGCCCGCGAAACCATGACGACCTCCGGCGCGGCCGCGCAGCTCGGCCTGATCGGCCTTGCCCAGTTCCTGCCGCTCTTCTTCCTGACGCCCGTCACCGGCTGGGTCGCCGACCATTTCGATCGGCGCAAAATCGCGCGCGTGACGCTCGGCCTGCTGGTCGTCGCCTCCGCCCTGCTCGCTTTCGCCACCTGGGAGGGATGGGTCAGCCTGCCGCTGATCTTCGGCATCGCCGTCGTCGTCGGCATCGCCCGCGCCTTCAACGGCCCGGCCTACAGCGCGCTCGCGCCTAACCTCGTGCCCCGCGAAGTGCTGCCCAACGCCATCGCCATTTCCAGCGTCGCCTGGCAGACCGGCATGATTATCGGCCCGGCGCTGGGCGGCTATGCCTATGCGTTCACGCCGTGGGGCGCCTATGCCATGGCGGCGCTGCTCTATGGCGTCGGCCTGCTGGGCATGCTGCTGATCGGCCCGGTGCCCCAGCCGCCGCGCGACACCACGCGTCACCCGATCCGACAGATGATCGACGGCTTCACCTATGTGCGGACCAACCGGTTGGTGCTGGCGACGATCACGCTCGACCTGTTCGCGGTGCTGCTGGCGGGGGCGACGGCGTTGCTGCCGGTCTATGCCCGCGACATATTGCATGTGGGATCGCAGGGGCTGGGGCATCTGGCCGCCGCGCCCGGCGTGGGCGCCGGCCTGACCGCGCTGTGGTTCTCCTTCCGGCCGATGAAGCGTGAGGTGGGGGTGAAGATGCTGCTGGCGGTGATCGTCTTCGGCCTTGCCACCATCGCCTTCGGCCTTACCGCCTTCGTACCGCGCGGGACCGCCATGGAACTGGGCATCGGCGCGCTGATCGTGCTGGGCTGCGCGGACATGGTGTCGGTCTATGTGCGCCAGTCGCTGATCCAGCTCCACACGCCCGACGCGATGCGCGGCCGCGTGTCCAGCCTGTCGCAGCTCACCATCTCCGCCTCCAACGAATTGGGCGAGGCGGAGTCGGGTTTCCTGGCGGCGCTGGTCGGCCCGGTCGCGGCGGTCATCGGCGGGGGCATCGGCGCGATCGTCATCACCATCATCTGGGCGCGACTCTTTCCCGAATTGCGCCTTGCACGCAGCTTCGATCCACCCGACATCGGGCGAGCGGACGTCCTAGAGGAGAAACTGATATGAAGGCCTCCACTATATTGGAAACCATCGGCCAAACCCCGCACATCCGCGTGAACAAGCTGTTCGGGGACGCGCCGGCCGGAACCGAAGTCTGGATCAAGTCCGAACGCGCCAACCCCGGCGGGTCGATAAAGGACCGGATCGCCCTCGCCATGATCGAGGCGGCGGAGGCGTCGGGCGCGCTCCAGCCCGGCGGCACGATCATCGAGCCCACCTCCGGCAATACCGGCGTCGGCCTGGCGATGGTCGCGGCGGTCAAGGGCTACCGGCTGATCCTGGTGATGCCGGAGAGCATGTCGATCGAGCGACGACGCCTGATGCTGGCCTATGGCGCGACCTTCGACCTGACGCCGCGCGAGAAGGGGATGAAGGGCGCGATCGAGCGCGCGCTGGAGCTGGTCGACCAGACGCCGGGCGCCTGGATGCCGCAGCAGTTCGAAAATCCGGCCAATATCGACGTGCATGTCCGCACCACCGCGCAGGAGATACTGACCGATTTCATCGACGCGCCGATCGACGCGCTGATTACGGGCGTGGGCACGGGCGGCCATATCACCGGCACCGCGCAGGTGCTGAAGGAACAATGGCCGCACCTTAAAGTTTATGCGGTGGAGCCGACCCTGTCCCCGGTCATCAGCGGCGGCCAGCCCGGCCCGCACGCGATCCAGGGCATCGGCGCGGGCTTCATCCCGTCGAACCTGCACACCCAGCTGCTGGACGGCGTGATTCAGGTCGACCCCGCCGACGCCAAGGACTATGCCCGCCGCGCCGCCCGCGAGGAGGGGATGCTGGTCGGCATCTCGTCCGGCGCGACGCTGGCCGCCATCGCTCAGAAGCTGAAGGACCTGCCCCCCGGCAGCCGCGTGCTGGGCTTCAACTATGACACGGGTGAGCGCTATCTGTCGGTGCCCGACTTCCTGCCGGAATAGGCATGTCGCCGGGGCCATGCCGCCCTCATCCGCCGTTCGCTCCAGCCTGTCGAGACATTCCCCGTCTTGAAAAGCGGAATGATCTCAGCAGGCTGGCCGAACGGAAACGGGATTTTGATTGACCTTGCCACCCTCGCCCGCTTCCGTGTCGTCTCCGTCTACCTTGCCGCACCCGCTGATATGGGCGGTATGGGCACTGCTGTTGCTCGGCCTGCCCGCGCTGGTGGCCTGGCATTCGGGGCGCGTCCGTCCCCACGACCCGGCGGCCGCTATGGTCGCCCACCGGGCCGTCCGCCCGCCGACGCCGCCACCGGCGGTGGAGCCGGTCAAGGTCTATGCGCTGGACCGGGAGGACGCGCGCGCCTTCAACGCCGCCATCCCCTTTTCGCGCCTGCCCAATCCCGCCGCGCGGCCCTTCCTCTTCGCGGGGTCGCCGGACGACCTTGCGCGCGCGACCGATTGCCTGGCCGCCGCCCAGATTTATGAGGCCGGAGACGATGCGGTCGGCGAGCAGGCGGTCGCGCAGGTCGTGCTGAACCGCGTGCGCCACCCCGCCTTTCCCAAGACCGTGTGCGGCGTCGTCTTTCAGGGGCAGGAGCGGGCCACGGGCTGCCAGTTCACCTTCACCTGCGACGGCGCGCTCGCCCGCACGCCTTCCCTCGCCGCCTGGACGCGCGCGCGCGACATCGCCCGCGCCGCCCTGGCGGGCAAGATATTCAAGCCCGTGGGCCTGTCGACTCATTATCATACCGACTGGGTCGTGCCCTATTGGAGCGGCAGCCTGGACAAGGTGGCGGCGGTGGGCACCCACCTCTTCTTCCGCTGGACGGGCTGGTGGGGCACTCCGCCTGCCTTCCGCCGCAGGGTGGACGGCGCCGAACCGCCGATCGGCCGCATCGCGCGCCTGTCGCCCGCGCATCAGGCGGCCGCCGGGGCCATGGACATGGGAACGGCGCCGCTGTCCGGCATGGAAAACGCGGCGCTTCTAGCCACGCGCAGGCAAAAACTGCTCAGCACAATGTCGCTGGGGCAGCTTTTCGGCACCAGCCGGTTGATGGCGATGGAACCGGGGGGGCGCGCCTTCCTTTTCGAGATGAGCCGTGGATCGAGCCCCGACAGCTGGCCCGCCCTGGCGGAAACCTTTTGCGCGGGACGCGCCGAATGCCGGCTGATGGGCTGGCGCGCCGGCGAAGGCGCGCCGACGCGGTTTCCGATCAGCGCGGAGCAGATCGAGACGATGGCCTTTGCCTATATCCACAATGCCGGCAGCGGCTTGCAGCGTTCTCTATGGAATTGCGCGCTGATCCCACGCGCGAAAAAGACCGAATGCATGCGCGACCGGACGCCGAAGCCCGCCCCGAGCGCCGAAGCGCCGCCTACGGCCACTGCTGTCCCGCAACTTTCCGGCGTCCGTCGCAAGGAGCGGTTCGAGACGGTGAAGATCGCTCCTCCGCCCGGATCACCGCCAACAGCCATCACGCCACCCGCCGCCGCTCCCTCACCGCAAAAGTGAGGGCGTCGGCGTAACGGGCGCGTGGCTGTCCGGATCAGGCCGCCAGGAACATGTCCGGGTCGAGCGCCATCAGGCTTTCCGCCCCGCCCTCGATCTTGCGGCGAAGCGCGCCCGCGTCGGGCATGATCCGCTCTGCGAAGAAGCGCGCCGTCACCAGCTTGGCCTCCAGATATTTGGCGTCGCCCTCGCCGGCCGCCAGCAGCGCGTCCGCCGCCTTCGCCATGCGCAGCCACATGAGCCCGGTCGCGACGATGCCCAATATGTGCATATAGTTATGCGCGCCCGCCCCGGCATTGTCCGGGTTCCGCATGGCGTTCTGCATCAGCCACATGGTCGCGGCCTGCAACTGGCCGGTCGCCTTTTCCAGCGCCTCGGCATAGCTCGCCAGCTTCTCGTTGCCCTTAGCCTCCGCCACTTCGGTCGCGATGATCTTCAGCAGCGCCTGGAGTGCCCGGCCGCCGTTCATGGGGAGCTTGCGCCCGACCAGGTCCATCGCCTGCACGCCGTTCGCGCCCTCGTAAATCTGGGCGATGCGGGCGTCGCGGACATATTGGTCCATCCCGTTTTCCCAGATATAGCCATGGCCGCCGAAGACCTGCTGGCAGTTGACCGCGACCTCGAACCCCTTGTCGGTGCCATAGCCCTTGATGACCGGGGTCAGCAGCGAGATAAGGTCATTCGCCATTTCGCGCTCCTCCTCGGTGGCGGCCTTGTGCGACAAGTCGACCTGCAACGCGCCCCACAGGATCAGCGCGCGCAGCCCCTCGGTGATCGCCTTGGCCTCCATCAGCATGCGGCGCACGTCGGGGTGGACGAACAGCGTGTCGGCCTTTTCCTGCGGGTCCTTGGGCCCCGTCAGCGCGCGGCCCTGGCGGCGCTCATGGGCATAATGGACCGCGTTCTGGAAGGCGACCTCGCCCTGCCCCAGCCCCTGGAGGCCCACGCCCAGCCGCGCCGCGTTCATCATGATGAACATCGCGGCCAGCCCCTTATTCTCCTCGCCGACCAGCCAGCCGGTAGCGCCGTCATAGTTCATGACGCAGGTGGCGTTGCCGTGAATGCCCATCTTATGCTCGATGGAGCCGCAGGACACCGCGTTGCGCGCGCCCAGCGATCCGTCCGCCTCGACCATCATCTTGGGGACGACGAACAGCGATATGCCCTTCGTCCCCTCGGGCGCATCAGGCGTCTTGGCCAGGACCAGATGGATGATATTCTCGGTCAGGTCCTGCTCGCCCGACGAAATAAAGATCTTGGTGCCGGTGATCGCGTAGCTGCCGTCGGCATTGGGCACCGCCTTGGTCTTGATGAGGCCCAGATCCGTGCCGCAATGCGGCTCGGTCAGGTTCATCGTGCCGGTCCACTTGCCCGAGATCATGTTGGGGACATAGGTCGCCTTCTGCTCGTCGCTGCCCTTGGCGAGCAGCGCGGCGACAGCGCCGGCGGTCAGGCCGAAATACATCTCGAACGCCTGGTTGGCCGACAGCACATATTCGTCGAAGGCGGTGGCGATGACGGTCGGCAGGCCCTGCCCGCCAAATTCCTCCGGCCCGTGCAGCGTGCTCCAGCCACCGGCGACATATTGGTCATAGGCGTCCTTGAACCCGGTCGGCGTCGTCACCGATCCGTCGGCGTGGCGGGTGCAGCCTTCCTTGTCGCCCACCATGTTCAGCGGAAACAGCACTTCGGACGTGAAGCGGCCGCCTTCGCCCAGGATCGCGTCGATCAGATCGGGCGAGACCGATTCAAAGCCCGGCAGATTGGCGTAGCGGTCCAGCCCCACAACATGGTCGAGCACGAAACGAGTGTCGCGGACGGGGGCGGCATAGCTGGGCATGATCTTCTCCGATGTCTGTTCTGGCTGGATAATCTTTGGCGGAAGCGTCCGAAGTCAGGGTTTCTCGATCGTCCTGACGAAATTCGCCAGTTCGGCGATGGCGGCGTCGATGTCCGTCTTCTGCCGGTTCAGCAGGTCGATCCGTTCCTGGCATTTGGCGACGGTAACGCGGCGCTGCGCCTCATGATCCTCGTCGGCGTCGTAAAGGTCGATCATCTCCCGGATGTCCTGAAGGCTGAAGCCCACGCGCTTGCCGCGCAATATCCAGGCGAGCCGCGCGCGGTCGCGGCGTGAATAGATGCGGGCGAGGCCTTGCCGCCGGGGGGCGATCAGCCCCTCATCCTCATAGAAGCGCAAGGCGCGGGCGGTCACGCCGAACTCCTCCGAAAGGTCGGAGATGCTGTAGCTGTCGCGGTTATGGGCATCGGGCAGTTCGATGCCCGCGATGGTGTTGCGCTGGTACATGAGCAGAATAGTAGTTTACGTTTACGTTTACGTCAATAAAACACCGCTGAGTTCGACCGCCTGATCCGGGCGATAGAGGCGGAGCGCGCGCTTTTCGTCCAAGCCCCCTTAACAAAATCCAACAGCCACTCTATATGAGCGTCAGACAAGTCGAACCGCGACGCCGTTCCGGCATCATGGTTCGCGCCCCGGCCGCCCGGGACCCGAACGCCGATTTGCGCACGGCCAAGGGAAGAATGGGGCGGATTTCCGCGGGCTTCACCAGACGCTGGCAGTGCGGTTCGGACAGTCCCGGCCCGCACTTTTTTTCGTGGACGCCCTGTCCGCGAATCGGCTGAATGTCCGCTGCGATGCGGATTATTTGCGACGAATGAAGGCAGGAACACGCATGGCGACCAAGGCTCCCACCGCAATCAACACCACCGGCGCGAAGAAGCGCATCCGGAAGGTCTTCGGCGACATCCACGAAGTGGTGCAGATGCCGAACCTGATCGAGGTTCAGAGGGAGAGCTACGAACAGTTCCTGCGGTCCGATCCGTCGATCGGCTATGTGTCGGGCCTGGAAAAGACGCTGCGCAGCGTCTTCCCGATCCGCGATTTCGCCGGCACCGCCGAAATGGACTTCGTCCATTACGAGCTGGAAGACCCGAAATATGACGTCGAGGAATGCCGTCAGCGCGGCATCACCTACGCCGCGCCGATGCGCGTCACCCTGCGCCTGATCGTGTTCGAAGTGGACCAGGATACCGAGAGCCGCTCGGTCCTCGATATCAAGGAGCAGGACGTCTACATGGGCGACATGCCGCTCATGACGCAGAACGGCACCTTCATCGTCAACGGCACCGAGCGCGTCATCGTGTCGCAGATGCACCGTTCGCCCGGCGTCCTGTTCGACCATGACCGGGGCAAGACCCATTCGTCTGGCAAATATCTGTTCGCCGCCCGCGTCATCCCCTATCGCGGGTCGTGGCTGGACTTCGAATTCGACGCCAAGGACATCGTCAACGTCCGCATCGACCGCAAGCGCAAGCTGCCGGTCACCGCGCTGCTGTTCGCGCTCGGCCTCAACGCCGAGGAGATTCTGGGTCAGTTCTACAACAAGGTGACCTTCCTGCGCGGCGAAGGCGGCTGGCAGATCCCCTTCACCGCCGAAGCCTGGCGCGGCCAGAAGCCCGCCTTCGACATCGTCGACGCCAAGTCGGGCGAAGTCGTGTTCGCCGCCGGCCACAAGATTTCGCCCCGCGCCGCCAACAAGGCGGAGAAGGACGGGCTTGAGACGCTGCTGATCCCGACCGAGGAGATCTACGGCCGCTACAGCGCCTATGATCTCGTCAACGAGAAGACGGGCGAAATCTATATCGAGGCGGGCGACGAAGTGTCGGCCGAAAATCTCGAAAAGCTCGACAAGGCGGGCATCGACCGCATCGAGCTGCTGGACATCGACCATGTGACCACCGGCCCCTGGATCCGCAACACGCTGAAGGCCGACAAGGCCGAGGACCGCGACCATGCCCTGTCGGACATCTATCGCGTCATGCGCCCCGGCGAACCGCCGACGCGCGAGACGGCGGAGGCGCTGTTCGCCGGCCTGTTCTTCGATCCGGAGCGCTACGACCTGTCGGCCGTTGGCCGCGTGAAGCTCAACATGCGCCTCGATCTCGACGCGGAGGACACGGTGACGACGCTGCGCAGCGAGGACATCCTCGCCGTGGTCAAGGAACTGGTGAACCTGAAGGACGGCAAGGGCGAGATCGACGATATTGACAATCTCGGCAACCGCCGCGTCCGTTCGGTCGGCGAACTGCTGGAGAACCAGTATCGCGTCGGCCTGCTCCGCATGGAGCGGGCGGTCAAGGAGCGCATGTCGTCGGTCGACGTGTCGACGGTCATGCCCAACGACCTCATCAACGCCAAGCCCGCCGTGGCCGCCGTGCGCGAGTTTTTCGGCTCCTCGCAGCTCTCGCAGTTCATGGACCAGACCAACCCGCTGTCGGAAGTCACGCACAAGCGCCGCGTGTCGGCGCTCGGGCCGGGCGGCCTGACCCGCGAGCGCGCGGGCTTTGAAGTCCGCGACGTTCACCCGACCCATTATGGCCGCATCTGCCCGATCGAGACGCCCGAAGGGCCGAACATCGGCCTGATCAACAGCCTCGCGACCTTCAGCCGCGTCAACAAATATGGCTTCATCGAGACGCCCTACCGCAAGGTCGTGGATCACAAGGTCACGAACGACGTCGTCTATCTGTCGGCGATGGAAGAGGCCAAGCACACGATCGCGCAGGCGAACGCGGAACTGGACGCCGACGGCAGCTTTGCCGAGGACCTGATCTCCGCGCGCGAAGCCGGCGAATTCCTGATGGCACCCAAGGATCACATCACGCTGATGGACGTCAGTCCCAAGCAGCTGGTGTCGGTCGCGGCGTCGCTGATCCCCTTCCTGGAAAATGACGATGCCAACCGCGCGCTCATGGGATCGAACATGCAGCGCCAGGCCGTGCCGCTGGTCAGCGCCGAGGCGCCGTTCGTCGGCACCGGCATGGAATCGACCGTGGCCCGCGATTCCGGCGCCGCCATCGCCGCCAAGCGCGCCGGCATCGTCGATCAGGTCGACGCGACCCGCATCGTCATCCGCGTGACCGGCGATCTGGAGGCCGGCAAGTCGGGCGTGGACATCTACACGCTCCAGAAGTTCCAGCGGTCGAACCAGGACACCTGCATCAATCAGCGTCCGCTGGTGAATGTCGGCGACTATATCGACGCGGGCGACGTCATCGCCGACGGTCCGTCGACCGAGTTTGGCGAGCTGGCGCTGGGCCGGAACACGCTGGTCGCGTTCATGCCCTGGAACGGCTACAACTACGAGGACTCCATCCTGATCTCCGAGCGGATCGTGAAGGACGACGTCTTCACCTCGATCCATATCGAGGAGTTTGAGGTCATGGCCCGCGACACCAAGCTCGGGCCGGAGGACATCACTCGCGACATCCCCAATGTCGGCGAGGAAGCGCTGCGCAACCTCGACGAGGCGGGCATCGTCTATATCGGCGCCGAAGTGGAGCCGGGCGATATCCTGTGCGGCAAGATCACCCCCAAGGGTGAATCGCCGATGACTCCCGAAGAAAAGCTGCTCCGCGCGATCTTCGGTGAAAAGGCGAGCGACGTGCGCGACACCTCGCTCCGCCTGCCGCCCGGCGTCGCCGGCACGGTGGTCGAGGTCCGCGTGTTCAACCGCCACGGAATCGACAAGGACGAGCGCGCGATGGCGATCGAGCGCGAGGAGATCGACCGTCTGGCCAAGGACCGCGAGGATGAGCGCGCGATCCTCAACCGCGCGACCTTCAACCGCCTGCGCGAGATGCTGGTCGGCCAGTCCGCCACGGCCGCGCCCAAGGGCATCCGCAAGGGCGTCGACATCGACGACGCGCTGCTGGACGAGGTCGAACGGCATGAATGGTGGAAGTTCGCCGTCGCCGACGACGCTCGCCAGGCCCAGATCGAAGCGGTCAAGGGCCAGTATGACGAGGCGGTGAAGTCGATCGTCGAGAAGTTCGAGGATCGCGTGGACAAGCTCCAGCGCGGCGACGAGCTGCCGCCGGGCGTGCTCAAGATGGTCAAGGTCTTCGTCGCGGTGAAGCGCAAGCTGCAACCGGGCGACAAGATGGCCGGCCGCCACGGCAACAAGGGTGTCATCAGCCGCATCCTGCCGATCGAGGACATGCCGTTCCTGGAGGACGGCACCCATGTCGACATCGTGCTCAATCCGCTGGGCGTGCCCAGCCGCATGAATGTCGGCCAGATCTTCGAGACCCATCTGGGCTGGGCCGCGCGCGGCCTTGGCCAGCAGCTCGGGCAGGCGCTCGACCAGTGGCGCGAGGAGAATCCGAACGCGGAAGCGGGCGCCATGCCCGACGCCGTGCGCGATCGCCTCAAGACCGTCTATGGCGACCATTATATCGAGCAGATCGAGGCGCGGACGCCGGAGCAGATCGTCGATCTGGCCCATCATCTGCGGCGCGGCGTGCCGATGGCGACCCCGGTGTTCGACGGCGCGCGCGAAGGCGACGTGTCGACGATGCTGGAGCTGGCCGGGCTGCACTCCTCGGGTCAGTCGGACCTGTATGACGGCCGCACGGGCGACAAGTTCGACCGCAAGGTCACGGTGGGCATCATCTACATGCTGAAGCTCCATCACCTTGTCGACGACAAGATCCATGCCCGCTCGATCGGCCCCTACAGCCTCGTCACCCAGCAGCCGCTGGGCGGCAAGGCGCAGTTCGGCGGCCAGCGCTTCGGCGAGATGGAGGTCTGGGCGCTCCAGGCTTATGGCGCGGCCTATACGTTGCAGGAGATGCTGACGGTGAAGTCGGACGACGTGGTCGGCCGCACCAAGGTCTATGAGGCGATCGTCAAGGGCGACGACACGTTCGAGGCCGGCATTCCCGAAAGCTTCAACGTGCTCGTCAAGGAAATGCGCTCGCTGGGCCTCAACGTCGAACTCGCCTCGCTGGACGAGATCAGCGAGGATGACGGCGGCTTCGCGGCCGCGGCGGAATGAGAGTATTTCTGCTTGCTGGGATGTATGGCACATTATGCGCATGCACCCCCAGCAAAGTAGAAAAGAGTTATGCAGATACTCTGATCTGTTTTCGGGCGTTTACGGCAGCGAGTGCAGTGGAAGCGATGACGGGTTCTGGTGGAACGAGCAAGGATCTCAGCAGTGAAATGGTTCGTCGAGCGAACTATATTGGTAGGCTGCTTGGCAAGTCCGAAACTGAGATTAAAGCTGATTTGACCGAAAAGCTGAATATTTCGGAAATAAAAGGCCAACCTCCTGAAGAGGTCAAGAAGTTTACACGAGATCAACTCCTAATAGCAGCCCGGTGTGTTAATGATCTTTGAGACGTGCCGAGCAGGCATTGAGGTGCAGAAATGAATGAACTGACCAACTTCGCCAACCCGGTCGCCAAGACCGAGACCTTCGACCAGATCCAGATCGGCCTTGCCTCGCCCGAGCGCATCCGGTCCTGGTCCTTCGGCGAGATCAAGAAGCCCGAGACCATCAACTATCGCACGTTCAAGCCCGAACGTGACGGCCTGTTCTGCGCGCGCATCTTCGGTCCGATCAAGGATTATGAATGCCTGTGCGGCAAGTATAAGCGCATGAAGTATAAGGGCATCGTCTGCGAAAAGTGCGGTGTCGAAGTGACCGTGTCGAAGGTCCGCCGCGAGCGCATGGGCCATATCGAGCTGGCCGCGCCGGTCGCTCATATCTGGTTCCTGAAGTCGCTGCCCTCGCGCATCGGCCTGCTGCTCGACATGCAGTTGAAGCAGCTTGAGCGTGTGCTCTATTTCGAGAGCTACATCGTGACCGAGCCGGGTCTGACCCCGCTCGAAAAGTTCCAGTTGCTGAACGAGGACGAGCTGCTCGACGCGCAGGACGAATATGGCGAGGACGCTTTCTCCGCCGGCATCGGCGCGGAAGCGGTCAAGCAGATGCTGATGGACCTCGACCTTGAAGGCGAGAAGCAGGCGCTGCTGGACGAGCTGGCCGTCACCAAGTCCGAACTCAAGCCCAAGAAGATCATCAAGCGGCTGAAGGTCGTCGAAAGCTTCCTGGAATCGGGCAATCGTCCCGAATGGATGATCCTGGACGTCGTCCCCGTGATCCCGCCCGAGTTGCGCCCGCTGGTGCCGCTGGACGGCGGCCGCTTCGCGACCTCGGACCTCAACGACCTCTATCGCCGCGTCATCAACCGCAACAACCGTCTGAAGCGGCTGATGGAGCTGCGCGCGCCGGACATCATCGTCCGCAACGAAAAGCGCATGTTGCAGGAAGCGGTCGACGCCCTGTTCGACAACGGTCGCCGTGGCCGCGTCATCACTGGCGCCAAC
>JARYGO010000008.1:0-117760 GCA_033795485.1 Sphingobium sp.
CAACCGATTCTCATCTTGATTGTCGCTACGCTCGCATCCTGTCAGTCGCCGCGCAGCCAGAAGCAGACGGAGGTTTCATGTTCTTAAGACTGGCAATCCTATCATGTGCCCTAAGCATTTCCTCGGTCGCGGTAGCAGCTAAGTCACAAAAGCCACCCAAGTTTTGTCCAGGTATAACGGTGAGAGGCCTCGGCGCGGATGCTGCGTCCAGTCTGAGCGCGAAGGACTTTCGGGTTTACGAGAATAGTTCCTTTTGGGGCGGCCGCAATATTCCAGGCATTGTGTGTTCGAAGGCCGACAAAGATAAGCTTTTGGTAAGAGGTGGTATCTTTTCTTCTGATGCCATGAGCATCTGCAAATTCAGCGAGGCCGAGTTGAAACGCGTCTCCGACGAAGTCCTAAGATACAACCGAACTGTTGCCTCATCACCTGCCTTCCAAGCAGCGACAGGTTGCCACGCCGAGTAGAAGGTCATGGCTGCCTTCGAGCTTTCGGACCTAAATACGGTCATTCCGCTTCCCACCCAAGATAGACCAAAGCTCTTTTAAACTTTCTAATATTCAATTCCACCAAACATATAGTGATAGAATGCATTTAAAGGTCCGTAGAGGCATCGTAGAGCGCTAAAACAACAATATAGGTAGAAGACAGCCAAAATATAGTAATGGCTCTGTGCGGCCCTTGAAATAGGCGCAACCTGATACCCATCATCTTCTATTAGTGATATTCTGTTTATCAGCTAATTCAAACCAGCTTAATCTATATCTCTGGAAATAGCGGCATTGGCATTGGAGCGGGTGGTTCCACTACATTGGGATCATAGGTCGATATGGTCGCCCACTCTATGCGCCAATCCACTTGTGCGCCTCCATCATGACATTGAACGATCCCAGCCCCATCGCGGGCCACATCAAAGCGGCATTGAAGATCATCATCATAGGAGCCGATCAGCAGGGTTCCGTCGCTTAGCCCTACGAGGAACCTGTCATCATCTTCATAGGGGACAGGCAGAACTGTCTCTATGTCCCCCGTCACCCTGATCCTTACGCTATCCCGGATCGCTTCAATCCTGACGCCCATCAGAATCACCTTTCCTACTCGAGAACAAACAGCGAACATATCTGACGGGAAAGGAGTCGCGCAATGGTTATTATCGATGGTTCATTCTTGATGGGCGTGGCGGCGATCCTCACCAGCATGGCGGCTTTGGTGAGGGCCATCCGGGTTTGAAAGCGGTAAGCGGAACAAAAACAGATTTACCTCATCCCCCTGTTTTGCCATGAAGATCAGGCAGCTTGAGGTAAGCAAGCTGCGGGGCGTGGTAACCCCTTGTCATTCGGTCCGGTCGAGTTTCTCGGCCGGTCGGCTGTCGTTATGTCCAAGGCTCGCGCCCAAAGGCGGCAGCGGCCTTGTCCGAGTGCAGGGTTTACCAACGGCCGGCTCATCGCCGGTCTCGCCTCCAACATTATTACGGGGGCGTTTGCATGATAACGAAGGAAGTTGTTCTACTGCTGGGCTTACCCGGCTTAGCCTTGCTGTCTGCCTGCGATGTGCAAAAGGCCATCGACCAGCAGACCGCCGACTTCCAGCAAGATATTGAGCAGAAAGCTCAAGTCGAAATGACCAAAATCCAACGACAAGTCGCTGAGGATGCGGCTCATCAATATTACATGACCCTTCAATCTGGCACCGCAATGGATCAATGTGTTCAGGCCGGAATGGTGAGCGCCGCCTACCTCCAAAATCAAGACCAAGCCCAATATAATAGGTGGAAAACAACCGAGAAAATAGATTGCAAAGCCGCTGGCATTCCTAATTAACCTTGGAGTTTTGCAATGCTCGGTATGATAATTTTAGCGGGCCTCACCAAAATCATAATAATATCAATTCTGATCGGCCTTATACCGGCATCAATTGCGCATTCCAAAGGACATAATTTCTTTCTTTGGTGGATTTATGGTTCCGCTATTTTCATTATAGCATTGCCACATTCGTTGATGGTGCATTTCAAATGAGCCGTGCGAACCCATATCGCCGCCTCGTTAGCGCGTCGTTCATGTCCTTGTTGATGTTACTCGCGGCCTGTTCCCTTGCGCTTACCGAGGATCAGCGTTTTGCCGAGCAAGTGAAGGAGAACGTGCGCTGGGGGCTTAAAGACCCTGATTCCGCCAATTTCGAACGCGTAGAAGCATTTGCGAAGGAACATGTGGCTTGCGGAAGGGTCAACGCGAAAAACGCATATGGCGGGTATACAGGGTATGAGAACTTCTCCTTTTATAATGGAAATGCTCACCTGCAATCTGACGATCTTAAAGCATATCTTATCGGCTCTACCCGCTGCCTTATTATTCATTCAGAAAGGGCCATAGAAGATATTAAAACGGATAGTCTTCCGCAGCAGGATAAAAAAGCCATGATCGATGAGCGTATGCGTTTCATTGACAAGTTGAAGCGCGATGCAACCTTCGGTCTATAAGGTAACCCCCCTGCCTCTTAGATTTTTCGTCCTATGCAATAGGAGTGTCTTCACGGTGACATCCTCGTTTTAGTGAATCTTACTGGCCGCAAGCCTATATTTAGGTATGTTTATCCCGTCCGTTTATTTTCGGATCGTTCACCAGTTTAAAAATGTTTAGGCTGGTTAAGGGATAAACTGTATTGTTCATGCAATACAGTAAAATTGCCGTGTTTCACTCTGTAGGACCGGGTTGGTTGGGCTCCTGCAAGTGTAAACAGGCCAGAAATTTAACAATCCTCACTGGGCTTGATAAAATGGCGTCGTTTTGCTACAATAGCGCCAATGACGACAATTACCTTGGCTAGATCGTCTGAACTTCCAAGCCAAATGCCACCCGTGGGGCTTATTAGCTACGGAGCATCATACATCGATAGCAATCTCTCTTGCGAAGGATACGAGCTTAATTGCTTTATATCCGATATGCAGTAGGCCTACTTTATGTGATTCTATCCCGGTATTTCTTGTAGCCGGTGACAAGTTACATTCTTTGGGGAACTTTAAGGCCTGATGGCTGACCTCCGACCCTCCCGCGATTAGAGATCGATCAACGGAAAAACTCAAACAGTTATGGGCTGATGCAATCGTCCTAGTGCATTCACTAGGTATCATACACGGTGTGGCTACCGTCCTTCCCTTTCAAGGGGAAAGGCAACAAGCATTTGAGCTATAGAGGAATGTTTAAAAAGGATTTTGGGTGTAAGATACCGCGTAACATACTAGTTCTGTGTTTTTTATATATTTATACTAATATATAGCCATAAACACTAACTGGTATCACCCAAGCGGAGGTAGAGTTGTATTCAAAGGGTATGACAACGAATTGTTGCCATACCCTTCGAGAGGTTAGAATTTAGCTTTTTCTAGGCCTTTTTCCAACTGCCTCATCGTGGACCGCATGTCCTCCCTTACCTCCATGGGGTCAAAGTCACCCATCAGGTAACTTTTGATATAGCTGATTGCTTCCTCAACCAGGGAAATCAAAAGCTCAACTTTCTCTTCTTTCTCCACACTAAATTCCTTTTAGTAAAGTTATCAATCGATTGATTACTTTACATAAAAGTTGATTCCGATTGGCTAGAGGGCGAATGTCTAGCCATTCCTTGATATCTGAATAGCGCCAGCGAACCGCGCTCTTGCCGATGCGGTAGGGCCGAACAAAACGACCTTCCGCCATCATGCGATAAATGGACGCCCGTGATAGCCCGGTAAGGGCTTCGACCTCGGATCGCCTTATATATCTGTCCTCATTCATAACTCACCTCATCGTTTCCGTGGGCAAGCATATGCAGCGCGAGTCGAGTCGCGTCAACGGGAATTTGCCTGATACTTCAATATCTTATTTAATGTCAAATTAAAAAATCAACTTTTAGGTGGGGCAATCAAAGAGGCCGTCATTAATGTCATTTTATATAGCCTGCCCAATCGTCCATAAGCGCCCGGCGCTTCTCAAACAGGTCCGATCGCGCATAGGCTGCTTCGGCTTTGTCCTTGATGACATGGGCTAGAGCGAACTCGATCACTTCACGGGCGTGGTGAGTCTGTTCACCGGCCCAATCCCGGAATGATGAACGAAACCCGTGTGGCACAGCGGGTATTTTCAACTCCTTCATCAGCTTCGATAGCGTCATATCTGAAAGAGGCTTGTTCTCCTTCGTTCCCGGAAAGATCAGGTCGGACTTTGCCTGTTTGAAAGGTGCCGCCTCTTTAAGGATCGCAAGGCAGCGATCGGAAAGCGGAACCCGATGGTCCTTTTTTGCCTTCATTCGAACGGCAGGTATCGTCCAGACCTTCTTGACCTCATCGACCTCGCTCCAACGAGCAAGGCGGGCTTCTCCTGAACGGGTGGCAGTCAGAACGAGAAATTCAAACGCCAGCTTCGTTGCGATGCCTGCTTCACTGGCCCGAACGGTAGTTATAGCATCACCAACCTTATCGTAAGGCAGCGCTTCCCGATGCTTAACCTTCGACCGATCATGCTTAGGCAAAGCTTGTGCGACAGCATCAGCCGGATTGTCGCTTCGCCATCCCTGCGCCATCGTCCATTTCATTACGGTGCCGATGCGCTGTTTTACTCGCCGCGCCGTCTCCGGGTGCGTGTTCCAGATCGGCGACAGCACAGCAAGAACATCGGCACTGGTGATAGTGCTAACGCGCTTACTACCAATGATCGGATAGGCGAACTTATCGAGCGTATCGATCCATTGCTTTCCGTGTTTCTCGTTACGCCAAGTCGGCTTGTTAAGGTCGTGAACCTTTTCCGCCGCCTCTTTGAACGTTAGGATGGCCCGTGAGAGCTTTTTAGCTGCTACCGGGTCTACTCCAGCCCGAACAAGTTTCCGGTTCTCTACGGTGTCTTCACGGGCCTCAAAAAGGCTTACGTCTTTTAACCCACCTAGGCCTATGTCGCGCCGTTTACCATGGATGACGATCCTCTGTATCCACCGCTTGGAACCGCTTTCATCAACCTTGAGATAGAGGCCATTACCATCGGCATACATGCCGGGCTTGGCCAAGGCCCGGACGGTCGCTGCCGTTAGGCGTTTGTCGCGATGGACCCCAGTAGGCTTATATCCGCTCACATTACCCAACATATTACTCTATGGTGCGCCCAACATAGCGCCCATCATAATTTTTAGGAATAGGCGCGGCCGAATGAGAAAGCATGAGAATGAAAATTAAATAACATACTAATATCTAAAGACTTTAAGAAAAGGTGAGAATCCTTGAGCATGGCGGACAACGGACACCGCTTCCGCCAATCTCTCGTAGTACTACACAACAGGCATTAGTGCCGATCAATCCAATGTGGGACTCGCCGGAGATGGCGACGAAGTAGCGGCCATCTACGATGTCGAGCGCGCGTTTGACGTGAAGCTTGATTATAGCGACGCTCCGACTTGGGAACGGCAGGTGATGTATTTCAATCGCTGAGAAAGGCGCTCGCCGCTGAAAACCGAGAATCTGAAGCTGCGTGAGAGCGTTTGCCAGAATCTCTAACCGGTCAGTCAGGGTGTCAAACCAGAGCTTATCGGGTCCGACAGCCATCTTTCTTCTGCCCTCCAGTATTTTTGGAGGTGGGTCACAGACCTGTCAGCCGTGGTGTGGATTGCGGCATCAACGGTCCGGCACTCCATCTGACAGGTGCCCAAGCCCTGTCGTGGCTATGGCTTGCAATGTTCTTTGTTTGTTCTTAAAAATGCGACATGCAGTTGGCATTCGGATTCGGCGCTGATGAAGACATGTTGTGGGTCAGGGATCAACTTAGATACCGCTTCGGGCTGCTTGGTCCTGGCCAGGCGAGGACGCCGATCGGCCAGCTCGTCAAGTCCATGATCAGCGGTCGGACGCGCGACGAGATTTCGGGGAACGCTTATGAGCGGCTCATCGGGATTTATCCGCGATGGTCCGCGCTTGCAGAAGCACCGATCGACGACGTTCAGGCGGTGATCGGCGAGGTGACATTTCCCGACGTCAAGGCGCTGCATCTTAGCCAAGCGCTTCCCACCATAGCGGCATTTCAGCCGGATTTCGATCTTGCGTTTCTCGCGCATTGCAGCGTGGACAAGGCGCTTGAATGGCTGGAGCAATTGCCCGGCGTCGGCCGCAAAGTGTCGGCGTCCACGCTCAACTTCAGCACGTTGAACATGCCGGCGTTCGTCGTGGACTCGCATGTCTTGAGGATTTTGCGGCGGTTCGGCTTCGTGCGGAACAAGGCGGATACGCGAACCGCCTATGACGCTGTCATGTCGGTGTCATGTGGCTGGAGCGCGGACGATCTGGCGGAGTTGCACATCGTGATGAAGCGCCTGGGCAGACCGTCTGCCGGGCTGATCGCGCGGGTTGCCGCGATTGCCCTCTCCGCCAGCGCTGCCGGGCCGCCCGGTGATGCCCTTCCCGTCACTTCCCGGCGACCGTCTCCCGCTTCCGGTAGCGCGGAGGTGATCGCGCTCCTGCTGTCCGCCTCGGGAAACGATCCGCGACGGCTCCGACCGGCAGCAGCGGTCCGTGCCGCTAATCGCCGAGTTGATGGATGCCCGCGATACGATTACGGTCGCGATGCGCCGGTTCTGTCGGACCGGAAGCACTCGCCACGGGAGAGATCATGCCGAGAATATATGTGGTTATGCAATGAGCGGCGGCATCGACCGGCGCGGCCTGATCGCTACGGTGTCGGGCCTTGGCCTGGGACTGATGGCCGCGCCCGCGCTCGCGCAGCCCTTTCCCGTCCCGCGGGGTTTCGTCCGCTTTCCGCTGTGGAAGGGCAAGGCTCCAGGGGGTGAACGCGTCACGGTCAAGGAAGAGGAAGGCCTGCGCAAGCCCGGCGGGCCAGCCGATGATATTTTCTTCGCCCATGTCGTCACGCCGACGCTGACGATGCTGCGCCCCGCCCGGCCGAACGGCGCGGCGGTGCTGCTGATTCCCGGCGGCGGCTATCGCCGGGTTGCGATCGGGCATGAAGGCTATGCGGTGGCGCGGCGCTTCGCGGAAGCGGGCTATACATGCTTCATCCTGCTCTACCGCATGCCCGCCGACGGGTGGGCGGCCGGGACCGAGGCGCCGTTGCAGGATGCGCAGCGCGCGCTCCGCATCGTCCGCAGCCTTGCCGCCAAGGAAGGCTATGACGGCAAGCGAGTCGGCGTCGTGGGCTTTTCGGCGGGCGGGCATCTGGCCGCCTGGCTGTCCAGCCGCGCGCCCGTCCAGACCTATCGCCCGCTCGACGCCATCGACGCGGAGCCGCTCGACTTGGGAGTCGCCGCGCTCATCTATCCGGTGATCCAGATGGAGGGCGACTTCGTTCATGCCGGTTCGCGGACCGAATTGCTGGGGTCGGCTCCGTCGGCCGAGCGGATGCGGGCCTATTCGATGGACCGGAATGTCTGGGATCAGACGCCGCCGACATTCCTGACCCACGCGATCGACGACACGGCCGTGCCCGTCGAAAACAGCCTGACGATGCTGGCGGCGTTGCGTGCCCGCAAGATCGCGGCGGAGTGCCACTTGTTCGAGACCGGCGGCCATGGTTTCGGCCTGACGCCGGGGGGCGACGCCGCGCCAGCACCCTGGCCAGATCTGTTCCTGGCGTTCGCGCGGCGACACGGGGTCTGAAGGGATGGCAGAGGCCGTACTCGGTAGGTTGGTCTTGGCGGAAGCGCATGGACAAGGCTCATTAATATCATAATAGAGGACGACGCCCGATAGGCGATTACCGGAGCCTTCACATGATATTTTCCGCGAGCGATCGGCTTTGGCTGGCCCTGCCTGCCGACGCGGCCCGTCCTTCTTCCGATGCGAGCATGGCATGACCGGCGGCGCGTTTCTGGCGGTCGACTGGGGCACGACCAATCGCCGCGTCTATCGGATCGCCGCCGACGGAACGGTGGAAGCGACCGAGCGCGACGACCGGGGCATCCTGTCACTGACCCGCGACGACTATCCGGCGGAGGCCGCCGCCATTCGCGACCGCATGGGCGACCTGCCGATGCTCTGCGCAGGCATGGTAGGGTCCAATCGCGGATGGGCCGAACTGCCCTACGCCCCCGCCCCCGCCGGTATCGAGCAACTGTCGAACGCGCTCCGCTGGATCGAGCCAGGCCGGACCGCCATCGTGCCGGGCGTGTCCTGTCTGGACTCCGGCCGGACGGATGTCATGCGAGGGGAGGAAGTGCAGTTGCTGGGCGCGGTGCTGGGCGGGTTTGCGCCGCGCGACGCTCTGCTCTGCCAGCCCGGAACCCATTGCAAATGGGCTTGGATGACGGAGGAGCGGATCGGCCGCTTCGCGACGGCCATGACGGGCGAGCTGTTCGCGCTGCTCCAGCGCCACAGCCTGCTCTCGGCGCAGATGGTGGGCACCGCAGCGCCCAATGACGAATTTCTGCGCGGAGTCGCCGATGCCGGGGACATGGACCTGCTGGTCCGGCTGTTCGGCGTGCGGGCCGACATGGTGACCGGGCGAAGGAAGGAAGCGGACGTCACGTCCTATGTCAGCGGCCTGCTGATCGGAACGGATGTCCGGGCCCGGCTGGGGCGCGATCGCGCGCCGGTCCATATTCTCGCCGATCCGGCGCTGGGCGCGCTCTATCGCGCCGCGATCCAGGCGTGCGACGGCGACGCGGCGCTGGTCGACAGCCAGGCGGCCTTCGTCCACGGCATCACCCATATATGGAGAAGCGCGCAATGACTCAGCACTCGGATTTCGCGGAGGCTTTCGCCCGCTGCCCGCTGGTCGCCATCCTGCGGGGGGTGCGGCCCGATGAGGTGGAGGCGATCGGCGAAGCGCTGGTCGGGGCGGGTTTCTCGCTGATCGAGGTGCCGCTGAACTCGCCCGATCCGCTGGTGTCGATCGAGCGGCTGGCAAGGAGCCTCGAAGGGCGCGCGCTCGTCGGCGCGGGGACGGTGCTGACCGCCGGGCAGGTCGCGCAGGTCGCGGAGGCGGGCGGGCGCATCATCGTTTCGCCCAACAGCAATGTGGCGGTGATCGGGGCGACCGTGGCCGCCGGAATGGCGTCGCTTCCCGGCTGCTTCACCCCCACCGAAGCGTTCGGCGCGCTGGCCGCCGGCGCGCACGCGCTCAAATTCTTTCCTGCCGAGGCGATGAGCCCGGCCGTGCTGAAAGCGCAGGCGGCCGTGCTGCCGCGCGACGTGCCCAAGCTGGTCGTGGGCGGAATCACGCCCGAGAATATGGGACAATGGACGGCGGTGGGCGCCGCCGGTTTCGGTCTGGGCTCCGCGCTCTACAAGCCGGGCATGGACGCGGAAGCCGTGGCCGCCAACGCGAGGGCGTTCGTCGACGCGTGGCGCGCCCTCGCCTGATTTCTCCATGGCCTCACAGCCCACGGCGCGCTCGCGCGCGCCAAGGCAATATCGACCACGCAAAAGGCAGGATTCCATGACCACGCTTGCATTTTTCGGCGAACTGCTGGTGCGCTTGTCGCCGCCGGACAAGCTGCTGCTGCGCTCCGCCCGCAACCTCGACCTGCATGTCGGCGGGGCGGAAGCCAATGTCGCGATCGGGCTCGCCAGCCTTGGCCACGCCACCCGCATGGTGAGCCGCGTTCCCGACAATGCGCTGGGTCAGCTGGCGACGGCCTCGCTGATGGGCGCGGGGGTGGACTGCGCCCATGTCGCGGCGGCGGAGGACGGCCGCATGGGCCTCTATTTCCTTACGCCCGGCGCGGGGTTGCGCGCGTCCGACATCGTCTATGACCGGGCGGACAGCAGCTTCGCTCGCGCGAGCGCGGCGGATTTCGATTGGGACGCGGCGTTCGCGGGCGCGACCCATCTTCATCTGTCGGGCATCACCCCGGCGCTTGGGGAACGCTCCGCCCAGGCCGCGCTCGCGGCGGCGCAAGTCGCCAAGGCCAGAGGCATGACTCTGATCTTCGACGGCAATTACCGCGCGCGACTGTGGGAAGCCTGGGACAGCGATCCGCGCGCCATCCTGACGCAGTTGGTGAGCCAAGCGGACATATTGTTCGGCAATCATCGCGACATGGCGCTGCTGCTCGACCAGCCCCTCCACGGCGACGGATCGGAAAGGCGGCGGGAGGCGGCGCTTGCCGGCTTCTCGGCCTTTCCCAACCTGAAACTCATCGCGTCGACCGCCCGCCATGTCGAGGATGCCGACCGCCACCGCATCGCCGCCCGCCTGGATTCGCCCGATCAGGCGGTTCAGACCGACGAGATCGCGGTCTCCGGCATCGTCGACCGGATCGGCGCGGGAGATGCCTTCGCCGCCGGTATCCTGCACGGGCTGCTTTCGGGACAATCGCTTCAGGACGTTGCCGAAACCGGCCTGGCGCTGACCGCGCTCAAACATTCCCTGCCGGGCGACGCCTCCCTCTTCTCCCGCCGGGACATCACCGCCTTTCAGGAGGAAGGGCTCGACGTCAGGCGGTGAACGGCGCGGGCTGTGCCGAAGCTGATCTCACAACCTCGATCGTTCGGCCGGGAACCGTCAGCATCTCCCGCGCTGTCCTGAACGTGCAGCTATCGCGCGAGCCGTTGATGCATAGGGTAAGGCCCGAAGCGCTATAACTGAGCATCAGGATGCGCGCGTCGGCGGCTTCCCATTGCTCCGGGGTCATCGGCGCTCCATCCGCCGTCAGCCATTGCACGTCCGCTTCGTTCAGGAAGTCGATGCCGGTCAGGTCCGCCTCTTCGGCCCGCAGCCGCGCCAGGGCGAAGGCATGTTCCTCCATCTCCCGATCACGGTGTGGCCAGTCGACCCATGTGATCGCATTATCCTGCGCATAGGCGTTGTTGTTGCCCTGCTGGCTGCGGCCGAACTCGTCGCCGGCCGTCAGCATGATCGTGCCGCGCGACAGGAACAGGGTGGATAGCAGAACCTTCACATCGCGAACCCGCGCCTCGCGCACGGCGGGATCGTCGCTCGAGCCCTCCACCCCATTGTTCCAGCTATGGTTTTCGCCATGGCCGTCCCGATTATCCTCGCCATTTGCGTGGTTGTGCTTATGTGCATGGGCGGTGAGGTCGGCCAGCGTGAAGCCATCATGCGCGGCTAGGAAATTGACGCTGCGCGTCGTGCCATCCGGGCCGAACAGGTCGGACGATCCGGTGAGGCGGGTGGCGAATGCGCCCAGCATGTGCGGATCGCCGCGCCAGAAGCGCCGCATGTCATCCCGGTAGCGATCGTTCCACTCCAGCCAGCGGGGGCCGAACCGGCCAAGCTGATAACCGCCCGGACCGATATCCCAAGGTTCCGCGATCATCACCCGGTCGGCCAGCAGCGGGTCGTCCCGCATCCCCGTTAGCAGCGGCGCGTCGGCCCGGAAGCCGTCGGGCAAGCGCCCCAGAGCCGGAGCAAGATCGAAGCGGAAGCCGTCGACCCCCGCCTGCTCCACGAACCAGCGCAGAGAGTCGAGGATCAGCCGCCGCGACACGGGATGATTGCAGTCGATGCTGTTGCCCGTGCCGGTGTCGTTGATCAGGCCGCCGTCGGCCGCGTGGCGGAAATAGCCGCGCGCGTCCAGGCCGCGCAGCGACAGGGTGGGACCCTGGGCGTCGCTCTCGCCATCATGATTATAGACCATGTCGAGGATCACGCCGATCCCCGCATCGTGGAGCGCCGCCACGCTCTCCCGCAATTCGGCGATGCCGCCCGCAGCCAGGCGCGGGTCGAGCGCGAAGTAGCTGACCGGATTATAGCCCCATGCATTGGTGAGGCCGAGCGGCCCCAGATGCCGCTCGTCGATCCAGGCGTTGACCGGCATCAGTTCGATCGCGCCGACATGCAGGCGCTTCAGATGATCCAGGACGGCAGGGTGCCCCAAAGCGGCGATCGTGCCCCTCTGCGCCTCCGGGATGTCGGGATGCAGCATGGTGAAGCCGCGCACCTGTACTTCGTAGATCAGCCCGCCGCGCCTGAAACGCGCGGGGCTGTGCGGAACGGACGCCTTGGGGGCGATCACAACGCCCTTAGGCATCAGGGCGGCCGTGTCCGGGCCCCTTCCTCTTGGCGCCGACAGCGCGGCATCATGGAGAAATGGGCGGTCGATAGCCTTTGCATAGGGGTCGAGCAGCAGCTTGTCCGGATCGAACCACAGGCCGGAGGCGGGATCATAGGGGCCATCAGCGCGCAGGCCATAGCGTGCGCCGGCTCCCACGCCTGGAACGCGCAGCGACCATGACCCACGGCCGTCCCGCGCCATTGGCAGGCGAGTCTCGCGATCCTCCCCATCGAAAAGGCAGAGCCACAGCGCGACCGCATCCGGCGACCAGACCGAAAAGACCGTGCCGCCGTCCTCGATCACCGGCCCCAATCGCGGCAAATCCGCTGGGCTCACGCCGCCTGCCGCGCGAGGGTGGCGAACAGGGCGGCATAATGGGCCGCGCTTTGCGTCCAAGAGAAATCGGCCTTCATCCCCGCCTTGCGCATTGCCAACCAGGGCGCTCCCGCCCCATGCAGGCGCACCGCCTTGGCGATCGCGCCATGCAGCGCGGCGGCATCGTTCGCCGCAAAATGCAGGCCGGTCGCGACGCCGGCGCTCAGTGCCGCCTCGTTCGCGTCGATGATCGTGTCCGCCAGCCCGCCTACGCGCGCGACCACCGGAACGCAGCCGTAGCGAAGCCCATAAAGCTGGGTCAGGCCGCATGGCTCGAACCGTGACGGGATAAGGATCGCGTCGCCGCCCGCCTGCATCAGGTGGGACAGGGGCTCGTCATAGCCGATCTGGACCGCCACCCGGCCCGGATGACGATCGGCGGCGGCGAGAAACGCGCCCTCGATCGGTGCATCGCCCGATCCCAGCACCGCGATCTTTCCGCCCAGCCCCACCAGATGGTCCATCGCATCGGCCAGCAGGTCCATCCCCTTCTGCCATGTCAGGCGGCTGATGACGATGAACAGCGGCGCGCCGTCGCCGGCTAGGCCGAAGCGCTGCTCCACTGCCCGCCGGCTGGCGGTGCGCCCGCCAAGGGAGCGCGCGGAGAAGGGCTTGGCGATCAGCGGATCGGTGGCCGGGTCCCAGACCGCCGTGTCGATCCCGTTCAATATGCCGTGCAGCCTGTCCGCACGCCCGCGGATCAGCCCGTCCAGCCCCATGCCGTCGACGGGCGAACAGATTTCTTGGGCATAGGTGGGGCTGACAGTGGTGATCGCATCGGCGGAGACCAGGCCAGCCTTCAGGAAGCCGATCCCGCCATAATATTCGACGCCATCGACGCCCCAGGCCTCCGGCGGCAAGCCCAGCTCGCCGAATATGTCGGCGCCGAACCGCCCCTGAAAGGCAAGATTATGGATCGTCGTCACGCGCGGCACCGCATGCGCCGGCCCGAAGCGCATATAGGCGGCCGTCATCGCCCCTTGCCAGTCATGGGCATGGACCAGCGCCGGTCGCCAGGATCCGACGCCGGTCGCCGCGATGTCCGCCGCTACCCGGCCGAGCGCCGCGAAGCGGGCCCAATTATCCTGCCAGGCGTTGCCGGCCGCGTCTCCATAGGGGCCGCCGGGCCGCGCGTAGAAGTCGGGCGCGTCGAGGATCAAAAGGTCCAGGCCGCCGACCCGCGCCGCCAGCAGAGTCGCCCTCGCCCCAAACAGCGCATCATAGCGCGCGACCTTTCGCGGCTTGCCGGCTTCCGCCAGGACAGCAGGATAGCCGGGCACCAGCGTCCGCACGGTCACGCCGTGGGCGGCCAATGCGCCGGGCAACGCGCCCACCACATCGGCCAGGCCGCCGGTCTTGACGAGCGGATAGATTTCGGACGCAACCGCCAGGACCTGCATCGGGCCTAAAGCTCCAGCCGGTCGATCATCGGCTGGGTGATCAGGCACACCCCATTTTCCGACCGCCGAAAACGAACCGCGTCGATTTCCGGAGTCTCGCCAACCACTAGGTCGCTGGGAATGACGACCCCGGAATCAACCACGCATCTGTGGAGGCGCGCCCCCCGCCCCACCACGCAATCGGGCATGATGACGCTTTCGGTCACCGAGGAGAAGCTGTGCGTCCGCACGCCGGAAAAAAGCAGGCTGCGGTGAAGCGACGATCCCGACACGATGCATCCGCCCGCCACCAGCGAGGAAGTGGCCGAGCCCCGGCGGCCATCCTCATTATGCACGAACTTGGCGGGCGGCGTGACCTCCGAATAGGTCCATAGCGGCCAGCTACGGTCATAAAGATCCAGCGAAGGGACGACATCGGTCAGGTCGACGCTGGCCTGCCAATAGGCGTCGATCGTTCCGACGTCGCGCCAATAGGGAACCAGTTCGCTCTCCGCCCGCACGCAGCTACTGGAAAAACGGTGCGCGACCGCCTTTCCGTGCCGCACGATATAAGGGATGATGTCGCCTCCGAAATCGCGTTTGCTGGTCGGATCGCCGGCGTCGCGGCGCAGTTGCTCGATCAGGAAACGGGTGCGAAAGACATAGATGCCCATCGACGCCAGCGCCATGTCCGGCTGCCCCGGAATGCCCGGCGGGTCGCTCGGCTTTTCGATAAAGGCGGTGATTACGTCTTGTTCGTCGACATGCATGACGCCAAAGCCCGTCGCTTCCATGCGCGGCACTTCCAGGCAGCCGACCGTCGCGTCCGCGCCCGTGTCGACATGCTGTTGCAGCATCAGCTCATAGTCCATCTTATAGACATGGTCGCCCGCCAGCAGGACCATATATTCGGGCGCATAGCTTTCGATGATGTCGATATTCTGGAACACGGCGTCGGCCGTCCCTTCATACCATTGATGCTCCGATACGCGCTGGCTGGCGGGCAGTATGTCGAAGCTTTCGTTCCGCTCGGGCCGCAGGAAGTTCCAGCCGCGCTGAAGATGGCGGATCAGCGAATGCGCCTTATACTGGGTAGCGACCCCGATCCGCCGGATGCCGCTGTTCAGCGCATTGGACAGCGCGAAGTCGATGATCCGCGCCTTGCCGCCGAAATGGACGGCGGGCTTCGCGCGCTTGTCGGTCAGCTCGGCCAGGCGGCTGCCCCGTCCCCCGGCCAGCACATAGGCCATGGCGTCGCGGGCGATGGGATGATTGCGTGGGGGCTGCATGATGCTGATCCTTATCTTTTCGCTCGCGTCCGTCGGGCCTTATGTCAATCGGCCGCCGCTATTCCAGTTCCAGCAACAGTGTGCCGAAGGGCGGAATGGTGATGTTCGCCCATCCGTCCGGCTCGGCGTCGACGATGCCCATATTGCCCACGCCGCCCCCGCCATAGTCCGACGCGTCGCTATTGAAGATCTCCCGCCAGCGCCCGCCGTGCGGAAGGCGCATGCCATATCCATGGCGCAGAACCGGCGTGAAATGGCTGATGACGACGATCGGCTGAGCGCCCGGCGCCATCCGCATCCAGGCGAAGACCGAATCCTGCGCCGCGTCGACCAGCACCCATGAAAAACCCTCCGGCTCGCAATCGCGGGCGTGCAGCGCGCGGCGCGAGCGGTAGAGATGGTTAAGGTCGCCGACCAGCCGCTGCATTCCCCTGTGCGGCGCATGGTCCAGCAGATGCCAGTCGAGCGCCCGATCCTCGCTCCATTCGGCGCGCTGGGCGAACTCCTGCCCCATGAACAGCAGCTTCTTGCCCGGATAGCCCCACATCATGCCGTAGAAAGCCCGCAGGGTCGCGAATTTCTGCCAGTCATCCCCCGGCATCTTGTGCAGCAGCGACCCCTTGCCGTGGACGACTTCGTCATGGCTCAGGGGCAGCACGAAATTTTCGGTGAAGGCGTAGACAAGGCCAAAGGTGATCTCGTCATGATGGTGGGCGCGATACACCGGGTCGTGCGCCAGATAGCGCAGCGTGTCGTGCATGAAGCCCATGTTCCATTTGAACCCGAAGCCCAGCCCCCCGGCATGGACGGGATGCGAGACCTTCGGCCAGCTCGTCGATTCCTCGGCCATGGTCATGATGCCGGGGTGACCGGCATAGAGCGCCTTGTTCATTTCCTGGAGAAAGGCGACCGCCTCCAGATTTTCCCGGCCTCCCTGCTCGTTCGGCACCCACTCGCCGGCCTTGCGGGAATAATCGAGGTAAAGCATCGACGCGACGGCATCGACCCGCAGGCCGTCGACATGATAGCGCTCGGCCCAGAACAGCGCGTTGTTGACCAGATATTCCGCCACCTCCCGCCGGCCGAAATTATAGATGGCGGTGCTCCAATCGGGATGGAAGCCCTTGCGGGGATCTTCATGCTCGTAGAGCGCGGTGCCGTCGAAGCGGGCGAGGCCGTGGGCGTCGGTCGGGAAATGGGCCGGCACCCAGTCGAGTATGACGCCCAGGCCCGCGCGATGGGCGCCGTCGACGAAGCGGGCGAAACCCTCGGGATCGCCGAAACGCGCGGTCGGCGCGTATAGGCCGGTCGTTTGATAGCCCCAGCTGGGATCATAGGGATATTCGCTGATCGGCAGGAACTCGATATGGGTGAAGCCCATGCCGACGGCATAGGGGATCAGCCGCTGCGCCAGCGCGTCCCAGGGAAGGAAATTTCCATGCTCGTCCCGCTGCCACGACCCGGCATGGACCTCGTAGATGGAGACGGCCTCGCGCCGGGCGTCGGTTCCCCGCCAGAAATCGCGATGCGCCTGGTCGCCCCAGGCATGGGCGGGCGGATCGGCGACGATGGAGGCGTTGGCCGGCCGCAATTCGCTGCGAAAGGCGAAAGGATCCGCCTTGAGCGGCAATATTTCCCCATCGGCGCCGACGATTTCGTATTTATAGGCCTGCCCTGGACCAACGTCGGGCAGGAACAATTCCCATACGCCCGAATCCTGCCGGTAGCGCATGACGCCGCGCCGGCCGTCCCAATGGTTGAAGGTCCCGACCACCGATACCCGCCGCGCATTGGGCGCCCACACCGCGAAATGCGTGCCCTCTACCCCCTCGAACGTCATCGGGTGCGCGCCCAGCTTGTCGAACAGCCGCCGGTGCGACCCTTCGGCCAGATAATGGTCGTCCATCGGGCCCAGCACCGGGCCGAAACTATAGGGATCGGTCAGCCAATATTCGCCCCCGTCGGCATAGAGGGCAAGATAGCGCAGCGGCTGACGCTTGCGGATCGCGACCTTGCCCTGGAACAGTCCTGCCGGATGGACCCGGTCGAGCACTCCCACCGCCTTGCCGTCGAGCCGGTGCGCGATGACGCTGACCGCGTCGGGCAGCAGGACGCAGGCCGTAAATCCGCCCTTTTCCGAAACGCCGTCCGCCGGATGCACGCCCAGCGTTGCGAAGGGGTCGGCGTCTTGTCCCCGAACCAGTCGCTCCATCCGATCCTGCGTCAGCACGGCATCCGCTTTTCCGGCGACGACTTGCTATATCTTCCAAATGTCATGGGCATATTCGCGCATCGTGCGATCGGACGAGAACCAGCCCATGCGCGCGACGTTGCGGATCGCCATTTCCGTCCAGACCGGCGATTGCGCCCATAGCGCGTCGACCCGCCGCTGGGCGAGCGCGTAGCTGTCGAAATCCGCCGCGACCATGAACCAGTCATGTTCATATATGCCATCGACCAGTCCCTTGTAACGATCCGGATCATCCGGTGAGAACACGCCACTGGCGATCGCGTTCAATGCCTGCCCCAATTCCTTGCTCCGCGCGATCACCTCGCGCGGGGCGTAGCCGTTGGCGCGCCGGTCGTTCACCTCTTGCGCGGTCAGGCCGAAGATGATGATATTCTCTTCCCCCACATGATCGCGCATCTCGACATTGGCGCCATCCAGCGTGCCGATGGTGAGGGCGCCGTTAACCGCGAACTTCATGTTCCCGGTGCCCGACGCCTCCATGCCGGCGGTGGAGATCTGCTCGGACAGGTCGGCGGCGGGAATCATGATTTCGGCCATCGACACGTTATAATTGGGCACGAACTGCACCTTGAGCAGGCCCTGCACCGCCGGGTCGTGATTGACCGCGCGGGCGATGTCCCCCGCCAGCTTTATGATGAGCTTGGCATTGTGATAGCTCGACGCGGCCTTGCCCCCGAACAATTTGACGCGCGGCGCCCAGTCCTTCTCGGGATGGGAGCGGATCTGGTCGTATAGCGCGACGGTCTCCACTAGGTTGAGCAACTGGCGCTTATATTCATGGATGCGCTTGATCTGGATATCGAACAGCGCGGACGGGTCGATGCGGGCGTTGAGCCGCTGGCGCAGCAAGTTCGACAGCGCCACTTTGTTGACGCGCTTCACCGCGACGAATTTTTCCTGGAAGCCCCGGTCGGTCGCGAAAGGATCGAGGTCGCGCAGCGCCTCCGGATCATCCATGAAACGGTCGCCGATCGCCTCCCGGATCAATTCGAAAAGGCCGTGATTGCACTGCATTAGCCAGCGGCGGAAGGTGACGCCGTTCGTCTTATTGTTGATCCGCGCCGGGTAGAGCCGGTGAAGATCGGCGAATACCGTTTCCTTCATGAGATCGGTGTGAAGCGCGGACACGCCGTTGATGCTGTGCGATCCCGCGAAGGCCAGATTGCCCATCCGCACCCGGCGCTCGCCGCCCTCGTCGATCAGGGAGATCGCGCCGACCGCCCTGTCGTCGAACTGCCCCGTTCGCCGGGCCTCGGCCAGCAGGCGGCTGTTGACCGCATAGACGATCTGCATGTGCCGGGGCAGCAGCCGCTCGAACAGCGGCACCGGCCAGCTTTCCAGCGCCTCGGGCAGCAGCGTATGGTTGGTGTAGCTGAAGGTGCGGCGGGCGATGTCCCACGCCTCGTCGAAATCAATGCCATGATCGTCGAGCAGCAGGCGCATCAGTTCCGCCACGGCGACGGCGGGATGGGTGTCGTTGAGCTGGATCGCGGCCTTGTCCGGCAGCGTCCGGATTTCGCCGAAATATTGGATATGCCGCCGGACGATGTCCTGGAGCGAAGCGGAGGAGAAGAAATATTCCTGCCGCAGCCGCAATTCCTGGCCCGCGGGGGAACTGTCGGCGGGATAGAGCACGCGGGTCAGCGCCTCCGCCCGGTTGCTTTCCGACAGCGCGCCCATATGGTCGCCGGCGTTGAACCTGTCGAGCAGGATCGGGTCAATCGGCTGCGCGGTCCACAGGCGCAGCGTGTTGACGCGCCTGCCCCGCCATCCGGCGATCGGCGTGTCATAAGCGGTGGCGATCACTCGCTCGACGGGTTTCCAGCGCATCTGGTGCGGCCCCGCGTCATCGTCGCCGGCCGGATCGACGCGCCCACCGAAGCCGATCTCATAGCTCGCCTCGCGCCGCTCGAACTCCCAGGGATTGCCGTGAGCCAGCCAGGTTTCGGGAAGCTCGACCTGCCAGCCGTCCGAAATCTCCTGCCGGAACATGCCGTTCACATAGCGAATGCCATAGCCATAGGCGGGCACGTCGACGGTCGCCATGCTCTCCATGAAACAGGCGGCCAGACGTCCCAGCCCGCCATTGCCCAGAGCGGCATCCGGCTCCAGCGCGGCGATCAGGTCGATGTCGACGCCCAGCGACCTCAGCGCCACCTGCATGTCGTCCAACATCTCCATGTTCGACGCCGCGTCGCGCATCAGCCGGCCGATCAGGAACTCAAGGCTTAGATAATAGACCCGGCGGCCCTGCTCCTCATAGGTCTTGTGCGTGGAATCGATCCAGGCGTCGATCACGCGGTCGCGGATCGAGAGGATTACCGCGTGCAGCCAGTCGTGCGGCTTGGCGGCTTCCGCATTCTTGCCGATGCGATAGGTCAGCCGTTCGACGATCTCATGCGCCAGGACCTCGGGATCGAACTGCCTGGGAGCGGGCCTTGGAAGGTTGGTCTGGCTTTTCAACGGCATGGTCGCAACTCCCTGCTGTGACGGGCGAATGATGGCACAGCGGTTCGATCGGCGCCATGCGCTATTTCGCAGCGCAGCAAAATAGCATGATGCTCAGGCGGATCGCGCCGGGCCGTGGCGCCTGACGACGGCATCCCGCACCATCGCCCGCAGTTCCGCGCGGACGGGGTGGACGCTCGACGGCATGTGCTGGGTCATGAAGATCGCGATCAGCCGTTCGATCGGATCGATGAAGAAATAGGTGGAGAAGATGCCGCCCCAACAATATTCGCCGACATTGCCGCAGGCGCGCGCCGCGTCCATCGTCACCGCGACTCCCAGTCCAAACCCCGTGCCCGCATAGCCGGCCTCGCTGAACATGGCGGTGGACAGGGCGGTCAGGTCCCGGCCACCCGGCAGATGGTTGGTCCGCATGTCCGCGATCGTTTCGGGCTTCAGCAGCCGCGCGCCGCCCAGTTCGCCATCCCGCAGCAGCATCAGCGAAAAGCGGTGATAATCGGCCGCGCTCGACACCAGCCCGCCCCCGCCCGAAAAGAAGCGCAGCGGTCGCGACCAGCGGCTGCGCCTGCCCCGATCAGCGATAGAAAGCCCACCATTGCCCCGAAGCTGCCAGGCGTCGGTCAGCCGTTCGGCCTTGCCCGCCGGCACCACGAAAAAACTGTCGGCCATACCGAGCGGCTCGAATATCCGCTCGCTGAAATAGCGATCGAGGCGCATCCCCGAAAGCCGTTCGACCACGACCCCCAGCACGTCTGTCGACACCGAATAATTCCACTTATCGCCGGGGGAGAATTCCAGCGGCAGCCCAGCGAGCGCGGCAATGAAATCGTCGGAGCCGCGCTCCTGTTGGAACTCGTCCAGGCCCAGCGCGCGATAGGCGGCGTCGATCGGTGTCCGGCATTGCAGGCCATAGGTTAGCCCCGATGTATGACGCAGCAGGTCGCGCATCGTCATGGGCCGCCTGGGCGCGGACGCGCCGCCGATTCCGACCCGCAGGCCCCGGAACTCCGGGATCACCCGGTCGACCGGATCGTCGAGCGCCGTCAGCCCCGCCTCGACCAGCATCAGGAAGGCGACCGAAGTGACGGGCTTCGTCATGGACGCGATGCGGAACAGGGCGTCCCCCCGCAGCGGCGTTCCGTCAGCCCTCGCCTGCCCCCGCGCGACATCAACCACGACTTTCTCGTCTCGCGAGACTATCAACTGCATATGCGGCAGCTTGCCAGTGCAGATATATTTCCTGTCGAGAAAGTCGACCAGCGCGTCCAGCTTGTCCGCGTCCATGCCTAGGCCGGCGGCGTCCCAGTATGCGGCTGACGGCGTGCTTGGCTGCAAATCCATGGCAGCGGCGCTACCGGATAGGCAAGCCGAGGTAAATGCCCCTGGATTGCCACCGCCCACCCGGCCCATTATGGGATCGCGCCTTACGCTTTCGCACTGGACCGCCCTGCATGGCCACCGGCCTCGCCGCTATCTTCATGGAAAATCGTGCCGCCCTGCTGCGCTTCCTGCGCGCGCGCGGCGCGGGCGAATATGCGGAGGACCTGCTTCAGGACCTGTGGATGAAGCTGGAGGCGAGGGAGCCGGAGGACGTCGCCGATCCCCTGCCCTATCTTTATCGCATGGCCAACAACCTGATGCTCGACCGTTATCGCTCGGCCAGCCGGCGCGAAAAGCGGGAGCAGGATTGGGCGGGCGGCGGCGTGGGCGTGATGAGCGAAGTGGCCGACGACGTACCGGTCGACGAGCGGATGATCGCGGCGCAGCGGCTCGGCCAAGCGGAGGCGGTGCTGCGCGAGCTGGGGCCGCGCGTCGAGCTGGTGTTCCGCCGCTTTCGGCTGGAGGGCGTGGGACAGCGGCTGATCGCCGAGGAATTGGGGGTCAGCCTGACCACGGTCGAGAAGGATCTGCAAAAGGCCTATCGCGCGATGCTGGCGCTCAAGGCAAGGCTGGATACGGAATGAGCGGGGCGGCGACGTCTAGCCCGACAAGGGGCAAGGAATGAACAAGGCTGATGCCATGATCCATGAGGAGGCGCTTTGCTGGGTGATCCGCGCGCGCGATCCGGACTTCGTCGACTGGCCCGGCTTCACCGCTTGGCTGGAGGCCGATGCTCGTCATGCGGAGGCCTATAACCGACTGGCGGCGGCAGACGCCGACCTGCCCGCGCTGACGCCCGAACATCCGGTGACTGTCGCTACCCCCGCCAATGATCCCGGCGTTCCGGGCCGGCGGGGCTGGCGCTGGGTCGCGGGCGGCGCGCTGGCGGCGGCGCTGGTCGCTACCCTGTCGATCGCCACGTTCAATCGCGCGGACATCTATACCGTCACGACCAGCCCCGGCAAAACCCGGACCATCGCGCTGGAGGACGGCACGCGGATCGACCTGAACGGCGCCAGCGCCTTGCGGCTCGACCGCAACGACGCGCGCTTCGCCGCGCTGGATCGGGGCGAGGCCGTCTTCACCGTGCGGCACGACGCCGCCGATCCCTTTCGCGTGACGGTCGGCGACGCCGTGTTCGAGGATGCGGGCACGATCTTCAACATCGTCCATGGCGGCGGCGGCACGCGCATCGGCGTGGCGGAAGGCAAGGTGATCTATAACCCGGAGGCCGAGGCCATCGCCCTGCCCGCCGGGCGCGCGCTGGCCGAGGACGCGAGCGGCATCCGCCTGTCGGCCATCGCACCCGAGGCTGTCGCGAGCTGGCGCCAGGGCCGCCTGATCTACGACAATGCGCCGATCGGCGAGGTGACGGCTGACATCGCCCGGTCGCTGGGAGTGAAGCTGGCGGATACGGCCAGCGCGCGGGCGATGCGCTTCACCGGCACGATCGAGCTGGACCGGGATCCCGCGCGCTTCTTTGCCCGCGCCGCGCCGCTGCTGGGCCTTTCCGCCGTTCGCCAGGGCGACGGCTGGCTGCTCAAGGAGAAGGATGGTTCGCCGCGCTGACCGGGCCGTCATCGCCGCGCTCGTCCTGACGGCGGCATCGCCCGTCGCGGCGGCGGACAGGCAGGATATCAGCATCGTCCAGGGGCGCCTGGGCGATGCGGTGATCGCGCTCGGCCGCCAGACGCGCAGCAGCATCGGCATGTCCGACCAGTCGCTGGCCGCGCTTCGCGTGCCGGCGGTGCGGGGCCGCATGAGCGCGGCGCGCGCGCTCGACCGCCTGCTGGCGGGATCGCAAGCGCGGGCGGTTCGGATCGGGGAGGGAAGCTGGCGCATCGTCCGGGCGGAGCCCCGGACGCCCCCCTCTCGCTCCGCCCCCGCCCCCTTGCCTGAAGCGCTGCCCGAGAACGAACCCGTGGACATTATCGTCACGGCCTCCAAGCGCGACATACCCCTGCCCCTTTATGCGGGCATGGTCGAGCGGGTCGGGACCGACATGCTGACTGCCCAGGAAGCGGCGGCAGGCAGCGCGACGCTCCTTAGCCGCGTGGCGAGCCTGAGTTCCACCCATGTCGGGTCCGGCCGCAACAAATTGTTCATCCGGGCGATCGCCGATTCGGGCTTTTCCGGCCCCACGCAGGCGACCACGGGGCAATATCTGTCCGACATGCGCCTCAACTATGCGGCGCCAGATCCCGATCTGCGGCTCTATGATATCGGCGGGATCGAGATATTGGAGGGCCCCCAGGGCACGCTCTACGGCGCGGGATCGCTGGGCGGCATCATCCGCATCATCCCCAACGCCCCCAATCTGGGCGAACTGGGCGGGCAGGCGAGCAGCGGCCTGTCGGTCGTCCAGCATGGCGATATCGGCGGCGACCTGTCGGCGACGCTCAACCTGCCGATCGTGCCGGAAAGGCTGGCGCTGCGGCTGGTCGGCTATGGCGTCAGGGACGGCGGCTATATCGACGATGCAATGCGCGGCCGCGCCGATGTCAATCGCACCTCGACCTATGGCGGCCGGGCGGCCCTGCGGTTCGCATTGGATGAAAACTGGACCGTCGATCTGAACGGCCTCTATCAGCGGATCGAGGGGCGGGACGCTCAATATGCCAGCCGGTCGACTGGCCCGCTGGCGCGCGCGTCCAGCGTCGCCCAGCCCTATGACGCCGATTATCTGCTGGGCAATGTCCGGGTCGAAAGGCAATGGGACGATCTGCACTTTCTGTCATCCACCGGCTATGTCCGCCACATATTGGACGAAAGCTACGACGCCACGCAGGTCGACGGCGTGCCCGCCCTATTCCGGCAACGCAACCGGGTGGCCATATTCTCGACAGAGAACCGGCTGGTGCGCGATCTGGACGATGGCCTTGGGTGGATCATCGGCGCTTCCTATCTGCAAGGCAGGTCAGATCTCCAAAGGTCGCTCACCTATCCGGGCGCGGTGCCGATGTTCACCGAAGCAGGACCCATTCCCGGCGTCCCTGCCCTCGGCAACGGCCGCCGCGCGCCAACCACCGGGGTCCGGAACGAAGTCCGGGAGGCGACCTTGTTCGGCGAAGCCTCTTTCGAACCCCTGCGCGGGCTGATCGCCACCTTCGGCGGGCGGCTGACGCTCAGCCGGCTGGAAGGGCAAGCGATCGACCCGATCGCGGCGCTCTCCACCGTCGATATCGCCCGGGCGGAGGCGCAGGCGGATCGCAGCGAGACCATGTTCCTGCCCTCCTTCTCGCTGCTCAGCGACGCGCTGACGGGCGTGACCGTCTATGCCCGGTTCCAGCAGGGCTTCCGCCCCGGCGGCCTTGCGGTCGACGATCAGCATGTCCAGCGCTTCCAAAACGACCGCATGTCGACGCTGGAAGTGGGCATGCGCAAGGGCGCAGCCGGGCGCGACCCTTTCGCACTGGCGCTGAACTTCGCCTATACCGACTGGAGGAGTATTCAGGCCGACGTGACCGACAGGCTGGGCCTGCCGACGACCGCCAATATCGGCGACGGCCGCATCTATACGCTGGAGGGGCGCGCCGTCCTTAGGCCGGTCCCCGCCCTGACGCTGGACGGCAGCATCATCTATAATGACAGCCGCCTCAGCCAGCCGGCGCAGTTCGTGCGCCTGCTGAGCTTCGAGGGCACGTCGCTCTCGCTGCCCAATGTCGCCAATCTGGGCGGACGGCTGGCGGCGGACTATCGGCTGCGGATCGGCGACGCGGGGCAGCTCCGCCTGTCCGCCGCCGCCCGATATGTCGGCAAGTCCCGCTTGGGCGTCGGACCGTTTTTCGGACAGGAGCAAGGCGACTATGTCGATAGCAGCCTGTCGGCGAGCCTGCGGGCAGGCCCGATCGACTATAGCCTAACGGTCACCAACCTGCTCGACACGACCGGGAACCGCTTCGCGCTGGGCACTCCGTTCAATCCGACCGGCGACTATTTCACGCCGCTGCGCCCCCGCACCCTGCGCGTCGGCGTCCAATTCGCATTTTAGCCTGACGGAAATTCCGACGGCGCGCCGTCCCCTCCGCACACGCGCGAACAAGCGCGGCGCGCAGAGGAGACATCATGCGACATTATCTGACCTGCACCGCCATCGCCCCCGTCCTGGTGGCGCTGGCCGCGGGAAATGCCCTGGCCGAAACCACGATCGGCACCGCCGTCACCACGCCTGCCGCCACCGCGACGGCCGCCAACGGCGCGGCCGACGACATCACGATCAGCGCCGCCGGGTCGATCACCGTCACCAGCGCGACCGCCGTGACCATGAACAGCAACAACAAGGTGACGAACGCCGGCTCCATCAAGATCAGCGGCGTCGACAATGCGACGGGCATCCTGGCGCTGGGCGGCACCAGCGGCGCGATCAGCAGCACCGGCACGATCACGCTGGACGAGGATTATAGCGCGACCGATACCGACAGCGACGGGGATATAGACGGCCCCTTCGCCAAAGGCAGCGGCCGCAACGCCATCTGGGTCCAGTCAGGCGCGGCCCATGGCGGCGCGGTGGACGCCGCCGGAACGATCACGGTCGAGGGCAACCAGTCCGCCGGCATCCGGCTCGACGGTCCGCTCAGCGGAGCCCTCTCCACCAGCGGCGCGATCGGCGTGACCGGGGACAACAGCTATGGCGTCCGCGCCAATGCCGTCAGCGGCAATGTGACGCTGCGCGGAACGACGGTCGTCGTCGGCGCGAACAGCGTGGGCGCGGGGCTGATGGGCGACATCGGCGGCGCGCTGAAGATCCAGGGGACGATCACCAGCACCGGCTATCGCTCGACCACCGCCCCCAGCGAGGTGACGAAGCTGGACGCCGACGATCTGTTGCAGGGTGGTCCGGCGGTGAAGATCGCGGGCAATGTCGCCGGCGGCATTATCTTCGACACACCTCCGACGCTCAGCGAAACCGACACCGATGTCGATGATGACGGCCTGCCCGACGCCAGCGAAGGCAGCGCGGCGATCGCCTCCTACGGCGCGGCGCCCGCTATCGAGATCGGCGCGGCCGATCGCGCCGTCACGGTCGGCGCGATCGCGGGGGACAGTTCCGGCCATGGCCTGATCGTCGGCGGCAGCGTCAGCAGCGTCGGCGTCTATAAGGGCGTGAACGCCACCGGCCTGTCGATCGGGGGGCTGGGCGGCGCGGTGACCATCGCCAACGGCATGGCCGTGCGCGGCGCGGTCTCCGCCTCGTCCCTCGACAGCAACGCGACCGCCGTGCGGATCGGCAGCGGCGCGGCGGTCAACGCGGTCGCTCTGTCGGGCACGCTGGCGGCGTCGGGCTCGTCACTCGATGGCACAACCTCGCGCGCGCTGCTGATCGAAAGTGGCGCAAATGTCTCCGGCGTCGCGATCAGCGGATCGGTCAGCGCCACCGCGCTCAGCACGGAAAAGGGCAGCGCCGTCGCCATCGCCGACCAGTCGGGCAGTGTGCGGACGCTCAGCAACAGCGGCAAGATCACCGCGAGCGGCGGCAAGGCAGGATCGAACATCGCCATCGACCTGTCGGCCAACAGCAGCGGCGTGACGGTCAGCCAGGCGCTGGCGAGCGCCACCGCCGCCGCGCCGTCTGTCGCCGGTGACATCCGCCTGGGGTCTGGCAATGATCTGCTGACGGTCTCTGCGGGACGCATCACCGGCGACCTGTCGCTCGGCGCGGGCAGCGACAGCGTGGCGCTGTCCGGCAACGCCGCGCTCGTGGGCGACATCAGCTATGGGGCGGGCGGCGGCAATCTGACGCTCGGCGATACGGCCACGCTGAGCGGCGACGTCGATTTCGGCGGCGGGACCGGTACGCTGACGCTGGGCGGCACATCTTCCCTGGCCGGCGTGCTCGCCAATGGCGGCGGCATGGCGCTGGCGCTGAACGGGGGCACGCTCGCCGCCGCCAACAGCGGCTCCGTCGCGCTCGCATCGCTGTCCGCCACCAGCGGATCGACGCTGGGCGTCAATATCGACGGCGCGACGGGAACCAGCACCCGCTATGACGTCGCCGGCGCGGCCAGTTTCGCGACGGGATCGAGAATCAAGGCGACCCTCAGCCAGGTCTCGGGATCGGAGGGCGATTATGTCATCGTCCGCGCGGGCGCGCTCAGCGGAACGCCCGGCCTGTCCAGCGACACGCTGCTGCCCTATATGTTCAAAGGCTCGGTTGCCAGCAATGCCGCGACCGGCGAAGTGCGATTGTCGATCGCTGCCAAGAGCGTGACCGAACTGGGCCTTTCCGGCTCGCTGGCCCAGGCCTATCCAGCGATCTTCAAGGCGCTGGACAAGGATGCGGCGGTGGCCGACACCTATCTGGCGATCGCCGACGGCGCCACGCTGGACGCCGCGCTGCGCCAGATGCTGCCCGATCATGCCGGTGGCACGTTCGAGGCGGTGACCTCCGGATCGCGGGCGACCGCGCGCGTGCTGGCCGATCCGGGCGGCATCTACCGCACCCGCGACGGCCGGATCGGCCTCTGGCTGAACCAGGTCGCCTTCGGCAGCGCCAAAAGCGTCGGCAGCACCGCTTCCTACGACATCAGCGGCTGGGGCGCGTCGGCTGGCGCGGAATATCTGACCGGCATTGGCGCGGTCGGGGGCTCCTTCGCCTATATCCATGGCAACGACAGCAACGATTCGACCAACAGCGCGGTGGATTCGGACCAGTTCGAGCTGGCGGCGCACTGGCGCGGGGACTTCGGCCCGCTCCAGACCTTCGCCCGCCTCGCGGCCGCGCAAGTCGAGTTCGGCGGCACCCGGCGCTTCGTCAGCGGCGAGGTGACCAGAACGGCGGACGGCGACTGGTCGGGCAAGCTATGGTCGGCGGCGGCCGGAGCCTCCTATGAGCGAAGTTTCGGACGGTTCAGCCTGCGGCCTGCGATCGGCATCGACTATTACCGCCTGAAGGAGGACGGCTATGCCGAGACGGGCGGCGGCGATGCCTTCAACCTGACCATCGACGGGCGCACCAGCGACGAACTGACCGCCAACGGCACGCTGACCGCCGCTTACGATTTCGGTAGCCTCAATCGCGAGGATGGCTGGTTCCGGGTGGAGCTGGAGGGCGGTCGCCGCCAGATCATCGGCGGATCGCTGGGCGACACCGTCGCGCATTTCAAGGATGGCGACGACTTCACGCTGGTTCCCGAGGACCGCACCAACGGCTGGACCGGGCGCGCCCGGCTGGTCGGCGGTAACGACAGTTTCCGCGTTGGCGGCGAGTTCAGCGCGGAGGAGCAACAAAATCATGTCGCGATCGCGGTCAGGGCGACGGTTAACTTCATCCTGTGACGTCTAATCGGTGAATTGGCGGGTCATCCCCACAGACCCTCCCGGCCCGCCAGTCCGCCATGACGCTTACCCTCCCCCGGAGGCGTCATGGCATCAACAGGAAGGGGCGCGACCGTCCCCCGGTCGCGCCCCTTCTTCGTTTCTATCCAACTCTGACAGCGTTTGTTCAGCCGAGCAGAGTCTTGAGGATCTGATTGACGACCTGGGGGTTCGCTTTGCCCTGCATCGCCTTCATCGTCTGGCCGACGAAGAAGCCGAACAGCGCTTCCTTGCCGCCGCGATATTGCGCGACCTTGTCGGCGTTGTCGGCCAGGATCTTCGCGGCGGCCGCTTCGATCGCCCCGGTGTCGCTGGTCTGCTTCAGTCCCTTTTCCTCGACGATCCTGCTGGCCCCGTCTCCGGTCTCCAGCATGATCTCGAACACCTGCTTGGCGAGCGTGCCGGACAGCGTGCCGTCGGCCACCAAGGCCAGCAGTTCGGCCGCCTGCGCCGGACTTACGGGACTTTCCTCCAGGCTCTTGCCCAGGCGGTTGAGCGCGCCGTAGAGATCGGACAGCAGCCAGTTGGCCGCCGCCTTCGCCACCTCTTCCTCGCCCTTCTTTTGCGCCAGCGCGCATTCGGCGAGCAGCGCCTCGAACCAGCGGGCGGTTTCCGCCTCCGCGGTCAGGACCGACGCATTATAGGCCGACAGGCCCAGCGCCTCTTCATAGCGTTTGCGCTTGGCGTCCGGCAGTTCGGGGAGCGAGGCGCGGCATTCGTCCAGGAATGCGTCGTCCAGTTCCAGCGGCAACAGGTCGGGGTCGGGGAAGTAGCGATAATCATGCGCGTCTTCCTTCGACCGCATCGACCGAGTCTCGTTCTTGTCCGGGTCGTAGAGGCGGGTTTCCTGGACGATCGTGCCGCCGGCCTCCAGCACGTCGACCTGGCGGCTGGCTTCCTGCTCGATCGTCGCCATGACGAAGCGGACGCTGTTGACGTTCTTGGTCTCGGTCCGGGTGCCGAACGGCTCGCCCGGCTTGCGCACGCTGACATTGACGTCGGCGCGCATGGAGCCTTCCTCCATATTGCCGTCGCACGATCCCACATAGCGCAGGATCGCGCGCAGCTTGCGCAGATAGGCCCCCGCCTCGGTCGGCGAGCGCATGTCGGGGCGGCTGACGATCTCCATCAGCGCCACGCCCGATCGGTTGAGGTCGACATAGGAACGCGTCGGATGCTGGTCGTGCATCAGCTTGCCGGCGTCCTGCTCAACATGGATGCGTTCGACCCCGATCGTTTTGGTGGCGCTGTCGGGGTTCTTCTCGTCCAGCGTCACCTCGATCGCGCCCTCGCCCACCAGCGGATGGTAGAGCTGGCTGATCTGGTAGCCCTGCGGCAGATCGGCGTAGAAATAATTTTTCCGGTCGAAGCGCGACCATTTGTTGATCCGCGCGTCGATCGCCATGCCGGTGCGCACTGCCTGGCGGATGCACTCGCGGTTGGGGACGGGCAGCATGCCGGGCATGGCCGCGTCGACCAGCGACACCAGCGTGTTGGGCTCCGCGCCGAAGGCGGTGGCCGCGCCGGAGAACAGCTTGGCGTTGGTGGTGATCTGCGCGTGGACTTCCAGGCCGATCACGACCTCCCACTCGCCGGTCGCGCCCTGTATTCTATATGTGCTTTCGGTCATTCGTCGATCCTAGCAATGGTCCCGCGCAAGCGGCACCACGACGATAAAATCACCACCATCTGTCCGGCCGCGCGGTGAAGCCCGCGCGTTCCTCTATGGCGAGGCCGGCGTTCAGCACCGATTGCTCGTCCAGCGCCCGGCCGATGATCTGGAGGCCGAGCGGCAGGCCACCCGCGTCGAGCCCGCCGGGCACCGACATGGCGGGCAGGCCGGCCAGCGATGCGGGAACGGTGAAGACGTCGTTCAGATACATGGCCAGCGGATCGGCCTGCTTCTCGCCCAGCGCGAAGGCGGCGCTGGGCGCGGTGGGCGTCAGCAGCAGGTCGCACGTCTCAAAGGCCCGGTCGAAATCGCGAGCAATCAGCGCGCGAACCTTCTGCGCCTGGGTATAATAGGCGTCATAGAAGCCGGCGGACAGCACATAGGTGCCGATCATGATGCGCCGCTTGACCTCTGGCCCGAAGCCCGCGGCGCGGGTGGCGGCATACATGTCCTGCAAGCCCGCGCCATCGGGCAGGTCGCGCTGGCCATAGCGCACGCCGTCATAGCGGGCGAGGTTGGAGGACGCTTCGGCGGGGGCGATGATATAATAAGTCGGCAGCGCATATCTGGTATGCGGCAGCGACACATCGACCACCTTCGCGCCCGCGTCCTTGAGGAAAGCGATGCCCTGATCCCACAGCGCCTCGATCTCGGCGGGCATGCCCTCGACCCGATATTCTTTCGGGATGCCGATGGTCTTGCCCGCAAGATTGCTCGACAGGCCCGCTTCCCACTGGGGCACGGGCAGGTCGAGCGAGGTGGCGTCCTTGGCGTCGAAGCCCGCCATATTCTCCAGCATGATGGCGTTGTCGCGCACGGTCCGCGCCATCGGACCCGCCTGATCGAGCGAGGAGGCGAAGGCGACTACGCCCCAGCGCGAGCAGCGGCCATAGGTGGGCTTGATGCCCGAAATACCGGTGAAGGCGGCGGGCTGGCGGATCGATCCGCCGGTGTCGGTGCCGGTCGCCGCCGGGCAGAGACGCGCGGAGATGGCCGACGAACTGCCGCCCGACGATCCGCCGGGGGCGAGCGCGGCATTGTCGCCGCCGCCGCGTTTCCAGGGGGAGATCACATTGCCGAAATAGCTGGTCTCGTTGGACGATCCCATGGCGAACTGGTCGAGGTTGAGCTTGCCCAGCATCCCCGCGCCTGCCGCCCACAGCCGGGCGGAGACAGTCGATTCATAGGTGGGGACGAACCCCTCCAGCATATGACTGGCGGCCGTCGTCTGCGTGCCTTCGGTGCAGAACAGGTCCTTCATGCCGATCGGCACGCCCGAAAGCGGCTTCACATTGCCCGCCGCGCGGTCGGCGTCGGCCGCGTCGGCGGCTTCCAGCGCCTTTTCCGGCGTTTCGATGATGAAGGCGTTCAGCACCCTGGCGGCGGCGATATTGGCGTTGAAACCCTCCGCCACCTCGCGCGCGGAAAAGTCGCCCGCGCGGAAGCCGTCGCGAATCTCGGCGACGGTGAGGTCGGTAAGCTCTGTCATTATTCGATCACCTTAGGCACCGCGAAAAAGCCATGTTCGGCCTGCGGCGCATTGGCCAGCACCTTGTCACGCACATTGCCATCGGTGACGACATCGTCGCGCAGGCGCAGATGGTTGGGGATGACGGCCGTCATCGGCTCGACGCCTGTCACGTCCACCTCGCCCAATTGCTTCACCCAGCCAAGGATGTTGTTGAGTTCCGGCACCATCGCCTGCGCCTCCTCCTCGGTCACGGAAATCCGCGAAAGGCTGGCGATCTTCTTTACGGTCTGAAGGTCTATCGACATGGGCCATGCCGCTAGCATCGGCACTTGCCCGCTTCAAGCGCTTTGCGGGCCAACGGGCACTTGCAACGTCTCGCCGCTTGGGTCAGACACGGTGGCACCGCAGGCGGGCATGAGAGGACGGCCCTTCCCTGTTTCTGACGGAGAGCGCCCTTGGCCCGCAAGTTTCTGTACGTCGTCGCCGCGCTGGTCGTGCTGGTGATCGCGGCGCTGCTGGTCTATCGCATCTGGGGAATGCAGATCATCCGCATGGTGATGGTCCCGCGTGAACCGTTCGCCGCGCTTTCGCCCCTGCCCGCCAACAGCTATGCCGACGCCCGCATGTGGATCGCCCGGCCCGACATCCGGCGCGACAATCCGGCGCTCTGGCTGCCGGCGAAGTTCCACGACGCGCCCGCGCCGCACAAGGCCGCGATCTTCTTCATCCATCCCACCTCCTACATCACCACCCTGGGCGACGCGCACTGGAACATGGCGCTCGATGATCGGGAAGCACTCGCGACCGCGCGTCGGTTCGTGAAGGCGCAGGCGAGCGCGTTCAGCGGCGTCGGGCCGGTATGGGCGCCCCGCTATCGCCAGGCCAATTATGGCGCGTTCCTCACCGACGACACCGATGGCGACAAGGCGCTGGACGCCGCCTATGGCGACGTGCTGGCCGCGTTCCATGCGTTCCTTAAGGCCAACCCGACCGGCCCCATCATCCTGGCCGGGCATAGCCAGGGAACGCGGCATCTGCTCCAGTTGCTGCGGGACGAGATCGCCGGGCGCCCCGTGTCGGACCGGATCGCGGCCGTCTATGCCGTCGGCTGGCCGATCTCGGTCGAGGCCGATCTGCCTGCGCTGGGCCTGCCCGCCTGCGCGCGGCGCGACCAGGCGCATTGCATCGTCGGCTGGCAAAGCTATGCCGACCCCGCCGACCCGTCCGCCATGGTGGAAAGTTTCGGGAAGCGGACCGGCTTTACCGGGCGTCCGCGCAAGGGCACGCACATGCTCTGCACCAACCCGATCACGGGCGCGTTCAACGGCGCGGCGCCGGCCAGCGCCAATCGCGGCACGCTGGACAGCAAGGATGACAGCAAGCCGACGGCGCTGGTAAAGGGTGTGGTGCCCGCCCGCTGCGACACCAGTGGTGTGCTGCTGATCGGCGATCCGGTCGACATGGGGCCCTATACGCTGCCGGGGAATAATTATCATGTCTACGATTATAGCCTGTTCTGGGCGAATGTGCGGTTGGACGCGAAGGAAAGGCTGGCGGCATTCCTGAAATCCTGAGCCTGGTGACGGCGGATCGAGGCGCGTTCCGCGAAGCGCTGCCCGATGGCGGCCGCCTGATCGGGCTGGACGTGGGCACCAAGACCATCGGGCTCGCGCTGTGCGACGCTGGCTGGTCGATCGCCAGTCCGGCGCACACGATAAACCGGAGCAAGTTCACGAAGGACAAGGGCCTGCTGGCGGCGTTCATGGCCGAGCAGCAGGTGAAGGGCATCGTCGTCGGCCTGCCCTTCAATCTCGACGGCAGCGAAAGCCCGCGCAGCCAGTCCTCCCGCGCCTTCGCGCGCAATCTCGCCGACTTTGGCCTACCGATATTGCTATGGGACGAGCGCTGGTCGACACAGGCGGTGACACGAACGCTGCTGGAAGCCGACGCCAGCCGCGCCCGCCGCGACGTGCTGGTCGACAAGCTGGCTGCGAGCTACATCCTTCAAGGCGCGATCGACGGGCTGGTGGCGGGGTTATAGCCGAACCGGAGAACCACACCCGTTCGGTTCGAGTAGCCTTCGAGCCTGTCGAGAAGGCGTATCGAGAACTCCAGCGAAGGGCCGATTTCTCGACTTCGGTTCTCGACGGGCTCGAACCCTCCGCTCGAAACGAACGGTTCTGATTTAACGCTAGACGTTCTAAGTCAGGATTGGCAAGGGTGCGCGATTGTGAGACGAAATGCGGATGCATAGGCGCTTCGCTCCAGTCGCCGTTCTTTTCATCGCAAGCGGGATCTATTGGTATTTTGTCTGCCAAATGGCCGGCGTCGATGAACCTTGGGACGCACCCGCCTATTGGACAGCGGCCTATCCGATCTCGCTGCTTCTGTCAGGCGGCGCTGGGCTATACTTCCGGAAACGAGGATGGCTCGCCGGACTGGCAATCAGTTTCGCGCAGCTTCCCGTCATGTGGATCAATAACGGAACTGGCGCATTGTGGGCGGTCGGCCTGCTCTTCCTGTCCGTGCTCGCGGTTCCCGCCATGGCGATCTCGACGCTGACCGGCCTGATCGCCACTCGTCGTCAATCGGCCTGACACCACGGGACGGACAGCTTGCAATCGTCATGCCAGCGAAGGCTGGCATCTCAAGCAGTTCGCGCCACGTTGGACAGGCTATACTGACATCATGGCGGACAAGCCTGAGGCGTCCTTTATCCGTATGGAGGAGGGCAATCCAGATCGGAGCGATCTGACAGGCGACATCCTGTAGTTGCCGAGACCCCAGCTTTCGCTGGGGTGACGATGAAAGGGGCCAACAGCCGCCGCTATCCCGCCACCAACCGCATTCCCCCGCGCCGGGTCCTTGCCAGATAGCCATCCTGCTGGGGCGACATCGGCTCGAAACGGTGGATCGCGCAGTGGGGCATCGCGGCGATGGCTTCCACCTGATCCGCTCCAAGGGTGAAATCGTCGCCCAGGAACAGGCGCGCGGCGTGGCCGTCGCTGGTCGGCGTGCGCAGGAAGACTTCGCTGCGGCCGCCCCGGCTCTTGCCGAGCAGATTGGCGAGCGGGCCCAGCGCGCCGGGCTCCAGCACGTCGATCACCAGTTCCATGCGCGACGCGTTGGCAAGCAGGCGGAAGGGCTGGACGCCGCGAATGGTGACGCGCGGAGTTTCCTCGCCCGGCTGGCGATCGAGTTCGACGGTCAGCAGCGCGCAGTCGCCCTCGCTCGCCATGGCGTCGATCAGCTTGCAGGCGTCGTCCTCGAAACAGCTCGCCTGGAACTGGCCGCTGCTGTCGGAGAAGGTGGCGGCGACATAGCGCCCGCCGCGCCGCGTGTCGCGCCAGCGGACATCCTCCACCATCGCGGCCATGATCGCCATGCTCCGGCCGCCCTCCGCCACCGGCTGCGCGCAGATCGCGCCATAGCTTTTCGCGCCCTTCGCGTCGGCGATATGGCGGTATCGGTCGACTGGATGGGCGGAGAAATAGAAGCCGAACGCGTCCTTTTCCTGCGCCATCCGCTCTGAGGTCGACCAAGCCTGGTGCGGCGGGATTCGCACGTCTGCATGGGGCGTTTCCACCGTGCCGAACAGGCCGCCCTGCCCGCTGTTCCGCGCTTCGGCGGCGCTCGCCGCGACCGACAGGATGGTTTCCGCGGCGGCGTGGACGCCGGCCCGGTCGGGATGGATGCCATCGAACGCGCCCGCCGCCGCGAGGCTTTCGAGCTGGCGGCGGTTGAGCAGGCGCGGCTCGATGCGATCGGCGAAATCGTCCAGCGTCTTGAACGGACCGCCGGCGTCGCGCTCCGCCACCAGCTGCTCCATCGCCTTTTCGCCCACGCCCTTGAGGCCCCCCAGCGCATAGCGGACGGCAAGGCTAAGGCGCGGATCGTCCGCCTCGCTCTCCACCGGCTCGACCGAAAAGTCCGCCTCGCTCCGGTTGATGTCGGGCGCCAAGCATTGCAGGCCCATGCGGCGCATGTCGTCGACGAATATGGTCAGTTTGTCGGTCAGATGGATGTCATAGGCCATCGACGCGGCATAAAATTCTGCCGGATGATGCGCCTTGAGCCATGCGGTCTGGTAGGCAAGCAGCGCATAGGCGGCGGCGTGGCTCTTGTTGAAGCCATAGCCAGCGAACTTGTCGATCAAGTCGAACAGCTCGTTCGCCTTCGCCTTGGGGATGTCGCTCGCGGCGCAGCCGGTGACGAAGCGCTCGCGCTGCGCGTCCATCTCCGCCTTGATCTTCTTGCCCATCGCGCGGCGCAGCAGGTCCGCGTCGCCAAGCGAATAGCCGGCCAGGATCTGCGCGGCCTGCATCACCTGTTCCTGATAGACGAAGATGCCATAGGTCTCTTCGAGGATCGGCTTCAGTAGGATATGGGGATATTCAATCGCTTCCTGCCCGTTCTTGCGACGGCCGAACATCGGGATGTTGTCCATCGGGCCGGGGCGATAGAGCGACACGAGCGCGATGATATCGCCGAAATTGGTCGGGCGCACTGCCGCCAGCGTTTTGCGCATCCCTTCCGATTCCAACTGGAACACCCCGACCGTGTCGCCGCGCTGGAGCAGTTCATAAACAGCGCCATCGTCCCAGGCGAGCGTGTCGAGGTCGACGAGCACCCCGCGCGCCTTGAGCAACTGCACCGCCTTTTGCAGAACCGACAGGGTTTTCAGGCCGAGAAAGTCGAACTTCACCAGCCCCGCGCCCTCGACATATTTCATATCGAACTGAGTGACGGGCATGTCGGAGCGCGGGTCGCGATAGAGCGGCACGAGCTGCGAGAGGGGCCGGTCGCCGATGACGACGCCCGCCGCATGGGTGGAGCTATGGCGCGGCAGTCCCTCCAGCTTCATCGCATAGTCGATCAGGCGGCGGACCTGATTGTCGTTGTGATATTCGGCGCGAAACTCCGCGACCCCGTTCAGCGAGCGGTCGAGCGTCCAGGGATCGGTCGGATGATTGGGCACCAGCTTGGCCAGGCGGTCGACTTGCCCATAGCTCATCTGGAGCACGCGGCCGGTATCCTTGAGCACCGCGCGCGCCTTCAGCTTACCGAAGGTGATGATCTGGGCCACATGATCGGAGCCATATTTCTGCTGGACGTAGCGGATCACCTCGCCGCGCCGGGTTTCGCAAAAGTCGATGTCGAAATCAGGCATCGACACGCGTTCCGGGTTCAGGAAGCGCTCGAACAGCAGGCCCAGTTGCAGCGGATCGAGGTCGGTGATGGTGAGCGCCCAGGCGACGACCGAGCCCGCGCCCGATCCACGGCCCGGACCCACCGGAATATCATGATCCTTGGCCCATTTGATGAAGTCCGCGACGATCAGGAAATAGCCGGGAAAGCCCATCTGGATGATGATGTCGGTCTCGAACTTCAGCCGGTCGAGATAGGGCTGGCGCGCGGTCTCCTCGGTGATGCCGAGCTTCGCGAGACGCGCCTCCAGCCCGGCGCTCGCTTGCTCGCGCAGCATCCGCGCCTCGCCCTCAACGTCGCCCGCCAGGCTCGGCAGGATCGGCTTGCGCTTGGGCGCGGCGACCGCGCAGCGCTGGGCGACGACCAGCGTGTTGGCCAGCGCCTCGGGCAGATCGTCGAACAGCCGCCTCATCTCGGCCGCCGGCTTCATCCAGGCGTCGGGCGAACTGGCGCGCCGGTCGGCGGTCTCGATATATGCGCTGTCGGCGATGCAGAGCATCACGTCATGCGCTTCGTGGAAATGGGCTTCGGTGAAGCAGGTCGGGTTGGTCGCGACCAGCGGCAGGTCGCGGGCATAGGCGAGGTCCAGCAGATGCGGCTCCGCCTTGCCCTCCAGCGGATCGAGCCGGCGGCAGATCTCGATATAGAGACGGTCGGGAAACAGCGCCTGCAAGCGGTCGGCATAGGCCAGGGCCGCGTCGGGCTGGTCCTCCGCGAACAGGCGGGCGAGCGCGCCCTCTCCGCCGGCGGTCAGCGCGATCAGCCCGTCGGTGCGCCCTTCAAGCGCGTCGAGCGTGACATGAGGCACTTCCTCGACCGGGCGGTCGAGATGAGCCATAGACACTAGGGCGCAGAGATTGTCGTAGCCGGCCTTGTCCTGGGCGTAGAGCGCGATCCAGTCATGAACCGGCGCATTAACCGGCCGGTCGGACCGCAGCACGCCCAGCATCGTGCCGATGATCGGCTGAACCCCCTCGCCCTTGCAGGCGTCGGAGAAGGCCATCGCCGCATAGAGGCCGTTGCGGTCGGTGAGCGCCGCCGCCGGAAAACCCAGCGCTTTCGCCTGTTTGGCGATGGCTTTCGGCTCGATCGCTCCGTCCAGCATCGTGTAGCAGGAAAAAACGCGCAGGGGGACGAAAGGAGCATGGGGCATGGCGGCAGCCTAGCGCGGGTTCACCGATTCTGGAAAGGCCGGCGGGTCATATTTATGACCGTCCGGCGCTCTGCCGTGGACCCGATTCCTATGCCAGCACGCCCTCGTGCAGGCGGACCACCCGGTCCATCTTCTGCGCGAGCCGCTCATTATGAGTCGCCACCAGCGCGGCGGAGCCTTCCTCGCGGACCAGGCGCAGAAACTCGGCCAGCACGACGTCGGCGGTGCGTTCGTCCAGATTGCCGGTCGGCTCGTCCGCCAGCACCAGCGCGGGCCGGTTGGCGAGCGCGCGGGCGACGGCGACGCGCTGCTGCTCCCCCCCCGACAATTGGCTGGGCCGGTGGTCGAGGCGGTGGCCGAGGCCCAGCGAGGTCAGCAGCGACTGCGCGCGGGCGACCGCCTGCTGCATGGTCCGATCGCGGATCATCTGCGGCAGCACGACATTCTCGGTCGCATTGAAGTCGGGCAGCAGGTGATGGAATTGATAGACGAAGCCCAGCGCGTCGCGGCGCAGGCGGGTGCGGCCGTCATTGTCGAGCCGGGCGGCTTCCTCCCCCTCGATCCGGATCGAGCCTTCGAAACCACCTTCAAGCAGGCCCACGGCCTGGAGCAGCGTGGACTTGCCCGATCCGGAAGGACCCAGCAGCGCCACGATTTCGCCGCGTCCCACGGTCAGGTCGACGCCACGCAGCACCTCTATGGTGACGCCGCCCTGGGTGAAGCTGCGGGTGAGGCCGCTGACCTCCAGCGTCGCCGTCTCATTCATAACGCAGCACCTGGACCGGATCGGTATTGGCGGCCTTGAAGGCCGGATAGAGGGTGGCGAGGAAGCTGAACACCAGCGCCATCAGGCAGATGGTCACGATCTCCACCGGATCTGCCTTGGACGGCAGCTCGGTCAGAAAGCGGATCGAGGGGTCCCAAAGATTCTGGCCGGTGACGAACTGGATCGCGTTGACGATCGACTGGCGGAAGAAGAGGAAGGTGAAGCCCAGCACCAGCCCCGCCCCCATGCCGAGGGTGCCGATCGTGACGCCCACGGTCATGAAGATCTTGACCAGCCCGCTACGCGACGCCCCCATCGTCCGCAGGATGGCTATGTCGCGGGTCTTGGCGCGAACCAGCATGATGAGCGAGGACAGGATGTTGAATACCGCCACGAGCACGATGATCGACAGGACGACGAACATCGCCACCCGCTCGACCGCCAGCGCCTCGAACAGCGATGCGTTCATCTGGCGCCAGTCGCTGACGACCGCGCGGCCCGCGACCTTGGCGGCCAGGGGCTGAAGGATTTCGCCGACCCGGTCGGCGTCCACCGTCTCCACCTCGATCATGCCGACGACATCGCCCAGCAGCAGCAGCGTCTGGGCATCCTCCATCGGCATGACGACGAAGGCCTTGTCATAATCATAGACGCCGACCTCGAAGATCGCCGCGACCTGATAGCTGACCTCGCGCGGGACCGTGCCGAACGGCGTGGCGCGCCCCGCCGGGTTGATGATGGAGATGCTGTCGCCAAGCTGGATGCCCAGATTTTCGGCGAGCCGCACGCCAATCGCGACCTTGCCGGCGTTGGCGATCAGGTCGCTGAGGCTGCCCGCCACCACCTTATCGCGCAGGGTCGGGTTCGTCCGGATGTCGGGCACCGTCATACCGCGCACCAGCACCGCCTCCACCCGGCCCTTGTAATTGCCGAGCAGCGGCTGCTCGATCAGTGGCGTCGCGCTGGTGACGCCGGGCGTCGCCTTCGCTTCTCTTAGCACATCCCGCCATTCGGGCAGGCGCCCGCCATAGCCCTGAACAACTGCATGGCCGTTCAAGCCGACGATTTTGTCGAACAGCTCGGCGCGGAAGCCGTTCATCACGCTCATGACGATGATGAGCGCAGCGACGCCCAGCATGACCGCGACCAGGCTGATCCCGGCGACCAGGAAGATGAAGCCCTCTCCCTTGCCCGGCAGCAGGTAGCGCTTGGCGATCATGCGCTCGTAACGGTTGAGAATCATCGGATGGATCGGTGCCTTTCGCTTGCCCCTGCCGCGCCGCTCTAGCAGGGCGGGATCGAACGGCAAGTGGCGCTCAAATGTTGCAATGATGACACATGGACGACGGCAAAATTATGGCGCTCGCAATTCCGCCGTGACTCGGCTCCGCGCGGCGCATAACCAGATAGTCGAAGCACAGGTTAATGGCCGTGGTTCAGGGATACTGCATCCCGCTTCGAGCTTAGGGGGCTAAGAAGCGGTCGAGGCAGGACCAAGGGGGAGACGAGCAATCGTCCATTAGCGCCCGGATCGTGGAAACGCGGTTCGGGCGCTTTTCATTTCCTGCCATCTTGAAAGCGAAAAAGGCCCAACCATATCAAGCGCGTCCGGCCGCCGAACGGGGTCGGGCATGAGTATGTCGCCGGACGCCATATGGGTTCGGCGGGTTCATTTTGCTCTTTGGGAGATTATGACATGCGTGGATTTGACCTTACCCCCTATCGCCGCTCGACCGTCGGCTTCGATCGTCTGTTCGACCTGATCGAAAATAATGCCCGGTTGCAGCAGGGCGACAATTATCCCCCCTTCAACATCGAGCGTCTGTCCGAGGATCGCTATCGCGTGACGCTGGCCGTGGCCGGCTTCCGCAGCGACGAGATCGACATCACCGCCCAGCAGAATCTGCTCCAGGTGAGCGGCCGCAAGGAAGAAGTGGCGTCGGGCGACCGCGCCAAATTCGTCCATGTGGGGATCGCCAACCGCAGCTTCGAGCGGCGGTTCGAACTGGCCGATTTCGTCCGCGTCGAGAAAGCCGATCTGGCCGATGGCCTGCTGACGATCGAGCTGGTACGCGAAGTGCCCGAGGCGATGAAGCCCAAGAAGATCGCCATCAACGGCGGTCAGCTCGTGGACCTCAACGCCAAGGATCGCGACGCGGCCTGATATCGTCGGATGTGAAGTGATGGAGGGCGCGGCGGCAACGTCGCGCCCTTTTAGCCATGACGGGTGGCAGGTGGCAGGCAACGTATCGGCTGATGGCCGATGTCGTAGATCAGCGACGCTCGCCATTACCGTCATCCTGACGAAAGTCAGGATCCATTGGCTCTGGCCTCTCGAAAGACAAACAGCCGTTGCGCAAATGGATTCCGGATCAAGTCCGGGATGACGAGATAGAGGCGCTGGCTCGCAGGGAGACGGCGGCACCGAGGCTCGCCACCGTCAGCGGGCCCCTAACTCTCCACGTTAAATCTCGACCTGACTGCCCAGTTCGACCACCCTGTTGGTGGGCAAACGGAAAAATTCCATCGCGCTTTCCGCGTTGCGTAGCATCCAGGCGAAGATCTTCTCGCGCCACAGCGGCATGCCGGGATTAGCCGAAGGGAGTAGCGTCTGGCGCGCCAGGAAGAAGCTCGTGTCCATCATCTTGAAGCTCTGGCCGCATCCAGTGACATTCTTGAGTGCGGCGGGAACATCGGGTTCCTGCATGAAGCCATATTGCAGGACGAGGCGGAAGAAGCCCCGGCCCAGATCCTCCAGCCGGAAGCGCCCTTCGTCCTGGACCACCGGCACGTCCTTGATCTTCACGGTCAGCAGGATGACTCGCTCATGCAGGACCTTGTTGTGCTTCAGATTGTGGAGCAGCGCATGGGGCACGCCGTCCGGGGTCGACGTCATGAAGACCGCGGTGCCCGGCACGCGGACCGCGCTATTGGCGGCGGACGCGACGAAGACCGGGATCGGCATCGCCGCCTCGCGCATCCGGTCCTGCATCAGCTTGCGCCCGCGCGACCAGGTGGTGAGCAGGGTGAAGATGATGAAGCCGATCAGCAGCGGGAACCAGCCGCCGTCGGGCACTTTCGTCAGGTTCGCGGCCAGATAAGCGCCGTCCACCATGTAGAATACCGCCAGCAGCGGGGCGGCCTGATACCATTTCCAGTTCCACAGGCGATAGAGCACGACCGTCAGCAGCACGTTGTCGATGAACATCGCTCCCGTGACCGCGATGCCGTAGGCGGCGGTCAGGTTGGAAGATGTCTGGAACACCAGCACCAGCATGATGACCATGATCATCAGCCCCCAGTTGATGAGGGGGATATAGATCTGGCCAGCGGTCGTGGCGTTGGTATGCTCTATCCGCAGCCGGGGCATGAAACCGAGCTGGATCGCCTGCTGCGTGACCGAGAAGGCGCCCGAAATCACCGCCTGCGACGCAATGATCGCTGCCAGCGTGGCGAGGCCGATCAACGGAAGCTGCGCCCATTGCGGGGCGAGGTTGTAGAAGGGGCTGTGCAGCGCGGCCGCGCCCTCGCGGAACAGCAGCGCGCCCTGCCCCATATAGTTCATCATCAGCGCGGGCAGGACGAAGGCCAGCCAGGACACGCGGATCGGGCTGCGGCCGAAATGGCCCATGTCGGCATAGAGCGCCTCGGCCCCGGTGACGGCCAGCACGACCGACCCCAGCGCAAGAAAGGCGGGCAGCGGGTCCGACAGGAAGAACATCGCCGCCCAATAGGGATTGAGCGCCACCAATATGCCCGGCGTCTGGACGATGCTGATGACGCCGAGCGTCGCGATCGTGATGAAATAGAGCATCATGATCGGGCCGAACAGGGTAGCGACCCTGTTGGTCCCCAGCCCCTGAATCCAGAACAGGCCAAGCAGGATGACGATGGCGGCGGGCAGGATGACGGGCGCGAGATCGCTGTTATAGACCGCCAGACCCTCGACTGCCGACAGCACCGACACCGCCGGGGTGATCATCGAGTCGCCGTAGAACAGCGCGGTCGCGAACACGCCCAGCAGGATGATGCCGGACGACCAGCGCGGCGTTTTAGTAGTGCCGTTGATCAGCGCCAGGAGCGCCAGGCTGCCCCCCTCCCCCTTATTGTCCGCGCGCATGATGACGGTGACATATTTCAGGGTCACGACCAGCATCATCGACCAGAACATCAGGCTGATGACGCCCATGATGTGGGCCGGGTCGAGGTCCAGATGATGATGGCCGGCGAAGGTTTCGCGAAAGGCGTAGAGCGGGCTGGTGCCGATGTCGCCGAAGACGATGCCGATCGCGCCGACCACCAGCTTCACGGTGGCCTTCTGCCTTCCGTGGCCGTGGACGCCGTCGTCCTGATCGTCGCCAGCGCGCGAGGCGGGCGCGCCGCCGACCACATGGTCAGTCATAGGGTAAACCGAAAGGTCATGCGGTGCCAACACCCAAGTGGGACAGGCGATCCGTGATCCCGGTCAGCCTGAAACCGCCGCGCCCTATCACGGCTCACAGGGGCGCGCAATCGGACGACTCCGTGTCCTATTGCATTGCATCATCGCGGCACACCGCCCCGGTAGGCTCCCGCGCCCGCCAGCATGGCGTCGATACGGGCGATATTGTCCCGAAGCTGCGCCTTCAGCGCGCTATCGTCGGGCGCAGCGGCGACCAGCGGGGCCCACTGATCGCGCGCCGCGCGTAGCCGGCCGGCCTGGGCCAGCGCCAGGCCGTAGAAATAGCGGGGCGCGGGCGCGTCCGGCGCGAACCGCAACGCCTGCCGGAACGCGAAGTCGGCGCCGGGAGACAATGCCCCGCCGCCATGCGCGACAAGGGCGTTGCCCAGCCCCAGCCACAAATTGGCATCCCTTGGCGTCAGCTTCAGCCCGGATAGCAGGACATTGGCCGCCTCCTTCGTCTGTCCGCGCCGGCCGAGGCCATCGGACAGCATCAGCCATTGCGCAGCGGGGCCATATCGTTCCGCCAGCCCGCTGCGCTGCTTGGCCAGATCCTCGTCGAACGAAGCCGCGCCTTTCTCCGCCGCCGCGCGGGGCGCGCCAGCCATGCCCGGATTGCCCTGCCAGGCATAGCCGGCAAGGCCCAGCAGCAGCGCCGCTCCGGTCATCTCCCAGGCGGCGCGCGGCATCCGGCCCACGAGCAGCAGCGCGCCCAGCACGAGCAGCAGCAGGATAGCGGCGATGATCCAGCCCATCAGCTTCCACGCCCCCTCTTCTTCAGCCGTCCGCGCACCAACAGCAGGCCAAGGCCCAGCAACAGCAGCGGCGCGGCCCAAAGCGGCCAGAGGATCGGCGCTGTGGTCGGCGCATAGCTCACCCAGTCGCCATAGCGTTCGATCAGCCAGGCGCGGATATGCTCGGGCTTTTCCCCGGCCATGATCCGCTGGCGGATTTTCGAGCGCATGTCGCCCGCCATGCTGGCCTCGCTGTCGGCGATCGACTGGCTCTGGCAGGTCAGGCAGCGGATCGTTTCCATCAACGCGCGCGCCTGTCGCTCCAGCGCCGGATCGGCGATCTGGCGATCGGCATAGGGCGCGGGCGGAAGTGCCGTCTGAGCGTGGAGCGGCGCGCCGACGAGCAAGGCCAAGAGCAGCAGAAGGCGGATCATCGCGCCTGCTCCACGATGTTCAGCAGGCCGGGCACGTCATCAGCGCGGATGTCGCCGATATGCTGGTGAACGATCCGCCCCCTCCCGTCGATGACGAAAGTTTCGGGGACGCCCGACGATCCGAGCGCGATCTGGACGCCGCTGCGCGCGTCGAGGCCGATGCGGGCATAGGGATTGCCCCAGCGCTTCAGGAAGGCGTCGACGTCGGGCCGGGCGTCGCGAATGGCGATGGCGTCGATCGGGACCCCCGCTCGGCGCAGCGCCATCAGTTGCGGCGCTTCGGCGGCGCAGGGCACGCACCAGCTCGCGAAGATGTTGAGCAGGCGCGGCTGGCCGGTCGCAAGCACCTTGCTGGACAGACCCGGCCGGTCGCTAGCGGCGGGCGGCAGGGCGAAGGCGGGCAGCGTTTGGCCCACCAGCTTCGACCGGATCAAATGATCGTCGGGCGTCGCGAGCCGGCCCGCGAACAATATGATCGCGCCCAGGAACAGGGCCAGCGGCACCCAGATCAGCAGGCGCTTCATGCCGGGAGCCTCCGCGCGCGCCACTTGGCCCGCCAGCCGCGCCGCTCCCGCCCGACCAGCGCCAGCGCCCCCCCCAGCGCGATCATCACGCCGCCCATCCAGATCAGCGTGACGAACGGCTTCCACCAGATGCGCATCTGCCAGCGGCCCGCATCGGCCTCCTGCCCCAGAACGACATAAAGCTGCCCGTTCCAGCGAGTCAGCAGGGCGGCCTCCGTCGTGGTCGTCGGCGGCGTCGAAAAGAAGCGCGACTGGGGATGAATCGCGACCGGCGCTCCCCCGTTCCGGCTGACCTGCATATCGGCCTGAAGCGCGGTCCAGTTGTCGCCGGCTACCGGCAGAATTCGGTCGAAATGCAGCGTCCAGCCCGCCGTGCGGATCCTCTCGCCGGGGCGGGCGGCGACCAGCTTCTCGACGGTGAAGGCCGAATCGGCGGCCATCCCGCCCAGGCTGACGGCGCAGCCCAGATGCGCGACGACCATGCCCCAGGTGAAGAGCGGCGTGCGCAGCAGATTGCGCTTCCACAGCGGCGCGAGGCTGGCGACCGCGACCGCGGAGGCGACGACCAGCCCGGCAAAGGGTAGCGCGCCGATCGAGCCGCCCACGCCGATCGCGAACGCGGCGAAGGCGATCAGCGCGACCATGGCCGGGACGATCAGCCGCCTGCCGACCGCCCGCGCCCGGTCCCGCCGCCAGCGGGTCAGTGGCCCGGCGGCCATGGCGATCATCAGCGCGAGCGCGATCGGCCCGGCGATCCGGTCGAAATAGGGCGGGCCGACCGAGACCTTGTGCCCGAACGCCTCGGTCATCAGCGGATAGAGGGTGCCGATGAGAACGAGGCCCAATATGACCGTCAGCAGCAGGTTGTTGACGACCAGCATCGTCTCGCGGCTGACCAGCTCGAACCGCGCGCCTTCGCGCACCGCGCCGACCCGCCAGCCGAACAGCGCCAACGCCCCGCCGATATAGAGGGCGAGCAGCGCGAGGATGAAGGTGCCCCTCTCCGGATCGACGGCGAAGGCGTGGACGCTGGTCAATATGCCCGACCGGACGAGGAAGGTGCCGACCATCGACATGGAAAAGGCGACCACCGCCAGCATCACCGTCCATGTGCGCAGCGCGTCCCTGGTCGCGAGGACGGTGACGCTGTGGAGCAGCGCGGTCGCCGCCAGCCACGGCATCAGCGACGCATTCTCGACCGGGTCCCAGAACCACCAGCCGCCCCAGCCCAGTTCATAATAGGCCCAATAGCTGCCCGCCGTGATGCCCAGCGTCAGCAGCACCCAGGCGGCGAGCACCCAGGGGCGCATGGCGCGGGCGAAGGTCGCGTCGACATTCCGCGTCAGCAGCGCCCCGATCGCGAAGGAAAAGGCGACCGACAGGCCGACATAGCCGAGATAAAGGGTCGGCGGATGGAAGGCGAGACCGGGGTCCTGGAGCAGCGGGTTCAGCCCCTGCCCGTCCTGCGGCGGCGGCGTGATCCGGGCAAAGGGATTGGAGGAAAAGAGCAGGAAGGCGTAGAAGCCCAGGCTGATCGCCGCCTGCCCGCCCAGCGTCGCCATATGAGTGTCGTGGCGCAGCGCTCGCTCGAACAGGGCGACGGCGGCGCCCGCCAGGCCCATGACCATCACCCACAGCAGCATCGACCCTTCATGATTGCCCCAGGTTCCGGCGAACTTGTACAGCCAGGGCTTGGCCGAATGGCTGTTGGTCGCGACCAGCAGCACCGACATGTCGGACCGCAGGAACAAGGCGACGAGCGCGGCGAACGCGACGACGGCGAGCAGCCCCTGCCCCACGGCGACGGGCCGCACGCCGGCGAGCAGATCGGGCTTGTCGCCGGCGAGGCCGATGGCCGCCAGCGCCAGTTGGAGCAGCGCCAGCGCGGCGGCAAGCCAAAGTGCGGCAAGGCCGAGTTCCGCGATCATTGCTCGGACGCCCCGCCGTCAGCCTGACGAAAGGCAGGATTGGTCATAAAGCCGATAGATGCTGGAACAAAGGCTCCATGACGGGAAGAAGGGGGGCCGAAAGTCACGTCCCCACCTTCGTCACTTCATGCGACGTCGCATTATATTCCATGCCCTCCAACTCGCGCGGCATGTAGCGTTCGTCATGCTTGGCGAGCAGGTTGGTCGCGACGAAGCCGCCCTTCGCGTCGAAGGCGCCTTCCGCCACCACGCCGGACCCTTCGCGGAACAGGTCGGGCGCGATGCCGCTGAAAGTGGCGGGCACGGTCGCCTTGCCGTCGGTCACGTCGAAGCGGATGGTGAGGCCGTCGGGCGCGCGCTTCAGGCTGTTCCTTACCACCATGCCGCCCAGCCGGATCGCCTTGCCGGGCTCGACCCCTTTGGCCTTCACATCGCCCGGCGTATAGAAATAGGCGGCCTCGTCCTTTAGCGCCGAGGCGGCGAGGAAGCCCGCGCCGATCAGCGCGACGAGCGCGGCGAGCGCCAGGACTAGCCGTTGATGCTTGGCCTTCATGGCCGGTCCAGTTCGGCTGCCCGCCGCTCGGCCCGGCGCATCGCGCGCCAGCTTGCGAAGGTGACGCCGGTCGTGCCCAGCAGCGTCAGCGCATAGGCGGCGATGACGAAGGTCCATTGGTGCACCATGCCGCTCATCCCCGCGCCAGGCGCTGAAGCCGCGCCTCGACCTTGTTGGTCGCCAGGATCGCGCGCATCCGCATCAACACTATGGCCGCGAACAACAGGGTGAAGCCTAGCAGCGTCGGACCCAGCGGCCAAAGCAGCGACGGGTCGATACTGGAACCGCGAAGCGTGATGCTGGGGCCCTGGTGCAGACTGTTCCACCACACGACCGAGCGGTTTATGATCGGGATGTTGATCGCGCCGACCAGCCCGAAGATCGCCGCGACCGGGCTGACGCCGCCCTGCGCGTCCCTGGCGCTCGCCTGCGCCAGCGCGATATAGCCGAGATAGAGGAAGAACAGCACCAGCATCGAGGTCATGCGCCCATCCCATTCCCACCATGTCCCCCAGGCCGGCCGACCCCAGAGGGAGCCGGTGAAGAGGCAGATGGCGGTGAACAGCGCGCCCGGCGCGGCGATCGCGCGCCCAGCGACGGCGGCGAGCGGGTGGCGCCAAACGATCTGCATCAGCGCGGCGATCGCAATGCCCGACCATCCCGCCATGCCCAGCCATGCCGCGGGCACATGGATGTAGAGGATGCGGACCGTATCGCCCTGAAGATAGTCCGCCGGGGTCAGCAGCAGCCCGCAGACAGCGCCGGTCAGAAGCAGCGCAAGGCCCGGCCAGAACAGCCAGCCGGTCAGAGGCCGGGCGATCTTCAAGAAGCGGGCGGGATTGGCGAAGCGGTGCATTGCGGGAGCGTCTTTAGCCGCGCCCGTTCGGCAGCGCCAGTGGGCGCTTTCCCGCCATCGAAAAGGCGAGAAGGCGCTTTTTTGTTACAGGAGGGCGACAAGGCGGGTCCGAGCGACTATATGCCCGCCCGACGGCGCCGCCAAACTGGCGCGCAGGATCGGCATTGGACCCGTTCAAGCACATGCTCAGCACGAACCCTTTCGACGATGACAAGCTCCGCGAGGAGTGCGGGATTTTCGGCATTTCCCGGATAGAGACGGCGTCGGCGGTCGTCGCCCTCGGCCTGCACGCTCTCCAGCATCGCGGGCAGGAAGCCGCCGGCATCACGAGCTGGGACGGGCATGATTTCCATACCCATCGCGCGATGGGCCATGTCGCGGGCAATTTCGACCGGGACGAGGTGATTCGCAGCCTGCCCGGCGACAGCGCCTGCGGCCATGTCCGCTATTCGACCACCGGCGAGACATCGCTTCGCAACGTCCAGCCGCTCTATGCCGAACTCAATTCCGGCGGCTTCGCGATCGCGCACAACGGCAACATCTCCAATGCGATGAAGCTGCGGCGCGAGCTGATCCGGCGCGGGTCGATCTTTCAGTCGACCTCCGATACCGAAGTCATCATCCATTTGGTCGCGACATCCAACTACCGCACCCTGCTCGACAAGTTCATCGACGCGCTGAAGCAGGTGGAGGGCGCCTATTCGCTGGTCGTCATGACGCCGGAGGGCATGATCGCCTGCCGCGACCCGCTGGGCATCCGGCCGCTGGTGATGGGTAAGCTGGGCGACGCGACGATCTTCGCGTCCGAAACCGTGGCGCTGGACGTCGTCGGCGCCGACTATGTCCGCTCGATCAATCCGGGCGAGCTGGTGATCGCGACGCATGACGGAGAGGTGCGCAGCCATCGTCCGTTCAACGAAGTGTCGCCCCGCCCCTGCATCTTCGAACATGTCTATTTCAGCCGGCCCGATTCGATCGTCGATGGGTCCAGCGTCTATTCGGTCCGCAAGGCGATCGGCGCGCAGCTCGCCATCGAAAACCCGGTCGAGGCCGATTATGTGATCCCAGTGCCCGACAGCGGCGTGCCGGCGGCGATCGGCTATGCGCAGCAGTCGGGCATCCCCTTCGAGCTGGGGATCATCCGCTCACACTATATCGGCCGCACCTTCATCCAGCCGGGGGACAAGGTCCGCCACCTGGGCGTGAAGCTCAAGCACAACGCCAACCGCGCGCTGATCCAGGGCAAGCGTATCGTGCTGATCGACGATTCGATCGTGCGCGGCACCACATCCCTGAAGATCGTGCAGATGATGCGGGAGGCGGGCGCGGCCGAGGTTCATATGCGGATCGCCAGCCCGCCGACCAAGCATAGCTGCTTCTATGGCGTCGACACGCCGGAGCGGACAAAGCTGCTGGCGCACAGGCTCGACATCGGCGGCATGCAGGACTTCATCCATGCCGACAGCCTGTCCTTCATCTCGATCGACGGCCTTTACAAAGCGCTGGGCGAGGCGAAGCGCGCAGATATCCGCCCGCAATATTGCGATGCCTGCTTCACCGGCGACTATCCCACCAGCCTGACCGACCAGGACGAGGCCGTCGTGCCCAACCAGTTCGAGCTGCTGCACGAACGGGTGGTCTGAAAAACCCGTTTCCTCCACCCCGTGCATGTCGAGCGCGATCGAGACATGCCCGCGCCTGCCCCCGTCCCTCGACGATGATCGGGACGAACGGAAGAATGATATGTCCGACCTTCCCCTTACCGGAAAACTTGCCCTCATCACCGGCGCCAGCCGGGGCATCGGCGCCGCGACCGCCAGGGCGCTCGGCGCGGCGGGCGCGCATGTCATCCTGACGGCGCGGACGACGGGCGCGCTGGAGGAGGTCGAGGAGGCCATCTACGCGGCCGGCGGCAGCGCGACCATCGCGCCGCTGGACCTGACCGACGGCGAGAGCATCGGGCGTCTGGCGAGCGCGGTGGCGAGCCGCTGGCAGGCGCTCGACATGCTGGTGCTCAACGCCGCGACGCTGGGCAGCCTCGCCTCGGTCCCGGCGATCGACGCCAAGGAGTTCGCCCGGCTGCTGACGCTCAACATCGGCGCGCAGCAGGCGCTGATCGCCGCCTTCGATCCGATGCTGCGGGCGAGTGGGGACGCGCGGATCGTCGCCGTCACATCATCCGTGGGCGCGACACCACGCGCCTATTGGGGCGCCTATGGCGCGTCCAAGGCGGCGCTGGAGATATTGGTCGGCGCCTATGGCGAGGAGATGAAGAATATCTCCGCCATTCGCACCCACATCGTCGATCCGGGGGCCACCCGCACGGCGATGCGCGCGCGCGCCTATCCGGGCGAGGACCCGGCGACGCTGAAAGGACCGGAGGTGGTGGCCGACGCGATCGTGAATCTTGTAAGCACAGATATGCCGACAGGGCACCGGCTGCGCGTCGGGGGTTAATTCGCCGGCTTGACCAGCGTCACCTGAGCGACGTCGATCGTGCCGCCCCGGAAGCCGCCTTCGCAATACATCAGATAATAGCGCCACAGACCGACGAAGGTCGCGTCGAAGGCTGGCGGCAGGCGGCCTTCCTCCACGGCCGCGTCGAAGCGGTCGCGCCAGATTTTGAGGGTGCGGGCATAGTCTGCGCCGAAACGGCGAACGTCGCGCCATTCCAGCCCCTGACGTTCGACCAGCGAACGGAAACGGCTTTCCGACATCAGCATGCCGCCGGGGAAGATATAGGTCTGGATGAAGTCGGCGGCGGCGGCGTAGCCGGGGAATATGGCGTCGTCGATCAATATATATTGGATCGCCGCTCGTCCGCCCGGCTTCAGCAGCCGCTCAACCGCCGCGACATAATCGGGCCAGTAGCGCTCGCCGACCGCCTCGATCATCTCGACGCTGGCGATGGCGTCATACTGGCCGACCGCGTCGCGATAGTCGGTCAGCAGGATGCGCGCGCCCTCGCCAAGCCTGGAGCGGGCATAGTCGGCCTGCTCGACCGAAAGAGTCAATCCGTCATAGCGGATCGAAACGCGCGCCATCGCCTGCCGGGCCAGCCCGCCCCATCCGCATCCTATTTCCAGCATCGCCTTGCCGGGCGCAAGGTCGAGCCGGTCGAGGATCGCATCGACCTTGCGCGCCTGCGCGGCTTCCAGATCATCCTCAACACCGTCGAACAAGGCACTAGAATAATGCATGTTCTGGTCGAGCCAGAGCGCATAGAAGTCATTGCCCAGGTCATAGTGAAAGGCGATGTTGTGGCGCGACCCGCTGCGGCTGTTGCGCCGCGCCCAATGGATCGCCCGCCCCAGCCAGCGGGCCGCGCCCTTGGGCCGGGCGACATCGCCGAGCGACCGCGCGTTCGCCATGAACAGGGCGAACAGCGGCACCGGATCGGGACTGCTCCATTCGCCCGCCGCCCATGCCCGATACCAGCCGACCGACCCGCCGGTCGCCAGCCGCAGCAGCGCCCGCCAATGACGCAGATCGACGTCGCACACCGGACCCGGCGCGCGCGCGCCCAGGATGCGGACGCTGCCGTCGGGCAGGCTGGCGTTGAGCGTGCCCGACGCCAGCCCCGAATCGATCCGGTCGATCAGCCGGTGAAAACGCGGTCCGACGAGCCACGCGACCAATGCGCCCATTGCCGGTCCGATACCGCCTGCCTTGCGGGCACGGCGGCTCATGGCGCGCGGCGGGCGGCGGGGGTCGATCGCGTTCATCGCGCCAGCTTTGCCCCAAGCCCGGCGCGCCTTCAATCATGCTTTAGCGACTCGCCGGGCCGCTGGCGCATGTTCCAGCGCTTCGCGATGCTCACGATATGCTGCCAGCTTGATCCAGATCACCGCATCGGCCCATGGACGCGCGCCGCTGCGCCGCCTATCCTGTGGCATGCGCCGACAGGGCGGCGCGGCGCGGTCCGCCTCAGGGCTGTAGCTGAAAACGGGATTTTTCAGGGATATATGGGCGGATATGCCGAATAGCGATGAACTGCCTTACCGGCCTTGCGTGGGAATCATGCTGGTCAACATGGACGGCAAGGTCTTTGTCGGCCAGCGAATCGACAACAAGGTGGAAGCCTGGCAGATGCCGCAGGGCGGGATCGACGAGGGGGAAGATCCCCGCGCGACGGCGATCCGGGAACTGGGCGAGGAAACCGGCATCGCGCCCGAGCATGTCGAGATCATCGCGACCGCACGCTCGGAACTATTCTACGATCTGCCCACCGAACTGGTCGGTCAGATCTGGGGCGGCAAATATCGCGGGCAGCGGCAGATCTGGTATCTGGCGCGCTTCACCGGCAAGGACAGCGACATCGACATCCAGACCGACCATCCGGAGTTTCGGGACTGGAAATGGGCCTCGCCCGAAAGCCTTCCCGAACTGATCGTGCCGTTCAAGAAAAAGCTGTATCGCGACATACTCCAAGAGTTTCGCGACCTCATCTGACGCGGTCTGTCGCAGAGGGGGTTAAAATCCTGATCTTGTCGGACTATTGTGCGCCGATGCGTTCCCTGTTGCTCCTTGCCGCCGCCATCCCTCTGCTGGCCGCGACCCCGGCCCATGCCGCCGATGCGCCGCTGCTTCCCCCGTCTGTTCGCGAGATGATGGAGGCGGCGATCGCCAACGGCAATGAAACGGAGATCGCCACCGTGGCCAAGATCGCCAGGCAGACTAACCCGGGGTCGGCAGACGAGATCGCGAGGATGGTGAAAAGCTGGAAAGACCGCACTCGCCAAACGCGTGAGACCGTGATCCGCGAGGCCAGCTTCACGGACCTTTGGACCGGGCGGATCGAGGTGGGCGGCTTCCGCTCGACCGGATCGACCAGCGAACTGGGCATCAGCGGCACGGCGAACGTCAAGCGCACGGGGATCGAATGGAGCCATGAACTGGTGGCCAGCGCCGATTATCGCCGCGCGAACGGCATCGTTTCGCGCGACCGTTATCTGGCATCCTATCAGCCCAGATATCAATTCGATCCGCGCGGTTTCGCCTATGGACTGATACAGTTCGAGCGTGACGCCTCGATCGGCTATGAACAGCGCTACACCGCCTCGACCGGCATCGGCTACAAGCTGATCGTCAGCACGCCGCTCGACCTTCAAGTCGATGCAGGTCCTTCGGTCCGCTATGCTCATTATACGACGGGCGAGCGGGAAACGAAGGTCGGCGGCCGTGGATCGCTGGACCTTGCCTGGCGTCTCGCGCCCAACCTCACCTTCAAGCAGACCGCCTCGGGCTATGCCGAAAGCGATGTCTACAGCTTCACCGCGCTGAGCGCGCTGGAGACCAAGGTCGCCGCCCGCTGGACGACGCGCTTTTCCTACAACGTCCAATATGAAAGCGAATCGGTGGTCAAGGACAAGACGTTCGACACGCTGAGCCGGGTGACGCTGACCTACGATTTCTGAGGATGCGCGGGGTGGAGGCGGGCCGGTCGGTCTGATACATCATCCGCATGAGAGGATTGATGCCCGGCGAGCAGGCGGTCGTGGAGCAGGCGATGGCCGCGCCCATGCTGGACGCCGTGCTGCGATGGAGCGCCGTCAACAGTGGCTCGCGCCACCTCGCCGGCCTTGACGTCATGGCGAGGGCGCTGGCCGACGCCTTCGCGGTGCTGCCGGGGGACATAATGCTGATCGACGGCACGCTGGTCGAGGCGGTGGATGCTGACGGCGGCATCCGCGCGGTGGCTCATGGCCGCCATCTGCGGCTCTCCGTCCGTCCCGACGCGCCACGCCGGATATTGCTAACCGGCCATATGGACACGGTGTTCGGCGCAGATCACCCATTCCAGGCGGTACGCTGGGTGGAGCAGGGCGTGCTGAACGGCCCCGGCGTCGCCGACATGAAGGGGGGCATCGCCCTGATGCTAGCGGCCCTGAACGCCTTCGAGGACAGCGCGGACGCTCCGCGCCTGGGCTATGACGTCATCATCAACAGCGACGAGGAAGTAGGAAGCCCTTCCTCCTCCGCTCTGCTGGCCCGGATGGCGCGCGGCAAGGTCGCGGCGCTGACCTATGAGCCGGCGCTGCCCGACGGCACGCTGGCGGGCGCGCGCGCCGGAAGCGGCAATTTCTCCATCATCGTCACCGGCCGAGCCGCCCATGCGGGGCGCAATCCGCAAGACGGGCGCAACGCCCTGGTCGCGGCGGCGGATGTCGCGTTGCGCCTGAAGGCCGCGAGCGGCGCCGGCTTTTCCTGCAATCCGGCCCGCATAGACGGCGGCGGGCCGAACAATGTCGTGCCCGATCATGCGGTGCTGCGAGTCAATTTCCGCCCGCGCACCTTGGCGGACGAAGCCGACGCCCGGGCGCTGATCGACCATGTCATGGCTGAGGTAGCGCGCGATCATGACGTCAGCCTGCGCCTGCATGGCGGTTTCGGCCGTCCGCCCAAGGCCATGGACGCGGCGGCGGAGCGATTGTTCGCGCTGGTGCGGCGGTGCGGCGCGGAGCTGGGCCTCGACCTTGGCTGGCGCGACACCGGCGGCGTGTGCGACGGCAATAATATCGCCGCCTGCGGCGTGCCGGTGGTCGACACGATGGGCGCGCGGGGCGGCGATATCCATAGCGACGCCGAGTTCCTGCTGACCGACAGCCTTCCCGAACGGGCCGCCCTGTCGGCGCTGACGCTGCTGCGCATCGCGAACGGGCAATTCGACCAGGGGAGCGGTCTTTGAGCTTTTTCATGCGTCCGGCGCGACCGGACGATCTTCAGACGCTGTATGAAATGGCGAAGCTGACCGGGGGCGGCTTCACCAACCTGCCGCCAGACCGCGCCGCGCTGGAAGCCAAGCTTGAACGGACGGCGCGGGCGCTCGCGCGCGGCGGCGACGGGGTGGAGGACGACCTGATCGTCATGGTGCTCGAAAACAGCCGCACCGGGCAGGTTAGAGGCACCTGCCAGATATTCGGCATGGTGGGGCAGAGTTCGCCCTTCTATTCCTACCGCCTGGGCGTGATGACCCAGCATAGCAGGGAGTTGGGCCGCACCTTTCGAGCGCAGATGCTCTCGCTCGTCACCGATCTGGAAGGATCGACCGAGGTTGGCGGCCTGTTCCTGCATCCGCGCGAACGGGCGGAGGGGCTGGGCCTGCTGCTCGCGCGCAGCCGCTACCTCTATATCCGGAGCCATCGCGCGCGCTTTGGCGACCGGATCATCGCCGAGTTGCGCGGAGTGATCGACGAAGCGGGAGGGTCGCCCTTCTGGGACGGTCTGGCGGGCCGCTTCTTCGGCATGAGCTTTCAGGAGGCCGATGAGTTCAACGCGGTGAACGGCAACCAGTTTATCGCCGACCTGATGCCCAAGACGCCGATCTACACGGCGATGTTGACCGACAGCGCCCGCGCTGTCATCGGCCTGCCCCACCCCAACGGCCGCGCGGCGATGCGGATGCTGGAAACCGAAGGCTTCGCTAATCCCGGGTATGTCGATATTTTCGATGGCGGACCGACGCTGGTGGGGCAGATCGACAGCCTGAAGACCATCGCCCAGGCGCGGGAGGTGACGCTGGCGCGGATCGGCGATGGGACGGGCGGGCAGCGCATGCTGGTCGCGTCGGGGCGGCTGGCCGAATATCGCTGCGCCTACGGGCTTGTGCGCGAGGATGAGGGGGGGGTGGTGACGCTCGACGGCGAAGGCGCGGCGCTGATCGGGGTAGAGCCAGGGCAAGATTTCACGATTGCGGGGCGCGCATGACCGTCAGGGAAATCAACTTTGACGGTATTGTCGGCCCCAGTCACAATTATGCGGGGCTTAGTCCCGGTAATCTCGCTTCGGCCGGCAATGCGGGCGCGGCATCTCGTCCACGCGCGGCCGCGCTGGAGGGCATCGAAAAGATGCGCGCGAACCTGCGCCTCGGCCTTGCCCAAGGCATTTTCGTGCCGCAATGGCGGCCCAACGCCCGCTGGCTGAAGGCGCTGGGCACCAACCTAGCCGAAGCGGAGCCGCATATCCGCGCCGCGGCCATGTCCGCGTCCGCCATGTGGGCCGCCAACGCCGCGACCGTATCCCCTGCCAGCGACACCGCCGATGGACTCACCCATCTGACGGTCGCCAATCTGGTGACGATGGCGCATCGCAGCCACGAATGGCCGCAGACGCTGACTCAGTTGCGCACCGCCTTTTCCGCCCGTGACGCCTTCGTCATCCATGGCCCCATCCCCCCGCCCTTCGGCGATGAGGGGGCGGCGAACCATATGCGCCTGGCGCCAAGCCATGACGCGCCGGGGGTCGAGATTTTCGTCTACGGCCTGGCCGGGGGCCCCTTCCCGGCCCGTCAGCATGTCGAGGCGAGCCGGGCCGTGGCCCGCATCCACCGGCTGGACCCACGCGCCACGCTGTTCGTCCAGCAGAGCGAGGAAGCGATCGCCGCTGGCGCGTTCCATAACGATGTGGTCGCGGTGGCGAACGAGCGGGTCTTGTTCGCGCATGAGCAGGCCTTCGCCGAGAAGCAGCGCTTCTACGATGCGCTCCATGCCGCCCTGCCCTCCGTCGAGGTCATTGAGGTGCCCGCGAGCGCGGTCAGCCTGGCCGACGCCATCCGTTCCTATCTGTTCAACGCGCAGCTCGTGACCTTGCCCGATGGCGGCATGGCCCTGATCGTGCCGGCCGAGGTCGAGACCGTGCCCGCCGTGCGTCGATGGCTCGACATGCTGGTGAGCGGCAATGGCCCCATCCGGCGGGTCGTCCCGGTGGATATTCGCCAGTCGATGGCGAACGGTGGCGGCCCCGCCTGCCTGCGGTTGCGGGTCGTCGCCGATCCGGCCGACATCGACCCGCGCTTCATGGTCGATGAAACGCGGCTGGACGCCATTGCGGCGATCATATCGCGCACCTGGCCCGAACAGATCGCGCCGGACGACCTGGGCGACACGCGCCTGATCGCGTCCATCGAACAATCATGGTTAACCCTTGTTGACCATTTGGGGCTGGCGAGCGATCTCTTGCCATGACGTCGGGGGGCCGACGATTGGCAGGACGACGATGGCCCGGATCAAGCGCCTCTTCACGATCAAGACCAAGTTCGAGGCATTTCTGGTCATCTATGCGCTGGCGCTGGGCGCGGCAGAGCGGGGCGTCGCCTATATGCAGCATTATCCCGGCGTCGGCGGGCAGTTGCTGGCGCTCTGCTGCACGGGTGCGGTATTCATGGCTGGCGGCATGATAATCGACACGGTCGAACTGCGCCGCGCACAGGCGTTCTGAGAGGCATTTCGCGAGAGTTCTGAGTCAGCAATCTCACGGGAGCGTGATCGACATCAAAGCCTGCTCGTCACCATGACCAGCCCGCAAGTCGGCGGATCCTATCCACCGACAGACAGTAAAACGCCGCCTGTTCCCTTATGGGAAAGGCGGCGAAAAACTCTGGTGCGCCCGGAACGATTCGAACGTCCGACCCTCAGATTCGTAGTCTGATGCTCTATCCAGCTGAGCTACGGGCGCGTTGGAGAGGCGCAGATAGAAGGGGGCGGGAGGTCTGGCAACCCCCTTTTTATTCTTTTTGCCTTTCGGCCGAGCGGGCGCCCTGAAGCGCAGAGATTACTGGCTTCCGGGTCGGGCGCAACCTTTCCTCCGCTCCGGTCGTTTCGGTCGTGGAAAGGATGCATGGCCATGACCTTCACTCCAAACGAGATTGTCCTTTTGGGCATTATGTTTCTGATCGGGCTGATCCTGGGCCTGATGATCAGCGGGCGCGGCAAATATAAGCGGCTGTGGCGCGATGAGCTGGCCAGCCACAGGCTGACAGCCAAGGATCGCGATACCCGAATCGCGGCGGCCAATGCGCGGATCGCCGAACTGGAGACGCATCGCGGCCCCACCGATCCCGGCACCGCGACTGCCGTGGCCGGCGCCGGGCACGGCCGTGACGACCTGACGCTGATCCGCACGATCTCCGCGCAGGACGAAATCGCACTCAACGAAGCCGGCTATCATCGCTACAGCCAGATCGCGGCGATGAACGCCGAACAGCAGGCGACGATAGAGGCACGGCTGGGGCGCATGCCGGGGCTGATCGCACGCGACGAATGGCCCGCGCAGGCGCAACTGCTTGCGGCCGGCAAGCGCGACGAACATCTGAAACTCTATGAACGCCGCAAGACGCCGGTTTGACCGCTCCTTAGGCGAAAGGCCCTGCCATTCCTAAGCCGGGCCTTTCTTTAAAGGATCAGCCTCACCCGCGCGCGGCGAGCGCCGCCTGGGCCGCCGCCAGCCGGGCGATCGGCACGCGATAGGGCGAGGCGGAGACATAATCGAGCCCGGTCTTTTCGCAGAAGGCGATCGACGCCGGATCGCCGCCATGCTCGCCGCAAATGCCGAGCTTAATGCCCGACCGGGTCGCGCGGCCGCGTTCGGCCGCGATCTCTATCAGCTCGCCCACGCCCTCGATATCGATGCTGACGAAGGGATCGCGCGCGAAAATGCCCTTGTCGACATATTGAGTAAGGAAGCGTCCGGCGTCATCGCGGCTGATGCCGATCGTGGTTTGCGTCAGATCATTGGTGCCGAAGGAGAAGAACTCGCCGACCTCGGCAATCTCCCCAGCCTTCAGCGCCGCGCGCGGCAATTCTATCATGGTGCCAACCAGATAGTCGACGCTCTTGCCATATTCCGCGAACACTTTCTGGGCTTGGGAGTCGACGACCGCCTTCATCAGCTCCAGTTCCTTACGCGTGGCGACCAGCGGGATCATCACTTCGGGGATCGGCGCCTCGCCAGTCCGCTCCTTGACGATCAGCGCGGCCTCGAAAATCGCGCGGGCCTGCATCTCGTAGATTTCGGGATAGGTCACGCCCAAGCGGCAGCCGCGATGGCCCAGCATCGGGTTGAACTCGTGCAGTTCGGCCGCGCGCCGCTTCAACAGTTCGACGCCGACATTCGCAGCCTTTGCCACTTCCTCGAACTCCGCCTCCTGATGCGGCAGGAACTCGTGCAGCGGGGGATCGAGCAAGCGGATGGTGACCGGCAGGCCCGCCATCACCATGAAGATCTGCGCGAAATCGTCGCGCTGTTCGGGCAGAAGCTTCTCCAGCGCCTCCCGCCGGCCCTTTTCCGTGTCGGCGAGGATCATCTGGCGCACGGCGGTGATGCGAGCGGCGTCGAAGAACATATGTTCGGTGCGGCACAGGCCAACGCCCTCCGCCCCGAAGTCGCGCGCGACTTGGCAATCCTGTGGCGTTTCGGCATTGGCGCGCACTTTGAGGCGGCGCACCTTGTCGGCCCAGCCCATCAGCACGCCGAAATCGCCGGCCAGTTCAGGCTGCACGGTCGGAACCTCGCCCGCCATCACCTCGCCGGTCGACCCGTCAATGGTCAATATGTCGCCCTCGCCCAGCTCGCGGCCTCCGACGCGCAGCAGCTTCGCCTTATTGTCGATCGACAGCCCCCCCGCGCCCGAGACGCAGGGACGGCCCATGCCGCGCGCGACGACGGCGGCGTGGCTGGTCATGCCGCCACGGGCGGTCAGGATGCCCTTGGCCGCGTGCATGCCGTGGATGTCCTCGGGCGATGTCTCGACCCGCACCAGGATGACCGAATCGCCCATTTCGCTGCGGCGCTCTGCGGTGTCGGCATCAAAGACGATCAGGCCGCTGGCCGCGCCGGGAGAAGCGGGCAATCCCTTGGTCAGCACATCGCGCGGCGCCTTTGGGTCGAGCGTGGGATGGAGTAGCTGGTCGAGCGCGGCGGGATCGACGCGGGCGACGGCCTCTTCCTCCGAAATCAGCCCTTCGCTCGCCATGTCGACCGCCATCTTCAGCGCGGCCTTAGCGGTGCGCTTGCCCGATCGGGTCTGGAGCATCCACAGCTTGCCCTGCTGGACCGTGAACTCAATGTCCTGCATGTCGCGATAATGGGTTTCGAGGATCTGGAACACCTTTGCCAATTCGGCATAGGTTTCCGGCATCGCCTCTTCCATGCTGAGCGGCTTGGCCCCCGCCCGCTCGCGCGCCGCCTTGGTCAGATATTGCGGGGTGCGGATGCCGGCGACGACGTCCTCGCCCTGCGCGTTGATCAGATATTCGCCATAATAAGCGTTCTCGCCAGTCGAAGGATCGCGCGTGAACGCCACCCCGGTCGCGGAGGTTTCGCCCATATTGCCGAACACCATCGCCTGGACGTTGACGGCCGTGCCCCATTCGCCGGGGATGTTGTTGAGGCGGCGATAGACCTTCGCGCGCTCCGACTGCCACGATCCGAACACGGCGCTGATCGCGCCCCAGAGCTGGTCATGGACATCCTGCGGGAAGGGCTTGTGCCACAGCTTCTGCACCAGCGCCTTATATTCGGCGACCAGCCCCTTCCAGTCGTCGGCGCTCATTTCGGTGTCGAGCGTATAGCCCTGATCTTCCTTCGCGATTTCAAGCGCTTCTTCAAAGGCGCCATGATCGAGTTCGAGCACCACGTCAGAATACATCTGGATGAAGCGGCGATAGCTGTCCCAGGCGAAACGCTCGTCGCCCGAGGCCGAAGCCAGGCCAAGCACCGTCTCGTCATTGAGGCCGAGGTTGAGGACCGTGTCCATCATCCCCGGCATCGACGCCCGCGCGCCCGAGCGCACCGAGACCAGCAGCGGGTCGGCGGGATCGCCGAAGCGCTTGCCGGTGATGCCTTCGATATGAGCGATGCCGTTGGCGACTTCCGCGTTCAGGCTGTCGGGATATTTGCCGCCATCCTCATAATAGCGCGTGCACATTTCCGTCGTGATGGTGAAGCCCGGCGGGACCGGCAGGCCGATCGCCGCCATGCCGTCGAGGTTGGCGCCCTTGCCGCCCAGAAGATTGCGGTCGCCCTTGCCGCCGTCATCCACCCCGCCGCCGAAACGATAGACATAACGGGTCGCGGTTGTGGTCATACTGGCCTCTTCCATAGTCATCATCGTCGGCTTCCCTGCACTGAATGCCCCTACGCACATTGTGCGCTGCAACAATCATAGCAAGGTTGAGGCGATTAGTGCACCCGCGTTTACGATAAAAATCCGGCGATCTGGCAGAAATTATGACAATAGATGAGCGATTGCTGCGTCATCCCGCAATTTTCGAAAAGTCCGCGACGCCATGCACGGCTTCGCGGACCCGGCCAAGCAGCGCCAGACGAGCGGCACGCTTGGCAGGATCGGCGTCGTTAACCGTCACGGAGTCGAAAAAGGCGTCGATCGGCGCGCGCAGGCTGGCAAGCGCGGCCATGGCGTCCTCGAACCGCTCCTCGCCGATGGCGGTGGCGGCGCGCGGTTCGGCAGCGTCGAGCGCGGCGATAAGCGCAGCCTCGGCGGGTTCGGGCGTATATCCGTCGGCCGAGGTGGCGGCATCGAGTTGAGCTGGCGCTTCCTTCTTCAGGATGTTCGCCGCCCGTTTATAGCCCGCCAGCAGATTCGCGCCATCGTCAGTGGCGATGAAAGACTGGAGCGCCTTCACGCGCGCAAGCAGGCGGACGAGATCACGCTCTCCACCAATATCATCATCGCCACTCATCAGCACTACCGCATCAATGAGATCATACCTTACGCCGGAGTCCCGCTGCTGGACTTGAAGGCGATCAATGATGAAGTCATGAAAATAGTCGGCGGCAACGATTGACTCTATATCATGACTTTGCTCTGAGCATTTCACAGCACTGTTGAACAAGGTGTATACGGAACAGCGCAGACTATTCTTCAAAATTAGGGCAATTAGGCCAAGTGCAGCGCGGCGAAGCGCAAAGGGATCTTTCGAGCCCGTGGGCCTTTCATCAATCAAGAAGAAACCGACCAAAGTATCCAGCTTATCCGCCAGCGCCACCGCCACCGTCACCGGAGCGGTAGGCACCTCGTCGCCCTGCCCGACCGGCTTATAGTGGTCGCGGATGGCGTCGGCGACGGCGTCGGGCAATCCCTCGGCGCGGGCATAATAGCCGCCCATAACGCCTTGCAGTTCCGGGAACTCGCCGACCATCTCGGTGACCAGGTCGGCTTTGGCCAACTTCGCCGCATCATAGGCAAGTTGCGCCAATTCATCCCTCGTCATGCCAGCGCTGCCGACTGAGATCCCAGCCTTCGCTGGGGTGACGGTTGGATGAGGGGTGACGATCTCCTCCTCCACCAACCAGCGGGCGAGCTTTGCGACACGCTCGGTCTTGTCCGCGACCGTGCCCAGCTTTTCGTGGAAAGTGATCCGCTCCAGCTTCCTCGCGTGGTCGGCCAGCGTCGTCCTGCGGTCCTGCTCCCAAAAGAAGCGCGCGTCGCTCAACCGCGCGGCCAGCACCTTTCGGTTACCCGCGACGATCGCCGTGCCGCCGTCCTTCGCGTCGATATTGGCGGTGCAGATGAAGGCGGGAGCGAGCTTGCCGGCCGCGTCGCGCAACACGAAATATTTCTGGTTGATGCGCAGGGTCAGCTGGATGACCTCTGGCGGCACTTCCAGGAAGGCCGGATCGAAATCGCCCAGCAGCGGCACCGGCCATTCGGTCAGGCCCGCATTCTCCGCCACCAGCCCCTTGTCCTCGATAACGCTATAGCCTTTCGCCGCAGCGGCCTCGGCCGCCTTTTCCGCGATGATCGTCTGCCGTTCGTCATGGGACACGATGACATGACAGGCACGCAGCTTTTCGACATAGTCATGCGCGCCGCCGATGGTGATCTCGCCCGGATGGTGGAAACGGTGGCCGACCGTCGCATAGCCGCTGGTCACCCCCTCGACCGCGATGTCGACCAGTTCCTCGCCCAGAATCGCGACGATGCCTTGCAGGGGGCGGACCCAGCGCAGGCTTTCGGTGGTCTGCGACGCCGCGCCCCATCGCATCGACTTGGGCCAGGGAAACGCCCTGATGATGGCGGGCACGGCCTCGGCCAGCAGATCGCGGGTGGCGCGGCCGGGCTTGGCGACCGTCGCGAACCAGACGCCGTCGCGATCCTCCAACTGGTCCTGGGTAAGGCCGGTCTTACGCAGGAAACCTTCCAGCGCCTGGGGCGGCGCGGAGGTGCGCGGGCCCTTATGCTCCTCGCTGACGGCGGCGGTTTCCAGCGGCAGGTCCCGCGCGATCAGGGCGAGGCGGCGGGGCGTCACGAAGCTGTCGACGGCTTCCGGCGCGAGGCCGGCTTTCGCCAGCTCCTCGATGAACAGGCGGACCAGACCCTCGCTGGCCTTCACCTGCATGCGCGCCGGGATTTCCTCGCAGCGCAACTCCAGAAGGAAATCGGTGATCATGCCGTCCACCCCGGATATGCCGCGCTCCACGCCTCCGCATTGCCGGCGATCCACGCCTCGCATGATCCCTTCGCCAGATCGCGCACCCGGCCCATATAGCTGGCGCGTTCCTGCACGGAGATCACGCCCCGGGCCTGGAGCAGGTTGAAGACATGGCTGGCCTTGATCGCCTGGTCATAGGCGGCGAGCGGAACGGCGGCCTCGATCGATGCGCAGCATTCGGCCTCGGCGTCCTTGAACCAGCGGAACAGCTTTTCGGTGTCGGCGATCTCGAAGTTCCACTTCGACATCTGCCTTTCATTTTCCAGGAAGACGTCGCCATAGGTGACGCCCGCGTCGTTGAACTTCAGGTCATAGACGCTGTCGACACCCTGGATATACATGGCCAGGCGCTCGAGCCCATAGGTCAACTCGCCCGCCACCGGCTTGCAGTCATAGCCGCCCATCTGCTGGAAATAGGTGAACTGGGTGACTTCCATGCCGTCGCACCACACTTCCCAGCCGAGGCCCCAGGCGCCCAGCGTAGGGCTTTCCCAATCATCCTCGACGAAGCGTATGTCGTGGACCAGCGGGTCGATGCCGATTTCCGCCAGCGATCCCAGATACAGGTCCTGAAGGTTCGCCGGCGACGGCTTCATGATGACCTGATACTGGTAATAATGCTGCAGGCGATTGGGGTTTTCGCCATAGCGCCCGTCGGTCGGCCGGCGGCTGGGCTGGACATAGGCGGCGTTCCACGGCTGCGGCCCCAGGCTGCGCAGCGTGGTCGCGGGATGGAAGGTGCCCGCGCCCACTTCCATGTCATAGGGTTGCAGGATCACGCAGCCTTGCCGCCCCCAATAGGCATGCAGGGTCAGGATCAGATCCTGAAAGGATAGCGCTTTGCCGTCGGCCACTTTGGTCCCCGAAATGGGTGGATCGCGAAGCGCCGTGCCTTGGCGCAGGACGGCGGGAGGGTCAAGGGGGAGGCGCCGCCGCCCCGCCCGCGCAAAGCCCTTGCCGGAAAGCGCGCCGCCCCGCATGAGGGCCGTATCTGACAAAGCGACCGGAGAGTGACGGGATGAAGAGGCCGATGATGCGCTGGCTGGCCGCCGGATTGCTGCTGCTGGGCGGTTGGGCGCAGGCAGGTTCGGCCGTGGCGAAGGCGCCCGACCCCGCCGGCCCGGCGCTATGGGCGGTGAAGGATGCCGACACGACGATCTACCTGTTCGGCACGGTCCATGTGCTGAAACCCGGCGTCACCTGGTTCGATGGCGGCGTGAAGCGCGCCTTCGATCGATCCGACGAGCTGGTGCTGGAGATATTGGAGCCGGACAATCCGGCGGAAATGGCGGCGGCGATGGCCATGAGGGCGAAGGCGGCCGATGGCGTCAAGCTGTCGGACCGCCTGACGCCGGAAGCCCGCGCCAGATATCAGGCGGCGATGACGGCGAACGGCCTGCCCTGGGCGGCGTTCGAGGGCTTTTATCCCTGGATGGCGGGCATGATGCTGTCGGTTGCCCCGCTCGAAAGGCTGGGCTATAGAGCCGACCTGGGCGCGGAGAAGCAGTTGACGGCGGCGGCCAGGACGAGCGGCAAGCCGGTCGGCGCGCTGGAAACGGTGGAGCAGCAGGTCGGCTATTTCGCGTCGCTGCCGATCAAGCATCAGGTCGCCTTCCTCAACGCCACGGTCGACGGCCTGCCGGACATGGACGCGGAGTTTGCCTCGCTCGTCGGCCATTGGGCGAAGGGCGAGCCGGAGAAGCTAGCCGACGAGATGAACGAGTCGCTGGAAGCGACGCCGGAGCTGGCGCAAGTCCTGCTGGTCCAGCGCAACGCCCGCTGGGCCGCCTGGATCAGGGAGCGGCTGGCGCGGCCCGGCACGGTCTTCATCGCCGTGGGCGCGGGCCATCTGGCAGGCAAACAAAGCGTCCAGGCGCAATTGCGGGGCCTCGGCATAGCCTCGCGGCGAGTGCGCGACTGACCGGATGATCCTGCGGGCGGTTTTTCGGCGATGGGCGCTGCTGGCGCTGCTGCTGGTCGCGGCCTGCGGCGACACGCCCACGTCCCCGCCCCAGCAGGGCGGCCCCGCCCTGTGGCGCGTGCAGCGGGGCGATCTCGACGGCTATCTGTTCGGCACGGTCCATGTCCTGCCCGACCGGACCGCCTGGCGGACCCCGACGCTGGAAAAGGCGATCGACGCATCCGACAGGCTGGTGCTGGAGATCGGCAATCTCGGCGACCGCGATGCCGTTATCGACGCGTTCGAGCGGCTGGGCCGCGCTCCTGACCTGCCGCCGGTCGCGGAGCGGATCACCCCCGAGGCACGGCGCGCGCTGGACAAGCTGAGCGCGAACGGCACCGCCAGCGCGGGTGCGCTCGCGCCTTACAAGGACTGGGCGGCGGCGATGCTGCTGTCGGCGGCGATCCAGCAGAAGATGGGCGTCAGCGAAGACAACGGCGTGGAGCCGCTGCTGACCGCGCGGTTCCGGGACGCTGGCAAGCCGCTGGAGGGCCTGGAGACGCTGGACCAGCAATTCGGCGCTTTCGACGCCCTGCCGCCCGCGACCCAGCGGCGGATGCTGGAGGAGACGATCCTGGATGCCGGCCGGATGCCGGCGCTGATGGACGAGGTCGTCAAAGCATGGCAGCGCGGCGACTTGGCCGCCATCGCCCGCGCCGACACCGGACGCCGCCGGCCCGACCCGCTCGTCGAGCAGGGCGTAATCGCCGCGCGCAACCGCGCCTGGGCGGTGAAGATAGACCGGATGCGCGGCCGTCCCTTCATCGCCGTCGGCACGGCCCATCTAGCCGACGATCATACGCTGGTCGCGATGCTGGAGTCGCGCGGCTTCACCGTGCGCCGAATCCAGTGATCCGACGCGCGGACTTGCTTTCCCGCCGCTTTCTGCTAATGGGCCGCCTTCCCGCGATGGTCATCCCTGGAGGCGTGGCGGGAAGGACACTCAAACCAACTGCTTTTGGAGACACGCAATGAGCGATCAGCTTACGCTGTCGGCCGAGGCACGCGATCGGGCAGGCAAGGGAGCCTCCCGCGCTCTCCGCCGCGAGGGCCGCGTACCCGCCGTCATCTATGGTAACAATGAAGAACCCCAGTCGATCCATGTCGAGGAAAAGCTGCTCAGCAAGCTGCTCGGCACCGGTCACTTCTTCAACTCGGTCGTCATGGTCGAAGTCGGCGGCAAGGCCGTTCGCACGCTTCCCAAGGACGTCGCGTTCCACCCGGTTACCGATCGCCCGCTGCACGCGGACTTCCTGCGCGTGTCCGAACATGCCAGCGTCACCGTCGCGGTGCCCGTGCGCTTCGAGAATGAAGAAGCCTCGCCGGGCCTCAAGAAGGGCGGCGTGCTCAACATCGTTCGCCATGACGTCGAACTGATCGTCGACGCTTCCGAGATCCCGGACGATGTCGTCGTGGACCTCAAGGGCTTCGAAGTCGGCGATTCGATCCACATCAGCGCCGTCACTCTGCCCAAGGGCGCGAAGCCGGCGATCGAGGACCGCGACTTCACCATCGCCACCATCGTCGCGCCGTCCGCTCTCAAGAGCGCCGAAGGCGATACCGAAGGCACGGCCGAGGGCGAAGCCGCTTAACCGCGCTTCCCGCCCCACCGGGGGCTGGCAATTTTCATCCCGTCCGCCTACCCGGCGGGCGGGATTTTCTTTTGGGGCGTTGGACGATGCAGATCTGGGTGGGCCTGGGCAATCCCGGCGCGCAATATGCGCTGAACCGGCACAACGTCGGCTTCATGGCGGCGGACCTGATCGCGGACATGCACGGCTTTTCCCCGCCGAAGAAGCAGTTTCAGGGATGGACGCAGGAAGGACGGATCGGGTCGGAGAAGATCGTCCTGCTGAAGCCCGCGACCTTCATGAACGAAAGCGGCCGCTCCGTGGGAGAGGCGATGCGCTTCTACAAGCTCGCCCCGCAGGACGTCACCCTGTTCCACGACGAACTCGACCTGGCGCCGATGAAGGTCAAGGTGAAGCGCGGCGGCGGCACCGCCGGGCATAACGGCCTGCGGTCGACCGACACCCATATCGGCGCGGATTTCCGCCGCGTGCGGATCGGCATCGGCCATCCGGGCCATAAGGATCGGGTGCATGGCTATGTGTTGGGCAATTATCACAAGAGCGAGACTGATGCGCTTGCCGATATGCTCGGCGCGATCGGGGCGGAGGCCGGCTGGCTGGCCGGCAATGACGATGCCCGCTTCATGAACGAGGTGGCGCTCAGGACGGCCGATCGTCCTTAGAAACATTGTGCAATTGCGAACATCGTCCATCCGGGCCATATCCGTCGCCGTCACCGCCAATCAGGATATGGACGATGCCGTTCCAGACGATCACCACCACCCCCTTTTCCGACCAGAAGCCCGGCACCTCGGGCCTGCGCAAGAAGGTCCGCATATTCCAGCAGCCCCATTATGCCGCCAATTTCGTCCAGTCGGTGTTCGACGTGCTGGAGGGCTATGCCGGGCAGACGCTGGTGGTCGGCGGAGACGGACGCTATCTCAACCGGGAAGTCATCCAGATCGTCCTCAAGATGGCGGCGGCGAACGGCTTCGGCAGGGTGCTGGTGGGCCAGGGCGGCATATTGTCGACGCCCGCCGCTTCGCACCTCATCCGCTCCAGCAGCGCTTTCGGCGGACTGGTCCTGTCGGCCAGCCACAATCCGGGCGGCCCGGACGAGGATTTCGGCATCAAATATAATGTCTCCAACGGCGGCCCCGCGCCGGAGAAGGTGACGGACGCCATCCATGCGCGGACGCTCGCGATCGACAGCTATCGAATCGCGGAAGCGGCTGACATCGACATCGACTCGCCGGGCATCGTCCATATCGGCGACATGATCGTGGAGGTGGTCGATCCGGTCGCCGCCTATGCCGATCTGATGGAGAGCCTGTTCGATTTCGCCGCGATCCGGGCGATGATCGCGGGCGGCTTTTCGCTGTCCTTCGATGCGATGAGCGCCGTCACCGGCCCCTATGCCACGGAGATATTCGAAAAGCGCCTGGGCGCGCCGGCCGGAACGGTGGTCAACGGCGTCCCCCTCCCCGATTTCGGCCATCACCATCCCGACCCCAATCTGGTCCATGCCAAGGCGCTGTACGACCGGATGATGAGCGAAGATGCGCCGAATTTTGGCGCGGCGTCTGACGGGGACGGCGACCGCAATCTGATTATCGGCCGCCGTTGTTATGTGACGCCCTCCGATTCGCTCGCGGTGCTCGCCGCCAACGCGCATCTCGCGCCCGGTTATGCGCGGGGGATCGCGGGGATCGCCCGGTCGATGCCGACCAGCGGCGCGGCCGACCGGGTCGCGGAGAAGCTGAACGTCCCGCTCTACGAAACGCCGACCGGCTGGAAGTTTTTCGGCAATCTGCTCGATGCCGGGCTGGTGACGATCTGCGGCGAGGAAAGCGCCGGAACCGGCTCTGATCATGTGCGGGAAAAGGACGGCATCTGGGCCGTGCTGCTGTGGCTCAACATACTGGCGGCGCGGGGACAAAGCGTCGCCGACATCATGGCCGATCATTGGGCGACTTATGGCCGCAACTATTATGCGCGCCATGATTATGAGGCGATCGCGAAAGACAAGGCCGACGCGCTGATGGCGGCGTTGCGCACCAGCCTCCCGACCTTGGCTAGCACGGCGAACAGCGGCGGCACGATCGCGGTCGCGGACGACTTCGCCTATACCGACCCGACCGACCAGTCCGTCAGCCGCAACCAGGGCGTGCGTATATTATATGAGGACGGATCGCGCATCGTCTTCCGCCTGTCGGGCACCGGCACGGAAGGGGCCACGCTGCGTGTCTATATCGAGCGGTATGAGCCCGCGACCGGAGATCTGGGGCAGGATACGGGCGACGCCCTGGCTCCCCTGGTGGCGGCGGCGCAGGATCTGGCCGACATCGCGCGCTATACCGGCATGAACAAGCCCAGCGTCATCACCTGAAGCCCCCTCCCCCTTATCCCCACCACCCGCCTATCCAAGGCTGGCCAAGCGATCGTGAAAGCGGTATCGCGCGCGCCATTCGTTCAGAATTGCCACTCTTCCAGACTTGAAGGCGCGTTTCATGGGTTTTCGTTGCGGTATCGTCGGCCTCCCCAATGTGGGTAAGTCCACCCTGTTCAACGCGCTGACCGAGACGCAGGCGGCGCAGGCCGCCAACTACCCCTTCTGCACGATCGAGCCCAACGTCGGTCAGGTCGCCGTGCCCGACGATCGGCTGACGACGATCGCGAAAATCGGGGGCAGCGCCAAGATTGTCGAGACGCAGCTTGCCTTCGTCGACATCGCCGGCCTAGTGCGCGGCGCGTCCAAGGGAGAAGGCCTCGGCAACCAGTTCCTCGCCAACATCCGCGAGGTGGATGCGATCGTCCATGTGCTGCGCTGTTTCGAGGATGACGACATCACCCATGTCGAGGGTAAGGTCGACCCCATCGCCGACGCCGAGACGGTCGAGACCGAACTGATGCTCGCCGACCTTGAGAGCCTGGAAAAGCGAGTGCCCAACCTCGCCAAGAAGGCCGCGCAGGGGGACAAGGAATCCAAGGCCGCCGCCGCCGTTCTGGGGCAGGCGCTGGACCTGCTGCGCGAGGGCAAGCCCGCTCGCCTCACCCAGCCGCGCGATGAGGAGGAAGCCCGCCTGTTCGCTCAGGCTCAGTTGTTGACGGCCAAGCCCGTCCTTTATGTCTGCAACGTCGAAGAGGATGCCGCCGCGCAAGGCAACGCCCATTCGGCCCGCGTGTTCGAGAAGGCGGCGGCAGAGGGGGCCAAGGCGGTCATCGTCTCCGCCGCGATCGAAGCCGAACTCATCACCATGCCGATCGAGGAGCGCGGCGAATATCTGGATGCGCTGGGCCTGACCGAAGCCGGCCTCGCCCGCATCATCCGCGCGGGCTATGAGTTGCTGGGCCTCATCACCTTCTTCACCGTGGGACCGAAGGAGGCCCGCGCCTGGACGGTCCACAAGGGGTCGAAGGCGCCACAGGCCGCGGGCGCCATTCACAGCGATTTCGAAAAGGGCTTCATCCGGGCCGAAACCGTCGCCTATGCTGACTATGTCCAATATAATGGCGAGGCGGGCGCGAAGGAGGCGGGCAAGTGGCGCGCCGAAGGCAAGGAATATGTGACGCAGGATGGCGACATCATGCTGTTCCGCTTCAACGTCTGATCGCGTTGCGCTTGGCCGCCAAAAGGGCTGAGGCCGATGTCCCTGAAATCCGCCTTTCCCCCCAGCGTGGGGCCGGACACCAGACTGCTGGTGCTGGGCAGCCTGCCGGGCGAGCGATCGCTGGCGGCCGGCGAATATTATGCCCATCCCAGCAACGCCTTCTGGTGGCTGATGGGGGAAGTGACCGGCGAGCCGCTGCCCGGCCTTCCCTATGCGCAGCGGCTCGCCCGGCTGGGGGCGCATGGCATCGGCCTGTGGGACGTGATCGCCACCGCGCGGCGGCAGGGGAGCCTGGACGCGGCGATCCGTGACGCGACGAACCGCGACCTGGCGGGCTTCGCGCGGAGCCTGCCCGCGCTGGAGGCCATCGCCTTCAACGGCGGGGAAGCGGCGCGGCGGGGGCGGCGGCAACTGGCGGGCGTGGACCGTTATGCGCTGATCGACCTGCCTTCCTCCAGCGCTGCCCATGCCGGACGGTCGCGTGCGGACAAGCGCGCGGCCTGGATGGCGCTGCGCGACTGGATGTCCTGACCGCCGGCCGGGGATGGCAGGATATACCGAGGCGGGACGTCACTTTACCGTCATCGGCCATCTGCTAGGGCCGGGGAATGAGAATCACCCTGCGCCTGCTGTCGCGGCTCTTGCTCCTGCTTCTGCCCGTGACGCTCGTGGCGTGCGCGACCGTCGGGAATCACGCGGCCGGTCCAGCGGCGACGTCCGTATCGACTCGTCCGCTGACGCTGCTGATCTCAGTCGACGGTTTGCGTCCCGCCAGCCTCCACATCGGCCGCACGCCGCATCTGGACGCGCTGGTGGACGGCGGCGTCGCCGGCACCATGCGGCCGGTCTTTCCCGCCAACACCTTCCCCAACCATATCAGCATGGTGACTGGACAGACGCCCGATCATCACGGCATCGTCGACAACGCCATGCGCGACCCGCAGCGGCCCGGCGTAACGTGGAAGATCAGCGATCCGGCCGTCAACCGCGATCCCTTCTGGTGGGACACCGCCACGCCGATCTGGGTCACCGCCGAGCGCGCGGGGATAAGGACGGCCTCGATGTTCTGGCCGGGTTCCGACGCGCCCATCCAGCAGGTGCGCCCGTCCGACTGGTTCACCTACGACGCCGCCGTCACCAGCGCCCAGCGCGTCGATGCCGCGCTCGACTGGGCGCGCAGGCCCGACGCCTCCCGCCCGGCCTTCATCGCCCTCTATCTGGATGTCGTCGACAAGGCGTCGCACAATCAGGGCTATGATTCAGATGGCGAGCGCGCCGCGATAGCACAGGTCGACCAAGCGATCGGCCGCTTGCGGGCGGGCCTTGAGGCGATGGGGCGGCCGGTCAACATCCTGCTGGTGTCCGACCATGGCATGGCGCCGGTGCCGACCGCCCAGGTCCGCCCGGTCAGCGACATCGTCGATCCCGCCATCATGGAATCGATCACCCGGGGCCCGTGGCTGGACATCTACCCCCTGCCCGGCAAGGATGCCGAGGTCGCCGCCCGGCTGCTGGCGCGGCGTCCCAATGTGGATTGCTGGCGGCGAGAGGATGTTCCGGCGCGCTACGCCTACGGCCGCAACCCCCGCGTGGCGCCCTTCGTCTGCATGGCGCGCCTGGGGTGGAGCTTCGTTGAAAAGCCGCGCGCCTATGTGAAGGGCGAGCATGGCTTCGATCCGGACGAACCGTCGATGCGCGCCGTCTTCATCGCCCATGGCCCGGCGTTCGACCGCCGGTTCCGGCCGCCCGAAGCTTTCCCTAACGTCAATGTCTATGACCTGCTGGCGCGGTTGATCGGCGTAACGCCGCAAGCCAATGACGGGGACCCGACAGTGCTTGACGGGTTGCTGGCGAAGCCATAGCGCTCTTTCCCGTTGCGACCGAAAACGGGAAAGATCATGGCCGAAGTAGAATATTTCGAGGATATCGCGATCGGCGCGACGGCTGAGTTCGGTCCGATCACCCTGACGCGCGACGAGGTCGTCGCCTTTGCCGCCGAGTTCGACCCCCAGCCTTTCCACCTGTCGGACGAAGCGGCGGCGGCCACCCATTTCGGCAGTATCGCCGCCAGCGGCTGGCACACGACCGCCTTGTTCATGAAGATGTTCGTCGCGCATATGCAGGCTCATGGCGCGCGCCAGCAGGCGAGCCTGGGCGCGCTCGGCGTCGACGAACTGCGCTGGCTGCGGCCGGTGCGCCCCGGCGACACGCTGCGCGGCACGAGCGAAGTGATCGACAAGAAGGCGTCCCAAAGCCGCCCGGAGCGCGGCATCGTCCGTTCCAGGGTGACGATGATCAACCAGAATGACGAGCCGGTGCTGACGATGATCCCGATCGCCATGGTCCGCACGCGCCCACAATAGGGCCATCCGCTTCCGATCGGTCCTTTGCACGGGCGCGCGATCGCGGCACAGGGCGTGACGAAAGGGGTCGTCCATGCCCAGCCTGACCAGTCTGCTCACCTTCTCGCTGATCGCGCTCGGCATGGTGCTGACGCCTGGCCCCAATATGCTCTATCTGATTTCCCGCTCGATCTCGCAGGGGCCAAGGGCGGGGCTGATCTCGCTCGGCGGCGTCGCCTGCGGCTTCCTTTTCTATATGGTCTGCGCCGCCTTCGGCATAACCGCGCTGCTGATGGCGGTGCCCTTCGCCTACGACCTGCTGCGGATCGGCGGCGTGCTCTATCTGCTATGGCTGGCGTGGAGCGCCGTTCGTCCCGGCGCGCGGTCGCCCTTCCAGGTGCGGCATCTTCCGCGCGATACGCCGCGCCGCCTGTTCCTGATGGGGCTGCTGACCAACATGCTGAACCCGAAGGTGGCGATGATCTATCTTTCGCTGCTGCCCCAGTTCGTCGATCCGGCGCGCGGATCGGTCCTCGGCCAGTCGCTGCTGCTGGGCGGCGCCCAGATCGTCATCAGCCTGACCGTCAACGGGGTCATCACTCTGCTAGCCGGCGGGATCGCCGGATTTCTGGGCGAGCGGCCTTTCTGGCTGGCCGCTCAGCGCTGGCTGATGGGCGGCGTTCTCGGCGGCCTTGCCGTGCGGATGGCAGTCGAGCGCTGACGGCCCGTCAAGGAGGAAATCAGCGATTGGCCCCAGCGTCGGCGGCCATGACGCGGATGGTCGCCTCGGGCGCGTTGGCGATCTGGACGGTATAGATGCCGGCCTCCAGCGGGAACCAGACGATCTTGCGAATGCCCGAACAGGCCGGGCCATGGCCGTGCTCGACCGGGGCGACCGGCGTCGTGCCCTTTACCACGTCGACCCAGGCCCCCGCCGACAACGCGATGCCGACCTTCGCCGGCGCCTTTACCGGCAGCGTGAAGAGGCCGCCATGCCCGCCCCGGCCACCCTTGCCGGAATCTGCGGCAAATCGCACATAATCGGCGGGCCGCAGCGTGGCCGTCACCGGCTTTCCCAAGATCAACCTCGGCGCGCCCGCAGCCTCCCCGCCGGCGATGGCGTCGCCGCTCTGCGGCCAACTCGTCCAGGGCTCGTCCAGGCGCGGCGCGGCGCGGCAATCCGACTGCGGCTGCCCCTGCGCCACCGCGGGAACGGGGAAAAGAGCAAGCGAGAGGAGCAAGACATAACGCACGGTCATTTCCTTCCGAACAACTTCTCTATGTCGCCATGGCCCAGTTTCACCCAGGTCGGCCGGCCGTGATTGCACTGGCCGCTGCGGGGAGTAACTTCCATCTCGCGCAGCAGGGCGTTCATCTCCGCCACGCTCAACACTCGGCCCGCGCGCACCGAGCCATGGCAGGCCATCGTCGCCGCCACCAGGTCCAGCCGCTCCTTGAGCGAGAGAGCGCTGTCATAGGTCGCCAGATCGTCGGCCAGGTCGGCGACGAGGCCCTGCACGTCACCCTGCTCCAACATCGCAGGCATGGCGCGGACGAGCATGGCGGCGGGACCGAACCGCTCAATGTCCAGGCCGAAATCCTTGAGTTCCGCGCTCCGCGCCTCCAGCCGGTCACAGGCCGGCTCGTCCAGTTCGACGACCTCGGGCAGCAGCAGCGCCTGGCTCTGCACGCGCCTTTGCTCTCCGTCGGACCCTTCCATCGCCCGCCGCATCCGCTCCAGCGTCAGCCGCTCATGCGCGGCGTGCTGGTCCACGATCACCAGCCCGTCCTCGGCCTCCGCCACGATATAGGTCCGCGCCACCTGCCCCCGCGCCACGCCCAGGGGAAAGGTCGCGCCGTCCGGTATCGGCGCGGCCGCCGGCTCCGCGCGGGCCTGGGGCGGGGGCGTCAGGAAGCTCGTGCGGCGGTCGCGCATTTGGCTGGGCATGAGTTCGGGCCGATAGGACGCGCCCGCCGCCTCGAAGATCGGCATCGCGCCGATCGGGGTCGGCGACAGCGGCTCCGCCTGCCAGGCGTTCAGCCCCGCCGGATCGGCGCGCTGCACGACGCGGAAGCCCGCCCCATCCAGCGCATGGCGAAGGCCCGACACGATCATTCCCCGGATCAGCGCGGGATCGCGAAAGCGCACCTCGGTCTTTGCCGGGTGAACGTTCACGTCCACCTCCAGCGGCGGCACGTCCAGGAACAGCGCCACAACCGGATGCCGGTCGCGGGCCAGCACATCGGCATAGGCGCCCCGGACCGCGCCGACCAGCAGCCGGTCGCGCACGGGCCGGCCATTGACGAACAGGAACTGATGGTCACCGACGCCGCGATGATAGGTCGGCAGGCTGGCGACGCCGGACAGGCGCACCCCCTCCCGCTCCAATGAGACGATGACGTGGTTTTCCGCCAGCGCCCGGTCGGTGAGGCCCGCCACCCGATCCTCGCGCGCCTCGCGCTCCTGCACCGACAGCGCTCGCCGCCCGTCATGCTCCAGCGAGAAGGCGATGCCCGGATGGGCCATCGCCAGCCGGCGGATGATGTCCAGGCAGGCGGCATATTCGGCCTTGGCCGAACGCAGGAACTTGCGGCGCGCGGGCACCTTTCCGAACAGCGCCTCGACGGTGACGCGGGTGCCCGGCGGCAGGGCGGCGGGACCCTCGGCCACCAGCACGCCATTGTCGACCGACCGGCTCCACCCCTCGCCGTCGCGGGGCCGGCTGTCGATCGTCAGCCGCGCGACGCTGGCGATGGACGGCAGGGCTTCCCCCCGAAAACCCAGCGTCGACACCTGCTCGATGGCGTCGTCGGGCAGTTTGGAGGTAGCGTGCCGCTCCAGCGCCAGCGCTATGTCGGCCGGGTCCATGCCGCAGCCGTCGTCGCTTACCTCGATCCGGTCCAGCCCGCCATTGGCGATGCGGACGGCGATCCGGCCCGCCCCCGCGTCGATCGCGTTTTCGACGATCTCCTTGAGCGCGCTGGCCGGCCTTTCCACCACTTCACCCGCGGCGATGCGGTTGACCAAATGTTCGGGCAGGCGGCGTATTGACATTGGTTAGGGACTAGCCCAAGCGAGCGCTTTCCGCGACCCGCAGCCTCCACTTTTTTTATCGTTAAAGGGAACTGGCTTGCCGGGGCGCGCAAGGAAGCATGAGTTGGTGCCCGTGTCCCGATCAGCCGGGAACGGGCGGGCTGAACAGGATAAGGCATGTCGATCTTTTCGCGTCTCTTCAAATTCTCCTCCCAGGACATGGCCATCGACCTCGGCACCGCCAACACGGTGGTCTATGTGCGCGGCCGGGGCATCGTCCTCAACGAACCCTCCGTGGTGGCGGTCGAGACGCTGAACGGCGTGAAGCGAGTGAAGGCGGTCGGCGACGACGCGAAGCTGATGATGGGCAAGACCCCGGATTCGATCGAGGCGATCCGTCCGCTGCGCGACGGCGTGATCGCCGACATCGACGTGGCCGAACAGATGATCAAGCATTTCATCACCAAGGTGCATGGCGGCAAGTCGCGCCCTTGGCGCTTCCCGGAGATCGTGATCTGCGTGCCGTCGGGCTCGACCAGCGTCGAACGCCGCGCGATCCGCGACGCCGCCAGCAATGCCGGCGCAAGCCAGGTCTTCCTGATCGAAGAACCGATGGCCGCCGCGATCGGTGCCGATATGCCCGTGACGGAGCCGATCGGATCGATGGTCGTGGACATTGGCGGCGGCACGACCGAAGTCGCGGTGCTCTCGCTGCGCGGCCTCGCCTATACCACCTCCGTCCGGGTGGGCGGGGACAAGATGGATGAGGCGATCGTGTCCTTCGTCCGTCGCCATCACAACCTGCTGATCGGCGAAGCCACGGCCGAGCGCATCAAGAAGCAGTTCGGCATCGCGCAATCGCCAGCCGACGGCGTGGGCGAGACGATCCACATCAAGGGGCGCGACCTGGTGAACGGCGTGCCCAAGGAAATCTCCATCAACCAGGGCCAGATCGCCGACGCGCTCGCCGAACCGATCAGCACGATCGTCGAGGGGGTGCGCATCGCGCTCGAAAACACGGCGCCCGAGCTTGCCGCCGACATCGTCGATCAAGGCATCGTCCTGACCGGCGGCGGCGCGCTGCTGAAGGGTCTGGACGACGAGCTGCGCGATGAGACCGGCCTGCCGGTGACCATCGCCGAAGACCCATTGACTTGCGTCGCCATCGGCACCGGCCGGGCAATGGAAGACCCGATGTTCCGGGGCGTTCTCCAGACCGCTTAAAGCCAGGGGGTAGATAAGCGATGGCGCGGCCCTCCAGCCGACGCCCCGGCTACAACCGGAAGGCGCAATATGGTCTGTTCGCCAGCTATGTCGTGGCGATGTCCGGGGCCGCGATCGGCCTGTTGATGGTGATCGTCGCCATTTTCGATCCCACCGGCTTTGCGGCGATCCGATCGGGGACGGCTGAAATCACTCGCCCGCTGTCGGCGGGCCTCAAATCCATGGTCAGCGGCGTCGGCACCATCGACGAGCGGATCGCCGCCTATTGGCGGGCGGGGTCGCAGAATGTCGCGCTGCGGCGACAAGTGGAGGCCGACCGCAATCGCATCATCGAGGCGACGGCGATCGCGCAGGAGAATATCCGCCTGAAGAAGCTGTTGAAGCTGGTGGACGAGGATGGCAGCGAAGTCGTCGCCGCCCGCCTGATCAGTTCCTCGGCCAGCAGCGCGCGGCGCTTCGCCCGGCTGAACGCCGGCCGGTCCCAGGGGGCGATGCCGGGCATGCCCGTGCGCGCGCCGGAGGGATTGGTGGGCCGCATCTTCACCGCGGGTCCCAACAGCGCCGACGTGCTGTTGCTGACCGACACCAACAATATCGTGCCGGTGCGCCGCGCGAACGACAATATCCCGGCCATCTCCACGGGCGGGGGCGACGGATCGGTCGAGGTGCGCGCTTTGTCGGCGGGCCAGAACCCCTTCAAACCCGGCGACCTGGTCGTGACCTCCGGCATCGGCGGCGTTTATCAGCCCAACATCCCGGTCGCCGTCATCGTCCGCACCCAGGGAGAGATCGCCTGGGGCGTGCCGCTGGCCAATCCGGCCAAGGTGGAGGCGGTGGTGGTCGAACGGCCGTTCGAACAGGCCGTGAGCCGCCCCGCTTCCGACACCGCGCTCTCTTCTGAACCGGCCCCGGCGGGGGTCGCCGCCCAAAGCCCCCCCGCACCATGATCGACCGGCGGATGCAGCATGTCCCGCGCCTGGGCCATTACCCCTCCCGATGGCGATTGCAGGGCACGCCGGTGGTCACGGTGATGCTGGGGTCCATGCTGACGGCGCTGCCGCTGATCGCGCAGTCGCCTATTCTGCCGCCGCTGGGCCTGCTGCTGCTGCTGTCGTGGCGCCTGCTGCGGCCCGAATTGTGGCGCGCCTGGATCGGCGTGCCGCTGGGCCTGTTCGACGATCTGATGAGCGGCCAGCCGCTCGGCTCCGCCATGTTCCTGTGGACGGTGACGCTGATTGGCATCGACCTGATCGAACAGCGGCTGTTGTGGCGCGATTATTGGCAGGACTGGCTAATCGCGGCCCTGGCCATTATAGTCTGCGTCACCGGCGGGCTCTTCTTTGCGCGGATCACCGGCGGTGGTTCAATAGGCTGGATGCTGGTCGTGCCGCAGATGGGCTGGACGATATTGCTGTTCCCCTTCGTCGCCCGGCAATGCGCCTGGATCGACCGCTGGCGCGTGATGGCATGAAGCTTACCAGGCCCGGCGGCCGCATCGTTACCGAAGCCAGTCAGTCCTTCACCTTCACTCGCCGGGCCATGGTGGTCGGCGGGTTGCAGATGGGCATGGGTGTGCTGCTGGCGGCGCGCATGGCCTGGATCAGCGTCGCGGAAAACGAGAAATATCAGCTTCTTTCCGAAAGCAACCGCGTCAACCTGACCCTCATCCCCCCTCGGCGCGGCTGGGTCGTCGACCGCAACGGCCGCCCGCTGGCCAACAATCGCACCGATTTCCGCATCGACCTGATACCCGAGCGGGTGCGCGATCCGCAAGCGACGGTCGGCGCGCTGGCGAAGCTGCTGAACCTGCCGTCGGACGAGGTCGACCGGATCATGGAGGATCTGGAAAAGGCGCCCGGCTTCCGCCCGGTCCAGGTCGCGGAGAACCTGACCTATGATCAATATGCGGCGATCAGCGTACGCCTGCCCGACCTGCCCGGCGTCGCTCCGGCGCAGGGTTTTTCGCGCTATTATCCGGCCGGCGCGGCGGTCGGCCATCTGCTCGGCTATGTCGGCGCGGCGTCCGCCAAGGAGTATGAGGAGCGCAAGGACCCGCTGCTTATCACGCCGGGGTTCAAGGTGGGCAAGGACGGGCTGGAAAAATCCTTCGATCTGCACTTGACCGGCAAGCCCGGTGCCAAGCGGGTCGAGGTGACGGCGCGGGGCAAGATCGTCCGGGAACTCACGACCCGTCCCGACACGCCGGGCAAGAGCCTGAAGCTGACGATCGACGCAGGCCTACAGGAATATGCCGGACGGCGGCTGGCGACCCAGAGCGGCGCGGTCGTGGTGATCGACTGCCATAATGGCGACGTGCTGGCGATGGCGTCGATGCCCAGTTTCGATCCCAACAGCTTTTCCGACGGCATCAGCCATCTGGAATGGGAAATGCTGTCGAAGGACGATCATGTGCCGCTGCGCAACAAGACGTTGCAGGGGCTCTATCCGCCGGGGTCGACGGTCAAGCCGATGGTCGCGCTCGCGCTGCTGGAAGCCGGCGTCGGGCCGCAGGAGACCATCAGTTGCGGCGGCGCTATCCGGGTCGGCAATACGCTGTTCCATTGCCACAAGCGGCGGGGCCACGGGTCCCTCAACATGCGCGGCGCGATCGCGCAGAGTTGCGACATTTATTTCTACCAGATGGCGCAACGGATCGGCATGGACCGGATCGCGCGCATGGCCCGCCTGTGCGGGATGGGCCAGAAGTTCGACCTCCCCTTCCCCAGCCAGAGCTACGGCACAGTGCCCGATCCGGCCTGGAAGATCAAAAAATATGGCAAGAAGTGGGAGATTTACGACACGGTCAACGCCACGATCGGTCAGGGCTATATGCTGATCAACCCGCTCCAGATGGCGGTGATGGCGGCGCGGCTGGCGTCGGGGCGCATCCTGATGCCCAATTTCCTCCACGGGGCCAAGCGGCCGGAGCCTGGCTTCATCGGCGTGTCGGCCGATCATCTGACCGTGATCCGCGACGCCATGAGCGCGGTCGTCAACGGCGGCGGCACCGGCGGCGCGGCGCGGATGAGCGTGCCGGGCGTGTTGATCGCGGGCAAGACCGGCACAGCGCAGGTCCGCCGCATCAGCATGGCCGAACGCGCGGGCGGCGTGCGGGGCAACGCCTCCCTCCCCTTCAAGCTGCGCGATCATGCGCTGTTCCAGGGCTTCGCGCCGTTCGACGATCCACGCTATGCGATCGGCTGCATCATCGAACATGGCGGCCATACCAACCGGATAGAGGATGCGCCGATGATCGCCAGCGATACGCTGTCCTTCCTGTTCGACCCGCAAAAGGCGATGGAAAAGCTGGTAAAACTTGAAGAAGGCTGGGGCGGCACCCCGGCCCAGCGGCTCGAGCGACAGATGGCGGCCTTCCGCCTGGCCAAGGCGATCGAGAAGGGAGAGGCGCCACCGCCGGAGATCGGCAACGCCATGAACGCGGCGGACGCCGCCGGCAACGCGCAGGCGGCGGCGCCATCTCGCCCCGGCGAGTCACCACCTGACGATCCCACCGATCAGAGCGACGCCCCGCCCGCTCCCGGCCCTGCCCCTGCTCCGGTTTCTGCTCCCCCTCAGGGCACGACGACGCCATGATGATGGTTCCTCCGGCCCTTGCCGACTATCCCTGGCGCGTCATGGCGCTGCTGCTGGCGATCGCCGGCTTCGGCACGCTGGTCCTCTACAGCGCGGCCAGCGGCAGCATCTTTCCCTGGGCGGTCAACCAGGGCGTCCGCTTCATCGTCTTTTCCGCCATGGCGCTGGCGCTCAGCCGGGTTTCCGTGGACAGGTTCGCCCGGCTGGCCTTTCCCGCCTATGGCGCGATCCTGCTCGCGCTCATCCTGGTGGAGTTGATTGGCGGCGTCGCGGGGGGGAGCCAGCGTTGGATCAATCTGGGCTTCATGCAATTGCAGCCCTCGGAGTTCATGAAGCCGGTGATCGTGCTGGCGGTGGCGCGTTTCTATGCGCTGCTGCCGGTGGGGGAGATTCGCCGCTGGAACGCGATCTGGCCGGCGCTCGGCCTGATCGGCCTGCCCTGGGCGCTAGTGCTCGTGCAACCCGACCTCGGCACGGCGACCATGATCGCGGCGGGCGGGGTCACGGTCATGTTCCTCGCGGGGCTTCCGCTGCGCCTGTTCATCGGCACCGCGCTGGCGGGCGCCGCGATCATCCCGATCGCGTTCAGCTTTCTGCATGACTATCAACAAAAGCGCGTGCTGATCTTCATGGACCCGGAGAGCGATCCGCTGGGCGCGGGATATCATATCAGTCAGTCGAAAATCGCGATCGGATCGGGCGGCGTGTTCGGCAAGGGTTTCCTGAACGGCACGCAGAGCCATCTCGACTATCTGCCCGAGGGCCATACCGACTTCGTCTTCGCCACCATGGCGGAGGAATGGGGCCTGGCGGGCGGCGTGCTTCTCATCCTCGGCTTCTGCCTGCTGTTCCGATGGGGCATCCGCGTGGCCATGCGGACGTCCGACAGGTTCGCGCGCCTTGCGGCGGCGGGCCTCATCACCACGGTGTTCTTCTATGTCGCCATCAATCTGATGATGGTCATGGGCCTGGCGCCGGTCGTCGGCATCCCCCTGCCCTTCATGTCCTATGGCGGCTCATCCATGCTCACGGTCATGCTGTGCATCGGCATGGTCATGGCGATCGACCGCGCGAACAAGCGGAGCGGAAACCGGGGAAACTGGGGCTGATCGTGCGCGCTAGCCAAAAAAGCGCATGCGCCCTCAATTAATGTTTGCAAACGCCGACGACGATGCTAATTGCCCGGCCTCGCCACGGCGCGGCTCCAGAAACGGAGCGGAAAGCCAGGCATGGACGCATAGCTCAGTTGGTAGAGCAGCTGACTCTTAATCAGCGGGTCCTAGGTTCGAGCCCTAGTGCGTCCACCAAAAATCCGATAATAGAGCAACTTACGCCTTCGGGCGATCGCTCCGGAACTGGCTCTCGTTTCACCCATAAGCAAACCGTAAGCAGACGCTCGAGCGTAAGCGGGTATCGTTGCCCTACTGCTGAAGCGCACGGGAAGCCGGGTCGGAGTAGTAGTCAATCGGCGGGGGCCGCCGGCCTCTGAGCCAGCACTTTAAGCACGCGCGCGAAAAACTGGGGATTTGCGAAGGGCGACGGAATTCCGCCATACGTGCAGTGCACTCGCAATCTAGCATCGGCGGAGAAAGCGCTCTACGTTGAAAACCAATCTGGGAGGCGACATGTCAAAGCGGCTGGTAGTGTTCAATCATAAGGGTGGAGTGAGCAAAACAACCTCTGCCTATAATATCGGCTGGATGCTGTCTGGTACGGCTCGAGTGCTGCTTGTCGATGCCGATCCACAGTGCAATCTGACCGGCTTAATCTTACGAGATGACTTCGAACGTTTTTATCTCGATGACGCGACGAAGGCTCAAAATCTCAAAGATGGTGTCGCAGCCACCTTTACCGGCAGGCCAATGCCGATCCAGCCGGTGACTTGCCCCAGTCCAGCTAGAGCGCCTAATCTCTACCTGCTCCCCGGACACGCCAACCTCTCAGAGTACGATGCCGCACTGACGTTCGCACAAACGTCAAACAATGCGATAGCGACCCTCCAGAATTTGCCCGGCGCATTTGCTGAATTGCTACGCCTTACTGAGGAGCGGTATGCAATTGACGTAACGATTATCGACCTCAACCCCGGACTCAGTGCCATTAATCAGAACATGTTTCTGATTTCCGATGCCTTTATCATACCGACGAATCCGGATCCGTTTTCGCTCATGGCGCTCGATACACTCGAAACGATCTTGCCCCGCTGGACGGCTTGGAAGGCAGGCTCACTCCAACTGTTCGCGGATTCAGCATATCCCCTGCCTCCTGGCACACCGAAATTCATTGGCACGTTGATCCAGAGGTTCAACGTCAGAAACGGGCGAGCTGCCAGGCCGTACCGAGATAATATCGGCGAAATAAATGCCAAGGTAGCGGGAGATGTATTCACCGCCCTGGCTAACGCAGGCATGACACTGCCTTCCGATCAATACGCGCCGGGTAGCCCCTATTGCCTTGGCGAAATACCAGATTTCCAAGGTCTCCTCCCAAAATCTCATGACGCGGGAGTGCCCATCTTTGCCCTCACCGATGCGGACATTGGGGAGACTGGACCTGTCCTTGCCAATGCGGTTGAAAGACGCGACCGGTTCATGGTTCAATTTGAAGAGATCACGAGAAACATCTACGCCATGATCGCTCATGCTTAACGCTCAGGCGGTCTTCAACAATAGCGTCAAAGATGCCAAGCAGCATTCCGTTCTATATGATTATCTAACCACGCAGGTTAGAGTTCCAGCTCCATTTGACGATCTTCTTCGTGGCCAGATTGTGATCGCTGTAGCTGCATTTGATAAGTTAATGCATGATCTTATTCGAATTGGAATGTGCCAAACTTTCAGTGGAGTGCGAATAGGAACTCCAAAGTATCATAACGAATCTATTTCGATACAGCTCCATTCGGCGCTTGTGGCTGCCATTGTTCCACCTAAAGAACATTTATTTGAGAGGGCCATTGTTACCAAGCTAGGCCACTTGTCTTTCCAACACCCTGATAAATTGCAGACGGACTATCGCTCATCTGGTCTGAAAGTCAGAAATGGGAAAAAATTGGTGGGAAAATGGGTCAAACGGGACATTTCGCGTCAACTCAAATGAAGCTGATTGCAACTAGGCGGAATGCCATTGTCCATGAATCAGACATGGACCCTTTAACCAACCTCAAGACCCCAATCAGCAGGGAAGAATGTGAGACCATTACCGATTTCATCGCATCATGCGGCAATGCCATCGTCGGTCTCGTAGTTTAATCCATCTAGATAAATTCCAGCGTCGCTTACGCTGGCCTTATTCATACTGAGATTTGTCACAAAACCAGAATAGCCACGTCGATTTAGCTTCCTCTGCCAGAAAATTGGATGGTTGCGCACCCGTTCAGTCGTAGTCTAAGACCACCTCCTCTATCCCGCTTCACACGGCGCTGGAGTCCGGAGGCTCATGTTCAGTTCAGACCGAGCCGTCCGCGCCAATCCACCGCTTCCGCAATGGCGGGTTACGACGGCGTGACAGGTGCAGGCGGCACGGGCGCGGTCAACTGCCTCCGCCGCTCTGACGCCTCGCGCAGTACCTTGCTCTGCTTGATCTGATATAGGTGTTGCGCCCCAGCAAGAGCAGCCTTCTCGTTCAGCACCCCGAAGTGACGCTCGACAATGCGGTGCGCGTATTCGATGGGCATCCCATACTTCTCCGCGCGCACGCGGCTTCCGGGTTCTTCAGCTTCATAGCGGATCACCTCCAGTTGAGAGAGAATGTTGTGGGCACCAGCGCGCACCTGCCATTCGTCGCAGTCGCGCATAATCTCGCACCATGTGGCAATCGCGGTCTGGTGCAGTTCGCCGCGCTCCTGATCGTTCAGGGTGGCGAGCATGTCCGCGTAAGGCGTGCAGCGGTGGGCGTTGAGACTGTCGCCGTGGTTGAGCGACGTAGAGCGGCCGCCATCTGATCTGCGATGCCAACCGCAATCCAGGCATTCCTGTTGGGCGCATTTCACTTGGCTATCTAGGAATAGCCCCGCTTGATTGATGTCTAACATCCGGCACTTGCGCGGAGTTCCGGCCAGCCTTGCGCGCTGGCTGGAACTCCGCGCGGTATGTCAATATGCCGCCGACAATGTCAGGAACCATTGGCGCGGCGCGATCGGGTAGGCCGAGTAGCTGTTGGTTGCCGATCCGATCGACAGGGTGGACACGCCCTTCTTGTCGGTCAGGTTCGTCACATTCAGCGCCAGCTCCACCTTGCGCAGCGGCAGGGTGCCGTCCGGCACCCTCGCAGCGACACGTAGCGAGGTCAGGAAATAGGATGAAACGCTGGCGTCGTTGGTGAATGTGGCAAAGCGACGGCCCACGAAGTCGCCGATCCCCTGCACTTCGAACGGACCGACCGACAGGGTCGCGACGGTCTTGTTCATCCACTTGGGCGTGCCCGGCAACTGCTTGCCGCATGTCGGCACGACGCCGCCGACGACGAGATAGCCGCCAATGCATGTTCCGGTGGCGGCGCCGATGCCGCTGGCGGCCGACACATAATCGCTGCGATATTTGGACAGGTTGTACGAGGTCGCATTATATAGCGAGAAGGCGCGGCCGACGCGCAGCGTGAAGGCGGCGTCGACGCCGTCGGTTCGGACATCGCCGACATTGACGAGGATCGAGGTGCCGCCGGTGATGCCGCTGCCCGCGATGCCGCCCGGATTGGTGGAGATCGCCAGCAGGCGATCGTTGAACACCACATGATAATAGTTGACCTGCGCATCGAACGCGACACCGTTCGAGAAGGTGCGGCGCGTCCGCAGGCCTGCTTCGTAGGTCCAGCTGCTCTCGGGCTTGCCCTCGTCGGCGAAGGCATCGAACGCGGCCTGGCTGCCGGTGAACCAGGGACCACCGCCACCGGCCAGATAAGCCTGATACTGGCGCAGATTCTTCTGGACGTTGAAGTAGATCTGCTCGTGCCCGTTGAAGTCGTAGGTTGCGCCGATCGCCGGCAGGAACCAGCGGAGCGTGTTGATCTTGCCCTCCGGCAGGCCTCCCGCCAGGCCGGAGAGGGAACCCGCCCTGGGCTGGACCGGATACCATCCGTTCGCCCATTGCGCGCTCGTCTTGAAACCGGCCTGGACAAGCAGTCGCTCGTTCACCTGCCATGTGTCCTGAAGGTGTAATTGCAGATTGTTGATCCGCGCCTCGCCCTCATATTGGGTGAAGAGCGGCTGGGCGACGTCGAGTGGACGGATATAAGGCGTGCTCGCCCCCGGATTGTTGACGTCGACGCCGTACCAACGCCGCCACTGGGTCGTGCTGTTATGCTCGAACCAGCCGCCAAGCTCGATCTTGTGCGCACCGATATCGATATTGAGCGCCGAGATCACGCCCTCGCGGTCGATTCGATATTCGGTGGTGCGGGTGATGAGCCCTGATCCGCCGGTCGCCGCCACCAGAGCGGCGCCGGCCGCGGCCGCCTGGGCGGTCGTCAGCGCCGTGCAGGCGGCTGGGCGCACGCCGTTGCCGTTGCCGCCGAACCGGCAATTGGCCGGCAGGGTCGCGTAATTGGGGTCGAGATAAGGCTGGGCCGTGGTGATCGACTGGCCGAGCGGGCCGGCGACGACGCCGGCGCCGTCATTGTGATGATAATAGCCCATCGTCGACCAGTTGATATTATCCGACAGATACGCGTCATAGCGGGCATAAGCCAGATAATCGGTCCGTTGCGCGTCCGAATAATAGTTGCGATAATTGCTGCCCTCGGCGGCCGGCGAATTGCCGAGCGTGCTGAGATACTCGGTCCGATATGCGTCGAAATCCGGATAGAAGAAGGGCTTGGTATAGGGGGTATAGAGTTGCACCGGCGTGGCGGTGCCCCCGGCCGAGGGCTTGAAGAAGACGGTTGCGTCCTCGTTCGGCTGGGTCATGTCATTATAGTCGAAATAGAGAGTGAGCTTCCCCGCCGAATCGTCATGTACGAACTTCGCGTTGGCCTGCCAGCCGCCCTGAACGCCGTCAAAGTCCCACGCCCGCGCTCGCTGGCGCGTCGCCGAGATATAGCCGGCGTTGGTGCCGGGGCCGCCCAGATCGCCGCTGTCGATGCGAATGAAGGTGCGCGACGTGCCATAGCTGCCGATGGTCTGGGCGCCCTGGATGCCCAGTCTGTCCAGCGGATCAGAGGAATAGGTCTCGATCGTGCCGCCAAGGTTGCTGTTCGACGCGGTGGCAAGATCGCCCGCGCCGGTCGACACGACCACCCGGCCGACATTTTCCGAAATTACGGCACGCTGGGGCGAGAGGCCATTATAATTGCCATAGCTTTGGTCGCCCAGCGGAATGCCGTCCATGGTGTAGCCGAGCTGGTTGGCGGCGAAGCCATGGATGAAAATTTGCGCGTTCTGCTCGTTATAGCCCCAGGGATCGGCGGTGATGTACAGGACGCCCGGCAGCGTGTGAATCGCCTTGAGCGGAGACACGCCAGGCAGGATCTTCTGCATCTCGGCAGCTGGGAGCGCAGTCGCCGACCGCGTTGTCTTGGCGGTAACGACGATCGATGATGCGCCCGCTGCCGCAATATCGTCCGTTCCGGCATCGGCTGTTTGCGCAAACGCCGTATCGGCGGCCAGAAGCGCGCCCGCGAGCGCGATCAAGCTGGAAGTGAATTTCATCATATTGGCCCCCTTATGCAGTCGTTGCTGCGTTGCACATGTGGGGCGCTGTGCATGGGAACCATGCCATTAACGCGACAGATTTGTTTCTCCGCGATGACGAACGAGGTTTGAAGCATCAACTCAGTGGAATTCGACAATCCCTTAGAAGACGATCCATTTGGCGACATCGAGCACCGTCATGCCGAGGAGGAATCAAATTTGAGCCTCCATAATATGATGATATCATTGCATGTTTATGATGGTGGGCCCGGCAGGACTCGAACCCGCAACCTAGCCGTTATGAGCGGCCAGCTCTAACCATTGAGCTACAGGCCCCACCTTTGCCGGGCGATAAGCAGCATCACGCCGCTTGGCAAGCCTGTCGGTGATCCCGTTCGGCGTCGGTGGCGTCCAGCAACGCGTCGAGCGTCGCGGCCCTGATGCCGCGTCGGTCGAGATGCGCCAGCACAGCGTCCCACCAGGCATAGAAAGCGGTGCGATCGGCCTCCGTCCGGACATAGGGGGTATGCCCCGGCTCCAGCGTGGGGGAATGAAAGCTGAAGTTCAGCACCCGCACATCCTCGTCGATCAGCGCGTCGATGGCGGCGATGGCTTCGGCGGACGAAACGCCCTCCGGCGTCAGGGGAACCCGGCTGAACAGCCTGGCGCGAGAAAGCGCTCCCGCCAGCGGGCCAAGAGCGCGCGTCGAGCGATGGAGCCGCTCGCCCGCGCCGCGCATGAGGCCGGTGAACGCGGTGGACAGCGGCAATTCGACCAGGCTGCGGCCCGGCCCGGCCCAATAGGGATGTAGCGGCAGGCCCTGAAAGTCCGGGCCATGCTGATGGCTATAATCGAACCGGCTGCGCACCGAGCTGTCGAGGCGAAATCCCGCCTCCTCCAGCAGGCGCGCGCTGTGCGGCCCGACGCCGTAACGCCCCGCCCGGTAGGCGACCGGTCGCGCGCCGAACCGCTCCTCGATCCGGCGGCAGAGCGCCTCCAGCTTCGCGCGCTCGGTCTCTTCGGGCAGGAAGCCCACATAGCTGTTCCGCGCCGACAGGGCTTCGACATGCGGAGGGTTGACCCAGGGATGCAGATGCGCGCCGATGTCGGCCGCGCCGTCCGCCAGCCAAAGGCCCATCAGGGCCGCGGCCGCGTCGCTGTCCACCACCGGATAGTCGGTGACATAGACCGGCTTCACGCCAGCGGCGGCGAAATAGGCCTGCCCCCGCGCCATGCCCTTCAGCGCCGTCACGCCGTGCCCGGTACGGCGGAAGGGCGCGTCCCAGTCGAACTCCTCCTCCGTATCGACGAACAGCATGAAGCGCATGCCGAAATCGGCGGGGAGCGCAATCTTGTCTTGCGCGGCCGGTGGCAGGAGGAGGCTGCCGTCATGGGGTGGCATCGTCATTCCCCGGCCCTAGCAGTCAATGGTTGCCATAGAGTTGCCCAGGCGCGCCGCCACCCGTCAGGCCTGCCCCGCTTCCCCATCCTGCCCGCCCGCCACCACGGGCATCTCCAGCAGGAAGCGATTGGCGTCGATCTTCAGGCAACCGCCGCATTCCGCCGCTAGGCTGCGGATCAGCCGCAGCGAAAAGCCGAGGCCAAGCAGCGGACCGTCGGCCCATTCCCCATCGGGCATATAGCCGGGATCGAGAAGCTGTGCTTCGTCCATCCCTTCCAAGCTGGAGGGCCGGTCGAACGCGAGCACGACCCGTCCCCCGTCCATGCCGTCCGCGAGCCAGCAGGTGCCGGTGATCGGCTCCTGCTCCGGCGCGACAGAGATCAGCGTGCGCAGCAGATGCTGGACCATCCGCTCGCCCTGCAACGGATCAATGCGGATGTCGGGCAGGCCGGCCGCGCCGACGATGTCGATCATCCTCCGTCCCAGGACGCCCTCGCCTCTGAACCGGGCCGCGACCTGCGTGACGAGCAGACTGGGATCGACGGCACGGGGCGCGCTGGACGCGTCTCCGCGCGACATCCGCGCCGCCAGATCGAGATCGTCGAAGGCCACCAGCAGATGGCGGGCGTCGACCGCGATCTTCCCCGCCAGGTCGCGATAGGCGTCGCCGGCCGCGCCGAACAGCTCCTGCTCGATGATCTCCGCGAAGCCCAATATGGCGTTCAGGGGCGTGCGCAATTCATGAATGAGCTGGCGGAGCGAATCGGTGGAGAGGCCGCCGACGGACTCCGCGCCAAGTCCGGCCGGCGGGGCCGCGACCTCATAGAGGTGCGGACGGCGCGCCTGGCCCCGGAAACCCAGGAAGCGCCCCGAAGCGGGATCGAAGAAGGGGATGGCCGACATGCGCCACTCCCCCGCCATCAGGCCGCCGACGATCGTGAAGCGGCCATTCTGGAAACCGCTCCTGCGCGCGAAGGCGCCTGCTACATGCCCGTCCGGCCCGCTGCCGCCGGCGGGCGCGATTTCCCCGAGCGACAAGCCGATCAGGGCAGCGCGGGAGCCACCCTCGACCCAGATGATCGTGCCCGCCATGTCGGTTTCAAAGCTGAAGGCGACGGCAAGGCTCTCGCCGTTTTCGATCGGCGCGATATCCCCTTCGGCAACCTCCTCCCGCTCCGGCGGACGGCGATTGCTGGTGAAACGCTCAATCCGGTCCACAAGGTTGCGGATCTGGTCCGGCGGCGGCAATGGCGTGACCACGGGTGAGGGCGCGGCGGCATCAACAGCGCGAACGGGACGTTCCCCCCGCGCTTCGCCGATGGCATGGACGCTCGGCGTGGCGACCATCTCCGGCGTCAGGGCCATTTCAGCCTCATGCGGCACATCGGTAGTCAGCACGAGATCGGCGGGGCCGAAGGCGTCCAGCGCCTGCTGCGTGGCGGCGCCGATCCATGGCCGGGCGCGCAATATGCCGCGCGCGGTAGGCGTGAGCTGGGGGATCAGCGCGGCCCATGTCGCATCGGGGAGTTGTGCGCGGGCCATGGCCGCCGCGCTGATCGCGGGCCGATCCTGCGCGAAGAAGCGCACGAGCGCCGGCGAACGCAGCCGGTTGCCCATCTCCACGACGCTCGCCATCCGCTGGGTTTCGCTGAGCGAGGGCCTGAGGCTTTCCAGCCGATCCAGCAGCGCCTGCCGATCGGCCTCCGCCATAGCGTGCCCAGGCCTATCGGCGCGGTCCTGTTGCGCGAGCATATCGACGCATTGCCGCCATAGCGTCACCGCGCCTAGGCCGCTTCGTTCGCCCGCTGCCAACACCGTATGCATGAGATCGTTGAAGCGCACCATGTTCCTCATTTTCGTGGGCGGCGCATGTGCCTGCGTCGACATGCCGTCGACACCCTTTCCTCTTCGATAAGCCGGCCAGAGGCAAAGGGAAAGACCGCTGCGCGCGGGCTTTTCAACGGCGTCGCATAGTGGGACAATTGCATTGTCCTGAAATATTATTATGATGACGAGAAGGAAAGCGAAAGGAAATAAGCAGTCAATGGCCGGGCCGAATATCGACGATATCGACATGCAGATTCTCGCCGAATTGCAGCAGGACGGCCGGATGACCAATGTCGAGCTAGCGCGCAAGGTCGGGCTGACCGCGCCCCCCTGCCTACGCCGCGTCCGCGCGCTGGAGGATCAGGGCGCGATCACCGCCTATCATGCCGTGGTCGATCCGGGCATGCTGGGCTTTACCATCACCGTCTTCGCCATGGTGAGCCTGAAAAGCCAGGCGGAAGCCGACTTGAAGGCGTTCGAGGATCATATCGCGACCCTGCCGGAAGTGCGCGAATGCCATATGCTGAACGGCGAGATCGACTTCATCCTGAAGGTCGTCGCCAAGGACCTGCAAAGCTTTCAGCAATTCCTGACGTCGAAGCTCACTCCGGCGCCCAATGTGGTCAGCGTCAAGACGTCGCTGACCATCCGCACGTCCAAAAATGTGCCGGGCGTGCCGCTGGCGGTCAGCCGCCGGTGACGGAAGCCGGCGGGGCGACGCCCGCCGTGCGGCTCGCCTGCTGATCCACCCAGACCGACCATAGCCCCGCTAGGTTGCTCCATTCGCCGCCGGCCTGCGCCAGCGTCAGCCTGGCATTGGCTAGGTCGCCCGATCGGGCGAGAGCGACGCCCAGACGGGTGTTGGCGCGGTTGAGGTCTATCCCCCCCTTGGCGATGGCGGCGCGATACTGCTCGACTGCCTGGGGAAATTGCGACAGGGCGAAATAGCTGTCGGCGACGTTCAACGCGGCGCTCCCGTCGCTCGCCGCCGCCGCCTTCTTCGCGGCCGTCGGCAGCGCCGCGATTTCCTTGGTGGCCTTGGGCGTCACTTCCTTCATCAGCTTGACGGTCGTCGCCTGGGTCGGGGACAATTTGCCCGCCGCCCGACCGGCTTCGACGATTGCCTTGGCTTCGGCATTGTTGCCGTTCTTTTCAGCCAGTTGCGCATAGGACTGATAGTCCCGCTCGCTGGCCATCGCGCCGTTGGCGGCCTGAAGGCGATAGAGGTCGAGCTGAATCTGCGGACTGAGCCCCGACGCGCTGCCGTAATTGACCAGCGCCGAACGCCAGTTGCCGGTCGAGGGATAAGCCGCCAGCCGCTCGCGGTAGAGCATGCCGACAGCCGCCCAGTCCCCCGTCTGGTAGGCAAGCGAGATCGCCTTGTCATACCAAGCGGCCGGGATCGGCTTGCCTTCGGCGCGCAGCTGGGTGAAGGCCTGCTCCGTCATCGCCCGCGCGTCCTTGGGCTTGTTGCGGCGGATGTACGTGTCGGCCATCAGCAATGTCGCGTCGACGCCCTCATAGCCGAGCGTCTTGGCATAGTTGAGCTGCGCCATCGTGTCGTCATAATTGCCGACGTAGAAGGAATAGAGGCCGGCGAGGTAGCGCAGGCGCGGCGCATCGCCGGGCGGCACGGCGCTGCTCTTGAACATATCGGTCAGGGCGATCCGTTGCGCCTGGATGTCGCCACGCCGCGCCGCTAGTTCAAAGCGCAGGCCCGCCGCGACATAGATCTCGAAATCATTGGCGGGGGAAAGCTGGGCGATCCGGGCGCTGGCGGTCGCGATATCGCCCGCGCTCAACGCCGTCTGGGCGGCGGCGGTGGCCATGCGGAAGCTGTCCGACATCGCGATCGGCGGACCGACGTTGAGCGCCTTCCTGGCCATGGCCGGGGACTCGGCAAGGCCGGCGGCCAACAGCAACGCAGCCGCGCCCGCCGCGCCAGCGAGTAGAGAATGTCCGCGCATGATAGTGATGCCTCCCCGTGGCGGGCCTATGGCGCGCCTTCAAACCCCGTTCGTCGGCCTTCCGGCCGGAAGGGCGCGCGCCGCCCGGCGCGCGCCCCACTTGTCAGGCGCCCTTGGTCGCCAGATAGGACAGCCACAGGCCGGCGATCTGCTTACGCGCACCGCCCTGCACCGCCTGGAAGGCGGCCTTGGCCCCGGCATTGTCGCCGCTGCGAGCCTTGGCGATGCCCATGCGCGTATTGATCTCGTCCGCGTCCACGCCGCCCTTCTGCTTGGCCAGGTCGAACATCGCCGCCGCCTTCGCATAGTCGCCATAGCCCAGATAAGCGTCGGCGGTCGCGGCCGCGATCTTGCCGTTGGCGGCCTTCCGCGCATCGGCTTCGGCCGTTGGCAGCGACGCCTTGTCGCTGGCGATCCGCGCGACCGCCGTCTGGTAGATGTCGCCGCCTTGCGAGGCGTTCAGCACGCCTTTGGCGCGGCCGGCGTCGATCGCGGTCTTCACCTCGCCATAGATGCCGGTCTTCGACGCCATCTCCGCATATTCAGTGAAGTCGCCGGCGACGACCAGGCCGTTCGACGTCGCCATCAGGCGCAGCACGTCCAGATTCTCGCGGTTGGAGATCGACGGGTTGGCCTGCTGGAACAGCCGGATCAGCGTCCGCAGATTCTCGCCCTTAGGGTCGGCCTCATAGGCGGCCTTGGCCCATTCGGTCACTTCGGGGACGCGCGCGGCGGCGGCGCGGCCGACGCCGATCTGATACCATTGCGCGGGCACCTGCTGCCCCGACGCCTTCATGCCGTCGGCGGCGGCCTTCAGCGCCGCCAGCCCCTGCACATTATAGCCGCGCGCCGGTTCGGCCGAGGCATTGCCGGTCCCCGCCTTTCCGAAATAGGCCTGCGCCAGCGTCACGTTGACCTGCTCGGGCTTGTAGCCGGCCTGGATCGCCGCCTGGGCGCGGGCGATCGCCGCGTCGTAATTCTTCGCCTGCAATTCGGCGTCCGCCGCAACGGCTGAGAATTGGCCGACCTTGTCCGCCGGGGTCAGGCCGCTGTCCAGCATCTGTCCCAGCGCCTGGGACTGGAGCGCGGCATCCTTCGACGTGATCGACAGGTTGAGCTTGGTCGCCGCGATCTGATATTTGTCGTCGGGCGTCTTGGCTAGGCCTTCAGCCTCGGCGATGGACGCCTTGGCGGCGGCGAAGTCCGACTTGTCCATCGCCTGCTGGGCGGCCACGATGGGCTTCACGACCTCGGGCGACACCTTGAGCTTGGGCGCCTCGGCTTCCTTGCCCTTCTTCTGCGCCATCGCGGGCGTCGCTACCGCGCCCCCTGCTACGGCCAGGGCCAGCGCCAGTGTCACCGGGGAAACAAAACGCATGATCCAATCTCCTATGCGCGCCCGCGCAGCGGACGACTTTGGTTGGGCATCGGTTAGGGGCCGACGCGTGAATGACCGTTGAACAAGCCTATAATGACGGCTTTGGCAACTGTCATGCCCCTGCTTCGTTCCGCATGCGCTTTCCAGCGGCGGCGTCACCGCTGTCAACCCGCGCGCGACCGCGCGCGCGTGTACGCGCGAGGGGTGACAGGATTGTTTCGCTGGGCTAGTGCAGGCGTAACGACACTCATCCACCCTGACATAAGAGAATTGCCTTGACCGACGAGACCCTGCTCGCCGACCCTTCCGACATCAGCCCGATCAGCATCGTCGACGAGATGAAGGCGAGCTACCTCGACTATGCCATGTCGGTCATCGTCTCGCGCGCGCTGCCCGACGTGCGCGACGGCCTGAAGCCCGTCCACCGCCGCATCCTCTATGCCGCGCAGGAATCGGGCTTCGTCTATAACCGGCCCTATCGCAAATCGGCGCGCCTGGTGGGCGAGGTCATGGGTAAATATCACCCGCATGGCGACAGTTCGATCTACGACGCGCTGGCCCGCATGACGCAGGACTGGTCGATGCGCGTGCCGCTGATCGACGGGCAGGGCAATTTCGGGTCGATGGACCCCGATCCGCCGGCGGCGATGCGCTACACCGAAGCGCGGCTGGCCAAGGTCGCCAACGCGCTGCTGGAGGATCTGGACAAGGATACCGTCGACTTCACGCCCAATTACGACGCGTCGGAGAGCGAGCCGCAGGTCCTGCCCGCCCGTTTCCCGAACCTGCTGGTCAACGGCGCTGGCGGCATCGCGGTGGGCATGGCGACCAACATCCCGCCGCACAATCTGGGCGAGGTGCTGCGCGCTTGCCTAGCCTATATCGACAATCCCGGCATTACGATCGACGAGCTGATCGCGATCGTCCCCGGTCCCGATTTCCCGACCGCGCCGCTGATCCTGGGCCAATCGGGCGCGCGCAGCGCCTATCATAGCGGGCGCGGCTCGATCATGATGCGCTCGCGCTACGAGATCGAGGAAGGGCGGGGAGACCGCCAGTCGATCGTGCTGACCGCCATCCCCTATCAGGTCGGCAAGAACGGCCTGGTCGAAAAGATCGCCGAAGCCGCCAAGGAAAAGCGGATCGAGGGCATCAGCGACATACGCGACGAGTCTAGCCGCGAGGGCGTGCGGATCGTCATGGACCTGAAGCGCGACGCGACGCCCGAAGTCGTGCTGAACCAGCTCTGGCGCAACACGCCGGCCCAGTCGAGCTTCCCCGCGAACATGCTGGCCATCCGCGGCGGGCGCCCCGAACTCCTGAACCTGCGCGACATCATCGAGGCGTTCGTCAAATTCCGCGAGGAGGTCATCACCCGCCGCACCAAGTTCGAGCTGAACAAGGCGCGCGAGCGAGCGCACATCTTGCTGGGCTTGGTGATCGCCGTCACCAACCTGGACGAAGTCGTCCGCATCATTCGGGGTTCGGCCAGCCCGGCGCAGGCGCGCGAATCGCTTCTGGCGCGCGAGTGGCCGGTGGCGGAGATCGCGCCCTATATCCGGCTGGTGGAGGCGATCGAGGCCGAAGTGGAGGGCGAGACCTACCGCCTGTCCGACACCCAGGTGCGCGCCATACTCGACCTGCGCCTGCATCGCCTGACCGCGCTCGGGCGCGACGAGATCGGCAAGGAACTGGCGGAACTGGCCGAGGCTATCGCCGAATATCTCGCCATACTCGCCGACAGGCGCAAGCTCTACGCGGTGATGCGCGAGGAGCTGGAGGCTATCGAACGCGAGTTCGCAACCCCGCGCCTGTCGGAGATCGCCCCCGCCGCCGACGGAATCGACGACGAAGACCTGATCGAGCGGGAGGAGATGGTCGTTACCGTCACCGTCCAGGGCTATATCAAGCGCACGCCGCTCGAAAGCTTCCGCGCGCAGGGTCGCGGCGGCAAGGGCCGGTCGGGCATGGCGACCAAGGAGGAGGATGCGGTCACCAGCCTGTTCGTCACCTCCACCCACACGCCGGTTCTCTTCTTCTCGACGGCGGGCAAGGTCTATCGCCTGAAGGTCTGGCGCTTGCCGGAAGGCGGCCCGGCCACGCGCGGACGACCGATGGTCAACCTGCTGCCGCTGGTTCCGGGCGAAACGATCCAGACCGTCCTGCCGCTGCCGGAGGATGAGGAAAGCTGGAAGGACCTGCACGTCATGTTCGCCACCGCGAACGGCACGGTGCGCCGCAACAGCATGGACGCCTTCGCCAACGTACCCGGCAACGGCAAGATCGCCATGCGCTTCGACGACGACAGCGACGACCGGCTGATTGGCGTCGCAATCCTGAACGAAGGCGACGACATCCTGCTCGCCACCCGCCAGGGCAAGGCGATCCGCTTCGCGGCCACCGACGTGCGCGAATTTCAGAGCCGGACATCGACCGGCGTGCGCGGCGTGACGCTGAAAGCCGATGACGAGGTGATCTCGCTGTCCATCCTGCACCGCGTCGGCACCACGCAGGAGGAGCGGGAGGATTATCTGCGCTTCGCCCCCTGGAAGGGCGAGAAGGAAGGCGCGCCGGAGATGGCGCCCGACCGCTTCGCGCAACTGGTCGAACAGGAACAGTTCCTCCTCACCGTCTGCGCCAACGGCTATGGCAAGCTGTCGTCGGCCTATGATTATCGCCGCACCAATCGCGGCGGGCAGGGCATCACCAATATCGACAATATCGGCCGCAACGGGCCGGTCGTCGCCAGCTTCCCCGTGCGGCACGAGGATCATCTGATGCTCGTCACCGATCAGGCGAAGCTCATCCGCATGGGTTTGTCCTCGATGCGGGTCATCGGCCGCAATTCGGCGGGCGTGCGCCTGTTCAACGTCGCCGACGACGAACATGTGGTGAGCGCCGCGCGGATCGCGGACAGCGAGGAGGAGCAGGCTGAGGGCGACGGCGGGGACGCCGCGACGATAGCCGAATGAGCGATCTGTTCGCGTTCAAGATCCTGACCCCGGACCAATATGCAAGGTTCAAGGCGGACGGCGTGTTCCACGGCGCGCCCGTCGACCTGGCCGATGGCTATATCCATATGTCGACCCGCGATCAGGCGGCGGAGACGGCGGCGAAGCATTTCGCCGGTCAGGACGGCCTGGTCATGCTGATGATCGACCTCGCCGCCTTCGGGGAAGCCGTGCGATGGGAGGAATCGCGCGGCGGCGCGCTGTTCCCGCATCTCTATGGCCAGCCGCTAACGATGGCGGCCGTGGCCGGGAAGGTGGTGCTGCGGCTGGACGAGTCGGGCAGGCATCAATTCCCGGCCGGATTTTAGCATCGAGCGTTAAATCAGAACCGTTCGTTTCGAGCGGAGGTTCGAGCCTGTCGAGAACCGAAGTCGAGAAACCAGCGCTTTGCCCCGGTTCTCGATACGTCTTCTCGACAAGCTCAAAGCCTACTCGAATCGAACGGCTGTGGTTCAATCTGAAAAGCGTCTAAAGCCGATCCACTCGCTCGACCCGTCCGCCCTTCATCCAATAGGCATATCCGCCCCAGCGGATGCGGCGGGACAACGCCGCCCCCAATTGCAATGCCACGTGCGCCCAGGTGATGACGAAGGGCAAGGTCGCGTCCCAGACCAGCGACCGCCACGCCGCCCGCATCTGTCCCGGCTCCAGCACCGAGGAGAGGATCGCGGCGCGCAGCGCCACGCGCGCCCAAGCGGCGCCATAGCCGATGGTGATCGCCGCCCATTGGCCGGAAGCGAAGGCGAACAGCCAGCCCAGGCTCTGGAGCAGGACCGTCGCCGTCGCCACGGCCCACATCCGCCAGCTATTGGTCGCTATATGGCGATATTGCCGCACTCCGAACGCCAGCGCCCCGCCCAGCCCGCCGTCCAGCGGCGTGGCCACCAGCAGGTCCCGCACCGGCCGCAGGCGCAGACCGGCCGCGCGCGCGGCCAGCCCGATCGTGAGGTCGTCGGATAGGCGGCCCTCAAGCGCCTCCCCCAGCCGAAGCCGATCGGCGACCTCGCGCGTCATGGCCATCGCGCCGCCCCAGGGCATGGTGCTGTTGGCCGGACGCGGCAGGGTGGCAAGCTGCATCTCTACCGCGCCGACAAGCGCCAGCAGCCCATCGCGCGGCAGCAGCAGGCGATAGCCGGTCGCCACGTCCGCTTTCCCGCGCACGAGCGGAAACAGCAGACGGCCGACCAAACGCGCAGGCGGCGCGATGTCCGCGTCGATAAAGACAAGGTAGCGATCGTCCGGCCGCAGCGCCGCGAGCGCCGCCCGCAATTTATGGACCTTCTGCCCCTCGGACGCCGATATGCCCGCGGCGACCGCCTCGATCCAGTCTGGATTGGCGGCCGCCAGCGCCGTCGCCGCCGGACAGTGGCCGGACGTCGCGAGCAGCAGGCGGAAGCGCGCGCCGTCCTGCCGCGCCAGCCGTGTCATCAAGTCAGCGCCGCCGTCCCACTCGTCCCGCACGCTCAGGATCAGGACGACGCCGTCCGGAGCCTCGATCTGCCGGTCGGCGGGCAGATGGCGCCAATAGTTGAACACTCCGATCACGCTCAGCAATTGCAAGGCCGCCCACAAGGCTATGCCCACACTTATCATCGTCACTCGATGGCCTTTACCGTTGATCGCACTGGTGTATGACCCAAAGCATGTTGCTTGCCAATCGCGCGTCCGCGCGCTGACCGCCGATGCTGTCCAGTCCCTTCCTGTTCGCCCTGTGCCGCCTGCTGCCCGCGCCGATCGCCTCCTGGCTCGGCGGCTGGCTGTCGGTCCGGCTCGCCCGTCCCCGGATGCGGCTGCGCGATGCGCGGGCGCGCGCCAATCTCGCCCTTCTCCGCCCCGACCTGCCCGAAGACGCGCGCGAGGCGATATTGACGCGCCGCTGGTTCAATATCGGCCGGACGATGGCCGAGCTCGCCAATATCGACCGGCTCGTCGATGCCGGGCATGTGGAGATCGACCGTGAGGACGCTTATCGAACGATGCTAGCCGAACCTGGCCCGATGATCTTCCTCACCACCCATATCGGCAACTGGGACTTGCTGGCCGCGCATTTGAAGGCGGTGGCCCATCAGCGGCCGGGCCTCGGCATCTACGACCCTCCGGCCGATCCCGCGCAGGCGGCGATGCTGAAGCGCGCGCGCGAAAGCTATATGGGCGAAGCCATTACCGGCAGCAGCGGCGCGGCCCGCGCCATCCTGCGTCATCTGACGCAGAAGGATCGGGGGACGCTCTATATATTGGTGGACGAGCGCGCGGACCGGCAGGTCACCTTTCCGCGCTTTGGCCGGCCGCTCGCGCCCACCGGCAATCTGTCGGTCGCGTTGCGGCTGGGCAAGGCGGCGGGGGTGCAATTCGTGCCTTTCTATCTCGCGCGGACGAAGGGACCGCGCTTCAAGCTCTATTGGCATTCGCCGCTCGATCCAAAGGCGATGGACCAGGACGAACTGGTCCAGCGGATCGACGATTTCCTGGGCGCGGCCTGCATCGCCCATGCCGATGAATGGCTGGCGCTGCACGACATGGACCTGACCGCGAGCGTACCCGCGCGTGACCTGACAGACCAACCGGGCTAAAGCGCCCCCATGTCCCCCTCCCTTTCCCGACTCGCGATCAAGATTTGCGGCCTGTCGACGCCGGAGACCGTCGGCGCGGCCGTGCGCGCGGGGGCCGGCCATGTGGGGTTCGTCCATTTCGCCAAAAGCCCGCGCCACGTCGAGGCGGAGCGGATGCGCGCGCTGGCGGCGGCTATTCCCACACATATCGAGCGCGTGGGCGTGGTCGTTGATCCGGACGACGCCCTGCTGACCGATTTGACCGGAACCGGCGCGCTCACCGCCCTGCAGCTGCATGGACAGGAGCATCCCGCCCGCGTCGCCGCCATCGGCCGGCGGTTCGGGCTGCCGGTGTGGAAGGCCATTTCGGTCAAGACCCGGGCCGATATAGACGCCTCCGCCTCCTATGCGGGAGCCGCCGACCTGCTGCTGTTCGACGCCAAGACGCCCGACGGCGCGGCCCTGCCCGGCGGCATGGGCCTACGGTTCGACTGGACGCTGCTGCGGGACGTACGGCCCACTTTGCCCTGGGGCCTGTCCGGCGGCCTTGATCCCGACAATGTGGCGGAGGCGATCCGCATCACCGGCGCGCCGCTGATCGACGTCTCGTCCGGCGTGGAAAGCGCGCCCGGCGTCAAGGATGTGGACAAGATCGCCGCCTTCTGCAAAGCGGCTGGATCATTATGACATCTGCAAACGCCCTGCCCAATTCCTTGCGCAGCCAACCCGACGAGCGCGGCCATTTCGGCGCTTTCGGCGGGCGCTATGTCGCCGAAACGCTGATGCCGCTGATCCTGGAGCTGGAGCGCGTCTATAAGGCGGCAAAGGCGGACCCGGCCTTTCACGACGAGTTCCAGCATCTGCTGAAACATTATGTCGGCCGCCCCAATCCGCTTTATCATGCCGGCCGCCTGACCGAGGCCGTGCGCGCGAAGTCGGAGCCGGGCAAAGGCGCGAAAATCTACCTGAAGCGCGAGGAACTCAACCATACCGGCGCGCACAAGATCAACAATTGCATCGGCCAGGTCCTGCTCGCCCGCCGCATGGGCAAGCGGAAGATCATAGCGGAAACGGGCGCGGGCCAGCACGGCGTCGCCACTGCGACCGTCGCCGCGCTGTTCGGCCTTCAATGCACGATCTTCATGGGCGCGAAGGATGTCGCGCGGCAGCAGCCCAACGTGTTCCGCATGAAGCTGCTGGGCGCGGAGGTCGTCCCGGTCACCTCGGGCTCGCAGACCTTGAAGGACGCAATGAACGACGCGCTGCGGCATTGGGTGTCTAACGTCCACGACACATTCTACATCATCGGCACCGCCGCCGGCCCGCATCCCTATCCTGAGCTTGTTCGCGATTTCCAGTCGGTGATCGGCCGGGAAACGCGCGAGCAGATATTGGAGGCTGAAGGCCGCCTGCCCGACCTGCTGATCGCGCCGGTCGGCGGCGGCTCCAACGCCATTGGCATGTTTCATACGTTCCTGGACGATCCCGAAGTCGCTATGATCGGGGTCGAGGCTGCCGGCGAGGGCCTGACCGGCAAGCACGCGGCCAGCTTGGCCGGCGGGGCGTCGGGCATCCTCCACGGCAACCGCACCTATCTGCTTCAGGACGAGGACGGGCAGATCACCGAAGCGCACAGCATTTCGGCGGGTCTCGACTATCCCGGCATCGGCCCGGAACATAGCTGGCTGCACGAAATCGGCCGGGTCCAGTATCTGCCCATCACCGATGACGAGGCGCTGGCGAGCTTCCAGCAGCTTTCCGCGCTGGAAGGGATCATTCCCGCGCTCGAATCCGCCCATGCGATCGCCGCCGCCGAGCAGGTCGCGCCGACGATGGACGCCGACAAGATCATCGTCGTCAACCTGTCGGGACGCGGCGACAAGGACATCTTCACCGTCGCCACGGCGCTGGGGGTCGAGATATGAGCATGGACAGGCTGACCGCCCGCTTCGCCGCCTGCAAGGCGCAGAACCGCGCCGCGCTGATTACCTTCGTCACCGCCGGCGATCCGACGCCCGACGCCACGGCCGCCATCCTCGACTCGCTGGTCGCCGGGGGCGCGGACATCATCGAACTGGGAATGCCCTTTACTGATCCCATGGCCGATGGTCCCGCGATCGAACTCGCCAATCTGCGCAGCCTGGGCGCGGGCACAAAAACTGCCCATATCCTCGCCATCGCCAGCGCCTTTCGGGCGCGCCATCCCGACGTGCCGCTGGTGCTGATGGGCTATGCCAATCCGATGCTCGCGCGGGGCGCCGACTGGTTCGCGGACCAGGCGCGGACCGCCGGCATCGACGGCGTCATCTGCGTGGACGTGCCGCCCGAGGAAGACGGAGAGATCGGCCCGGCGCTGCGCAATGCGGGCATTCACCTCATCCGCCTCGCCACCCCGACCACCGACGCCGCGCGGCTGCCGGCCGTGCTCGACGGCGCCAGCGGCTTTCTCTACCAAGTCGCGGTCGCGGGCATCACGGGCAAGCAGCAGGCGGCGCAGGCTGCGATTGAGATGGCTCTGGGCAAATTGCGCAAGGCGACCGACCTGCCCATCGCGGTGGGCTTCGGCGTGCGCGGCCCCGAGCAGGCGGCCGCGATCGGCCGGGTCGCGGACGGCGTGGTCGTGGGCTCCGCCATCGTCGACATCATCGGTTCGCATGGGGAGGCATCGCCCCCCTTCGTCAAGGATTTCACTGCCTCGCTGCGGGCGGCGCTGGACGGCGCGCGTCCGCTTGGCCGGGAGAATGCCGCATGAGCTGGATCAACCGCGTCCGCAACGCCATCCCCTTCATCGCCAAGAAGGACCTGTCAGCCGAAACGCTGTGGCACAAATGCCCCGGCTGCGGCGACATGATCTTCCTGAAGGAGTGGGAGGATAATCTGTCGGTCTGTCCGCGCTGCGACCATCATGGCCGCATCGGGCCGGCCGAGCGCTTTGCCCAGATACTCGATCCCGGCTTCATCCTGCTGCCCACTCCCTCGGTGAGCGAGGACCCGCTCAAGTTCCGCGATTCCAAGCGCTACCCCGACAGGATCAGGGCCGCGCGGCAGGCGACCGGCGATCAGGACGCGCTGATCAACGCGCGCGGCGCGATCGACGACGTGCCGCTGGTCATGGGCGTGCAGAATTTCGCCTTCATGGGCGGGTCAATGGGCATGGGCGTGGGCGCGGCCTTCATCCAGGGGGTCAATGACGCCATCGCCCATAGCTGTCCGTATGTCATCTTCACCGCCGCCGGAGGGGCGCGGATGCAAGAGGGCATATTGTCGCTGATGCAGATGCCCCGCGCGACCGTCGCCATCCGCAAGCTGCACGCCGCCGGCCTGCCCTATATCGTCGTGCTGACCGATCCGACCACGGGCGGCGTCACCGCCAGCTATGCGATGCTGGGCGACATCCAGATTGCTGAGCCGAATGCCCTGATCGGCTTCGCCGGGCAGCGCGTGATCGAAAGCACGATCCGCGAGAAGCTGCCCCCCGGCTTCCAGCGCGCTGAATATCTGCTCGACCACGGGATGCTCGACATGGTGGTAGAGCGGCGGCATCTGCGCGACACGCTGGCGCGAGTGATCGGCTATCTTACCCCTGCCGCCGCGGCCTGAGGGAAAGCCGAAAGGGGGAGGCAGCATCGTGGCGGATCATGCCGTATCGCAGGACCCGCAGGTGCAGGCGCAGCTTGACCGGCTGGCGACGCTGTCGCCGGGCGCCGATACGCTGGGGCTGGAACGAATCACTAAGCTGCTCGACCGACTGGGCGATCCGCATCGCGCGCTGCCGCCGACCTTCCATGTCGCCGGAACCAATGGCAAAGGATCGACATGCGCCTTCCTGCGCGCGGCGCTGGAGGCGGACGGCAGGACAGTCCATGTCTTCACTTCCCCTCATCTGGTGCGCTTCAACGAACGCATCCGGATAGGCGGCGCGCTGATATCCGACGCCGCGCTGGCCGCCTATCTGGAGCGGGTCCTGGACATCGCCGAAGGGGTGAACGCCAGTTTCTTCGAGGTAACGACGGCGGCGGCGTTCCTCGCCTTCGCCGAACACCCCGCCGACGCCTGCATCGTCGAGGTTGGCCTCGGCGGCCGGCTCGACGCGACGAATGTGCTGGTCGATCCGGTCGCCTGCGGCATCGCCCAGCTCGGCATCGACCATCAGGCATTTCTGGGCGACAGCCTGGCGGCGATCGCCGCCGAGAAGGCCGGTATCGCCAAGCCGGGCGTTCCCCTTCTCACCCAGCGTTATCCCGATGCGCTGCGCCCCGTGTTGCTTGAGGCGGTGACCCGGGCCCGCGCGCCATGGCTACCGATGGGGGACGGCTGGGACGCGGCCACCTATCGCGAACGGCTGCATTATCGCGATTCGCTCGGCCGGTTCGATGCGCCCCTCCCCCGGTTGCCTGGCGCGCATCAGGCGATCAACGCCGCGCTCGCCTTCGCGATGCTGCGGCATCAGGAGGTCATCACCGTCCATGAGGCGGCGCTGAAGGCCGCGCCGCTCTGGGCGCAATGGCCCGCCCGGTTGCAGCGGCTGGAGCATGGCCCGCTATTAGCGCCTCTCCCCGCCGACGCCACCGTCTGGCTCGACGGTGGCCATAATGCCGGGGCCGGCGAGGCGATCGGGGCCTTCTTCAGCGAGGAAAGGCTGGGCAGCGCGCGGCTGCATCTGGTCGTCGGCATGCTCGCCAACAAGGATGTCGACGCCTTCCTGTCCCCTTTCGCGGGCAAGGTAGCGCATATCCACGCCCTGCCCGTCCCCGGCCACGACTATCACCCCCCGGCCCGTTTCGCTGCCGTCGCGGCGCGCTGGGGGATCGGCTGGAGCGCGCATGACGGTCCCGAACAGGCGATCGCCCACATCGCTGCCGTCCCTGCGGGCGCTCCGCCGCCCTGCGTGCTGATCGGCGGCTCTCTCTATCTCGCGGGCGAGATACTCCGCTTGAACGGGCAATTGCCCGACTGACCGCGCATCATCACTTTTTACTTGCGATTGACTCGCAATAGCGTAGCTTGCCTCCCACCACTGGAGAGACGAGGCGCATATGGACGAGCATCAGCCCACCACCACGGTCCAGCAGCATCCCCCGCTCCCCGGCGGCTACGGCAACCGGCTGTTTCTGTTCGTGATGCGCCGCATGGCCAGCGCCGGGGTCAACGACGCCCATGCCGCCCATGCGATGCTGGGCGCGTTCGGCAAAAGCTACCGCCGTCCGCTGGTGCTGATGCGCGCGATGATGCTGGAGATGGCGCGCGCGTCCAGCCGCCGCATCTTGGTCGCCCCCTGCTGCTGCGCGCGCATGACCGGCGACGAGGCGCAGATGATGCAGGCGGTCGGCGAGGCGCTGGGCGACGCACCCGCCGCCTATGCCCGCATGACCGGTCTGCTCGCCAATGACGGCGCGCTGGGCGCGCTCACTTGCCTTCAGGCGGTGGCGCAGAGCTTCGTGGACCTGGGACGGCCGCTGGACCTCTACGCAGCGGGCTGATCGGCGGGCGGCTCGACCGTCGCCGCCGTCCCTACGCTGGCGTCGATCAGGCCGGCGCGCATCATCAGCCAGAACAGCAGGATGCCAGGCACCGCCAGCGCCGTCGTCAACAGGTAGAAGTCGACATAGCCGAACCGCTCGATCAGCGCGCCCGCGCTGGTGCCGGTCAGGAAGCGGCCGACGATACTGGCGGCGGCCGAGATCAGCGCATATTGGGCGGCCGTGAAACGCAGGTCGCAAAGCGCGGAGAAATAGGCGATCACCGTCACCCCGCCGATGCCGCTAGCGAAATTCTCGAACCCGATCGCTCCGGCCATCCCCCAATTGCTCTTGCCAAGCGCCGCCAGCGCCGCGAAGCTGAAGTTGGACACGCACATCAGGACCAAGCTGATGAGCACGGACCGCTTCATTCCCAGCCGCGCATAGAGAATGCCGCCCACGAAAATGCCGATCAGATAGGCCCAGAAACCGATGCCCACGTCATAGATGGCGATCTCGTCATTATTATAGCCCATATCGTCGAACAGCAGGCGGAAGGTCAGGTTGGCGAGCGTGTCGCCGATCTTGTGCAGCAGGATGAACAGCAGCACCAGAAGCGCGCCTTTCCTCCGGAAGAACTCGACCAGCGGTCCGGCGATCGACTGCCACAACTCGCCCGCCCCGCGCCGGACGCTCGCCTCCCGGTGTCGCTCCGGCTCGCCCATCACCAGTCCGGTCAGCATCGCCGGCAGGGCGAACAGGGCGCAGGCCATATAAGCCCCCTCCCATCCGATCCGCGCCGCCAGCACCAGCGCCAGCGCGCCGGCGGACACGGAACCGATGCGCCATCCATATTGAGTCATGCCCGATCCGACGCCAAGCTGTTCGGGCTTCAGCGTCTCGATGCGATAGGCGTCGATGACGATGTCGAACGTCGCGCCCGCTACGCCGACCAGAACCGCCGCATAGGCCGTCTGGATGAGGCCGGACGAAGGATCGACCAGCGCCAGATTGACGACCGCGGCCATCACCAGCAGCCCCGCCAATATCAGCCAGGACACTCGCTGGCCGAGGCGTCCGAGCAGCGGCAGGCGCACGCCGTCGACCATCCAGGCCCATAGCCATTTGAGATTATAGACGAGGAAGGCGAGGGTGAAGGCGGTCACCGCCTTCTTGTCGATGCCGTCCTGGGCGAGCCGCGTGGTGAGCGTCGCGCCGATCATCGCATAGGGGAAACCGGACGACACGCCAAGGAAGAAGGCGGCCAGCGGCTCGCGCTGCCAATAAGGCCGCACCGCGTCCACCCAGTTCTTCGTGCCGCCCGCCGCTTCCGCCATATAATCCCCGCCCCAGCCCGATCCGGTCAAGTCACGGGCATATGCGAAGGGGCGCGGTCAAGAAAAGGAAAATCAGGCGGCGCGGGGGAAGAGGCGCATGCCCGCCGGCGGGCGCGGCGGCTTGGCGGAGCGGACGAGCGCGTCGGCGACTTCTATCGCCAGCAGAAGGTCGCGCTGCGAATAGGGCTTGGCGAGGCATCCCACCGCCAGCGCCTGGGCGTCGACGGGGCAGGCGCCGGTCACGAACAGGACGGGCAGACCCGCCGCGGCCGCATAGCGCGCGACGTCGATGCCGTCGCGATCGCCGCGCAGACTGATGTCGGCGATGACGAGGTCGATGCCGCCCGCGTCGATCGCGGCGATGGCATGGTCATAATCATCCACGGTGGCGGCGACCGAATAGCCGGCCTGCGCCAGCATATGCTCATTGTCGAACGCGACCAGCGGTTCATCCTCGACCACAAGGATCGTGCGTATGGCCCTCTCTCTGCCTCCGGTGACTCGCGTCAGCAATTCACGCCCGAAAATCATTTGCCGATCCGCCCTGCTTGCGCCAATGCACCGTGATTAGAACGCTTTGGAACGGGCCCGGTTTCCCGGTCGTTTCGCTAATTCCCTTCGCGCAGGCGTCGGGAAGACACCGTTCGTCATTTTTTGCGCGCGCCGCCGATATGGTGACGGCCCGCCGCCACGAAAAGGAACGCGATCCTGGAACCGCCAAAAAAATCGGGGCCGCCCAAAAGGCCGGGCACCGGCAGGAAACCCGGCGCAGCCACGACCGCGCGCTCCGCCTTTGGAGAGCGCAAACCGGGCGCGGGCAAGCCGGGTGGGGCCAAGCCCGGCCCTAGCAAGACGGGCATGGGTCCGCCCCGCTCCGGCCCGACCGCCGGCCGCCCGAAAAAGCCGAACGTCCCGACCAGCAACCCCCATCCGGCCCATGCAGCGGCGGCATCCGGCGGGACGGAACCGCAGCGTATCGCCAAGCTGCTGGCGCGGGCGGGCATCGCCTCCCGCCGCGAGATCGAGCGGATGATCGAGGACGGGCGCGTCGCCCTTGACGGCGAGGCGCTGACCACGCCGGCGACGCTGCTGGCCTCGCTCCACGGCGTGACGGTGGACGGCGTGCCCGTGGCCGCGCCCGCGCCCGCGCGGCTGTTCCTGTTTCACAAGCCGTCGGGCTATCTGACGGCCGAGCGCGATCCGCGCGGGCGGTCGACCATCTACGACATATTGCCCGCCGACCTGCCGCGCCTGATGCCGATCGGCCGGCTGGACATGACCACCGAGGGCCTGTTGCTGATGACCAATGACGGGGCGTTCAAGCGGCAGATGGAACTGCCCGCGACCGGGGTGCCGCGCACCTATCGCGCGCGGGCCTTCGGCGAGGTCAGCCAGCAGCAGTTGGAGGATCTGTTCGACGGGCTGGAGATTGACGGCATCCGCTATGGCCGGATCGAAGCCAATCTGGAGCGGCGCACGGGCCGCAACCAGTGGATCGAAATGACCTTGACGGAGGGCAAGAACCGCGAGGTCCGGCGGGTGCTCGAACATCTGGGGCTAGAGGTGAACCGGCTGATACGCACCAGCTACGGCCCCTTCCATTTGGGCGAGCTGGCGTCGGGCGCGGTCGAGGAAGTGCGTCAGCACGACCTGATCGTCTTCCGCAAAACGCTAAAGGAGCCACCGAAGCAGGCAGGCCGCCCATGAGGATCATCGCCGGCCAATGGCGGGGGCGCACCCTGGTCGCGCCTAAAGGGGACGCGACCCGGCCGACCGCCGACCGCACCCGCGAGACGCTGTTTTCGATGTTGCTGAGCCGGGTGGGTGATTTCACCGGCATGGCGGTGGGCGACTTCTTCGCGGGATCGGGCGCGCTGGGGTTCGAGGCGCTGTCGCGGGGAGCCGCGACCTGCCTGTTCGTCGAACAGGACAAGGCGGCGATCGACGCCATCCGGGCCAACGGGGACAGACTGGACCTGCGACCCGACATCCGCGCGACGTCGGTGCTGGCCCTGGGCGCGGCCCCAAAACCGCTGGACCTCATCCTCATGGACCCGCCCTATGGCAGCGGGGCGGGCGCGGTGGCGCTGGACAAGTTGGCGCGGCTGGGCTGGACCGGGCCCGCGACCTGGATCAGCATCGAAACGGACCGCCGCGAAGATGTTGAAGTCAAGGGCTTCGCGATCGACGCGGTGCGGGACGTGGGCAAGGCGCGGCTGACCCTGTTGCGGAGTGCGTGATCCCCGCGGACAGGAAGGCGGGCCAGGAGGCGCTCCCGGCCCGCTGTTTCCAATCAGCGGCGCTTGCCTCTCCCCTTGCGGGCTTCGCCTGGATTGACGCAGCTATCCTGCACGGTGCGGCTGCACAGGGGATAATCCTTTGCCTCCGTCGGCGGGGGAGTCATGTTGCCGCCGACCTGAACCGGATTGGCGGACGATCCCACCGGCGCGGCCGGATCTTGCGGCGCGCCGGCCGGAGCGGGCACCATCGCGGGGTTGGCGGGAACGGCGCCAGTTGGCTGGCTTGCATTGGGATCAGACGTCGTTGTCGATGATGCGCCACTGCCGGGCATCGGCGTACCGTCGTTTACTGGCATACCGGCCGTCGTGGCGCTACCAGCGGTCGAGGCATCGGCTCCGGGCGGCTGCGTGGTGGACGCGTCCTGGGCAACGGCTATGCCGCCCAGGGCTGCGGAGAAAGACAGCGTGGCCATGCCGGCCAGCATCCAGCTTTTCATCAGGATAATCCTTTCCTCATCGGCCCTTCTGTCGCCGGTTGGCGCGAAGGCTGAAGTGGGAACAGAGGCCGTGACACCCCCGTTCCGGTCACGGCGACGAACCGTTCTCCACATGCCGCCAGTGGAGCGACAAGGTTGAAGAGGAAAGGTCGTCCCGCTTATCCCGGAAAGCGATCAAATTTCGGCAGCGCGTGCGCGTCCTCCATCCACGGTGCGGCCTCCGCATATTGGATATGGGCGGTAGGCGGAAAAGCGGCCTGGTCGTCCAGCGTCGCGGTCTGAATGTCCACCATTCCCTGAAAGGCCGTCGTGCTGGTGTAGAACAGCCCCGTGCCGCAGATCCCGCAGAAATGACGGGTGACAGGACCGGACGAGGCATAGCGCGCGGGCTCCCCGCTGATCGTCAGTTGCGCCTCGGCAAACAGCGCCCAGCCGACCATCGGCGCGCCCGACGCCTTCCGGCAATCCGAACAATGGCACAGCGCGCTATGCGCCGGCTCTCCCGTCACCTCGTAGCGGATCGCGCCGCAATGGCAGCCTCCGGTCGCCATGCTATCCTCCTCCATTGATTCTTCTTTTGTTCTCATATAGCAGGATGGAGCGCAAGCGGCTTGTCCCGGCTATCGCCGCCAGCCCCTTGCCGGTCCCCGCCCCCTATCCTACGTCGCTTGACTATGACCCTGCCAGCGCCCTCCCCTGACGACCCACCCTATCTTCGGGGCCTGAACGCGCCCCAGCGCGAAGCGGTGCTGACCACGGAAGGCCCGCTGCTGGTGCTGGCGGGCGCTGGCACCGGCAAGACTGCGGCGCTGACCGCGCGGCTGGCCCATCTGGTCGCGACGTGCCGCGCCTGGCCATCCGAGATATTGGCCGTCACCTTCACCAACAAGGCGGCCCGTGAAATGCGCGAACGCGTCGGGCGGATGATCGGCGAGGCGGTGGAAGGCATGCCCTGGCTTGGCACCTTCCACGCGATCGCGGCGAAGATGCTGCGCCGTCATGCCGAACTGGTCGGCCTGCAATCCAACTTCACCATCCTCGACACCGACGATCAGTTGCGGCTGATGAAGCAGCTTATCCAGGCGGAGGGGATCGACGACAAGCGCTGGCCGGCGCGGCAACTGGGCGGCCTCATCGACCGCTGGAAGAATCGGGGCTGGACGCCTGAGGACATCGACGCGGGCGAGAGCGAGGGCTATGCCAATGGCAAGGGGCAGAAACTCTATGCCGCCTATCAGGCCCGGCTGCGCGAGGTGAACGCCTGCGATTTCGGGGACTTGCTGCTGCATGTTTTGACGATATTGAAGCGCGATCGCGACGTGCTGGCCCATTATCAGCAGCGCTTCAAATATATCATGGTGGACGAGTATCAGGACACCAACAGCAGCCAATATCTGTGGCTCCGCCTGCTGGCGCAGGAGCGCAAGAATATCTGCTGCGTGGGCGACGACGACCAGTCCATCTATTCGTGGCGCGGCGCGGAAGTCGCGAACATCCTGCGGTTCGAGAAGGATTTTCCCGGCGCGGTGATCGTCAGACTGGAGCAGAATTATCGCTCGACGCCGCACATCCTGGCCGCTGCCTCCGGCGTGATCGCCGAAAATGGCGGGCGGCTGGGCAAGACCCTGTGGACCCAGGAGCAGCAGGGCGAGAAGGTGCAGGTCGTCGGTATATGGGACGGGCCGGAGGAAGCCCGCCGCGTGGGCGAAGAGATTGAGGGCATCGAGCGGAGCGGCGGATCGCTGGACGACGTCGCCATATTGGTGCGTGCGCAGCACCAGACCCGCGAGTTCGAGGATCGCTTCATCGCCATCGGCATGCCCTATCGCATCGTCGGAGGCTTCCGCTTTTATGAACGCGCGGAAATCCGCGACGCGCTCGCCTATCTGCGGCTGGTCAACCAGCCCGCCGACGACTTGGCGTTCGAGCGGATCGTCAACGTGCCCAAGCGCGGCTTGGGCGACAAGGCGGTGGAGAAGCTGCACCGGCTGGCGCGGGCGGAGGGCATTCCGCTGACCCACGCCGCCGCGCGCATCCTCGACACCGACGAACTGACCCCGCCCGCGCGCCGAGCGCTGGGCGGGTTCGTCGGCGATCTCGCCCGATGGCGCGACCGCGCGGCTCAGCTCCCCCATGCCGAACTGGCGCGGCAGATACTGGACGAAAGCGGGTATACCGCGATGCTCCAGGCCGACCGCACAACCGAAAGCGCTGGGCGGCTGGAAAACCTGTCCGAACTGGCCCGCGCAATGGAGGAATATGAGACGCTGGGCGCCTTCCTGGAGCATGTCAGCCTGGTCATGGACAATGAGGCGCAGGCCGACGAGCGCAAGGTCACGATCATGACCATCCATGCGGCCAAAGGGCTGGAATTCGACACCGTGTTCCTGGCCGGGTGGGAGGAAGGCGTCTTTCCTTCGCAGCGCGCGCTGGACGAGGGCGGGCTCAACAGCCTGGAGGAAGAACGACGGCTCGCCTATGTCGCGATCACGCGGGCACGGCGCAAATGCGTGATCCTGCACGCGGCCAATCGCCGTATCTACGGCCAGTGGACCAGCTCCATCCCTTCCCGCTTCGTCGGCGAACTGCCGCGCGAGCATGTCGAGGAGGAGAGCAGCATGGCCGGCGGCGCGTCGCTGTGGCGGGCCAACTGGTCGGAACGCGCCGACCCCTTCGCCGACGTGCAGCGCGGCTCCGGGCGCGGGCCGGGCTGGCAGCGCGCGCAGTCGTCGGGCCAGTTTAGCCGGGAGCCGGTGCGAATCGTAGAGGCGCGCGCCTCCGCCGTGTCGATCGGCAACAAGGGCCGCGCCGACATGGCCGTGGGCCTGCGCATCTTCCACCAGAAATTCGGCTATGGCACCGTCGCGGAGATAGAAGGCAACAAGCTGGAGATCGATTTCGAGACCGCGGGACGCAAGCGGGTGATGGACAGTTTCGTGTCGATCGCATGAGATGCCGGCTTGGCACGGATATATCGGGCTCGATGAGCTTTCACCCTTGCGCGTAAATTTCGACATCTGAGCCAATGGATGCCGGGTCGAGCCCGGCATGACGGCAATGAGGGTTGGCGCGCCGGGGACGGTTCGCGTCGGAAGATCATCCATAACGGCACCCGACCAAAGGGCGGATCTGCGGTCGGTATGGAGGATGGTGGAGCCTAGCGGGATCGAACCGCTGACCTCCTGCATGCCATGCAGGCGCTCTCCCAGCTGAGCTAAGGCCCCGTCACCATCAGGAGCGCCGGATGGGTCCGGCGCTTCGGAGGCGCTGCACTTAGGCAGCAGCGCCCCCCTTGGCAAGCATAATTTTACTCAGTTATCGTCGTCGCCATCATCATTGCCCGCGTCCAGGCCCAGATCGTCGTCACCGCCCAGATCGACGTCATTGTCCGGCGAAACATCATCGTCATCGACGTCCAGATCGATGTCCAGATCATCGTCGGCCGTTTCCAACTCGCCATCGACGGTCTCGACCACCTTCTTCGGCGCGACCTCTTCATAAGGCAGCGGCTGCTTCGATTTCAGGACCGGCTCGGGCTCCCAGGGATTGCTGCAATTGATGCAGACCACCGGCGAATCCTTGCCCAGATCGTAGAAACGGGTGCCGCACTTCGGGCAGGTCCGCTTCGTGCCCCATTCAGCCTTCACCATGTCCGGCTTTGTCCTTCTTTGTTCAAACAGAAAATCGCGCGGCCCGACAGCGTCGTCCGCGAAGCGACGCGCGCCTTGCCATAGCGGAACAGCGCTGTCAAAAGCCGGATCGCTTTTTTCTGCCCCCACTCCGTTGGACCATCATGACATCCTCCGCCGAACTGCCGACCCCCCGGCGCTTTTCCGCCGCCCCCGCCTTGTCCGGCCGGGTCACCGTGCCGGGGGACAAGAGCATATCCCACCGTTCGCTAATGCTCTCCGCCCTGGCCGTGGGCGAAAGCCGGGTCGAGGGGCTGCTGGAGGGGGAGGACGTGCTGGCGACGGCCGCTGCTCTCCGCGCGATGGGCGCGCAGATCGAGCGCGACGGCGACGGCATCTGGCACATTCATGGCGTGGGCGTCGGCGGGCTGCTTCAGCCCGAAACCGCGCTGGACATGGGCAATAGCGGCACGTCGACGCGGCTGCTGATGGGGCTGCTCGCCAGCCACGACCTGACCGCGACTTTCATCGGCGATGCCTCCTTGAGCAAGCGCCCGATGGCGCGCGTCACCCAGCCGCTGTCGCTGACGGGGGCGAGCTTCACCGCCAGCCCCGGCGACCGCCTGCCGCTGACCATGCGGGGCGCCTGCCCGGCGGTGCCGCTCGATTATCGGCTTCCGGTGGCCTCGGCGCAGGTCAAATCCGCGATCCTGCTGGCTGGGCTCAACGCGCCGGGGATCACGCGCGTGGTCGAGCCGATCCCGACCCGCGACCATAGCGAGCGGATGCTGAGGGGCTTCGGCGCGGACCTGTCGGTCGAGATCGACGGAGACGGCGCGCGGATCATCACGCTGGTCGGCGAGGCGGAACTGGCGCCGCAGCAGATCGTCGTGCCCGGCGACCCCTCCTCGGCCGCCTTCCCCCTCGTCGCGGCGCTGATCGTGCCGGGATCGCAGGTCACCATCGCCAATGTCGGCCTCAACGACACGCGCGCGGGCTTGATCGACCTGCTGCGGGAGATGGGCGGAAATATCGCGATCGCCGATCCGCGCGAGGTCGGCGGAGAGCCGGTGGGCGACCTGATCGTCTCGGCGAGCGCGCTGCGCGGCGTCGAGCCCGATCCCGCCCGCGCGCCGTCCATGATCGACGAATATCCGATCGCCTTCATCGCCGCCGCGCTGGCTGAGGGGGGCAGCGTGTTTCGCGGGCTGGAGGAACTGCGCGTCAAGGAATCGGACCGGATCGCGACGATGGTGGCGGGACTGCGCGCCATCGGCGTGACGGTCGAGGAACTGGAGGACGGGGTGGTCATCGAGGGGAGCGGCGGCGCGCCGCTGGCCGGCGGCGGGCAGATCGCGACGAAGCTCGACCATCGCATCGCCATGAGCTTCGCGATTGCGGGGCTGGTGTCGCGCGGCGGGGTGGAGATCGACGACATGCGCCCTGTGGCGACGAGCTTTCCGGGATTTGTGCCGTTGCTTCAGGCGTTAGGGGCGATCGCATGAGGCGTTATCGCGCCATATTCCCGCGTCGGCAGGAGCGCGGGTGCGGCAAGGAGGCGGGCATATGACCTTCGATCTTTCCAACATCGTCGGGCTGCTGGGCAGCGCGCTGATGGTCGTGGCCTATGCCTACAGCAATATGGTCAAAGCCATGAACTTCACTTTTTTCAACCTGCTCAACCTGGTCGGATCGCTGCTGCTGATCGCGTCGCTGACCGTGCATTTCAATCTGGCGTCTATGGCGCTGGAGATCGTCTGGGCGCTGATCGCGCTGCTGGGACTGGTGCTGCCGCTGTTCGGGAAGGGCCGGTCCGCATGATTATCGCCGTCGATGGCCCCGCCGCCTCGGGCAAGGGGACGATCGCCAAGGCGCTGGGACGCCATTACAAGCTGCCCGTCCTCGACACCGGCCTGCTCTATCGCGCGGTCGGGCTGTCTGTGCTGAAAAATGGCGGCGATCCCGATCGGGAGGCCGACGCCCTGGCCGCCTGCGCCTTTCCGGATGCGCTGCTCGACGATCCGGCGCTGCGCAGCGAGGCGGTGGGCAGCCTCGCCTCGCGCGTGTCGGTGCATCAGGCGGTGCGCGGCGCCCTGGTCGACCGTCAGCGCGCCTTCGCCACCCGGCCGGGCGGCGCGGTGCTGGACGGGCGCGACATCGCCACCGTCATTGCGCCCGACGCCGACGCCAAGATCTTCGTCACCGCCAGCGTCCATGTCCGCGCCGAGCGGCGCTTCGCCGACGCGCGGGCGCAGGGCGGCCATGCCGACATGGACAGCCTGATCGCCGACATCCAGGCCCGCGATACTCGCGACATGAGCCGCGATCATGCCCCCTTGCGCATGGCCGACGGCGCGGACTTGCTAGATACGAGCGATTTGACTATAGACGCCGCCGTCAGCCAAGCGATAGCGCTTGTGGACGCCCAGCTTGAAGGTCGGCATAAGGACTGACCCGTCAAGGCGCACGGAGTTTCCGCGCGCCCTTTTCGCTTTTCACGGCCGGGTTCCCCAACCTCTCGTCCGGCGGATGCGTGGGCCGCATGCGGCGTCCCGCGCGGTTTGGCCAAAGACCATCGGACACAACCGGTTGGCCAGCAATGACGAGTGAAGGACACTATTATGGCCTCTACGGCATTCCCCTCGCGCGACGATTTCGCCGCGCTTCTCAATGATTCTCTCGGTGGCGAAGACGGCGGCTTTGAAGGCCGTGTCGTCAAGGGCACCGTCACCGGCATCGAAAACGACCTGGCCGTCATCGACGTGGGCCTCAAGAGCGAAGGCCGTGTGCCGCTGCGCGAATTCGCGATGCCCGGCCAGAAGGCCGACATCAAGGTCGGCGATGAGGTCGAGGTTTATGTCGACCGCGTCGAGAACGCCCATGGCGAAGCGATGCTGTCGCGCGACCGCGCCCGCCGCGAAGCCGCCTGGGATAAGCTGGAAAGCGAGTTCACTGAAAACGCCCGCGTCGAAGGCGTGATCTTCGGCCGCGTCAAGGGCGGCTTCACCGTCGATCTCGACGGCGCCGTGGCCTTCCTGCCGGGCAGCCAGGTCGACATCCGCCCTGTGCGCGACGTCACCCCGCTGATGGACATCCCCCAGCCGTTCCAGATCCTGAAGATGGATCGCCGTCGCGGCAACATCGTCGTGTCGCGCCGCGCCATCCTGGAAGAAACCCGCGCCGAACAGCGCAGCGGCCTCATTCAGACGCTGGCCGAGGGTCAGGTGATCGAGGGTGTGGTCAAGAACATCACCGACTATGGCGCGTTCGTCGACCTGGGCGGCATCGACGGTCTGCTGCACGTCACCGACCTGTCGTACAAGCGCATCAACCACCCCAACGAGATGATCAACATCGGCGACACCGTCCGCGTGCAGATCATCCGCATCAACCGCGACACCCAGCGCATCTCGCTGGGCATGAAGCAGCTTGAGAGCGATCCGTGGGAAGGCGCCGCCGCCAAATATCCTGTCGGCGCGAAGCTGTCGGGCCGCGTCACCAACATCACCGAATATGGCGCGTTCGTGGAGCTGGAACCGGGCATCGAAGGCCTGGTCCATGTCAGCGAAATGTCCTGGACCAAGAAGAACGTCCATCCGGGCAAGATCGTTTCGACCAGCCAGGAAGTCGACGTCATCGTGCTGGAGGTCGATCCCGACAAGCGCCGCATCAGCCTGGGTCTCAAGCAGGCCCAGTCCAACCCCTGGGACAGCTTTGCCGAGAAGCACCCGGTCGGCTCGGTCGTTGAAGGCGAAGTCAAGAACGCGACCGAGTTCGGCCTGTTCATCGGCCTGGACGGCGACGTCGACGGCATGGTCCACATGTCCGACATCGCCTGGGGCATTTCCGGCGAGGACGCGCTGGCGCTGCACCGCAAGGGTGAGGCCGTTCAGGCCGTCGTTCTCGACATCGATGTCGAGAAGGAGCGCATCAGCCTGGGCATGAAGCAGCTCGAGCGTGGCGGCCCGGCCGCTGGCGGCACCGCTGCGGCGGCCGCTGGCCTCAATCGCAACGCCACCGTCACCGTGACGGTTCTGGAAGTCCGCGACGGCGGCCTGGAAGTCCAGGCCGGCGACGATGGCGCGACCGGCTTCATCAAGCGCAGCGATCTTGGCCGCGACCGCGACGAACAGCGTCCGGAGCGTTTCCAGGTGGGCCAGAAGTTCGACGCGATGGTGATCGGTTTCGACCGCGCCAAGAAGCCGAACTTCTCGGTCAAGGCTCTGCAAATCTCCGAAGAGAAGCAGGCGGTGGCGCAGTACGGCTCGTCCGACAGCGGCGCGTCGCTGGGCGACATTCTGGGCGAAGCGCTCAAGGCCAAGAACGAGGGCTGACCGCTCTCTTCGCCACAGGCTGAAGGATATGGCCCGCCGGACACCCTCCGGCGGGCCTTTCCATGTTTGTTGCACCCGCGAGATCAGCCGCTTCTGCCCGATTGTAAACAAAGCGCAGCCGCGTTATGCAAAGGTCCGTCCGCCTGTGGGGGGCAAGAGGCGTGGAGGGCATCATGATCCGTTCGGAATTGATCCAGAAGCTAGCGGAAGAAAATCCAGGTCTGACCTCGCAGGAGATGGAGCGGATCGTCGATCTGTTCTTCAAGGAGATCGTGGAACGCCTATCGTCGGGCGGCAGGGTGGAACTGCGCGGTTTCGGCGCCTTCACCACCCGCGCGCGCGAGGCGCGCACCGGGCGCAACCCGCGCACCGGAGAACAGGTCCCGGTCGAGGCGAAGCGCGTGCCCTATTTCAAGCCGGGCAAGGAAATGCGCGAGCGGCTCAACGCCAAATAAGCGACGGCCGGCGCAGACATAGAAATCGCCGGCCTTGACCCGCCCGCCGCCGCCCGGCAGGGAGGCGCGGTCCAGAACGGTTCTGGGCGGACGTGGCGAAATCGGTAGACGCAGCGGACTTAAAATCCGCCTTCCCCTGGAAATGCGGGTTCAAGTCCCGCCGTCCGCACCAATCAGGCGCGTGAACCGCCGGTTTTTTCCACGCGGCGCTGGCAATTTCGATCGCTTCCCGCAATGATCGCGCGATGGCCGGCGCGATCAATCCCGATAGTTTCAGCGATTCCCTGGTCATCCTGGGCGCGGCG